>NZ_CBDDHE010000004.1:0-422086 GCF_965228185.1 Pacificispira sp. | reverse complement strand
AGCCCTTCGAGCTGGTCCACCGTCAGGGTGACGGATCCATCCTCATGCACCGTCCCGGCGGAGAGTTCAGCGCCGGCGGGAATGCCCGAGATGGTCACAGAAGCGCTGTCACCATCCGCCACATTGGTGACGTCAATGCTCAGCGCAATGGCGCTGTCTTCGTCGCCGGACGCAGCAGATGTGGCCAGGTCAGCATCGTCGGCCACACCGGTCACCGTGACCGGCAGCTCCGCGGTCTGCGTCGCCGTGTCGGTGCCGTCCGTTGAAGTCGCCGTGACCGTCAGCGTGAAATCGTCCGCGCTGTTGGTGGCCGGGGTGATCGTGAGACCGTCGAGCTGATCCGGCGTCAGGGTGACGGACCCGTCCTCATTGACCGTACCGGCAGAGAGGGTCGCGCCGTCCGGAATGCCGGTAATGGTGATCGAGAGGGTCTCCGACCCATCCTGGTCGGTCAGTGCCGAGGTGATGTCGAGCGCAATCGCACTGTCTTCGGATCCGGAAGCCGCGTCGACCGTGAGGGAAGGCGTATCCGCCACGGCATCGACCGTGACCGCGAGCGTCTCGGTGACCGTCGCCGTATCGCCGCTATCGGCATCCGTCGTCGTCACCGCCACCGTCAGCGTGAAATCCGCATCGCTGTTCGAAGGCGGCGTGATGGTCAGACCTTCGAGCTGATCCACCGTCAGGGTGACACTGCCATCCTCGTTCACCGTCCCGGCGGAGAGTTCCGCGCCCGCCGGAATACCCGAGATCGTGACCGAGGCGGTGTCGCCGTCCGCCACATTGGAGACGTCAATGCTGAGCGCGATCGCGCTGTCTTCATCGCCGGACGCGGCGGTGGTCTCGAGGGTGGCATCGTCGGCGACGCCAGTCACGGTGACCGGCAGTTCCGCGGTCTGGGTCGCGGTATCCGTGCCGTCGGTCGTGGTCGCCGTGACCGTCAGCGTAAAGTCGTCCGCGCTATTGGCGGCCGGGGTGATGGTCAGCCCGTCCAGCTGATCCGGCGTCAGCGTGACGGATCCATCTTCGTTGACCGTACCGGCCGAGAGGGTCGCACCCTCCGGAATGCCGGTAATGGTGATCGAGAGGGTCTCGGACCCGTCCTGGTCGGTCAGTGCCGAGGTGATGTCGAGGGCGATTGCGCTGTCCTCGCTGCCCGAGGCCGCATCAACGGTGAGGGAGGGCGTGTCCGCCACGGCATCGACCGTGACCGCGAGCGTCTCGGTGACCGTCGCCGTGTCGCCGCTATCCGCATCCGTCGTCGTCACTGCCACCGTCAGCGTGAAGTCCGCATCGCTGTTCGCAGGCGGGGTGATGGTCAGCCCTTCGAGCTGATCCACCGTCAGGGTGACGCTGCCGTCCTCGTTCACCGTCCCGGCAGAGAGTTCCGCACCAGCGGGGATGCCCGAGATGGTCACGGAAGCCGTATCGCCCGCGTTGACGTCCGACACATCGATGTCGAGGGCAATGGCGCTGTCTTCATCGCCGGATGCAGCAGCGGTCTCGAGGGTGGCATCGTCGGCCACACCGGTCACCGTGACCGGCAGCTCCGCGGTCTGGGTCGCGGTATCCGTGCCATCGGTCGAGGTCGCGGTGACCGTCAGCGTGAAGTCATCCGCACTGTTGGCAGCCGGCGTGATCGTGAGACCGTCGAGCTGATCCGGCGTCAGGGTGACGGAGCCGTCCTCATTCACCGTACCGGCCGAGAGGGTCGCCCCGTCCGGAATACCGGTAATGGTGATCGAGAGGGTCTCCGAGCCGTCCTGGTCGGTCAGTGCCGAGGTGATGTCGAGGGCAATGGCACTGTCTTCGGATCCGGAAGCTGAATCGACCGTGAGGGAGGGCGTGTCCGCCACGGCATCGACCGTGACCGAGAGCGTCTCGGTGACCGTCGCCGTGTCGCCGCTGTCGGCATCCGTCGTCGTCACCGCCACCGTCAGCGTGAAGTCATCTGCACTGTTCGAAGCAGGGGTGATGGTCAGACCTTCGAGCTGGTCCACCGTTAGGGTGACGCTGCCGTCCTCGTTCACCGTCCCGGCGGAGAGTTCCGCACCGGCGGGGATGCCGGAGATGGTCACGGAAGCCGTATCGCCCGCGTTGACGCCCGACACATCGATGTCGAGCGCGATGGCGCTGTCTTCATCGCCGGACGCGGCGGAGGTGGCCAGGTCGGCTTCATCCGCCACACCGGTCACGGTGACCGGCAGTTCCGCAGTCTGGGTAGCCGTGTCGGTACCGTCGGTCGAGGTCGCAGTCACCGTCAGCGTGAAATCGTGCGCGCTGTTGGCGGCCGGCGTGATCGTGAGACCGTCGAGCTGATCTGGCGTCAGGGTGACGCTGCCGTCTTCGTTGACCGTACCGGCCGAGAGGGTTGCCCCCTCGGGAATACCGGTAATCGTGATCGAGAGGGTCTCCGACCCATCCTGGTCGGTCAGCGCCGAGGTGATGTCGAGCGCAATCGCACTGTCCTCGGACCCGGCAGCCGCATCGACCGTGAGGGAGGGCGTGTCCGCCACGGCATCGACCGTGACTGCCAGCGTCTCGGTGACCGTCGCCGTATCGCCGCTATCGGCATCCGTCGTCGTCACCGCCACCGTCAGCGTGAAATCCGCATCGCTGTTCGAAGCAGGGGTGATGGTCAGACCTTCGAGCTGATCCACCGTCAGCGTGACGCTGCCGTCCTCGTTCACCGTCCCGGCCGAAAGTTCCGCACCCGTCGGAATGCCCGAGATGGTCACGGAAGCCGTATCGCCTTCATTGACGCCCGATACATCGATGCTCAGTGCAATGGCGCTGTCCTCATCGCCCGATGCGGCAGACGTGGCCAGGTCAGCATCGTCGGCCACGCCCGTGACCGTCACAGGCAGTTCCGCCGTCTGCGCCGCGGTATCGGTGCCGTCGGTCGAGGTCGCCGTCACCGTCAGCGTGAAGTCGTCCGCGCTATTGGCCGCCGGGGTGACGGTCAGCCCGTCGAGCTGATCCGGCGTCAGCGTGACGGACCCGTCCTCATTGACCGTCCCGGCAGACAGGGTCGCGCCCTCCGGAATACCGGTAATCGTGATCGAGAGGGTCTCCGAGCCATCCTGGTCGGTCAGCGCCGAGGTGATGTCGAGGGCAATGGCGCTGTCCTCGGAACCGGTAGCCGCGTCGACCGTGAGGGAGGGCGTGTCCGCCACCGCATCGACCGTGACCGAGAGCGTCTCGGTGACCGTCGCCGTATCGCCGCTGTCGGCATCCGTCGTCGTCACCGCCACCGTCAGCGTGAAATCCGCATCGCTGTTCGCAGGCGGCGTGATCGTCAGACCTTCGAGCTGATCGACCGTCAGCGTGACGCTGCCGTCCTCGTTTACCGTCCCGGCGGAGAGTTCGGCACCCGTCGGAATACCCGAGATCGTTACCGAGGCGGTGTCGCCATCTGCCACATTGGTGACGTCAATGCTGAGCGCGATGGCGCTGTCCTCATCGCCGGACGCGGCGGAAGTGGCCAGGTCAGCATCGTCGGCCACACCGGTCACCGTGACCGGCAGCTCCGCGGTCTGTGTCTCGGTATCGGTGCCGTCGGTCGAGGTCGCCGTGACCGTCAGCGTGAAGTCATCCGCGCTATTGGCGGCCGGCGTGATCGTGAGACCGTCGAGCTGATCCGGCGTCAGGGTGACGGACCCGTCCTCATTGACCGTACCGGCAGAGAGGGTCGCGCCCTCCGGAATGCCGGTAATGGTGATCGAGAGGGTCTCCGACCCATCCTGGTCGGTCAGTGCCGAGGTGATGTCGAGCGCAATCGCACTGTCTTCGGATCCGGAAGCCGCATCGACCGTGAGGGAGGGCGTGTCCGCCACGGCATCGACCGTAACCGCGAGCGTCTCGGTGACCGTCGCCGTGTCGCCGCTATCGGCATCCGTCGTCGTCACCGCCACCGTCAGCGTGAAGTCCGCATCGCTGTTCGAAGCAGGGGTGATGGTCAGGCCGTCGAGCTGATCCGGCGTCAGGGTGACGGATCCATCCTCATTCACCGTCCCGGCGGAGAGTTCCGCACCGGCGGGGATGCCGGAGATCGTGACCGAGGCGCTGTCGCCTTCCGCCACATTGGTGACGTCAATGCTGAGTGCGATGGCGCTGTCTTCATCGCCGGACGCGGCAGCGGTCTCGAGGGTGGCATCGTCGGCGACGCCCGTGACCGTCACCGGCAGTTCGGCGGTCTCCGTCGCCGTGTCGGTGCCGTCGGTCGAGGTCGCCGTGACCGTCAGCGTGAAATCGTCCGCGCTATTGGCGGTCGGCGTGATCGTGAGACCGTCGAGCTGATCCGGCGTCAGCGTGACGGAGCCGTCCTCGTTCACAGTCCCGGCCGAGAGGGTCGCGCCCTCCGGAATACCGGTAATGGTGATCGAGAGGGTCTCGGACCCATCCTGATCGGTCAGTGCCGAGGTGATGTCGAGCGCAATCGCGCTGTCCTCGCTGCCCGAGGCCGCATCGACCGTGAGAGACGGCGTATCCGCCACGGCATCGACCGTGACCGCGAGCGTCTCGGTGACCGTCGCCGTGTCGCCGCTGTCGGCATCCGTCGTCGTCACCGCCACCGTCAGCGTGAAGTCCGCATCGCTGTTCGAAGCAGGGGTGATCGTCAGACCTTCGAGCTGATCCACCGTCAGCGTGACGCTGCCGTCTTCATTGACCGTCCCGGCGGAGAGTTCCGCACCGGCGGGGATGCCCGAGATCGTGACCGAGGCACTGTCGCCGTCCGCCACATTGGAGACGTCAATGCTGAGTGCGATGGCGCTGTCTTCATCGCCGGACGCGGCAGCGGTCTCGAGGGTCGCATCGTCGGCGACGCCAGTCACGGTGACCGGCAGTTCGGCCGTCTGGGTCGCGGTATCCGTGCCGTCCGTCGATGTGGCCGTCACCGTCAGCGTGAAGTCGTCCGCGCTATTGGCGGCCGGCGTGATCGTGAGACCGTCCAGCTGATCCGGCGTCAGCGTGACGGATCCGTCTTCGTTGACCGTCCCGGCAGACAGGGTCGCGCCGTCCGGAATGTCGGTAATGGTGATCGAGAGGGTCTCGGACCCGTCCTGGTCGGTGAGTGCCGAAGTGATATCGAGCGCGATCGCACTGTCTTCGCTGCCCGAGGCCGCATCGACCGTGAGGGAGGGCGTGTCCGCCACGGCATCGACCGTGACCGCGAGCGTCTCGGTGACCGTCGCCGTATCGCCGCTATCGGCATCCGTCGTCGTCACCGCCACCGTCAGCGTGAAGTCCGCATCGCTGTTCGCAGCAGGCGTGATGGTCAGCCCTTCGAGCTGATCGACACTCAGGGTGACGCTGCCATCCTCGTTTACCGTCCCGGCCGAAAGTTCCGCACCCGTCGGAATACCCGAGATCGTGACCGACGCGCTGTCGCCCGCGTTGACGCCCGACACATCGATGTCGAGGGCAATGGCGCTGTCTTCATCGCCGGATGCAGCAGCGGTCTCGAGGGTGGCATCGTCGGCGACGCCGGTGACCGTCACCGGCAGCTCCGCCGTCTGCGTCGCGGTATCCGTGCCGTCCGTCGATGTGGCCGTGACCGTTAGGGTGAAGTCGTCCGCGCTGTTGGCGGCCGGGGTGATGGTCAGGCCGTCGAGCTGGTCCGGCGTCAGGGTGACGGAGCCGTCTTCATTGACCGTCCCGGCAGACAGGGTCGCGCCGTCCGGAATGTCGGTAATGGTGATCGAGAGGGTCTCGGACCCGTCCTGGTCGGTCAGTGCCGAGGTGATGTCGAGCGCAATCGCACTGTCTTCGCTGCCGGAAGCCGCATCGACCGTGAGGGAAGGCGTGTCCGCCACGGCATCGACCGTGACTGCGAGCGTCTCGGTGACCGTCGCCGTATCGCCGCTGTCGGCATCCGTCGTGGTGACCGCCACCGTCAGCGTGAAATCCGCATCGCTGTTCGCAGGCGGGGTGATGGTCAGCCCTTCGAGCTGGTCCACCGTCAGGGTGACGGATCCATCCTCATGCACCGTCCCGGCGGAGAGTTCAGCGCCGGCGGGAATGCCCGAGATGGTCACAGAAGCGCTGTCACCATCCGCCACATTGGTGACGTCAATGCTCAGCGCAATGGCGCTGTCTTCGTCGCCGGACGCAGCAGATGTGGCCAGGTCAGCATCGTCGGCCACACCGGTCACCGTGACCGGCAGCTCCGCGGTCTGCGTCGCCGTGTCGGTGCCGTCCGTTGAAGTCGCCGTGACCGTCAGCGTGAAATCGTCCGCGCTGTTGGTGGCCGGGGTGATCGTGAGACCGTCGAGCTGATCCGGCGTCAGGGTGACGGACCCGTCCTCATTGACCGTACCGGCAGAGAGGGTCGCGCCGTCCGGAATGCCGGTAATGGTGATCGAGAGGGTCTCCGACCCATCCTGGTCGGTCAGTGCCGAGGTGATGTCGAGCGCAATCGCACTGTCTTCGGATCCGGAAGCCGCGTCGACCGTGAGGGAAGGCGTATCCGCCACGGCATCGACCGTGACCGCGAGCGTCTCGGTGACCGTCGCCGTATCGCCGCTATCGGCATCCGTCGTCGTCACCGCCACCGTCAGCGTGAAATCCGCATCGCTGTTCGAAGGCGGCGTGATGGTCAGACCTTCGAGCTGATCCACCGTCAGGGTGACACTGCCATCCTCGTTCACCGTCCCGGCGGAGAGTTCCGCGCCCGCCGGAATACCCGAGATCGTGACCGAGGCGGTGTCGCCGTCCGCCACATTGGAGACGTCAATGCTGAGCGCGATCGCGCTGTCTTCATCGCCGGACGCGGCGGTGGTCTCGAGGGTGGCATCGTCGGCGACGCCAGTCACGGTGACCGGCAGTTCCGCGGTCTGGGTCGCGGTATCCGTGCCGTCGGTCGTGGTCGCCGTGACCGTCAGCGTAAAGTCGTCCGCGCTATTGGCGGCCGGGGTGATGGTCAGCCCGTCCAGCTGATCCGGCGTCAGCGTGACGGATCCATCTTCGTTGACCGTACCGGCCGAGAGGGTCGCACCCTCCGGAATGCCGGTAATGGTGATCGAGAGGGTCTCGGACCCGTCCTGGTCGGTCAGTGCCGAGGTGATGTCGAGGGCGATTGCGCTGTCCTCGCTGCCCGAGGCCGCATCAACGGTGAGGGAGGGCGTGTCCGCCACGGCATCGACCGTGACCGCGAGCGTCTCGGTGACCGTCGCCGTGTCGCCGCTATCCGCATCCGTCGTCGTCACTGCCACCGTCAGCGTGAAGTCCGCATCGCTGTTCGCAGGCGGGGTGATGGTCAGCCCTTCGAGCTGATCCACCGTCAGGGTGACGCTGCCGTCCTCGTTCACCGTCCCGGCAGAGAGTTCCGCACCAGCGGGGATGCCCGAGATGGTCACGGAAGCCGTATCGCCCGCGTTGACGTCCGACACATCGATGTCGAGGGCAATGGCGCTGTCTTCATCGCCGGATGCAGCAGCGGTCTCGAGGGTGGCATCGTCGGCCACACCGGTCACCGTGACCGGCAGCTCCGCGGTCTGGGTCGCGGTATCCGTGCCATCGGTCGAGGTCGCGGTGACCGTCAGCGTGAAGTCATCCGCACTGTTGGCAGCCGGCGTGATCGTGAGACCGTCGAGCTGATCCGGCGTCAGGGTGACGGAGCCGTCCTCATTCACCGTACCGGCCGAGAGGGTCGCCCCGTCCGGAATACCGGTAATGGTGATCGAGAGGGTCTCCGAGCCGTCCTGGTCGGTCAGTGCCGAGGTGATGTCGAGGGCAATGGCACTGTCTTCGGATCCGGAAGCTGAATCGACCGTGAGGGAGGGCGTGTCCGCCACGGCATCGACCGTGACCGAGAGCGTCTCGGTGACCGTCGCCGTGTCGCCGCTGTCGGCATCCGTCGTCGTCACCGCCACCGTCAGCGTGAAGTCATCTGCACTGTTCGAAGCAGGGGTGATGGTCAGACCTTCGAGCTGGTCCACCGTTAGGGTGACGCTGCCGTCCTCGTTCACCGTCCCGGCGGAGAGTTCCGCACCGGCGGGGATGCCGGAGATGGTCACGGAAGCCGTATCGCCCGCGTTGACGCCCGACACATCGATGTCGAGCGCGATGGCGCTGTCTTCATCGCCGGACGCGGCGGAGGTGGCCAGGTCGGCTTCATCCGCCACACCGGTCACGGTGACCGGCAGTTCCGCAGTCTGGGTAGCCGTGTCGGTACCGTCGGTCGAGGTCGCAGTCACCGTCAGCGTGAAATCGTGCGCGCTGTTGGCGGCCGGCGTGATCGTGAGACCGTCGAGCTGATCTGGCGTCAGGGTGACGCTGCCGTCTTCGTTGACCGTACCGGCCGAGAGGGTTGCCCCCTCGGGAATACCGGTAATCGTGATCGAGAGGGTCTCCGACCCATCCTGGTCGGTCAGCGCCGAGGTGATGTCGAGCGCAATCGCACTGTCCTCGGACCCGGCAGCCGCATCGACCGTGAGGGAGGGCGTGTCCGCCACGGCATCGACCGTGACTGCCAGCGTCTCGGTGACCGTCGCCGTATCGCCGCTATCGGCATCCGTCGTCGTCACCGCCACCGTCAGCGTGAAATCCGCATCGCTGTTCGAAGCAGGGGTGATGGTCAGACCTTCGAGCTGATCCACCGTCAGCGTGACGCTGCCGTCCTCGTTCACCGTCCCGGCCGAAAGTTCCGCACCCGTCGGAATGCCCGAGATGGTCACGGAAGCCGTATCGCCTTCATTGACGCCCGATACATCGATGCTCAGTGCAATGGCGCTGTCCTCATCGCCCGATGCGGCAGACGTGGCCAGGTCAGCATCGTCGGCCACGCCCGTGACCGTCACAGGCAGTTCCGCCGTCTGCGCCGCGGTATCGGTGCCGTCGGTCGAGGTCGCCGTCACCGTCAGCGTGAAGTCGTCCGCGCTATTGGCCGCCGGGGTGACGGTCAGCCCGTCGAGCTGATCCGGCGTCAGCGTGACGGACCCGTCCTCATTGACCGTCCCGGCAGACAGGGTCGCGCCCTCCGGAATACCGGTAATCGTGATCGAGAGGGTCTCCGAGCCATCCTGGTCGGTCAGCGCCGAGGTGATGTCGAGGGCAATGGCGCTGTCCTCGGAACCGGTAGCCGCGTCGACCGTGAGGGAGGGCGTGTCCGCCACCGCATCGACCGTGACCGAGAGCGTCTCGGTGACCGTCGCCGTATCGCCGCTGTCGGCATCCGTCGTCGTCACCGCCACCGTCAGCGTGAAATCCGCATCGCTGTTCGCAGGCGGCGTGATCGTCAGACCTTCGAGCTGATCGACCGTCAGCGTGACGCTGCCGTCCTCGTTTACCGTCCCGGCGGAGAGTTCGGCACCCGTCGGAATACCCGAGATCGTTACCGAGGCGGTGTCGCCATCTGCCACATTGGTGACGTCAATGCTGAGCGCGATGGCGCTGTCCTCATCGCCGGACGCGGCGGAAGTGGCCAGGTCAGCATCGTCGGCCACACCGGTCACCGTGACCGGCAGCTCCGCGGTCTGTGTCTCGGTATCGGTGCCGTCGGTCGAGGTCGCCGTGACCGTCAGCGTGAAGTCATCCGCGCTATTGGCGGCCGGCGTGATCGTGAGACCGTCGAGCTGATCCGGCGTCAGGGTGACGGACCCGTCCTCATTGACCGTACCGGCAGAGAGGGTCGCGCCCTCCGGAATGCCGGTAATGGTGATCGAGAGGGTCTCCGACCCATCCTGGTCGGTCAGTGCCGAGGTGATGTCGAGCGCAATCGCACTGTCTTCGGATCCGGAAGCCGCATCGACCGTGAGGGAGGGCGTGTCCGCCACGGCATCGACCGTAACCGCGAGCGTCTCGGTGACCGTCGCCGTGTCGCCGCTATCGGCATCCGTCGTCGTCACCGCCACCGTCAGCGTGAAGTCCGCATCGCTGTTCGAAGCAGGGGTGATGGTCAGGCCGTCGAGCTGATCCGGCGTCAGGGTGACGGATCCATCCTCATTCACCGTCCCGGCGGAGAGTTCCGCACCGGCGGGGATGCCGGAGATCGTGACCGAGGCGCTGTCGCCTTCCGCCACATTGGTGACGTCAATGCTGAGTGCGATGGCGCTGTCTTCATCGCCGGACGCGGCAGCGGTCTCGAGGGTGGCATCGTCGGCGACGCCCGTGACCGTCACCGGCAGTTCGGCGGTCTCCGTCGCCGTGTCGGTGCCGTCGGTCGAGGTCGCCGTGACCGTCAGCGTGAAATCGTCCGCGCTATTGGCGGTCGGCGTGATCGTGAGACCGTCGAGCTGATCCGGCGTCAGCGTGACGGAGCCGTCCTCGTTCACAGTCCCGGCCGAGAGGGTCGCGCCCTCCGGAATACCGGTAATGGTGATCGAGAGGGTCTCGGACCCATCCTGATCGGTCAGTGCCGAGGTGATGTCGAGCGCAATCGCGCTGTCCTCGCTGCCCGAGGCCGCATCGACCGTGAGAGACGGCGTATCCGCCACGGCATCGACCGTGACCGCGAGCGTCTCGGTGACCGTCGCCGTGTCGCCGCTGTCGGCATCCGTCGTCGTCACCGCCACCGTCAGCGTGAAGTCCGCATCGCTGTTCGAAGCAGGGGTGATCGTCAGACCTTCGAGCTGATCCACCGTCAGCGTGACGCTGCCGTCTTCATTGACCGTCCCGGCGGAGAGTTCCGCACCGGCGGGGATGCCCGAGATCGTGACCGAGGCACTGTCGCCGTCCGCCACATTGGAGACGTCAATGCTGAGTGCGATGGCGCTGTCTTCATCGCCGGACGCGGCAGCGGTCTCGAGGGTCGCATCGTCGGCGACGCCAGTCACGGTGACCGGCAGTTCGGCCGTCTGGGTCGCGGTATCCGTGCCGTCCGTCGATGTGGCCGTCACCGTCAGCGTGAAGTCGTCCGCGCTATTGGCGGCCGGCGTGATCGTGAGACCGTCCAGCTGATCCGGCGTCAGCGTGACGGATCCGTCTTCGTTGACCGTACCGGCAGAGAGGGTTGCCCCCTCGGGAATACCGGTAATCGTGATCGAAAGCGTCTCGTTTGTGTCGGTCAGGCTGGCCTGGATATCCAGGGCAATGGCGCTGTCTTCCAGGCCGGAGGCTGGGTCGGTCAGCGTCAAAATCGGGGCATCGGCTTCCGGGTCGATGTCGATTGCGATGGTTTCGGAGACCACCGCGCGGGCGCCGCCGTTGGATTCAACCGCGATCGCGCGGACGACGAGATCGACTGCTCCATTGAAATTCGTGGGCGGGACCAGGAGAAGGCCGGGCAGGTCCGTCTCGGTCAGAACCCAGGCATCCGAAACCTCGTCGTAGACGCCCGCACTCAATTGCGAGCCTTCCGGCAGGCCCGAAATGGTGATGGCCAAGGTCTCGGACCCATCCAGATCGGTCAGGGATGCGTCGATGGTCAGCGGGATCGCGGCATCTTCGGCCGCTGAAAGGGCGTTCGTTACCGACAGGTCCGGCGCACTCGCCGTTAGGTCGGCGTCCGCGCCACCAACATCTCCGAGATCGCCGTCGTCTCCCGTCGGGTTGCCGGAGGCGCCTGTGCCGTCAGACTGATCCGTGTTGCCGCTCTGAGATTGGCCGCGGCTGCCTCCGGAGGCGCCGCCCCGAAGCGTACCGAGCGGCGAGGCGCCATCCGATTGATCACCGGAATTTAGGGCCTCGTTCTCAAAACGGCCCGGCTCGGACCGGTTCGTAGTGGAGGAGGGGACCGCGGCTTCGCCCGCCGCCGTCTCGATCTCGGCCAAGGCCTCCGCCAGGCCGGAGCCAAGCCCGTATTCCTCCAAAAATTCCGGTGCGTCCTGGAGGGAACCGTCAGGCAGGGCAACTTCCTTCAACTGGCCCTCGGTAACGGCGGGTACGAAATCCTTTAGAAGGATGAAAGCACCGTCCTCGGTAATAATCGCCAAGTCGTCGCCGAACACCGCAATCAACTGAGCCGTTTCTGGATCGAACACGATCTTCAGCGTGCCGTTAAGGACGACGCCTTCGCCATTCACGTCGACGATCTCTGCCGCGTCGAGCAAATGCGCGGGCAGGGGCCTGTCGCTCGCGCCATTCAGCACGAGTTCCTGAAGTTCGACGAGATCCATTTCGGCCATTTCACCAATCTCCATACCGCGCCAATCCTGCCCGGCGCAGAACCACCATTGACAACCGTACGCGCGAACCGATCCGCGAAACAGTCATTACCGCACCTTGAAGGTGCCACGCGCACGTTTAAACCTCAGTGACGATCGTCACAGTTTTAAACAAATCTGCCGAAAAACCGTCGTAAACATGCCCAAACTCAAAACGGTGGTCCGGCCTGGGGCACTTATCCCCCAAATTCTGTGTCGTTCTCGATAAGCAGACGATTAAGAGAGAGCCCCGTTTCATGAGGCGCAAAACTGTCCACGATCGGTGCGGACCCCACCCCCGGCGACGCAGCGGAGCCCAAAAGCCCAACTTCCATTTCGGTCAGGTCGCGCATGTCGAGCACTCCCTCCGAATCGGAAAAGGGAGCGTCGTCAGCCGAGGAGGTGTCGATCGAATAAATGACCTCTTCAAGGAGGCCCGGGCCGGCAAAAGTCTCGATAAAATCGATCGGCGCGTAGGCGCTGCCGTCCGATAAAGCGATCGACTTAAGCGTATCGGTTTCGAATGCCGACCAAAAATCGGCGATCCGGTAAGTCATTGCCGCCGTGCCGATTGTCAAATCGTTGTCGATCATCAGGACCGGCCCCGTCTCGTCCTTTGAGATGGGGAGAGTCAGGACGCCCCGTGAAAAGAACGTCGGATCTTGCATAGAAACAACGGTTTCAGGTGGATTGCCTTGACGCGCCGCGATTGGCGTTCCCGGTATCTGGGTAAAGGAGAACTCGGCGTCTTTAGGGACTTCTGCCATAACGCGCCTCCATATCGGGTTCGCGCGGAGGGCTTTCTTGCCCGGCGACACGAACCAGTCGTGAAGTACGGCGAGGCGTCAGGTCTTGGGCGCCGCTACGATGTACCGATCATTTTCAATCGGTGAGCGCCACAATTTCCACATGCCGCCGCATAGCCGCACTTGGTTAATAGTGGCGTACTGCCAAAGGATTCCTTGATCAACAAAATTTACATAAAGTTTTATTAAAAATTTACGTGCATTTATCCTTTATTCAAAATTCTTGCGGCATCCATAGCGAAATAGGTCAGGACACCGTCGGCACCGGCCCGTTTGAAACACAGAAGCGATTCCAGGATGCCCCGCTGACGATCGAGTATGCCGTTGTCGAACGCCGTCCTGAGCATGGCGTATTCGCCGGACACCTGATAGGCGAAAGTGGGTACGTGAAATCGTTCCTTAACCCGGCGCACGATATCCAGATAGGGCATCCCAGGTTTAACCATCACCATATCCGCGCCCTCCGCGAGATCCATTTCCACTTCCCGAAGCGCCTCGTCGCTGTTCGCTGGGTCCATCTGATAGGTGCGCTTGTCACCGATCAGGGTCGAAGAAGACCCGACCGCCTCCCGGAAGGGACCGTAGAAACAGGACGCGTATTTGGCGGCATAGGACATGATCCGGACGTCGGTTCGTCCGGAATCGTCGAGCGCTGCGCGAATGGCGCCGATCCGACCGTCCATCATGTCGGATGGGGCCAGGGTATCGCATCCCGCTTCGGCCTGAACCAGGGCTTGGCGCACCAGGGCATCGACGGTCTCGTCATTGATGATTTGCCCATCGCGGATAAGGCCGTCATGGCCGTGACTGGTATAGGGATCCAATGCGACGTCGCAAATCAGGATCAAGTCGGGGCAGGCGGCGCGAACAGCCCGAACGGCGCGGCAGACCAGGTTGTCCGGATTGACGGATTCGCTACCGATATCGTCCCGCAAGTCGGGATTGGTGTAAGGAAACAACGCCAGGGCACGAATGCCGAGCTTCTGTGCCGCCAGCGCGGCCTCTACCACATTGTCGACCGACAGGCGGTCAACGCCCGGCATGGAGGGCACCGGCTGCCGGACACCGGCCCCTTCCGTCACAAAGACCGGCCAGATCAGGTCGTCGGTCGTCAGGCCAGTCTCGGCAGTAAGGGCGCGGATGGCGTCATTTGCTCGGTTGCGGCGGAGTCTGGTTGCCGGATAGCGGCCCGGATACGACATGGAAACATCCTCAGGGTCAACGAAAGTCCGGCCAAAATAGTCCCGCGACGGGTATGCGGCAATCGCCTCGCGAGCAAACGGGCGGTCAGTCGCCTGCGAGTTCGACTTTGGCGTTGACCCGAGCGGCCTTCCAGGAGGTTACGATGCGTGTGCCGACCATTTCCTCGCTGAAAATCTCGAACTTGCCGGCATTTAGGTGCATCAACTGGGAGACAATGGCGAGGCCCAAGCCGGAGCCGGTGGAACTGCTGCGAACCTGGGGAGAATGGGCGTGTGGGAAGGGCTGGCCGACGACTTCCAACAAATCGACGGACATCCCCGGCCCGCTGTCCGAGACAATGACGCGGGTAAACCGATCCCCAGCCGAACTGCCAAGATCGTCAGATGGAATGGCGATGGTTACTTGGCCGCCACCATGCTGAATACCGTTCGAGATCAGGTTGATAATGACCTGGCGAAAGGCTCGGCGGTCCGCATCGATATGAACCGGCCCATCGGGAACATCAAAGTCGATCGACACGTCGGGCCCATGGGCACTGCGCATCGTTCGGGCGATCTCCGAAATCGGCTTGACGATATCAAACGTCTCCAGAGCCATCTGGTGCGACCCGCGCTCGATTGCGGCCATATCCAAAATGTCGCTAACAAGAGTCAGAAGATGCTCGCCGCTGCCCTTGATGTCGGTGAGGTATTCATTTGAGCGGATCGGATCGTTCCGGATGGAATCGACGGTCAACAGCATTTCGGCGATTCCGATGACGCCGTTCAACGGCGTTCGCAATTCGTGGCTCATGCTGTGAAGAAACTCCGTCTTCGCCCGGTTCGCGCGTTCCGCCTGAAGCTCGGCACGCTTCACGTCGGTGATGTCGGTGGACAGGAATACCGTGCCGCCGTCTGATGTGTGGCGTTGCCGGACCAGGGCCCATTCCTTGGGAAAGGGCTGCCACATCAACGGTGCACCGGGCGACGCGTGATGGGCCATGATCTCGCCGGCCCTGTCCATGACATCGACATCGGGATCGGACGCGAAAGTTCGGTTGAGATGATCTCTCATGATCGACTCGAACTGCATGCCGGAAGGGTCTGAAATGCCGGGAACATAGGCATCTCGAAAATGAGTGTTCCAGAACACCAGACGGTCGGCCGCGTCGAAAATCGCGAAATCGTCGGCAAGTGTCTCCATAGCCTCCGACAGGCGCCGGTCGCTGACCATTGCGCGGCGCGAAGCTTCCTCCCGCTGCAGGACTTCCTTGGCGAGCCGCCGGTCATAGGCGAGGGCGCCGCCGGCTGCGGCCAGGATGGTTAGGGTCGCGATCCCGGTCAAAGCGGCCAGAATGTCGGGATTGTAGGCGCGGAAGATCGGATCCGGGACTGTTGACGCAAAACACAGGGTGGAAGCCATAGCCGTGTAATGCATACCGGCGACGGCGAAACCCACGATACCTGCCGCCAGAACGCTGGCGGAGATTTGCAACTCGTCACCCCGTCGGACGATCCACTTGGCGATCGACAATGCCAGGAGACCAAGCGCAACGGCGACGCCAATCGAGGCGCAGAACAGGACGATATCGTACCGAACGATCGCGTTGACCTCCATTGCGGCCATGCCGGTATAGTGCATTGCACCAATCCCGCCGCCGAACGCGATCGAGCCCAACAGCAGGGCTCTGGTGCCATGGGTTCGGTTCCCGACCAGGCGCATGGCAACGAAGGAACCCCCGATAGCCGGGACGACAGATACCGCAGTCAAGGCGGCGTCATACCCGATCGGAATGGGCAGTCGATAGGCCAACATACCGACGAAATGCATCGCCCAGACGCCGAGCCCCATTATAAGCGCCCCAACGATCTGCCAAACCGTCCGGCCGGTGCCGTTGGGTTGTTCTGCGACGTGCACAAGCAATCGGATGAAGGAGAATCCAGCGAGTCCAGCGATGAGATAGGACGTGCCGACCAGCGTCAGGTCGTATTGGGCCATCAACGCCGCGGATGCGTCTTGGCCAACTGAAAAATACGATCCCAAATCCATGCGGGCGCCATTCTCGCACGTTTACGGCCGAGCGGCCGAGTTTCTACCTCGCACCTCCGCGGCTATCCCTTCCCGCCGGAAGGATAGCCAACTCAAACGGTTTCCGAAACCGGCATCTGTCTTGGAAAAACAGTAAAGTTACCGTGGAAAAGAAATGGGGCGGACCATGTCCGCCCCAGATACAAGCGACGATAGCATACGCGACATTTAGCCCGCCAAACCTGCGAACAATGGGGATTCTCCCGAAATCTCATCACCGTCCGGTTGCCGGTGGGTCCGCGCTGCGACGGGCGTGGCGTTGCGAATGATGTCGAGGACCGGGCAATGGGCATCGACGGTCCGCTTCAATCGGTCCAATTCGGCCGCCGGGGCGTCGCTGTCCAGTTCGACCTGAATATCCAGACCGCGAAAGCCGGGACGGGCGCCGGGATCGACCGCAAACATGCCGCGCAGATCGATATCGCCCTGAACCGTCGCCGAGACGCCGCGCAGCGGAATCCCAAGCTTGTCGGCATAGAGGCGATAGGTGATCTCCTGACAGGACGCAATCGCTGCCAGGACCAGTTCGATCGGGTTCGGGCCAAGATCCTGGCCGCCCAGCGCTTTCGGTTCGTCGACCGTCAGCAGATAGTCGCGCGCTTCAACCTCACTGTGCAAACCCGAGATCTGGCGCGACTGCACTTCGAAACGCGCGATCGCCTTGTTGGGATTGTCCTGGATATCGGCAGCGATCCGGTCGAACGTGCCTGTGAAACCGCCTTTTGTGGAGGTATCCTTGACTGCAATAGACATTGGATAAGCCCTTTCCTGAGGTCGGTTCGAGTTATGCGGCGGCCGGAACGGCTTTTGCCGCTACAGCAAGCGCTTGGGACAGGTCGGCCAGAATATCGTCGATATGTTCGATCCCCACGGATAGGCGGACATAGCTGTCCGTGACGCCGGTGCGATGTTGTTCCTCGACGCTCAACTGCGAATGCGTGGTTGTGGCCGGATGGATGGCCAGGGACCGCGCATCCCCGATATTGGCGACGTGATAGAACAGGCGCAGTGCGTCGATGAACGCGGCGCCGGCCGCTTTGCCGCCTTTGATGTGGAAACCGACCAATCCGCCATGGCCGTTTTTCAGGGCTGCCGCCGCCCGGTCGCGTGCCGTACCTTCTTGCAGCCCCGGATAGATCACCCCCTCGACCTGATCGTGTTTCGACAGGAATTCCGCGACGGCGGCTGCATTGCGCGAATGTTCGCGAATGCGCAACGGAAGCGTTTCCAGGCCCTGGATGATCTGAAAGGCGTTGAAGGGGGATAGCGCCGCGCCAAGATCGCGCAGCAGGGTTACCCGCGCCTTGATGATATAGGCGATCGGTCCCAGCGGTTTGACGGCCTCGGTCCATACGGCGCCGTGATAGGACGGATCAGGCTGATTCAGATAGGGCTGACGGTCCTTGAAATCCTCCCAGGGGAAGTTGCCGCCGTCGACGATCAAACCGCCGATGGAGGTCCCGTGGCCGCCGATGTATTTCGTCGTGGAGTACACGACGACTGCCGCGCCCAGGTCCAACGGGCGGCAGAGAACCGGCGCTGCGGTGTTGTCGACGATCAGGGGAATGCCCAGTTCGCGGCCGATCGCGGCGACTTCCGCAATCGGGAAGACTTCCAGTTTCGGGTTCGGCAGCGTTTCCGCGTAATAGGCGCGGGTGCGCTCGTCGGTCGCCTTGCGGAAGGCTTCCGGATCCGCCGGATCGACGAAACGGACCTCGATGCCCTGGTCCTTGAACGTGTTCGCGAACAGGTTCCAGGTGCCGCCGTACAGGTTCGTGGAACTCACAATGTTGTCGCCGGCATGGGCGATGTTCTGGACCGCGAAGGCGCTTGCCGCCTGGCCTGATGCGACGCCCAGGGCCGCGACGCCGCCTTCCAATGCCGCGACGCGCTTTTCCAGGACGTCGACGGTCGGATTCATGATCCGGGTATAGATGTTGCCCAATTCCTGTAGCGAGAACAGCTTCTGGGCATGTTCAGCACTGTCGAACTGATAGGATGTGGTCTGATAGATCGGCACGGCGACCGCATTGGTCGCCGGATCCGCGCGATAGCCCGCATGGAGGGCCAGGGTCTCGGGATTGTTCGTTTCGTTCGCCATCGTCGCTTTCTCCGTTGTTTGTCCGGGGCGCGCCCGGAACCCTGTTGGCGGGTTCCGGGGGCTCCGGAGGGTCTCCAGCGAGGATCCGCGCCACGACCGAACGTCCCGAATGAAAGGGCGCCGGTTGGCGTCGCTTTAGCAGTTGATGACGCGGTGCAAGCTGATCCTCAAATCACCGCGGGCGCGCCTCGAGCCGAATGGAAGCCGTCGGCGTGCCAGGGCGCCGACCTGAATTGGAAGAAGCTTGCGGAGGATACAAATCCGGCCCCTGAGGGCGGGCGACGGGCGATGTTCCGGAAAGTCCGAAAAACAAAAACCGCCGCAGCGTTTGCCGGGCGGTCTGATGCCGACCCGCTTTAGCTGCATTTGTAAAGCGCCCGCAAGCTGAGCTTCAAATCGGCGCTGACGGATTGGTACTTCCTGACACAGGCGATGGTCAAGAGGAAATTTTCGAACACCGTCCGTGACGATCCGCGTGCCGAATTGGAACAGTTGCTTATCCGTCGCGGGCGCGGCTTGGGGGTGGCACTGACGGAGGTCCGACCCTAGGGTTCTTCGGAACTGAATTTGGAGGACACCGTCATGGATCAAACTGCCGCCGACATGCCCGCTTCCGAGGAGACCATCGAAATTCTCGAGGCGATGGAAGCCAAGATCCGGTGGCTGGCATCATGGACGATCCATAACGCCAATCACCTGCGCGAGAGCCGCGACGGCCTGAAAGTAGGCGGGCACCAAGCGTCCTGCGCCTCGGTATCGGCAATCATGACGGCGCTCTATCTGCATGTCCTTCAGCCGGAGGACCGCGTCGCGGTCAAGCCCCATGCGAGCCCGGTTTTTCATGCAATTCAATATCTTCTGGGCAATCAATCGCTGGATAAATTAAAGGCGTTCCGGGCTTTCGGCGGCGCGCAATCCTATCCTTCCCGGACCAAGGATAACGACACGGTGGACTTTTCGACCGGATCGGTCGGGCTGGGTGCGGCAGTTACCAATTTCGCCGCCCTGACGCAGGATTATCTGCGGATGAAAGACATGATCCCGACCGATCGGCCGCCCGGTCGCATGATCGCCCTGGTCGGCGACGCGGAGCTGGACGAGGGCAATGTCTATGAGGCGCTGATGGATACGTGGAAGCACGATATCCGGAATGTATGGTGGGTCATCGACTATAACCGTCAAAGCCTCGACGGGGTCGTCAACGAACAATTGTTCCGCATCATCGGCCGTTTTTTCCGCGCGGTCGGTTGGAACGTGATCACGTTGAAATACGGATCCAAACAGATGGCGGCCTTCCAGAAGCCGGGCGGCACGGCCCTGCGCCGTTGGATCAGCGATTGCCCCAACGACGTCTATTCCGCGCTGGCGTTCCAGGGCGGCCCGGCCTGGCGCAAGCAGATCATGGCCGACCAGCCGCACGATCAGGATCTGCATGCCTTGATCGGCAGCTATGACGATGCGGGCTTGCATGAATTGATGTGCAATCTGGGCGGTCACGACATCCCGGCGCTGCTGCACATGTTCTCGACGGTGCCCGACGACCGCCCGACCTGCTTCATCGCGTATACGATCAAGGGATGGGGCCTTCCCTTGATGGGGCATAAGGACAACCACGCCGGGCTGATGACACCGCAACAAATGGCCGGATATCAGAAATCGGCCGGTGTCCCGGAAGGGGCGGAATGGGAGCCGCTGGCCGGGATGACCGTGCCGGAAGACCGGGTGCGGGCCTTTCTGTCACGCGTTCCTGTGAAGCGGACCCGGCTGCAGGAAGTGGCGAAGGTCCCGGTGCCGGCGGCCCTGACCTATAAGCGCACGGCCACATCGTCGACACAGGAAGTATTCGGCAAGCTTTTGCTGGAAATTGCCAGGGCAGGGGGGCCGCTGGCGGATCGGATCGTCACTACCTCGCCGGACGTGTCCGTTTCGACCAATCTCGGTCCCTGGATCAATCAGCGGGGTCTGTTCGCCCGCGAAGACCGGGCCGACGAGTTCAGGGAGCGCAATGTGCCCTCGGCACAGAAATGGGTGCGCTCGCCCCGAGGCCAACATATCGAACTGGGTATCGCGGAGAACGACCTGTTCCTTAACCTCGCGGCGCTCGGCCTGTCGGAAAGCCTGTTCGGCGCTCGGCTTCTGCCGATCGGCACGCTGTATGACCCGTTCATCGCGCGGGGCTTGGATGCCCTGAACTATGCCTGCTATCAGGACAGCCGTTTCATTCTGGTCGCGACGCCGTCGGGAGTGACCCTGGCGCCGGAAGGCGGGGCACATCAATCGATCTCGACCCCCATGATCGGAATGGGACAGCCGGGCCTGACATCGTATGAACCGGCCTATGGCGACGAGTTGGCGGTCATTCTGCGCTACGCGTTCGACCATCTTCAGGACGAAACCGATGGCGGATCAGTCTATCTGCGCCTGTCGACCCGGCCGATTTCCCAGCCGGAGCGCACGGTCGGCGATGACTTGAGCGACCAGATCATTCGTGGCGGTTACTGGGTCGTGCCGCCGGAAAAAGGCGCGAAACTGGCGGTCGTCTATATGGGCGCGGTCGCGCCGCAGGCACTGGAGGCCTTCGAATCCCTGCGCCGGGACCATCCCGGTGCCGGGCTGATGGCGATTACGTCGGCCGACCGGCTTTACCGAGACTGGCAGCGAATCGAACGGGCCCGTCTGGAAGGGACGGATGGCGGCGCGATGGCGCATGTCGAGGACCTGTTCGAGCCCTTGGCGGACGACGCCCGGTTCACGACGGTGATCGACGGGCATCCGGTCGCTGTAGCCTGGCTTGGTGCGGTACGCGGCCATTCCGTTGCGCCGCTTGGGGTGGAGACATTCGGTCAGACAGGTGACCTGATCGACATCTATGCCCATTACGGTATCGATGCGGATCACATCCGGCGCGCGGCCGCTCGAAAGCCGAATGGCCGTTGAGCGACCGAGACAGCGGTTCCGGGAACGGCGGAAGCCAATAGAAAAGGGGGCGCCGGTCGGCTGCCCCCTTTGATGATCCCCTTGCGCGATCAGTTTGGATGCGTCCGAGCTGCCGGTTCCGCATCCAAGCCCTCCCTAAACTTGGGCCCCGTCGACTGTTTTTCGCGGTTCTTCCCCCGCATGCCGTCCGGATCGGACCTGTCCGCCCCGTTTCTCGTCGTCATTCCCATTTTAGGTCCCTCGGTATTGGGTCCCTGGACGGGTTGTAATGACTGCGTTCGCGGTGCGCGGTCTCCGTGTGTATTTGTGAGTGTAGGGAAATACCGTTCGCAGGTCACGGCAAAAATGAAAAATATGACACTCGGACGCTTGGAAACTGCAAACCTTCCGATTAAACACGATGAATGCAGTCCGACGCTTCATCGACTCCTCCCGCAACTCCTTCCGCGATCCGCGGCGCGCAGGCCACGCCGCGCCTGCGATTGCGCGACGTCACGAAGCATTTTCCGGGCTGCCTCGCCAATGACCGCGTGTCCCTGGATTTGCAGCCGGGCGAGATCCACGCATTACTGGGCGAGAACGGGGCGGGCAAATCGACCCTGGTCAAGATTCTCTACGGCGTCCAATTGGCGGACTCCGGGACCATTGAATGGGAAGGCCGTCCGGTCGACATCCCCAATCCCGGTACGGCGCGGGCGCTCGGCATCGGCATGGTCTTCCAGCATTTCTCGTTGTTCGAGACTCTGAGTGTGGCGGACAACGTCGCGTTGGCGCTTGGTTCGGGGACAGGCCGCGATACGTCGCTGATCCAGGAAATCTCGCGTCTCAGCGAAGAATACGGCCTGGCCCTCGATCCGGGGCGAATCGTCCATGAATTGTCGGTCGGCGAGCGTCAGCGTGTCGAGATCGTCCGCTGCCTGATGCAGAATCCCAGGCTGATCGTCATGGACGAACCGACATCGGTGCTGACACCGCATGAGGTGACGCGCCTGTTCTCGGTGCTGCGGCGGCTGCGCGATGAAGGCCGCACGATTCTCTATATTTCCCATAAACTCCAAGAAATCCGGGATTTGTGCGACCGCGCCACCATTCTGCGCGGCGGCAAGGTTGTGGCCAGTTGCGATCCGCGGGTCGAGACGCCCAAATCCCTGGCGGCCCTTATGATCGGCCGGTCCTTCGACGGACCCAAATCGGACAAGCCGGTGTCGACCGGGGCAGGCGTCCCGCTGTTGGAAGTTCATGGCCTGAGCCAGGAAGCCGCATCGCCCTTCGGCACCAGCCTGAAGAATGTGTCCCTGCATGTGCGGGCCGGGGAGGTCCTGGGAATCGCCGGGGTCGCCGGCAACGGTCAGAACACCTTGTTGGCCGCGCTGAGTGGCGAATCGGTTTCACCGCGCGACGATTGGATCAAGTTCGAGGGCAAGTCGATAGGCCGTGTCGGCGCGCGCGGACGGCGCGATATGGGCATTACCTTCGTGCCGGAGGAGCGGCTCGGCCATGGCTCCGTCCCGGACCTGTCGCTCGACGAGAACGCGCTGCTGAGCGGCTGGCGGCGATGGGGCCTGGTGCGCCGCGGCCTGATCTCGCGCGGCAAGGCCCGCGAAAAGGCGGAAACGGTGATCGAGGCCTTTAACGTGGTCAGCGCCGGAAGTTCCGCCGCTGCACGCAGCCTGTCCGGCGGCAACCTGCAGAAGTTCATCATCGGCCGCGAGATATTGCAGGAGCCGAAACTGTTGATCGCCGCCCAGCCGACATGGGGCGTCGACGCCGGATCCGCAGCCGCGATTCAGACGGCCTTGATGGAACTGGCGCGGTCCGGCGCCGGAGTCATCGTGGTCAGTCAGGATCTGGACGAATTGTTCATGATTTCAGACCGGGTCGCGGTCATTTTCGACGGCCATCTGTCCGAAAGCCGACCGACCCATGCGACCACCGCGGAAGAGGTCGGGCTGCTGATGGGCGGATTGTTTGAGGCTGCGTCATGATCACATTGGATCGCCGCCCTGAAACGTCTCAGATCTGGCTTTATGCGACGCCACTGCTGGCCGTCTTCCTGACTGTCCTGTGCGGGGCCATCCTTTTCGCTTTTCTGGGTTTCGACCCGGCGGATGCGCTGCATGCCTATTTCATCCTGCCGCTGGCGGATCAGTACGGCCTGGGCGAATTGACCGTCAAGGCGACGCCCCTGGCCATGATTGCGGTCGGCCTCGCCCTGGGGTTCCGGGCCAATGTCTGGAACATCGGGGCGGAGGGGCAATTGACCCTCGGCGCGATTTTCGGCGGCGGTCTGGCCTTGGCGTTCTATGGCCAGGAAGGGCCGCTGCTGCTGCCGGCGATGCTGATCGGCGGGATGGTCGGCGGCGCGCTTTGGGCCGCGATCCCGGCATTTCTGCGGACCCGGTTCAATGCGAATGAGATTCTGGTCAGTCTGATGCTGACCTATGTGGCCGGGCTTCTGCTCAGCTATCTGGTGACCGGGCCGTGGAAGGATCCGATGGGGTTCGGCTTCCCTCAGACCCGGCTGTTCGGGGAAGGGGCCATTCTGCCGATCCTGCTGGACGGAACCCGCATGCATATCGGCTTCCCGTTGGCCCTGGTCGCCGTCGCCGCCGCCTGGTTCATCGTTTCGCGCAGCCTGTTCGGATTTCAGATCAAGGTGGTGGGCCTGACGCCGCCGGCCGCGGGGTATGCCGGGTTCAGCGGACGCCGGATCATCTGGGCAACCCTGATGATCGGCGGAGCGCTCGCCGGCCTGGCCGGTGCCATCGAGGTGTCTGGGCCGATCGGGCAACTGACGCCGTCGATCTCGCCCGGCTATGGGTTCACCGCGATCATCGTTGCCTTCCTGGGACGATTGCACCCGGTCGGCATTTTGCTGGCGGCGCTGTTGATGGCGCTCAGTTACATCGGGGGCGAAACCGCGCAGATCGAATTGGGGCTGCCCGTCGCGGTGACCGGGGTCTTTCAAGGGATGCTGCTGTTCTTCCTTCTGGCCAGCGATGTCCTGGTGCATTTCCGGGTGCGGTTCCGGCTGCGCGGCGCGGGGAGGGCGGCTTAAACCATGGACATGTTGATCCTTTCTTCGGTCGCCGTATCGATCATGGCGGCCTCCACCCCCCTTCTGTTCGCGGCGATGGGCGAACTGGTGGCCGAAAAGTCCGGCGTCCTGAATCTGGGCGTCGAAGGCATGATGCTGGCCGGGGCCGTGCTGGCCTTCATCGTCGGACTGGAAACGGGCAGCGGTATCCTTGCCATTGCCGCCGGCGCGGCGATGGGCGCACTGATGGCGGGGCTGTTTGCCGTCCTGACCTTGGGCCTGCTGGCCAACCAGGTGGCGACCGGCCTGGCATTGACCCTGTTCGGCATCGGGCTGAGCGCATTGCTGGGACAAAGCTATGTCGGGACGCCAATTCCGCCTTTGCCGAAACTGTCCGTTGACGGTCTGTCCGATATCCCGCTGCTGGGGCCGGTCGTCTTCGGACAGGACGCCCTTGTCTATCTTTCCTTCGCGATGACCGCCGGGGTCGCGTATTTCCTTTACCGGACCCGGGCCGGACTGGTGTTGCGTTCCGTCGGCGAAAATCCGCATGCCGCCCATTCCATCGGCTTCCCGGTGATCGCGATTCGCCTCGCCGCCGTTCTGTTCGGCGGGGCGATGGCCGGGATCGGCGGCGCCTATATGTCGCTGTCCTACACGCCGATGTGGGCGGAAGGCATGATTGCCGGCAGGGGTTGGATCGCCCTGGCGCTCGTCGTCTTCGCCACCTGGCGTCCGGCGCGCATTCTACTGGGGGCCTATCTGTTCGGCGGCCTGACCATCGCGCAGTTGCACATGCAAGGGTCCGGTCAGATCGAAATCCCGGCACAATTCCTGAACATGGTACCGTATCTGGCGACCATCATTGTCCTGGTCCTGATTTCCCGCGACGCGACACGCATCCGCCTGAATGCCCCGGCCAGCATCGGGAAAGTGTTTCATCCCGACGGGTGACGGGTTACAGTTTTGCGTCGCAACATCCGTCGGGCCGTGCGAGGCCGCAATCCGTACAGTCTGAATCCAAAACAGGGGGTCCCCGATGATCAAACTTACCCGTCGTTCCTTTTCGGCGATGACGCTGGCTGCCGGCGCCGCCGCCGCATTGCCGGCCCGCGCCGCCGATCCTTTCAAGGTCGGCTTCGTCTATGTCGGTCCGATTGGCGACCATGGCTGGTCCTATCAGCACGACCAGGGACGTCTGGCGATTGAGGCCGAATTCGGCGACAAGGTCGAAACCAGCTATGTTGAAAGCGTGCCGGAAGGCGCGGATGCCGAACGGGTGATCACCCAATTGGCCCGCAGCGGTCACAAGCTGATCTTCACGACGTCCTTCGGCTATATGAACCCGACCGCCAAGGTCGCGAAGAACTTCCCGGACGTGATGTTCGAACATGCCACGGGCTTCACCCGCGCATCGAACCTGGCGACCTATGCCGCGCGCTTCTATGAAGGCCGCTATGTGGCGGGGATTCTCGCCGGTCATGTCAGCAAGACCAACAAGGTCGGCTACATCGCGTCCATTCCGATCCCGGAAGTCATCCGGGGCATCAACGCCTTCACCCTGTCGGCGCGCAAGATCAATCCGGCCATCGAAGTGACGCCGATCTGGGTCAATTCCTGGTACGATCCGGGCAAGGAAGCCGATTCCGCCAAGGCGCTGATCGATCAGGGTGCCGATATCATCCTGCAGCACACCGATTCCCCGGCGCCGGTCCAAACGGCCGAAGAGCGTGGCGTTTGGTCGGTCGGCCAAGCATCCGACATGGCGAAATTCGGGCCGAAGTCCCACATGACGGCGATCATTGACGATTGGGCGCCGTACTATGTCGAGCGGACCCGCCAGGCCATGGCCGGAAGCTGGACTTCCGGAGATATCTGGGGCGGCTTCGATACCGGCATGGTGAAAATGGGCGAGTACAACAGCGCCTTGCCCGAAGCGGCGGTCGCGGAAGCGAAAGCGGCCCATGACGCGATCTCCGCCGGGACCCTGCACCCGTTCACGGGCCCGATCAAAAATCAGGCCGGCGAGACCGTCGTCGCCGACGGCGCTACGCTGGACGATGGCGAATTGCTGGGCATGAATTGGTATGTCGAAGGCGTGAACGGCAAAGTGCCGAGCTGACGCCACGTTCCGTTCATGACGGACAAGATAGTCCCCGCGACTTCGGTCGCGGGGATTTCTTTTTGAGGCAGGATTTCAGTCGACCAGCAGAACCCGGCCCTGGGAGGCGAAGGAGCGAATGGCCTTGCGGGTGCGCGGCCCGTCGATCCCGTCCAACGCCCCGTCGTAGAAGCCGCGCTCGCTGAGATACTCCTGATAGATCAAGACCCGCTTGTCGCCGCCCAGTTCCATGGACCGGGCATAGAACCGTGCCGCATTGTCGATGTCGCCGAGCAGGACATAGGCGGCCGCCGCCGTGTCCACATTATCAGCGTTCTCGTCCAACTCCATGGATTGATTGACATAGTTCAGGGCGGCGGCGGGATCTCGAAACCCTTTGTCCTCCGCGGAAACAAGCAGCCAGGCCAGGGAATTCAGATTGTCGGCGGTCGGCGCGATCTGCGCCGCCACATCCATGTCGTTCCGCGCCCGGCCGTATTCCTTCATGTCCATATACAGGACACCTCGTCCTTGCCATGCCCCGGCCAGGGTCGGGTCGCCATCGATGGCGGCCGAATAATCGGCGAGGGCAAGATCGTCCCGATCAGCGTCGCGGTGCACCATCGCGCGCAACATATAGGCATCGGGCAGGCCGTTCTCCTTTTCGATCGCGACGGTCAGGTCGGCCAGCGATTCGTCCCATTCACCGGCTTTCATGCGGGCCAGACCGCGCCGCAGATAAAGCCTGCCGATCTCCGGGCGCAGTTCGATCGCCTTGTCGAACAGACCGATCGCTTTGTCGAAATCGCCTGTCTCGGTATAGAGACCGCCCATCAGGGCCAGTGTCTCGACGTTGCGCGGGGCCAGTTTGCGCGACTTTTCCAAATCCCGGAACGCCGCGTCCATATTGTCCAATTGGGCGTGGATCAGCGCACGGCCGGTGAACAATGCCGGACTGTCGGGCGCGATTTGGATCGCGGTGTCGTAGTCCAGCAGCGCATCGTGATAGCGGCCCATGCGTTCCAGCGCCTGGGCGCGTCCGTGCATCAACCCGATATTGTTGGGGGCGAGATCAAGACCCCGCGTGAAATCGGCGACGGCTCCGCTGAAATCGAAGACATCCATCAGCGCAGCGGCCCGGAAGGTGAGGGCAGTGATGCGGCCTTCCTTATTCAGAACCGGGTTCCACAGTAGGTCGGTGCAGTTCTTGACCCGCTGCGTCGCCGGAATATCCGTCGCAATGCAGCCTTTAACCAGGGAGGGCAGGGCACCCGGATCGTTCTGCCCGCTATCGCCGTTCTGTGCCCCTGCCGTCACCGGCGCAAGAAACAGTCCCGCGAAGGCTGCCGCCGTCAACGCCCGTGCCAGTCGCTTTGATAAGTCCTGCATGATCCGTCCCGTCTTTCCTTCGGGTCTGTACCGTACCAAATACGGTAGCGCAGCTTTGCGCTGCGTCAAACGTCGGCTAAGGTTTGGCGAAGTTTGGCCCGGAGATTGCTCGATGGCTGTCATGCTCGCACAGAAACTCATCTCAATCGCCCTGGTCGCCGGCTTGTCCGGGACGGCTTTCGCGCAGGCCCCCGAAAACCCTTTCTCCAATTCCGGTGGGGGGGCGACCCCGCCCGCACCAGCTGCTGACACTGATACGTCCGCCCGGACCACGGATGCGCCGCGGCCGAGGCCGGACGCGAAACCCGATCTGTTGTTGCGCATGTCAAAAAAGGACTGTGAAACCGTTCTGCGTCGCCGGAACGTTGTCGGTGCCGACTATGTTCCCGGGGTCGATGTTCGGGGCAACAGCGTGGCGGGGGCCGATCTGAAGGGCACTTTGACGGCCGCCGATATTCTGCCTGAGGAGATCGCGTTCGAATTGTCGCTGAACCCGCTCAGCTTCGCAGGGAATGAGGCGCTCGAAGACAGTTTCTCCAACACTTCCACCAGTTTCGGCATGGTGCGCTACAATTTGTCCTCAGGTTCGCTGACATTGGATGGAAAGCGGCTGAACGACGAGACCGAAGAGGACCTGGTCGAGATTTGCCGTCAGGCCCTGGGCCGGAACTGACTGGCCGGCATTGCCGGTTTCGTGCCTCTGTATCGGGAAAATCGCTGCAGTGAAGCGTGTCATACCGGATTGAGCTTCGGCTTTACGGGGCCGGTCACTCCCCCTAGATTGCGCCGCAGTTCAAACCGGTATTGAAGGGTCGCCCGATGCGCCTATCCCCCGCGGTCCGCATGAGTGAGTATTTCCTGCCCACCCTGCGGGAAACGCCGAGCGAAGCGGAAATCGTTTCGCACCGTCTGATGCTGCGCGCCGGCATGGTTCGCCAGGAATCGGCCGGGATCTATTCCTGGCTGCCTCTGGGCTATCGGGTGCTGCGCAAGATCGAACAGATCGTTCGTGAAGAGATGGATGCGATCGGTTGCCATGAAGTGCTGATGCCGACGCTGCAATCCGCGGATCTCTGGCGCCGGTCCGGCCGCTATGACGATTACGGCAAGGAAATGCTGCGCCTGCAGGACCGGCACGAGCGGGAAATGCTCTATGGCCCGACCAATGAAGAGATGATCACGGACATTTTCCGGGAGCACGCCAAGAGCTACAAAGACGTGCCGCGGATGATGTACCACATCCAGTGGAAATTCCGCGATGAGGTCCGGCCCCGTTTCGGCGTCATGCGCGGGCGCGAATTCCTGATGAAGGACGGCTATTCCTTCGACCTGACGGCGGAAGAAGGCCGGATTTCCTATAACAAGCAATTCGTCGCCTATCTGCGCCTCTATGCCCGCATGGGGCTTCAGGCGATCCCGATGGCGGCCGATACCGGCCCGATCGGCGGTGATATGAGCCACGAATTCATCATCCTGGCCGAGACCGGCGAAAGTCAGGTCTGGTGCGATTCCGATCTTCTGAACTTGGACCTGCTGAACGCGAAGATCGACCATCGCGACGCGGATCAGATGAGCGACGTCATCGGCAAGGTCACGTCCTATTACGCGGCCACCGACGAACAGCACGATCAGGCGAAGTTCGAATCGGAAGTGCCTGAAGACAGACGCCTTTCCGCGCGCGGGATCGAAGTCGGCCATATCTTCTTCTTCGGCGACAAATACTCGACGCCGCTGGGGGCGAAGGTCCAGACCAAGGACGGGCAGACCGTCCCGGTGCAGAGCGGTTCCTATGGCGTCGGCGTGTCCCGCCTGGCAGGGGCGATCATCGAGGCGAGCCATGACGAGAACGGGATCGTCTGGCCGGAGCCGGTTGCGCCGTTCAAGGTTGCGTTGATCAATCTGCGCAGCGGCGATTCAGCCTGCGATGCGGCCTGCGACGATCTCTATGCGAAACTGCAGGAAGCCGGCATCGAAGTCATTTATGACGACCGCGAGGAACGCGCCGGCGTGAAATTCGCCGATATGGAACTGATCGGCATTCCTTGGCAGATCATTGTCGGGCCGAAGGGCCTGGCCAATGGCGTCGTCGAACTGAAGTCCCGCGCCAGCGGCGAGAAAGTAGAGCTTTCCGCCGAGTCCGCGCTGGCGAAGTTGGCGGAGTAACGCCGGTATGTTGTCCGGCGTCGAACGCCTGGTGGCTTTCCGCTATCTGCGGGCCAAGCGGCAGGAAGGGTTTATTTCCGTCGTCGCCTGGTTCTCGCTACTGGGAATCATGCTGGGCGTCGCGACGCTGATTATCGTCATGTCGGTGATGAACGGGTTTCGCGCAGAATTGCTGGGCCGGATCATCGGGCTGAACGGGCATGTCACCGTTGGTACGCTGGAAAGGCGGATCGACGATTACGATGCCCTGGCGCAGCGCTTGATGCAGAAGGAGGGCGTTGTCTACGCAACGCCGCTGATCGAAGGTCAGGTCATGGCCAGCAGCGGCAATGGTGCGGGCGGCGCCCTGGTGCGCGGGCTGACGGCCAAGGATTTCATTGCGCGACCGATCCTGCGGCAATCGATTGTTGTCGGCGATCTTGAGCGGTTCCGCGACGGCGACGGTATCCTGATCGGCGTTCGGATGGCGGGCCGGTTGGGCTTGACCGTCGGCGACAAGCTGACCCTGATTTCGCCCAATGGCACGGTAACTGCCTTTGGCACGGTGCCGCGCATGAAGGCCTATACCGTCTCCGGCCTGTTTGAAGTCGGCATGTACGAGTTCGACAATACCTATATCTACATGCCGCTGAGCGCCGCGCAGTCCTTCTTCAAGACCGGCGACTCAGTCGGGTCCATCGAAGTCATGTTGGACAACCCGGATAGGGCCCGGTCGGCCGCGTTCGAGTTGCGTCAGGAATTGGGCGCGGGCTATCACGCGACCGATTGGCAGCGGGTTAATGTAAGCTTTTTCAACGCGTTGGAAGTCGAACGTAATGTCATGGCACTGATCCTGTCGCTGATCGTGATCGTTGCCGCATTCAACGTGATCTCGTCCCAGATCATGCTGGTTCAAGATAAATCCCGGGGAATCGCCATTCTGCGGACCATGGGGGCGACCCGTGGCGCGGTCCTGCGCATTTTCTTCATGACCGGCAGTTCCGTCGGTGTGATCGGCACGGTGTTGGGGGCGGCCCTGGGAATCGCCTTCGCGGTGAATATCGAAACCATCCGCCAATGGATCCAGTCGTTGTCCGGCGCGACCTTGTTCGATGCCGAAATCTATTTCCTGTCGAAGCTGCCGGCGAAGGTGGAGCCGCTCGAAGTGGTGCTGACCATCGTTTTCGCGCTCGCCATCAGTCTTCTGGCGTCGATTTATCCGGCCTGGCGCGCGGCGCGGTTGGATCCGGTTGAGGTGCTTCGGTATGAATGACGGGACCGTGCCCGCCCTGGAATTGCGGGATGTCGTGCGGACTTACAAGACCGCAGCGGGACCGCTGACGGTTCTGGAAGGCGCGTCGCTGTCGGTTGGACGGGGCGAACTGGTCGGTCTAGTCGCGCCCAGTGGCACCGGGAAGTCGACCCTGTTGCACGTGGCCGGATTGCTGGAATTGCCCGATGGCGGTGATGTGGCCATCGACGGCACGGCCTGTGGGGCGTTGAGCGATACGCAACGGACCGCCATCCGACGGAACACGGTCGGATTTGTCTATCAGTTTCATCACCTTCTTCCGGAGTTCTCGGCGCTCGAGAACGTCGCGCTGCCGCGCATGGTGGCGGGCGAGGGTAAAGGGGCGGCGAAGTCTGCAGCGGCGGAATTGCTGGATCGTGTCGGCCTGACCGCGCGGGCCACCCATCGCCCGGCGAAACTGTCCGGCGGTGAGCAACAGCGCGTCGCGGTCGCGCGGGCGCTGTCGAACAGTCCCGCCATTCTGCTGGCGGACGAACCGACGGGTAATCTGGACCCGGCGACGTCCGACACGGTGTTCAACTTGCTTGTGGAAATGGTTCGGGAGCGCGGTATGAGCGCCCTGATTGCGACCCACAACATCGATCTGGCGGAACGGATGGATCGCGTCGTCACCCTACAGGGCGGCAGGATCGTCGATTACACCCGTTAAACGCCGCTAGTTTTTAGACTGAAGGCGAGCATCATCGCCGCCGCCGCCGCGATCCAACTGCCAAGAACACGAAATCCGATTCGGACGAGGGGACGAGAATCGACCCGCCGGCAGGCCAGTGCCAGATTGACGATGATCAAGGCGGCTCCCATCCAAACGCCGAAGGCGAAAACGAGGCGCTCAACAATCGGCGCATCGCCGATCTGGGAATCGAGGCCCAAGGATAGACACGCCACGCCGATCAATAGCGCAACGCCGGGATAGGGTCTGTCCGCGGTTGCCGCAACCAAGGCACCCAGGACGAACGTGCCGCCCCATATCCCGATAAGGGCGTCCCATGCCTGAATGTCAAAGGCAGCCAGCAACAGGCCGATTGCCAGCGATATGACGGCGGCCAGGAACAGACGCGGCATTGCCCTGGCCGGTTGATGAGCGGCGAGAAGGCCGCAGGCTACGAGGCAAAGGGCGTGTGCAGGCTCCAGAGCCGGATGCAGCAACCCGTTCGGGAAGCTCCCGATCCCTTCCAAACTTGAATGGGCCAGGGCCGTTCCCGGCGGCAGGGCGATCAGTACCGCCGCCGCCGGGGCAATCCGCTTCATGCCAGGCCGGTGAGGAATGCGGCACCCAAAAGGGCGATGGCGCCGCCCAAACCGCGTGCGGCGATCCGGCCGGCCGATCCGCGCATGACCTCTCCCAAACCGATACCGACCAGATGCAGCATGCCGGTCGACAGGACGAAACCGATGGAATAGGTGGCGGCACTGGCGGACTCGGGCAGTTCCGTACCATGGGCATGGCCATGGAAAATGGCGAAGACGCCGACAATGGCGGCGGCCAGGGGCAAGGACGCTTTGACGGCAAAGGCGATCAAAAGACCCAACACGACGGCGGAGGCGGCGATGCCTGCCTCGACAGCCGGAACGGGGATGCCCAGGACGCCCATCGCGCCGCCGAACGCCATGATCAGCGGGAAGACAATCGGCAGAATGAACAGAGCGGGCCGCCCCAGAAACACCCCCCACAGGCCCACGGCGACCATGGCGATGACGTGGTCCAGGCCGAAGATCGGATGTGTCAGGCCGCTGACGAAACCGCCGCCGTGACCGGCGCCTTCATGGGCAAAGGCAGCCGCGGCGGGGACCAGCGCCATAACGGCGGCCGTCGTCATGATTTGGGACCAGCGAGCGATCATCGAATTCTCCAAACTGGACTGGATTTATGTGGGCTTGTACTTGAATGCGTGAGGGCGCGCGGTATGGTATCCGGGCCGCCTAACCATGGAAAGAGCAAGGATGACCGACGCGTCCATAGCGCGGAAATTGGATGCCTCCAGCAATGGAGAGGACATCATGCGCCAGTTAATGCGCCGCGCGGAACCGTTGGACCCGCGTCGGCATGGCGATCTGCGCGTCGCGGCCGGCCGCGACTACAGTTTCGTGCGCGGCCTGCACACCGTGCCGCTGAGCGCCGTCGAATTCATGCCTTCCGCCAGGCACTATCCGATTATCTTCGCTGGGGACGTGGAATTGCAGCCCGTGGCGTTGATGGGGTTGAGGCCGGACCAGAACCTTTTCGTCGACGAGGATGGGGACTGGAAGGAAGGCTGTTACATCCCGGCCATCCTGCGGCGCGCGCCCTTCGTCCTGATGCAGGAAAGCAAGGACGGCAAGGCGGGCGTAAATCTGTGCCTGGACGTTGAATCGCCTTTGGTTTCGAAGCAGACCGGCGCGGCCCTGTTCAAGGACGGTCGGCCGACGCCACTGGTCGCGAAAATGGCGACCTTCGCCGCCTCCTTCTCCAAGGAACAGGCGCGGACGCGCCTCTTCGTCAATGCGTGCCGACAGCAGGATCTCCTGGTCGAAAGACAGATGGAAATCACACTGGCCTCCGGACAGAAAATCGTCTTCTCGGGCTTTCGCGTCCTCGATGAGGAGCGGCTGCGGAAACTGTCCGACGCGGATGCGGTGGAGTGGTTCCGGCGCGGCTGGACCGCCCTGGCTTTTGCCCATTTTCTTTCACTGGGCAATATGGGCCGTTTGCACCACCGTGCGAACCGCGTCACCGGCGGCGATTAGGAACGTTCCGCTTCTTCCGCAACGCCCGCCAAGGCGGCGAGGTCTTCCGCCTTCGGGGCGGTTTCAATCTCGGCCTTGCGGTCCATGACCGACAGCAGGTTTTGCGCCAGGATTCGGAACAGGGCGCGAATGAACGGATCGGCCCGTTCCAGCTTGGCATCCAACTGCCCGCGCTCCACCGCGATTAGCAGGCAGTCGCTTTGGGCCCGCGCGCCCGCTGCCCGGGGGCGGTCCGTCAACAGGGCGACTTCACCGAAGACCTGCCCGGCGCCGATGGTCGCGATCGTGTCGAACAAGCCGTCCGGGCCCCGTTTGATCAGTTCCACCTTGCCGGACTGAATCAGATAGGTGGCGTCGCCAATATCGCCTTCCATGAAGATGATATCGCCGGCCTGGAAGGTGACCTTGGCCAGAGCGCCGTCAGCCATCGGTGCGGTCTCCCCGTGGCTGACTTGTGCCATCTCTGGTTTGGGCCGACGCTTCGCGCGCCAGTGCCGCCAGATCGTCCGGGGGGATCGGTGTATCGTCGGCGACCCGCCGCAAGAGCCGAATCAACATCAGCATCAGCATCCGCAGAACGGGATCTGTTTTCGCCAGTTTGCCCTTGAGCGCTTCTTCGGTGATGACAATGCAGACGCAAGATTGGTCGGCAATGGCGGTTGCCATGCGCTGCGACTGATCGATCAGGGCCATCTCGCCGAATATGCCACCTGGCTCCACAAAACCAAGGGTTCCACGCCGCCCGCCTGAAACATTTTTGGTGATGCGGACCCGGCCGCTTTGCAGGATGAAAGCCTGCGATCCGCGATCTCCTTCGTTGAAGATCACGTCGCCCGGAAAAAACGTCCGGCGATTGAGTATGCGCCCACCGTCGCTCACGCGTTTTCCCCGATCACAATTGCGTGTGCCGATAGAGAACAAGGTTAGGGTGCGCCGCGAAAGGCCGCAAGCGACCAATTGGCGAATCGCCGGCCGCCGCCAAGGCTTGTGATTCCGAACGCGGTATTGTACCGCATTAAGACGCTGTTGCGCTTGGGAAAGGGAGGGCCCAATCGCCACCATGTAAGCGTTGGCGGGAGGCCATGTCGAAGAGCTACGATTTTACGAATTTGCGGGTTCTCGTTGTCGACGACTGCAAATTCATGAGAAACATACTCGAACGTATGTTGGAGGCTTTGGGCTGCGGCTTTGTCCGGACGGCGTCTGACGGCATTGACGCCTGGGACTATCTGGCGACAGACGAATTCGACATGATGATAACCGATTGGGAAATGGAACCGGAAGACGGTCCGACCCTGATCCGGCGGCTCAGGATCGACAGCGACAGCCCGGCCCGGTACATCCCGGTAATCATGCTGACCGGCTATACCGAAAAGTCCAAAGTGATGAACGCGCGGGATTTCGGTATTACGGAGTTTCTGGCGAAACCGCTGGCTGCGCGTTCACTGCATGCCCGGATCGTCAACATTATCGAGAATCCGCGCCCCTTCGTCAGAACGGCCAGTTTCTTCGGCCCCTGCCGGCGGCGCTTGAATTTGCCCAGTTTCGAAGGCAGCGACCGCCGTGGGTCGGCGGACGACGCGGTGGAGATTTAACCGGCCGACGGCGCGATATGGCGCGGGATCGGGTCGGCGGGTACTGAAAGGACCAGACGGTCATGGCGAAAGACGAACTTCCGGAAGTGCCGGTCAATCCGGACAAGTCATGGCATCAGGTGGTCGAACGGCCGAACACCTTGGCCAAGAAGGTGCCGAAAATCGGTGGCAAGAATCCTGAGAAGGCCTTCGCAGAGGCTGAATCCATCGTCAAACGCATGGCGGCGGAGTATGTCGACAAGCTGGCCGACGACATCGAACAGATGAAGAAACTGGCGGCAGCCTATCGATCCGATCCGAGCGATGCCAATTTGGACAAGTTGTTCCGCCTGGTACACAACATGCGGGGACAGGGGGCGACATTCGGATTCCCGTTGATCACCGAAATCGGTCGCACTTTCTGCCGCTATGTTCGGGAGCGCCCGGCAGATATCGAAGTCAAACCGGCACTTGTCGACCAGCATCTGAAGGCGCTTCAAGTCGTCTACAGCCAGTCCATCAAGGGCAGCGGCGATGAGATTTCCCAGGCCGTGGTGCATGCTTTGTCCGAGGTCGTCGAAAAAGAGATCGGCTGAGTGTCAACGTCCGGCCCCGCTTCCGTAACGCTTTCATCGCACCGGTCGATGGCTTAGACTTGGCGCCTCGAAACGGCGGCGAACTGTCCTGCCGAAATCTCATGAAATCGTCCCAAGGGGGTATGTATGTCGGGCAGTCTCAATAAGGTCATTCTGGTCGGAAATCTGGGCCAGGATCCCGACGTGCGTTCGCTGCAATCCGGCGACAAGGTCGCGAACCTGTCCGTCGCGACGAACGAACGCTGGCGCGACCGCGAAGGCAACAATCAGGAACGCACCGAATGGCACCGCGTCGTCATTTTCGGAAAGACCGCCGAGGTCGCGGAACGCTTCCTGAAACGCGGATCGAAAGTATTGATCGAAGGGCAGTTGCAGACCCGTAAATGGCAGGGGCAGGATGGCCAGGATCGCTATACGACCGAAGTCGTCGTGCGCCCGTTCAGCGGCAACATGACCATGCTGGACGGTCGCGAAGGCGGCGGCGGGTCCGGTGGCGGCTATGGCGGCGGTTCCGGCGGCGGCTATGACGATGGCGGCTATGGCGGTGGCTATGACGACCGCGGCGGACGCTCGTCCGGCGGCGGATCGGGCGGCAAATCGGGTGGCGGCGGCGGTCGCGACTACAGCGCCGACCTGGACGACGAAATTCCGTTCTGACGCGGTCGCGATAGTATTTGTGAAATGGGGGGCCCTTGCCCCCCGTTTTGCTTTCCGGAATGCCTTATTGCCAAGCAAGAAGCGGTGGGACCGGTGATCTAGCGGCACCGCAATTGCCGCATCGCGGCAAAAGATTCGCTCGCCCCGGATAGCGAATCGGCAGATGGGAAACCCCCAGGCCACAATAACGAAACAAATGAACAGGAGATCCACATGGTCGATCGGTCTGCGGTACTTGATGTCGAGGATCGCCCCTCGCCACCGGCATGGGCGGCCCTCAGTCTTCAGCACTTATTCGCGATGTTCGGGGCGACAGTTCTGGTCCCGTTGATCACCGGGTTGAGCCCGGCCGTCGCCTTGGTCACAAGCGGTGCGGGGACGCTTCTCTACATCGTTATCACCAAGGGCAAGATCCCGGCCTATCTGGGATCCAGTTTTGCCTTCATCGCGCCGATACTGGCCGCCAGCGCGACCGGGGATTCCAATCTGGCCCTGGTCGGCTGTTTCTTCGCCGGTCTGGTCTATGTCGTGATCTCCATTCTGATCCGCGTTCTGGGCGTCGGTTGGCTGCTGCGCATCCTGCCGCCGGTCGTCGTGGGGCCGGTCATCATGGTGATTGGACTGGGGCTAGCAGGGGTCGCGGTCAATATGGCGACGACCGGGACAGGCGCGCCGAATGGCTCCTACAGCGGGACCTTTTTCGGAATCGCACTGTTCACCTTGGCGGTGACAGTCGGATGCGCGGTCTATCTGAAGAATTTCTTCTCCATGGTGCCGGTTCTGGTCGGGGTCGTTGCGGGCTATATTGCCGGGGCCATTTTCGGTCTGGTCGACTTCACCGCAGTTGCGGAAGCGCCGTTCATCGCCGTTCCCGATTTCTCGGTGCCGTTCGTCACCTATTCGCCGGATTTCAACGGTGCGATCATTCTCGCCTTCATCGCGGCCGCGATTGTGCCGGTGGCGGAACATATCGGCGATCAGATGGTGCTGAGCAAAGTGGTCGGCCGGAATTTCCTGCGTAAGCCGGGCCTGGACCGGTCGATTCTGGGCGATGGCGTGGCGACAATCCTGGCGTCCCTTTTAGGCGGTCCGCCGAACACGACCTATGGCGAGAATATCGGTGTTCTGGCCGTGACCCGCGTCTTTTCGATCTTTGTCATCGGCGGTGCCGCGGTCCTGGCCCTGTGCTTCGGCTTTATCGGCAAGATCGCCGCATTGATTTCGACCATTCCCGTGGCGGTGATGGGCGGCGTCGCGATCATGTTGTTCGGGATCATCGCGGCCAGCGGGTTGCGCATGATGGTCGAAAGCCGGGTCGATCTGGGGGCTAAGCGCAATCTGATCATTGCCTCCGTCATCCTGGTCATCGGTGTCGGCGGGGCGACGATCCAGGTATCCGACAATCTGCAGATTGCGGGCATGGCCTTGGCGGCGATTGCCGGCATCGTTCTGAACCTGGTGCTGCCGGGACGTCCGGAAGCCGAAGAGAACGAGCGCATGTTCGAAGCGCTCGACTAGGATGCAGGACAGTTAGGTCAAATCCGTTCGGTCATGGTCCGGACGGTCGGAGGGGGCACCCCGAACCGGCAGAGACTGGATCATGACCGAGCGAGCGTTTTTGTTTCAGTTCGCCTTGAGCCGAAATACCGCGCGGGACGCCCTGTGCGGTATTTCGGCACAGGTCTTTCCGGCGGCGTCGCACGTCGTTACCAGGGCACCCCGCCGCGGATCCATTTTTCCAGGAAATCCTCGAACCAGGACTTCATCGGCGCATGATAGACATCCGCGAGCTGACGCTGGGTGAAAACATCCTGCGCGCCGGGTATCGTCGTCATGTCGATCTGTGTTTCCAGCCATGCCTCGTGTTGTTCCATGCTGATCTCCGGATGGAACTGAAACCCGAAGGCGTTTTCGGCATAGCGGAATGCCTGGTTGGGAAAAATGCCGGACGTGGCCAGTTGCAGTGCGGAATCCGGGATTTCGAAGCCCAGATAGTGCCATTGGGCAACCGTCATTCGGTTGGGGAAAACAGACGTCCCATCCGGTGTCGGATCGATCGTGTAATAGCCGATTTCCGATAGCCCGTCGGGGTGGGGGGCGAGGCCTGACCCTAGCTGAACCGCGAGAACCTGGGCGCCGGAACAAATCCCCAGGAACGGCCGACCGGTCGCAAGCCATTGGCCGACCCAGTCGATCTCCGCCGCCATGAAAGGAAAGCGCCGCGTCTCCGTCGCCGCATACTGCCCGCCATAGACGATGGCGGCGACGTGATGCGGCGCGATATCGGGCAGGCGCTGACCGGCGGCCGGACAGACCCATTCCAACCGGTATCCCATCGCGGCCAGGCGTTGCGACGCCGTGTCGGGAAGGGGGGCGGGCTCATGCGTCACCAGGATGACGGTGCGGGAAATCGTTTCGGCCATGCAGGGTAGTTTAACGGCGGTTCGGACCAGTGCAAAGCAGGCTGAAATAGGCGCTATTTTCCCTTATTTGGTTGTTCCAGCCCTGGTGCGCATGCTAGATATATGGACTGTCGCGCCGCGCGCGATTCCCGACTGGCGGGGCCGCCACGGCCCCCATCGATCCCACAGCGAAAAGCGATCTCTTAGCCTTGTCCGACGATACAGCACCCCCTTCCGATTTCGATATTTCTTCCGTCCTGATCGAGGACGAAATGCGCCAGAGCTATCTCGCTTATGCCATGAGCGTGATCGTCAGCCGCGCATTGCCGGATGTCCGGGACGGCCTGAAGCCGGTCCACCGCCGCATCCTCTATACGATGAAGGAAAACGGTTACGATTCGACGAAACCGTATCGTAAATCGGCCCGTATCGTCGGGGACGTCATGGGTAAATATCACCCCCATGGCGACAGCGCGATTTATGACGCCATGGTGCGTATGGCGCAGAATTTCTCGCTGCGGGTGCCTCTGGTCGACGGACAGGGGAACTTCGGGTCGATGGACGGCGACGCGGCCGCAGCCATGCGATACACCGAGGCGCGCCTGTCCAAGGCGGCCGAGACGATGCTGGACGACATCGACAAGGATACGGTCGATTTCCAGCCGAACTATGACGAATCGGAAACCGAACCGAGCGTTCTGCCCGCGCGTTTTCCGGCATTGCTGGTCAATGGCGGCGGCGGCATCGCGGTCGGCATGGCAACGAACATTCCGCCGCACAATCTGGGCGAGGTTCTGGACGCCTGCATCGCCTATGTCGAAAATCCCGACATAACGATGGAAGAACTGATGGAGATCGTGCCGGGGCCGGACTTCCCGACCGGCGGCGAGATCCTGGGTCGGTCGGGGATTCGCGCCGCCTATGCGACCGGGCGCGGTTCCGTCATCATGCGCTCCAAGGTGAATATCGAAGAGGTCGGCAAGGACCGGCAGGCGCTGATCGTCACCGAGATTCCGTATCAGGTGAATAAATCCCGTATGTTGGAGCGCATTGCTGAAGTGGTGCGCGAGAAGCAGGTCGAGGGTGTCGGCGATCTGCGCGACGAATCGGACCGGGACGGCGTCCGGGTTGTCATCGAATTGAAGCGCGGCGTAGAGGCCGAGGTCGTCAAGGCGCAGTTGTTCCGCCATACGCCGCTGCAAACCAGCTTTGGCGTCAACATGCTGGCGCTGCATGACGGTCAGCCGAAAACCCTGTCGCTCAAAGATATCATCGGCGCTTTCGTTTACTTCCGGGAGGAAGTGATCAAGCGCCGCACGGCCTTTGAATTGGCGAAAGCGCGCGACCGGGCGCATATCCTGGCCGGCCTGATGATCGCGATCATGAATATCGATCCGGTTATCGAGCTGATTCGCCGGGCGCCGGACCCGCAGACTGCACGGGACGCGCTGATGTCAAAAGCGTGGCCGGCGACGGACATTCTGCCCTATCTGAAGCTGATCGACGATCCGGAAAGCCGGGTCGAAGGCGAGAATGCGTGGCTGAGCGAACGGCAGGCCCGCGCCATCCTGGATCTGCGCCTGCAGCGCCTGACCGGCATGGAGCGTGAGAAGCTGGAAGCAGAAGCCCGCGAAATTCAGATTCAGATTACCGACTACCTGGAAATCCTGGGGTCGCGTCCGCGCCGCATGGAGGTCCTGACCGACGAGTTGAAGGACATTCGCGACCGGTTCGCCGACCCGCGCCGCACGGTGATCCTGGAGAACGAGTTCGAACACGATATCGAAGACCTGATCCAGCGCGAGGATATGGTCGTGACCGTCACCCATGGCGGTTACATCAAACGCACGCCGCTGGCGACATACCGGGCGCAGCGGCGTGGCGGAAAGGGCCGAACGGGCATGTCGATGAAGGACGAGGATGCGGTATCCAGCGTCTTCGTCACGTCGACCCATACGCCGGTCCTGTTCTTCTCGTCCCGCGGCATGGTCTACATGATGAAGGTTTACCGCCTGCCGGCGGGGACGCCGCAATCGCGCGGCAAGGCCATGGTCAACGTCCTGCCTCTTGAGAAGGACGAATGGATCACGACCGTCATGCCATTGCCGGAGGAAGAAGGTAGCTGGGCCGAACTGGACGCCGTCTTCGCGACGATGAGCGGCAATATCCGGCGGAACAAGCTGTCCGACTTCACCAATGTGAAGGCAAACGGCAAAATTGCGATGAAACTGGACGAGGGCGACCGGCTGGTCTCCGTCAGCGTCTGTTCCGACGATCAGGACATCCTGCTTTCGACGCAGCAGGGCAAGTGTATCCGCTTCGAAGTCGGGGCGGTGCGCGTCTTCTCCGGGCGTACATCGACCGGCGTGCGCGGCATCAAACTGGCTAAGGACGATCAGGTCATCGGCATGTCGATCCTGCGGCACAGCGACCATACGCCGGAAGACCGCGACGACTATCTGCGCGCCCAGGCCGCTGCCAAGCGCCTGACATCCGGCGAATATTCGAACGGCGAGGACCGCGTGCGCGACGAAGAGCGTGCGGCGATGCTGGACCAGGACAAATTCGCCGAAATGGCGGAGCGCGAAGAGTTCATCCTGACCGTTTCGGACCGCGGCATGGGGCAATTGGCCTCGGCCTATGACTACCGGGTGACAGGCCGCGGCGGGCAGGGGATCAACAATATGGATCTGCGAGGGGCCAATGTCGCCGCCGCCTTCCTGTTCGATCCGGCTTTGGACGAGTTGATGATGGTCAGCGGTGCCGGCCAGATCATCCGAATTCACGGTGCAGGCATTTCTTGGCGCCGCCGGGGCGGGAAGGGCGTGATCGTCTTCGATGTCGGTGCTGACCAGAAAGTGGTGTCCGTCGCCCGGTTGCGCGAAGATTCGGAAGCGGATGATGATGATACCGTCGAAGGAACCGTTGACGAGGGCGCCCAGTCGGAAGAAGCGGATGCCGGTGAAGCGGTCTCTTCCGGTTCGGATGAATCCGGTCTATAACCGCCGGGACGTCTGAAACGGGACCAGAATAAGTCGCGGCAGCCGGGAGGCCGAGTTTCAATGGGGCAGACCGAACGGGTGGGGATCTATCCCGGCACCTTCGATCCGATTACCAACGGACATTTCGACATTATCCGGCGTGCAGCCACCCATATGGTGGACCGGCTGATCGTGTCGGTCGCCATCAATGCCGGGAAGGGGCCGCTCTTCACCTTGGAAGAGCGCACCCAACTGGTTCGCGCCGAGGTCGAAACCCTACCCGACGTGGTTCGGAGCCGGGTCGAGGTCATGCCGTTCGAAGGCCTGTTGATGCATCACGCCGTTTCGGTCGGGGCGGAATTGATCATTCGCGGTCTGCGTGCGGTTTCCGATTTCGAGTACGAATTTCAGATGACCGGAATGAACGCGCGATTGAACCGGGACGTGGAAACAGTCTTTTTGATGGCGTCCGAACGCCATCAGTTCATTTCAAGTAGATTTGTTAAAGAAATCAGACAGTTGAATGGCGATATCTCCGAATTTGTCAGCCCGCGCGTGATGGCGAAGCTGGACGAAAAAATCGGATAGGTTGCCTATTTTCACCAAAGAGTCGATTTTTCCCCCAGGCCGCAACATTCTGTTAACGGCTTGTCCGATACGCTCGTGAGGTGCGAGCGTAAACGCGGTGGGTTTCGGTCGGGAAATGGCCGATTGTTCGGGACAACACCGCGGTGGATCCGAGGAGTGGGGATTTGGAGTCCGCAACAGTTACTGCGTCGATTGAGGCGGCGGAGTCTTCCGGTCGCCGCACTTCCGCGTCCAAATGGCGGCGCGGCGGCTCCCCAGTGGGGGCGGACGACGGGCTGAGCGGCTTTGGAAGAGGACTGGCGTATCGGCTGGCGCGGGCCGGGGTTTTGGTCGCCATCACCGTCGGCGTCATTCTATCCTCCTTCCAGGTCTATCTTGATTACGGCAGCCAGCGGGCGGCCTTGGACCGTCAGATAGAAGAATTGCTGGGGGTTGCGTCCAAACCGGCAGCCCGGGCCGTTTTCACCATCGACTACGCCCTTGCCGATCAAGTCGCACAAAGCCTGTTGATCTATGAATTCGTGATCGAGGCGAAGATCATCGGCGACCACGGTGAATTGCTCGGGGCAGCCGAAAAATCGATGGAGGGCCGATCCGAACACGCGCTGAAAGGCCTGATTGATGAACAGGTCGAACTGCGTCGCTCCCTGGCCCCGCCGATCGCCCAGAGCCAAGCCGTCGGGCAGGGTGAGATGATCGTTAAGATCAGTCGCGCGGAGGCCCTGTCCGGTTTCATGGACCGCGCGATCGTGGTGTTCCTGGTCGGGATGGCACGTAATGTTTTTCTAATCCTGGTACTGCTTTTCGTTTTCCATTACATCGCCGCTAAGCCATTGCGAGAATTAGTGGAATCTTTCCGAGCGATCGATTCGTCAGACCCGGGTTCGTCGCGAATCCACTCGCCCAACGGGCACGAAGATGACGAGCTGGGTGCCTTGGCGCGTGTCGGGGACCGGTTTGTGACCGAAGTATCCGAACAGATCGCCATTCGACGTGCGACCGAGCGCCAGCTGGAGGAGCAGATTGCGGAAACGCAGTCTGCCCTGAATGCGTCGAACGTGGCCAGCGAAGCCAAATCCACCTTTCTGGCCCATATGAGCCATGAGCTTCGCACCCCCTTGAACGCGATCCTTGGATATTCCGAGTTGATCACAGACAAGGACAACACGTTTTCCGCCGAAAAGAATGTTGAATTCGTCGCCCAGATCCATCGGGCGGGCAAGATTCTGCACGCCCATATCGATGATATTCTGACATTCTCGGAATTGGACCGGGGCGGGCGTCCCTTGGACTTGAAGCCCGAATCCCTTCGGGGCACGGTCATTGATGCGCTGAGCTTACTGCGGCTCACGATGCGGTCGCGACAGATCACGACCGATCTCAGCGAGACCGCAAGCGATACCATGGTTGTGTCCGACCGTCGTGCGCTGCACCAGGTTCTGGTGAATATCCTAGCCAATGCCGTCAAGTTCTCGCCCGACAGTTCGCGGATTTCCATCGAACTGTCCGAAGATCATGGATTCGGCGTTGTTAAGATTCGGGATGAGGGCCCTGGAATTGCACCGCACGAGATGGAACGGGTTCTTGAACCATTCACCCGCTCCGCCAACCCGATGGTCGCCAGTCAACCTGGCACCGGCCTGGGCCTACCAATCTCCTTACGTCTCGTGGAGAAGATGGGCGGCGCGCTCTTACTGGCACCACGAGAGCCGAAAGGGCTGGATGTGACGATCAAGATCCCATTGAAGACGGCCTGAACCGTCCTGGTGCCAAGACGCCATTGTGCATTGATCTAATGGGGAAAATGGTGGGCACTACAGGATTCGAACCTGTGACCGTTCGATTAAAAGTCGAATGCTCTACCAACTGAGCTAAGTGCCCGGGAAGGACGGCGCCGGAAGGGGCCGCCCATCGACCGGGCCGGAACATAGGGAAGGCCGCCCCCAGGGTCAATCACAAGAACGCACCTTCCGGACGTTTTTCCCAAGGATCAGAAAAAGGCCAGCTGCCAGCGGTCTGACGCGCTGAGCAGCAGCGCCAACAGGGTCAGAGGAACCGTCAAAATCAGGGTCTTGATTTCCACCATTGTCCGATACTCCTCTCTGTCCGGGAAGTATCCCTCCCAACGGCAAGAGGATGCAGTGACTTCCGTCACTTTACGCGGCTGAAACAGGGCATTTTCGGGGCGGGTGCGGTCGCCGGCGCGGAAAATCAGTCACCGCGGAACTGTTCGACCATATCCCGCAGACGGTTCGTGTCGGTGAGTTGCAGGACATTGCCGGCACGTTTCACAAGCCCTTTGCGGGACAGGTCGCTCAACACCCGTGCGACGGTTTCCCGCGTCGTGGACACCCGGCTGGCCAGTTCGGAATGGATCGGGATCGGATCGATCTTGGCCGTGCCGTCGTCCTGGACCGTCGGCTTGGCGAGGCGCAGCAATTCGGCATAGACCCGGTTGTTGGCGCCCAGCGTGCTGAGGTCCATGATGCGTTCGACCGACATTCGTACCATCTGCGTCAGCCGCTTCATCAGGTTGAACGCGATTTCCGGATGTTCCTCCAACACGCTTCGGAACGTCATGGGATGCATCAGGCCGACCGTGGTCGGCGCGACCGCCACGACATTGGCGGAGCGGGGTTCGCCGTCCACCGCGGCCAATTCGCCGAAGACCGACCCTTCTTTCAGATCGTCGAAGGCGATCTCCCGGCCGGAGATGGAGTAGTTCACAACGCGCGCGACGCCGCGGGTGACGAAATAGACGTCCTGGCTATCGTCCTGGAAATCGATGATCTGTTCCTGCGGAGCAAAATCGCGCCATTTGCAGCGGGCCTCGACCCGCGCGCGATCCTCTTCGGACAAATCCTTGAAAAGAAAAACTTTCGCCAGTGTCCTGGCGTTCTCCCCCGTCATCGTAACGGCCCTATCCCCTCCGAGTATGCGGCTCACGTTACCGCAAGCCCTGGGCGATGGCGAGAGGGTTGTCGCCAATCCGATTGGAAGCGGTTAGTTTTGGAATGCCGCGCGAAAAGCAGGGCGAAAAAGACAGGCGGCCGAGGGTGAACGGGGTATGAAAGGTTTTGGCAGGCGGCATCCATGGCGTCCGGGCGGCTATCCGCTTGGCTCGGCCCTGATTGCCGCCTGTGTTGTGGCGGTCGGCGTGGCGATCAGCTTCTATGCAGCCAGCGATCTGGACCGCCGGGAGCGGGAGGACTGGACAGAGCGCGCCCGTAACGACGCTTACCGGCTGACCGAATTTGCGACATTGGCCCTCAATCAGGGCGAAGTGTCCCTCAGCGTCATTTCCGAACGCGTACATGGGCAAACGGAAGCGCTGACCCGGGACGCGCTATCGGCGGTCGTACGCCGGTCGCTGCGGCATTCCGATACGGTTCGATTTGATGCCGTGCTGTTCGCGGCACGGGATCATAGGGCCGATGCCACTCCGTCCGAAACTTTCGTGGTGACGGCCGTCAGCGGGGCGGAGAGCCCGATTGCCGTAGGTCGCCAGCTTTCGGAAATCCCGGCCGTGTATCAAGCGGCGGCCAGCGCAATCCGGCTGGGTGAACGTGTCGTCCTTGGGGCGCCTTTCGAGAGCGCGGACGGTTGGCCGACACTGACGCTCGCGGCGCGCACATATGTGAACGGTCAGGATGGCGTCCTGATCGCCGTCTTCGACCTTCTGACCTTCTTTGAATCCTTTCTGACCTCGGTTGCCCCGGATGGCCTGGTTCTCCGACTGGGCGTCAAATCGGCAGGCCAGGAAAACGAGGAGCCGCTGATCGGTCATGGGACCCCGTTGCCGAACTCGATCGAGACGTTCCAGGTGCCGATCGCGTATGGCGAAACCGTCTGGCGCTATAGTTGGGACATGCTGCCCGGATATGGCGGCGGTCGCGATGGGTCCCTGGGCACGATTGTCCGCATCGGCGGGACAGGGTTGTTCCTGGTCGTCGGGCTTTTGATCGCCGTGCTGCTTCAGGTCAATCGGCGGATCACGCTGGCGGTGCGCTACCGGACCGAGGAATTGGCAAGGGCACGGGATCAGGCGGAAATCGCCAATCGCACCAAGTCTGAATTTCTGGCCAATATGAGCCACGAATTGCGCACCCCCCTGAATTCGGTCATCGGTTTCGCCGAGATCCTGGAAGCGCAGGTCATGGGCCCGGAATCCTGGGAGCAATACCGGGAATATGCCGCAGATATCCGCCAGAGCGGTCGGCACCTTCTGTCTTTGATCAACGATATCCTGGACTTGTCGAAGGCGGAGGCCGGTCACCTGGAATTGGACGAATCCTACATCTCGCCGGAGGCGGCGATCGATGGGGCGGTGCGTCTTGTCCATGAGCGTGCCCGGAACAACGGGTTGGAGGTCGATACCGAAATCGAGGACGGGATCGCCCTGGTGCGCTGCGACGAGCGGCGTGTGAAGCAGATCCTGCTGAATCTGTTGTCGAATGCGATCAAGTTCACGCCGCGTGGCGGACAGGTGACCGTCAAGGCGCATTCGACGCCGCAGGGCGGCATCCGTTTCCAGGTCTGCGATACCGGGATCGGCATGCGCCCCAGCGATATTCCGCTGGCGATGACCAAATTTCAGCAGTTGAACAATGCGCCCAAAGACGAACTCGCGGGCACCGGACTGGGGCTACCACTGGCGGAGAACCTGGCGAAGCTGCATAACGCGACGTTGAGCATCACGTCCGAACTGGGCCATGGGACGGTTGTGTCATTGGTGTTCGGGCCCGATCGGGTAGGGCAGCCGGATGACGTGCTGCGCGGCACGCCATCCCCACAACGGTCCGATTGATCCGGCGGCAATTGGCCTTATAGTGGCGCGACCGGAATATTGCGCTGCAACACCGATCAGGGACCGACGCCAATCCGGCCGGTATCTCCCGAAGGACGAAAGAGAGAATGGGCAATCCTGAAGACGAACAGCCGTCGCCGACCCATCCCCGCAGTGGAGTGTTCGCCAAGCTGAGAGCCTATTTCCTGGCCGGGATTCTCGTCACCGCGCCAATTGCGATCACGATAGCCCTGGCCGTGTGGATCGTGACCTATATCGACGACACGATTATGCCGTTGATCCCGGCGCGGTATAACCCGGACACCTATTTCCAGCAGTATCTGGGGGTCGATTTCGGCGTGCCGGGGCTGGGCGTTCTGGTCCTGATTCTGGTTATCACGCTGATCGGGGCATTTACGGCCGGGCTGGTCGGGCGGTGGGTCGTCCGGCTGGGAGAGAACATCCTCGACCGGATGCCGATCATCCGCAGCCTCTACAAGCTGACGAAACAGATTTTCCAGACCGTGCTGCAGAACCAGTCGAACGCCTTTCGCCAGGCTGTGCTGGTCGAATATCCCCGAAAGGGTCTGTGGGCCGTGGCCTTTGTCACAGCCTCGACCGAAGGGGAACTGAAGGAAAAATTGAAGCGGGACACGGTCAACGTTTTCCTGCCGACCACACCGAACCCGACATCGGGCTTCCTGCTTTTCGTGCCGCGCGAGGATTTGATCGTCCTGGAAATGCCGGTTGAGGACGCGGTGAAACTGGTGATTTCCGCCGGGATCGTGCATCCGGGCGACCATTTGGTCGGTGAGGACGAAAACGGTCGGCGCGCGGGCTAACCGGATTTCAAATTGGCGATCGCCGCGTCCCGCTCGAACAGATACAGCAAATAGCGCAGTTTCCGGCCCCGGTCGCCGGTCAGGTCCGGATCCCGTTCCAGCACCAAGCGCGCGTCGTCATGGGCGATGCGCATCAACTCGCCATGCAGGGCGATATCCGCCAATCGGAATTCCGGTAGACCGCTCTGCTTCGTGCCCAGAATTTCTCCGGCGCCCCTCAGTTCCAGGTCTTTTTCGGCGATGAGGAATCCATCCTCGGTTTCCGCCATGGTGCGCAGGCGTTCCCGGGCGGTCTCACTCAACTGCTCGGCGCGGACCAGGATGCAGGTCGACGCCGCATCGCCGCGCCCCACGCGGCCCCGCAACTGGTGCAGTTGCGCGAGGCCGAACCGCTCCGCATGTTCGATCACCATCACGGTCGCGGCGGGTACGTTGACGCCGACTTCGATCACCGTCGTCGCCACCAGGATATCGGCCGGCCCATCGATGAAGCGGGCCATGGCGGCGTCCTTTTCCTTTCCCTTCATCCGCCCATGGACCAATGCGACCTTGGCCTCGCCGAAAGAACGGCAAAGATCGGCATAACGGCCCTCTGCATCGGCCAAATCGCTGGTCTCGGATTCCTCAACGAGCGGGCAGACCCAATAGACCTTGGCGCCTTCCTTGAGCTTCCGGCCGATCCCATCGACGACCTCGTGCAGGCGGCTGTCGGCAATCACGACGGTCTTGATCGGCTGGCGTCCCGGCGGCTTGTCGGTCAGGCGCGACGAATCCAGATCGCCATAGGCGGTCATCGTCAGGGTGCGCGGGATCGGCGTCGCTGTCATGACCAGGACGTCCGCGCGGTGCCCCTTCGATCCCAGGGACAGGCGTTGATGGACCCCGAAACGGTGCTGTTCGTCGATGATTGCCAGTTTCAGGTCGCGGAAGGCGACATCGTCCTGGAATAGCGCATGGGTCCCGATCGCGATGGGCGCCCGGCCTTCCGCAAGGGCGGCAAGGCTATCGCGGCGTGCGGCCCCCTTGTCGCGACCGGTCAGGATCACGCATTTCAGCCCGATCTTCGCAACCAGGGGCGCGATGGTTTCATAATGCTGGCGGGCCAGGATTTCCGTTGGTGCCATCAGCGCGGCCTGACCGCCGCATTCAACGGCGTTCAGCATGGCCATCAGGGCAACAACCGTTTTGCCGCTGCCGACGTCGCCCTGAAGCAGGCGCAACATCCGATTAGGCGACGCCATGTCGGCAAAGATCTCGGCCAGCGCGCTTTCCTGACTGCCGGTCAGCGCAAAAGGAAGGGCATCGCGGACCTGGCGGCGCAGGCTACCGTCGCCCTCGACACTCTGCCCGCCCTGCCGCTTGGCCTTGCGCCGGACAACGGTCAGAGCCAATTGGTTGGCCAGCAACTCGTCGTAAGCAAGCCTTTGCCGAATTGGCGACAGCGGCGACAGGTCCGACGGGCCTCTGGGGCCATGCGCGGCGTGGAGGGCTTCGTGCCAGGCCGGCCACTTGGTGCGGGCCAGATGTGCCGTATCCAGCCATTCCGGCAATTCCGGCACGCGGGCCAGCGCGGCTGTCAGGGCCTTTCCCAGAACCTTTGGCGTCACCCCCTGGGTCAGCGGATAGACCGGCTCGATATCCGGGATTTCCGATGCCTTATCCAGGGGATGCACATGGTCCGGATGCGACATCTGCTTGATGCCGTTATAGAGATCCAACCGGCCGGATACGATACGTTGCGATCCTTCGGGCAGAAGTTGTTCCAGATACTTCTTATCGCCGCGGAAGAAAGTCAGAGTGAGAGAACCGGTCGGATCGGACGCCTGAATGCGATAGGGCCGCCGGCGGTCGGACGGGGCGTCGTGACGCCCGATGGTCAAGGTCAATGTCACGATCTTGCCGGGCAGGGCCTGGGCAATTGTCGGGCGTTCGCGGCGATCTACAATCTCACGGGGCAAATGCCATAACAGATCGATGACGTGCGGCCCGGCCGCTTTTTCCAGCAAGGCGGCGATTCTGGGGCCGACGCCTTTCAGACTGTTCAACGCGGCGAATAGGGGAAATAGGATATCGGGGCGCATGAGCCTTGGGGAGTGAAGCGCGATTGGAGTTGTCAGTGTATCGGCAGCATTCCAAATCGAAAATCAACGAATTCGCCTGGACGGGTTTGCCGTGCCGGTAAGGGAACGGTAAAACCCGGCTTGCACCGGCCTGGCCAGTTGAACAAACGCCTTCGGAAATGACGTGATGGAACCCACCAACGACAACGCCCTTCCTTTGGATATCCGCCGCAAGAAGCTCCAATTCAGGGCTTGGCACCGCGGTATGAAGGAAATGGACATCATTCTGGGGAATTTCGCGGATCGCCATCTGGATGCGTTCGACGCGCCACAGCTCGATTCGTTTGAAATGCTCCTCCATGTTCCGGACCAGGCTTTTTATTCCATGTTGGTGCACGGCGCAGATGTTCCCGCCGAGATCGACGGTCCCATGTTCCGGCGCATTTTCGAATTCGCCAAAGCCCCGTTGAGCACTCCTTGAGCCTGCCCGATACCATCGCCGCCGGTGTGGGCCGCAAGGTCATTGCCGGAACGCCGGAAGGCGCGGATACGCTGGCATTGGCCCAGATCGCACGGCGCTCGGCCGGGCCTGTCCTGGCCGTCATGCGGGACGAAACGCGGATGCGCCAAGCAGCCGCGCGCTTGTCCTTCGTCGATCCAGGGCTGGAGATGATTCTGCTGCCCGCATGGGATTGCCTGCCGTACGATCGCGTGTCGCCCAATGCGGAAACCGTTGCCGGCCGGTTGGACGCCCTATCGGAACTGGCTGCCGGGGTTGAGGGGCGAAAGCTGGTTGTTCTGACGACCGTGGCGGCCGTTCTGCAAAAGGTTCCGCCGATCAAGTCCTTCCGGGAGTCGACCTTGTCCGTCGCGAAAGGGGAGCGCTGCGCGGTCGACACGCTGCAGACCTTCTTCGAACGCAACGGTTACCGACGGGCCAACACGGTTCGCGAACCGGGGGAATATGCGGTGCGCGGCGGTATCCTGGACGTCTTTCCGCCGGGTGAGCCCGACCCGCTGCGCCTTGATTTCTTCGGGGACGAGCTGGAATCGATCCGGCGCTTCGACGCCATGTCCCAACGGACTTTGGGGCAGGCGGATGAACTGATCTTGCGCCCGGTCAGCGAAATCATGCTGGATCGGGAACATATCGACCGGTTCCGGCAGAGCTATCGCACGCTGTTCGGCGGCGATGCGACGGGCGATCCGCTGTTCGAAGCCGTCAGCGAAGGCCGCCGTGCGCCAGGCGTGGAGCATTGGCTGCCGCTGTTTCACGATCATATGGAATGCATCCCCGACTGGTTGCCCGAAGACGCACCCATCGTCCTGGACATTCAGGCGGATGAAGCGATCGAAGCGCGGCTGGAAACGATTCAGGACCATTACGCCGCACGCCGGGACGAGGAGGCAATCCGTCAGAAACGCCGCCGTACGGACGAGGACGGGCCGCCGCCTTACAAGCCGATTGCGCCGGACATGCTTTATTTCACGGCGAGTGAGTGGAAAAGCCGGGTCGGCCTGTCCCGCGTTCTGGCGCTGTCGCCCTATGCCTTGCCGGATGTCGGATCGGACGGAGATGTCGATTTCGGCGCGCGTCGGGTTCCGGATTTCTCCGCCGCCCGGAAAGCCCCGGATGTCGACCTTTTCGAAGCCGTGGCCGAGCGGGTATCGGCCGCCAAGGACCGCCGCTGCCTGATCGCGGCTTCCGGTGAGGGGGCACGCGAACGCCTGAAACTGCTGTTGCGCGACGGCGGTTTGACCGATCTGGCGGATGTCCGCTCCTGGCCTGAACTGGACGGTTTGGAACCGGGGAAGGCGGCGATTGGCGTGCTGCCCGTCGATGCCGGGTTTGAAACCGCAGATACGCTGGTCATAAGCGAGCCCGACATCCTGGGAGAGCGTCTGTCCCGTCCCGCGCGGCGTCGCCGGCGCGGCGAGGAGTTCATCACGGAGCTTTCCGCCATCGAGACCGGCGACCTGGTCGTTCATGTCGAACATGGCATCGCGCGGTATGACGGGCTGGAAACGCTGACTGTCGACGGTGCGCCGCATGACTGCCTGCGTCTGATCTATTCCGGCGACGACCGCCTTTATCTCCCGGTCGAGAACCTGGAAGTCCTGTCCCGATACGGTTCGGAAGAGGCGGGGGTTCAGCTTGATAAGCTGGGCGGCGCGGCCTGGCAGGCGCGCAAGGCGAAGCTGAAGCAGCGTGTCCGCGAGATCGCGGAATCGCTGATGAAAATCGCTGCCGAACGTGCCCTGCGCAAGGGCGATCCGGTGGTGCCGCAGCAGGGTGCCTATGACGAGTTCTGTGCCCGCTTCGCCTTCAGCGAAACGGAAGATCAGTTGAAGGCGATCGAGGACGTGTTTAACGACCTCGCCTCGGGCAAGCCCATGGACCGGTTGGTCTGCGGCGATGTCGGGTTCGGCAAGACGGAGGTCGCGTTGCGCGCCGCCTTCGCTGTGGCGATGAGTGGAAAGCAGATCGCGGTTGTCGTGCCGACGACCCTGCTGGCGCGCCAGCATTTCCAGAATTTCGAAGAGCGGTTCCAGGGCCTGCCGATCCGGGTCCGGCAGATGTCGCGACTGGTCACCGGCAAGGCGGCCGAGGAGGTCAAGTCGGGCTTGGCCGACGGTACGGTCGATATTGTCGTCGGTACCCATGCCCTGCTGGCAAAGTCGGTGAAAATCCGCGACCTCGGCCTTCTGATCGTCGATGAGGAGCAGCATTTTGGCGTCCAGCAAAAGGAGCGCCTGAAACAGCTTCGTGCCAATGTCCATGTCCTGACGCTGACGGCGACGCCGATCCCGCGGACCCTGCAGATGGCCCTGGCGGGCGTGCGCGAGATGTCGATCATCGCCAGTCCGCCGGTCGACCGATTGGCGGTGCGGACTTTCGTGCTGCCTTACGATCCGGTGGTGCTGCGCGAGGCAATCCGGCGCGAACGCTATCGCGGCGGTCAGATATTCTATGTCTGCCCACGCGTCTCCGACCTGGACCGGGCACGGGAGAGAATCCGTGAACTGACCCCGAACTCCTCCGTCGCGGTCGCCCATGGCCGCATGGCTGCGCGGGAGTTGGAAACGGTGATGTCCGACTTCATCGCCGGGAAATACGATGTGCTTCTGGCGACCAATATCGTCGAAAGCGGTCTGGACATTCCGAACGCCAATACGATGATCATTCACAGGGCCGATATGTTCGGCCTGGCGCAGCTTTATCAATTGCGCGGGCGTATCGGGCGCGGGAAGCAGCGGGCCTATTGTTATCTGACACTGCCGCCGGGCAAGGTGCTGACCGAGACCGCGCGCAAGCGGTTGGACGTCATGCAGACACTGGACAGTCTGGGGGCGGGGTTCACCCTGGCCAGCCACGATCTCGATATCCGCGGGGCCGGCAATTTGGTCGGGGAGGAACAGTCCGGCCATATCAAGGAAGTCGGCGTCGAACTGTATCAACGAATGCTTGAAGAGGCGGTCGCTGCCGCGCGCGACCATATTTCCGCCGAAGAGATCGAAGAGACCTGGACACCGACGATCAATGTCGGGATCGCGGTCCTGATTCCGGAGAAATACGTACCGGACCTGTCGGTGCGCCTCGGCCTCTATCGCCGCCTGTCCGATCTGAAGACGACAAAGGAAATCGATCAGTTCGCGGTCGAAATTGTCGACCGTTTCGGCAAGATGCCGGACGAGGTCGAAAACCTACTGGCGGTCGTCGCCATCAAACAGGCCTGCAAGGCCGCCGGGATCGAAAAGATCGACGCCGGGCCGAAGGGCGCCCTGATTTCGTTCCGCAACGACACCTTCGTCAATCCGGCGGGATTGATCGGCTTCATTCAGCGCATGGCGGGGACGACCAAATTGCGGCCGGACCACAAGCTGGTTGTGATGCGGCCCTGGACGGAATCCGCACGCCGGCTGAACGGTGTTCGGAAAGTGGCGGAAGCCCTGGCCAAGGTCTCGAGCTGAACGACGGGCCCGGCCGGGGTATTCAGGTATCAGTCTGTCGATGCGGCGGTCACGCCCGATTGCTCCTGCAGCGCCATATCCAGGATGGGCAGGAATGCCTCCGGCTCCTGCGCGCCGGACAGGGCGTATTTGCCTTCGATGATGAAACACGGCACCCCGCCGATCCCGAGACGCCGGGCATAGACGTCCTCTGCCTGGACCTCGCTCTCATCTTCGTCGGTGGCAAGATAGGCGGCGACCGCGTCGCGGTTCATTCCGACATTCTCTGCGATATCCAGCAGCACCGCATCGGTGCCGATATCCTTGCCATCCAGGAAATAAGCCTGGAACAGGGCCGGAACCAGCGCGTTCGCGGTGTCGACTTCCGGTCGGTGCGAATATCGGATCAAACGATGCGCCTTCAATGTGCTGGGCGTTCGGGGAATCCGCTCGAATTGAAAGTCGATGCCGACTTGGCTGCCGACGCGGCGGATATGGCCATAGACTTCACCGGCCCGGTCGGCCCCGCCGAATTTAGCCGATAGATAGGCCTGACGGTCCATGCCGGCCCGCGGCATATCCGGGTTCAATTGAAAGGCCCGCCAGCGCACGGTGACGGGAATGTCCGGCCGCGCGGCCAGGGCCTCGTCCAGCCGTTTCTTGCCGATGAAGCACCAGGGACAGATGGGATCGGAGAAGACGTCGATTGTGATCATGTCTGTCGATATAGGCCCTTTGGCGCCGGGCCGCCATAGGGCCTCACCAAAATGTCAGGTGGCGAGGGCCTTCGCGCGTGCCAGCAGGCTGGCCGCATTGTCACCCTCCTGCAGTCCGGCGACGCCGCCTTCGGCCCAGGCATGGATGACCTGCATCACCTCTTCACCCAGATGGAATTCCGAACTGTGCAGGATGCCGATGATCCGCTGAACCACGCGGTTTGCCTCATGCTCGGGCGTTTCCGGCAGAAGGATCGCGAAGGCGTCCGGTCCCACGCGCGCGACGGTGTCTTCGATCCGGGTCATGCCGGTGATCCAGTCCGCGAGCTGATGGGCCAGGATCTCGGCATTCTCCTCACCGAACTCCTCGCGTATCCGGGGCAGGGTGGGCACGTCGATATAGCCCAGCGCCAGATTGCTGCCGCGTTCCTGGGCCGCCGCGACGCAGCGCGGAAGATGCGCGTTCCAGAAGGCCTCGGAATAGGCGACGCCGGTCTTGTCGGCGGTCTTCTGGTTCAAGGTCGCCTTGTACGGATCCCGCATGGTCCAGCGCAGCCGCTGCCGGTTGACCAGCATGTGGATATAGGTGCTCAGCAGGGCCGGTTTCGCCGAAGCCGGCAAGACGATTGCCGCGCCACCGCGATACAGATCCATGTCGACGCGGTTGGACCGGCCGTTGGACAGGACCAGCGTCGGCAGATTGAACAGGCGCGGATTGTTGCGGATATGCGCGCAGAGATACTGAACCCGGCTCAAATCGTCGCCTTCGTCGATGGCGATCACGGCCGCATCGAAGCGGCCTTCATCCAGTCGGTCCGCGGCGCGGAAGGGGCTGACTTCCGGAATGCAATGCAGGCCGGATTCGTTCAGCGTCTGGCCCAGTTCGGTCAGATGGTTGCCGTTCTGGGCCACTGCGATTACTTGGGGTTCCTCGGGATAGCCGCGGCGAAACTGGCGTGGGTCGATATCGACCCCGAACTCGGCGGCGGTCTTCACCCGGCGCTGCAACTCGGAAAACATGACCGAAGAGCGGCTGAGCCGGGGCAGGCGGGCTATCAATTCGTCCAAATCGTCGTCGGGCGGAAGAAGGTCGTCGGCGCCCGCATCGCGAAACCCTTCCAGCGAAGGACCGTCCAGCGCGGCGTCGGTCAGCACGATTGGAATATTCTGGGTCGCATCAGCCGATTTAAGGGCGGAGACGATCTGTGTCGAATCGACCGGTGCCGCAAACGACCCCAACAGGATGACATCAGGCTTTCGAGAATTGGCCAAAGCCAGAAGCGTGTGTGCGTCCGATGCTTGGATGCAGCGGTATCCCTGCTCGGTCAGCGCCTCGGACCGGGACAGCGCGGAATCGGGATCCGGATCGCCGATCAGAAGGTAAGCCAAATGCCGCATTGTGTCCCTCGCCGCAAAAATACCGGTGAAGCTGTGTCGCTTCGGAAGTCGTTGAACGGCGATGGTTCTTGACCTCCCCGTCTGCCTCTACAACAAAGATAGCAAAACCGCCCGGGGTGGCGAGAGAAAAAGCCGACGGCGTTTTCAGCCCGTCGAAACCGCAAGGGAGGCCGATCCGTGACGCAACCTGGTATCTATGATCGCGATTTGGACAAGGGCGACGCCAACTACGTGCCGCTATCGCCGGTCAGTTTCCTGAAACGCGCCGCGACTGTGTTCCCGAACCGCACTGCGGTCATTCATGGCGATCTGCGCTATACCTACGCCCAATTCTATGAGCGCGTCCGCCGTTTCGCCTCAGCCCTGAAGGCGCGGGGGATCGGGAAAGGGGATACGGTATCGGTCCTGTCCCCGAACGTCCCCGCGCTGCTGGAAGCGCATTATGCGGTGCCGATGCTGGGCGCGGTGTTGAATGCGCTGAACACCCGTTTGGACGCGCCGACCATCGCCTTCATCCTGGAACACGGCGAATCGAAGGCCGTGCTGTCCGAATGCTCCTTGAACGGCGTGATGGGCGAGGCATTGGCGCAGACCAAGAACCGACCGAGGATCGTGATCGACATCGTTGATCCCGTCGAGCCGGACGGCCCGCGGGTCGGCACCACCGATTATGAGACGATGTTGCGGGACGAAGGCGATCCGACTTTCGTGCACAGCCTGCCGCCCGACGAATGGGATGCTCTGGCCCTGAACTACACATCGGGCACGACCGGAAACCCGAAAGGCGTGGTCTATCACCATCGCGGGGCCTATCTGAACGCGATGTCGAACGCCCTGACTTTCGGCGTCAACAATCGATCCGTCTATCTTTGGACCCTGCCGATGTTCCATTGCAACGGCTGGACCTATACCTGGGCGGTAACGGCGGCCTGCGGGACCCATGTCTGTCTGCGCCGGGTCGATCCGGCGCTGATCTTCCCGATGATCCGGGATTACGGCGTCACCCATATGTGCGGCGCCCCCATCGTCCTGACCATGTTGATCCATGCGCCCGCTGACCAGAAAGTCGAGTTCCCGCAGAGGGTTGAGGTGTGTACCGGCGGCGCCGCGCCGCCCTCCGCCGTGATCGCCAAGATGGAGGGCATGGGGTTCAATGTGACCCATATGTACGGCATGACCGAATGCTATGGCCCGTCGACGGTCTGCGAGTGGCAGCCGGAATGGGATGCGATGGATCTGTCCGAGCGCGCGCCGTTGATGGCACGGCAGGGCGTTGCCATGGTCGCCTTGGAGGAACAGCGAGTCGCCGACCCCGAAACCTTGATCGACGTCCCGCGCGACGGGGAGACGATCGGCATGCTTATGCTGAAGTCGAACACTGTCATGCGCGGCTATCTGAAGAACCCGGACGCCACGCGGGACGCACTCGGCACCGGTTGGCTGAATACCGGGGACTTGGCCGTCATGCATGAAGACGGATATGTCGAGATCAAGGACCGGGCCAAGGACATCATCATTTCCGGCGGCGAGAACATCTCTTCCCTGGAAGTCGAGGAGGTTCTGTTCAAACATCCGGATATCATGGAGGCCGCGGTCGTCGCGGCGCCGGACGAAAAATGGGGCGAGACGCCCTGTGCTTTCGTGACCATGGCGCCAGGCCGGGAAGGAACCATCGACGCAACGCAGGTCATTGCCTATTGCAAAGAGAACATGGCCCGCTTCAAGGCGCCGACCAAGGTGGTTTTCGGACCGCTTCCGAAAACCGCGACCGGCAAGATTCAGAAATTCGTGCTGCGCAGCCGGGCCAAGGAACTCTGAACGATGGAATTGCGACTGGACGGCAGGAAAGCCTTGATTACGGGGGCGTCGAGCGGATTTGGGCGGCATTTCGCCGGTACCCTGGCCCGCGCCGGGGCAGATGTCGCCCTGGCCGCACGACGCATCGACCGCTTGCAGGACGAGGCCAACAGCATTGCGGATGAAACCGGCCGCAATGCGGTCGCTGTCGCGATGAATGTGGCGGATGTCGCTTCGATCGATGACGCGGTCGCCGCCGCCGAAGCGGCGCTCGGCGGAATCGACCTTCTGGTGAACAATGCCGGTACGGTCGTGCCCAAACCCTCGTTGCAGCAGAGCGAGGCGGATTGGGACGCCGTGATGGACGTCAATCTTAAGGGGGCCTTCTTCGTCGCCCGGGCATGCGCCGCCCGCATGGCGGATTCGCAGGGTGGCTCGATCGTCAATATTTCCAGCCTGCTCGGCGAAAGGGTTTCGAAAACCGAGATATCCTACTGCGTTTCCAAGGCCGGACTGTCGCATATGACCCGCGCCTTGGCTTACGAATGGGCGAAATTCGGCATTCGCGTCAATGCCATCGCGCCGGGTTATATCGAGACCGATCTAAACCGTGAATTTCTGCGCAGCGATCTTGGCGAGAAGATGATGAAGCAGATCCCGATCCGCCGATTCGGCACGCCGGAAGATTTGGACGGGGCACTTCTCTATCTGCTCAGCGACCTGGCCGCCTGGACCACCGGCCATGTTCTGGCCGTCGATGGCGGGCACGCCCTGGCGACACCATGAAACAGACATCTGAACGCAACCATTCAAGGGGAGATCACCCATGATCGTCGACCACCGCACATACTCCGTCATTCCCGGCAAGCTGGCGGAGCTTCTGAAAATCTACGAAGAACTCGGCCTGCCCCTGCAGCGCAAATATCTCGGCGAGCCGATCGGCTGGTATGTCTCGATGGATATCGGCGAACTGAATCAGGTTGTTCATATGTGGCGTTACGAGGATCTGGCCGACCGGGCGGCACGCCGCGCGAAATTGGCCGCCGATCCGGGATGGCAGGCCTATCTGAAACAGGGCATGCCCTTGTTGCAGAAGATGGAGAACAAGATCCTGTCGCCGGCACCCTTCTTCAAACCCTGATAGAGGGACCTAGTGATGGACTTTACCCTGCCGCCGGAGGTCGACGTCCTGCGCCTGAAAGTGCGCGCCTTTGTCGACGCGCATCTGATCCCGCTGGAATCGCAGCCGGAAGCCTATGACGCGCATGAGAATATCGCTGACGAAGCATTGCAGCGCATGCGCGGACTGGCGAAGGGGCAGGGGCTTTGGTCCCCGCAAATGCCGCGCGACCGGGGCGGTCTGGGGCTGAATACCCAGGGCATGGCGGCATTCTATGAGGAAGCCAACCGGTCCATATTCGGACCGGTCGTCTTCAACTGTGCCGCGCCGGACGACGGCAACATGTTCGTGCTGAACAAGGTCGCCCGCGACGATCAGAAGGCGGCCTGGCTTCAGCCTATCGTCGATGGGGACGTGCGTTCGGCTTTTGTGATGACGGAGCCTGCGCCCGGCGGCGGGTCCGATCCGTCCATGATCCGCACCCGCGCCGAACGGCGCGGTGATAAATGGATCGTGCATGGCCATAAATGGTTCATCACCGGGGCCGGTGTCGCCAGCCATTTCATCCTGATTGCCAAGACGTCGGACGATCCGCGCAAGGGACTGACGGCCTTCCTATTCCACAAGGATCAGCCGGGTTGGCGTATCGAACGGCGCATTCCGATCATGGGGCCGGAGGAACATGGCGGTCACTGCGAACTGATTTTCGATGGGTTGGAAATCCCTGACGAGAACAGGCTTATGGAGATCGGGGATGGCCTGAAGCTGACCCAGATCCGCCTTGGCACGGCGCGACTGACCCATTGCATGCGCTGGCTGGGCCTGTCGCAGCGGGCCTTGTCCATCGCGCGGGAATATGTCGAAGGCCGCGAAGGGTTCGGCATCAAATTGGGCGACCGGGAATCCGTGCAATTGCTGTTGGGCGACGCGGCGATGCAGATCGATATCGGGCGGCTTCTGACCATGCGCGCGGCCTGGGCTCTGGATCAGGGCGACAAGGCCCGCAAACAGGTCTCCATGGCGAAAATTCAGGTCGCCGATGCGCTGCATCAGGCCGTGGATACCGCTATCCAGTTGAACGGCGCGCGGGGCTATTCGAAAGACACCGTCTTGGAATGGATTTACCGCTATGCCCGGCAGGCGCGACTGGTCGACGGCGCGTCCGAAGTGCACAAAATGGTTCTCAATCGATTTCTGTCGCAGGAAGGCGACGATTTCTGGCGGTGGGGTGTTTGACGCGGAATGACGGAACTTTCCGGGGATAGCGGCGCGCGGCAGCGGCTTTCCGAACGCTTGGCCGCGGAGCTGGCTGCGGATTCGGTCGACATCATCGGCATGGAACGCCTTTCCGGCGGTGCTATTCAGGAAAATTGGGCCGTCGATCTGAAGGTTCAAGGCGGGAAGTCGGCAGGCGCGTTGTCTGCCGTCCTGCGCACGGATAGTCCGACCGGGGTTGCGGTAAGCCTGTCCCGCGCCCAGGAGTATCAACTGCTTTCCGCGGCCTGGCGGGCCGGGGTGACGGTTCCTGAACCCTTGGTCTGCGTGACGGACAAATCCGTGATCGGCAAGGAATTCTGCCTGATGCGGCGCGTTGCGGGTACCGCGCTGGGGCAGAAGATCACGCGCGACCTTTCGTTGGGCGGCGACCGAGAGGCACTGACCGAACGTATGGGCCGGGAAATGGCGCGGATTCATTCCATGACCCCGGAAACACACAGCTTCGACTTCCTTCCCGATCCACCGACGGACGCGGCCGGTGCCGAGTTGGCGACAATGTGCGCATTTCTGGACGCGATGGACCGGCCGCGGCCGGTGCTGGACTGGACGATCCGCTGGCTTGAGCGGAACCGGCCCGATCCGGCCGAAATTGTACTGGCTCATCATGATTTCCGCACCGGAAACTATATGATCGATGCAGACGGTTTGACGGCGATCCTGGACTGGGAATTTGCCGGTTGGTCCGACCGGCACGAAGATATCGGCTGGTTTCATGCCATGTGCTGGCGCTTCTCCGGCCGCGACAAGCCGGCCGGCGGAATCGGCAGTCGCGCCGCATTCCTGCGCGGGTATGAGGGCGAATCCGGCGTGAAGGTCGATCCCGTCAAAACCTATTACTGGGAGGTCTATGCCCATTTCCGGTGGGCGGTCATCGCATTGCAGCAGGGCGACCGCTATCTGGTCGGAGGAGAGCGGACCTTGGATCTGGGCCTGACCGGCCGCCGGTCGGCGGAAATGGAACTGGAGTTGCTGCGCATGACGGCGCCGGCGGGAGAGACGCCATGATTGTCGATAAACCGGACAGCGCCGACTTGCTGCGGGCGGCGGCGACGGTGCTAAAGACCGAGATTCTGCCGCTGCTGCCGGAGGAAAAGACGCTGGACGTCTTGATGATCCTGGCAATTCTGGGATCGGCGGAACGTGATTTGGCTGACGCTGGCGGGTTGGCGGCGCGGCAAGCATCGCGACTTGAGGCCGTTCTGCCTGGAGGCGACATTCGTGCCCTGTGTGCGAAGATTCGGGACGGAGCGTTCGACGAAGGGGTGGCCGCGGCGCGGCTGCACGCGATCCTGATGGAGGATGTGCGCGACAGGCTGGAACTGGTGAACCCCAAATACCTCTCGGCGGCGGACGAACAGCCCTAGAGGGGTAGGCGGGTCCAAATTACGCCTGATCCCTAAATTTCGATGCTGTCTTCCGGATCGCCGCGCCGTTCCGGTCCTTTGAAGTTCGGGTCGTCGATCCGACGCCGGTCCGGTCCGAAATAGTCGCTGGACCGGACGAAGGGGCGGGGACGCTCGATGACGGAGACGATGCGCTGATACATCGACCGGACCGTCATCGGTTTGGCCAGAAACTCGGTCACGCCCGCGTCCCGGGCCTTAAGTACGATCGACATCTCGGTATGCCCGGTCATGATGATGACCGGCAGATATCGGTTCGGACTGTCCGGATGCATGCGAATATGCCGGGTCAGTTCGATCCCGTTCATCGGTTCCATATCCCAATCGACCATCAGCACATCGACCGTCGAGGTCTGCAACTCGTCCAGGACGATGTTGGAATCGGTGACGGTGCGCACATTTGAAATGCCGAACCCGTTCAAAAGGGACCGGGTCAGGGACAGGATGAAACTGTCGTCATCCGCGACTAGGATCGATAACTGACTGAGGTCGTATGCCATGCCTCACGGCGCCCCAATGGCTGCGGCAGTCGCAGCATCTTACGATTTTCACCATGAAAGCAAAGAACACCCGTCCCGGAAATTACCGGCCCCTCCCGACGGATTGTTGCATTGCCCACCTTCGTTACCCACTTGATAGCAGGCACACGTAAGCCGTGGAACGATATTTTTTATCGCCTATGAGTTTTCCCGCTCTGTCACTGACGGGAAAGCGGCGGGGCTTGTCTTTCCGGGCCGAATGGCTCATATCCTACGCGCCCAAAGACGGGGCGGCGGGAAGCGGTCGGCTTTCCGCCGTTTGATCGTTTAGAAGAAGGTTCGGATAACGCGTCTATGTCGAAAGAAGAACTGATTGAATTTCAGGGCACCGTGGTCGAGAAGCTGCCCAATGCGACGTTCCGCGTCGAACTGGAGAACGGCCATGAGATCATTGCCCATACCGCAGGTAAAATGCGCAAGTTCCGCATCCGCGTCATGGTCGGCGACAAGGTCGACGTGGAAATGACGCCCTATGACCTGACCAAGGGTCGTATTACCTTCCGTCACAAGTAATCCCGCCTCGGGTCGTTTCGCGGGCCCGAAGGCCCGCTTACGCTCTTTCCAAGACGGCCCTAACGGCGGAGGGTTCCTTACTGGAACTCAATCGAGGCATATGCCTCGTCGGTCGCTTCCTGATCCCAGATATTGGCAGGCGTCGGTGCCGCGTTCCCGGACATGGGCAGGAATGTACCTTCGTTCTCCTCATCCAGCGTGACCGAGCCTTGCAGCGTCGTCACCTCGATCGCGCCGGAAATGCTCATGAACCCGTAATGGATCTGCCCGGGCGGCATACCGGCTGCCAGCGGGCCGCCGAAGAAATCGGTGCCGCGAATGCCGATGGTTGCGACCGGAGTCGATATCTGCACGGCATCCTGCTTTTCTCGGCCGACCGCGCCGGTCACGAAGCGAAAAGTCCCGGCGAAGATTTCGAAGGATTGCGCGATCGCCCCCGTATTCGACGCTTCTATGTTGTAGACCAGTTCGTCCATGACCAGGCGCGCTTCTTCGCCCAATGTCATCTGCGACCCGTCAATGAAGATGATCTGCAGTCGCGAATCCGCCCCGGTTTCCACAACAGCGCCGGCCCGAATGACCGATCCGGCCTGCAGGCTGCGCGGATTATCGCCCAGAAGTTGGGTCGCTGTGCCCTGCAGGCGCGTAACCTTGCCGATCTCGTCGGTGACGGCATTTGCGGTGCCGGCGCACCAAAGAATGAGCAGGGCGAAGGTCATTGCCGAGAGGGGCGAAACAAGTCCGGGCATCATCATGCGCATACCATACATCCTTCCAATGTCCTGCGGCAGAACTTGGACCTGGATATAGGGCGAGACAAGCCGCGTTCCCGAATTTTCCCGGTGGGCTGATCAGATTAGGCGTCCACTTTCTTCTCGATCAATTCCAGGTCGTTTTTCAGTGTCTCCAGAATGCCGACCGCTTGAGCGGCATAGGCGCCGATCCATCGGTCGTGGATGCGCTTGATCGGAATGGCATTCAGATAGTTCCAGCGCAGGCGGCCCTGACGGCGTACGAGGATTAGCTCCGCTTCCTCAAGAACTCCCAAATGTTGCATGACCGTGCATCGGTTCAGGTCCGGATGCCGCGCGCAGAGTTCTCCGGTCGTCTGAGGCTCGTCCCGCAGCGCGTCCAGGAGACGGCGGCGAATGGGAGAGGCCAAGGCGCGAAAAATTAGGTCGTCTTGGGTGTCTGTTGACATGTTGTAAAAATATAACATAAATCGATTACCCGCAAGAATGGAGATTTGAAGATGACCTTGAAGTTCGAAGTGAGCGGCCGGGTCAACCGACCCGTGGACGAGGTGTTCGACGCGGTCGCCAATCCCGCAAAACTGTCGGGCTATTTCACGACGGGCGGCGCATCCGGACGGCTTGAAACCGGCGTTCAGGTCTATTGGGATTTCCACGACTTTCCAGGTGCCTTTCCGGTCCAGGTCGTGGAAGTGGAGCCGAACAAGCGGATCGTTCTGCAATGGGATGCCGATGCGCCTGAAACCGACGATTCCGGATCCAACTACACGACTGTGATCATGCGGTTCGAACCGATTGACGGCGACAGGACCCTGGTCTCGATCTCCGAAGAGGGGTTCCGCAGAACCCCGGCCGGTGAAAAGGCGTCCTATATGAACTGTCAGGGCTGGATGCAGATGCTCTGCGCGATGAAGGCCTATGTGGAACACGGCATCAATCTGCGCGACGGCATGTTCAAATAGGCTGCTAACCGATTGCGCCGGTAAGGACAGACCAAAGCCATCCGCCTAAATAGAGGCCGATCGCGAAGGCACCATGCGCCATGGCGCTGAGCATCCGCGCGCGACCCGGTCTGGGTGTTCGGGAAGCGGCGATTCCGAAACCGAAGGCAGGCTGCATTATCAAGAAGGGGGCAGCCAGTGTTCCGAGCCCGACAGCAATCGCAGGCATAATGGTCGGTTCCATCAGCCAGTCCGGGCCGGTTATTGCGATCAGCAGGGCCGCGTAAACCACACCGGTCAAATAGTGAAACAGCCACCCAAGTGCCATCTCACCCTGAACCGAAACTGCATCGCCGATATTGTCATGAACGAAGCGTCCTCTTGCCATGCCGCCGAGCCAGCGTCCGACCAAGGCGAAGTTCGCGACCGGCAGTTTGAGAATTCTAGACTGAAACAGGGCCCACAGATCCATGAACAGGGTCGCGAGAACTCCGACAACAAGCGCGGCCAAGAAAGTGTGAAACTCCGAATCCATGGCGAGAACTCCTCTATGCGGAAGGGATGACATTGACATTTCCGGATGCTACAAGTTCAAGTCAACTTTAGGTCAATAGGCAACTGAACGATGCCCCTGGACATAGCGGCGCTATCGAAGAAATCCGGCCTTCCAGCGTCCGCGCTGCGCTTCTATGAAGAAAAAGGGCTGATCGAATCCATTGGCCGCAAAGGCATGCGCCGGGTTTTTGACGACGATGTTGTCGAGCGCCTGTCCCTGATCGCATTGGGACGTCAGGCGGGGTTTAGTCTGGACGACATCCGCGCGATGTTCCGTCCGGACGGTTCGCCGGACATCGATCGGGGGCGTTTGAAAGCGAAAGCGGACGAACTGGACCAGAAAATCCGGGATTTGACGGCGCTGCGGGACGGCTTGCGGCATGCCGCGGAATGCCCCGCGCCGAGCCATCTGGAATGTCCGGTCTTCCGCCGTTTGGTGCGGCGGGCTGGGACATCGCGGGCGCTCGGCCGCACCATTCCTTCGTTCGGCCGGCCGGGATTCTGAGGCGGATTTTTCCGGCTATGCCGCCGTTGTGTAAGATTTCGTAGATTGAAGTCTTGACCGGGTCGTTTTGCAGATCTCGGTTTCCATCCTGCGCCCATGGACGCCCGCGCCGGACGGCAGGTGATCGAGATTTGCCGCCCCACAAGGTTTGTTCGCCATCCATTACGATCTTACGAATATTTCACCAGAATCTCCGGAGTCAGGTCGGCCAGGAAGGCGCGGCAATCGAATATTTCTCCTGGTGCCCGCACGCCGGCGGGTGTGGGCGGACCGTTGAGAAGTTTCAAGCATGCGCCGACGATTAGTGGGGCCGTGGCGGCATAGATATCCCGTCCGCTTGCGCTGACCCGGGTACGCCAGTCCCCGTCCGCAACTTCGACCTCCATAACAAATTGCTGTGCGGATCGGCCGTCATCCGTGACGGATAGGGGCGGGGGCGTCGAGTTGTCGTGTAGGTCCTCCAAGGGTTTCAAGTTGATATAGCTGGTTACCGATTTGGCCTGTACGTGCCGGTCGATCAGGATGATTTCCGAAAGCGGCAGGCATTGCACTTCCACCTCCCCGATCGGCGCAGCGAAGTGCCAGTTCCGGTTCGGCATTTTTGTTGGAATCTGCGCCAGTACGCCGTCCCGTATGAAAACGCGCGGGGCAATATTCCGGGCCCCGGTCTTACGCGTTCCCTCGGTAGGATGCCAGGATGTCAGGCCCACGGCGATATCCACGGAGGTTACCCGGGTCCGTCCCTGCAGCACCGCGGTCGTTAGGAGATCGGCCAGGCCGCCGTAAAACGCCATCGCGGGCAGGATCGTAATGCCGGCGGCCTTTGCGGTGGCATCCAACTCGTCAAACAGGCTGCGCGCCGTGCCTTGCTCAGCTGTGACGTCCAGATAGGGAATTCCCGCGCGGATGGCCGCTTCTGCCATTGGTTTGGCTGTGTCGAAGAAGGGGCCGGCGCAGTTCAGGACGGCGTCACAGCCCACAAGCCCGCGATCAAGGCTGGCCTGGTCCGAACAATCGATGGCGCGTCCCGTTTCTTGGATTCCGGACGACGGCACAAATTCCCCGTTTCTGGTCAAGGGGATCGCGTCGTGATTCATTCGGCGCAAATGGTTCATGACGAATTTGCCGGTATGACCATTGGCCCCGGCAACGGCGATCTTGAACGGCATCATCTTTCCTTTCGCTACCGATCTGTATCGATAGTTCAATTGACACTGATCGGTATCGTTGTCAATCGTGACCCGAAAAGCGCGTCAACTTCTGTGGATGTTTATGCAATGACCCCGGCGGAACCGAAGATGACCCGGTCTCAGCGCGTTCGGTCTAAGGCCCTGCGTGTCGCGTCGGATCTATTCTATGCGAATGGTGTCCGTGCCGTCGGGATGGACCAGATTGTCGATATCTCGGGGATCGCGAAGACCACCATCTACCGACATTTCCCGACCAAGGACATGTTGATCGAGGCCTTTCTGCAGGCGGAAGATGCCGAATTTTGGCACCAATGGGACCAGGCCGTATCCGGCGCGGATGCCGGGATCGGGGAGTTGGAGGCGCTGTGCCGGTGGATCGGGGATCGGGTGCGGCGCGATGGATATCGCGGCTGCCCCCAGATCAATGTCGCGGCGGAGTTTGCCGATTATGATCATCCGGCCCGTGCCGTTGCGCGCTCCCATAAGGCTGAAATGCTGCGGCGGCTTACATCGATTTGCGCGCGTACGGGCGTATCAAATCCGTCCGTTCTTGCCTTGCAGATCTCGCTGCTGCTGGACGGCGCTTTCATGAGTGACGGCCGGTTGAACGGAGTCGATGCGCCGGCCGTCTTGATCCAGGCCGTCCGCCGAATTGTCGCGTCGGGCTGACGCGGGGCCATACGGCAGGGCAGGTTGTCTGGCAGCGGAAAGATGGCGGACAGGGTGGGATTCGAACCCACGGTACGGTTTCCCGCACGCTGGTTTTCAAGACCAGTGCCTTAAACCGCTCGGCCACCTGTCCTTCGTGCCTCTGGGGGCGCGGGTGATTAGCACTATTGCGTGGCGCGGTGCAAGAGTGTGGGCGGCATCAGGCGTTCAGCCGCCCTGGACCGGCAGTTTGAGCTGGTCCAGGGATTCCACCGGCTCGCCGAAATAGGGGCCGTTGCACAGCGCGCCCTCGATCTTGGACAGCAGGCGGGCGCCGGCGGATTCCAGGACGCCTTCGAAGACGATTCGAATGCCGTATTCGCGGCAGCGTGAGACCATATTGGCCATCATCGGCAGGCCGCGCTTCAACTGGTCCAGATTGACCACGAAACTGGGGTCCAGAAGGATGTAATCCGCCGGGATCGCTTCCAGCTTTTCCGCCGTGACGGCGCCGACATCGCGGCCGTAAAGCGCGATTGCGAACCCGGCGCGGCGCAGGATGTCCAGCGCCTGGACCTTTTCCCAGGGAATCTTGTCCAGTCCCGACAGGCGCAGGATGACCATGCGCTGCGGCGCCTTGCGCCGGAAATCGAGCAGCATGCCGATCACTTCCGGTTCCAGCAGGGAGCGGATCGCGACGTTCACCGAAACGCCGACCGCGTCCAACGCCTCATGGGTCAGGATATAGCGGCATTGCGCGCTGTCGACCTGAGTGCGCAGCTTGTCGTCGCCGTCGGTCAGTTTCAGGATCTCCGCGGCACCCAACCCGTCATCGTCCAGATTGGCGCGGAATTCCGATGTCAGATGATGCGTCGTCCATTTCGCAATGTCGCAGACGGGCGCAAAGGCGCAGGTCAGGACGTCGTCGTCCAGGCACCGCATCAACAGGGCTGTACGGGTTTCCTTACGGTCGAGATAGGACGCCTGGCTGTCGGCCAGCGTGTCGAAAATCACCGCGTCGATGCCGGTATCGGCGAATTCGTCGACCGCATGCTCCAAGGCGGTGCGCACGTCGCCGACATCCATGGAATCCGCGTCCAACATGACGGTCGAAGCGTCGACGCGCAGCGCCTGTCCTCCCGGGTCGACATCCTTGGCGTAGCTTTCAATTTCGCTGCGCAGAATGGACATGTCGGCGTTGCGGTCATGAACCAGACCGTATTTTCCACGGTCGACGCGCCCCAATGAGTCGCCGCCGACACTTTCGGCCTTCAAACGGCTTTCGACGCGGTCCGTAAAGCGACGGACATCCTCTGGACTCAGTCCGGGAATCGATCCCAGGCGGCCGACATCGCCGATATCCAGGAAGGTCATGTCGACATCGCGGTCGTTTTCGGCAGCGTCCCGGATCGCGCGTTCGACCGCGCCGACGAAGCCCTCGCGGGAATTCTTCGACTGCGGCCCGTATTCCATATCCGGGTCCTGAACAAAATTCAGACGGTATAGTTCGTTGAAGGTCTGCGGCTTGCCGGTGACCTCGAAACCACTGACCGAGCCGGTGCGGGTTTCGCGCATGAAGAACAGGCTCTTCGGCAGGAACTCGCGCAAGGCGGCCTGGACCAGGATTTCGCTGATGGCGAATTGCGATTCTTCGGCGGCGAATTCGGCGACCGAACGGCCTTCCAAATCGGTCAAGCCGGTGCCGAGCCAGCGGTCCGCATTGCCCCGAGCCATGGCGATGCGACCGCTTTCGTCGATATAAAGCTGAAACGTCCGACGTTCCGCTTCGCTGTCGCCATCCTGTCCGCTCATCCGCGGGCCCGTGCCTAGGAAGTTGTTACCCTGCCGTCCTATAGCTGAGTTACACCAGACCGTAGCGTCAGGCAAATGCCCGGACTTCGATTCGCGCAGCTTTGTTGCCGCGTCATGCGAATTGCGGCCAAAAGTAATGGGTTTTCAGTCAGATGTAGACATCCCTTGTGGTCCGGTTCCGGATTGGCGTAAGCCTATCGTTCGGCAACACAATCGAAATACCCGGCGATGCGAAACCTTCTTCTGGCAGTGACCGCGATGGCGACCGTGTGGACCTTTCCGTCCGTCGCACCCGCTCAAACGACCGAGTTTCAAGCCTGGCTCGACGGCGTCCGGTCGGAAGGATTGGCCAAGGGGCTGAAGCCTGGGACCCTGGATTCGGCGCTGAACGGCCTGCAACCGATCGAACGGGTTTTGGAACTGGACCGTCGGCAACCGGAATTTACCCGGACCTTCTGGGGCTATCTGGATTCGTTCGTGACCGAAGACCGCATCCGGCGCGGGCGCGATCTCCTCGGACGGCACGCCGCTCTGCTGGATCAGGTGGCGAAGACCTATGGCGTTCAGCCGCGTTTCCTGGTCGCCTTCTGGGGCATGGAAACCAATTTCGGCGACTATACCGGCGGTTTCCCGGTGATCGGGGCGGTTGCGACCTTAGCCCATGACGAAAGGCGCTCGGACTTCTTCCGCGCCGAACTGTTTCATGCGCTCCAGATTGTCGACGAAGGCCATATCGCCGTCGCCGACATGAAGGGCAGCTGGGCCGGCGCCATGGGACAGCCGCAGTTCATGCCATCGACCTTCACCGGCTATGCGACCGACGGGAACGGTGACGGGCGCAAGGATATCTGGACCACGCTGCCGGACGTATTCGCCTCGGCCGCCAATTACCTGTCCAAGATCGGCTGGGACGATACGGAGACCTGGGGGAGGGAAGTCCGCCTGCCGGCCGGATTCGACCTGGAGACCGCCGACCTGTCCGTGCACAAGCATATTTCCGAGTGGCAAGCCTTGGGCGTCCGGCGCGCCAATGGCGCCGATCTGCCGGTCGCGGATATCGAGGGCTCGATCATCCTGCCGGCGGGCGTAAAAGGCCCCGCCTTTCTGGTCTATGGCAATTTCGACGCCATCATGACCTGGAACCGGTCCGTCTATTACGCATTGGCCGTGGGATATCTGTCCGACCGCTTGATCGGTCAGGGCGCCCTGGTTGCCAGCCGCCCGGCAGATGAAAAGCCGCTGCACCGCGACGACATCATCGATCTGCAACAGCGCCTGAATACGGCGGGGTTCGACACCGGCAAGCCCGACGGGATGATCGGCCCGGCGACGCGCGGCGCGGTGAAGGCCTATCAGAAGGCCAATGGACTGCCGCCGGACGGCTATCCGACCCATGAATTGCTGCAAAGCTTGAGGGGAGGGTAAGTCCGAATGCCGAAGGTGCTTACCCGTCTCGCGCTGTTCCTCGTCCTGCTGATGCCCGGCGCCTGCGCGGAACTTTCCTTCCTGTCGCAAGCGACGAAATCGGTCGGGAATACGGTCGTGACCCCGACCGCCGATCCGCAATTGCCGGAACTGGGGGCGTCCTACAAGGTCGGGCAGCCTTATCAGATCAAGAACATATGGTACTATCCTAAAGAAGATTTCAGCTATGTGGAGGAAGGGATCGCCTCTTGGTACGGTCCGGGATTCCACGGCAAACACACCGCGAATGGCGCGATTTTCGACGAGAACCGAGTATCCGCCGCCCACAGAACGCTGCCGTTGCCGTCGATGGTGCGGATCACCAATCTGGAAAACGGGCGGTCGTTGAAAGTCATCGTCAACGATCGCGGCCCGTTCGCCCATAGCCGGATCATCGACGTCTCCCGCCGCGCCGCGCAGTTGCTTGGCTTCGAGGTCAAGGGCACCGCCTTGGTCCGCGTCGAAGTCCTGGAAGCGGAAAGTCGGAAATTGTCGGCTGCCGTCAGCGGTGGACCGGCCTTCGTTCAGGTGTCGAAACCGGAACCGCCGCCCCCGGAAACGGCCCCGACAGGAGCCGTCGCGGGGGAAAACCTGTCCGCTCCCCCCGGAACGGCCGATTCCGCGGTGCAGCAGGCGGAATTGCCGCGTGAGGATGTCCCGATCGAGCGTCCCGAGGCTGAGGCGGATATCGATACCGATCTGAAGGTGGTGCCGGTCACGCCGGACCCTGCGGTTTATATCCAGGCCGGCGCGTTCGGGGAGTTCTATAACGCCGACCGGGCCCGGGCATCGCTCAGCTATCTGGGGCCGATCATTGTCGAGGAGATCACGCGGTCGTCGACCCCGCTTTTTCGGGTGCGTCTGGGGCCGCTGAAGGATGATGAACGGTTGGAATCGCTCTTGGTCGCCGTGATAGAAGCCGGCTATACGGACGCGCAGATTGTGGTCAATCGGAATTAACCGCTTTCCTGCCCCGATCCTGCCTGGATTTCACCCGACCGCTTGAGGCACACTGGCGGTGTCGATTTCCAAACGATCAGAACCGCCGAATGGAGGAAGGATGCTCGCAACCCTCGCCAGAGTGACGTTGATTGCCACCGCACTGTTCGGACTGGTGGCGCTTCCCGCGTCGGCCCAGGACGTGCGCGGCCTGGAAACCCAGGCGCAACAGGCCGTCTTGATCGATTTCGATACCGGTACGGTCCTGTTGTCGAAGAATGCGGACGCGCGGATGTATCCGGCGTCGATGACCAAGCTTATGACCGCCTATCTGGTCTTCGAACGCCTGAAAAACGGCACCCTGTCCCTGGACGACACTTTCCCGGTCAGCGAAAAGGCCTGGCGCAAGGGCGGGTCGAAGATGTTCGTAGAGGTCGGAGCGCGGGTGCGCGTTGAGGACCTGCTGCGCGGGATCATCATTCAGTCCGGCAACGATGCGACCATCGTCGTCGCGGAAGGGCTATCTGGCAGCGAAGAGGCCTTTGCGCGGGAAATGACCGCCAAGGGTCAGGAAATCGGCATGACGGGGACGCAGTTCCGCAATGCCAGCGGCTGGCCCGATGACGAGCATTATACGACCGCCCATGATCTCGCGGTCCTGGCCGAGAGCATCATTCGCGATTTTCCGGAATACTATCACTTCTATGCCGAGACGGAATTCACCTATTCGGAAATCACCCAGAGCAACCGGAACCCGCTTCTGTACCGCAATATCGGGGCCGACGGCCTGAAGACCGGCCATACGGAGGCGTCCGGTTACGGGCTGACCGCGTCGGCGGTACGCAACGGTCAGCGCCTGGTGCTGGTGGTCAACGGCCTGAATTCGTCCAAGGAACGTGCCTTGGAGGCGGAACGCATCCTCGATTGGGGGTTCCGGGAGTTCGGCACTTACCGCCTGTTCGAGGCGGGTGAGACGGTTTCCGACGCGCCGGTCTGGCTGGGCAAGGAGGGCCGGGTGCCCCTGATCGTGCAGGAGCCGGTCGACATCGTGCTGCGCCGGTCGGTTCGGGATGAGCTGAAGGTCGTTCTGCGCACCGAAGAGCCCATCGCCGCACCGATTACGCCCGGAACGGCCTATGGCGAGGTCGTTGTGACCGCACCCGGCCTGAACACGGTTTATATTCCAGTCGTCGCGGGCGAGCCGGTCGAACGACTCGGCTCCTTCGGCCGTCTGCGGGCGGCCCTGGAATATCTGGTATTCGGCGAGTCCAGTTGATGGCGCCGCGCGGCCGCTTCATTACATTCGAGGGCGGTGAGGGAACCGGAAAAACGACACAGGTCGGGCGGCTGGCGGATTGCCTAGCTCAATCAGGTATCGAGTGCGTGGTAACGCGGGAACCGGGCGGAACCGACGGCGCGCAGGCGATCCGTGAATTGGTCGTTTCCGGCGCCGGCGACCGTTGGGGACCGGTCAGCGAGGCCTTGCTGATGTATGCCGCACGCCGGGACCACGTCGACCGGGTGATAAAGCCGTCCCTGGCGTCCGGGAAATGGGTTCTGTGCGATCGGTTCAGCGATTCAACCTTGGCCTATCAAGGCTATGCCCGCGGACTCGGGGCAGCTTGGGTGCGGGAACTCGACCGTCTCAGTCTGGACGGTTTCAAGCCGGATCTGACCCTGTTGCTCGACTTGCCGGTTTCCGAGGGGTTGTTGCGTGCTTCGGCGCGGGGGGGACCGGATCGCTTCGAACTTCTGGGCCATCAGTTTCATGAAGATCTGCGCCGGGCCTTTCTCGACATCGCCGCTACGGACCCTGACCGCGTCGTCACCCTGTCGGCCGAAGGTTCGGTAGATGCCGTCGCGGAACGGGTTAAAGACACCGTTCGGTCCCGGTTTGCCCTGACAGGCCCTGCATAATGAGTGACGATGACGATCAGGGGCCGCCCCGCCCGCGCCGCAACCCGGACCTATTTGGGCACCAGGCCGCCGAGGAGACGGTTGCGACGGCCTGGGCGTCCGGCCGCTTTCCCCATGCTTGGCTGATCTGCGGCCCGCAGGGCATCGGCAAGGCGACACTGGCCTATCGGATGGCCCGTTGGGTGCTGGCCGGCGGCGATGGCGGGCAGGGGGCGGGTCTGTTCGGCGAAACGGCGACCGACGGGCTGTATCTGTCGCCGGAAGCCGGGACCTTCCGGCGGATCGTGTCCGGCGGGCATCCGGATTTTCGCGCGCTAGAACGTCCGGAAGGCAAGACATCGATCCCGGTCGACGATGTGCGCGGCATTCTGGGCTTCGTGCATCAGACGCCCGCGGAAAGCGCCTGGAAGGCGATCGTCATCGACAGTGCCGATGAATTGAACACGTCGGGTGCGAACGCGATTCTGAAAGCCCTTGAGGAGCCGCCGCCCCACACCTTGTTCCTGTTGGTCAGCCATGCGCCGGGCCGATTGCTGCCGACCATCCGGTCCCGATGCCGGAAGCTGACCCTGTCGCCGTTGCAGCCGCCGGAGATGCGCCGGTTGATCGCTCAGCACGCGCCGGAGGTTTCGGAAGCCGATGTCGACGTCCTGATCCAGCTGGGCGAAGGCAGCATCGGACGTGCCCTGGATTATGCGGCGGCCGGCGGGATCGATCTGTATCGTGCGGCCCTGGTCCTGCTGTCCAATCCCGCAAAGCCCGATCCTAAGCAACTTTACGGACTGGCGGACATGCTGTCCCCGAAACATGCGGAATCGGCCTATTTCGCATTTCGCAATCTGATCGACTGGTGGATCAAACGGGCGATCCGGGCGCAAGCGACGGGTGTCCGTCCCGTGGCCGTGCTGCCGGAGGAAGAACGCGCGTTGGACGGCTGGAACACGCTGGGCGGCCTTGAAACGTCGATGCAGCTATGGGAGAAACTGACCGGCCTGCTTGCCCAATCGGACAATCCGGCCAATCTAGATAAGCGTCAGTTGATTGTGGCGGCCTTCAGCGAAGTGCAGAAAGTCGCGGCGCTGCGGCGCTGAGTTTCCTCGCTGTTTTCGAATTGGACCTGTTTATGTCGCGCGATGCCGGTAGCAAACCATCGTTTTACGTCACGACGGCGATTTCCTATGTCAACGGACCGCCGCATCTGGGCCATGCCTATGAGGCGATCTCGACCGACGTGATCGCCCGTTTCAAGCGTCTGGACGGCTATGACGTCATGTTCCTGACCGGCACGGACGAACATGGCCAGAAGGTCGAGAAGACCGCGCGCGGCAAGGGCAAGGAGCCGGCCGAGTTCTGCGACGAGATTGCCGCCAAATTCAAGGAGATGGTCGGCACTCTGGATGTCTCGAATGATGACTTCATTCGCACGACCGAGCCGCGCCATCACGCCAGCGTTCAGGAAATCTGGAAGCGGATCGCCGACAAGGGCGACATCTATCTCGACAAATATGCCGGTTGGTACTCCGTCCGGGACGAGGCCTATTTCGGCGAGGACGAGCTGACAGAAGGCGAGGGGCCGGATAAGGGCAAGAAGTTCGCCCCGTCCGGCGCGGAGGTCGAATGGGTAGAGGAGGAAAGCTACTTCTTCCGGCTGTCGGCCTATGGCGACAAGTTGTTGGCGCATTATGACGCCAATCCGGATTTCATCCTGCCGCATTACCGCCGCAACGAGGTGGTGAACTTCGTGAAGCAGGGGCTGACCGATCTGTCCGTGTCGCGGACCAGCTTCAATTGGGGTATCCCCGTGCCCGGCGACAACCGGCATATCATGTATGTCTGGCTGGACGCGCTGACCAACTACATCACGGCGACCGGCTTCCCGGACGAGGGCGCCGAGAGCTACCAGAAATACTGGCCGGCGGACCTGCATGTGATCGGCAAGGACATCATGCGGTTCCATACCATCTATTGGCCCGCCTTCCTGATGTCCGCCGATCTGCCGCTGCCGAAACGGGTGTTCGGCCATGGCTTCCTGAACATCGAAGGCCAGAAGATGTCGAAATCCCTGGGCAATGTCATCACACCCCAGGCCATGATCGACGAATTCGGGCTGGATCAGGTGCGCTATTTCCTGATGCGCGAAGTGCCCTATGGCAATGACGGTTCCTTCTCGAAGGAAAGCATGGTCAACCGCATCAACTCGGATCTCGCCAACGACCTCGGCAATTTGGGCCAGCGCGTCCTGTCCATGATTGCCAAGAATTGCGACGGCAAGGTCCCGACGCCAGGCCCCCTGACGCCGGACGATGAGGCGTTGATCGGGGCGGCCAAGGGTGCCCTGTCGGCAATGCGTGAGGCGATGGAGTCGCAGGCGATCCATCGCATGCTCGAATCCGTCTGGAAGGTCGTCGGCGATGCCAACCGCTATGTCGATGCCCAGGCGCCCTGGGCGCTGCGCAAGACCGATCCCGCCCGGATGGAAACGGTGCTCTATGTCTTGGCCGATGTGATCCGGATACTGGGCATTTATGTGCAATCGGTCGTTCCGGGATCGGCGGCGAAACTGCTGGATCAATTGGCGGTTGCCCCGGAGAACCGGTCCTTCGCCGATATCGACACCGCACTGGTGGCCGGAACCGATCTGCCCAAACCGGCGCCGGTCTTCCCGCGCTATGTCGAGCCGGAAGCGGAATGAGCCCGCATGCTGGTCGATAGCCACTGTCATCTGGATTATCTGCAACGCGACGGCCGCGACCTGAATGAGGTCGTGGCCGCCGCGGCGCGTGCCGGCGTCGGCACCCTGGTGACCATCTGCACAAAGGTCACCGAGTTCGACACGATCCTCGGCATCGCCGAGGCGCACGAGAATGTCTGGTGCACCGTCGGTATCCATCCCCATGAAGCGGAATCGGAGCCGGAAGTGACGGCGGAACGCCTGATCGAACTGGCGGCGCACCCGAAGGTCGTCGGCATCGGCGAAACGGGTCTCGACTATTTCTACGAACATAGTCCCCGCGACGCGCAGCAGAAAAGCTTCAGGGCCCATATCACGGCATCGCGCGAGACCGGTCTACCGCTGATCGTCCACACGCGCGATGCGGACGAGGATACGGTCGCGATTCTGGAGGACGAGATGGGGAAGGGCGCCTATCCGGGCGTCATCCACTGTTTCAGCAGCAGCCAATGGCTGGCCGAACGCTCCGTCGAGATGGGAATGGCGATATCGATTTCCGGCATTCTGACCTTCAAGAAGGCGGAAGAACTGCGCGTCGCCGTTGCGGGGGTACCGGTCGAGAACCTGCTGGTCGAGACGGATTCGCCCTACCTGGCCCCGGTGCCGAAGCGCGGCAAACAGAACGAACCGGCCTTCGTCGTCCATACCGCCGAGCGTCTGGCTGAATTGAAGGGCCTATCCGGTGCGGAAATTGCCCGGGCGACGACGGATAACTTCTTCCGCCTGTTTTCCAAGACCGACCGGCCGGAACGCGCCGCATGAAGGTCCGGATTCTCGGATGCGGCTCGTCGGGTGGCGTTCCGCGGCTGGGCAGCGGCTGGGGCGCGTGCGATCCGACCGAGCCTCGGAACCGCCGAACCCGCTGCTCATTGCTGGCGTCGATCGGCGACAGTCATATCCTGATCGATACCTCGCCGGATATGCGCGAACAGTTGCTGGCGGCGGAAATCGACGATATTTCGGCGGTCTTCTATACCCATCTTCATGCCGACCAGGCGCATGGGATCGACGATTTGCGCGGACTCGTCCTGCAGAACCGCCGCCGCGTACCGGTCTATGCCGAACCCGATATCCTGGCGCAGCTTACCGACCGGTTTGAATACTGTTTCCGCCAGGTGAAGGACTATCCGCCGATCCTGGATGCGAACGGATTGACCGGACCGGTCGATGTCGCCGGTGTTCCCGTGACGCCGGTCCGGATCGTCCATGGGTCCATTCCGGCGACCGGATACCGTATCGGCGATGTCGGCTATATCCCGGATGTGTCCGACATTCCGGCGGAGGCGATGGCGCAATTCGAAGGGCTACGCCTGTTCGTCATCGACGCCCTGCGCTACCGCCCGCATCCCAGCCACGCCCATCTGGAGCGCACCCTGTCCTGGGTCGAGCGTTTGAAGCCCGCGCGGACGGTGCTGACAAACATGCATATCGATCTGGATTATGCCACCCTGCGGCGCACCCTGCCGGATGGGGTGGAGCCCGGCTATGACGGGATGGAATTGGAGGTCTGACGCCTGTGCGGGTTGTACCGCCGGGCGGCAAGGCCATTTCGAAGTCGATTAGGCACACGCATCAAGGGAGGATTTCATGGCGAAAGTCGCATTTCTGGGCCTGGGGGTTATGGGTTATCCGATGGCCGGTCATCTGAAGACCAAGGGCGGGCACGACGTCACCGTTTTCAACAGGACCGCCGCGAAGGCGGAGAAATGGGTCTCTGAATTCGGCGGCTCGGCCAAGAAGACTCCGCGTGAAGCGGTTGAAGGGGCCGAAATCGTCTTCGCCTGTGTCGGCAATGACGACGACTTGCGCAGTGTCGTGCTGGGCGACGATGGCGCCTTTGCCGGCATGTCGAAGGGGACGATCTTCGTGGACCATACGACGGCATCGGCCGATGTCGCCCGCGAATTGGCTGCGGCCGGCACCGAGGCCGGTATCGGCTTCATCGACGCACCGGTTTCCGGCGGTCAGGCCGGGGCCGAGAACGGCGTCCTGACGGTCATGTGTGGCGGGGAATCCGATGTCTATGCCAAGGCCGAACCGGTGATCGCGGCGTTCGCGCGCTCGTGCAAATTGATGGGACCGTCCGGCGCCGGGCAATTGACCAAGATGGTCAACCAGATCTGCATCGCCGGCCTGCTGCAGGGCCTGTCCGAGGGGATGAACTTCGGCGTGAAGGCCGGGCTGGACATGGAAAAGGTGATCGACGTGATTTCCAAAGGCGCGGCCGGCTCCTGGCAGATGGAAAACCGCGGCGGCACGATGTGCAAGGGTGAGTTCGATTTCGGTTTCGCCGTGGATTGGATGCGCAAGGATCTGGGCATCTGCCTGTCCGAAGCGAAGAACAATGGCGCGCGCTTGCCGGTGACGTCCTTGGTCGATCAGTTCTACGCGCAGGTTCAGGGGCGCGGCGGCAATCGCTGGGATACGTCCAGCTTGATCCACCTCTTGGCGAATGACTGATCTTCTTTCAGGCGGTATGGTCTCGGAATGTTGACGGATTGGATACAGCAGACGAGCGACTGGCTGGTCGACGAGAGCCTGCGCGGCACTCGGGCCGACCGCCTGATGAAGCATCTTTGCGAGCAAATGGTCGCCGGCGGCATTCCGATTACACGGGTGCATATCGCTTGCGGCCAATTGCATCCGCTGTTCAAGGCGTTTTCGGTCGTCTGGAGCCGGGACGACGGGTTGGTCCGGGACCGGTTCAGCTATCATGGCGCCTCAACCGACGCCTGGCAGCAAAGTCCGCTCAAGGCGGTTTTGAATGTCAATCGCCCGGAAATCCGGGCGAGAATCTTCAAGGGCGAAGGGCTGGAAGAGTTTCCGGTGATCCGCGAGTTCAAAGAGCGCGGATTGACCGATTACCTTTGTATGCGGGCGGGATTTTCCGAACCGCTTGATCGCGCGTTGGACGAGTTGGATGGCTGTATCGCCAGTTTCTCCACCGATGCCGAAGGCGGATTTTCCGATTCCTGTGTTCAAACGATCAAGCGCCTGTTCCCGCGCTTGGCCGTGGCCCTGAAGACTCTGGTGCGAGAGACCACGGCGCAGAACCTTGCGTCGACCTATCTCGGCAGCCAGGCGGGGGAGCGGGTGCTGCGCGGCCATATCCGGCGCGGCGACTGCGATACGATCCGTGCGGCAGTCTGGTATTCCGACATGCGGGATTCCACCGTGACGGCCGATAAGATGGACCCGCGGATCTTCCTGGAACGTTTGAACCGGTATTTCGAATGTACAGCCGGGTCGGTCTTGGATCATGGCGGCGAGGTATTGCGTTTCATCGGCGATGCCGTCCTGGCGATCTTTCCGATCAATGGGCCGGGCGGTGCGGAACGGGCAGGGCGTATGGCGGTTTCCGCGGCGCGGGATACGATCCGGCGCCTTGAGGAGCTGAATGCCGATCCGCCGCCGCATGATCGCGACCCGATCCGGTTCGGGCTTGGTCTGCATGTCGGCGATGTGCTCTATGGCAATATCGGCGTCGCGGAACGCCTGGAGTTTTCGGTCATCGGACCGACGGCGAACGAGGTCGCCCGTCTGGAGGATCTGACCAAGCCGTTGGACCGTTCGATCCTGGCGTCGGACGCCTTCATCGCGCTGGCCCATGCCGATTGGGAGGCGATGGGTAGTCACCGCCTTCGCGGTGTGACGGAACCGCAGCCGATTTATGCCTTAAACGTCTGACCCTGGTCAGCCGATCACGACCAATCGGTCGGGAAGGGCGTTTCGATCCTTGGGCTCTGCAACAGGGGCGACGCGGCACAGGATCTCTCCGATATCGGCGATGGCTGCCTCGAACCCTTCCGCGACCTTGCCTTGCCGCACCAGTCCCGTGAAATCGTCCACGGCTTTTTGCCATTCGGCATTGTCGACCCTGTCGGCCAGGCCCTGATCGGCGAGAATTTCGACGTAATGCTCCGCCACGCTGACGAACAGCAGCACGCCGCAATGGTTCGGGGCGAGATGAACCGATTGTTCCACAAACTGTTCCCGCGCCATGCGCGCCGCCCGGCGGTGCTTGATATAGCGCGGCACCAGCTTGTGGCGTAGCGGGGTCCATTGGACCAGGGCAATGCCGACTGTCGCCAGGATCAACTGACCGGTATAAGGATCCAATGGAACGGGTAGGGGCCACGGGACGCCGAATACCCAGAAAATCGACGGGAAAACCATCGCCAGAAACAGGACCGTCAAGACCGGGATGTAGCGGTAGTCGTCCGATTGCAGCGCGACGACGGGAACGAGTTCCGCTTCGGTTCGGCTTTCGACGTTGCGGACCGCGTCGGCGATGCGCTGTGCATCGGGTTCAGTCAAAAATTTCGCCATTTCCTACCATCCTCCGGAGGCACCGCCGCCCCCGAATGACCCGCCGCCGCCGGAAAACCCGCCGCTGGAGAAACCGCCGCCGCTGGACCGTCCGCCAAAACCGCCCATCGTGCCCCAGGAATGGCGGTTTTGACGATGCCGTCTGCCGAGCATCTTGTCGGTTCTGTGATTGATGAACGCAATGATCGCGAAGCTTATGAAAAGGATGAGAATGAAGAACGTGATCGGCAGGTCGGAAGGACCTTTGTCCGGTTTCTCGGGCGCGGTCCAGTCGCCGTCGCGAAGCACTGAGAGGATGCTGAGAACTCCGGATTCGATCCCGCCGCCCATATCGCCCTTCTTAAAGGCGGGGACGACCACCGTGTCGATGATCGACTTGGCCGTCGCGTCGGGCATGTCGCCTTCCAGGCCATAGCCGACTTCGATACGCAGTTTGCGTTCCGTCGGGGCGATGATGAACAGCAGGCCGTTATCCTTGTCTTTCTGGCCAATGCCCCAATGACGGCCCAGCCGGTAGCCGAAATCGGCAATGTCATATCCCTGCAGGTCCGGCACAGTGACAACGACGACCTGATTGTCGGTCGTCTTTTCGTGCTCTGCCAAGATGCGGGTCAGCTTGGTTTCAATGGCCGGCGGGATGATGTCCGCAGCGTCGACCACGCGGCCGGACAGGCTCGGGAACTGCTGTGCCGCCGCGGTCTGGGGCAGCAGGATACAGGCAACCAGAACCGCGAGAAGTCGCGTCACGAGCCGAATTCCACCTTCGGCGGGGTCTGAAGCGCTTCAGGGTTCTCGACCGTGAAGTTCTCTTTCAACTGGGCGTCGGGATAGAGCAGCCAAACCCAGATCCGGCCGGGCAGGGTGCGGATTTCCGTATTGTAGCTCTGCACTGCCAGGATGTAGTCGCGCCGGGCGACGGTGATCCGGTTCTCCGTCCCTTCCAGTTGCGCCTGAAGGGTGGCGAAATTCTGGGTCGCGGTGAGCTGCGGATAGCGCTCTACGACGACCATCAGGCGCGACAGGGCGCTTGTCAGGGCGGATTGGTTCTCCTGGAACTGTTTGAACGCCCCTGGATTGGTCAGAATGTCCGGCGGGATCTGCATCTGGGCGACCTTACTGCGGGCTTCGACCACCGCCTGGAGGGTCTCCCGCTCGAAATCGGCCGCGCCTTTGACTGTCGCCACCAGATTGGGCACCAGATCGGCCCGGCGTTGATACTGGTTCAGGACCTCCGCCCAGGCGGCCGTCACGGCCTCGTCCTTGGTGGGAACCGCGTTGACGCCGCAACCGCTCAATGTCAGGCACAGCCCGAGCATCATCGTCAGTTTCAGAAGGATGGTTCTCGGTCCGGAAAACATGCCGCCATCGCCCCTCATTTGTTTTCGACACCTTTGACACTATCCCAACGGGCATCCATCTCGTCCAGGCTGCAATCGGGCAAAGTGCGGCCATCGCGCGCGAAGGACTGTTCCATTGCCCGGAACCGCAGTTCGAACTTGCGGTTGGTGCGGCGCAGCGCCTTTTCCGGATCGACATTCAGCATGCGGGCAAGATTGGCGGCGACGAACAGGATGTCGCCCATCTCGTCTTCCAGTCGATCCGGATCGCCACCGGCCTCGATCTCCGCGCGCAGTTCCTCGACTTCTTCGTCCAGATCCTTGAACACCCAGGACACTTCCGGCCAGGTGAACCCGACACGCGCCGCGCGTTTGGACAGTTTTTCGGCCCGCTGAAGGGCAGGTAAGGCCATTGCGACGCCGGACAATGCGCTTTCATCTTGTCCCTTTTCGGCGCGTTCCGCGGCCTTGGTGGCCTCCCAGCTCTGTTTGACCGCGTCCGGCGTATCGGCGCCGTCGGTCCCGAAGACATGCGGGTGGCGCCGGATCATCTTGTCGGCGATGGCCCCGGCGACCGCGTCGAAATCAAACCGGTCCTGCTCCTCCGCCATCCGGGCGTGGAACACGACCTGCAACAGCAGATCGCCCAGTTCGTCGCGCAGGTCATCCATGTCGCCGCGGGCGATGGCGTCGGCGACTTCATAGGCTTCTTCGATCGTATAGGGGGCGATTGTCGAGAAATCCTGTTCCAGATCCCAGGGACAGCCCCCGTCCGGATTGCGCAATTGCGCCATGACATCGATCAGGCGGTCGATATTCCGGCCGTTTTCCATGGTGCTCCGCATTCGGTTCGGGTTAACGGGCGACGCCTTCGGCAATCAGTTTGCCGCCCAGTGCGCCCAGAACTGCCCCGGCCGCCCGGTCGATCCAAGTCTTGGACCGCAGATACAGCGCGCGCGGCCGACGCGACGAGAAGGCGAGGGCGACGATGGCATACCAAAGCGTCTCCATGATGAAAAACGCCGTTGGCAGCACGATCAGCATCCAGAAAGGAATCGTGGGCGGGAGAAAGGCCGCGAAGACGCTGCCATAGACCACGGCCAGCTTGGGATTGCTGACCTGTATCAGGAACGCGAAGCCGAATGCACGCCAAGGCGATGATGCGGCCCGACCGCTCTCGGTTTCGGCAGATCCAATGGGTTCCTTCGCCCCGCGCCATATGCGGTAGGCGAGGTAAAGCAGGTACAGCCCGCCGCCAATTTTCAAGGCGGTGTAAAGCCAGGGGGCCTGCGAGATCAGGATATGAAGGCCCAGTAAGGCCAGCGCGCCGAACAGGGCCGCGCCCGCACCCATTCCCAGGGCAGCGGCCAGCCCGTCCCGCCGGCCGCCGGAAATCGCGATCCGGGTGACGAGCACGAAGCTGGGGCCCGGGCTGATCGCGCCGAGAAGGAGAGTGCCCAGAATGCCGAGGATCAGGGCAAATTCGGGAATGGCGACTGTCACGGGTCGTTCCTCACAGATACCATTGCATTTCGCGCGGCAGCGGCGCGGACAGAAGATCCAGGAACTCGTTGCTCTTCACGGTGTGGTAAATGTCGACGTAATCCGCGCCGAGATACTCCTTCAGGATCTCCGCCTGGGGCAGCGCGTCCAATGCGCGCCAGATCGTCAGCGGCAGGGCGGGATCGACCTCCTCACCGGCATTGCCGTCGCGCGGCGGCGAAACCGGTTCCAGCTTTCGGGACAGGCCATGGTGCAGCCCCGCCAACACGCAGGCCAGGGTCAGGTAGGGATTGGCATCGGCACCGGCGACGCGATGTTCGATGCGCTTCGCCGGTCCGCGGCCGGACGGAATCCGGAAAGCGACCGAGCGGTTGTCATATCCCCAATCGGTCGTGACCGGTACGAACAGGTTCGGTTCGAACCGCCGGAACGCATTCAGATTCGGTGCGAAAAAGGCCATCGATTGGCCCATCGTCGCCTGCAATCCCGCCATCGCGTGGCGCATGCGGGTCTCTTGCGAATCGACTGATTCGTCGAAGATATTCCGACCGTCGGAATCCAGAAAGCTGATGTGAATATGCAGTCCCGATCCGGATTCCTCCGCATAGGGCTTGGACAGGAAAGTCGCGTCCATCCCATACTGACGTGCGACGGATTTGACGCATCGGCGCAGCAGGCAGGCGTGATCCGCCGCCTGAATCGGATCGGCGACATGGTTCAGGTTCAATTCGAACTGGCCGGGCGCGAATTCCGTCGACGCAACCGAGGCCGGGACGCCCTGCGCGGCGCAAGCGTCGGTAATGGCCCCCAGGACATCCGAAAATTCATCCAGCGTGTCCATGCTGTAGACCTTCTTGGAATCCATCCGACGCCCGGTTGCCGGGGATCGCACGGGTAGGGGGCCTCCCTCCGCGTCGCGTTCCAGATCGATCAGATAGAACTCCAATTCCAACGCGACGACGGGCGTCAGGTTCAATTCTTTGAACCGGTCCGCGACCCGTTGCAGAACCTGGCGGGGCTCGAACGGGACGATGTCGCCGGATCCCGGGCGGCGCATCGACATCAGGACCTGCGCCGTCGGCTCCGTTGCCCAGGGCACGGTGCTGAGCGTTCCCGGAATGGGAAAGGCCAACGCGTCGGGATCGCCATCGGATACACCGAAGCCATTCGGGTCGCTGGTATTGCCCGTCGCGTCCAGCAGCGTCACCGCCGCGCACATGGTCAGCCCGTCTTTATAGAGCTTCGCCGCATCCCGGATCGGGTAGCGCTTGCCGAGCGCGAAGCCGCACATGTCGAACAGCAATCCGTCGATATATTTCGTCTCCGGATGATCCTGGAGATAGCGCTTGATTTCGTCTTGGGGCACGGGCGAGAACCTCTGGACTGAATGCGGCGGGAATGCAGTTCTGAAAATGTCCGTAACAGTGCATCGGACCGTCGAAGGACGCAATTGCCAAGAGCCGCGCGCCGGTAGGTAGCATCGAAGCTGGAGGACATGATCATGACGGTTCTGCGGATTGCCGCGTTCTGGAACGGCGATGCCGGGGGGAACCCTGCCGGCGTTCTGATTGGCGACACCCTGCCGAGCTCGGCGGAAATGCAGCGGATCGCGGCCGAGGTCGGGTTTTCCGAAACCGCCTTTGCCATGCCGCTGGGGGATGGATGGCGCGTCCGCTATTTCTCACCGGAATCCGAGGTTCCGTTCTGCGGTCACGCGACCATCGCCCTGGGCGCGGCGCTTGCCCTGCGTCACGGCGACGGGATCTTCGAACTTGAACTCAATCAAGCCAACATCACCGTGGAAGGGAAGCGGCAAGGCGGTGCCCTGTTCGCGGCGCTGCAATCGCCGCCGACGGACAGCCGGTCGGCCACTTCCGAAGAACTGGCGGCGGTGCTGTCGCTGTTCGGATTGACCGAAACCCATCTCGACCCGGCATTGCCTCCGGCCGTCATCCATGGCGGGGCCGACCATTTCGCGTTGACGCTCAAGTCCCGGGAGGCATTGGCGGCAATGTCCTATGACCTGGACGAGGGGCGGCGGTTGATGAACCGGCATGGCTGGGTCACGATCCTGCTGGCCTTCGCCGAAACTCCGGCCAAGTTCCATACCCGCAACCCCTTTGCGTCGGGCGGGGTCTATGAAGATCCTGCCACCGGCGCCGCAACGGCAGCCTTCGCCGGCTATCTGCGCGATATCGGCTGGCCCCATGGCGGCGTCATAGACGTGCTGCAGGGCGAGGATATGGGCATGCCGTCGCGCCTGACGGCGGAGATATCGGATGAACCCGGAGGCTCGATCCGCGTGTCCGGCACCGCACGCGTGATGGAATAGGGGATCCGTAACCGGACCTATTTCGCGCCCTGCCATTCGGCGATTTCGGCCAACAGGAATTGGACGAACCGTTCGGCGTGATCGCCGTCGCGCCTGCGTGGGTTCACTTTCAGGAAATAGGACCGCCCCGCATTCAGGGAATGGCCGTAGAACGGAACCAGACTGCCCTTCGCAAGCTGGTCCGCGACCAGGTGGCGCCAGCCCAGGATGACGCCCCGGCCCTGAAGCGCGGAATCGATCAGCGCGCCATAGCTGTTGGTCACGAATTGCGGGGCAGGCAGCGGGACATCGGGCGCGTGCTGGCGGAACCAGTCGGCCCAGGTCAGCGGATGCCAGGCGATGGCGTCCGAACTCCAATGCATCCGATGCAGTTCCATCAAGGAGACCGAGGCCAAATGTTCCGCCGCGTCGATCGGACCGTGGCGGCTGAGGAAATCCGGCGAACAGACCGGCTCGACCACTTCTTCGAACAGATAGATCAGGTTCGGGCCGACGGCGCTGCGCTCATTGCCGCAAATCACGGCAATATCGACCTCCTCGAAATCCTTCAAACGGTCGTTCTCGTCGGAGGCCAGCAAGGTGAAGCGAATATCGGGATGCGCATCCTGGAACCGGTCGGCGATGGGTTTGACGAAATGCGCGATGCCGGAATGTGTGCCGGCAATGGTCAGGACATCGCTTTCCACCGGCCGCCCGATGCGATGGATCGCGTCGCTCAACACATCCAACCCTTGGGCGACGGCGCCCGCGAGGGCTTCGCCTTCCGGGGTCAGCTCCAGCGCGTTGTGTTTGCGTAGGAACAATTGGCAGTTCAGCGCATTTTCCAGCGCCCGGATCTGTTGACTGACCGCCGCCTGGGTCACGTTCAATTCGCCGGCGGTCAGGGTGAAGCTCAGATGTTTCGCCGCGACCTCAAAGGTCGCGAAAGACCCCAGGGACGGCAGGTGACGCCGTTTCGAATATCCCTTTTCCCTGTCTTGAGGACCGCTCATCTCGTTCATTCATTATGGGCGCGCCATTCCTTCCATCGAATGAACAGGTTCGCGCCCAGTTTCGCAAGCGGCGCGGGCGGCAGGCGCGGCGGGTCCGGCTGGTCGGCGAAGTGACGCGATACGGCACTTTCCGTGCCCAGCGCCGCTTCGGCTGCAGCAATCCCGGTCAGAGTGCCGCGAACCGTCCCCAATCCGTTCTGAACGCAGGCGGCGTAGAGACCGCGATCCAGTTGCCTGGCGACCGATACGCCATTGCGGGACAGGCACAGATGCCCGGCCCAGGCATAGTCCATTTTCGCCGACGCCAGTTGCGGGAAACGGTCGTCAAATTTCTGACGCATCATCCGGGTGGCGCGGCGCATATCGCCATCGGTCGTCACCATGTCCGGCAGAAACCGCGACATGGTCCGGGTCACGATCCGGTTGCCGCCTTGCGCGGTTGCGATGCGGCGCAGGGTCGTGCCCATCGGGTCGGAAGGGGTGACGCCCCAGTTATCCGCGCCGCCCAGCCGGTCGAGCGTCTCTTTGGACAATTCTTCGGTCATGCAGGCGAACAGGAAGATGTGCATCAGCCGGCCGCGCGCGAAGCCGAAGCTTTCCAGATGGCCATTATTCGCCAGAAGGACCGCGCCCGCGTCGACACGTCCGGCGGCCGTCTGCAACGACCAGCCCTGGTCCAACCGGATGAGTTCGAGGACGGGGCTATCCTCGAAAATCGACACATGGTCGGCCAGACCGGCGGCGAGTCCGCGGATATAGCCGGCGGGCTGTAGCATCACGGTACCCGGAGTATACAGGCCGGATCGGTAGTGCCGGGACCCGGTCAGCGCATGCATTGCCTGCGCGTCCAGCAATTCGCTGGCCTCGCCTATGGCCGACAGATGGGCGGCATAGGCGATGTTTTGGTCATGCGCGCGGCCGCTTGCCGCGCCGTTGATCTTGCCGTCCCGGCGGAAATAGTCGCGCGAAATGCCGTATTCCGCCACGGCCTCCGCCCCGAATTCGATGGCGCGGCGGTTCAAGTCGATGATCTTGCGGTCGGATGCGGCGCTGTCGCCGGCGTAATCGTCAGAGGTGAGTTCGTGCGGCAGATCGATCATGAAGCCGGAATTTCGTCCGGCAGACCCTTGGGCGATCCGGCCCGCGTCCAAAACCGCGACGGTCGCGCCGGGGTCCAATTGCTTGAGCCGCCGGGCGGCGGACAGTCCGGCAAAACCCGCGCCGACAATGGCGAAGTCCACGACCTTTCTGCCTTCCAGGCGCGGATAAGGCGGTCGCGGTCCCAGAATGGCGTCCCAGGCGGCCGGACCTGCCAAGGATGGCAACCGTCGCGCCGAACGGGATTGGGGGTGGTGGGGCATGGCGCGGCCTGCAGGGGGCAGGGGGTGTGCCAGCCCCTCAATCGACCGCATCGCCTTCGTCATCGGTCAGATCCAGCCAGATCGTCTTCAACTGCGTGTATTGGTCATGGGCGTGAATGGAATTGTCCCGCCCGCCAAAGCCGGATTGCTTGTACCCGCCGAAGGGGGTCGCGATATCGCCCTCGCCGAAGCAATTGACCGTCACCGTTCCGGCCCTAAGCATTCGGGCGCCGCGCAGGGCACGCTTGCCGTTTGCCGTGAAGATCGAGGCGGCCAGACCGTAATCCGTATCGTTTGCGATGCGGATCGCTTCTTCAAAACTTTGGACTTCGATGACCGCCAGGACGGGGCCGAAGATTTCCTCCCGCGCAAGGACATGATCGGAAGAGGATATTTCGACCAAAGTGGGCTGCACATGGGTGCCGTCCACGGTGTCGCCGCCGAAATGGACCGTGCCGTCCTTTGCCGATTTCAGATAAGCCACGACCTTGTCGAAATGCGCCTTGGACACCAGCGCACCGATCCGCACCGACGGATCCAGCGGGTCGCCCAGCGGCCATTCGCGGATATGGGCCGCGATCTTTTCCAGCAAAGCCGGTTTGACGCCGGACTGCACGATCAGTCGCGATGCGGCCGAACAATTCTCGCCCATATTCCAGAACGCGCCCTGGATGACATGCGCCGCGACGCGGTCGAGGTTTTCCGCATCGTCCAGAACGATACACGGGTTCTTACCGCCCATCTCCAGGACAACTTCCTTCAAGTTTGAGTCGGCCGCGTAATGCAGGAAACGGCGACCGGTCTCCGTCGATCCCGTGAAGGAGATCATGTCGACATCCGGATGCCGCCCCAACGGTTCGCCGACTTCGGGCCCGGTGCCGGTGATCACGTTCAGGATGCCGGCCGGCAACCCCGCCTCGGCGGCCAGTTCCGCGACCATGAGGGCGGTGAGGGAGGTCTCCTCGGCCGGTTTCAGGACGACCGAACAGCCCGCGGCCAGGGCAGGGCCGATTTTCCAGGCCAGCATCAGAAGCGGGAAGTTCCAGGGCAGGACCAGACCGACCACACCGACGGCTTCGCGCACGATCAGGGCCATGTGATCGTCGGACGCCGGGGCGGTCTGGTCGTAGATCTTGTCGATTAGTTCCGCATGCCAGCGCAGGCAATGAATCGCCTCGGGAATGTCGATCGTCTCGCAGTCATAGATCGGCTTGCCGCTGTCCAGGCTTTCCAGCACCGACAGTTCGTGGCGACGGCGCTCCATTAGTTTCGCGAGCCGCAGCAGCACAGCCTTCCTGTCTCCCGGCGCCAGGCGCGACCAGCGTCCGTCCTCGAAGGCGTCGCGCGCCTTGGCGACAGCGAAATCGACGTCTTCCGCGCCGCAGGCCGCGACGTCGCCCAAGGCGATCCCCGTGGCCGGATTGACCGTCGCGAAGGTCTTGCCGGATTTGGCCGGGCGTAAGGATCCGTCGATGAAGGCATTTCCGGGTAGGGGGATCGACTTTGCGAGAGCCTGGTATTCGTCACGTGTCAGAAGATCGGTCATGGCTCAGTTCCCCGCCTTGATGTCGGCAATGGTGGTTTTCAGCACCGCGATGACTTGTTCCAGCTCGCGTTTTTCGTCCTTGTTCAGGCTTTTGAGGGGCGGGCGCATCGGGCCGGCCGGGATGCCGGAAACGGTTGTTCCATGCTTGACGCATTGAATGAATTTCCCGCCCTGCTCCAGAACGCGCATCAGCGGCATCATCGCCGACATGATCCGGCGGCCCTTCACGAAATCGCCGTGGATCACGCAAGTTTCGTAAAGAAAAACATGCTCTTCCGGCAGGAAGTTCGACCCGGCACAGATCCAGCTTCGCGCGCCCCAGGCGAAGAATTCCAGGGCCTGATCGTCCATGCCGCAGGACATCTGGATATGCGGATAATCCCGCGCCAGCAGATGGACGCGATTGATATCGCCGGAACTTTCCTTGATCCCGATGAAATTGCGCGACCGCCCGACCCGATCCAGGAATTCTTCTCCCATTTCCACGCCCATGCGGCCGGGATAGTTATAGAGAATGATCGGCAGGTCGGCCGCGCGATCGATGGCAAGGGCGTTCAGGGCATTTTCCCGTTCGGTCGGAACGGAGTAGGGCGGCGTTCCCAGCAGCAACGCATCCGCACCCATCTGTCGGGCACCGGTGGCCAGCGCGATACTGTCCTCGGTGCGCATCGCGCCGGTACCGACGATTACCGGCAGCCGCTTCGCGACACGCTCCGTAGTGAACCGCGCGAGTTCCAGTCGTTCATCGACCGTCTGCGCATAGTTTTCTCCGGTCGACCCGCCGGAAATCAGCCCGTGAACGCCTTTACCGATCAGGGTCTCAATCAGCTCGGCGAGGCGGTCCTTGTCAAAATCGCCACCTTTGGTGATTGGCGTGACCAAGGGGGTGTAGATGCCCTCAAGTTTCATTCTGAATGTCATCGGTTCATCCGGATCGGGTTTGGCCGTGAAGGTCATGGCGGAACGATGCAGGACCATCGTTCCGAACTGACATTTCCTGCAAACGGGATTTCCCATGACAGCGGCATAAGGCCGGGGTTATGGCTCGATATGTAATCGTGATAATGTATATTATGGAAAATATTGATATGCAATGAGACGTCGCGTATGGGATGTATATTGGGCGCCCGGGCCATGATAGCCTGATGCACAACTAGCAACCGCAACGTTTTACACTGTGGGATGGATATGACGATACAGGCGCGCCTGCGCGCGATCAGCGGGTCGATCCTGTTTCTCTTCCTGACCTGTCACCTGATCAATCACGCATTCGGGCTGGTGTCGTTCCAGGCCATGGGTGACGCGCATCGCATTCTGATGACGACCTGGCGGACACCGGTCGGCACAGCCTTCCTGTCGCTGGCCTTCCTGGTCCATTACGCGGTCGCCATCCTGTCGATCTACCGGCGCCGGACGATCAACATGACCGGCTGGGAAGCCGCACAGATGGCAAGCGGCCTGATTATTCCCATCCTGATCCTAGAACACATCCTGGGCACACGGATCGCCGAGGAAGTCGCCGGGATCGATCCGACATATCGGTATGTCGTCGCGGCGCTGTGGGTCGCGGAGCCTGTGACCGGGATTCTTCAGGGTATCGCAGTGGTGATCGCCTGGACCCATGGCTGCATTGGACTGCATTTCTGGCTTCGGGTGAAGGATTGGTACGGCGACTGGCGGCGGCCGCTTCTGGGTGTCGCGGTCGTGCTGCCGGCGCTGTCCCTGGCCGGATACGTGTCCGCCGGGTTTGAGGTTCTGTTCGAGTTGGAACGCGACCATATGGTCAACGCGATCCTGACCCAGGCACGGTTCGATCCGTCGAAAATCCAGCCGCTCCTTAAGCTCCAGGCGCCGCTGACGGCCTTGTTCGTCGTCCTGGGGCTGGCGCCGTTCCTGGGCCGCTTCGTGCGCGACCGGGTCTTGTGCAAGCCGCGGGTGGCGCTGCTGCTGCCGGACGGAACGCGGGTTCCGGTCCCGCTTGGCGCGACAGCTTTGGAAGCACTGCGCGCGGCCGGCCGGCCTCATGCCGCGGTCTGCGGCGGGCGCGGCCGCTGCACCACCTGCCGGGTGCGTGTCATTCAAGGCGCCGAGGCATTGGAATCCCCGGACAGCCTGGAAAATGCCGCCCTGCAGCGGATCAAGGCCTTGGAGGGCGTGCGCCTGGCCTGCCAGATCCGGCCCAAGGAACATCTGGGCGTTTCCCCCTTGCTGCCGCCGACGGCCACGGCACGGGACGGCCGCCAGATGGGCGGATTGGAAGGTGAAGAACGCCAGGTGACCTGTCTTTTCATCGACATACGGCGATCCACTAAACTGGGTGAAGAGAAGCTGCCTTACGACGTTCTGTTCATTCTCAATCAGTTCTTCTCGGAGATGAGTCATGCGATCGCCGAAACCGGCGGTCATTACGCACAGTTCAATGGCGATGGCCTGATGGCGCTTTACGGGCTTGAGACCACACCACAGGACGGGGCCAAGGCGGCGATCAATGGTGCGAAGGCCATGCTGCAGCGCGTTGAAAAACTAAACAAATCCTTGGAGAGCGAACTACCCTTCCCGCTCGCCGTCGGGATCGGGCTGCACCATGGCGAAGCGATTGTCGGGGCCATGGGCCCTCCCCGCGCGCAGATCACATCCGCCATCGGCGATACGATCAACATCGCCGCCCGGTTGGAAAGCCTGACCAAGGAACATGGTGTTCCGGTGATCTTTTCGCATGAAGTGGCGGCGGCGGCCGGGATTGTGACCGAGAGCCTGACCCGCGCCGAAGTCCCGGTCCGCGGCCGCGAGGCGCCGGTCCGTTTCTATCCAATAGCCGATCCTCTAGAAACCAACGCGCTCTAATCCCGGCTCATCAGGAATTGGCGAAGATCGCGCCAGATCTCGGCGCTCGGCGCGCTCAGCAGGCCGTGGACGCGGTCGCCTGCACGGTAAGGCGTGCCGTCGACCCTTTCCACCATGCCGCCCGCCTCGCGCAGCAGCAGCGCGCCCGGCGCGTGATCCCAGGGCCAGAGCCGACGGTAGAAGGAGAAGTGCCGCTTTCCCTGAGCCTGGGCCAGGAAATCCTGGCCCGCGCAGGATAAGGATGAGACATGGCCGAAACGGGCCTGTGCCTCGGCCCGGACCTGCTTTCGGCGCGGCTCCTCGAAATACCAGGCGTTGACGAGGCCGATCATGTCCTTTTCGGGCGGGGCCTCCGGTATGGTCAGGCGTTGACCGTCCAGCCAGCCGCCCGCCCCGTCGACCGCGATGGCGGTCCGGTTGGGCAGCGGATCGTGAATCCAGCCCATGATGGGCCGGTTGCGCTCGACCAGGGCGACCATCATGCAGAAGGTCGCACTGGACTTGGTGAAATTCTTGGTGCCGTCGACCGGGTCTATGACCCAAACCGGCCCGTCATCCTCGAACCGGCGCAGGATTTCCGGGTCTTTCGAATGCGCCTCCTCACCGACGATGAGGCTGCCCGGCAACAGGGCGCTCAGTTCCCTGGTCAGGAACCGTTCCGCCTCCAGATCCGCGACGGTGACGAGGTCGCCCGGCGCCTTTTCGATGATCTCATGGCCGCGCAAACTGTCGAAACGGGGCAATACGATGGTCTCCGCCGCCTCGCGCAGCAGCGCCTGGACTTTCGTGGTGTCGATCCGGTCCGCCAGGCTCACCCCTGCCCTCCTTCGGCATAGCCGCGCAGGGTCGCCAGCAGGTCGTCCGGCACGTCGACCCCTTCGGCTTCCGCTTTGGCCCGGTTCTCGTGCCGTCGGTTGCCCGGCAGGCGGACGCCATCCTGTTCCAGCATCGCGCCGAACAGCGTTTCGATCCGGTCGGCCATTCCTTCGCCGCCGAAACGGGCAGGATCGACGGCCAGATAAAATTGCCCGATATCCGGCGGACCGCCCTCGTCTCCCCCCAGGCTGGAGGCTTCGAAGGACCATTTCGCGCCGGTCAGGCCCCCGGCCATGATTTCGACCAGCAGCGCCATGGCGGCGCCCTTATACCCGCCGGACGGGGCCATTGAGCCTTCGCCGAGGACGGTATTGGGATCGGTGCAGGGATTGCCGTCGGCATCCAGGCCCCAGCCTTCCGGGATTGGTTCGCCCGCCTGGGCCTTGAGGGCGATGTTGATCCGGGCCGTGGCGGTGGAACTCTGATCGATGACCAGAGGCGGTCCATCGCGGCGCGGGACACCGAAGGCGATTGGATTGGTGCCGAACAGGGGTTTCTTGCCGCCGAACGGGGCCAACGCGGCGGAGGCATTGGTGAAGGTCATGCCGATCAGCCCGGCGCGCGCCATGCGGTCGCTGAACCAGCCGATGACGCCGGACGCATAGGAATGGCGGATGCCGAACCCGGCGATCCCGTTCTCGCGCGCCAGGGCATAGAAGGCTTCCTCCCCCGCCGTAAAGGCCGGGTGGCAGAAGCCGTTCCCCGCATCGGCCATCAGCGCGGAAGGTCCGGTTCGTGTCACCACGGGAACTGCATCGCCGACCACCTTGCCGATGGACACATGCCGGCAATAGATCGGCAGATAGGCCAGCCCGACATTCCGGATTCCCTCCGCCTCGGCATCCGTGATGCTCTGTGCCACGACTTCCGCGGCCGTTTCCACCGTACCCGCCCCGATCAGGGCCGCTTTGCTGAGCGCGTGAACATCTTCAAGGGAGAGGGTTTCGGGCATTTCCGGGTTCCTTGCTTTCCGACATCACGTCAACCTATCAGCATCGTGGAAAAGAAAAAGGCCGCCGGGTTGCCCCGACGGCCTTCTTCGTAACCAGGTGCCTGGGCAGGCTTACATCATGCCGCCCATGCCGCCCATGTCGGGCATGCCGCCACCGGCCGGGCCTGCGCCCTTCGGTTCCGGCTTGTCTGCGACCATGGCTTCCGTCGTGACCAGCAGACCGGCGACCGAGGCCGCGTCCTGCAGGGCCGAGCGGACAACCTTCGCCGGATCGATGATGCCGGCCTTGACCAGATCGCCATAGACGGCGTTCTGAGCGTCGAAGCCCCAGTTGGCGTCTTTCGACTCCAGCATCTTGCCGACGATGACCGCGCCGTCTTCACCGGCGTTGTTCGCGATCTGACGGCACGGGGCGGTCAGGGCGCGACGCACAATGTCGACACCGACGGACTGGTCGTGGTTTTCGCCTTCCAGCTTCTTCAGGGCCTTGGTGGCATAGAGAAGCGCGGCGCCGCCGCCCGGGACGATGCCTTCTTCGACGGCCGCACGGGTCGCGTGCATGGCGTCGTCGACGCGGTCCTTCTTCTCTTTCACTTCCACTTCGGTCGCACCGCCGACGCGGATGACGGCAACGCCGCCCGCCAGCTTCGCCAGGCGTTCCTGCAGCTTCTCGCGGTCATAGTCGGAGGAGGTCGATTCGACCTGCTGACGGATCTGACCGCAGCGGCCTTCGATTTCCTTCTTCTTGCCGGCGCCGTCGACGATCGTGGTTTCGTCCTTGGTGATCGTGACGTTCTTGGCCTGACCCAGCATCTGCAGCGTGACGCTTTCCAGCTTGATGCCGGTGTCTTCGGAAATGACCGTGCCGCCCGTCAGGATGGCGATGTCTTCCAGCATGGCCTTACGGCGATCGCCGAAGCCCGGTGCCTTGACGGCCGCGACCTTCAGACCACCGCGCAGCTTGTTGACGACCAGGGTCGCCAGCGCTTCGCCTTCGACGTCTTCGGCGATGATTAGCAGCGGACGGCCGTTCTGAACGACGCTTTCCAGAACCGGCAGCATGGCCTGCAGGTTGGACAGCTTCTTCTCGTGCAGAAGGATCATCGGGTTTTCCAGTTCGCAGACCATCTTGTCCGGATTGGTCACGAAATACGGCGACAGGTAGCCGCGGTCGAACTGCATGCCTTCGACGACGTCCAGTTCCGTGGTCAGGCCCTTGGCTTCTTCCACGGTGATGACGCCTTCATTGCCGACCTTCTGCATGGCGGCGGCGATCATTTCGCCGACTTCGCGGTCGCCGTTGGCCGAGATCGTGCCGACCTGCGCGACTTCGTCGGAGGTCTTGATCTTCTTGGCGCGCTTCTGGATGTCACCGACGACCGCTTCCACGGCCAGATCGATGCCGCGCTTCAGGTCCATCGGGTTCATGCCGGCGGCCACGGCCTTTGCGCCTTCACGCACGATGGCCTGGGCCAGAACCGTGGCCGTCGTCGTGCCGTCACCGGCCAGATCGTTCGTCTTCGACGCGACTTCGCGCACCATCTGGGCGCCCATGTTTTCGAACTTGTCGGACAGTTCGATTTCCTTGGCGACCGTGACGCCGTCCTTCGTGATGCGCGGGGCACCGAAGGCTTTGTCGATCACGACGTTGCGGCCCTTCGGACCGAGGGTGACTTTGACCGCATCGGCCAGGATGTCGACGCCACGCAGCATCTTATCCCGGGCTTCGGTCGAAAATTTGACGTCCTTGGCTGCCATTGCCCTAGACTCCTTCTAAAAGATTGTTCGGATACGAAAAAAGCGCGGTACCGGAGCGGTCGCGCTTACTCGATGATCCCCATGATGTCGGACTCTTTCATGATCAGCAGCTCGTCGCCGTCGATCTTGACTTCCGTGCCCGACCATTTGCCGAACAGAATGGTGTCGCCCTTCTTCACGTCCAGTTTGCGGACGCTGCCGTCTTCCTTGACGGTGCCGGTGCCGACGGCCAGGACCTTGCCCTGCATCGGCTTTTCCTGCGCCGTGTCCGGAATGATGATGCCGGACGCGGTCTTGGTCTCGCTTTCGACGCGCTTCACCAGAACGCGATCGTGCAGAGGCCGGAATTTCATGGTGTTTCCCCTTAAGCCAGCGTTGTTTCGGGGGCCTGGCGGCATTGCGCCGGTCGGCCCGTGAACGAGGTGTTAGCACTCCCCGCATGTGAGTGCTATCCGCATATACGGGCCGAACCGGGTATGTCAATGGACGGAGGGCAAAAAAGGCCGGAAATGCTGGAAAATTCTATTCCAGGGCCGTCGCGGGATACCCGAAACGTTGTGCGTAGCGGTCCCAATCGCCGGGATCGAGCGATGCAATAACCGTTTGGACGCCCGACGCTTCGTCTGTTTCATGCTCCAGAATGTCGCCGAACCGGTGCAGCCAGGCCAGCGCGGCCCCGTCCTCGGCCGGGATCTCCGTCCTCCGGGTTTCGCGGAACCGGGCCAGGGCCGTATCGATCGCCGACAGCAGCGCCGCAAATCCATCGCCTTTCGCGGCGGAAATCGCAAAGGCATCGGGATCGTCCTCGCCGTCGCGCGCGGCGGCGGCACGGGCCTCGACCGGTTCCAACGCGCCCTCCGGCAACAGATCGGTCTTGTTCCAGGCTTCCAGCATCACGGTCTGCGGATCGATTTCCAGGGTCGAGAGTACCTGTTCGACATCCGCCTTCTCGACCTCAGCCTCGGTTGAGGAGATGTCGCGGACATGGATCAGAACCTGCGCCGCCCTCACCTCTTCCAGCGTGGCGCGGAAGGCCGCCACCAGATCGGTCGGCAGGTCGGAAATAAAACCCACCGTATCCGACAGGATCGCCGTCCGGCCGCTCGGAAGGTCCAGCTTGCGCATGGTCGGGTCCAACGTGGCGAACAGCATGTCCTTCGCCATGACGGCGGAATCCGTCAGCCGGTTGAACAGGGTCGACTTGCCGGCGTTGGTATAGCCGACCAGGGAGACGACCGGATAGGGCACTTTCTCCCGCGCCTTGCGGTGCAGCCCGCGGGTCCGCGCGACCTGTTCCAACTCTTTCTTCAGGCGCACGATCCGTTCGTCGATCAGACGACGGTCGATTTCGATCTGGCTTTCGCCGGGCCCGCCGATGAAGCCCAGCCCGCCCCGCTGACGCTCCAAATGGGTCCAGCTTCGCACGAGGCGCGACCGCTGGAAGGTCAACGCGGCCAGCTCGACCTGCAATCGCCCTTCATGGGTGCGGGCCCGGGCGCCGAAGATTTCCAGGATCAGGCCGGTCCGGTCGATGACCTTGGTATCGATGTCGCGTTCCAGGTTGCGCTGCTGCACCGGCGTCAGCGACGCGTCGACGATCAGCAACTCCGTCTCCAGGGCCGCGCAGAGGCCTTTCAGACGTTCCACGACCCCGCCGCCAAGCAGCGTTGCCGGAACAATCTTGGACAGGCGCACGGCTTCGGCATGAACGACGTCCAGCTCGATCGCGGCGGCCAGTCCGACCGCTTCTTCCAGACGTGCTTCCGGGCTGCGGCGTCTTTGCGAAACGCCGGGGATTTCCGGATAGATGACGGCAGCGCGCCGGGCACCGGCGGCCGTCCAGCCCCGGTGCGCAGTACGGTATCGGGTCTCGGTCAATTACGCTCAGCTTTCCTCGCTGCCACTTTCGTTGGGCTCGAACAATTGGATCGGGCTGCCCGGCATGACAGTGGATATGGCGTGCTTATAGACAAGCTGCGAGTGGGCGTCACGCCGCAGCAGCACGCAGAAGTTATCGAACCAAGTGACGATTCCCTGCAGTTTCACGCCGTTCACCAGGAACACCGTCACAGGAAGTTTGTTTTTCCGAAGGTGGTTCAGAAATGTGTCTTGGAGGTTCTGGTTCTTGTCGGACGACATGGATGCCCCCTTCCGTATGGCAACGTTGTTGTTTTTCGGTCCGCGCGTAATCCCATCCAATTTTTCGGCAAACCCTTGATTCTAAAGAAGAATAAGCCGCAAACAGGTATGGGGCGGAATCATTGATTCCGCCGTACATTCGGACATTATCAGATAAACCGTTGTTCCGCCGTTAAAAAATGGTGAAACGCCGGCAGCCCGTCAAAGTGACGCACCGGCGGACAGTTGCGGAACTCCCCGCTCAGATCGGGATCGGGATGTATCAGGATCGGTGTCAGTCCGGCCGCATGGGCAATTTCCATATCCACACCGGAATCGCCCACAAAATACACATGGCGTCCCAGCGCGCAGCCCAACCCGTCCAACGCGAGCGCCGCCGGGTCCGGCGCCGGCTTGTCCCGGGCGGCGTCTCCCGCACCGATCAGGCGATGAAAATGCCCGGTCCAGTTCAGATGAGCCGCTTCCGTTCGCAGGTAGCGTCCCTGCTTGTTGGAGACCACGGCCTGCGGCACCCCTGCCGCCGATAGAGACGACAACAGAGCGGCCGCGCCTTCCGCCGCCACGAGAGCGTCGAGATGCAGCGCCTCGAAACTGGCATAGAAGACGTCGCGCGCCTCCTCCCATCGGTCCCCGAACATCTCTGGAAAGCTGTCGCGCATGGATTTGCGGACCCGGGACTTCGTTTCGTCCAGCGACCATTCCGGCATGTCCATATGCCGGAACAATGCGTTCATCGCGGCGTGGATCACAGGCCAGGTATCGACCAGCGTATTGTCCCAGTCATATAGGACCGCTACCGGTTTCGGGAGAATCGATTCGGACATTGTGTTAGAAATATTCGAGCCTTACGGCGAACATCTTTTCCATCTTCTTAACGGCCTGGGCGGCGGCCAGAAGGACCACACGGTCCTTGGCGCGCACCACGGTGTCGGGCCGCGGGATGATGACCTCCTCGCCGCGGATGATCGCGCCGACAATGACGCCGCTGGGCAGTTTGGCGTCCTTCAGTTGTTCTCCGACCAGGCTGGAGGTCTCCATCGCCTCCGCCTCGATCAGTTCGGCGAAGCCGTCGCGCAGACTGTGGACCTGACGGATCCGGCCGCGGCGGACGTGCTGCAGGATCGTCGAGGCGGTGATCTCGCGGGGGCTGACGACGACATCGATGCCTAGCGTCGTGATCAGCGGCCCGTAGGAGTTCTTGTTGACCAGCGTGATCGCCCGGTCGACGCCATAACGCTTGCAGAGCAACGAACAGAGAATGTTGGTTTCATCGTCATCGGTCACCGCGACCACGGCCTCGGTGTTCCGGATTCCCGCTTCTTCCAGGATTTCGTGATCCAGCGCGTCGCCTTGAATGACGACGGTGGTCGGCAGTGCCTCCGCGACCTTGCGGGCCTGGGCCTTGTCCATTTCGACGATCTTGGCGGAATAGCCGTCGCTGCTGGCTTCCAGCTCCCCGGCCAGGGTCGTGCCGATATTGCCGCCGCCGATCACCAGGATCCGGCGGGCTTCCTTCTCGTCATGGCCGAAGACCGTCATCGCGCGCGGTACGTGGCCTGTCTCCGCGATGAAATAGACTTCGTCCCCTGGCAGCATCTGGTCGTTGGACGACGGGATCAGCATGGTCTCGTCCCGGAAGATCGCCATGACGGTGATGTTCAGATCGGGGAAAAGCGATGTGAGCTGACGCAGGGGCGTATGGATTACCGGGCAGGTATCGGTGCAGCGTACGCCGATCACCCGAACCTTGTCGTCGCCCATCCGGATCATATCGAAGGCGCCGGGCGCGCGAATGCGCCGCGCGATGGCGCGGGCCACTTCGATCTCCGGCGAAATGATGACGTCGATCGGCAGTTGGTCGCGCGCGAACAGATTCGACCAGATCGGATTGAGATAGCTCTGCTGTCGGATGCGGGCGATCTTGGTCGGGACGTTGAACAGGGAATGCGCGACCTGACAGGCGATCATGTTGACCTCGTCCGCGAAGGTCACGGCGATCAGCATGTTCGCGTCCGCGGCCCCTGCCCGCTCCAGCACATCCGGATGGGAGGCATGGCCGACAAAGGCCTGCACGTCCAACTGGTCGTTGATCTTTCCGATCAGTTCGGGGGATTGGTCGACGACGGTGACATCGTTGTCCTCGCCCGACAGATAGCGCGCAATGTGGAAGCCGACCTGGCCGGCACCGCAAATAACGACTTTCATAGGTTTCCTCGTTCAGCCATTCCGGCGGAAGGCGTCAGTCCGCGACGTCCTGCTTCACCCTGTTGCTGGCAGCGACGCCCAGGCCTTTCAGCTTCCGGTGCAGCGCGGCACGATCCATGCCGACGAATTCGGCCGTCCGGGAGATGTTGCCCCCGAAACGGGCCAGATGAAACACCAGATACTCGCGTTCGAAGGCTTCCCGCGCCTCGCGCAGCGGCAGTCCCATCACTTCCGGTGCGCGGTCCCATCGGGAAACCGTACTTTCGGCACTGCCGATCGCGGTGGCGACGGCATCCGCGCGGACGGGATCCTGAGGTCCGCCGGGCGCCATCAGCAGCAGGCGTTCGACGACATTCGCCAGTTCCCAGACGTTGCCGGGCCAGTCATGCCCCTGCAGCGCCGTCAGCGCGTCCGAGGACAGGGCGCGCGGCGATCGGCCCTTGGCGGCGGCCGACCGATCCATGAAATAGGTCGCGAGCAACGGAATGTCCTCACGCCGTTCCGACAAGGGGGGCACCTGCAACGGGACGACATTCAACCGATAGAACAGGTCCTCGCGGAATTTGCCGACGGCAATCAGTTCCGTCAGGTCCTGGGACGTCGTCGCCAGGACACGGGTGTTCACTTCCACCCAATTGTCGCCCCCGATGCGCTGAAACCGTCTGGAATGCAGGACGCGGACAATCTTCTGCTGGGTCGCCAGGTCCATATCGGCGACTTCGTCCAGAAGCAGGGTGCCGCCATGGGCTTCTTCCAGGACGCCAATCTGGCGGCGCCTGTCGGCATTTGCCTCGACCCCGAACAGGGCCGCTTCCAGCGTGCTTTCCGTCAGCGAGGCGCAGGTCAGGACAACGAACCGGCCGTCCTTGCGCAGGGACCGGCTGTGCAGGACACGGGCGACCGCGCCCTTGCCGCTGCCCGGCGGGCCGGCGATCAGCACACGGCTGTCGGTCTGCGCCACCTTGTCGATTCCGCGCCGGACTTCTGCAATTGCCGCGGATTTCCCGACCAGGTCGTCCAAAACCGCATAGGGCGAGAGTTTGCGCAGGGATTCGTTTTCATGCTTCAGGCGCGCCTCGGACAGGGCGCGCTCTATGGTCAGCATCAGGACATCGGTCTTGAACGGCTTTGAGATGAAGTCATACGCGCCTTTCTTTGTCGCGTTGACCGCCATATCGAACGTGCCGTGCCCGCTGATCATCACGACCGGCAGGGTCGGATGGTCGCGCCGCACGATTTCCAGGATTTGCAGACCGTCATATTCCGAATTGGCGAGCCAAACATCCAGGATCATCAGCGACGGCTGACGGTTCGCCACGGCGGCCAATGCATCGGACGAGTTCGACGCCTCGCGGGTTTGATAGCCTTCATCCTCCAGGATGCCAGCGATCTGCATCCGGATATCGGCCTCGTCGTCGACGATCAGAATGTCGTATGCCATGTCAGCCCGCCTCCCCGTGCGGCGGCTTATCGGTTGCCGTCTCAAGCGTTTCTATTGGCAGAATGAGGGAGATCAGGGCACCGCCGCCGGGCGCATCATCAAGATGCAAACTGCCGCCATGGTCTTCCATGATCTTCTTGACGATGGCCAAGCCCAGGCCCGTCCCCTTCTTCCGGGTTGTCACATAGGGCTCGGTCAGACGTTCCCGCTCCGCTGTCGGCAAGCCCTTCCCGTTGTCTTGAATCGCAATGCGAACATGCCTGTCGTCGGCCTCGATTGAAAGCCCTATACGGCCTTTCGGCTCGTCGTCGGGCGAACGCCCTTCCGCCTCGGCCTGCTCCCGGCGCCCTTCAATGGCGTCATGGGCATTCTGCAGCAGATTGGTCATTACCTGGCTGAGCTGTCGCCCGTCGCATCGGATGACCAGCGGCGTTTCCGGTCCGACGAAATCGTACACGACCTCGGCATTCGCATTGCGCTGCAGGAACAGCGATTGGCGGCAGATATCGACGATATCCTGGTCGCGCATGGTCGGCGCGGGCATTCGCGCAAAGGACGAAAACTCGTCGACCATGCGGCCGATATCGTCGACCTGTCGGACAATCGTGTCGATGCAGGTTTCGAAGACATGCGGGTCGGTGGTGATTTCCTTGCGGTACTTCCGCTTCAGACGCTCTGCAGAAAGCTGGATCGGTGTCAGCGGATTCTTGATTTCATGCGCGATCCGGCGCGCCACATCGGCCCAGGCCGCCTTGCGTTGGGCCGACACAAGGGGCGAAACGTCGTCGAAGGTCGCGACATAGCCCTGCACCTGCCCCGCCTCCTGTTCGATCACGATGCGGACGAACAGCGTCCGGGTCTCGCCCTGCACGGTCAGACGGATTTGGGCCTCCACAGGGCGTCCCGGCGTCGAGTTGCGCGCCAGTTCCATGGGTTCCTGGAGTTCCGGCAGAATGTCGGTCAGTTTCTCCCCGATCAGGGCATGCGGAGCCATCGCCAGCAATTCGCTGGCACGCCGGTTCGGCAGGTCGATGCGCCCGTTCCGGTCCAGGCCCAGCACGCCCGCGCTGACGCCGGACAGGACTGCTTCCGAGAAGCGGCGGCGGCCGTCGATCTGGCGGTTCGCCTCCATCAATTCATTATGTTGGGACCGAAGCTGCGATGTCATTCGGTTAAAGGCGCGGCTCAACAGGGCCAACTCGTCCTCGCCGGCGATTTCCGACACCCGCGCATCCAGGTCCCCTGCCCGGACCTGTTCCGTCGCGCCGATCAACGCACTAATCGGTGCGGTCAGTTGGGTGGCGAGCGTCAGCCCGATCCAGATCGCCGAGAGCAACAGCAATAGCGCGACCACGACGAAGGCGAGCGCAAAGGAAAGCTGGATATCGACGCGCTGGGTCTCCAGCCGCTCGAACTGTGCCGCCGCGCCGCGGACCTGCTCGATCCGGGACAGGACCTGCGGATCGACCAGCCGACCGATGTAAAGATACATATCCGCGAAGGCATCCAGTTTCAGCAGCGCTCGAACACGGTCGTCCGCCCCTCCCGTCAGCACGACGATCTCGCCGTTCGAGGCGGCCAGAAGGTCGCGGGAATCGATCGGTTCGAACTCAAGGACGATGGTCAGTCCAGCACGCGCCAGCACTTCCCGGGTCGTGCCCTGAAAGACGATGGCTTCACTGAGTTCCCGGACGCGCCGTTGAATTTCCAGGGTCCGATTGAACAGCGGCGGATTGATCTGCAATTGCCGGGCGTCGCGGTTGAGGTCCCGCGCCATACGCAGGGCGTCCGCGCGGATATTGTTCCGGTGTTCGACCAGATAGGCTTCGGCCACTGCGCGGCTTTCATTGACCGCGGTGCGCACGCGTTCGCTGAACCAGCTTTCGATCCCCAGATCGAAGAACAGCAGCGAAAATGTCGATACGATGATGGCCGGCGTCACGGACAAGGCCGCGAACAGAGCCACCAAACGAACATGCAGCCGCGATCCGGCGGATCCTCGCCGCCGCTCCGACCACAGGGCCACGATGCGCCGGGCGACGATGAAGCCCAACAGCAGCATGATCACCAGGTCGACATAGACCATGATGACGAGCGTATCCGCGTCGCCGCCCAGGGGTGGTACGCCGGTAAAGGCCGCATACGTCCCGAACCCGGCCAGGACGGCCAGCGACATCAGGGCAATGCCAAGGATACGGGACAGGCGCTTGGATCCGGAAATGCGCTCCATCCGCGCCGCCAGGCCGCCCTTGCGGACGGCCGGTTCGTCCGCATTGGGCGGCATCTCTCCAGAATCCTTCATCATCGTCGGGACAGGTTTAGCATGAGTTGTCCCGGACACGGCAAGCGCGATTGCGTGTCAAAGTCATTCGTCGCGGCTGCCGCGAACCACCGTTATGTCCAGATCGCGAATTTTCTTACGCAACGTATTTCGGTTCAGCCCCAGCAACTCGGCGGTTCGAACCTGATTGCCGCGCGTGGCTTTCAGGCTCACCTCGATCAACGGGCGTTCGATCTCGCGGAGAATACGGGCATGCAGGCCGGCTGCGGGCAATTGATCCCCATGGGCGTCAAAATAGGCGACGATGTGCTTACGCACGGAATCCGAAAGATTGTCGGACCCGGAATTCATCGCGTCTTCCGCGTCCGCGAAACTGGGCGTTTCGCCCAATTCCGCCTCAATGATCTCCTGGTCGATACGGTCCTGCGCATAAAGGGCGGCCAGGCGCCGGACGAGATTTTCCAACTCCCGGACGTTGCCGGGCCAGCGATGACGCGTCAGACGCTCCATCGCCGATTCCGTCAGCGACTTGTGCGGCAATCCACTATCCGCCGCCTGCCCCAGGAAATGGCGGACAAGGTCCGGGACGTCTTCGCGGCGCTCACGCAGTGGCGGCAGGCGGATCGGGACGACATTCAGGCGATAGTATAGATCCTCGCGGAACAGGCCCTGAGATACCAATTGGCGCAGATCGCGGTGGGTGGCGGCGACGATACGGATATCCGTCTTGATCGGGTTCCGACCGCCGACCATCGTATATTCGCTCTCCTGCAGAACGCGCAGCAGCCGGGTCTGGGCCTCCAGCGGCATGTCGCCAATCTCGTCGAGAAACAGCGTGCCGCCATCGGCCAGTTCGAAACGGCCGGATTTCCGCTGGGTCGCTCCGGTGAAGGCGCCCTTCTCGTGACCGAACAGTTCGCTTTCGATCAGTTCCCGCGGGATCGCCGCCATATTCACCGCGACGAAGGGCCCGTTCTTGCGCCGGGAGAAATCGTGCAGCGCACGAGCCACCAATTCTTTCCCGGTCCCGGATTCGCCGGTAATCAGGACCGAAAGATCCGTTCCGGTCAGCCGGGCTATAACGCGATAGACATCCTGCATCGCCGGCGACCGGCCGATCAGCGGCATCGGGTCTTCCGCGTCCTTATGGGGGACGATGTCGCCCGGCGCTTCGGCCTGGGACTTCAAGGCGCGCCGGATCGTATCGACCAAATGGGTCAGGTCGAACGGTTTCGGCAGGTATTCGAACGCCCCGCGTTCGGTCGCCTGGACCGCCGTCAGCAGCGTGTTGCGCGCGCTCATGGCTATGACGCGCAGGTCCGGCCGGATCTTGCGTATCTGCGGGATGAGGTCGAGGCCGTTGCCGTCGGGCATGACCACATCGGTCACGACCAAGTCGCCCTCGCCCTCCGACACCCAACGCCACAGGGTCGCGGCATTGCCGGTGGTCCGGACTTCATATCCGTGCCGGGCCAGCGCATGGCTGACGACAGTGCGGATGGCGCGGTCGTCGTCGGCAACCAGTATGGTTTCGCCCGCCATGATCAACCGCCCTTTCCGCCGCCCAATTGCGCATTATCGCGTAGGACCGGCATCATGACATTGAATTGCGTCCGGCGCGGCCGGCTTTCGAAGTCGATGACCCCGCCATGTTCGGATACAAGCTTCGCGACCAGGGCTAGGCCCAGCCCGGAACCGCCTGATTTCGTGGTGATAAACGGTTCGAACAGATGCGGACGCAGGTCGTCCGGTATGCCGGGGCCGTTGTCGCGGATCGAAATCACCAGCGGCAGATGCATCCGCGCCTCGATCCCCGGCACCGCCAGCCGGATTCCGTGACGATAGGCCGTCGAGACGGTGATCTCGCCCTCCGGCGCTTCCCCGTCCGACGCGGCCTCGGCGGCGTTCTTCACCAGGTTCAGGAAGATCTGCACCAGTTGGTCCCGGTCGCCCAGAACCGGCGGCAGCGACGGATCGTAGGATGCGACGAGGCGCATCCCGCTGGCGAAACCGTTTCGCGCGATTTCCAGAACCCGGTCCAGGACCTCGTGAATGTTGACTGGGCTTCGCTCCAGATTGGGACGGTCCGAGAAGATTTCCATCCGGTCCAGCAGTTTGACGATCCGGTCGGTTTCTTCCGTGATCAGCTTGGTGAGCTGGCGGTCTTCGGCCGGAACCATGGATTCAAGCAACTGGGCCGCACCGCGAATGCCGGACAGCGGATTCTTGACCTCATGCGCCAGCATCGCGGCCAGCGCGGTCACGGACCGGACGGCGCCGCGTTGGGTCAGCGCGTGGTCGATCTTCCCGGCGATGGAGTGTTCCTTGATCGTGATCACGACACTGTCGCGCCGGTCCGTCAGTGGGGCTGCGTCGACAGTGACGGTATGATTGCCGATGCGCGGCGTCGAAAGACGCACGCCATGGACGGTCATGGAACTGCCGACCCGCCGGGCCCGGTCGACTGCCGCCAGGATCGGGCTGTCATGCGGGATTAGGTCCTGCAGGTTCACACCGCGCAGGACCGCTTCCGACCCTTGCAGGAAGCTCTGTCCGGCCGCGTTCAGGAAGGTGACGTTCCCCGAACCGTCGACGACGATGACCGGTTCCGGCAGGGAATCCATGATGCTTTCGACGCTGGGGCGGTCGGTCCCGCCGCCGAACGTGTTCTTGATCGCTTTCAACATCAGGCCGCCTTACCCAATTCCGACGCGGCATCGAAAGCGCGCCGAACGGCCTGCGCCACCTCGGCCGGTGTTTCTGCGGCCATGGCCTCGGCGCGCAACGCTGCCGCGCCCGGCACATCCGCAATCGACCAGGCAATATGTTTGCGCGCCATCCGCAGTCCCCTCTCCGCGCCGTGATACCGCAGGATTTCGTCCAGGTGCCACAGCAGGAGGTCGCATCGCCTGGCATGCCCTGGCTCCGCGCGTCTTTCCCCTGTGCGCATGTATGCCGCCATATGCCCCAGGAACCACGGGCGTCCCTGGGCGGCGCGCCCGATCATGATCCCGTCCGCGCCGGATTCCGCCAGGCACCGGTCGGCGGCGTCGTAGTCGATGATGTCGCCATTGGCGATGACGGGGATCGATACCGCCTCTTTCACCGTCCGGATGAACGACCAATCGGCGCTGCCGGTATACTTTTGTTCGCGGGTCCGTCCATGAACCGTGATCAGGCGTACTCCCGCGCCTTCCGCGCGATAGGCGAATTCAGGGGCGTTGCGGCTGTCCAGATCCCAGCCGGTGCGCATCTTGACTGTCACCGGTCGGTCCACGGCGGCAACGACGGCGTCGACGATCCGGACGGCCTGGTCCAAATCGCGCATCAGCGCCGATCCGCATAGCTTGCGGGTGACCTTCTTTGCCGGACAGCCGAAATTCAGATCGACGATATCGGCCCCCAGATCCGCGCATAGGCGTGCCGCTTCCGCCATGACCGACGGATCGTGGCCGGCCAGTTGAACGATATGCGGGGTGCCGTCTCCGGCTGTTTCCGCCCGTTTCAACGTTCCGCGGGTCTCGCGGATGGCCTCGCCGCTGGCGATCATCTCCGAAACGACAACGGGGGCGCCGAGCGCCTGCGCGACGGTACGAAACGGCAAATCGGTGACACCGGACATCGGTGCCAGATAGACCGGAACAGGAATAGCTACAGGCCCAACGGAAATGGGCGCGCGCTTCGGATAGGTGCCGATATTTTGCGCAAGCATGGTGTTCGCTCAAACTTTAGGCAGTTTCCCCGACAGCGCTTGTACCCCCGCCGGGAACGAACCGCCAGTGGTAAATCTGACGCATGGCGCCCCAAATTCAGCCGATCAGGATGTCGGAAACGAATTTCACGCCCGGATAGGCCATTGTCACCAGCAGATAGGAGATCAATACGATCCGCGCGGCGCGTCGGCCCCGTAATCCACTGAACCGCTGAACGATCAGCAATATCCCGATCACGACAAAGGCCGCCAAGGTCAAAAGCGTCTTGTGATCGGCCTCCAGAAGTGGCTGGGCGCGTTGAACATGGATGGCGATGCCGGAGGCCAAGCCGAGACCCAGAACGGCTTCGGATAGGAACATCAACCGGTCCTGCAGGCGTTCGCTCTCCGCCACGGGAGGCAATAACGCGGCCAGACCGTTGGTCGTTTTGGATTTCAGCGACCGTTCCTTCAGGAACACCGCCAAGGCGGCAACGGCGGCCACCGTGATCAGGGCATAGGTGGCGACGGCCACGGCGATATGCGCTGCCAGCCAGGGCCCCGGCGATTCCGGCATCGGACGGCCGCCATGTCCAACCAGGATCGCAACCAGGATGGACAGCCCCAGATAAGGCAGAACGAGCGCCGCCATTTTGCGCGCCGTTCGGGAAATCGCGGCAAGGGCGCTGAACAGGATCAAGGTCGCGGCCGCCGAAACCCAGATGGTGAAGGAGAAATCCGTGCGCCATCCGGACCGCGCGGCCAGAACACACAACAGGACCGGTCCCGCGACGGCCAGGGCCAAAGTGGGCAACAGCAGCCGTTTTTCGTCGTCCCTGCGCACGGCCAGCCATAGGGCCGGCAGCAGGCACGCCAACGCGGCGGTTTGAAAGATCAGCGACTCCGCTAGCATGCCGCGCTATATATCACCGGACGACCCGCCCTGAAACGCCTTCCTATGCGTCCCGTTAGCGAGCCTTCATGCCGTCTTCAGCCGAAACGCGCCCATCCCCCTTTCATGCCGTTATCGTGGCCGCCGGAAAAGGCGTCCGGGCTGGCGGCGGACTTCCCAAGCAATATCGGCCGATCGGCGGCATCCCGCTGATCCGACGGACGGTGGAGGCCTTTTTGCGGCATCCCGCCTGCGGTCATGTCGTTCTGGTGATCGGTGATGGTCAGGCGGAGATATGCCGTGAGGCTCTCGGTCCTATCCGGGATCGCGTCGCGACCGTGACCGGTGGGGCGACCCGGCAGATTTCGGTCCGTGCCGGCCTGACTGCTCTGGCGGGCATGGCTGACCAGGAGGATACCGTTCTCATCCATGACGGCGCCCGCCCGTTCGTTTCTTCCCGCTTGATCGATGCGGTGCTTGACGGCGTGCGGCCGGATGGGGGCGCCCTGCCCGGCCTGCCGGTGATCGATACCCTGAAGGCGGTCCCGGATGGGGATACTGTCACTGGGACCGTCCCGCGCGATGGCTTGTACCGCGCCCAGACCCCGCAAGGCTTTCCTTTGGGGGCCATCCTGGCCGCTCATCAATCGGCGGAGGCCGAGGTCACGGACGATGCGGCATTGTTCGAACAAGCGGGCAAACCGGTCTGGATCGTTCCGGGCGACCCTGCGAATGTGAAACTGACCACGGAAGAGGATTTCAGCGCCGCGGAGGATCGATTGGCCGCTTTAATGGAAACCCGAACGGGAATGGGCTTCGACGTCCACCGGTTCGTCCCCGGCGACGGCGTTTGGCTGTGTGGGGTCTTTGTCCCCCATGACCGGCGCTTGGACGGGCACAGCGACGCGGATGTCGGCCTGCATGCGATCACGGATGCCCTGCTGGGGGCGATCGGCGACGGCGATATCGGCAGCCACTTTCCACCGAGCGACCCGCAATGGCGCGGTGCATCTTCCGATCGTTTCCTGCGCCATGCGGCTGATCTCGTCGCAGCGGCCGGCGGCCAAATCCGGCATGTCGATGCGACGATCATCTGCGAAAGGCCAAAGGTAGGCCCGCACCGCGATGCCATGCGGGCGCGGGTCGCGGAAATCCTGGCGATCGCTCCCGGGCGGGTCTCCATCAAGGCGACGACGACGGAAAAGCTTGGATTCACGGGGCGCGGAGAGGGGATTGCCTGCCAGGCCATTGCGACGGTCGCCCTGCCGGCCGGCGGAGACGATCATTGAACCGGTTGGCACTTATCATAGCCACCTGGTTCGGAAGCGGGTTGTTGCGGCCGATGCCCGGCACTTGGGGCACGGCGGCCGCCCTGCCCTTTGCCTGGGCGATCGCGAGTTTCAGCGCGCCGGTTTGGCTTTTTGCTGCCGCCGCTATTCTGTTTCCCATCGGCGTTTGGGCCGCGAATCGCTATGACGCGATGAAACAGGCCCATGATTCGTCCGAAATCGTGGTCGACGAAGTTGTCGGAGTCTGGCTTGTCCTTGCGCTTGTCCCGCCGGATTGGCTTCATTACCTGACCGGGTTTCTGCTGTTCCGGGTTTTCGACATCGCCAAGCCCTGGCCGGTGGGCTGGGTGGACCGGCGGTTGGCCGGCGGGTTGGGCGTCATGGCGGATGATGTCCTGGCCGCGCTCTATGCCATGGCCGGCATCTATGGAATCGGCTGGCTGATTGCTTGGAGTGCCGCGTGATGATCGATTCGGAACTCTATGAAATCGCGTCCAAAACCCTGCAGATGTTTCGCGAGATGGGGGCGACGATCGCCACGGCCGAATCCTGTACCGGTGGCATGATCACGGGCGTCCTGACGGAGGTGCCGGGTTCGTCCGACGTCGTGGACCGTGGTTTCGTCACCTATACGAATGCGGCCAAGTCGGAAATGCTGGGCGTCGACCCCGATCTCATCGAGGCGCATGGCGCGGTGTCGGCGCAGGTCGCACGCGCCATGGCGCAGGGCGCGATGCGGAACTGCAGCGCAGAAGTCTGCGTCGCGGTTACCGGTGTGGCCGGTCCGGGACAGTCCGAGAGAAAGCCCGCCGGGCTGGTCTACATCGCCGGGACCGCCGGAACGGAAATCGAGGTTGAAGAGCATCGCTTCATCGGAGACAGGGCCGCGGTGCGGCGCGCGACGGTCGTTGCCGCCCTGGATCTGGCGATCAGGCTGGTGTCCCGAGCGCCGGTGTAGTCCCGCCGCGGCCCGTCAAACGAAGCAGATCGGCCAGTGGGTGACCGGGGCGATCGCCGAAGCGGGCGCATTTCGCATCCCAATCGTCGAAAACGTCGATCAGCGCCTTCGGATGGTCTAGGCGGCGCCAATCCGCCTCCCGCAGGCGTGCGACCGCGTCGGAAAGCGGCGCCAGAGTCGTATCCTCCGTCGGCCGGTCGAGATAGGAAAGATGATCCGCATGCAGCGCGAAGGCGGCCAGCAGGATGCCTGCGGCCTCCGCCGTGCGCGGGCCGGTCGCCATGGTGAAACTGACCTGATCGAACAGGACGGTTCTGACCCGCCCCACCAGCATCAGGCACAGTTTAACGGCGTCATCCCCGTCCCGTACCGCATGGTCGCGCCGGGCAAAGAACAATATGGATTCCACCTTCAGCAGACTGTCCCGCGACAGACACTCCAGAATGCGCTGACTGGCATGGAAGGTTTCGTAAGCGCTCGGCCGGGCCAGACGATGAAGGCGGACGGATTCCGTCGCGCCGTCGGTCTCGACTTCGACGCCGGATTGGAAAAGCGCCCGTTCGATGGCTTCCATCGTGCTGGACCGGGGATCGCCCACGCCGCGTTCGATATTGTTCAACGTCGCCAGCGAAACCCCGGCGGATTTCGCCAGTTCGCTCTGTTTGACGTTCAGCAGCGATCTGCCCGCCCGGATCTGCGCGGCCGAAATCACCCGCGTCCCTCCCCTGAAATTCGGTCTCAGACCTAAAGAATTAGGGAAGAAATATATGACTCGCGTATGAGGCTCAAGATGTCGTGGTCGTCAGGCGGTTTGGTGCCATGAGGCGGAATGGTGATTCGGAATCGTTGCGAATCGGGAACGACCGGTGACTGCGATTGCAGTTTCAATGATTTTTGGCGACTGCGGATGCAGTTACGACGTTTTGCCGCCGTAAAGGTCCTGGGCACGGGATTCGAAGGCGGAGACCATCCGCTTCACCGCTTCGGTGAAAACGAGGCCGATCATCGCTTGCAGCAGTCGTGACCGAAACTCGAAATCGACATGGAAGTCCACCCGACAGCCGCCCGATTCGGAATCGCTCTGAAATTCCCAATAGTTGTCCAGGTATTTGAAGGGGCCGTCTTCATAGGCCGTCCTAATTACCTTGTTCGGACGATCCAAGGTGACGCGGCTGGTAAACTGCTCCGTCACCCCTTTGAAACCAATGACTAAATCGGCGATCAACAAGGTTTCGGTACGAGAGCGGATCCGTGCGGCGCGGCACCAAGGCAGAAATTCAGGATACCGTCCGACATCGGCGACAAGGTCGAACATGTCCTCGGCGCGATAGGGCAACAGGCGTTGTTCAGTATGGCTGGGCATTCGGTCTCGGCGTCCGGTGATGGCTTTTGGGCGTCAGATCGAGTGCGGAACTATCGTATTTCGCGCCGGGCGTCACGCATTGCGTTGGGCCAGCCTGGCCTCCCGCGCCTCCCGCAGCCGCCGGAAATCGTCGCCGGCATGATAGCTGGACCGGGTCAGCGGCGTCGCGGATACCATCAGGAACCCGCGTGCCCGCGCCATGGAGGCATAGGATTCGAACTCCTGGGGCGTCACGAACCGGTCGATGGCAGCATGCTTCGGCGTCGGCTGGAGATATTGCCCGATGGTCAGGAAGTCGACATCTGCGGCCCTGTAATCGTCCATCATCTGCTGAATTTCGATCTTGGTCTCACCCAGACCGACCATCAGGCCGGATTTTGTGAAGATCGACGGGTCGAGCTGCTTTACCTGGGCGAGTAGCTGCAGGGACGTAAAATAGCGGGCGCCGGGCCGGATTGTCGGATAAAGGCGCGGCACCGTCTCCAGATTATGGTTGAAGACGTCCGGGCGCGCTTCGACCACGATTTCCAAGGCGCCCATTTTGCCTTTGAAATCAGGGGTCAGGATCTCGATCGTCGTGTCCAGTGTCCGTTCGCGGATGGCTCGGATGACCTGGGCGAAATGATCCGCGCCGCCGTCTTCCAGATCGTCGCGGTCGACCGACGTTATGACGACATGCTCCAGCCCCAGTTTTTCGACAGCATCGGCGATCCGGTAGGGTTCGAAGGGATCGAGCGCCCCCGGCTTTCCTGTCGACACATTGCAGAAGGCACAGGCCCGCGTGCAGATCTCGCCCATGATCATGAAGGTGGCGTGTTTTTTCGCCCAGCACTCGCCGATATTCGGGCAGGCCGCTTCCTGGCAGACCGTGACCAGTTTATGGTCTTCCACGATCTTGCGGGTGGCCTTGTATTCCTTGCTGACGGGCGCCTTCACACGAATCCAGTCCGGCTTCCGCTGGATCGGATTGTCGGGCCGGTTGCGCTTTTCCGGATGGCGATGGGCGCGAGTCTTTACGTCGGTCGTTTCGGTCATTGGCCTTCCACCAGCTTGAGCGGATGAGATTAAGCTGAGGAGTCGTACCGACGCGGTCAAGGGCTTCCCGTGTGCCGCCCGCTACCAGGGTTTGGTATCAGGGGTTACGAACGACGATCCCGTGATATCCGCTCTGATTCTCGATAGCGGAATTCGCAACAGCCTGAATCACGTCGTTCAGGGCCTTTGCGTCGTGATCGGGAGCGGCGGGGTCCAAAGATAGATCGGTTACGACCACCAGCATGTGACGCCAGCGACCACCGTCATACACGATTTCCCGTCGAACCTCCGCGATATGCGGATGCTCGGTGGCTTTCATGGTGGCCGCCCCTTTTCCCTCGTCAATGTCTATGACCGTATCCATGACAGTACACGTGCCACAGAACCGATCAAGGGAGAAGACAAAACGTCTAAAATTTTATACGTATTTTATTCGAATCTCCTTCGAATGTGCCATTAATGTCAGTCGAAACCCCCAAATCCTTGATCGGAATAGATGTTCCGTCACAGGTGGATCACCTTCCCATAAGCATCCAACACGGATTCATGCATCATTTCGCTCAAGGTCGGGTGCGGGAAGACGGTGTGCATCAGCTCTTCCTCGGTGGTCTCCAGGGTCTTGGCGATGGAGTATCCCTGGATCAATTCGGTCACTTCCGCGCCGATCATATGGGCACCCAGGAGCTCTCCGGTCTTGCCGTCAAACACCGTCTTGATCAGGCCTTCCGGTTCGCCGAGCGCGATGGCCTTGCCATTCCCGATGAAACTGAACCGACCGACCTTGACGTCGTAGCCCTTCTCTTTCGCCTTTTCCTCCGTCAGGCCGACCGAGGCGACTTGCGGATGACAATAGGTGCAGCCCGGGATGCGAGACCTATCCAGGGGGTGAACGCCCTTAAGTCCTGCAATCTTCTCGACGCAGATCACGCCCTCATGTTCGGCCTTATGTGCCAGCCAGGGCGGGCCGGTCAGATCGCCGATCGCATAGATTCCGGGTTCGTCCGTTTCCGACCATTCATTGGTCAGGATATGGGTTCGGTCGACTTTGATCTTGGTTCCTTCCAGCCCGATATCCTCGACATTGCCGACGATACCAACTGCGGAAATGACCCGGTCCACGGTGATATCCTGGCTCTTGCCGCCCTGCTCTACCGTGCAGGTCACCGTCTCGCCGGATTTCTTCAGGCTTTTTACCGAGGCACCGGTGATGATCTTCATCCCCTGCTTCTCGAACGCCTTTTTGGCCAACTTGGAGATTTCCGGATCTTCCACCGGCAGAACGCGGTCCATCACCTCGACCACCGTGGTTTCGGCACCAAGCGTGTTGAAGAAGCTGGCGAATTCGATCCCGATCGCACCCGATCCGATGACCAGGAGGCGTTTCGGCATCGTGTTCGGAACCAAGGCGTCCTTGTAGGTCCAGACCAGCTTGTGATCGGCCTCCAGCCCCGGCAGTTCCCGCGCGCGGGCGCCGGTGGCCAGGACCACGTGCTTGCCGGTCAGTTCGGCCACGGCCTTTCCGTCCTTTTCGACGGAAACCTTGCGCGCGCCCTTGGACCCGCCGGCCAGTTTGCCCCAGCCGTCGAAGACGGTGACCTTGTTCTTCTTGAGCAGATGCCCGACGCCGGAATTGAGCTGCTTGGAAACCGCCCGGCTGCGTTTCACGACTGCGTCCAGATCGAAGGACGCGCCCTCGCAGGACAGGCCGTAATCCTTTGCGTGCTTCATATAGTGATAGATTTCGGCCGACCGCAGTAGCGCCTTGGTGGGGATACACCCCCAGTTCAGGCAGATGCCGCCGAGATGATTGGCCTCGACGACCGCCGTTTTCAGGCCGAGCTGCGCGGCGCGGATGGCCGTCACGTAACCGCCGGGACCGGCGCCGACAATGACGACGTCGAAAGAAGTGTCCGCCATGGCTTTTCTCCCTGTCCGTCCGGTTAGAGCATCAAGGCGATCGGATCTTCGATCAGCGCCTTGAGTTCCTTGACCAGGGCGGCCCCGGTCGCGCCGTCAATGCAGCGGTGATCGACCGCCAGGCTCAACGTCACCACAGTGGCCAGGCTCAACGCGCCGTCCTTCACGACCGGGCGCTGTTCCCCTGCCCCGACGGACAGGATACCGCCCTGCGGCGGGTTGATGATCGAGGTGAAGCTCTTCACACCGAACATGCCCAGATTGGAGATGGTAAAGGTGCCCCCCTGATACTCTTCCGGGGCCAGCTTGCCGTCGCGCGCCTTGGCGGCCAGTTCCTTGGCTTCCTTCGAAATCGTCGCCAGGCCTTTCGCCGCGCAGTTCTTGATAATCGGCGTGATCAAACCGCCGTCGATCGCGACCGCGATTGCCATGTCGACCTGCCTGAACTTCAGGATCGCACTGTCCGTATAGGCGACGTTGCAATCTGGCACGCGGGTCAGCGCCAGGGCCGTTGCCTTAACGATGAAGTCGTTGACGGAAATCTTGTAGTCCGCCCCGTCCCGCTCGTTCAGTTGCTTGCGCATCGCCAGCAGTTTGTCGATTTCGACATCGACCTGCAGCGTGAAGTGGGGGATGTCGCGGGCAGATTCCGTCAGGCGCTTGGCAATTGTCTTGCGCATGCCGGTGTGCGGGACGCTTTCCGAAGGCGGAAGCATCTTGAAGATCGGGTCGTCGGACGAAAGTACCGGCGGTGCCGACGCGGCGGCCGGTTTCGCGGCGGGGGCGGCGGCAGCCTGGTCCTGAGGTGCCGGCGCTGCAGCAGCCTTGCCGGTCCCCTCCGTCAGTGCCTTTTCGATATCCCGTTTGACGATTCGGCCATGGGGGCCCGACCCGTTCAACTGCGCGAGGTCGAGACCTTCATTCGCCGCCATCCGGCGGGCCAGCGGACTGGCGAAAATCCGGTCCCCCTTGGCGGTGGCAGCCGGGGCCGCCGATTGCGCCGGCGCGGGGTTGGCCGGTTCTTTCGCAGCCGGGGCCGGTTCCGCCTTGGCTTCCGGTTTTGGCGCCCCGTCACCGGCGGAGGCGATGGCGTCTTCGGCGCTCTCCCCTTCTTCCGCCAGGATCGCGATCGGCGTATTGACCGCGACGCCCTCCGTCTCGTCCGGGACCAGGATCTTCGCGATCACACCTTCGTCGACGGCCTCAAACTCCATCGTCGCCTTATCGGTTTCGATTTCGGCCATCACGTCGCCGGAGGAGACTTCATCCCCTTCCTTCATCAGCCACTTCGCCAGCGTGCCCTCGGTCATCGTGGGCGACAGGGCCGGCATCAGGATTTTCACAGCCATTGGTCGGATCTCCCTTCCCGGCTCAGCGATAGCAGACGGCGCGGGCCGCCTCGACGATATGGTCGGCCTGCGGCAATGCGAGCGCTTCCAGATTGGCCGCATAAGGCATCGGAACGTCTGCCCCGGCCACGCGGGCGACCGGCGCGTCGAGATAATCGAAGGCCTGTTCCATCAACATCATGCCCAGCTCGGAGCCGATACCGGCGAAGGGCCAGCCTTCCTCGACCGATACCAGCCGGTTCGTCTTCTTGACGGATTCGACGATGGTCGCGGTATCCAGCGGGCGGATGGTGCGCAGATCAATGACCTCCGCGTCGATGCCCGCCTCCGCCAAAGCGTCGGCGGCTTCCAAGGCTTTGCCGACCATGATCGAGAAGGCGCAGATCGTCACATCCGATCCGGGCCGAACGATCTTGGCCTTTCCGATGGGCACGGTCCAATCGTCGGTGTCCGGCACGTCGAACGTCTTGCCGTACATGATCTCGTTTTCCAGGAAGATCACCGGGTTCGGGTCACGGATCGCCGATTTCAGCAGCCCTTTCGCGTCTGCGGCGCTATAGGGCGACACGACCTTCAGGCCCGGGCAATGCGCGTACCAGCTGGCATAGCATTGCGAATGCTGGGCGGCGACGCGGGCGGCCGCGCCGTTCGGACCACGAAACACGATGGGCGCGCCCATCTGACCGCCGGACATGTAAAGCGTCTTCGCCGCCGAGTTGATGATCTGGTCGATCGCCTGCATGGCGAAGTTGAAGGTCATAAACTCGACGATCGGCTTCAGGCCCATGAAGGCCGCACCGACGCCCAAGCCGGCGAAGCCGTGTTCGGTGATCGGCGTGTCGATGACGCGCTTGTCGCCGAATTCGTCCAGCAGCCCCTGGGACACCTTATAGGCCCCCTGGTACTGCGCGACCTCTTCTCCCATCAGGAAGACTTTTTCGTCCGACCGCATTTCCTCGGCCATCGCGTCGCGCAGTGCTTCGCGTACCGTCTGAGACTTAGTCGCGCCAGTCCATTCGGGTTCCGGGGCGGGCGCGTCCGCGGATTTCGGCGCAGCGGGAACGGAAGCCGGGGCCTCCGACTTCGGCGATTCGGATTTGGTTTCGGTTGCCGGGGCGGCGGCCGGCGCAGCCTGATCGGCCGCGCTTGCGTCCTCGCCCTCTTCCAGAAGGACGGCAATCGGCGTGTTGACGGCAACGCCTTCGGATCCTTCGTCGACCAGGATTTTCCCGATCACGCCTTCGTCGACGGCTTCGAACTCCATCGTTGCCTTGTCGGTTTCGATCTCCGCAATGACGTCGCCGGAGGTCACGGTGTCGCCCTCTTTGACGTTCCACTTCGCCAGGGTGCCCTCGGTCATCGTGGGCGACAGCGCCGGCATCAGGATTTGAATGGCCATATCTTGTTATCCTTTCTTCCGAGGCGCTGCGATCAAGCGTCGATGAGGACGTCGGTCCAGAGTTCGGACGGATCCGGCTCCGGACTGGATTGCGAGAAATCAGCCGCTTCGGAAACGACCGCCTTCACGGACTTGTCGATTTCCTTCAGATCGTCTTCAGAGGCATGACCGCCGTCGATAAGAAGCGCCTTAACCCGGTCGATCGGATCGGAGGTGGAACGCACCTTGTTGACCTCTTCCTTCGACCGATACTTGGCCGGATCGGACATGGAATGGCCGCGATAGCGATAGGTCTTCATTTCCAGGATATAGGGGCCCTTTCCGGCGCGGCAGTGTTCCATCGCCCGCTCGCCGGCTTCGCGAACGGCCAGGACGTCCATGCCGTCGACCTCGTCGCCGGGGATGCCATAGGCCTTGCCGCGATCGTGCAGATTGGCGCCGGAAGCGGAAATACGTTCGACCGACGTCCCCATCCCGTACTTGTTGTTTTCGATGACGTAGATGACCGGCAGCTTCCAGAGCGCCGCCATGTTGAACGCCTCGTACACCTGACCCTGATTGACCGCACCGTCGCCGGTATAGGCCATGCAGACATTGTCCGTGTCATTGTACTTCATGGCGAAGGCGATCCCGGTCCCCAGCGGCACTTGCGCGCCGACGATGCCGTGCCCGCCGTAGAAATGCTTTTCCTTGGAGAACATGTGCATGGAACCGCCCTTCCCCTTGGAATAGCCGCCTTCCCGGCCGGTCAGCTCCGCCATGACGCCTTTCGGGTCCATGCCCGTTGCCAGCATATGGCCATGGTCGCGGTAGGAGGTGATGACCGCATCGCCTTCCTTGCTGGCGGCCTGCATGCCGGTCACGACGGCTTCCTGCCCGATATACAGGTGGCAGAAGCCCCCGATCAGGCCCATCCCATACAATTGACCCGCCTTCTCTTCGAAACGGCGGATCAGGAGCATGTTCTTGTAATAGTTCAGAAGCTCGTCCTTGCCTGCGGCCGCTTTGCGAGCCGGAGCGGACTTGGACGCGGATTTCTTGGCCGCGCGCTTGGCGGTAGCCTTTTTCGCCATCGGTCGTTCCCCTGTTGCCGCCCGTTACGAGATCCGCCATGGCATGCCATAGCCTGATCCGCGGGTCGGTCGGTTAACCCCACGCTGCCGATCGAACGGACCATCCGTCAGCGGATCGACATTGAATTTATGACAGGTATTTGGTCCGGAAGGTTCCCCGGTCCAGCCCCTGCGCCGTTGTCGCAAGCGGTAACCGGTTTTCTTTCGTTAATCAATAGGTACGGCAAATTATTGATTTGTCTCAATAAAATGACAGTTAACTGGATTTTAGTTGAATTCATTGATAGCGATTTGTTTTGCGCAATGCAGCATCGCAAGCGCAGCAAAGGACCACGGCACAACTCCGGCCGGGATTCTATGCAACCCCATCGAAATTCAGGATTGGTTCGGCAGGAAAATGACGATTTCGTTTTCGCGCAGCTTCTGCAAATCCAACCGGAGACGCTCTTCCAGCATGTCGAGATCAAGGCTGCGCTTGTCCAGCAACGAGACCCGGTGTTCCAACGACAACCGTTCGCCGCGCAGCCGGTCGAGCGCCAATTGCGCCTTCTCCGCCTCGTTGGACAGACGCATCAGTGCCAGCAGCCCGCGATCGCCCTGAACCGTATGGTAGGCAAAATACGCAAGGACGCAGGCTCCGAGAGCCGGGAGCCCAATGGCGCGAGACCGCCTTCTGAGTTCAGCGAGCACAGACATAGCCCCTTCTTGAATCACGAAGGCGAGTCCGCGTCAATGGGCAATATTTTCAATGACTTAGCGGCAAAAAATTCCCACCTGACGGGGCAGATATTGCCTACGCCGGGCCGCCCGCACCCAACCACTTGTGGTACCCTCGACTTGTAGTGGGTTGTCCGGACAACCGAAGCGATTTTTCCGAACCCTTTTTGGTTGTCGGTATCTTCGTAAGTTAATCAGTTGTTTACCGGAGACCTGATTAACTGGACGATGAAGAGCCAGTACTGGCAGATGGGGCAGGCTATTATGAATTTCGACATCCACCGGGCGGGTCCGGTCCATATGCGTGGCGGCGCGAACTGACCGGCCGATGCGAAGCAAGCGGCTGATCTTGTATGTGGCGGTGGTATGGCTGATTCTGATTGCCAGTTTCGGTACGGTGGCCTATTGGGCGGATCAGACCACCAGACGGTATCACGAGGATCTGTTCAACGAACAGCAATTGTCCCAGGTTTCCCTGGGCAAGCGTGGTTTGGAAAATCATCTGGGGCAGATCGTCGGATTCCTGTTGGACGCGACATCCGACATGCGTTGGGTCGCCGCGGATATCAGCGGTCCCAGGATCGATCCGACCATGGACCGTATTCTGAAACGGCCGGAGGTGCTGGCGGTCAACTTGTATGTCGGTCAGTCTGACAAGCCGTCGGCCCGCTGGTCCGATGTGGCGTCCAGCCCGGGCTTGGCCGAAGCGATGCGTCAGTTCTGTCAGGCGGCGCCGTTCGATGCCGACTTTCCCGTTCAGTATCCGGATTTCTATCTGACACAGGATCATCAGATTGCCGGACTGGTGGTAAGTCTGAACCGATCACCGGAATATCAAGGAATGCAGGCTTGGTTGGTGGTCGCGATCGACCTTCGCATGCTTTTGGATCTTTATGTCGCGCCGCTGAGATTTGGCCTGTATGGCGCGGGATACGCTTTGGATGGCCAAGGACGGATCGTATACGACCATGAAACCGAGATCATCGGCCGAAGCGTATTCGACGGCATGCATGACAAATATCCAAACCTGCTGGACCTCGACCGCCGGCTTGTTTCCGAGGAATCAGGGAAGAGCGAGTATCGTTTCACCGTCCAGCGAGGGGGCGCCGAATCCCGCAAACTGATCGCCTGGGACACCGTCCTGCTGGGTGAACGACGGATAGTCCTGGCTCTGTCGGCCCCCGATGGAGAGGTCAACGCCTCCCTGGGATCGCGCCGCGAAATTCTGTTGGGCGCGGTCATGGCACTCCTGATCGGGCTCGTCGGCACGACAATCGTCGTCTTCCGCATGCGGCACCGCATCCTGGTCCAAGCGAATGCCGATCTGGCGCGCACGGTGGAACAGAGGACCGAAGCACTGAACCGCGAATTGAAGGCACGTACCGAGTCGGAGGAGCGTGTTCGGGATTATGCCGAAGTGTCTTCAGATTGGTTCTGGGAAACCGATGCGGATCATCGTTTCACTTACTTCTCGAAGCGCAGCAGTGGCATATTGAACTTCAATCTAAGTGAGGTAACCGGACATCGCAGACAGGATATCACCACGGAAGACATTCATGGCGAGAAGTGGCGCGACCATCTTAAAGCGTTGGAAAATCGGGAATCTTTCCGTGACTTTCGCTATCTCATCCCCTGGGGCGACGGCACCAATCATATGATGAGCACAAGCGGAAAGCCGGTATATGACGCCGATGGGCGCTTTGTCGGTTACCGCGGGTCCGGTACCGACATCACCGACGAAATCCGCGCGCAGGATGTCCGGGATCGCGCCCTGGTGGAAGCCGAACGCGCTAACCGGACGAAGTCCCATTTCCTAGCCACGATGAGCCACGAGTTGCGAACGCCCCTCAACGCGATCATCGGGTTCTCGGACGTACTGGCCAATCAGTATTTCGGCCCGCCGGCAACCGGCAAATACGAGGAGTATGCCAAGGATATCCATTCCAGCGCGCGTTACCTGCTGGAACTGGTAAACGATCTTCTCGATATGGCACGGATAGAATCCGGAAAGGCGACGGTTGAGAAATCTCACTTTGATTCTACGCCGTTCGTTCGCGATTGCCTGCAGGCGATCCTGCCCAAGGCCAGCGAGAAGTCATTGCGCGTCGAGGTAGATGTCGCTGACGACCTTCCAAAGCTGAATGCCGACCCGCGGGCCCTGAAACAAATTCTTCTGAACCTTCTGTCGAATTCCGTGAAGTTCACGCCCAAGGATGGCCGCATTGACCTGATACTGACACGCACCCCCGATGGGGCGAGAATCAGGGTGACGGATACAGGGGCAGGCATTGCGCCGGACCGGCTGGCGGTCATCAAGGAACCGTTCGAACGCGGCCGGGAAAATGCCTATGAAAGTCAGGAGGGCTGGGGACTGGGGCTGTCGATCGCCAACGCCCTTGTCCTTGCCCATGGCGGCCGCCTGGAAATCGAAAGCGAACTGGGTGTCGGGACAACGGTTACGGTCGTTTTGCCAGGCGGTGCCCCCGATCCCGCCGGCAATTCCGCCCCTGCCCCGGCCTAACAATCCCCAAAAGAAAAAGGGCAGCCTTCCAAGGCCGCCCCTTTCCTGTCACATTGTGCCGCGCATCAGACGCGTACGAAGGCCGATCCGTCGTAGACCGCCGCCGTATCCAGTTCTTCCTCGATCCGCAGAAGCTGATTGTACTTCGCCAACCGGTCCGACCGGCTGAGCGAACCCGTCTTGATCTGACCGCAATTCGTGGCGACCGCCAGATCGGCAATCGTCGCGTCTTCGGTTTCACCCGATCGGTGCGACATGACCGCCGTATAGCTGGCCTTATGGGCGGTTTCGACCGCTTCCAAGGTTTCGGTCAGCGTCCCGATCTGGTTGACCTTGACCAGAATGGAGTTCGCGACGCCGCGGTCGATGCCATCGCGCAGGCGCGTGGGATTGGTAACGAACAGGTCGTCACCGACCAATTGGCAACTGTCGCCAACCGCCTCGGTCAGCGCGGCCCATCCGTCCCAGTCATCCTCGGCCATGCCGTCTTCGATCGACGCGATCGGATAGGCGCCGACCAAGGCCTTCAGATAATCCACATGCTGGTCCGGGGTCAGTTTCTTGCCCTCGCCAGCCAGATCGTAGACGCCGTTCTTGAAATATTCGGTGGAGGCGCAGTCGAGCGCCAGGACGACGTCGCTGCCCGCCTTGTACCCGGCCGCCTCGATCGCCTTCATGATGAAATCCAGGGCCTCGGTCGCAGACGACAGGTTCGGGGCGAAACCGCCCTCGTCCCCGACATTCGTATTGTGGCCTGCCTGCTTCAGTTGGCCTTTCAGGCTTTGAAAGATTTCGGCCCCACACCGCAGCGCGTCGGCGAAGCGATCCTGGCCTACCGGCATGATCATGAATTCCTGAATGTCGATCGGATTGTCGGCATGGGCGCCGCCATTCACGATGTTCATCAGCGGAACCGGCAGCCGGCTGGCGAAGGCACCGCCGACATAGCGGTAAAGCGGCAGCGCTGCGGCGGCAGCGGCGGCCTTCGCGACGGCCAAGGAGGCACCCAGTAGCGCGTTGGCGCCCAGACGGCTCTTGGTATCCGTCCCGTCCAGCGCGATCATCGCGCGGTCGATCAGGACCTGTTCCTCGGCCTCGTTGCCGACCAGCAGATCGAACAGTTCGGTATTCACCGCCTCAACGGCTTGCAGCACGCCCTTGCCGCCGTAACGGGACCCGCCGTCGCGCAGTTCGTGGGCTTCATAGGCGCCGGTCGACGCGCCCGACGGCACCGCGGCGCGGCCGAACGATCCGTCCTCGAGCGTAACTTCGACCTCAACCGTGGGATTGCCCCGGCTGTCCAGAATTTCGCGGCCATGGATATCGATGATGGCGGTCATGGGCTCGTGCGCTCCTTCTTTGGCGGCTGACGAATCAATGTCGCGCGGTCTATACCGCGCAATGGGTGGCGAGACAATGGCCGCTCCCCGCTCATGCACTGCCGTTCCGGGACGATTATGAATTGCATATCCTGTATGTTTTCGATACCTCCGAACGAAGGCAAAGGCTGTCCAGTCCCTGATCGTGTGGCAGGGCCTGTTTGACGAACTTTTGGCGTGAATTCGGTTGGGGTGGGCAATTTCATGAGCAAGCTTCGGGCGCTCTGCGCGACGGCGGTAGTGGCGGCGGTTTCTCTATCCGGCTGTCAAACCAACAACGGTGGCAGCAGCCCCACAACGGACGAGGAACGCCCGCGCTTTTTCTTCAATGCGGAGAAACCGGCCGGGGCCCAGATCGTCGACCTGAACGCCTGCTACGACCAGCGCGATGACGCGAAGAGCTCGAATGCGGGTTACGCAGCCGCGGGCTTTCTGCTGGGCGGTATTGTCGGCGCCATTGCCGTGTCCAACGCCCGCGAAGATTCTATCGAAACTGCCTTGGGCTCCTGTCTCGCCAATCGTGGCTACGAGGCCGTCCTTGTGCCGGAGAATCTGGATTGGATCGCCTTCGGTCTGGAGACGGAGGACGGTCGCGCGGAATCGGTTCAAGCGTTTAACCAAGCGCTTTCGGACACCGAACGCGACGCTTGGAAGACGGCCGTATCGCAGAGCACGATTGTCGGTTACCGCGCCTTCGTCGAGGCCCACCCCAACGGCCTGCTGACGCAGGAAGCCATCTTCCGCCACAACCGGCTCGTCAAGTTCGCGCAGGCGCAATACGAAGACGCCGTCTGGGCCGGAACCGCGACGGAACCCGGGCCGGCGGTCGCGCCGCTGACCCAGAACGGGACGCCGAGCACTGCGCAGGTCGCGGCAGCCCCGGCCGATGCGCCGAATACCTGGCGGGGAACGGCAGTCGGTCAACCGAATAGCAAGTTCGAGAACGAATTCTGTGATGAAGCCAAAAGTAACAGGCTGGTTCTGCGCCTAGGCGACGGTGTCTTCACCGGTGAATTGATCCGCGCGATGGACGGCCAAACTTCCAAGATCGAGGGTAAGATCTCCGGTGAAACGCTTACGGGCAAGCTGTTTGACGCCGTTGAGCCACACCATCCCTTCACCCTTACCGGTCGGATCGACGGTCAGAACATCACCGGTCAGATCTATAAGAAATTCGCGAACGATTGCAGCGCGACATTCGAGGTCCGGTCCTCCGCGCCGAACCAAGCGGCCACTGCGGCTCTGCAGCAGCCTGAAGTCGCGCCGCCGACGCACGAATCGATGCCACTGGCGGAAACCGCAATGGCCCCTACGCAGCAGACCGGGCCAGCACCCGTCAGTGGCCCGACGGTTTGGCAAGGCAAGGCCGTACCGAATAGTACTATCAAGAACTATGGCGAGTTCTGCGATGTGCGGGAGGCAAGCGCCCTTACATTAACGATTGACGGTCCAGATGTGTCGGGCCAACTCGTTCGTGCGGCCGATGGGAAGATCGCGAAACTGCACGGCACGCTAAAGGGAGACGTCCTTACCGGGCAACTTGCCGATACCAATGGCTTTATGTCTAAGTTCGTATTCACCGCGAGGCGGCGCGGGGACGCGATATCGGGCACTTTCTCGGGGGCGGCCTGGAATGGTTGCGGCGCCGACTTCACCGTAACCACGGACGACCCGCGCTACGCGATGGGCGGCCCGACATTGGTTTCCCAGACGCAGTCCGCAGATGGCGCCAGCCGAAAATGGCGTGGCACGGTCGTGGGGGATGGCAGTCGCGTAGAGTACGGGTGGTTGTTCTGCAAGGACACCGCCCCTCAAGTGATCACCATGCGAACCGACGCGGTCAGCTTTCGAGGCGAGGTACGGCGAAACCGGGACGGAAGGTCCATACCGTTCGAAGGAACAATTTCCGCAAACAAGATAGAAGGAAAGTATAAAGGACCAGATTCCGAAATAAATCTGAATGTCACAGGAATTATTGACGACAAAACGTTAAAAGGTCGTTTGTTCAGCTCCGCATTACCCGCCTGCTCTGCGACCTTTGAACTTCATGGTATTTAGTAATTTGTGCGTAAATTTTATGAGTGATGTTCAATTTAGCGGGCATTTCGATGACGGTCGCATAGACGCGCCATCGATCACCAACTGCACGGCGAATTTCTCAATGAAGCCTAAGGGATAGTTTCAGGCAACGGCCCCTTTGGTGACCGCATCGTAGGCCTGCAGCTTTGCCAGCAGCGCTTCCATCTGATCGATCGGCACCATGTTGGGCCCGTCGGATGGGGCGTTATCCGGGTCCTGGTGCGTTTCCATGAACAGGGCAGCGACGCCGACGGCGACGGCGGCTCGGGACAGGACCGGGACGAATTCGCGCTGGCCGCCAGAGGACGCGCCCTGCCCGCCCGGTTGCTGCACCGAATGGGTGGCGTCGAAAACAACCGGCATGCCGGTTTGTTCGGCCATGGTCGGGAGACCGCGGAAATCGGTTACGAGCGTGTTGTAACCAAAGCTGGCGCCGCGCTCGGTGACCATGACGTTCGGATTGCCGCTGTCGACGATCTTGGCGACGACATTCTTCATGTCCCAGGGGGCCAGAAACTGCCCCTTCTTCACATTGACGATCTTCCCGGTTTTGGCGGCGGCGACCAGCAGGTCGGTCTGTCGGCACAGAAAGGCCGGAATCTGCAGCACGTCGACGACGCTGGCCACCTCGGCGCAATGGCCCGGCTCATGAACATCGGTGAGCACCGGAAGGCCATGGATCTTCTGGACATCTTCGAACACCGCCATGGCCTTTTCCATGCCCAGGCCGCGCTGGCCTTTCAAGGAGGTCCGGTTGGCTTTGTCGTAGCTGGTCTTGTAGATCAGATTGATGTTCAGGCGGCCGCAGATTTCCTTCAATGCGCCGCTCATATCCAGCGCATGGTCGCGGCTTTCCATCTGGCACGGACCGGCGATCAGGGTAAACGGCTGGTCGTTCGCGATCTTGTAGGAACCGAGCGTGACTGTGTGCTGCGCCGTCATGATGCCATCCCTGTGTCAGGTGTCTCGAATGCGTCCGTAAATGCCATACGGGCGGCGGTGGCGCAAAGCCTCCGTCGCCCGTTCAGGCAATCAAAACTCTTCAGATCAGACCAAGCGGCTGATTTTGACCGCGGCTTCGATAAAGCCGGCGAAGAGCGGATGCGGAGCGAAGGGTTTGGACTTCAGTTCCGGATGGAACTGGACTCCGACGAACCACGGATGATCCTCGCGCTCGACAATTTCCGGCAGCACGCCGTCGGGCGACATGCCGGTAAATTTCAGCCCCGTGGATTCCAGCTTCTCGCGATAGCCGACATTGACCTCGTACCGGTGGCGGTGGCGTTCTTGAATATGCCGCTCGCCATAGATCCGGTGGACATGAGACCCGTCCTCGATCACGCAAGGATAGGCGCCGAGGCGCATGGTGCCCCCCATGTCGTCGTCGGCATTGCGGGTCTCGACCCGGTTGCCGCGTTTCCATTCGGTCAGCAGACCGACGACCGGTTCCTTCGTCGGGCCGAATTCGGTCGAAGACGCGTTTTCGATACCGGCCAGATTGCGCGCCGCCTCGATCACCGCCATCTGCATGCCGAAGCAGATACCGAAATACGGGATGTTCCGTTCCCGGGCGAAACGGCAGGCCGCGATCTTGCCTTCCGCACCCCGTTCGCCGAAGCCGCCCGGCACCAGAATGCCATGGACGTTTTCCAGATACGGGACCGGATCGTCGCGTTCGAAGATTTCCGATTCCACCCAGTTCAGCTTGACCCGGACATTGTTGGCGATGCCGCCATGGACCAGGGCTTCCGCCAGGGATTTATAGGCGTCCAGCAGGACCGTGTACTTACCGACCACGGCAATTGTCACCTCGCCTTCCGGCGCACGCACGGACCGCGTGATGTCGGTCCAGCGGGACAGGTCGATATCCTCTTCCTTGCCGTCTTCCATCAGGTCGAAATAGCGCAGGACTTCTACGTCCAGGCCTTCCCGGTGATAGGTCAGCGGCACGGCATAGATCGTGTCGACGTCCAGGGCTGGAATGACGCGGCTTTCCTTGACGTTGCAGAACAGCGCGATCTTGCGCTTTTCGCTCTGCGGAATTTCGCGTTCGGCACGGCACAGAAGGATGTCCGGCTGAATCCCGACCGACAGCAGTTCCTTCACCGAGTGCTGGGTCGGCTTGGTCTTCAATTCACCGGCCGCGCCGATATAGGGCAGCAAGGTACAATGGACGTAACAGGCCCGGCCGCGTCCCAATTCGTTGCCGAGCTGACGAATGGCCTCCAGGAAGGGCAGGCCCTCGATATCGCCGACCGTGCCGCCGATTTCGCACAGAACGAAATCCTCGTCCGTCACGTCGGACAGGACGAATTCGCGAATCGCGTCGGTTACATGGGGAATGACCTGGACCGTCCCGCCCAGATAATCGCCACGGCGTTCCTTGGCGATGACGTCGGAATAGATCCGGCCGGTGGTCACGTTGTCGGATTGCCGGGCCGGGACACCGGTGAAACGTTCGTAGTGACCGAGATCCAGATCGGTTTCCGCCCCATCGTCGGTGACGAAACACTCGCCGTGCTGATAGGGGCTCATCGTCCCGGGATCGACATTCAGATACGGGTCGAGTTTCCGCAGACGGACCTTATAGCCGCGTGCCTGCAGAAGCGCGCCCAACGCCGCCGACGCCAATCCTTTCCCGAGAGAGGAAACCACGCCGCCCGTAATGAAGATGTATCGTGCCGACATGGGAGGTCACTGTATCCTTTGGCTGTTTTCTGACAAGTCTGATCGCGCCCTCATGCAGGGCCGGGTCAAAGAAGAAGGCGGCACCTGCGCCGCCTTCCTTGATTTCTCTATGAATTACGCCGTCACTCCGTCGTCGGCACCGCCGGCGAACCATCGTTTACGGGGGCCGAGTCGGTGGCGGCAGGCTGCGACGAATCGAAAATCGATTCGGCTTGGCGCCCTCCGCCGGCCAGAATGGCCAGGGCGAGGCTGGTCCCGAGGAACAACACGGCGAGGATTGCCGTCGTTCGGGTCAGCGCGTTCGCGGCACCGCGCGCGGAAAACATCCCCATACCGCCACCGGCCGAGCCGCCGCCCATGCCGAGCGCGCCGCCTTCGGAACGCTGCAGCAGCACGACCGCCACCAAGGCGATGGCAATGATCAGGTGAACGACCAGAAGAATGTTTTCCATGGCGTTGTCGCCTTCTGTTCAAGAATTCGCGGCGCCGGTCCGGTCGGACCGTCGCGGCACGGCGGGTATGTAACCCGTCATTGCCGCGATTTAAAGCCCCAATCGTATTGCCTTGCGGTGCGCTGTCCGGGAGGTGTCAGCCCTTGGCAGCGGCGGCGATGGCCAGGAAATCTTCCGCTTTCAGGGCAGCCCCGCCGATCAGCCCGCCATCGATATCCGGTTGGGCCAGCAGTTCCGCGGCATTGCCCGGCTTCATCGACCCGCCATAAAGAATGCGCAGCTTGGCGCATTCGTCCGCGCCAAGCCGGTCCGACAAATGGCTGCGGATCAAGGCGTGAACCTCGTTCGCTTCCGCCGGGGTCGGTGTGCGGCCGGTGCCGATCGCCCAGACGGGCTCATAGGCGATTACGGTGTTTGCGGCGGTCGACCCTTCCGGGACAGAACCGTCCAACTGACCGATAATGAAGCTGTTGGTCTTGCCGGCGTCCCGGATCGCCTCGGTCTCGCCCAGGCAGATCGCGGCGATCAGGCCGGCCCGATGGGCCGCTTCCGCCTTGGCGCGGACCGTGCCGTCCGTCTCGCCGTGGTTCTCCCGGCGTTCGGAATGGCCGACGATGACGTGGCTGCAGCCGATATCGCTCAGCATCGGCGCGGCGATGTCCCCGGTATGGGCGCCCTTCTCCTCCGCGTGGCAATCCTGGGCGCCCAGTTGCACGGGGGTGCCGGCCAAGGCGCGGCCGATCGGATAGAGAAGCTGCGCCGGCGGGCAGACCAGCAGATCGCAGGCCGCATCGGCCGCTCCGTCCGCTACCGCTTGGGCCAGGGCGCCGCCGGATTCCAGCGTCCCATTCATTTTCCAGTTTCCGGCGATAAGGGGCTTACGGCTCATGACATCGGCCTCCATGCATGTCTTTGACAGTCGATGGGGCGTTTACCATGCGGCGGCCCGTTCGCCAATCGGGTCAAACCGCCGGGATTTCCAGCAGAAACGCGCCGGATTATCGATTGCGGGGCCGGGGCGGCACTTCTATGATCCGCGCGCTTTCCGGCCTGCGGGCCGGCCCAAGTCATTCGTGTCACGAAATCGTCGGGTCGATCATGCTACAGCGTATGCGTACTTCCACGGGCTCCTGGATTGCCAAGGGCATTCTCGGGCTTCTGGTCCTCAGCTTTCTGGGCTGGGGCGTCGCCGATTACACTACGTCGGGCAGCACCGGCACCGTCGTGGCCAAGGTCGGCGACCGCGAGATCGGCTATCAGGAGTTTCAATTGGCCTATCAACGGTTTCTGCGCGGTCAGCGGCTGAACGCCGTGGATCCGGAAGTCGCCCGCCAGTTGCGGTTGGCCGAATCCGTCGTCCAGAACCTGGCCTCGACCGCCCTCTATGAGGCCGAGGCGGGCGAGAAGAACCTGACCGCCAGCGACGCCATGGTACGGCGCGCGATCGAAGAGCGCCCGGAGTTTCGCGCCGGTGGCAATTTCAGCCGCGCGGCCTTCGAAAACGCCATGGCGCGGCTTGGTCTGAATGAGGCGGCCTATGTCGAAACGGCGCGCCGGGAATTGGGGCGCAGCCAGTTGATCGGCGCGGTGACATCGGGCAGTGATGCGCCGCCGTCCCTGGTCGATATGCTGTTCGATCATTTCGGCGAACGGCGATCGGTCGATTATATGGTCATGCCGATTACCGCCGTCGTCCCGCAGGGCAATCCCGGGGAAGACGAGTTGAAGGCGCTTTATGAAGAGCGCAAGGAAGATTTCCGCCGGCCGGAACTGCGCAGCATGACCTATGTTCTGATTTCGCCCGAAGCTTTAGCGCGGGATATCGAAATCACGGATCAGGAAGTCACGGATGCGTTCGAACAACGCCGCGACAGCTATGGGCAGCCGGAACGCCGCACCTTGTCGCAGATATTGTTCGCGTCCGCGGACGAGGCGCGCGCGGCGGCCGAGACCCTGAAAGGCCTGCCTCCGGAGGATGTCGCCGTGAAGGTAGAGGAGATGAACCTCGACCTGATCGAGCTGGGAACGTTCACCAAAGAGGCCGTGCCCAACGAAGGATTGTCCGAAGCTGCCTTCGCGCTGGACTCGCCGGGAGCGACCGATGCGTTCGAAGGGGCGTTCGGCTGGTCCATTGCCGTTGTGACGGCGATAGAAGAAGGCGTCGAACCCAATCTGGAAGAAGTCCGCGAAAGCCTTGCCGCCGACCTGGCACTCGACCGCGCCTATGACGAAGTGTTTGAACGCGGCAAGCAACTGGAGGACGCCTATGGACAGGGCATGTCGCTTGAAGAGGCTGCCCAATCCGTCGGCCTGGAGGTTCATACCGTCGAAGCCGTCGATGCCAGCGGTCACGGTCCCACCGGGGATGCCCTGGAAGGTCTTCCGGCCGGTCTGAAATTCCTGCGCACGGCCTTCGATCTGGAAACCGGCGATGTCAGTTTCCTGGAGACCAGCGAATCGAACGCGATGTTCATGGTACGTGTCGACGCCATCACGCCGTCGGCGATCCCCTCCTATGACGAAGTTGCCGCACAGGTCAGCGACGTCTGGCGCGAGGAAGCGCTGTTTGACGCCGCCGAAAAACGGGCTGAAATCCTCGCCGAACGCCTGAGCGAAGGCAGCGAACTTTCAGTCCTGGCCCAGATCATGGGGGCGGAATTCGCGACAATTGAAGAATTGGCACGTGACGGTCTCAGTGCCAGTGGAAACCGCCTGCCGCAGGCTCTGGCGCGGGATATCTTCGCATTGAATGTCGGAGAAGCTACCTATGCCGCGGATGGCGACAACTTCATCATCGCCCGTCTGACCGGCGTAAAACCGGCCGGCGACGCGGCGGACGAGGCCTTCCGTCAGACCCTTGCCAATGCCGTCACCACCGGCATGGCCCAGGATCTGGTGGAACAGTTGGGCGTCGCGCTGCGTGACCGCTACACGATCGAAACCAACCCTGACGTCTACGAACAGGTCTATCGCTGATCATGGATTGCCTGCCTGACTTTGAGACCTTTCAAAGGCGATACGAGGCGGGCAAGCCCCAGGTCGTCTATACCCGTCTTGTGGCGGATCTGGAGACGCCGGTTTCGGCCTTCATGAAGCTGGCGGATGGGCGCCCCGACGCGTTCCTGTTCGAATCCGTGGAAGGCGGTGCCATCCGGGGCCGTTATTCCTTCATCGGGCTGAAGCCGGATGTGATCTGGCGCTGTTTCGGCGACCGCGCGGAAGTGAACCGACGGGCCCTGATCGACCCGATGGCGTTCGAATCCCATTCATTGCCCACCCTGCCCTCGCTGCGCGCACTTCATAAAGCGAGCGAGATCGACATGCCGGAAGACCTGCCCCCGATGGCGGCGGGTCTTGTCGGCTATATGGGCTATGATTGCGTACGGCTGGTGGAAGACGTTCCGGACGAGAACACCGACATTCTGCAGGTTCCCGACGGAATTTTCATTCGCCCGACCTTGGTCGCGGTCTTCGATACGATCGAGGATGTCGTGACGGTCGTGACGCCTGTCCGGCCGGATGGTGAGACAAGCGCCGCCGCGGCCTATGAGAAGGCCCTGGAGCGCCTCGCCGATCTTCGCGACGGGTTGGCGCGCCCCCTGCCCTATAGCGCGGATTTCCGCTCGGCGCAGGGCAGCGATGTTGAACCCGTCTCCAACATGACGCCCGAAGCGTATAAGGAGATGGTGGCGAAGGCCAAGGACTACATTCTCGCCGGCGATATCTTTCAGGTCGTTCTGTCACAACGATTCGAAATGCCCTACGACCTGCCACCCTTCTCTCTGTACCGGGCGCTGCGACGTACAAACCCCTCTCCTTTCCTGTTCTACCTGGCCTTCCGGCGCTTCTCCATCGTAGGTTCCAGTCCGGAAATCCTGGTACGGTTGCGCGACGGCAAGGTCACGATCCGTCCGATCGCCGGGACCCGCCCGCGCGGCGCGACCCGCGACGAAGACAAGGCGTTGGAAATCGACCTTCTGGCCGATCCGAAGGAATGCGCCGAACATCTCATGCTTCTGGATCTGGGCCGAAACGATGTCGGGCGCGTCGCAAAGATCGGCACGGTCGATGTGACCGACCAGTTCACCGTGGAACGCTACAGCCACGTGATGCATATCGTCTCCAACGTTGAAGGCCGCATCAAGGATGGTGAAGACGCCCTGACCGCCCTGATGGCCGGTTTCCCGGCGGGGACGGTTTCCGGTGCGCCGAAAGTGCGCGCAATGGAGATCATCGAGGAATTGGAGCCGGACCGGCGCGGCATCTATGCCGGCTGCATCGGATATTTCGGCGCCGATGGGTCGATGGATACCTGCATCGCTCTGCGAACGGCTGTGGTGAAGGACGGCAAGATGATCGTCCAGGCCGGGGCCGGAATCGTTGCCGACAGCAATCCGCAATCCGAACATCTTGAATGCGTCAACAAGGCGAAGGCCCTTGTCCGTGCGGCCCAGGAGGCCGTGCGGTTCGCATCCGGACGAAACTGACCCGAAGGGAGACCCCGCCATGCGCGACGAGCGAGTCCTGACCACTCTGGAAGACCTCGAAGCGCATTACGGAACCCCGAAGGAAACGTCCCTGGTCAAGGAGATCGACCATATCTCCGACCATTACCGGGCATTCATCGCAGCCGCACCGTTTGTCGTTCTTGCCTCCGTCGGTCCGGAAGGCCTGGACAGTTCGCCGCGCGGCGATCCCGCCGGCTTCGTTGTGGTGGAGGACGCCAAAACCGTTCTGATCCCCGACCGGCGGGGCAACAACCGCATCGACACGTTGCGCAATATTGTGCGTGACCCAAGGATCTCGCTTTTGTTCCTGATCCCCGGCGTCGGCGAGACGATGCGGATCAACGGGCGGGCCGAAATCAGCATCGACCCGGATCTGCTGTCCCGTTTCGTGATGCAGGGCAAGGAACCGCGCAGCGTCATCCGCGTTACGGTGGACCGCATCTATTTCCAGTGTCAGAAGGCCCTTGTCCGGTCGCGGCTATGGGACCCGGACACCCGGATCGACCGAAAATCGCTGCCGAGCACTGGGATGATGATCCAGGCGCTCAGCAAGAGTGATTTCGACGGGGCGTCCTACGATTCCGAATACCCGGAGCGGATGAAGCGGGAAATCTACTGAGTAGCGGCCAGTCGGCGTCGGATGATCGCCGAAACCGGTACCAGATCGAAGCCCCGCGCCTCGGCAGTCTTCAGCCAATCCGCAACGACCTCCAGTGTTTCGTCATGGGGATGGCCGATCGCAATGGCATGGCCCTGTTGCCGCGCCGTGTCTTCGACCCGTTGCAATTGACGCCGGATAAAGTCCGGCTCGATCTCATGGTCCAGAAAGACGTCGCGCACGGCATAGGGCACGCCAAGTTCCGCTGCCAGATGATAACCGGCCGTTTCCCGTGTGGTCACGGAATCCATGAATACCAAACCCCGCCGTTTCAACTCGTTGATGACCAGCCGCATGCTCTCGCGGTCGGCCGTGAAACGACTGCCCATATGGTTGTTGATGCCGATGTAACCGTCGAACTGGCTGAGATCCCAATCGAGGCGCCGGAGAATCTCCGCCGGCCCAAGTTCCTTCTGCAGTGCGTTCGGGCCAGGATCGACGCTCAGATCCTCGGGCGCCATCGGGACATGCACCATGATTTCATGTCCCTTAGCGCGGGCCGCCCGTGCCATGTCCCTCAGGTTATAGCCATAGGGTAACAGGGCGAGCGTCAGCGGGGCCGGCAGGTCGATCGTGCGCCGGCTGCGCACCTGATCGATCCCCAGATCGTCGAAAACCAGGGCGATCATGGGTCTATTCGATGCTTCGGGAGCGGGCACGGCAAAGGCCAGCCACCGTTCCGGCGGCGCTACGCGTTGCGGGCTGACGGCTGGCTGCGGTGGGCTAGCTGGGGCTTCCATAGGCGATGTTTCAGGGATCGGCGCCCGGACAACAGGGGCCGGCGGCGCCATGTTTGGGTCGGGCCGCTGCGCTTCAGGTTGAGAGCGGAGGCTCTCCTCGTAGATTCGCTTTGCGGATTCGGAGACATGAGCGGTCACCGGAAGCGGGCTGCCTTCGGGCATCGCGGCGCTGTCCTGGGGACCGACGGGCAAGGGTACGGATGCCTGGGGCGTCGGCTCACCGGGTGCCAACAAAAGTCCAATCGTCGTGCCCAGCCCGATGCCGATCAGCAGTATCGACACCGCGATTATCGGGAAAGCGATGCGCGCGCGCCGGTACCAGGGCGTCCGTGCCGCCTGGTGACTGATGCGCGCATCGCCGCTGCGCCGCTGGGGCCGTCTGGCCATTACCGGTCCGATCCTCGGTTTGGCGCCCGCCTGTCCCGGGCCCGTCCGTGCATAGGGGATTCCGCCGTCGCTTCCAATCGCCTTGGCGCGGCGTTGCGCTTTTCGCGGCCTTCACCCCTTGCTATAACGCGGCACGCGCGATTTTCCCGGGCCCCGGAGGCCCCTTTTCGACGGTGCCCGCCGATGTATCTGCTGATCGATAACTATGACAGCTTCACTTACAATCTCGTCCATTATCTGGGCGAACTTGGGGCGGAGTGCGAGGTTCACCGGAATGACCAGATTTCGGTCGAAGACTGTCTGTCCAAGAAGCCGCGCGGCATTGTCCTGTCGCCAGGTCCCTGCGACCCGCCGAAGGCCGGGATCTGCGTCGACCTGATCAAGGCGGCGGCCGAGGCCTCCATCCCGCTGCTGGGCGTCTGCCTGGGCCATCAGTCAATCGGCTTCGCTTATGGCGCGACCGTCGAGCGCGGCCCCGCACCGATGCATGGCAAGGTGTCCGAGATCGATCATGATGGGACTGGACTGTTCGACGGCCTGCCGACGCCGCTAAAGACCACACGCTATCACAGTCTGGTAGTGGCCGCGCAGAACCTGCCGGACTGTTTCACGGTCACGGCGCGCACGGCGGACGGCATCATCATGGGCATGGAACATAAGGATCGCCCGCTCCATGGCGTTCAATTCCATCCCGAAAGCATTGCGTCGGAACACGGGCACGATCTGTTGGAGAATTTCCTCCGTCGCACACGAAATTGACGGGTCAAGTAGCGGGGATACGCGGCATGGCAGCCGACATGCAGGATATGAAGCAATTGATCTCGAAAGTCGTCGGGGGCGGCGTTTTGACGACGCAAGAGGCCGAGACAGCCTTCGACATCATCATGTCGGGCGATGCGACGCCGTCCCAGATGGGCGGCTTCCTGACGGCGCTTCGGATGCGCGGGGAATCGGTTTCGGAGATTACCGGTGCAGCCAAGACGATGCGCGCCAAGGCGAAACGCATCAAGGCGCCGGCAAACGCAATGGATATTGTCGGCACCGGCGGAGACAAGCTGGGGACATATAACGTATCGACCGCCGCCGCCCTGGTCGTCGCGGCGGCCGGCGTGCCTATTGCGAAGCATGGTAACCGCGCCGCATCGTCCAAATCCGGCACGGCCGACGCGCTGTCGCAATTGGGCGTCGATCTGGATTGCCCATTCGCCAATATCGAGCGATCGATCGTCGAGGCGGGCATCGGGTTCATGACCGCGCCCCGACACCACGGCGCCATCCGCAACGTCATGCCGACCCGGATGGAACTGGGCATCCCGACGATCTTCAACATTCTGGGCCCGCTCTCCAATCCGGCCCTGGTTACGCGCTATCTGATCGGCTGCTTCCGTGCCGAATTCATTGAAAAGATGGCCGAAACACTCGGTGATCTGGGGGCGGAACGTGCCTGGGTCGTGCACGGCCACAGCGGCATGGACGAGATCAGCACGACCGGCCCGACCAGTGTCGCGGCCCTGGAAGGCGGCAAGGTCACCTGTTTCGAAATCACCCCGGAAGACGCCGGTCTGCCCCGCGCGTCGCTTTCGGAATTGCTGGGGGGAACGCCGGAACAGAATGCTACGGCGATCACGGCATTGCTGGACGGCGCTACCTCCGCCTATCGCGACATTGTTCTGTTCAATGCCGGCGCCGCCCTGATGATCGCCGATAAGGTTGCGTCACTGCGCGATGGCGTCGCTTTGGCAGCGGAGACCATCGATTCTGGCAAGGCCAAAACCGTTCTGGCCGGGCTTGTCCGCGTCACCAACGATTACCCCAAGGAGACCGTGGAATGAGCGACGTTCTGGCCAAGATCTGCGCGGACAAGCGGGACCACATTGCAGCACGCAAAACCGCCATTCCGGAGACCGAAATCCGGCAGCACGCCGAATCCGCGCCGCGGCCCCGGGGGTTTGCCGAGGCGTTGAGCCGGAAAGCAGAGGCTGGCGACTACGCGTTGATCGCGGAGATCAAGAAGGCGTCGCCATCGAAAGGCCTGATCCGGCCCGATTTCGCGCCGGTCGCTTTGGCCCGCGCTTATCGTAAGGGCGGCGCGGCATGCTTGTCGGTGCTGACGGACGAACCCTATTTCCAGGGTAAGGATCAATATCTGACCGCCGCGCGCACGGCGGTCGATCTGCCGGTTCTGCGCAAGGACTTCATGCTGGACCCGTATCAGGTCTATGAGGCCCGGGCGCTTGGCGCCGACTGCATTCTGCTGATCATGGCCGCGCTCGAAGACAGCATGGCCGCGACGCTGGAAAGCCTGGCCATGGAACTGGGGATGGATGTCCTGGTGGAAGTGCACGATGCCGAGGAGATGGATCGCGCCCTCACCCTGCGCTCGACCTTGCTTGGCGTAAACAACCGCAATCTCAAGACGTTGGAGATTGACCTGAAGACGACGGAAGAGCTGTCGGCAATGGTTCCCGAGGGCAAGGTACTGGTGGCGGAAAGCGGTCTCTACGCCCCAGCCGACCTGGCCCGGATGGCCCGTGCCGGCGCGATGCGCTTCCTGGTCGGGGAATCGCTGATGCGGCAGGACGATGTCGAGGCCGCGACGCGCGCCCTGTTGTCCCGCGCAGAAGCGGCCTGATCCATGACAGGGTCCCTCACCCATTTCGACGCGCAGGGCAATGCCGTGATGGTCGACGTCTCGGCAAAGGACGAGACGGAACGGTCTGCCACGGCGCGCGGTCTTGTTCGGATGTCGCCGGAAACCGTCGCGACCATTCGGGACGGCAAGGTCAAAAAGGGCGATCCGCTGACGGTGGCGCAGCTGGCGGGGATCATGGGGGCGAAAAAGACCCCGGATCTGATCCCGCTGTGCCACCCGTTGCCTCTGAGCTCCGTGAAGGTCTTCCTGACCCTCAATGAGGCCGACAACGCGGTGGAGATTGAGGCGACGGTCAAGCTCAAGGGCCGTACCGGCGTCGAGATGGAAGCCCTGACGGCCGTGTCGGTCGCGGCCCTGACGGTCTATGACATGGTCAAGGCCGTGGACAAGGCCATGCACATCACCGATATCCATCTGGTTCACAAGGCCGGCGGCAAATCCGGCGAATACCGGGCGGCGCCATGATCTCCGTCGCGGAGGCGCGATCGAGAATTCTGGCATCCCTCAAGCCGGTGGGCACGGAAACGGTGGCCCTGGCTGACGCCTTGGACCGGGTCCTGGCGGTCCCGCTCGATGCCTTTAGGCTGCAGCCGCCGAAAGACATGTCCGCGATGGACGGATATGCGGTCCGCGCATCGGATCTGCACATGATTCCGGTGGACTTGAAGGTTGTCGCGGAAGTCGCCGCGGGGGCTTCCTATGACGGCACCGTGCCGCCCGGCAGCTGTGTTCGGATATTCACCGGCGCGCCCCTTCCCGACGGGACAGATACGATCGTCATTCAAGAGGATACCCAGGCCGACGAGGACGCGGGTACGGTCCGAATCCTGGAAAGCGCCAGCCTCGGCACCTATGTCCGCCCCGCCGGATTGGATTTCAAACCGGGTGATACGCTGCTGCAGGCCGGCCATCGCATGACACCGCGCTCGATCGGCCTTGCGGCGGCGATGAACCGGCCCTGGCTGACGGTGCACAGACGCCCGCGCGTGGCGATCCTGTCCACGGGCGATGAAATCGTGTTACCGGGCGATCCGTTGGGTGAAAACCAGATCGTCAGTTCCAACGGTCCCGCCCTCGCCGCCGCCGTGACACGGGCGGGCGGCTTGCCAACCTTGCTGCCCGTGGCGAAGGACGACCCGGAGGCTCTGCGCGCTATCGCCGCCGGCGCGGCCGGTCATGATCTGGTCCTGACAACCGGCGGCGCATCGGTCGGCAAACACGACCTGATCGGCTCCGCCCTCGGCGAGGCCGGCCTGGAACTCGACTTCTGGAAGATTGCGATGCGCCCCGGCAAGCCCTTGATGTTCGGGATGCTGGCAGGCGTGCCCATGCTGGGGCTGCCGGGCAATCCGGTTTCCGCCCTGGTCTGTTTCCTGTTGTTCGGAATGCCGGCCATCGCGAAGCTTGTGGGCATGGGAGATACCGAACCTCAATTCGCCAGGGCTGTCCTGACCGGTCCGCTGCCCGAGAATGACCGCCGGGAGGATTATCTGCGGGCCGATCTGGCACGCGAATCGGATGGAACCCTGCATGTTACACCCTATTCCCGGCAGGACAGTTCCATGATGCGTCGTCTCGCGACGGCCGGATGTCTGATCCGGCGGGCACCGCATGCCGGATCGGCACAGGCCGGTGACCCCGTTGAAATTATTGACCTTTCGTCTTTCTAAGGCATCTCTTCGACTGAATATGTTCCTGTTTGTCCGCGTCATGTTCTAATTTTGCCCCTTGACACGCAATGTGAACAAAATTAGTCCAATAAATGTTCAACGACCGTGGCGGGGCTGGATTCCCGCCCTCGATTGACTACAAGGAGCGGATGGAATGCTGACGCGCAAACAATACGAACTTCTGATGTTCATTCACGACCGGCTGCAGAATTCCGGCGTATCCCCCTCCTTTGAAGAAATGAAGGAAGCGTTGGACCTGAAATCCAAATCGGGCATTCACCGCCTCATTACCGGACTTGAGGAACGCGGATTTCTGCGCCGGCTTCCCAACCGGGCCCGCGCGTTGGAAGTCGTGCGCCTGCCCGAAAACACCGCGCCGGAGCAGTTGCCGATCCGCAATCGCCGGGTCGAAATGCTGCGCCAGAAGGAAGTCGGCAGCCGCCGCTCGATGATGCGCGGTGGCGGTAACACCGTGCAATTGTCACTTTATGGCCGGATCGCTGCCGGTACGCCGATCGAGGCGCTGCGCGATCATTCGATGCTGGTGGATGTCCCAGCGACCCTATTGGGGCGCGGCGACCATTATGCGCTGGAGGTCGAGGGCGATTCCATGATCGACGCGGGCATTCTGGACGGCGACACGGTGGTGATCGAACGTTCCGAACATGCCAGCAACGGCGATATCGTGGTCGCCTTGGTCGAAGGGCATGAGGTGACGTTGAAACGTCTGCGCCGCAAGGGCGACAGCGTGGCCCTGGAACCCGCCAACTCGAACTACGAAACTCGGATTTACCGGCCCGATCAGGTCAATATTCAGGGCCGTCTTGTCGGATTGCTGCGGAAGTACTGATCCGGATTCAGCGCGCCCGTGTCCAGGGGCGTTCTCCGCGCCGCTCCTCCACCGTCACCAGTCTCAACCCGTCCCGGCCGGCATAGACGGCATATGTACCGTTGCGCTTCAGATCGGCCGGGTTAACGACCTGGACCTCGACGCAAAGAGATGGATGGGCGACAACCGGCGCACGGACGAGTGTCGATAAGGCACAATCCTCCCGAAGCGCCCTCGGATCGCTCACGAAGGACAAGGTCACGGTCTTGCCATTCGTAAGGCGTAGGGCCAGGGCGCAGCCTAGCGGATCGCAGCGGATCGGCGCGTCGGGTGTTTTGGCGAGGTCTTGCCAGTCGCCAAGAACCGGATAGGCGGTTTTCTCGCTCCACACATTCTGTGCAAAACGTTCCTTGCGGGAGGATTCGAGCCACAGCCCGTCCCGCCAGACGATGGCTGCCTGTTCGCCATCCTCATGCAGGATCGCAATTGGCGCCGCCATCCAGTAAGGCGATAGGATCCCGGCGATCAGGACGGGCAGGCCACAGAACCGCCAGGCCCGTTGCCAGATCGCACACCAAAGCCCCCCAACCGCCACCAGGGCCAGGCCCCATTCCGGCATGGCAGGGATCTGGGCAACCGAACCCGGCAGGTCGGCGACCTGTTCCGCGATCCAAAGAACCGCATCGATCCCCCATCCCGCTCCCATGGCCGGGATAGCCTCCAGGCCTATCGGCATCAGCGCAAGGCTCAGAAGGCCGAGTGGCATGACCACGAAAGTCACGATGGGAACCGCCACGAGATTGGCCAGAACGGAATAATGCGCCACCTGTCCGAAATGGTAGATCGCGAATGGGGCTGTAGCGACACCCGCGATCACCGTGGTCAGGCAAACGGCGGCGAGATACCGGACGGTCTTCCCGTGGGGCCCGTCCGTATCGATCCTTCCCGCCCAAAGCCGGTACTGCTCATAGACCGCGACCAATGCGATGACGGCGGCGAAAGATAACTGAAAACTGGGGCCGACGATGCTCTCCGGCGCCAGGATCAAGACCGCCCCGGCGGCGACCGCAACCAGCCGCATCGAAATCGCCAGCCGGTCGGTCAGGACCGCGATCAGAACAATCCCGGTCATCAGAAAGGCCCGCTGGGTCGGGATCGTGGCGCCGGACAAGATCAGATAGGCAAAACTGGCGATCAAGGCTGCAGCCGCCGCCCATTTCTTGATGGGCCGGTCGCGTGCCCAGGATTCACTCAAAGCCAGGCAGGTCCGCATGGTCACGAATACGATTGCCGCGACCATCCCGATATGCAGGCCTGAAATCGCCAGCAAGTGGGCCAGGCCCGACCGACGCAGATCCTCCAGCACGGGTTCCGGAACGCCGGACCGGTCCCCCGTCAGCAGCGCGGCCAGGACATGCCCCGACACATCAGGCCGCGCGGTGCGCAGCCGTGTAGACAGATCGGCACGAAACCGCTCGATGGCTGCGAGAATCTGGTCCGCCGGACTTATGGATGCGTCCGACCGAACCAAACGCCAGTGCGAAAAAGCGAACCCGACGCCACCCAACCGGTCGAACCAGGCACTGCGCGCGAAATCATATGCACCCGGGAAACTCGGGCGCGGTGGCGGAGAGACCCGGGCGGTCACCTGGATGCGCTGACCGATGATGGGCGCAGGATCGTCACGCCTCAGCTTTATGCGGATGGCTTCGGGCAGCGCGCCATTCCTCCACCATCCCGGTACCGCCAGATTTTCCAATCGGACCCGCGCGCCGTCGGCAAAGGGTTCGACCGCCACGACCCGCCCCGATACGCCGGACAGGACCCGCTCTCCCGCAAGGACGGGGGCTTCCGCGCGTGCTGTGGACCATCCGGCGATGATAAGACCGATTGCGGCGGCAGCGGGCAGAGCGAACAGGGCCGACCAAGCATCGGCCCGGCGCCACCAAGCCCAAACCAAGGCGACCGCGCAAATCGACAGAAGCGTAAATCCTGCTTCAATCGGCGGCTCGGATGGCAAGGCGAAGTAAACCGCGATGCCGGCGCCTAGAAAGACGGGCAACCACAAGGCCCAGCGTTCCCGCTCCGCCTTCAGCAGAACAAACGGAATGGCGGCAGCGTCACGCAGTGTCAGAGGCCGACCGCGCGGGACGGCCTCCGCCCCAAACATCCGATACCAACGCATGCCCATCCATCTTCCTCCGAAGCATGCGACCATAGATCGTAATTCATGACGATGCGACAGCCGTTTTCGGGCTTTGCCGCTGCCGTCCCGCCTGTGGTAAACGACCGACGTCCCATCAATCGTCCGGGACCGCCGCCCCTTGCCTGTCAGGAGTGACCATGACCGTCGTAACCCGTTTCGCCCCCTCCCCGACCGGATATCTGCATATCGGCGGGGCTCGCACGGCCTTGTTCAACTATCTCTATGCCCGGCATTTCGGTGGAGTTTACAAGCTGCGGATCGAGGATACCGACCGTAAGCGTTCGACCGATGCGGCGATTGAGGCGATTTTCGACGGTCTGTCGTGGCTTGGTCTTCAGGGCGACGGAGAGCCGGTCTATCAATCCGCCCGCGCCGCGCGGCATGTTGAGGTCGCGCACGACCTCCTGGCCAAAGGACATGCCTACCGCTGTTATTGCTCACAGGAAGAACTCGCAGCCATGCGGGAGCGCATGAAGGACGAAGGCCGCAAGACGCCCTATGACGGCACCTGGCGCGACCGCGATCCATCGGAAACCCCTGCCGGCGTCGATCCGGTCATCCGGATCAAGATGCCGCGCGATGGCGGCAGCACGACGATCCGGGACCTCGTACAGGGCGATGTGACGATCGAGAACGACCAATTGGACGATTTCATCCTGCTGCGCGCCGACGAGACGCCGACCTATATGCTGTCCGTGGTCGTGGACGATCACGATATGGGGGTGACGCACGTCATTCGGGGGGACGACCATCTGGTCAACGCTTTCCGCCAGTATCACCTGTTCCGAAATGCCGGATGGGATGTACCGGAATTCGCACATATCCCGCTGATCCACGGGCCGGACGGCGCAAAATTGTCGAAGCGGCATGGCGCATTGGGCGTCGAGCAGTACCGGGACATGGGCTATCTGCCGGAAACGCTGAAGAACTACCTACTGCGACTGGGCTGGTCCCATGGCGATGACGAGATCATTTCGGAACAGCAGGCAATCGAATGGTTCGACCTAGACGCCGTCGGACGGTCCCCGTCCCGCATGGATTTTCAGCGGATGGAGAATCTCAACGGCCACTATCTGCGGCAGGCGGATCCCGCCGGTCTGGCATCTACCGTCGCGGCGGCGCTGAATGTGGCGGAGAACCCGATCTTGGTCGAACGGCTCACGGCAGGCATGGCCGGGCTGACCCAGCGATGCGACACGATCCCGCAACTGATCGACGCCGCCCGGTTCTATGTCGAACCGCCGACATTCCCCCTGTCCGATCCGAAATCCGCGAAACTGGTCGCTGGCGCGGGACCTGTCCTGGCCAAGGAATTGGCGGACACGGCCTTGCAGTCCCTCGATCCCTGGACCGAGGAAGCCCTGCATGACGCCATGAAAAGTTTCGTGGAGGCGAAAGGCATCGGATTTGGTAAAGTGGCGCAGCCGGTGCGTGGCGCCCTGACGGGGACATTCGCTTCGCCCGATCTGACGCAGGTCATGCGTGTTCTGGGCAAGGAAGAATGTTTGGCGCGGATCGCCGCCCTTCCCGAGAATCCGGAGGCCGCCTGACGTTCGATTCAGGCGCGGCATTCCGACTTATTGTGCGCTGCGTCATATCCGGTTAATGTTCCGCACCGATTGCGGGGACACTACCGATCCAATGCCAAGAGGGCGCGATTTATGCCCGAATTTCATTGGCTTCGGTCTAAATAATTGACAGGAGGCGCCGGTATGAGCGACGCGAAAACGCATACAATGACCCTTACTGACAATGCGACTGGGAACAGTTGGGAATTGCCGGTCATGGCAGGGTCGGTCGGCCCGAAAGTAATCGACATCCGGAAGCTTTACGGCCAGACGGGCTACTTCACTTACGATCCGGGTTTCACGTCTACCGCGTCCTGCGACAGCGCCATCACCTATATCGACGGCGACCAGGGCGTGCTGCTTCACCGCGGCTATTCCATCGAGGATCTGGCAGAAAACTGCGATTTCATGGAAGTCTGCTATCTGCTGCTGCGCGGTGAATTGCCGAACGAGACCGAGCGCAAGGATTTCGAGAAGACCATCACCTATCACACGATGGTGCATGAGCAGCTTTTGAACTTCTATCGCGGGTTCCGCCGCGACGCGCATCCGATGGCGATCATGGTTGGTGTCGTCGGCGCGCTCAGCGCCTTCTATCACGACTCCACGGACATCAACGATCCGGAACAGCGCATGATCGCGTCCCACCGCCTGGTCGCGAAAATGCCGACCCTGGCGGCGATGGCCTATAAGTATTCGGTCGGGCAGCCGTTCATGTATCCGCGTAACAATCTCAGCTACGCGGCCAACTTCATGCAGATGACTTTCGGGGTTCCGGCGGAGGACTATCAAATCTCCCCGGCCGTCGAACGCGCCATGGACCGAATCTTCATCCTGCACGCCGATCATGAGCAGAATGCGTCGACCTCCACGGTCCGGATCGCCGGGTCCTCGGGCGCCAATCCGTTCGCCTGCATTTCGGCCGGGATTTCGTCGCTGTGGGGCCCTGCGCATGGCGGCGCAAACGAAGCCGTTCTCAGCATGCTGCATCAGATCGGTCACAAGAAGAACATCCCGGAATTCCTGGAACGCGCCAAGGACAAGAACGATCCGTTCCGGCTGATGGGTTTCGGTCACCGCGTCTACAAGAACTACGATCCGCGCGCCGGGGTTCTGAAGAAGAGCTGCGACGAGGTTCTGAAGGAACTGGGCGTCGAAGATCCGCTTCTGGAACTGGCCCAGGAACTGGAGCAAATCGCGCTCAAGGACGATTACTTCGTCGAGCGTAAGCTGTTCCCGAATGTCGACTTCTATTCCGGCATCATCCTGAAGGCGATCGGCTTCCCGACCTCGATGTTCACGGTGCTGTTCGCCCTGGCCCGGACGGTCGGCTGGGTTGCCCAGTGGAACGAGATGATCGCCGATCCCTACCAGAAGATCGGGCGTCCGCGTCAGCTTTTCCTGGGGTACGACAAGCGCGAGTTCCCGCCGAAATCCAAGCGCTGATCGCTCTTGCGAATTGATGGAAACACGCGGTCCGGAAGTCAGGCTTCCGGGCCGCGTTTCCGTTTCTGGACGATTTCCAGAACCGCTTCTGCTGCCGCCATGCTGGGCACGGCAGCGCCGTCGGGGCGCAGCGTCCCTAGGATCGGCGTCAGGGTCTCGATCTGTTGGGCGCCGGCAGCCCCGATCAAGGAGGTCAGGTGCGTCGCGATGCGCTCCGGGGTGCAATCGTCCTGCAGAGCTTCCGGGACGATCTCGCGGTCTGCAGTGATATTCAGCAGATGCGCATAGCGTGTGCGTACCAGACGCCGCAAAATCCAATATGTTAGCGTGTTCAGTCGATAGGCAATGACCGTCGGCACTTTGGCAATTGCCAATTCCAGGGCAACCGTACCAGACGCCGCCAGGGCAAGGTCGGACGCGGCCATGGCGTCATATTTGTCGACCGGATCGACAATATGCACGGGCATCGGCCACTCAGCGGTTACTTTCTCCAAATGGCCTCTCAAATGCGGGACGGCAGGCAAGACGATTCGCACGTCCCGCCCCACATGACCTTCGCAAAACAGTGCCGCGGCCTTCTGGAAGACCGACAAGAGGCGCTTGATCTCGCCGGATCGGGATCCCGGGAGAACACAAAGGACGAGCGTCCCTTCCGCCAGCCCCAAGCGGCCCCGGAACCCTACTCCGTCGCCCTTGTCGGCGCCGCTTTCCAGTATTGAATGTCCGACGAAGCGCGCATCCAACCCGACCGCTTTGAAATAGGGCGGCTCAAAGGGCAGCAAGCACAGCAGCGAATCGAACAAGTCTTTGAATTTATGGACCCGTCCCGGCCGCCAAGCCCAGACAGTGGGCGCGACATAGTGGATTTTGGGGCAGGTCATCCCGGTGCAGGCTGCGGCCATGCGCTTATTGAAGCCCGGGGCATCGATCGTAATCAGGACATCAGGCTGCGCCGCTTGCGCTGCGGCGGCCGTTTCGGCGATCCGCCGCTTCAGTCTGGGAATGTGCGGTAGGATTTCTACCAACCCCATTAGGGCCAATTCAGACATCGGGAATAGGCTGCGCAGACCTTGCGCCGTCATCTCCGGGCCACCGACACCCTGCAGTTCGATCCCTGCCGGGCATTTCTCCGCCAATGCCGCGGCAAGACGCCCGCCAAGCACGTCGCCGGAACTTTCTCCGGCCGACATGAATACCTTTAGCGGCCGATCCGTACCGGGAATCATTCGACGCCGCCCCTCTTAATGGCAATCAGGAACAACCCCGCCTCGTCGGCCCGCCTTATGGTCTCGTCGCGCGAAATGATCAGGCTGCGATCGGCCTCAACCGCGATTCCGGCCAGTCCGGCGGCCTTGGCCTGTTCGATCGTATCCGGGCCGATTGCAGGCAAATCCGCCCGGTCGGTCTGCATCGGTTTACTCAGTTTCACCAAAGTTGCGGCCGGTCCGTCCCGGCGCAGCGTGGCGCAGCGCGCCAACAGGGCCTCCGTTCCTTCAATCGCCTCGACGCCCAGAACAAGGCCGTCCTGGACAACGACGGCTTGGCCAACATCCTGCGGCGCCAATGCGTCCAGAATTGCAATTCCGCGTTGGATATCAGCCTGTGCATGAGCCGGCGGGTCCGTGGCGCCTAACCGGCCTTCTCTGGGTTTCTGTTCTGCGAGAAACGAGCCGATCGGATGAACCCTGAAGTTTTCCCGTTCTTCAAGGTGCCGGATCACGGTCCTTAAAAGGCCGTCATCCCCTTGACGGAACAGGCCGCGGCCCAGAATCTTCGTCGCGGTGGCGTCCGGCATGAGTTCCTTGAGCGACGGTCGGCGGACGCCGCCGGCAAAGACGATGTCCTGTATGCCTTGCGCACGGACCAGGGCCATGGCTTCCGCCGCGCCCCCGATCCGGATTGTTACGGTGGGAAATTTGCCTTCATAGGCGGCAGGATCGCCTTGGTCCCGCAGAACGAATATGTGGACGTCGATACCCTGTCGCGTGGCGGCTTCCGCCAGTTCGAGCGGCAGATCACCGCTGCCGGCGATAACACCCAATCTGTCGATCTGCGGCATGGCGCGCCCTCGCGGCGACGGCTATTCGCCCGCCCCCAGTGACCGGGGCTGGGTCAAGCCGCGGCTGGATTGGACGCGCACGAATTCCAGGATCTGTCGCACGGCTTCTTCGGTGCCGAAGACTTCGTCGACATCGGCAACACGTTCCTTGATCGTGCCTTCGTCCGCGAACAGCATGCGATAGGCTGAGCGCATGCGATGGATCGTTTCCTTATCGAAACCGCGACGCTTCAGACCGACGATGTTCAAGCCGCAGAGACTGGCCCGGTCCCCCATGACGGAACCATAGGGTATGACATCGTGTTCGACGCCGGACATGCCGCCAATCATGGCGTGGGGCCCGATACGGACGAATTGATGAACCGCCGACAAGCCGCCGACAATCGCGAAATCCCCAAGCACGACATGGCCCGCAAGGGTGGCATTGTTTGCCAATATGACATGATGGCCGACCATACAGTCATGCGCGACATGGGAGCCGACCATGAACAGGCAGTCATCGCCGACCTTGGTCAAAGAGCCACCGCCCTCCGTCCCCGGATTCATGGTGACATATTCGCGGATCTTGTTGCGCGCACCGATTTCCAGCCGGGTCTTCTCACCGCGATACTTCAGATCCTGCGGCGCAAGCCCGATGCTGGCGAAAGGATAAATTTCGGTACCTGCCCCGATCCGCGTATCGCCGTCCAGCACGACATGGGATCTGAGCACGACATCTTCGCCCAGTTCGACCTCCGGTCCGACGACGCAGAACGGGCCGATCTTGACGGAATCCGCAAGCTTGGCACGCGGATCGACAACAGATGTGGGATGAATATCGGCCATTCAGGGACGGTCGCGGATCATTGCGGCGAAGGTCGCCTCCGCGCACAGTTTTCCGTCCACATAGGCTTCGCCCTTGAACTTCCAAACCTGGCCGCGGTTCTGCTTCTTCGTCACGTGAACTTCCATATAGTCGCCGGGTTCGACCGGGCGTCTGAACTTCGCCTCTTCCACAGACATGAAATAGACCAGTTTACCTTCGGATTCCGGCCCCAGGCTGGTGACGACCATAACCCCGGCCGTTTGCGCCATGCTTTCGATGATCAGCACGCCCGGCATGACAGGCTTACCCGGGAAATGGCCCTGAAAATGAGGCTCGCCCATCGAAACGCATTTGATGCCGACGGCGCGTTCGTAGGGGATGACTTCACGAACCTTGTCGATCATCAGGAACGGATATCGGTGCGGAATCCGGTCCATGACACGCATGACGTCGATGTTCTTTGTATAGTCTTCTTGCGTTTCGCTCATCGTTCGCTCGTTCTTACTCTTTTTCTATTTTGCCCGTCGACGCCGCCTTGCTCAGAATCGCATGCTGGCGCAGCCATTGCCGCATCGGAACCGCCGGCAGGCCTCCGACCTTGTGCCCCGGTTCGATATCGCGAATGACCCCTGCCTTCGCAGCGATCTGTGCGCCGGTGGATATGGTCAAATGTCCCGCGATACCGGACTGGGCACCACATGCCACAAAGTCGTGCAATACGGTGCTTCCCGCAATTCCGACTTGCGCAGCGACGACACAGCCACGCCCCATGCGAACGTTGTGCCCGATCTGTACAAGATTATCAATCTTGCACCCGTCGCCGATTACCGTGTCGGGTCCCATGCCGCGATCGACCGTGGAATTGGCGCCAATTTCAACGAAACTGCCGATTTTGACGGTGCCCAATTGCGGAATGTCCAAATGGCCCTTCGGGTTCATGGCAAACCCGAACCCCCGTGTTCCGATCCTTACGCCGGGATGGATTCGGTTATGATCCCCCAGATCGGCACAGCCGACATAGGCGCCCGCGCCTATCCAGGTTCCCTTCCCGATAACGACGCCCCGATCGATAACCGCGTTAGGGCCCAGCCAGACACCGTCCCCCAGAACCGCGTCTTCGCCGACAACGGCACCGGCCTCAATCCGGACTCCTCGGCCCACTTTCGCACTATCGGCAATTGTGGCCCGCTCGTGGATCAGTGGTTCGGGAACAGGTTCGGGATAGAACATCTGCGCGGTTTGAGCGAACCCGTAATACGGATCGCGCATCAAAAGACCAATGCAGCCGTCGGGCAGCCTGTTCGCATATTGCGGCTGCATCAGCACGGCGCCGGCGGCCGAGGCGGATAGACTGGGTAGATATCTCTTGTTGGCCAGGAATGCGATCGTCGAGTCGCCGGCCGCGCCTAAAGGTCCGACATCCTTGAATTCCCGATCCAATGCGTCCGGGTCGGTGACTTCACATCCGATCGCCGTTGAGATTTGTCTCAGCGTGAATGGGCCGCCATGCGTGAAGAACCGTGGATCTGCCACCGGTCGCCTCTATCAGTCTATTGCGCGGGAACGCTGAACTCCACCGTTGGCAGCTTCTCATTCAGGCGCTTGATGACGGTTTCTGTAATATTGATATCGGGCGAGGCGACGACAATCGTCGGATCGGCGTTGGACTGATCGAGGATCAGATTGTAGCCCTTCTCCTCCGTAATCCCGACGAGGATATCCCGAATGGCACTGATGATAAGGTTCCTGGAATCTACAAGGGCGCGTTCGACGGCCTGGCGGCGCTCATTCGACTGCTGCACCATTTCGCGGCGCTTCTGTTCGAACTCCGCAACTTTGCCCTCAAACGCTTCCGGGGCCAGGATAGCCTGTTGCTGTTGCAACGCCTTGGCTTCCTCTTCCAGAGCCGTTTGCTGCGGCGCCAGTTCCTGCAGCACTTTTTCCTGTGCCGCTTTGAGCTTTTGGCTCAGATCTTTCCAGGCCGACGCTTCGTTTTGAATGCGTTGCATTTCCACGATGGCGATTTTGGCCGGCGGAATGTCTTGCGCAAATACAGGAGCCGACCATGCGACCACGATGGCGACGATCACCGTACGTACGGTGCGTGCGCTCATCCATTGCCAGGGCATGCTAGAACCTCGTGCCGAAGTTGAACCGGAAGAACTCCGTTTCGTCGAAGTCTTCTTTCAGAATGGCGTGTGCGAAATCCACCCGGATCGGACCGAACGGGGAACTCCAAGTCACGCCTGTCCCAATTGATGCGCGAAGGGACGGCTCATCCTGAATGCCCGGGCCCGTTTCATCAACCTCTGTCAGATAGCCGACATCGGTGAACAGGGCACCGGACAAACCGAACTCTTCCGGCAGCCCCAAGGGGAACACGAACTCGACCGAGCCGTTGGCCATACGCTCGCCGCCCAATGAGTCCGTACTGGCGGAATCCCGCGGGCCCGCCCCGGCGAACTCAAAGCCGCGGAGATTGTCACCGCCCAGGAAGAACCGGTCGTTCAGTCGAACATCGTCGCCCAGACCAACCAAGGACCCGACCTCGGCTCCGGTGATCAGGCGCATGTCTTCGGTGAAGGGAATGTACCAGGAGCCGCGCAGAGTGGTCCGAAGATAGCGCACCGACCCGCCGACGCCCGCGAAATCGGTCCCGAAGGCCACCAGGTAGCCGTCCGTCGGGTCGATTCTGCTGTTGCGACGGTCATATGTCAGGGTCTGCCCGATCAACGAGACAAACTCAGAGCCTTCCTCTTCCTGGATGAACCGGTTCGCCGAGCTGTCGATATTCTCGATGGTTTCATCGGCAAATCGATAGCGGAGCTGCTGGCGCCAACGATCGTTCAAATCGTACCCGAGCCGCAGACCGAAACCGGTTTCCCGGCTGTCATAGGAGGCGACATCCTGATTGTCCCGCACAATGTGGAACAGATCGACACCGGCAGCCAAATCCCGGTCCAGGAAATAAGGTTCGGTGAAGGCGAAGTCGACCATCTGCCGACGCTGCGACAGCGTTGTGCCCAGACGCAGATCCTGCCCGCGCCCCAACAGGTTGCGCTCTCGGATCGTCAACTCACCCAAGGCGCCGTCAGTGCTGGAGAAGCCGGCCCCAATCGACAGCTCGCCAGTCGACTGCTCTTCGACATCGACTTGAACGACGGTCTTGTCCGGATCGGATCCGGGCACGTTGGTGACTTCGACATTGGCGAAGAAGCCGAGATCACTGACCCGCTGACGGGAACGGCGCAGCTTGGTTGCGTTGAAGGCGTCCCCCTCGACCAGCAGGAATTCGCGCCGCACCACCTCATCCAGAGTCCGGACGTTACCGCGAATGTCGATACGTTCGACATAGACGCGCGGCGCTTCCTGAACCTCGAAGGTGATATTGATCGTGCGGGTTTCGCGATCACGATCAACGATGGGGCGCACATCGACAAATGCGTAGCCCAGATCCCCGACCGCGTTGGTGATCGCGACGATGGTGTCGTCGACTGCGTCCGCGTTGTACCAATCGCCGGTTTCCAGCTCGATCGATTGCTTCAGCGGCTCTGGATCGATATCCGGAATCTTCGACGTCAGATCGAAGGCGCCGAACTGATAACGCTCGCCTTCCTCAATCGTGAAGGTAATGAAGAATGCTTCCTGATTCTCCGTCAGCTCGGCAACGGCGGAAATGACCCGGAAATCCGCGAAACCGTTGGCAAGGTAATAGCGCCGCAGCAGTTCCCGGTCGAAGGTCAGCTTGTCCGGATCATAGGTGTCCGCGCTGGACAGGAACCGGTACCAGCGGGACTCTTTCGTCGCCAGCTCTTCGCGAAGGGCGCTGTCGGAGAAATAGCTGTTACCGATGAAGCTGATCTTCTCGATCCCGGTGACCGGCCCTTCGGCGATCTCGAACACCAGGTCGACGCGGTTCTGTTCAAGCTGGATAACCTTCGGCTCGACACGCGCGGCGAAACGGCCGCTGCGGCGGTAAAGGTCCAGAATGCGCTGCACGTCGTTTTGGACCCTGGTCCGGGTGTAAACGACGCGCGGACGCAACTGGGTTTCGGTCTCCAGGGTATCGTCGTCGATACGCTTGTTACCTTCGAACGCGATCCGGTTGATGATCGGGTTCTCGACAACGCGGATCGCCAGCGTCCCGCCGGTCATCTGCATCGTCACATCCGCGAACAAGCCGGTCGCAAACAACGTCTTCAGAATGTCGTTGACGCCCTGCGCATCGATCTTGTCGCCTTCGCGAACCCCGATATAGGACAGGATCGTTGCGCGTTCGATTCGTTGCGCGCCTTCGATGGCAATCTGACTGATCGTCGGAGCATTCGGGTCGACCGTCGGCTGCGCCCCACCGGGCTGACCCGGCGCGGTGCCCTGAGGCTGCGGCGCGACAATGGGCGGCACGGTCTGCGCCAGTGCTGCACCAGAAGTCAGCAACAGCGCGCCGGCGAGCGCAATTGCGCACGAAACTTTTCCTGGGAAGATTGCCACCAAAACCGCCCTTCTCGTCCCACAAACCGCGAATCATCAATCGAGCCGGACCCGAACAACGTTCGAAACCGGCTCAGTGATACCCTATCGTTAGAGTGGATTAAACCTGAAAATTCCGTCCGAATCAATTCTCTAAGATCGGATTCAGTATGTTCTCATTGGCCGGTCGTCAAAACAGGCCGAGCAAGTCGTTTCCTGTCACCACCACCATGACGAACAGCAACAGCGCCAACCCTCCGCGCAGCAGATATTCCTGGGTCTGTTCATTCAACGGACGTCCCCGCACGGCTTCGACAGCGTAAAACAGCAAGTGTCCACCATCCAACATCGGTACCGGCAGGAGGTTCAACAAACCGAGATTGATCGACAGCACACCCATGAAGACGATCAGGTCCAATGCGCCCCTTTGCGCCACCTGATTCGACATGTCGACGATCTTCACCGGACCGCCCATGTCGTCCAGACTGCGAGACCCGGTGATGATCTCGCCGATCGCCGTCAGCGTCAGAATACTGTAATCCCAAGTCCGCTCCGTCGCCTTGGCGATCGATTCGATCGGCCCGAAGGTAACCACCTGGAACGGGGCATGAATGCCGATCAGGTAAGTGCCCGTTTCCTCATTGAGTTTCGGCGTGATCCGCTTTGTCGAGACAAGACCGTCCCGCTCCACTTTCAGGATCAGCTCCCTGCCCTCGCTCGACTGGACTTCGCGCACCAGGCTTTCCCAATTCGGTACGCTGCGGCCATCGATCGACAGGATGCGGTCGCCCTCGGCCAATTCCGCTTCCGCCGCGGCGCTGCCCGGAACAATGGCGCCGACGCCGTAGGTGACGAAATCGCGGGTCTCGCGAACACCGGCCGCCCCGAAAAGAATGGCCAGGATCGCGATGGCGAACAGGAAGTTCATGGCCGGCCCGGCAAAGACGATGGCCGCCCGCTGGGCGAGCGACTTATGGTCGAAAGAGACGGCCCTGTCCGCGTCGGTAATGGCTCGCCCCGTATCGCCCTGAACCTGTTCCATACTGTGTTCGCCGAACATGCGGACATAACCGCCGAGCGGAATCATGCTGAATTTCCAACGGGTTCCGGACCGGTCCGTCCAGCCGAACAGCTCACGTCCGAATCCGATCGAGAAGACCTCGACCCGCACGCCGCACCATTTCGCGACCAGATAATGGCCCATCTCATGGATGTAGACCAAAATGCAGAAGATGATGATCGCGTTGAAATGGCCTACGCCGCCGATCAGAGAATCCATACGCTACCCTTCCTAATCCAACTATTCCGCCGCAACGGCGACATATTCCCGGGCCTTCGCGCGTGCCTCGCCTTCCAAGGCGAAGACATCCTCCAGGGTGTCGAGTGCCCGGGGCGCAATCACCTCCAGGGTCGCCTCTACCGTTCGGGGGATGTCGGCAAATCCGCACTTCCCACTGAGAAAGGCCGCCACGGCCTCCTCGTTGGCGGCATTCATGATAGTTGGGGCGTGAGGTCCGGCTTGCAAGGCTTCGCGCGCCAGGCGCAGAGACGGGAAGCGGACCGGGTCCGGCGGTTCGAAGTCGAGCCGCGACACTTTCAGAAAATCCAGCCGCTCGGACGGGCTGATCATGCGTCCGGGCCAGGCCAGCGTGTTGGCGATCGGCGTGCGCATATCCGGCGGGCCAAGCTGCGCCAGGACGGATCCATCGGCGTATTCGACCATGCTGTGAATGATCGATTGCGGATGGACGACGATCTCGATCTGCCCCTCCGGCATATCGAAAAGGTAATGCGCTTCAATCAGTTCCAGCCCTTTGTTCATCATGCTGGCGGAATCGACTGAGATCTTTGCGCCCATGGTCCAATTGGGATGGGCCACGGCCTGCGCCGGCGTCGCGGCTGCCATCCTATCCCGGCTCCACGTCCGGAACGGCCCGCCGGAGGCCGTCAGGATCAGACGGGTGATGGCATCCCTGTTCGGAGACTCGAAGACCTGGAAGATCGCATTGTGTTCGGAATCGACCGGCAGCAGCGTTGCACGATGACGGGATACTTCCTGCATCATCAGCCGCCCGGCGGAGACGAGACATTCCTTGTTGGCGAAGGCGACACAGGTCCCGGTGCGGACCGCCGCCAGGGTTGGGCGCAGACCGACCGAACCGACTATGCCGGCCATGACATAGTCGGCAGGGCGTGCCGCCAGATCCGCGATCGCCGTCTCTCCTGCCGCCGCTTCCACATTCGAGCCGGCAAGCGCGGCCTTCAAATCCTCATAGAGCGATGCGTCGGCAATGGCGGCACAATCGGCGTTGAATTCGATCGCGAGCCGGGCCAGATCGGCAACGTTGCGATGCGCCGTAAGTCCGATGACGTCGAATGCGTCCGGGGTCTGCCGCACAAGATCCAGCGTGCTTTGTCCGATCGAACCGGTCGCCCCAAGGATCGTTACGCGTTTCGGTGTCGTCATCCGCCGATTGCCCCGGTTTCATGCAACAGCAGCCAGGGACCAAGCCCTAATACCGCGGCCCCCATGAAGCCATCGAAGCGATCCAGAAGACCGCCATGTCCGGGGATCAGTCTACCAGAATCCTTCTGTCCTGCACGGCGCTTCAACCAGGATTCGATCAGATCGCCGATTTGTGAGCAGATCGACAGGATCGTCAGCATGACCAGGGTATCCAGCAAGGGCGCCTGAAGCCCGTTCTGGCGGAAGGTCCAGACCGTCGCCATTCCGGCGGCGACCGCCACCAGTACCCCACCGATGGCGCCGGACCAGGTCTTGTTGGGACTGACACGCGGCGCGAGTTTCGGGCCGCCAAGGGCACGCCCGACGAAGTAGGCACCGATATCGGTGCCGATCACGGCGGGAACCAACAGGATCAGCGGTGGGATGGTATAGAATTCTGACCGCAACTCAGCCAGAACAATGACCAGACACCCGATGCAGACCGAGGCGGCCGCGACCATGCCGAACGGGAAGGCCCGTTTCCGGGTCGCCGCACTCCAGGCGAAAATCAAGGTTCCCGACATCAGGCAGAGCGCCACCCAAACCGGAAATCCGCCATTCGGCAGGGCCGGCATCAGGGACAGAAAAGCCAGGCCGGTCAGGCCGGTCGCGATCATCCGCCGGTGTTTTCCCCTCACCCCGGTCAGGTTGAGGGCTTCCCAGATCATGCCGCAGGCCAGCAGGCCGATGAAAACGACGAAATAGGTGCCGCCGAGATACAACTCGGCCACGGCGATCGCGATCAGCACGGCACCGGAGGCCGCCCGCACCTTCAGATCGGCCGGCAAGCCCCCTTTTCCCGCATCCGCGCCGGTCGTCATGCGTAGCTTGCCGTCGCCCCGAAGCGGCGGTCCCGGCGGCGGAAATCGTCGATTGCGGCCGTAAACTCGGCCTCGTCAAAATCGGGCCAATAGACGTCGGTATAGTAAAATTCGGTATAGGCGCATTGCCACAGAAGGAAGTTGCTGATGCGCTTTTCCCCGCTGGTGCGGATCAGCAGATCCGGATCCGGCAATCCAACCGACCACAGATAGCTTTCGAACAGCGTCTCATCGATGGCGGCCGGGTCCAACAGCCCCAGGCGCACGGATTCCGCGATCCGGCGCGCGGCGTCCGCGATTTCCGCTCGACCGCCATAGGACAGGGCCAAGGACAAGGTCAGTTGGGTATTGCCCGCGGTCATCTGTTCCGCGTCCTGCACAAGGGCCTGAATGTCCTTGTCCAATCGCCCGCGTTCCCCGATCACCTTGAAGCGCACGTTCTTCTTATGAAGTTCGGCGATCTCGGATTTCAAATAGCGCCGCAGCAGCCCCATCAGGTCGCGGACTTCCTCTTCCGGACGCCGCCAGTTTTCGGACGAGAAACTGAACAGCGTCAGGTAATCCACGCCAAGCCGGCCAGCCGTCTCGACGACCTGACGGACGGCCTCCGCACCCTGCCGGTGCCCCGCGACGCGCGGCAGCCCACGGCCTTTCGCCCAGCGGCCGTTGCCGTCCATGATGATGGCAACGTGTTTCGGCGGCGGAATATCGGCGGAGGAATTGGTCATATCGGGCAAAGCGTCGTACCGGCGCACCGGTCAGACCTGCATGATGTCCTTTTCTTTGTCGGCCAGCGACGTATCGACCTTGGCGACATACTCGTCGGTCAGTTTCTGAATGTCGTCCTGACCGCGATGCAGCTCGTCCTGACCGATTTCGCCGTCCTTCTCCTGACGTTTCAGCGTATCCATGCCGTCGCGGCGGATATTGCGGATCGCGATCCTGGCCTGCTCGGCATATTTGCCGGCGACGCGGGTCAGTTCGGTCCGGCGCTCTTCGTTCAGTTCCGGCAGCGGAATGCGCATGACATTGCCTTCGGTCATCGGGTTCAGGCCCAGATCGGATTCCCGAATCGCCTTTTCGACCGCTTTGACCATGCTGTTGTCCCAAACCGTCACAGACAGCATGCGCGGCTCCGGCGCGGCGATGCTGGCGACCTGGTTCAGCGGCATGCTGGCGCCGTAAGCATCGACATGGATCGGCGTCAGCAAATCCGTGGAGGCCCGGCCGGTGCGGAGACCCTGGAATTCCACAGCCAGATTTTCCAGAGCGCCTTCCATACGGCGTTTCAGATCTTTCATATTCGCAGACATCTTACTTTTCACCCCATGCTTGCGGCATCGCCATCGATCCGCGCGATGTTTTATCCGGTTTGATCCCGTCGGTCCAACGATGCGAACGGTTCGCGGGTCACTTTACCGGTTATTCGGTCACCTTGGTGCAGCGGCCCTGCCCGCGCACGACTTGCGCGAACATGCCCGGTTCGTACAGCGAGAAGACCAGAATGGGAATCCCGCGATCCCGCGACAGCGTGATGGCGGACGCGTCCATGACCTTCAGATTGTCGGTCAGAACCTGCTGATAACTCAGCGTTTCATAGCGCTTGGCGGTCGGATCCTTCATTGGATCGGCGGTATAGACCCCGTCCACCTTCGTCGCCTTCAGCATGGCGTTGCAGTCCATTTCCGAGGCGCGCAGCGCGGCGGCGGTATCCGTCGTGAAGAACGGGTTGCCGGTCCCGGCGGCGAAAATCACGATCCGCCCCTTCTCCATATGGCGCGTCGCGCGTCGGCGAATATAGGGTTCGCAGACCGTCGCCATCGGAATGGCCGATTGGACACGGGTCGGGACGCCCTTGGCCTCCAGGGCCGATTGCATGGCCAGCGCATTCATCACGGTGGCCAGCATGCCCATGTAATCGGCCGTCGTGCGTTCCATCCCCTTGGCCGCGACAGAAACGCCGCGGAAGATATTGCCGCCCCCGATCACCAGGCAGATCTCGCAGCCCAGTTCGCGGACGCCCTTGATCTCATCGGCGATGCGGCTGACCACCTCCGGGTCCAAGCCGAACTCGCGATCCCCCATCAGGGCTTCGCCGGACAGTTTCAGGAGAACGCGTTTGTAGACCAAATCGGATCCGTCAGTCGCCATGGGGCCTCGCTATCCTTCTTCGGGGCAGATGCGCATTGTGAGTATTCGATGCGGCGCAGGCAAAAGAAAAGGGCCGCTCCCACCGGGAACGGCCCTTGTTCTGCATTCCGAGCCTCAGCTCTTCATCGCGGCGGCAACTTCGGCCGCGAAGTCTTCTTCCTTCTTCGCGATGCCTTCGCCGAGTTCATAGCGAACGAAGCCGGCCAGAGTCACCGGGGCGCCGACATCCTTCGCGGCATCCTCGACAATCTTCTTAACGCGGGTCTCGCCGTCGATGACATAGACCTGCTCCAGCAGCACGACTTCCTCGTAGTACTTGCGGATGCGGCCTTCGACCATCTTCTCGATGATGTTGTCCGGCTTGCCGGACGCCTTGGCCTGCTCCACCAGAACGGCTCGCTCGCGTTCCAGATTGCTGCTGTCGACATCTTCGACTTTCAGCGCTTCCGGACGGGCGGCCGCGACATGCATGGCGATCTGCTTGCCCAGGGCTTCCAGCTTCGCGGTGTCGCCGGTCGATTCCAGCGCGACCAGAACGCCGATCTTGCCCAGACCCGGCGCGGTGGCGCTGTGGACATAGCCGGCGACAATGCCGTTTTCCACGGTCAGGGCAACGGAGCGGCGGAAGCTCATGTTCTCGCCGATCGTCGCGATATTGTGCGTCAGCTGCTCTTCGACCGTGCGGCCCGTACCCGGATAGGCGGCGGCCTGCGTCTGGGCGGCGTCCCCGCCATGGGCGAGCGCGATCTTCGCGACTTCCGATACGAAGCCTTGGAAGCTTTCGTTACGGGCGACGAAATCGGTTTCCGCGTTGATTTCAACGGCGGCGCCGGACGTGCCTTCGGTCACGACAGCGACCAGGCCGTCGGAGGCGACACGGCCCGACTTCTTGGCGGCGGCGGCGAGGCCCTTCTTGCGCAGCCAATCGACCGCGGCTTCCATATCCCCGTCGGTTTCCGCCAGGGCTTTCTTGCAATCCATCATGCCCGCGCCGGTTTTTTCGCGCAGGTCCTTCACCATGCTTGCCGAAATCTGGCCCATGGAACGGCTCCTTTTGTCTTAGCGTTTTTGCGGTCGCGCCTCCGGCCCGGGGCCGGCCGGACCGCAGTCCGGTTCAACTACATCAAAGGCTGGTACATCAAAGGCTGGATGGCGGCCCCGACTGTCCGGCCCGCTGTGCCACAGAATTGTGACAGGGCGTTGACGGTCGGGGCACGCAATCGCGATCGCAGTGCGATCAGGCCTCGGTCTTGGCTTCTTCGGAGCCGTCGGCGCCCGCTTCCGGGGCGGCTTCCGCCGGGGCTTCCGCAGCCGCTTCGGCGGCCGGCTCTTCGGTCAGAACAGGCTCGACGGCCGGTTCGGCCGCGGCGCCGATATCGACACCCGATTTACCGAGCGATTCCTGCAGTCCGCCCAAGACGGCACCGGCGACCAGGTCGCAATACAGGTTGATGGCGCGCATGGCGTCGTCATTGCCCGGAACCGGGAAGGACACGCCGTCCGGATCGGAGTTCGAGTCGAGGATACCGACGACCGGAATGTTCAGATTGCCCGCTTCCTTGATCGCGATCGATTCCTTGTTGGTATCGATGACGAAGATCAGGTCCGGCAGGTTGGACATGTCCTTGATGCCGCCCAGGGCGCGGTCCAGCTTCTCGCGCTCGCGCTCCAGACCCAGGCGCTCACGCTTGGTCAGGCCCTGCAGGTTGGCTTCGTCTTCGAACTGGGCTTCCAGCGTCTTCAGGCGCTTGATCGAATTCGCAATGGTCTTCCAGTTGGTCAGCATGCCGCCCAGCCAGCGGTGGTTGACATAGTACTGACCGCATTTCAGCGCATGTTCGGCGACAATCGACTGCGCCTGGCGCTTCGTGCCGACAAACAGGATCCGGCCGCCGGCCGCCGCGACGCGCGACACTTCTTCCAGCGCGCGGGTCAGCATCGGCACGGACTGTTCCAGGTCGATGATGTGAATGCCGTTACGATCGCCGAAGATGAACGGTTTCATCTTCGGGTTCCAGCGACGGGTGGTATGTCCGAAATGCACGCCCGCTTCGAGCAGCTGACGCATGGTAAAAGTCGGCACGGCCATAAAATGGCTCCTTTGCTTCTCCGGTTAATCCTCCATGGAGCCCTTGGTATAAGCCGGAAGCCCGGCACCGGACGGAACGGAACCATATGACGGTCGCGTCCCGGAAAGCCCCATGTGTGTTGTGGCGCGGCATATATACCGCGAACCCGGGCTTGGCAAGCCCCTGCCCCGGTCAGCCAGGAGACGGCGCGCTCAAGGCGACGCCATCGCCCTCTTCACCTTCCTGCTGACGGCGCCACATATCGGCATAGACGCCGCCGTCGGCCAGCAGCGTGGCATGGGTGCCACGCTCCGCGATCCGGCCTGATTCCAGGACGATGATCTCATCGGCGTCCACAACGGTGGACAGTCGGTGGGCGATGACCAGGGTCGTGCGCCCCTTGCTGACCTCGCGCAGGGATTTCTGGATCTCGCGCTCGGTCGCGGTGTCCAGGGCCGACGTCGCCTCGTCGAACAGCAGGATCTGCGGCGATTTCAGGATGGCGCGGGCGATGGCGACGCGTTGCTTCTCGCCGCCGGACAGTTTTAAGCCCCGTTCCCCGACCGTGGTCCGGTAGCCGTCCGGCAGGGATTCCACGAAATCGTGGATACGGGCCAGCCGCGCCGCCTCGCGGATTTCCTCCGGCGTCGCGCCGGGACGGCCATAGCCGATATTGTATTCGACCGTATCGTTGAACAGCACCGTGTCCTGCGGAACGATGCCGACCGCCGCACGCACGCTGTCCTGGGTCGCGTCGCGCAGATCGATGCCGTCGATCCGGACCGATCCGCCGCTGGGGTCGTAGAACCGGAACAGCAGCCGGCTGATTGTCGATTTCCCGGCGCCGGACGGCCCGACGATGGCCAGTGTCTTTCCAGGATCCACCGTGAAATCGACATCCTTCAGGATCGGGCGGCGCGGGTCATAGCCGAAATCGACATGGCTGAAGCTCAGTTTTCCTTCCGGTGCGCGCAAAGGCTGGGCGTCCGGCTTGTCCATCACTTCCTGCGGCACGTTCAGAAGTTGGAACATGTCCTCCATATCCGTCAGGCTCTGGCGAATCTGACGATAGACGAAACCCAGGAAGTTCAGCGGCAGGTACAGTTGGATCAGATAGGTGTTCACCAGCACGAAATCACCGAGCGTCATCGTCCCCGCGGCAACGCCGTTCGCGGCCATCAGCATCAGGACGACAAGACCCAGGGCGATGATGCCGCCCTGCCCGACATTCACGACCGACAGGCTGACGGTCGACCGCACGGCTGCGTTCTCATAGCGCTTTAGCGCGGAATCATAACGCTGAGCTTCGTGCCCTTCATTGCCGAAATATTTGACGGTCTCATAGTTGATCAGACTGTCGATCGCCTTGGTGTTGGCGTTCGTGTCGCTGTCGTTCATTTCGCGACGGAACTTCAGGCGCCATTCGGTCACGATCAGCGTGTATGCGATATAGCCGGCGATGGTCGCGAATGTGACCGCGGCAAAGGATATATCGAAGAGCCCCCAAAGGATGACGCAGACCAAGCCGATTTCCAGCAAGGTGGGGATGATATTGAACAGCATGAAGTTCAGGACGAATTCGATCCCTTTCACGCCGCGCTCGATGACTCGCGACAGGCCGCCGGTCTGTCGTTCCAGGTGGAACCGCAGGCTCAATGCGTGTAGGTGCTCGAAGGTTCGAAGCGCGACCGTGCGAATCGCTGTCTGAGCAACACGGGCAAAGAGCGCTTCCCGAATTTCCTGGAAGACCACGGCCAAAAGGCGGGTCAGACCGTAGCCGGCCAATAACGCGATCGGAATCGCCACGATCCCGGCAGTCATCGCCGCCCCTTCCGACCCCTGGATATCCAAGGCGTCCACGGCGCGCTTGTAGAAGATCGGCACCGTGACATTCGCGCCCTTGGCAAGCGCCAGGGCGATCATCGCGCCGACAACGCGGGTGCGGACATCGGTCCGTCCCGCCGGCCAGAGATAGGGCAGCATGGTGCGCAACGTTCGGAACTGAACGCCGCGACGGGCCTTTGCGTCGGGTTGGGAAGATGTATCTGCGGCCATTTGGAAATCTTAAAAGGAAACGACTTAGTTTACTTTAACATGGCGCATTGTTCTGCGAAAACAACGACGAATTTGCAAAGGGGCCAGAGCCGATTGCAAAGCGCCAAACCGGGCGATAGCCTTCCGCCCAGTGAAATCGTCGTTTTCGGGAGCCCCCGCCATGGCCATCAAAACCTTGCTCGTCCACCTAGCGCCGGACCCCGATTGCGAAAACCGGCTTAACGTGGCGGCGGGGCTGGCCAAGAAGCTTAACGCGCATCTCCTGGCGCTCTATGTGGCGACACCGGTGCATCTGCCGCCGGGGGCCGAAGGACGCGGTGCCTCCGCCCTTTATCTCCACGAAGCCCGCGAGAGCGCGCGCGAGAAATCCGTCGCGATCAAACAGTTGGTCGATGAAATTTGCCCCCGCGTGGGCGTTTCGTACGAATGGATCTATGGCGAGGAAGATCACCTCGATCAGTTGTTGAACGAAGTGCACCATGTCGATCTGACCGTTCTCAATCAGGTCAGCTTCGACAGCTTCGAAGACCGGCTGATGTATCAAATGCCGGAGAAGCTGGTTATCGGCGCCGGCGGTCCGGTCCTGGTCATTCCGAAAGGTACGAAGGCGTTCGATCTGGACGCCGTCGGGACGATCCTGGTCGCCTGGACCTATTCAAAAGAGGCCATCCGCGCCCTGCGCGATTCGCTGCCCATGCTGGCCAAGGCGAAGTCGGTTCACCTACTGACCTGCGGTACGGATCGGAATGTAACGTCAGAAACCGCGAAACCGGTCGTCGACTATCTGAATCGCCATGGGATTGAGGTGTCGCAAATCACCCAGGCCCAATCCGGTCATGCGGGTGAGGAAATCCTGCTGACGGCAGAGGCGGTGAAGGCCGAGATGGTGGTGATGGGCGCCTATGGGCACACATCCTTCCTGGATAAGCTGTTCGGGTCGGCCAGCCGATACGTGATCGGCCACAGCCATATCCCGCTGCTGATGTCCCACTGAGTGGTCGGCCGGATCCGAGATCCAGGCCGACCTTCAGGTCACAGGAAGAACAGGAACGTCACCACGACGAAGAGGGGCAGCAGGATCAGGCCCGACCAGGCCATGTATCCGAAGAAGCTGGGCATCGCGATGCCGCGTTCCTCAGCGATGGACCGGACCATGAAGTTGGGGGCATTGCCGATATAGGTGTTGGCCCCCATGAAGACGGCCCCGGCCGATATTGCCAGCAAGGTCGCGGCCATATCGGTCATCAGCAGTTCGGCATTGCCGCCGGCCGTATTGAAGAAGACCAGATAGGTCGGCGCATTATCCAGGAAACTGGACAGAATGCCGGTCGCCCAGAAATACATCGCATTGACCGGCTGCCCTTCATGGCTGACCAGCGACACAATGGGTTCCAGCGCGCCGTCGGTCCCGGCCTTCAGGATCGCGATCGCCGGAATGATCGTCATGAAGATGCCGGCAAACAGCTTGCCGACCTCCACGATCGGGAACCAACTGAAGCCATTGGCACGTCGGCTTTCGATCGATGTGATCTTCCAGGACAGGACCGCCAGCCCCAGCAGCAGCAGGTCTCGCACCACGTTCTGGAGCTGAATGTCGACATGGTACAGGTGGAACGCGATCCCCGGCTTCCAGACGCCGGACATCAAGACGGCGGCGATCACGCCGCCCAGCAGCAGGATATTCACCCCGCCTTCGATCCCCAACGGATGTGGCTTCTCATCCGAATTCGGCAGGCCGACCTGCGATCCGGCCTTACGTTCCTTCGCGAAGAGGATGCTGTCGGCAACGTAATACCCAACCAGCAACACGACGGAAACGCAGACCATCGGCAGGAACATATGCGTCGTCGGCCAGAAGAAAGAGACCCCCTTCAAAAAGCCCAGGAACAGGGGCGGGTCGCCCAAGGGCGTTAAGGATCCACCGATATTCGCCACAAGGAAGATGAAAAACACCATGGTGTGCACTTTGTGCTTCCGTTCCTCGTTGGCGCGGATCAGCGGCCGGATCAGCAACATGGCCGCCCCGGTCGTACCCATCCAACTGGCGATCACGGTACCGATCAGCAGGATGCCGGTGTTCACGGCCGGTGTACCGGCCAGATAGCCCTTTACCCGGACACCGCCTGCCACGGTGAACAACGACAGCAGCAGGATAATGAAGGGCAAATATTCCAGGAAGAGAACGTGAATGACCTCGAACAGCGCGAGCTCGAACCCGTAAACCAGGGTGAAGGGAACCAGGAACAACAGCGCCCAAACCGCTGAAATCTTACCGAAATTGTGGTGCCAGAAATGCGGTGCGACCAGCGGGAAAACTGCGATCGACAGCAACATGCCGACAAAAGGGACGACCCAGATCAGTCCCATCGACCCGCCGTCGAGATGCGGGGCACCAGGCCCCGCCGCCCAGGCGGATTGGGTTACTCCGATAAGGGCGAACAGCAGGGCCGAGACAACAACGGTGAAAGCGGTTCGGTTCATCGGTACGGTTTTTCCCAACAGAATCGACAGGACGGTTGTGAACCGCGCGGGCGCGGGCCCAACGTCCTTAATACCCCGATGCGGCAAGATCAAGGCGTGGTGGCCCCGCCCTCTCCGGCTTGATGTTCGGCATCCGGCGGCGGCGATGCCTCCGCCCGGGGATCGAGGTCGACCGCAACCGGCGTCGACTTCGGGACCGCCTGAAAACCTTCGGGCATCGGTTCCGCCCGGCCGGGCCGCTTGAGCATCCGCCATAGGATGAACACCGCGATTCCCGAATGGACCGAGGCCGTCCACCAGAACAACGCCTGATGGCCAAACGCGTCCATCAGCGCCGCCCCTGGCATCGCGCCAATCAGGGCACCGACACCGTACAGCAACAACAGGCCGCCACTGACCGACACAAATTCCTCCGGCTCGGCCTTGTCACCGGCATGGGCGACCAACATGGCATAGATCGACTGCGCAAAGGCGCCATAGACCGCAGCGATGCCGAGGATCAGATAGACCCCTTCGGAGAAAGACATGGCAAGTCCGAGGGCGCTGGCACCGAAGAAGCAGGCGACGATCGGAAAACGCCGGTCCACCCGGTCGGACAGCCAGCCGATCGGCCATTGCAAGACGGCATTACCGATGATGACAGAGGTGATCAGCATGCCGACCGTCTGGGTCGAAAGGCCGATTCCCTGCGCGAATAGGGGCGCCAGGCTCCAAAACGCCCCATTCGCGAGACCGACCCCCAGGCTGCCCAAGGTCGAAACCGGGGAGGTCGCATAGAGGCGCCGGAGATTGAGGCTGGCGGTGCGTAAGGGCGTCGGCGACGGCGAGGTCGTGATTGCGATCGGCACCAGGGACAGGCATATGATAATCGCAGCGACAAGGAACAAGGTTACTTCCTTTGCCGCGATGAACAGGAAGATCTGCTGGCTGAGCGCCTGCGCACCGATATAGACCAGCGTATAAATCGCCAGGACGCGGCCGCGATTGCCCTGCCCGGCTTTCTCGTTCAGCCAGCCTTCGACGATCATCAAGAGGCCCGATCCGGCCACGCCATATATGAATCGCAGCACGATCCACGGCGCGGGCTCCATGAACAGGGCGAACCCCAACGTCGTGCTGGCGGTGATCGCGGCAAGCGCGCCGAAAGCCCGGATATGGCCGACCCGCTGCACCAGCCAGGGCGTAAGACGGCAGCCGATGATGAAGCCGATAAAATAGCCGGTGCCCATCCCGCCGACGAAGATGGCGTCGAACCCTTCCTGCCCGGCGCGGACCGGCAGAAGCGTGGCCATCATTGTATTTCCGCCGTAGAGCAGAGCGATGCTGAGAAGGATGGCGGCGATGGACCCGTAAATACCGGGCATGGGGCAACTCCGACTGACGCGAAACGCGGGTTAGCCTAACCAATCCCGTCATGAACAACTAGAGTTTGGATCAGCGCCGGGCAACGGGTTTCGCGGTCGGAACCCATTTTTTCAGAATGCGTCCGTCCGACGTTTTTACCTGGCTTCCCATATCCGGCTTGGTCGTGAAATGCTTCGCGATGGTCTCGAAGGGAATCACCGTCCCCGGTTCCTTCCGGTAGGCCCGGCGGTAAACCTCGTTATGGCTCATCATCCGGTTCAGATAATCCGGTGAATGATGCCCGTATTTGCGCCATATCCGCGATAGGAAGTTCTCCGCCTCCGGCCGCATGCGGTTCTGGGCAATCTGCGGCCTGCTATCTTCAAAGATATGAAAGACCGTCGGTTCGGTCGGGCCGGTTTCGCTGGCGACGAAAGTTGCGGGCATCAGCATGCGACCGTGGTTTTCCGCCGCGTACAGCGCCTGCGCGATCCACAGAAGCCGCTGCAGCTTCTGGGCCGGCAGATGCTGGTCGTCCCGACGGCTTTGGTCGAACAGCCAAAGTGCGACGTCCAAAGTGGAACCGACAACCGGAACCGTCATAACCGTTATAACCCTCTCTCGATTTCCAAACGCGTTTCCTCTTGATATAGCAAGGCGGGTGCCACAGATCGAATGCGCCGCGCCGAAACCAAATTGGAAGGACCGCCGTCATGGATATGCAAGGCGAATACCGGATTCCTGCGTCCCGCGAAACCGTCTGGGATGCGTTGAACGATCCGGAGGTTCTGAAAGCCTGCATTGCCGGCTGCGAATCCCTGGAGCGGACGGAAGACGGTGGCTTCGAAGCCACGGTCAAAGCCAAGGTCGGCCCGGTCAAGGCGACCTTCAAGGGCGCCGTCCGGCTGGAAAACGTCAATCCGCCCGAAAGTTATACCATTGTCGGCGAAGGCAAAGGCGGCGCGGCCGGCTTTGCCAAGGGCGGCGCGGATGTGAAGCTGACCGAGGATGAAGGCGAGACCATCCTGAACTATACGGTCAATGCGCAGGTCGGCGGCAAGCTGGCCCAGATCGGCGCGCGCCTGGTCGATTCGACCGCCAAGAAATATGCGACCGATTTCTTCGAAAAATTCGTCGAGATCGTCAATGAACGCGAGGCGGCCGGCAAGGAAGCGGTTGTTACGGAAGACGATGCGCCCGCCCCGTCCCCTCAACTTGAGGCCGAGCAGGCGCCGCCGCCGCCCGAAGCCCCTGCAAGAGAATCGGCCGCCGATACTCCCCAGCCGACAATGACCGAGACGCGTGACGATATCGCCCGTGCGGCGATCGACGCCGTGGATGCAACCAAGGAGAAACGCAAGGGCATGTCGCCCTTTCAATGGATTCTTCTGTTGGTCGCCATCCTGGCCGGGCTGACGCTTCTGTTCGGCGGTGGCGGTCCGATGACGGGAACCGGCGGGTAACGGGCTACCGCCGCCCTTCACCGCCCCTGCTATCCGAAAAAGTCATAGGGAATTCACAAAACCCCTTCTCCGAGTACCCTTGACCCGGTTCCAAGGCCGCTCCAAACTCCCGGTCTGAGAAGGCAGCCTTGTCGAGGCTGTCCCGCCTGCACAGGGAGGATAAGCGCATGCCAACCGTTTCCATGACGGTCAACGGCAAGCAGATGTCCGGCGACGTAGAGTCCCGCACGCTGCTCGCTCAATTCATTCGCGAGACTTTGGATCTGACCGGAACCCATATCGGCTGCGATACCAGCCAATGCGGTGCCTGCGTCGTACACGTCAACGGCGATTCCGTGAAGTCCTGCACCATGCTGGCCCTTGAGGCCGACGGCGCGGATGTGACGACCATCGAAGGGCTGGCCCAGGATGGGGACGACCTGCATCCGATGCAGGAAGCATTCCGCGACAATCACGGCCTGCAATGCGGGTTCTGCACGCCGGGCATGGTGATGAGCGCCATCGATCTGGTGAAGACCAATCCGAACCCCAGCGAACACGAAATCCGGGAATGGCTGGAAGGCAACATCTGCCGCTGCACCGGATACCACAACATCGTGAAGTCGATCGCCGCGGGCGCTGCCGCCATGCGCGGCGAAAAGGCGGCTGCCGAGTAAGGCGCCGTCATTTTCGTATCCACGCGCGCAGAGGCCGGACGCATCGGACGTCGAACAGAAGCCTCGCGCGGCAACAGGGACTTCATTCGGGAGAAACGTCATGAGTGCTACCGGAATCGGTGCCGCGGTAAAGCGTAAGGAGGATTTCCGTTTCCTCACAGGCCGCGGCAATTACACGGACGATATCAATCAGCCGGGCCAGACCTACGCCTATATCCTGCGCAGCCCGCATGCCCACGCGAAGATCAACGGGATCAACACGGATGCGGCCAAGGCGGCCAAGGGCGTGCTGGCTGTTTTCACCGGCGAAGACATGGCCGGTGTCGGCGGTATTCCCTGCGGCTGGGGCGTCAATAACAAGGACGGCAGTCCGATGAATGAGCCGCCGCATCCGGCGCTTGCTATCGGAAAGGTCCGGCATGTCGGCGATCAAGTGGCGGTCGTGGTCGCGGAAAGCTACGCCAAGGCGAAAGACGCGGCAGAGCTGATCGAAGTCGATTATACCGAATTGCCCGCCGTCGCGCATATGGAGGCCGCACTGGCCGCCGGTGCGCCGCTGGTTCATGACGACGCCGCGCCCGGCAACCTCTGCTATGACTGGGAACTGGGCGACGAAGCCGAAGTCGATGCGGAGTTCAAGAACGCCGCCCATGTCGTTTCCATCGACCTGACCAACAACCGTCTGGTCCCGAACGCGATGGAACCGCGCGCAGCGATCGGCGATTATAACAAGGGTACGGGCGAATACACGCTCTACACCACCAGCCAGAATCCGCATGTGATTCGGCTGCTGATGGGCGCATTCGTCCTGCAAATCCCGGAACACAAGCTGCGTGTGGTTGCCCCGGATGTGGGCGGTGGTTTCGGCTCCAAGATCTATCACTATGCCGAGGAAGCCATTGTCACCTGGGCGGCGGGCAAGGTACGCCGGCCGATCAAATGGGTCGCCGAACGCTCCGAAAGCTTCCTGTCGGACGCCCATGGCCGGGACCACATTTCTCATGCCGACCTGGCAATCGACGCCGATGGCAAGTTCCTGGCGCTGAAGGTATACACCAAGGCGAATATGGGCGCCTATCTGTCCACCTTCTCGACCTGCGTGCCGACCTATCTCTATGCGACGCTGCTGGCCGGTGTTTATACGACCCCGAAGATCTATGCCAATGTGAAGGCGATCTTCACCAATACCGTCCCCGTTGACGCCTATCGCGGCGCCGGCCGGCCGGAAGCGACCTATCTGCTGGAACGTCTGGTTTCCAAGGCCGCGCGTCAGCTTGGCATGGATCAGGTCGATATCCGCCGCAAGAACTTCATTCCGGCGGACGCCTTCCCCTATCAGACGCCGGTCGCCCTGCAATATGACAGCGGCGATTACGAGGCGACCCTGAAAAAAGCGATGGAACTGGCCGACTGGAACGGGTTCCCGGCCCGCAAGGCGGAAGCTGCCGGTCGCGGCAAGCTGCGCGGCATCGGTATTTCGACCTATCTGGAAGCGTGCGGCATCGCCCCGTCGGCGGTCGTCGGGTCCCTGGGGGCCCGTGCCGGCCTGTTTGAAAGCGCCAATGTCCGCGTCCATCCGACGGGATCGGTGACGATCTATACCGGGTCGCACAGCCACGGCCAGGGGCACGAGACGACGTTTGCCCAGTTGGTGTCCGAAACGCTGGGCATTCCGATCGATAATGTGACCATCGATCATGGCGACACCAACCGTATCGCCTTTGGAATGGGCACCTATGGGTCCCGGTCCCTGGCGGTCGGCGGCGAAGCCATCATGAAGGCGCTCGGCAAGGTCGTCGACAAGGCCAGCAAGATCGCCGCGCATCTGATGGAAGCCTCGCCGGAAGACGTGGAGTTCAAGGACGGCAAGTTCACCGTCGCCGGTACCGACAAAGAGGTCGATTTCGGCACGGTGGCGCTCACGGCCTATGTCCCGCACAACTATCCGCATGAGACGCTGGAGCCGGGCCTTGAGGAGAACGCCTTCTACGATCCGATGAACTTCACCTATCCCGGCGGATGTCATATCTGCGAGGTGGAGATCGACCCGGATACCGGCGTGACCCAGGTGGTGAACATGACCGCTGTGGACGATGTCGGACGGGTTATCAATCCGATGATCGTTGAAGGCCAGATCCATGGCGGTCTCGCCCAGGGGATTGGTCAGGCCTTGCTGGAATCCTGTGAATACGACGAAAGCGGGCAGCTGATCTCCGGCTCCTACATGGATTACTGCATGCCGCGGGCCGACAATTTCCCCGGCTTCCAGGCCACGACCGAAAGCACGCTGTGTGCCCATAACTCCCTTGGGGTGAAGGGCTGCGGCGAAGTCGGTGCCATCGGGTCTCCGCCGGCGGTGATCAACGCGGTTCTCGACGCCTTGGCGGACCGGGGGGTGGAAGACATCTCCATGCCCGCAACGCCGCAGAAGATTTGGCAAGCGATCCAATCCGCCAGTGTCCCGGCCGCGGCCGAGTGATGGGCGGGGGATGAAAGGATAAGACAATGTACGACTTCTCGTATCATACGCCATCGACCGTCGCCGACGCGGCAGCGGCCATGTCGGGCGCCGACGACGGCAAGATCCTGGCCGGCGGCCAGACCCTTCTGCCGACCATGAAGCAAAGGCTCGCCTCACCCAGCGATGTCGTATCGCTGCGCGGTTGCCGCGATCTGGTCGGAATCGCCTCGGACGGCTCGACCGTCACCATCGGGGCGATGACGACGCATGGGGCCGTCGCGGCCTCTGCCGACGTCAAGGCGGCAATCCCTGCCCTCGCGGCGCTTGCCGGCGGGATCGGCGATCCGCAGGTGCGCAACCGGGGAACGATCGGCGGGTCGCTGGCCAACAACGATCCGGCGGCGGATTACCCGGCGGCGGTTCTCGGTCTCGGGGCCACCGTCGTGACGACCAAACGCGAGCTGGCGGCGGAAGACTTCTTCCAGGGTCTGTTTGAAACCGCCCTGGAAGAAGACGAAATTATCACCGCCATCCGCTTCCCGGTACCGAAGTCGGCCGCCTATGTGAAGTTCGACAACCCGGCATCGCGCTATGCCCTGGTGGGTGTTTTCGTGGCGCATACCAGTGGCGGCGTCCGCGTTGCCGTCACCGGCGCCGGTCAAGATGGCGTCTTCCGGGCGGACGGGATCGAGGCCCAGATTTCCGCCGGACAGACCCCGGACAGCAGCTCAATTGACGAGGGCGGACTGAACACCGACATCCACGCGTCCGCTGCCTACCGGAAACACCTGATCGGCGTCATGGCCAAACGCGCTGCGGCCGCCGCTTCCTGACGCCGGTTCTCCCGGTTAACGTTTCGGAGGGACCCGCCCATTGTGGCGGGTCCCTTTTCTTTTCGCGCGCGTCTGGGCAAACTAATGCCGCTACGGAGGAATTGGGATTTGCGGCCATGGCCCTGCGGTTTCTGACGATCCTCGCGGTCCTCGCGATACTGACGCCGCCGGCGAGCGCTCAGGATTTCCAGGAGATGGAAACCGTTTGCACCGACGGCACCCGCGACGCCGAGACGCGATCGCGGGCCTGCACGACCCTGATCGACGGCGCCGCGTTCACAGATCTGTCGGACTATGCCCGCACCCATCTCAATCGCGCGGATGCGCGGCAGGCCGTGGGTGATCTGCAAGGTGCCCTGACCGATTTGGACACCACACTGGATTACGACCCCTACAGCTTTCAGGCCTATATGGTCCGGGGTGATGTGCTGCTGCGGCTGGAGGAGCCCTATCGCGCAATCGCGGATTTCAGCGTCGCGGCGGGCCTGAACCCGCTTTCCGCGATTCCCTACGCCCGGCGCGGATTGGCGCTCTATGCCCATCGGGAATACGCGTCCGCGATTCAGGACCTGGAGACCGCCCTTAGTTACGATGCGGACCATGCCGAGGCGCGGCGGACGCTGGCCTGGATTCTGGCAACGGCCCCGGATGAGGGCCTTCGCGACGGTGCCCGCGCGGCAGAACTGCTGGACGATGTCGACCGGAACGACCCCCAGACCATCCTGGTCGAGGCAGCGGTCCTGGCCGAGTCCGGCGACATTACGGGTGCCTTGGCCCGTTACAAGGAAATTGCAGGTGGCAACGAAGCGGCGACCAAGCGCTTTCAGACCTATCTTCAATCATCCGGATATTTCAACGGATCGATCGATGGCCAGTTCGACCCGGCACTGGAAGCGGCGCTAACCAAGTGCCTGGAAGAAGGTTGCCGGATCGGCGCACCACGCGCTTCGCCATGACGGAGCCCGAGCCGAGTACCCTGAACGCCGAAGAACGCCCGCCACAGGAATCGGCCCGCACCGAACGACTGTACACCGCCCTGATAGCCAAATGGTTGCTATTCGCGATTCTGGGAATTCTGATCGTTCTCGGATCGGCATGGCCGTTCCGGGTCGATCTCCTGAACCGTTTTGGGCCTGAGACGGTCCGCTACCTCCTCGACATTCCGGTCACTTTCACGGTCACACGGGCGGATTTCGACCGAATTGAAGTGAACGATATCGCCATTGCCGGCGGACCGGCGGCCCGAACGGTTTCGGTGGCCTTGGCGATGAACGCGTCGTCGACGCCAATCCTGCAGCGCGTTCAAGTCGATGGATTGCGTTTGAATGCCTCCGCCGGGGAACAAGGATTGGCCATAGACGGTTTTGCTTTACAGGCAGCGGATGACACGGGCGGCGACATCTCGGTACCCGTTCATGAACTGGTCCTGACGGATTTGCAGGTAGAAATCGAAAGCCCGCTTGGGACAAGTCGGATCGTCGGGGATGTCGACCTTACCTTCCCCGCAGCGCCGGGCCTCTTTCCGGTCACGGGACGCGTACGATTGGAGGACCGGGTTTCCCAAAGCGCGCTCCTGGCCGAGTTTCGTTCCAACGCGGATAGCGTCACCGCCAGCGGGACTGCGGACCTGTCGTTAGGTCATTGGCTTCCTTTGGCGCCGCAAATCATCGCTGCGCAAGGCCGGGCGACGGCACGTTTCGATCTGGCGATGCTAGGGCAAACGGCCAGTCTCACGCCTGGCCTGCTCAGCGGCGGCCTGGAACTGGCCTGGACAGGCGCGCGCCTGTCGCCAAAGGACTATCCGAACCTTGTTCTGGCCGACGGTCTAGTCGAAATGCGGACCGATGGCGAAGCCCTTGCGATCCGAATGCCGCAATCGATCGAAATCGGCGCCGCGCGGGTTCCGGACGACCTTCTTGCCCTGATCCCCGACCATCTGCTCCCCTATCTGACCGGTGCGCCGCAAATGGTCCTGGATGGAAATTCGGATGCTGCCGCCGTCATCTTGCGCCCGGAGCCCGGCGGCGGCGCCCGGCTGGACTTCGACATGACGACGGCAGTGACTGTGGGTCCGATCGCCGCGGAGATCGAACCGGTATCCATGACACTGGGCCGGAACTGGTCACCGACATTGGTGTTTCTGCGACGAGCCGGGTTGTCCGTGCTGCGCGGCGTCGACCTGCCCCGGGATCTGGCGGTGCATCTGGAACTGGGCGCTGCGGAACTGGATGTCGCCAGCCTTCTGACCGGCGAAATCCCCCGGATGGAGATACCTTACCGCCTGGAGGGAACCTTAACCGGTACAATATGGGATCCGATCTGGGTGCGTCAGGCGACCGTCCGGGGAGAAGGCCTTGCCAGCATCTCTCAAGGCATGGCCCGCATAGCAGTGACCGTTGAACCGGGTGGCCAGATCAGGGCGGACGGCCTTACCGGAACGGGCGATTTGCGACTGTCTCCCAATCTACGGCTTGATGTCGCCGGACGCGACCCGTTGCGGATTTCCGCCAATTTCGACGATCCAGAGGGGTCGCTCGCCGTCGCGGGCACTTTTCGGATCGGCGAAATGAGCGTCGCCTTACCGTCGGACGACGGCTCGACGCCGTCCCTCGTTTTCGGCCGCCAACCTGCCTCGGTGACTTACACATCCGGCGCCTTGGGGCTCGCCCTGGGACCGGTGGATATCCAGTCACCGGATCTCGACTTGGCCGCTAACCGGACAGTGTTACGGGCCCAATGGCGTGGCGAGACGGGATCGCTTTCGGTGCAAAGCGCGGAACTGATCAGTCAGGGCCGCCCCTTCGCAACGGGCGCCGCCTCCGCGTCCTTCAGCGTCTCAATCGGCAAGGATGGGACGATTGCGGCGGATGGTCCGATATCAATCGCGGGCGGCGCCATTGCCGCGCAGGCCGACTTTGTTCATTCGGGCCGATCAGGCGGACCCACTACCCTAAAGGTGTCGACGGAACCGGTTCGGTTCGGTCCCGACGGCAGGAATTTGAGCGATTTTCTGCCGGCATTCATGGCGATCCGATTGCCGGTCATACCCGACTTGGACGGCACGGTTTCCGCGTCTCTCGATGCGGTAATTCAGGAAGGAGCCATGTCCGGTGAACTGGCTGTTGACCTGACCGATCTGGCCGTTGAAACGCCGGACGGTGATATCCGTGGACTGAATGGACCGATCCTTTTCGATCTCGGGCGATTTCCGGCGACCAAGGGAATGACGCAGTTTTCCGCGACCGCGCGCATGCCGGGCCTGGGTTCCGTGCCGGTCGCCGCCAGTTTCACGATAACGCCCGATGCCGCGATCGCCATTCACAATGCCGAGCTATCGGTTTTTGGCGGATCGATCGCATTGATCGATGCCGTCGCGGATCCGTCCGCCACGAGCCTGAATGGGACAATCCGGATGCGCCGTATTTCCCTGCGCGACGCAATCGATCTGATCGACATAGAAGGCGTCGAAGCCACGGGCCAGGTGTCCGGTCTGTTGCCGATCCGCGTAACGTCCGGCGACGCCATTATTCAGGGCGGCAGTGTCGGCGCGGAGGGCGGCGGGGTGTTGAAGATCGACAACCCATCCGTCAATCAGGCCCTGGCCAGCGACGAAGAGACCGTCCAGATGATGACCGATGTCTTGAAGGATTTTCATTATGACAGTCTCAACGCGGAGGTCGACCTGCCCCCCGGCCAGGACGGCAAGATTCTGCTAAGTCTCGGCGGTCGGAATCCAGCGGTCCTGAACGGTCACCCTTTCCGTCTGAACATCGCACTGGAAAGCGACTTTCGGAAACTTTTCAGTATCTTGCGTGATGTGTTGGACCTGTCGTCTACAATTCTCGGGCGACGGGGGAATGGGTAACGAATCTTCAATATTGCTTTCGGAACCTGAATTTCCCGCCTAGTCTTTCAATAGTCGGGCGGACACACTCCGCCTCACCCGCGACAGAAAGGTGCCGACCTCCGTGTGTGGACTTGATCGAAAATCGTTTTGGCGCATCGCCGTTCTGTTCGGTGCGGTTGCGATTTCCGCCTGCACGCCCAAAGTCCAAGTGGAAGCACCGCGCGAGCCGATCACCATCAACTTGAATGTTAAATTGGACGCGGATGTCCGTCTGCGGCTAATCGAAGAGGCAAATGATGACGTCGATTCGAACCCGATTTTCTAAACAGCGTTCAGCTGTGGATATGCCCGACCGTCGGCGGCTGCTCCTGGCGGCGGCCGGTTTGACGGCGGGTGCCTTGCTGCTGCCGACGCGGGTCTGGGCCGCCGACCCCCTGGATGCGCCGCGTTCTATCGGGACGGTCGGGGAACGACATGACGGTTATGCCGTCGCCCGCGATGGCGCGACATCGGAGACGCAACAGTTGGTGAACAACATCAACCAGAAGCGTCAGGCCTTCTACAAATCCAAGGCCGATGAGCAGGGCGTATCGATATCGGCTGTTCAGGAAATCTATGCCAAGGCGATCTTCGACAAGGCGCCATCCGGCTGGTGGTTCCTGACCCCCGGTGGTTGGAAACAGAAGTAACCTGCCCAATCCCAGTTAAGCCCCGGCGCAAGATAGATAAAATCCCGACTAGCTTCGCTACACTTTCACCCAGCGATGGCATACCCTTTGCCCTTGATCGGCTTGGTTAGGGGTACCTATCGGTTCATCTGAAACGGTTGGACCGTTACGGTTAGGGGAGCTTTCGCCTTGGAGGGTGAGCTTAGAAATCTCGGTGACGGGGAAATTGTCTTTCGTCAGGACGAACCGAGTGATTTTGCGTGTCTGATCGATTCCGGCGAGGTCGAGGTCTTCATGGAGTCGGCCGAAGGCGAAATCGCCATCGCGCTGCTGGGGCCGGGTGAAATGCTGGGCGAAATGGGTGTCATCGACGGTCGTCCCCGATCCGCCTCTGCCCGCGCCAAAGGCCAGGTCAGCCTAAGAGAGTTTCAGGCCCAGACTTTTCTGGACCAGATCAGCGTCGACCCCAAATTCGCATCCGACATCATGACCGTCTTGGTCACACGGCTGCGCAAGACCACAGCCATTGTCGAGGGTGTGCCGAAGACCAAACCGGTCACTCCGGCGGAATCCAGCGGGAGCACGACGCCGGGAGCCTGCACCGTGAATCAGCCCTCCGCCGGCTCTGCGCGTCCGGATGCCGAATCGGCGGCCAGTCGGACGGCCCCTGTGCCCGGTTCCGGTGGTCCGGCGGGGAAACCGGCAGAGAAATCCGCAAAGCCCGTGTCCGGTGCCCCGTCGCCGAAACCCCTTAAGAAACTGGAAGTTTCGACAGACGCTTCCATGGGCGGGCCGCAGCGGGCCGACAAGCCGATCGGCATGGAGGATTCGGAAACCCCAGGCGTGTCCGGCAATCTGCCGCGCGTGCTGATCGGGCCGTTGCTGGGCGATCCGCAAGGTATCTGTTTTGAGGCGTTGAAAACGTGGCTGGACCGGGCGGACAGTTTCGTTTCGATCACTTGGGCGGACGAAAGGATGGCGGAGCCGGGACTATCCTGGGATTCACGCATCTCTCAGGCGCGCCGGTCGATTGCGGAGGCTGGGGCGGCTCTGGCCCTGATTGGCGCGGTGCAAAGCCCGGAGAACCCGCGCCTGATCGAATTGGCGGTCGTTACACCCTGGCCGGACGAGGAAGCCCGCGTCGGCGGCTTCTCCGTCCATGACCGGTTCTTCGTGCCGATAGACGCCAGCAACGAGACCCTGACGTACTGCCACGCGTTAATCCGTGCCGCCATTCCAGGCCGCGCACAGGGACTGTTTGAGGCGTTGGAACGCGACCTGCCGCTCGACCTGCCTCGCGCCAGAACCGCCGGTGTGCTGAATGAGCATCGGCTGTCCAATCAGGCAATTGGCCGACAGTTGGTTTCCTTCGGCAACGCGATCGCAAGAGCCGCGCTGCTGGAACAGGGAACAAACGCGTTGGACGATGCGGCGGAAGCCTATCGGGAAGCGATCAAATTCATGCCCCGCGAGGATGCACTGGGCCGCGGCATGGCCTTTCTGCATCTGGCGCTTGTCCTCAACGCAAAAGCTGAACGGGCCGAAAGTCTGCCGGACCGAATGCTGGCACGGGATGCTGTCGCGCAGGCGGCAAAGCATTTCGACGGGAAGAAGCACACATATCAGTACCTCACGGCCCACGCGCGCCACGGCGCGATCCTGTATCGCTGCGCCTTGGAAACCGCCGATCTGGACGCCTGCAAACAAGGTGTCGAGGCGTTTAACCGAGCGCTTGCGGTTTGCGACAAGCGGGTCATGCAGGACCCCTGGGCGGACACGATGAACGGATTGGGACAGATCTTGATCCTGCTGGGCCGCCTGGCAAAGAACACCGAGTTTCTGACTTGGGCGTCACAGGTCTGCCGCAACGCGATGGAAATCCGCAACCGGGAACACAATCCGCTGGGATGGGCCAGGACACAGAACAACCGGGCGACGGCGCTCTATTTGCTGGGCCGTGCGGAAGGACAGCCGGCGCTTTTGAAAGATTCGATAGAGGCCTTCTCTGCGGCGGCGGCGGTATTTCAGACCTATCGGGCAAAGACTTTGGCCGACACCGCCAAGCGCAACCGCAAACATGCCGAAGGCGCCTTGGACCGGGTCCAATCCGGCAAGATGACCAAGGACGCGGAATGGTGGGCCGGATAACTTGCCGCCCGCAAATCGGTTGAGGCCACCGGGGCTCGCGCTATATCGTGCGGTAAACCCACACCGTAAGAAAGAGGCCGCATGACCTCCCTTCCCGACTCCGTCGACGACACACTTTCCTTGCTGGCAACCGGCAGCTATGTGGCCGACCGCTCGCTGGCCACCGCCCTGTTCCTGTCCTTGAAGTTGAACCGGCCGCTGTTTCTCGAAGGCGAGGCCGGGACTGGCAAGACCGAGATTGCGAAGGTTCTGTCCCGAACGCTCGACCGACCGCTAATCCGGTTGCAATGCTATGAGGGTCTGGATGTTTCGTCGGCGGTCTATGAATGGAATTACGGCCGTCAGATGATGGAAATCCGGTTGTCGGAAGCCTCCGGAAACAGTGACCGTCAGTCCATGGAAGACACGCTGTTTTCCGAAAAGTTCCTGATCAAACGTCCGATCCTGCAGGCTTTGGAAAGCGCACAATCCGGCAAGCCGCCGGTCCTGCTGATCGACGAGTTGGACCGGACCGACGAACCCTTCGAGGCCTTCCTGCTGGAGGTGCTGTCGGATTTCCAGGTCACGGTCCCCGAACTGGGCACGATCAAGGCGGAGGAACCGCCACTGGTCGTGCTGACATCGAACCGGACGCGCGAAATCCACGACGCGATCAAGCGTCGCTGTTTCTATTACTGGGTCGACTATCCCGATGCGGCGCGGGAATTGGAAATTCTCGCGATCAAGGCGCCGCAGGCGCCGACGGAACTGTCCCGTCAGATCGTCGCCTTCGTTCAGAAAATCCGAACCCTGGACCTTTTCAAACTGCCGGGCGTGGCGGAAACCATCGACTGGGCTCAGGCCCTGACACAGTTGGACCGCCTGGCCCTGGACCCGGATACGATCAACGATACGTTGGGCGCGCTGCTGAAGTATCAGGACGACATCGCCAAGCTGCGCGGATCGGAAGCGGCCCGTATCCTCGAAGAAGCCAAGGCTGAGCTGGCCCGGGAAGGCGCTGCGGCGTGACCGGAACCCGCGATCCCGGCCAGTCCCAACCGGCGGCCAACCTTGTGGTTGGCCAGGCCGACGGTGGGCGATTGGCGGAAAACATCATGCATTTCGCGCGTGTCCTGCGGGCGGCGGGCCTGCCGGTCGGGCCGGGCAAGGTCATGGCGGCGTTGGAAGCCGTCGCGGCGGTCGGCGTCGACAATCGCAAGGATTTCTACTGGACCCTGCATTCGGTCTTCGTGAACCGTCGCGATCATCGCGACCTGTTCGACCAGGCTTTCCATTTTTTCTGGCGCAATCCGAACCTGCTGGAAAAGGCTATGGCGATGATGCTGCCCGCCATGAAGGGGGAGCAGGAAGCGCCGAAACAGGAAATGGCAACGCGCCTGGCCGAGGCCTTGGCGAAGGAATCCCCTCCCGGTGGCACGGATGAGGACGATGGCGAGGATGATGAATTCGACATCGACGCCTCGCTGACCTTTTCCAAACGCGAAGTTCTGGCCGAAAAGGACTTCGAGAAAATGACCGGGGCCGAATTGGACGCCGCCCGCAAGGCCATCCGGCGCATGCGCCTGGCCTTCACGCCGGTCCCGACCCGGCGGTTCCGGCCCGATCCCAATGGGCGCCGGACGGATTTGCGCGCCACTTTGCGCCGCGCCGCGAGAACCGGAGGCGATCTCGGGAAACTCGCGATGCGCAAGCGCCGCCGCCGCGTCCCGCCCTTGGTCATTCTGTGCGACATTTCCGGATCCATGGACCGCTATGCCCGGATGATGCTGCATTTCATCCACACGGTGACGAATGACAGGGATCGCGTGCAGAGCTTCCTGTTTGGCACCCGCCTGACCAATGTCACCAGAACGATGCGCCGCAAGGACCCCGACATTGCCGTCGATCAATGTGCGTCCCTGGTCGAAGACTGGGCGGGCGGCACCCGGATCGGTGTGACCTTGGAGGAATTCAACCGGGTCTGGTCGCGCCGGGTCATGACACAGGGTCCCATCGTTCTGTTGATCTCTGACGGGTTGGATCGGGACGGCGCGGCGGGGTTGGCGCAGGAAATGGAAAGGCTTCAAAAATCCTGCAGGCAGCTTATCTGGTTGAATCCCCTATTGCGCTGGGACGGTTATCAACCCAAGGCCAGCGGCGCGCGGGTCATGATCGATCACGTCGACAGTTTCCGTCCGATCCACAATCTGGACAGCCTGTCGCAACTGGCGGATGCTCTGTGCCGCGACCCAGGGCCCCGCGCCCCTTCGGGATGGAAGGACCAAGCCGCATGACGACCAGCATCAACGACCCGCTTCAAGCGGCCAAATCCTGGCAGGACGACGGTCTCGCCGTTGCGATTGCAACCGTCGTCGAAACATGGGGCTCCTCCCCGCGCCCGGCCGGCAGCCAGTTGGCGGTAAATGAGAAGGCCGAATTCGAAGGTTCCGTCTCCGGCGGTTGCATCGAAGGGGCGGTGGTGACCGAAGCCCTCGACGTGATGGAAAGCGGTGTGCCGAAGCTCATGGAATTTGGCGTTTCCGACGCAATGGCCTGGGAAGTCGGCCTGGCCTGCGGCGGCACCGTCCGGGTCTTTGTCGAAAAGCTGGAGCACTGACGTGAAACGCGACCTTCTGGATCGCCTGGACACTTTGCGGGCGGAAGGCCAGGCCGTCGTGCTCGCGACACGAATTGCGGACGGTACGCAAGGTTTGATCCATGACGGCCGGGTTGTCGCTGGCAACCTTCCGGTAAGCGAAACGCTGCTCGCGGCGGCGGAATCCGCGCTGCGCCGGGACAAGTCTGGCCCCGCAGAAGACGGTCTGTTCATCCAGGTCTTCAACCCGCCGCTTCGGATGATCCTGATCGGCGCGGTCCATATCTCGCAAAACCTCGCGCCCATGGCAGCGATGGCGGGCTATGCCGTCACGATCATCGATCCGCGCGGCGCCTGGGCCAGCCAGTCGCGGTTTCCGGATATCGACGTCGTTCAGGATTGGCCGGAAGAAGTCATGACACGGCTGGCGCCCGACCGCAGGACGGCCGTCGTCGCGCTGACCCACGATCCGAAGCTGGACGACCCGGCATTGGCGGTTGCCCTGCAATCGGATACCTTCTATGTCGGCGCATTGGGCAGTAAGAAGACAGCGGCCGCGCGGGCCGTTCGGCTTCGGGAGAGCGGGGTCGAACCGGATGCAATCGACCGGATTGACGGCCCCATCGGACTGGATATCGGCGCGGTATCCCCGGCGGAAATCGCCATCGCCATCCTGGGCAAGGTGACCCTGACCTTGCGGGGGCCAAAGGGGCGCTGATGGATTTCGGACCGGTTCCATCCGGCACCGCCGCAGGTGCGATCCTGGCCCATTCGATGGATGCGGGCGGGAAGCGACTGAAAAAAGGCCGCATTCTGTCGTCCGAGGATTGCGACACTTTGGTGGCCGCCGGGATTGCCCAGGTCACCGTTTGTCGCCTTGCCAATGGCGACATTCATGAAGACGAAGCGGCCGACCGCCTGGCCGTAGCCGCCACCGGCCCTGGCATGACGTGCAGCGCGGCCTTCACGGGCCGGGTCAACATGATAGCCGACGCGCCCGGCATTCTTTCCTATGATCCCGCGGCCCTAACCGCACTGAACCGGATCGACGAGGGAATCACCCTTGCGGCGCTGCCGCCCTTCAGCCGTGTTGCGGCCCGTCAGATGGTCGCGACGGCCAAGATCATTCCGTTTGGCGTTCCGGTCGAGGCGCTGAAGGCCGCCCTGCCCGCCCAGCCCATATTAACGTTGCACCCGTTCCGTCCGGTGTCGCTGGCTTTGATCCAGACCGTGTTGCCGGGGCTGAAACCCACCATTCTCGATAAGACGGAGCGGGTTATGGCAGACCGGTCCCGGTCCCTCGGCGCCAGCCTGTCGGCATCGACCCGGTGCAATCACGATGCCCGCAGCCTCGCCGCCGCCCTATCCACCGCCGCCGCCGAAGGTCCCGCCGCCATCACGATTGTCGGTGCCTCAGCCATCGTCGACCGCCGCGACGTCATTCCCGCGGCAATTGAGGCGGCGGGCGGGACAGTCCTGCATTTCGGCATGCCGGTCGACCCCGGAAACCTCCTGCTTTTTGGCGATGTCGCTGGAGTTCCGGTGATTGGCGCACCGGGTTGTGTCCGATCCCCCAAGCCGAATGGTTATGACTGGGTCCTGGAGCGACTGGTCGCCGGACTGGCCATCGACGGTTTCGCCATCATGGATATGGGGGCGGGCGGGTTTCTGAAGGAGATCCCGACCCGTCCCCTGCCCCGCGCGGAAGCCGATCCAACCCCGTCCGTTACCACCGCGCCTAAGATCGCGGGCGTTCTCCTGGCGGCCGGACAATCGCGGCGCATGGGTCCCGCCAACAAGCTTTTGGAGGAACTGGACGGCAAATGCCTGGTTCGGCATGTCGCCGAGACCCTTCTGTCGTCGGGAACATCTCAAGCTACGGCGGTAACCGGTCATGAAGCCGACCGCATTCGGGAGGTTCTGGGCGACCTGGACCTGTCATTTGTCGATAACCCGGATTTCGCCAAGGGTCTGGCGGAGACCGTGAAACGGGGTATCGCCGCCTTGCCGCAGGACGCCGACGGCGCGTTGATCTGTCTGGGTGACATGCCGCGGGTAAAGCTATCCACCATGCGCAAGCTTCTGGCCGCATTCGACCCCGTCGAAGGGCGGTCGATCTGCGTTCCGGTCTACAATGGAAAGCGCGGCAACCCAGTGCTCTTGGCCCGCCGTTTCTTTGCCGAGATCATGGAACTGTCGGGCGATACCGGCGCCAAGGCGTTAATCGCGGCCTATGAGGATCAAGTCGCCGAAGTGCCTGTCGACGATCCCGGCATCTTTCTCGATCTCGATACGCCCGAAGCTTTGGCGCACGCGCGTGCCGGTGTCGAATTCAAGGGTTGAGCCGAAACAAAAACCAGTGTCATAGTCGCGGCGACGTTTATGTCTGAACAAAATACCCAGAAGGCTTCACAATGACGGAACAGTTTGACGCGATCATCATCGGCGCGGGCGTGATCGGCTCCGCCGTCGGTCTGGAACTGGCGCGCAAGGGCTATAAGACGCTGAATGTCGACAAACTGCCGGCCGCCGGCTACGGCTCGACCTCGGGCTCCTGTGCGATCATTCGCACCTACTACTCCACCGTCGACGGATCCGCCCTGGCCTATGAAGGGTATTTCTATTGGAAGAACTGGAAAGAGTTCCTCGGCGCGCCGGATGACGAAGCCCTAGCCTATTTCCATGAAACCGGGACGATGGTCACCAAGTGCGAAGCCAATGGCTTCATGGCCCGCGCCAAGGAAATCGCCGACGAGATCGGCGTGCCCTATGAGGAATGGAGCAACGACGACATCCGTCAGAAGATGCCGCATTATGATCTGCGCTGCTTCTATCCCGCCAAACGTCCGGAAGACGAAGGCTTCGGCGAACCGACCGGTGGCGAGGTCGGCGGTGCGGTCTTCTTCCCCAAGGGCGGCTATATCAACGATCCGCAATTGTCCGCCCAGAATCTGCGCAAGGCGGCGGAACGCGCCGGAGGCAAGTTCCGTTTCAATGCCGAAATCACTGAAATCCGCAAGGACGCCAATGGCGCAATCGCCGGGATCACACTGAAGGACGGTACCCGGATTGACGCGCCGATCGTCGTCAACGTCGCCGGCCCGCATTCCGCCAAGGTCAATGCCATGGCCGGCGCGCTGGACGACATGAATGTGAAGACCCGCGCGTTGAAGCAGGAAGTCGTCCACGTCCCGATGCCCGTCGAAGGCTGGTATGAGAACGGTTGGGTCACGTCCGACAGCGATATCTCCTGCTATACCCGGCCGGAGAAGGGCAATTTCCTGCTGATCGGGTCCGAAGATCCGCCTTGCGACGAACAGATTGAGGTCGATCCGGACGATTGGGACCGGAATTTCTCCGAACAATGGCGCGTTCAGGCCTTGCGCGTCGCGCAGCGCATGCCGTCGCTGGGCATTCCAAGCCAGATGAAGGGCGTGACGGAACTGTACGATACCGCCGACGACTGGATCCCGATCTATGACAAGTCGCAGGTGCCGGGCTTCTATATGGCCATCGGATCCTCGGGCAATCAGTACAAGAACGCGCCCGTGGCCGGCAAAATGATGGCGGAACTGATCCACGCCGATCGGAACGGCCAGGATCACGACAAGGATCCGGTTCAGTTCAAGATGGATTACACCGGTCGCACGCTGAATCTCGGATTCTTCTCGCGACGCCGGACCATCAACAAGGACAGTTCCTTCTCCGTCTTGGGCTGATTGAGTGAACCGGGGCATCGTCCCCGGTTTTCTTCATTTTCAGTATCTTGGCTTGTGGGGCTTGCCGGAATGGCGGGCGCCGACTTCCTGCTATGCAAAAAACGGGGGGGGCCCTTGCAAAAAGCAGGAAAGCCAGATGTCGATTTATCATTGAACCTGAATACGGATCGAGTAGATAGGCGATATGAACATTGGGCTTCGGCCCGCCCTGCAATTGAGGCGCCCCGCGCCGGAACGAAGAGAAGGAGACGATCGATGGATAAAGATGATCTGATCCGCATGTACCGCAACAACGCCGCCTCCTGGCCGGCCGTCGTCGGTCTCTATTCGATCCTGGTAGGTGGGCTGATCGCCTCGGCGTCGGCGGTGCTGTAAGCCAACCGCGCCCCGCCGCGCAATATAGATATTGGAAAGGGCCGCACCGGAAACGGGCGGCCCTTTCGCTTTGGTCCTAGAAAAACTCCGGGATTTCGGCCGCCCCGAAGAACAGGAACGCACCGAATGCCGCGGATAATGCCGCGACGAACCCCGCCCCGAGCGCCAGGATTCCGTCACGACTGATGATCCCCAGTCCGAACAGTGCCACCGCCAGGCCTGCGACAGACGCGGCAAAGGGGATGAAGGCATAGGGGACCATCAGCAGGGACAGCGCCGCGCAAAGCGCGATACCGAAATTCAAGAATGGCGGGACGAACAGGAAAGTCAGTCTTTGGCTGAGAAACCGGTCCACAAACCGAGCGACCGGCCGGGACCAGCGGATCGCGAAATCCATCTTGGCGGCCCCAATTTCCATCCGCGCCAGCCGGCGCGGCATCCAGGGCGTTCTAGGCGACAGGACGATCTGCACCGATATCAGAAAGATCAGCAGAGCCCCGCCGATGGAAACGCCAGGAATCGCGCTGGTTGGCGCGGCCACCAGAAATCCAGGAAAGAACAACAGTGCGCCATGACTACGCCGTCCGAATCCGTCCAGGATTTCACGTACAGTCACCGACCCTTTCTGAGACTTCTCCGACAGGGAATCCAAAAGGTCCGTCAAGTTCTGGGGATCATGCGTCATTTCGATCTTCCCCGCCCCAAGGAAAGGGCGTCCCGCCACTGGCGGGACGCCCGGAACATGCCGACGGCACGTTAGGCCGCCGCATCGTCATTCGGCCGCGTTACGAATTGTCAGCCGTCATTTCGTCCCATTCCTGCTCGAACTCTTCCCAGTTTTCCTGGAACGTCGTCTTCGCGGCTTCCCAGTTTTCATCGGCCGCCTGGGTCAGGTCGTCCCAGCTTTCCTCGACGGCATCCCAGGCGTTCTGGGTTTCCTCGTTCAGATCCGTGTCCTTCATGGAGGCCTGGTGTTCCTCCATCATCTGGTTCATGCGCGCCTCATAGGCATCGCGGGTGTTCGTCGTGTCTCCGGCGAGGGCCATCGGCGCGGAAAAACCCATGGCAACGGCCAGCGTGGCAGCGGTGAGAAGCGGTTTCATAATAGGCTCCTTTCCTTTTTGCGCCCGCGCCCGGAAATTGTCTTGCGATCCAATCCGGGTCAGGGCGTTGTTGGCGGCATTTCCCGATCTGGGCGCCGCCCTCTCATGACCGAAATATCCGGCCTTTCCCGATCAACGCCTCACCGGCCACATGGTTGCAGCCTCTGCCGCCGCAACGCCAAATATTTGAGATATCACGGAGTTTTCACAATCCTGCCCAGATGGGGTCCCACATTGGCGGCGCATTCGCCCCATCTATGGAAAATTCAAGGCATTCCCAAACGTCTTGTTGTCGGCGGCAAAGCCGAACCGACATTGGACAGAACCTGTTCCTGATCCTCAAGAAAGGCACGATCACAGAAACCGATGCCGCATTCGGCAAGCCTCGCCGGTCAGGCTTCCTGGTTCGCCAGACGAAAAGGAGAAAAATCATGGCCTTACGCGACGCCTATCTGGATAAGCTGGACGCGCAACTGCGCGAGTCCCAAGCGGAAATTCAACGCCTTACAGCCAAGGCGAATTCAGCCCGGGCCGATGCGCGGATTGTCGTCGAAGAGAAGATCGCCGAACTGCACGCGCGGCAGGAGGCGCTGACCCGGCGGGTCGAATCCTTGCGAAATGCGGGGGACGACGCCTGGCAAGACCTTGTTTCCGGTGCGGAAACGGCGTGGAGCGAGTTGCGGTCGTCGGTCCGGTCCGCGTCTCAGCGGTTCTGATAAACTAGAGGTCCTGAACGTCGACGACGCCGGGGATCGACTTGACCGCCTGGCGGAACTGGGCGGTCACCTGAAATCCCCGATCCAGGGCCAGATCGACATCGCCTTGGAGGGTATTCAGCGCGCGCAGTTCGATCCGCCCGCGTCCCGGCTTCGCATGGCCGTCGAAGATCGCCTTCAGCTTCTCGATATCGCTGTTCTCGTTCAGGACAATCCGCATGCCCTTGGCCGCCTGGGCCGCCTCTTCGTCCAGGCTTTTCACCGCATTGGCGGTCAGACGCAGTTCCGCGTCCGGCCCCTCGCCCTTCTTGTCGACATTGACCGTGACCAACAACGGCTGACCGCTGTCCAGAAGATCGCGCGCCGATGATAGGGTTTCAGAGAACAGGGTGACTTCGAAATTTCCGCTGGCATCCGACATGGCGACAAAGGCCATCTTGGAGCCCCGCGACGTCGTCATTATCCGCCGGCCGCCGACGATCCCCGCCAGTTTAACCCCTTTGGACAGGGGTACGCGGCCGGAAAGCACGTCCGACCATTGCGATACGCCCAGTTTCCGGCAGGACGCGGCATAGGCCTCCAGCGGATGCGCCGACATGTAAAAGCCGATCGCGTCAAATTCGTTGGAGAGCTTATCGTTCGGCGCCCATTCCGGCAGATTCGGCAGTTTGGGCCGGTTCGCGGTCGATAGATCGCCGCCGAATAGCCCCGCCTGCGCGCTGACCTTGTCGGCTTGGGTGGCAGCGCCATGACCCAGGATGGCCTCGAGCGCTTCGAACAGGCGCCGGCGGTTGGGCTCCAAGGAATCGAAGGCCCCCGCCTTTACCAGGTTCTCGACCAGACGCTTGTTCAAAGCCTTGGAGTCGACCCTTTCGGCAAAGTCGAAAATGTCCTTGAAGGGACCGCCGTCGCGCCGCGCCGCGACCACGGATTCCATGGCGCCGGACCCGACATTCTTAAGCGCCGCGAGGGCATAGCGCACACACCGTTCGCCGTTCTCGTCCTTCTCAACACTGAACGCCACTTCGGACTTGTTAACGTCAGGTGGCAGGAGACCAATTCCAAGGCGCTGAATTTCCTCGCGGAACACGTTCAGCTTATCGGTGTTGTGCATGTCGAGCGTCATCGACGCGGCCATGAACTCCACCGGATAATTGGCCTTCAACCAGGCCGTCTGATAGGCAACAAGCGCATAGGCGGCGGCGTGCGACTTGTTGAAGCCATACCCCGCGAAGGCGTTGATCATGTCGAAGATCTCGTTCGCCTTCTTGGCGTCGACATCCGAATGCTGCTTGGCGCCTTCGACAAAAATCTGGCGCTGCTGATCCATCTCGGCCTGGATCTTCTTACCCATTGCCCGGCGCAGAAGGTCCGCGCCGCCCAGCGTATAGCCGGCCAGGACCTGGGCCATCTGCATCACCTGCTCCTGGTAGATCGGAATCCCGAAGGTTTCCTCCAGAACCGGCTGCAATTTGGGATGGGGGTAAGTCGGCTTCTCCTCACCGTGCTTACGCTTAATGTAGGTCGGGATGTTCTCCATCGGCCCCGGACGGTACAGGGCCACGACGGCGATCAAATCCTCCAGCCGGTCAGGCTTCATCGTCTTCAAGACGTCGCGCATGCCCGAGCTTTCCAACTGGAACACCCCGGTCGAGATCCCCCGGCAGAGCATTTCAAAGCTTTTCGCGTCGTCGAGGGGGATCTTGGCGATATCGAGTGGTTCGTCGCGATCGTCGCGCAGGTCGATCAACCGGCGCGCCTTGTCGATGACCGTCAGCGTCTTCAGACCCAGGAAGTCGAACTTCACCAGCCCGGCCTGTTCAACGAACTTCATGTTGAACTGCGTCACCGGCATGTCCGAGCGCGGGTCGCGATAGAGCGCCACCAGATCGTCCAGCGGGCGGTCGCCGATCACAACCCCCGCCGCATGGGTCGAGGCATGGCGGTACAGGCCTTCCAAGGCCTTTGCCATCTTGACCAGGCGGGCAACGGATTCGTCCTCGTAGATCTGGGCCTGCAGCAGCGGTTCGCCGTCGATCGCCTGTTGCAGGGTCACGGGATTGGCCGGGTTGTTCGGCACCAGCTTGCAGATTCGGTCGACCTGGCCATAGGGCATCTGCAACACGCGGCCGACATCGCGCAGCACGGCACGGGCCTGAAGCTTCCCGAAGGTGATGATCTGAGCGACCTTGTCGGTGCCGTATTCGTTCTGGACGTAGCGCAGCACCTCGTCACGCCGGTCCTGGCAGAAGTCGATGTCGAAGTCGGGCATCGACACGCGTTCCGGGTTCAGGAAGCGTTCGAACAGTAACTGATACTTCAAGGGATCCAGATCGGTGATCGTCAGGGCCCAGGCGACCAGAGAGCCCGCCCCCGACCCGCGCCCCGGCCCGACCGGAATGTCATGACCCTTGGTCCATTGGATGAAGTCCGCAACGATCAGGAAGTAACCGGGAAACCCCATCTGATTGATGATGCCCAGTTCGAAATCCAGTCGGGCCCAGTAAGGTTTCGCCGTCTCCTCACGGGCGGCCTCATCCATATCCTCGGTGAAGACCTCCTCCGCCAGGCGGACCTTCAGCCCTTCGACCGATAGATCGCGCAGCGCTTCCTCCGACGTACGGTCGCCCCGTTTCGTATAATCCGGCAGCAGTGGTTTGATTTTCTCCGGCATGTAGGCGCAGCGCCGGGCGACCACGAGCGTGTTGTCGGCTGCCTCCGGCAGATCCGCGAACAGGGCACGCATTTCTTGCGCAGACTTGAACCGGTGGTGCGGCGTCAGCTTGCGTCGGTTGCCGTCGGTCAGGACAGTTCCCTGGGCGATACACAACAGCGCGTCATGCGCCTCATACATATCCTCCGTCGGGAAATAGCAGTCATTCGTGGCGACCAATGGAATGTCATGGTCATAGGCCAGTTGGACGAGTGCATCTTCGATCCGGTCTTCATCGACCAGATGATGGCGCATGATCTCGACATAGAGGCGATCGCCGAAGATCTCCTTCAGACGCAGCAGCGCCGCCTCCGCAGCCTTGGCCTGTCCATCGATCAACAATCGCCCGACCGGACCGTCCGTCCCGCCGGTCAGCAGGATCAGCCCGTCATGCCGTGCCGCCAGGTCTTCGATCCCGACCTGGGGCAGTTCACCCGCTTCGGACTTCAGGAAGGCCCAGCTCACCAGGGTCATCAGGTTTTGATAGCCGGCCTCGTTCTGGGCCAGAAGTACGACCTTGTCCGGTGGGGGCTTGATACCGTGCTGCGCCGGGCCGTCCCGTTCCTCGCGGCGCAGACTCAATTGTACGCCGGTTACGGGCTGGACCCCTGCCCCGGCAGCGGCCTGCGCAAATTCCAGGGCGCCGAACATATTATTCGTGTCGGTGATCGCGACCGCTGGCATGCGCTGTTCGGCGCAAGTCTTGACCAGATCTTTGACGCGGATCGCCCCTTCCGCCAGGGAATAGGCGGAATGAACACGCAAATGGACGAAATCGGCAGGGGCGCTCATGGTTGCCAGTCTAGGCGAGTCTCCCGCCCTGTCACCGGGAACGGACGCGAACGAATGTCATCTTCTGGGGACAAGTCTGGGGAGAACTTGGGCGCCGTCAGGTATCCTTGCAGGCCGACTTCAAACTCAAGACATAGCCCGGCATTTCATGGGCCTGCACCTTCGCCGCCCGGACAAGTTCGTCGAAGTGATCCGTTAGCGTTCGAATGTGCTCTCGCGTGTTGAAGACGAAATACATCTGGCCCAGGAACACCGCCGCCCGTTTCGGCCCGAAGACCGTATAGGGAATCGAGTAGACGCGGCGTCCGTCGAACAGGAACAGGCGAACGCGCGGATAGAGTTCCCGCAGCAGCGCCGCCATATATTCCAGCTGTTCCAGGCGGTCGTCGCGCGGAAAATCCGCCCAGACGCCCTCGCCGATGGCAAATGACCGCAACGCTTGCCAGGAACAGCAGATCTCCATCTCCATTTCCGGATTCCGCGACAGGGCCAGGCGGTTCTCGGTGGTGACCTTCATATCGTCGGCGGATTTCGCCTGGTAATCGGCATATTCAAACGCCAACAGCCGATCCGACTTCAGGAGATCCGGCAGGGAGGATGGCACATAGCGGACTTTGTAGCCGACGGCTTCGGTGTGCCATTGCTCCAATAGTCGGTCAGATCCGCCTATGGCATCCGGCCGGGCGATCTCAACGGATTCCCGCAGGATGGCCGCTCCCTGTCCCGGTTCCTCCGCCAAGCCCAGCAACCAATCGGTACTGACCTGAAGCGCGATAGCCATGGACGCCACAGTATCCGCCCGCGGCAACCGGTCGACGGACCGCGACAGCAATTGCGACAAGGTGGAACGATCGACGCCGATGGCGCGAGCCAAGCCGGATTGATTGACCCCGACCTTATCCATGGCCTTTTCAAGCCGGGTGCGGAAGGCCGCGACGGTTTCGTTCCGGTCTGCGCTTCGACCGATGGGCACGCCGGGTTGTTTTGCCATTACGCCACCTTGTTTCTGAAACAGGACGTTGGTGAATAAAATCACCAACTGCGGTGTTTTGGTGACAAGTATATCGTTCTCAAAACATCTGTTTCAATGCAAATAGCCGGTATCACAAGGATGTGAGGAGGGCATATGGCGACACTGGCTGGCATTCGATCCAATACCTTACCGGACCCCACGGTTCCGCGCGGCCGCACGGCCCTGGCGGAATGGCCGACCTGGTTTCTCTGGGCGGCGCATTACGGCGGGTTCGCGGCAGCGACCTATTACTGGTCCAGCCTGCCGGTATGGATTGTCATTCCTTTGGTCGCCTATCTGATCTGTTTCCACGCACATCTGACGCACGAGCTGATTCACGGTCACCCGACCCGCAGCCGGATGTTCAACCGACTGATGGTGCTGCCCAATCTGACGGGCTGGGTGCCTTATGAAATCTACCGCGACAGCCATATCGAACATCACCAGACCGGTCATCTGACCCATCCGTTGGAAGATCCGGAAAGCTACTATATCCGCGCGACAGTTTGGGACCGGATGCCCGCGCCGGCGCGGTGGCTCCTGATAGCGAACAACACACTGATCGGCCGGATGATCATCGGCCCGGTACTGATGATCTCTCAGTTCTTCGTGTTCGAGACCCGCCGTTTGTTGGGGGGCGACTTCCGGTATTTCGGTGCCTGGGCGGGTTTGATCGCCAGCAATCTGGTGGTCGGCTACTGGCTCTTCGCGATCTGCGGTGTGCCGGTCGTGGAATTCTGCCTGGCCTTATATGCCGGCACGTCCTTGATGACAGTACGCTCCTTCATCGAACACCGCCTCGCCGATGGCCAGGACGAACGCTGCGCCATTGTTGAAGCCGGACCGCTGATGCAGTTGCTGTTCCTGAACAACTGCTTCCATCTGGTCCATCACGACCGCCCGTCTTTGGCTTGGTACGAGATTCCGAAAGTGTACGCGGCCGACCGCGACACCTGGCGTGCACGTACGGGCGGACATTGGTTCCGGGGTTACTGGGACGTTTTCCGGCGCACCGCCCTGGTCCCGAAGGATTGCCCCCGCTTCCCCGGATAACCAAGCCAATGATGGTTCGGGTCAGGCGTATTCCAGCGTCTGACCCAGGCCCATCTTCTCCGCCTTCGCCAGCATGGCCGCCCCCAGGGCGATATCGCTGAGCGACAGGCCGCGATGCCAGAACAGGATGGTCTCATCCTCGCGCTCCCGTCCCGGAACGCTCCCGACCGCGACCTCCCCCAACTCACCATGAATGCTGGTCTCACTGACTTTTCCGGCATCGATATGGGGCCGCAGCGCCCCCAGATGACCGGCCCGCATCTGGCCCCGGTCGTCGACGACGATCTTGTCCATGATGTCGGTGAAGTCCAGCGGCAGCGTGCTCATCGTGCCATAGGGGACGACAAAGGCCCCCTTCTTGACCCAGTCCCTTCTGAACAGCGGCTTCGGTTCCGGCAAGCGGGAGGCCTCGACCAGAATATCCGCCTGATCGAGGCAGGATTCCCAATCCTCCGTCGCCGTCACCGGCTTCCCCAGATCGGCGCTGAGTTTCTCAGCAAAGGGATCGCGGCTTTCCTTGCGGCGGGAATGGACACGGATGTCCTCGAAGTCATAGATCGAATCCAGCAGGCGGACATTCCAATAGGCTGTCCCCCGCGCGCCGATATGCCCCAGACGCTTCGCCGTTTTGGGGCCGAGATATTTCGCGCCAAGCGCGGTCAGCGCCCCGGTCCGCATTTCCGTGATCGCCGTCGCGTCCAGAATGGCCTTCGGCATACCCGTTTCAGGGTCGAACAGATTCAGCAGGGCCATCTCGGACGGAAGGCCTCGTTTGTAGTTGTCGACATAGTCGCCGACGATCTTCACCCCGGCGTAATTCAAGGGCGCAACATAGCCGCGCAACACATTGAAATGTCCGTTGAAAGCAGGATCCGGCGTCAGATGCATGCGCGGTTCGATCACGCATTCGCCCTTACCTTGTGCAATCAGCCCGGCCTCGACCGCCGCCAGGATTTCCGCGTCGGTCATCGCCAGTTTTTCGATGTCCGGTCCGTTTAGATATGTGAAGTTGATCCCTGCCACACCGTCGCCCTTTGTTGATGGTCACCTCTATGCGAGTGGATATACTCCGCCCGCCCCCGTCCAGTCACAAGCTTGGGAAAAACACTTATGCCAGATGATCGGAAGGTCGAATTGATCCGGAAGGAAACACCGTTTCAGGGCTATTTCCGGGTTGATCGATACCATGTGCGCCATAGTCAATTTCGCGGCGGTATGGGTCCGGAAATTTCTCGCGAAGTGTTCGAGCGCGGGCATGCCGGTGCCGTTGTTCCCTACGATCCTCGAACCAATGAGATCGTTCTGATCGAGCAATTCCGCGCCGGCGCGCTAGCCGCGAACGATCCCGACCCATGGCTTGTAGAAATTGTTGCCGGCATCATCGAACCCGGAGAAACGCCGGAAAACGTGGTTGAACGGGAAACGATGGAAGAGGCCGGGGTCTCCGTCTTCGATCTGATTCCACTCGGGAAACACTATATGACGCCGGGCGGCAGCAGCGAGAGCATCGCCTTCTTTGCCGGCCGGTGCGATGCGACCTCCGTCGGCGGCGTGCACGGGCTGATCTCGGAGGGCGAGGACATCCGCGCCTTCACCCTGCCCCTGCCCGACGCCGTTGATATGGTCCTCGATAACCGCATCCGTAACGCCACCGCTGCCTTGGGGGTCATGCTGCTGCAGGCGAGGCTGGAAGACTTGCGGCGGCGATGGCGCTGACCTATTTACGGTGGACCGCGCGCAAACCGAATAATTCACACCGGGGTTTCGTCAAATGACCGTTCGTTCCGATTTTACCGATGCCGTCGGCAACACGCCGCTGATCAAGTTGAAACGCGCTTCCGAAGAAACCGGCTGCACGATCCTTGGAAAGGCGGAATTCCTGAATCCCGGCGGTTCGGTCAAGGACCGCGCGGCCAAATACATCATCCTGGACGCGGAAGAACGCGGCGAGTTGGAGCCCGGCGGTCTGATCGTCGAAGGCACGGCAGGGAATACCGGTATCGGCCTTGCCAGCGTCGGCAATTCGCGCGGCTACCGCACCCTCATCGTCATTCCCGAGACCCAAAGCCAGGAAAAGAAAGACGCGCTGCGGCTTCTGGGCGCCGAACTGGTCGAGAATGTCGCCGTGCCGTTCAAGGATCCGCGCAACTATGTCCATACGGCGCAGCGTATCGCCGAGGAACGTAAGGCCACGGAACCCCATGGCGCACTCTACGCCAACCAATGGGACAATCTGTCGAACCGCGAAGCCCATATCCGGTCGACCGGGCCGGAAATCTGGGAACAGACCCAAGGCAAGATCGATGGGTTCAGTTGTGCCATGGGCACCGGCGGCACCCTAGCCGGCATGAGCCTGTTCCTGAAAGGCAAGAGCAAGGACATTCATGTCGCGGCCGCCGATCCCTGGGGCGCGGCCATGTATAACTGGATCAAGTCCGGCGAGTTGAAGGCCGAAGACGGCGGATCGATCGCGGAAGGCATCGGCCAGGGTCGCGTGACCGGCAATATCGACGGCGCGGTCTTCGACGACGCCTATAAGATCAAGGACGAGGAGGCCCTGCCGATCGTCCATCGTCTGCTGAAGGAAGAAGGCCTGTGCATGGGCCTGTCCACCGGTGTGAACATCGCCGGTGCGATCCGGCTGGCCAAGGAAATGGGGCCGGGCCACACCATCGTGACCATCCTGTGCGACTGGGGCCACCGCTATATGGGCAAGGTTTGGAATCCCACCTTCCTGAAGGAAAAAGGGCTGCCGGCGCCGGAATGGCTCTGATCCCATTCGGTTAAAATCCGCTCTGGCAAAATCGGTCGCCTTCATTAGGCTGTGACGCAATCCGCGCGCATGCTGAGTTGGAGGCGACCATGACCGAAAGAACCGAAGAGCTCTTTCGAGACGATTCCTATCTGAAATCCTGCGACGCCAAGGTCGTCGACGTGAACGATCGCGGCGGTATCGTGCTGGACCGAACCGTCTTCTATTACACGGGCGGCGGTCAGCCGGGCGATACCGGTACGCTTTCCTTCGATGGCGGGTCCGTTCGCATCGGCACGACAATTCAGGTCGACGGCGACATCATCCACGTCCCGGAAGAAGGACAGTCGCTACCTGCCCCCGGCACATCGGTGAAGGCTGAAATCGACTGGGACACCCGCTACAGCCTGATGAAGATGCACACCTCCATGCATCTGTTGTGCTCATTGGTGCCCTGCGGGGTTACAGGCGGTCAGGTCGGACCGGACAAGAGCCGCCTGGATTTCGACGTCGGCGAGCATACGCTGGACAAGGAAGCCCTGACCGAGGCGCTGAACCGGCTGATCGATGAAGATCACGCTTTGGAGACCATGTGGATTTCGGACGCGGATTTGGACGCCAATCCCGACCTGGTCCGCACCATGTCCGTCCAACCGCCGCGCAATGCCGGCCGGGTCCGGTTGGTGAAGATCGGTGATGCCGTCGATCTGCAGCCCTGCGGCGGCACGCATCTGGCCAGAACCGGCGAAATCGGGCGGCTTCGCATCGGCAAGATCGAGAACAAGGGCGCGCGGAACCGCCGCGTGAACATACATCTGGGAGATTGAGATATGAGTGCCTTCCCTCTGGTTTCGGCACAGTGGCTGAAAGGCCGTTTGGACGATCCGAACACAATCGTCCTGGACGCGACGTTTCATCTTCCGACGATGAAACGGGACGCCTTTACGGAGTTTCAGGCCGAACGCATCCCGGGGGCGCGCTTCTTTGATGTGGATGGAATCAAGGACACCGGCAATCCCCTGCCGCATATGATCCCATCGCCCGAAATTTTCGCCGAACATGCGGGCCGCTTGGGCATTTCCAAAGATAGCCATGTGGTGTGCTACGACACCTACGGCCTGTTCTCCGCCGCGCGTCCCTGGTGGATGTTCCGCCTGTTCGGCCATGATGCGGTATCCGTTCTGGATGGCGGGTTGCCGGCCTGGAAAGCGGCAGGCATGCCCGTTGCGACCGATCCCCCAGGCCGGTTCGATGGCACGACATATCAGGCGGATTTCCGCCCTGGCCTGGTCCGGCGGGTAGAGGAAGTCATGCAGAACCTCAACGACCCGAAAGAAGTGGTTCTGGATGCCCGCCCGACAGACCGTTTCGACGGCAGCACCCCCGAACCGCGCCCTGAAGTCCGGGGCGGCCATATTCCGGGATCACTGAATCTGCCGTTCAACCAGTTGACCGATCCCGACACAAAGAAGGTGCGGGACGTTCGCGCCCTTGCCGATCTGTTCCGCGATGCGGGGATCAAGGTCGGCCGGGACAAGGTCGTCGCCAGCTGCGGGTCGGGCGTCACCGCCTGTGCCCTGGTCCTGGGGCTGCATCTGCTTGGCGACGAGACCGCGGCGGTTTATGACGGGTCCTGGTCCGAATGGGGCACACGCGCGGACACGCCGATCGACAATCCCTCCGCGTAAGCCCGCGCCGTACAAGACAAGGATACCGTTATGGAGATTCGGGAAATCGCCGATGGCGATGAGGCTCATATCGTCCCGTTGTGGAAGGCCTGCGGCCTGACCCGACCCTGGAACGATCCCGAAAGCGATATCCGCCTGGTGCGCGAGGCACCCGGCGGCACCATACTGGTGGGGGAACTGCAGGGCACGATCATCGCTACGGCTATGCCCGGCTTCGACGGTCACCGCGGCTGGATCTACTATGTCGCCGTCCGGCCGGATTTGCAGGGCAAGGGCTATGGACGCAAAATCCTCGCCGCGGCCGAAGAATGGCTGAAAGCGACGGGCTGCCCGAAGGTCGAACTGATCGTCCGAGAGGACAATTACCAGATCATCGATCTTTATAAGGCCCTGGACTATCGCCAGGAACCCCGCGCGCTGCTGGCGAAGTGGCTGAAGGAACCGCCGGCCCAATCGCCCGACATGGCCCGTCCCCGCCTGCTGGACGTCACCATCACCTATCTGGAAATGCGCGAGCCGCCGGCGAGACCGGCTGCAAAGCCGCCTCGCACGCCAGTTCCCATGGCACTTCAGCGTGTCCAGTCGCCAACCGTTTCCTACTATCGCTACATTCAGCACACGGTGGGCGATCCCTGGCTGTGGTGGGAACGCCGGTCCTTTACGGACGACGACCTGCGGAAAGTCATCCAGGACGAGGCCGTCGAGCTCTACGTTTTGAGTGTCGGCGGCGTGCCCGCCGGATTTGTCGAACTGGATTTCCGCGACATGCCGGATCAGGCGGAAGTCGCCTATTTCGGCCTGATGCCGGAGTTTATCGGGCGCGGCCTGGGTCCCTATCTGCTGAATTGGGGGATCGACTGTGCTTGGAACCGGTCGCCCGCCCCAATGCGTCTGACGGTCAATACCTGCACACTGGACCACCCGAGTGCGCTGGGCGCGTATCAGAAAGCAGGATTTCAGGTCGTCGACAGGGTCGAAAAGCAAGTGCCGGACCCGGTCGGGGCAGGCTTTATTTCCAAGTCCGTTAAGATTCTAAGCCCCGGATATTGACCCTGGAAAGAAGAAGGGCGGCCGCGATCGACCGCCCTTCCCGTCTCCCAGACTAGGCGGTGTTTACTGCCCACCGCCAAGCTCGTGCACATAGACTGTCAGCATCTTGATAGTCACCGGGCTCAACCGGTTGTCCCAGGCCGGCATGACGCCGTGGCGGGGCCGCGCGATCTGCGTCGCAATTTCGTCGGCATTTCCGGCATAGAGCCAGACCGCGTCGTTCAGTGCCGGCGCACCGAGGGTCGGGTCGCCCGACCCATCCGCCTTGTGGCAGGCCGCGCATTGTTCGGCATAGACGGTTTGACCCGCCGCCGCCGTTGCCGCGTCATGGTCGAGATTCGCCAAGCTTAAGACATACTGTGTCGTTGCGGCGATCTGGGCACGGTCCAGTATGCCGTCTCCGAAGGGGGGCATTTCGGAATAGCGCGTATCCTCATTCTGCTCCCACCGGATGCCATGACGGATGGTTGTTTGAATGGCGTTCAGATCGCCGCCCCAAAGCCAGTCGTCATCCTGAAGGTTGGGGTAACCCGGCCCGCCTGTCGCGCCCGTACCGTGGCAGGCGGCGCAGTTTTCGGCGAAGGCGGCACCACCGCCGGCGATCGAAAAGGCCAGCAAGTTCTGGTCGCCCCGGATCGTCTCCAGGTCGGATTCAGCGACCCGGGCCAGAATGTCGCCCTGGGCGGCCTTTGCCTCCGCCAGGTCTTTCTCCACCTCGACACGCGCGGAATAATCGGCGGTGCCCTTCAGGTATCCATCGCCATACGGCACCGAGGGAAAGATCACCATATAGCCGATGGAGAACACGACCGTGGCGTAGAAAACATACAGCCACCAGCGCGGCAGCGGATTGTTCAGCTCGCGCACCCCGTCCCATTCATGGCCGGTCGTATCAACGCCGGTCGCCTGATCCTTTTCAATCTTGGTCGGCATTCTGCGCCTCCTCAATTCAGGCGGTCCGGACGGCTCTCCGTCCGGTGGGCCGCATCGTCGTCAATCGGGATACGCGCAGCGTGATCCATCTGCGCCTGCCGCGCCTTGGTCGGCCACAATGCGTAGGCGATGGCGACCACGAACATCAGCAACAGCCAGGCGTTCCATCCGGCATTGGCCAGTTCTACAATCATGTCCCACATGGTTGGGCCTCCCTTTACTGGCGCAGCGCGTCGGCGTCGTACTGGCTGAAATCGACCAGCGTACCGAGCATCTGCAGATAGGCGACAAGTGCGTCCATTTCGGTCAGTCGGGCCGGATCACCGTCGAAATCGCCGACGACAGCCCCTGGATAACGTGCCTGGATCGCGTCCCAATCGCCGTCGGGATCGGCCTGCCCCTTCATGTCGGCCTGTGCCTCCGCGATCATTTCCTGTGTGTAGGGGACACCGACATAGGTCAGGGAGGTCAGATGATCGGCAATATCCGACGGGTCGATCTTCCGATCTGCCAGCCACGGATAGGCGGGCATGATCGATTCCGGGACAACGGCGCGCGGATCCATCAAATGCAGGACCTGCCAATCGTTCGAATACTTGCCGCCTACCCGCGCCAGATCGGGGCCGGTTCGTTTCGATCCCCATTGAAAGGGATGGTCATACATGCTTTCCGCCGCGATCGAGTAATGGCCATACCGCTCGACCTCATCCCGAAAGGGGCGGACCATCTGCGAATGGCAGTTGTAGCAGCCTTCCCGGATGTAAATGTTCCGCCCGGCCAGCTCCAAGGGGGTGTAGGGCCTCACGCCGTCCACTTCCTCGATCGTGCTTTCGATGGTGAACAGGGGCACCAGTTCGACGATCCCGCCGATGGACACCGTCACCAGAACCAGCACGGTCATCAGCGACACGTTGGTTTCAATCAGCTTGTGTTTGATTAAGGACATCTTTCATCCCTCCCCGATCATTCGGCCGCGGCCGGTGCGGGTTGAAGCCGCTCTACCGGGGTTTCGCTGCGCAGGTCGCCGCGAATGGTGCGGCACAGGTTGTAGAGCATGATCAGGGCGCCCAGCAGGAAGAAGATCCCGCCGATCGCACGGATCACATAGAAGGGGTGCATGGCGTCGACCGTCTCGACGAAGCTGTATTGCAGGAAGCCGAGCTCGTCATAAGACCGCCACATCAGGCCCTGCAGGATTCCCGACACCCACATCGACGTGATGTAGAGGATGATGCCGATGGTCGCGATCCAGTAATGCCAGGCCACGAGACGCAGGCTGTATAGCCGTTCGCGGTGCCACAGAACCGGGACGAGGTAATAGACCGCCCCGAAGCTGATCAGCGCGACCCAGCCGAGGGCGCCGGAATGAACATGCCCGATGGTCCAGTCGGTATAGTGGCTGAGCGAGTTTACCGCCCGGACCGACATCAACGGTCCTTCAAATGTCGACATGCCATAGAAGGCGACGGCGGTGACCATGAAACGCAGGACCGGATCGGTGCGCAGCTTCTCCCATGCACCGGAAAGGGTCATGATCCCATTGATCATGCCGCCCCAGCTGGGCATCCACAGCATGACCGAGAAAACCATGCCCAGGGTCTGCGCCCATTCCGGCAGCGCGGTGTAATGCAAGTGGTGCGGACCGGCCCAGATGTAGAGGAAGATCAACGACCAGAAGTGGACGATCGACAGACGGTAGGAATAGACCGGGCGGTTCGCCTGTTTCGGGATGATGTAATACATCATGCCCAGGAAACCCGCGGTCAGGAAGAAGCCGACCGCGTTATGACCGTACCACCACTGCGTCAACGCATCCTGAACGCCGGCGAAGGCGGAATAGGACTTGGCGCCGAAGAACGAGACCGGGACGGACAGATTGTTGACCACATGCAGCAGCGCGACCGTCACGATGAAAGCCAGATAGAACCAGTTGGCGACATAGATATGCGGCTCCTGGCGGCGCATGATCGTGCCCAGGAAGACGATCAGGTAGACGACCCAGACCAGGGTCAGCCACAGATCGACATACCATTCCGGCTCGGCATATTCCTTGCCCTGGGTGACACCGGTGACATAACCGACCGCCGCCATCACGATGAAGAGCTGATAGCCCCAGAACAGGAACATCGCCACTTCCCGTCCGCCATACAGTGGCACCCGGCAGGTGCGCTGCACGACATGCAGGGACGTCGCGAACAACGCGCATCCCCCGAAGGCAAAGATGGCCGCCGACGTATGCAACGGCCGCAGGCGCCCGAAGGACAGCCAGGGAAGATCGAAGTTCAGGACGGGGAACGCCAACTGCAGGGCGATGACCACGCCCACCAGAAAGGCGACGACACCCCACAGGGCGGTCGCAACCGTGAAGTACCGGACAACGGTTTCATCGTATTGCGGCGCAGCCCCCATTTCGGCATGCGTTGCTTTCATCTCTCAAATCTCCAACCGCGTTTCGGCCGCCCGACGGCGACTCAACTGTCCGCTTTATGACGCCGGTGCCGTCCAGCTTCATTGATGCAGGTCAACGCAGGCTCACAATCTCGGCGTCATAAAGGCGTCAACGAAACGGGTCCGCCCGCCGAGATGGAAGGAGTGAAGAGATGACAAGTTGGGGATTGGGTATCGTAATGGCCCTGATCGCCCTGGTTGGCCTGGTTCTGGCCGCCGGCGCCGCTGACGCCACCATGGAATGGGTCGGACTGCTACTGACGCTATTCGGGATCGGCTACAATTACGGATTGATCGTCAAAAACACCGGTCACTGAGCCGACAGGCGGTCCAGGACCTCGGCGGCAATCGCCAGCGAGGACGTCAGTCCGGGGCTTTCGATTCCACACAGGCCAACAAGGCCCGGTACGCCATGCTGCGCCGGGCCGTCGATCTGGAAATCGTCGCCCACAGCCCCTGCGGATTCAGTTTCGGCCGGATACCGGCATAGCCTGGGATTAATGCGCCGTCGGCCAAGTCGGGATAATAACGCCGGATCGCAGCGTAGAATGCCTCTCCGCGCGCCGGGTCGACCTCCAGGACTCGGTCCTCGTCCAGCCCGCCGATCCATTGCGTGTCCGGACCAAACCGCATGCCGCCGGCCATATCCAGTGTCACATGCACACCCAACCCCGACCGCACCGGCACCGGATAGATCAAATGGCTGAAAGGCGCCCTGCCCGATGCGATGAAATAGTTGCCTTTACAGAAATATTGTCCGGGGATTGCGTCGTTCGGGTATCCTGCAATGGACCGCAAGACGGTCTGGCTATGCAATCCCGCCGCGACAACGACCTCCCGTGCTTCCAGGGTCATCGGCGTTTCACCGCCTGTTTCAAGTCGGATTCGTCCCGATCTGATTTCGCCCCTGATGACCGGGGTTTCGAATGCGACCATCGCCCCCGCCGCCTCGGCATCCCCTTGATAGGCCAGCATCAACGCATGGCTGTCGATTATGCCGGTAGACGGGGACAGCAAGGCCTTCGTGCAGCGCAACTCGGGCTCCTTACTCATTGCCTCTTCACCGGACAGCCAGATCAAGTCGTCCGGCCCGTCGACACCATTGCCGCGAGCCTTGGCGAGAATGCCGTCCAGGACCGCCTCTTCCTCTTCCGTGGTCGCGACGATCAGCTTACCGCAGCGCCGGTGCGGCACTCCGTGAGAGACGCAATAATCGTAGAGCATCCGCCGTCCGCGCACGCAAAGACGCGCCTTGAGGCTGCCTTGCGGATAGTAAATGCCGGCGTGGATCACCTCGCTGTTGCGGGAACTGGTTTCGGTCCCAATTGCATCCGCCTGTTCGATCACCACGACTTCGCGGCCGGATTCCGCCAAAGTTTTGGCGCATGCCAACCCGACCACCCCGGCGCCGATCACGACGGTTTCGACTTCATCCATTCACCTGTTCCCTGACCAGGATTTTCAAACCCGACGAAGGCGCATAGGCTGCACGCCGTTCGGAGAGACAACAACCAGTTTGCAAAGGGTGGATCGGCCGGTGGACGAAAACAAGAAGCATAAGGACGACACGATCGCAGTTCATGCCGGGCGGCGGCCGCTGGACAATTTTGGGGTCGTCAATCCGCCTGTCTATCATGCGTCCACCATTCTTCATCCGACGATCAAGTCTTGGGAAGGCCGCAAGGAAGGCACCGTCCATAAGGTCGGGCGGCATTCCGTCATGTATGGCCGGATGGGAACGCCGACCCAGTTCGCGTTGCGCGACGCGCTAAGCGAGTTGGAAGGCGCCGCCGATACCGAATTGCTGCCCAGCGGCATGTCCGCCTGCGCGATGCCCTTCCTGGCCCTGGCGGCACCGGGTGCGCATTTCCTGGTCCCCGACAATGTCTATCTGCCGGTCCGGAATCTGAGCAGCGGATACCTGACCCAGCTAGGCTGCGAGGTCACGTTCTACGATCCCGCCATCGGGGCCGGAATCTCCGAATTGATCCGTCCCGAAACCAAAATGGTTTGGACGGAAGCGCCCGGCTCGCTGACTTTCGAGATGCCGGATTTGCGTGCCATCGTCGCAGCCGCCAAGGAAAAGGGTGTTCTGACCGGAATCGACAATACCTGGGGCGCCGGTTACTTCCTGAAGCCGATCGCACTGGGGATCGATTTCTCGGCCCATGCGTTGACGAAATATCCCTGCGGCCATTCCGACGCCATGCTGGGCAGCGTTTCCTGCGCAACCCAGGAACTCTATGACCTGATTCACCAGACGACCCTGTATCAGGGGATCGGCGTCTCGCCGGACGACTGCTACCTGGTTCAGCGCGGCCTGCGCACCATGCCGACACGCCTGATGCGTCACCACGAAAACGGCATCCGCATCGCCCAATGGCTGGCGGAGCGGCCGGAGGTCGTGCGCGTCCTGCACCCTGCCCTGCCAGAGGATCCCGGACACGCGATTTGGAAACGGGATTTCACGGGGGCCTGCGGATTGTTTGGGGCCGTCATCAAAGCGCCGGACCGCGACCGGCTTGTGGCGATGGTCGAAGGGTACGATCTGTTCGGGATCGGCGCATCCTGGGGCGGTTTCGAAAGCCTGTGCATCACCGCCTATCCGGAAAAGATTCGCACGGCGACCGATTGGCCGCAGGACGGGCAGGTTTTGCGTTTCCATATCGGTTTGGAGGATCCGGAAGACCTGATCCGCGACCTGGAACGCGGTTTCGATCGGCTGGCCGGTAAGTGAGGCTATCCCTTCCCCGGATCGCCGCAATTGCCCTCGCATCCGCGGTCATTTGGGTTCTGGATCCGTCGCCGTCTTCGGCACAGGACCGCGTGCGGGTATTTGCGGCGGCCAGCCTCACCCAACCGCTGACCGAAATCCTGTCGGCAATCCCGAATGTCGACGGAATCTATGCCTCGAGCGGGACTCTGGCGCGGCAGATCCAGGCGGGCGCGCCGGCGGATATCTATGTCAGCGCGCATCCGAGGTGGACCGACCACTTGGTTACCCAGGGCGTTGTCGCATCAAGGGATGTGACCCCCTTTCTGCAAAACGCACTTGTCCTCGTCGCCGGTCCCGACAAGCCGCTTCCGGACGCGTTCGGCAGCGATCTGGCGGCGCTTCTGACCGAACATCGGCTAGCCATCGGCGATCCGGATCATGTGCCCGCCGGTCAGTATGCCCGTCAGGCGCTGACCGCCGTCGGATTGTGGTCTTCATTGGAAGGGAGTGCCGTCCGCTCCACCTCCGTCCGCGCCGTTCTGGCCTATGTCGAACGGGGGGCCGTCGGATACGGTATCGTCTATGAATCCGACGCGGTGGCATCGCAATCCGTCGCCAAACTGCGGATTCCGGACGCGCTTCACGATCCCATCCTCTACACAATTGCCCTGCTTCGCGACACACCGGCCGCGCGAGCGGTTCTGGACGCTTTGAAAGGGGCCGACTCGCAGGCTACCCTGTCGCGGTACGGATTCACCATAGCCCCCGTGGAATGACGCATGTTGAGCGCCTTCGAGGTCGAAGCGCTGCTGCTTAGCCTGAAGGTCAGCGCGGCCGCCACATTGGGCGCGCTGCCCTTTGCCGTGCTCTTCGCATTCTTGCTGGCGCGGGGACGGTTTCCCTTGAAGTGGCTGCTGGACGGTATCGTTCATGCGCCCCTGGTCGTGCCCCCTGTCGTGGTCGGGTATCTGCTGCTGATCGGCCTGGGCCCCAACGGACCCCTCGGCGCGCCGTTGAAGGACTGGTTCGGATGGACCTTGGCCTTCACATGGCAAGGGGCCGCCGTCGCGGCCGCCGTCATGGCGCTGCCGCTGATGGTGCGGGCCATCCGACTGTCCCTGGAACAGATCGATTTCAAGCTGGAAGACGCGGCGACGACATTGGGCGCGGGCCGCCTGGATGTCCTGACGTCGATCACGCTGCCCCTGATCGCGCCGGGCGTCGTCGTGGCGATCGTTCTCGGCTTTGCCCGGGCGCTTGGGGAGTTTGGCGCAACGATCACTTTCGTTGCCAATATCCCGGGCGAAACCCGAACCCTGCCTATCGCACTCTATACCCTGGCCCAGACACCAGGGGCGGAATTTGAAGCCGGCCGGCTAGCCCTGATCTCCGTCATCGTGGCGGTCGCAGCCCTGGTCGCGTCGGAAGCGGTGGCGCGCCGTACGCGCCGTGCCATCGGTCTGCAGGAGGCAAGATCGCAATGATCTTCGCCCGTATCTCCAGCCGGTTGGGCGATTTCTCCCTGAATGCCAGCCTGGCGACGACCGACGAGCAGCCCACGGTGGCACTGTTCGGGCGGTCTGGCTGCGGCAAGACATCTCTGGTCAACGCCGTCGCAGGATTGCTGAAGCCGGATTCCGGCCGGATCGAGATCGCGGGCGAAACCGTCCTGGACACGGAACGGGGGATCGACCTGCCGCCGAACAAGCGCCGCATCGGCTATGTCTTCCAGGAAGGGCGCTTGTTCCCGCATATGACGGTGCGGTCGAACCTGAGCTATGGCCGGAAACGCAATGGCGACGGCAGTGTCGGCTTCGATCAGGCCGTTCAGTTGCTCGGACTGGACCATCTTCTGGACCGGAAACCTTTCGCCCTGTCCGGCGGGGAAAGACAGCGTGTTGCGATCGGCCGCGCGCTTCTGTCGAACCCCAACCTTCTATTGATGGACGAGCCCCTGGCATCGCTCGACTCCCATCGAAAGAACGAGATCCTGCCCTTCATAGCCCGATTGAAGGATGAAGTGGGAACGCCGATCCTTTACGTCAGCCATGCGATGGAAGAAATCGCCCAACTGGCGGATGTCGTGGCCCTGATGGATGCGGGGCGCATCGTCGCGATGGATTCGGTGGAACGCCTGACCGCGCGCCTGGACTTGCATCCGCTGACGGGCCGTTATGAAGCCGGCGCATTCTTGACCGCCCGAATCGCGGAGAAAAGCGCCGCAACGGGCCTGATGCGCCTCGCCGTCGCCGGGAAGGCGTTCCTGACGGTTCCGGCCGCTCCCTTCCCGCTGGGTAGCGAAATGAAACTGCGCATCCGGGCCCGCGATGTCAGCCTGTCCCTATCAGAACCGAAGGATATCAGCATCCTAAACCGCCTACCCGGCACGGTGATCGAAGTCCGCCCGGACGCGGAGGGACCCATGGCGGAAGTCCTGGTCGATGTCGGCGCACCGGTCTGGGCCCGGGTCACAAAACTGTCAGCGGAAATGTTGAAACTGGCGCCAGGGCAGGAAATCTGGGCGTTGATCAAGACCGTGGCCATCGACAGGACCTCGCCCGGCCGGCAAAAATCCTGAATCGGTCTTCGTAGCGGATGGATTATGGCCTCCGGCACCCCATCTTGGCTCGCATGACACAAGCAAACGACACCAACGCCCCAATGTCGGTGCGCCAACAGGCCGAACTGTTGTCGGGCAGCGTCGAGGGCTGGCCATTGGCGCCGGTCGTCCACTGGCTGATGACCGAAGGGATCAAGACGAACGATGCCGGCATTCTAATCGCAGGGTTGAGCGAAGCCTTGCTGGCCGCCGGTGCGCCGGTCTGGCGCGTTCGGTTCTCCTTCTGGACGATCCATCCCCTCCTGGCCGCAATGGCCCATCAATGGGTTCGCGGCAAAGGCACGGAAACCTTTCAGGTCGGGCATGGCATTTTCGAAAGCGCGGCCTATATCGGCAGTCCGGCCGAACAATTGCGCGAGACCGGGAAGCCCCTGCGCTATCGCTTAATGGACGGGCTCGACCCGGACCGGGACCATTCCGTGCTGTTCGAAATCCGCGAACAGGGCGGTACCGACTATTATGCCATCCCGATGCAAACCTTCAGTGGGCAGGTCGATTCCTTTTTCGTGACGACGGATCACCCGGACGGGTTCGTCGAGTCCGACTTTCCAAAATTCGACGCATTGGCGCGCTACCTGCTGCCGGTGATCGAGACGATTTCGCATCACCGGCTATCCGTCGCCCTGTTGGACACCTATGTCGGCGAACGAACCGGCCGGCGGGTCCTGGAAGGAAAGATCCGGCGGGGCGACGGCGAAGAGATCGATGCGGCCCTGTGGTTCAGCGACCTACGCAATTTCACCCATATGACCGAAACCCTCGACCCGCCGGAAATGCTGGCGGTGCTGAACACCTATTTCGAATTTGTGTACAATGCCGTTCGAACCTACGACGGAGAGGTCTTGCGCTTTATCGGCGACGCCATGTTGATTGTGTTTCCGACCGATCGCACCGGCGGCGCGCGCCAGGCCTGCCGCCATGCCCTATCGGCGGCGGAAGACGCCTTTAGCGGCCTGGCGACCATGAATCACTTGAGACGCCGTCACGGCCAGCCGGAAATACTGTTCGGCGTCGGATTGCATGTCGGGACGGTCATTTACGGCAATGTGGGCGCGCCCAGCCGGCTGGATTTCACCGTTATGGGTCCGGCCGTCAACCGAACCGCGCGTCTGGAGAGCCTGACCAAACAGACCCGGACGCCCTTGCTGGTTTCCGATCGGTTCGCGGCCCATTTGGACCGTCCCTGCCGCCATGTCGGCGCTTTCGACGTCAAAGGCATCGTCCATCCGATCGACGCCTACGCCGTGGACTGAGACTAGCGCTGCAACCGCGTCAGTACTGATTTCGGCAGGAAAGGTTCGTAACGCCGCCAGTCTCCGGCCGGTACGCCCTGGCGCCCTCCAAAGGCGTCGATGGCTTCCGGCGGTACGGCCCCCGGCAGTCCGAGGAAGGTCAGGATCGTCGACAGCGTCCCCGACGGGTCGGATTTGGCGTTCTCATAAGAGATTTCCAGCAATCGGTCCTGCAACTCTCCGGCAGTGGCGATCCAGTTAGATTGCACCGCGTTGAACAGATCCGCTGCGGATTCGAAGCGCAGCAGATAGGACGACACCGGCGTCAGCTCATATCCCCGCATGCTGGAGGCCAAGCAGGTTTCGATTGGATCCCGATAGAACCGGACGAAACGCGCAGCCGGAAATAGTTCGGCCAGGAACCCGGCATAGGCTGCTGCAATCGGCATATGGTCGACCCGCAGTTTCTGCGCGGCCCCTAACGTACCGAAGTGCAGATCATAGGCCCTTCGGGATTCGGACAAGGTTTCAGGGCTTAATCCGCGCGGGATGGCGGGCGAGCCGAAGGCTTGGTGGATCGCCTTTTCGACACTGAACCCGTCGTCTCGCAACTTGATCTGGGGATGACGCCGCAGAACTGCCGCCAATTCCTCCGTCCCGCTGTTCGGAAATCCGACGAGGAAGACGAGATCCTGGCCGGGGCCCTGTTTCGCGCCGGCCAAGGTCTTGCCCTGATACATTGCGCCGATCGATGCCAGATCCGCACGCTCGATTGAGGCGCGCTCCAGTGCGTCGGGAAAAAGCGATTCCAATACCTGTCGGCCGGAATCGGCGGATTTCAGCGCCTCCTCAGGCTGGTCCAAGGCGTCATAAGCCTGGACTTTGGTGTAATGCACAAGTTGCGCAATACGCCGCCCTGCCCGGTCCAAGGGCAAGTCCTCCAACCATGCCAGCGCGTCCGCCGCCCGGCCCTCGTCGATGGCCCCCTTGGCGGCAATTGCGGCAAGCCCCGGATGCTTGGCGAAACGGTTCAGGGCTTCCGCGGCCAGATTGGCGCCATCGCGCACCATCCCGACGGATTCCAATAGGGAGGCGAGTGAGAAGACGGCTTGGGCATCGTTTGGCGCACGTGCAATTCCCAGGCGGTAGTTCTCAATTGCCTGCATCGGTGCGGTTCTGCGGTCCAGATTGCCGAGATTGACATAGGGCGCGGAAAACTCCGGCGCCAAGGCGACCGCCCGGTTCCAATGGTCGCGCGCGGCTTTCAAGTCGCCGCGCTGAACCGCGATCATGCCCAGACCATTGATCGCGCCGGCGTGATTGGGTGCGGACTTCAGGAGCTTATCGAACGCAGACTCCGCGGCGCTCAACTGGCCCGCCTGTAGTGCAACCAGGCCCGACCGGAAAAGCTTGTTCACCGCCTCAACCGCTTTTGCGTTCATCGTTTCGTTCATTGTGCCGCCCGCCGAAGTCTGCATTCCCGTTCCCAAGGCTGTACCGTCTTCGCCGCTGCAAATCAAACCGGGTAGCGGTGGAAATTCGGTACGCTATACTGGTCATGGGCGCAGAGGTTGCAGGGGGCAAGAAGGTGATCACCAGAATTCTTTCGGTATTTGTCGTCATGGTTCTTTGGGCCGGCGTTTCGCATGGTCCGGCAAAGGCGGTCGAACTGGTGACCGGCAATAATTATTTCCCGTACGCCGACGAACGGATTCCCGGTGGCGGTTTGGCAACCGTCCTGGTGAAGGCGATCTTTGAGAAGATGGGCCACAACGCCACCGTATCCTTCGCGCCATGGCCGGATGGCTTCAAGGCAACGAGAGAAGGTCGGTTCCTCGCCACGTACCCCTATATCAAAACACCGGAACGGGAAGCGGAGTTTCTCTATACGGATGAGCTCTTTTCCGTTCGCCCGCACATATTCATGAACTACAGAAACGCTCCCGGCCTGACGCAACCGTCCGATCTGGCAGGAAAGATCCTTTGCGTCCCTGTCGGATGGGGGATCGACGAATATCTGAAGGATGTGACGGCATCCGGCCAGGTTCGGGTCTATGACAAGACCACCGTTGTCGGCTGCTTCCAGTTGCTGGCTCAGGGCAAGGTGGACGCCATTTCCATAGATCGCCGCCTCGGGACAGCGGCCGCCAGGGCTGTCCAGGAAGGCGCATGGTTCAAGGTCCGGCGACTGACCATCGATTCCAGCCCGAATTATGTAATTGTATCAAAGTCCCTGCCCGGCGCGCAGGATTGGGTCAAACGCTTCAACGCCGCGAAGGATTCTCTACGGAAGGACGGCACCGTCGCGCGATTGATTCAGGCGTACTACGAAAACTACCCCTGATCCGAAGGGCGTGCCTCGACGACTGTAGGACGCAGAACCGTCTCAACGGCGCAGTCTTTCAAACTGAAGCTTGCAAACGTACCGCGCCAAAAAAGAGGGATAGCCGGATTGACCGGCTATCCCAGCAATCAACCGGATCTAACGACCGTCAGGTTCAGAAACTGTATTCCTTCGATTTGAAGGAAATATGCCGCACCGATTCCGGAGCATCCGATATTTTTCTGATATTGCCCCAGGTCTGCTTGTAGTTCGGCAGGACCAGTTCGTTGACGCCGGAATTGATCACGTTGCCCTGCGTGCCGGAAGGCGCGCCAAACAACATGAAGGTTTCCTTCCGACGCGCGGTATCGGTCGGATAGACCATGGCCTGCGTCGCCCCGACATCGTTGTAGACTTCAACCAAGTCACCCGCCTTCAACCCGAGTTCCGTCATATCCGCCGGATTGATTTCAAGGAACGGATAAGGATACCGGTCCGCGACAAAGTCGTTGTCCTTGTCCAGGAACCAGTTCTGCCAATTGATGTTGGAGCGGCCGTTATTGATCAGGAAAGCGAACTTTTCCTTCTGTGCCGCCTTGCCTGGAGCCTGCAAGCCGCGCCACGCCCCGCCGCAGAAGCGGGCTTTGCCATCCCCGGTTCCGAATGTGCCATCGGCATAGAGGCGCTTCGTACCGACCAGTTTCCCGTCCTTATAGCCGACAACCGGTTCCTGAACGCCGTCATTTCCCATCGCACGGAGGCGATCATAGGTCACGTCGGGATGGGCAGAGTTATACCCATCCATGAACGCGTCTTCCTCGGTCTGCCAGTCATAGCCCTTGAACTGATCGGCATACTCGCTGCGGCCTTCTTCCCGAAGCACCCGTTCGAGATGTTGTGCCAGTCCGGCCGCGATCAGACAGTCGGGCTTGGCCGAGCCCGGACCGTCCATGTATTTTTCGACAAGACGCATGCGTCTTTCGCCGTTCATGGACGTCAAGTTCATCTCACCCGATTCAACGGCCGGCAGGATGACATGCGCGGCTTGGCCGATCTGACTGTGAATGATGTCGACATTCACTGAGAAAATCCCGCCGGCCTCAATCGCGCCCACGATCGCATCGACAAGCTCTTCGCGGCTTGCGCCGGCCCGGGCGTCCATCGCCTCTTTCACCAGATTGGTGCGCTTGTTGTAGACACGTTTGAACTCGGATGCGTTCAGTGTCGTCTTGTAATGATCGTTCGCCCAGATGTGATGGACCTTGCCCTGACCGCCGATCAGCAGATCGTCGATATAGGGTGCCGGACGGCCGACATGCGCATCGGAAGGCCGGAAATACCCTTCCTGGTGACCGCCCAGCCGGCAAACGCCGCCGCCTTCACGGCCGACATTGCCGGTCGCCAACGCGATATTCACGAGCGAGCCAACGGTACGATAGTTGTCGTTGCCCCAGATGATCCCCTTCTCATAGGCAGAGACGCATTTGCGCCGGGAGCCGTCTTCTTTCGGCTTGGCGATCCATTCCGCAGCCTTGACGATGTCGGCAGACGGGACACTACAGATTTCCGCAGCTTCCTCCACCGAGATCCGACATGCCTCCCGGGCCATTTCAAAGGAACCCAGTGGCGCCGGGAACTGTTCGTTCTGGGCCTGAACGATCGCATCCTGCGCTGTTGAACCAGCGATGAAATCGCCGTCAACCCAGCCTTGATCGGCGATATAAGTGAATAGAGCGTTGAAAAGCGCCAAGTCCGTGCCGGAGTTGATTGGCAATTGCAGGACATTGTCCTTGCCGGCTTCCATCTCGCACGCATTGACGGTCACCGTACGACGCGGGTCAACAATGATTACCTTGGCCCCGTTTCGTATTCCGGGAACCATGTGGTTCAGGAACAGATTGGTTTGCGTTTCCAGAGGGTTCGCCCCAACCAACAGAATCGTGTCGGTCAGGCCGTAATCCTCATAGGCGTAGTTCAACTCGCCGACCCCCATGTCGCGGGTCGAATGCACTTCGGAATTGTAGGCGGGCCGGTTGTGGATCCGGCAGTTCCGGATTTTCATGGATTCGAAGTACAGCTTCCCGGTGCCCCAGGTATTTTCATACCCGCCGGCCGAACCGCCATGGTCGAACATCGAGACGAAAAGGTCGTCTTCATTGTCCTTGTCGATCACCCGCGCGGTTACGCGCGCCACCAAATCCAACGCGTCTTCCCAGCTTGTCGGCTGCCACGTGCCATAGCGCCAGACCAGCGGTTGATCGAGCCGCTGCTGCTGGGTACCGGTCACATCGGAACGGCGGTTTTCCGCCATTCGGGCACCGCGGATCGAACCCAGTCCGGAATTCACGGAGCAGTCCTTGTCCGGCTTGATCACCAGATGGACGTCCTTGCCGCCCTGCTTGACGACATTGTACATGGACGGCGCATACCATGCTTCAGTTTCCGCCCATTGCTGCTCGGAGAGGTCGACGCCGAAGGCATTCTGCTCCGGGGCCGTTCCGCCCTGCTTGTTCACAGGCCAGGTATAGGCGTGATACCCGCACCCGACGATGCAGTAATGGCAAGTGACGTTGTGCTTCTTGGCATCCGCCGGGATGATCGGCAGGCGCCCGATATTTCTCTTGTAAGCCATGCGACCCTCCCTCAGAGCACGTTGGACAGACGACCGTAGAGAAGCTCGTCGACGCCTTCGGCGTAGATGTCTCCCTTGTCGTCGATGCGAAGGATGTATTGCGGAAGGTTCTGGGTTGCCTGCCCCCAGGTCTGCTGGCCGCCGGCCTCGCAGTCGAAGACCGAATAATGGCCGGGGCAGTTCAGGGTCTTCCGGTCGGCGTTATAGGTCAGACCGAACCCTTTATGCGGGCAAACCGTCGAAAACCCTACGATATCGCCATCCGGTCCGACACCGCCTTCCACCGGCGTACCGAGTTTCAGCAGGACGCCCGGCGCGTCGTCATCGGGATAAGCCACATCCAAGGGCTCATTGGGGGATAAGTCCGACAGATTGGCCAACCGATTGGCCGGATATTCGACAAGGGCCGTTCCGGTTGCCGCCCTTGCGTGTTTCGTTGCTAGTACCGTCGATGTGGCGGCACCCGCCACGACCACGGCCCCCCCTCTTAGAAATTGACGGCGGCCGACATCGACCAGTTTCGTACAGCGTGACATCAAATCCTCCCTGATGCTCGAGTTATGACCCGGTATCAGCAAGGGACGTGCCGTCGTAATTTCGTAATATTTTTCAGCTAGTTAGATTTAAAAAGATGCAATCTAACATGAACTATGTTCGGATTTTCGAACATGGTGCGGCGCCGAAGGTTCAGGAATCCGAACGGGACGGACCAATATCGTACTTGGTCATTTTCTCCCACAGCGTCGTGCGCGAAATTCTGAGAAGCTTCGCCGCATCCGAAACATGCCCCCCCGTGCGTTCTAAGGCACGGTCTATCTGACGGCGCTCCGCCGAGTCTCTTGCTTCGGATAAGGTTATGAACCCGTCGCTGTCGGTTCTGGCAGGACGTTTCGCATCTGGGAACAAATCCTGCGGCATGATCCATTCAGTGTCGCTGACCGCGATGGCCCTTTCGATCCGGTTCCTCAACTCCCGAGCATTGCCGGGCCAACCGTGTTCCAGGATCATTTCCTCGGCTTCCGTACTAATGCCCAGTATCCGGCGCTCCTGCCTTCTGCTTGCTTCGACTAACATCCGATCCGTGAGCCAGATCAGGTCATCCGGCCGTTTGCGCAAAGGTGGAATTGGCAGCGGCAATGCGGAAACGCGAAAATATAGGTCTTCACGAAACGCTCGTTCCGCGCAGGCCTGTTCCAGGTCCTGATGTGTTGCGGCCACGACCCGGGCACGGAATTCGATTGGCTTTTCGCCGCCGATCCGAAAGAAGGTCCGTTCCTCAATCAATCGCAAGATCTTGGCTTGAAGCGGCAGGGGCATGTCGCCAATCTCATCGAGAAACAGCGTACCGCCAGCGGCGCGTTCGGCATATCCGTGATGCTGCCTGACGGCGCCGCTGAAGGCGCCACGCTCGTGTCCAAAGATTTCGCTTTCCAGCAATTCGGCTGGAATAGCGGCGCAGTTCACCGCCATGAACGGAGCCTTGGCCCCGCATTGCAGAAGATGCAGATGCTTTGCGGCCACTTCCTTGCCAACGCCCGACTCGCCGGTGATCAACACGGGCAGGTCCAGCTTGGCATACCGTTTCAACAGAGTTTCGACATCCCGCATTTCGGGCGACAGACCAAGCGGATCGTCGTTCGACGGTTCGCCCTGCCGTGCCCCGTCAGCGATCCGCCGGATGCGTGCCAGGAAATCTTCGAATTCAAAAGGTTTGGTCAGGTAGTCGGCTGCTCCGAGCCGCATTAGACGTACCGCCTGATCAATTTCGCCGAAGCCGGTCACAAATACGAAGGGCGGCGCCTGAGCGGCGGTGACCAATTCCTTGAAGATTTCCTCACCCGAAACACCAGGAAGACGGATGTCACACACTATCAGGTCCAGATTGTTAAGCGAGGCCGGGGCGGCATTGATCATATCCCGACCATTCTGCCACCAGGCGACAGAATAGCCTTCGAGTTCAAGTCGCTGAACGATCGACCCGCCCATGACGGGATCGTCTTCGACCAGACCGATCTTGAGGTTGCTAGGCTGCATGTTCAATTTCCTCATCCCCCTTTGGGGCGGATATGGTGATTGTCGTCCCGGACGGCGTCCCCTCCGCAACCGACACTCCGGCGTGAAGTTCCTCGGCGATACGGCGCACGACCCAGAGACCCAACCCCCCGGAATCCGAGGGTGGATGTATCGTCGAACCGGACGACAGAACCCTTCTTGCCGCTGCGGGAAGTCCTTGGCCCTGGTCGGATACCGACAGTTCGTACCTGTCCGGGGTGGTTCGGCAGGCCAGCGTTACCGTCGACCCCGCCGGGGATGCCTGACTGGCATTCAGAAGAAGGTTCAGCAATGCCTGGCGTAATGGACCCGCAGGCAAATCGATCTTCCCTTCAGCAAGATCGCCTGTCTCGATCTCCAGATTCTGGCCCTTTCGCTCCATTTCGGGTCTGAGAAGCAATTTCAGATCCTGAAAATCCTGAACGGAAAGCGGCCGTGTCGCCCGTTCGGCCCGATAGGTCGCCAGTGTCGCTGATACTACTTCCTTGATCCCCTGCAATCCGCGCTGGACCAGATCGAGCGACCGGTTCCGGACATCGCTGTCGGCGCCATGCTTCCTCAGCGTGTTGACTGCATTCATCAGCCCACCAAGTGGATTGTTGATCTCGTGCGCCATACCGGACGCCAGTCGACCGAGACTGGCCAACTTTTCCTCCTCCGACAATTGGCGGGCCAGCAATGTGCGGTCCCGTTCCGCCTCCACGAGTGCGTTATAGGCGTGATACAGGCGCCTCGCCTCATGGTCGGATGTCGCCAGTTCCTGTTGCGAGATAAGTCGCGCCTGCCCGGACGCCGCCGCGGTCATGTGGCTTTCCAGTATTTGCATCGGCTTCACCATCTGCCGGACGGTCGCGAACCCGATGAGCGCAATCAATCCGGTCAGCAATCCGTTCGTCACCAGAAGCGTCAGCAGCACCCTCTGCCGTTCCGCCAATAGAGACGAGACGTCGAAGATGACGAAAACCGCACCGATATTCTGTCCCTGATAATCGATCCGACGCTTGGCATAACCGCGCCGCTCGGCAGTCGCGATCGCAACCCCCTCGCCGGGAAAGAGCGATGTGAAGGACTGGGGCAACTCTCCCAAGGTCGGGCGTGCTTCAGGCCGGTCGGACGCCAAGGTCAAACCTTCCTCGGATGCAACGACCGTTTCCAGTGGCACGATTTCACCGTCGGTCGGACGCACTCTGACGATGGCGTCGTAGATTTCCCAACTGTCTTGCCGCAGGACTGATGGCGAAATCGAGGCGATGATTCCATCCAGATAGGAGGAGGCCAACCCGCTGAGCCGGTCTTCCTGAATCTGGTGAAGGCGCGACAGCACACGTTCGGAGATTGCCGCCGAAACCGCGATCATCAGAATCGCCACGGTGATCGGCACCCGCAATGTCAGGGGAAGTCGCCGGAAGCGGGTCAGCATACCCTTCACAGCACCCCCTTCAAGGCCTCGACCTTTTCGGCAATGGACCGGTATATCTCGTCCTCAGGGAGGCTGAACCCTGTCAGTCGCAGCATGCGCAAAACGTCCCGCCCCTCTTCGCTTTCCGACATGGCAAGAAATGCCTGTGAAAGCGATTGCATTTTCTCAGTTTGGGCGACCCGTCTATTGGCGGCGACAGGGGGGAAGCCCAGCCATTCAGATCGCCTTAGAATACGCGTCCGATTGACGAGTTCAGGTTCGATCTCGCGCATCACCTCCCAGACATACCCATCGACACTGCCGGATTGTGCCAGACGCGATGCGACGGCTCGGATCACATTGCGATGGCCGTAGGTAAACATGGCATCTCGAAAGAACCGGTTCGGCGACAGATCGAGTTCGTGCAACAGGGCCTGAGTTACCAGATAGCCGGAGTTGGAATCAGGGTCGGAATAGGCGTGAATATCCCCGCCCAGTTCTTCGATCGATTCCACCGCACGGTCCGACCCGACGATAAGATAGGAGCGATAGTATGGGCTCCCGTTCCAATCCGGAACGGCCACTAGATCCAGGGCATCCCGGAACTTGACGAACGGGTAGCCGCAAATCCAGGCGGCATCGAGTTCCCCGGTAACCAGTAGCGATGTGACTTCCTGGTAGGTTCTTCGGGTAACAAGTTCGACATCATGGCCGGTTGCCTTTGCGAGGTAGTGCCGTAGCCCGCCAAGCAGTTCCAAGTCATTGGTAAGAAAGACGGGGGTCAGCCCGAAACGGATCGTGCCGGCCTTCTTCCCGGAAGCGACCACAGCCCCTGTTCCGCCGACAGTCATACCGAACGACACACAGAGTGCCGCGAGCAATTGCCGTCGGCCCAATCGATACCGGTCGCCAACGCTGGACACGCGTTGTCCCCGCATGGTTCCTCCCCAGGGCGCATTTTCATTGTTTTGCGGATACTATGCCCTAACCGGACAATCTCAAAACACTGTCATTGCCGCCAGCACCGATACCGTCCGGACGGGACCGTCGCGTTCGAAGGCACTTCAACAAGGCTAAGCGCCGGTTATCGCACGGGCCTTCACCCTGATCTGCCCTAATATTTATGGACGCAGTGCTCTTAGTATTGAAGCGAAGGATTGTCCTTCGGATCTGACGGTATTGAGCGAAGAGCTGCGTTCGTTCCTTTGAGGAGTCGGACGCCAGATCCTGAAGCTCAGCCGGTCGGTGTTCGGATTTGCATGGATTGAAAGGATTGCGCCGGACGAATTGAGAGGTCAGGGCCAGCGGCGCACGGCAGGAACGAAGGTCCGCGCAAGGGAAAAAGAATGTTTGAAAGTCGAAATTGAACGAACTTTAAAGCCCGAACGGCACCACCACTAAGTGGTTGAAAAGTTTGGTGGCCCCGGCAGGACTCGAACCTGCAACCATCCGCTTAGAAGGCGGGTGCTCTATCCGGTTGAGCTACGGGGCCGGACGCCGCGGCGGGATGTCTAGTCGCGGCCCCGCGGTCGGTCAACGCTCAATGGGTCCAGGGGCGCTTACGCCCATTCGCGAAATTATCGGCATAGGCCTTCGGTTTGATCTGACGGTCCTTAGGCTTTTCGACCGTATAGGCATACCCGTGCTTCTCGGCGTAGGAGATCGCTTCTTCAGCCGTATCGAAGCTGAGCTGTACCTGCTTGCGCGTGTCGGCCGATCCGACCCAGCCCATCAGCGCATCCGGCCGCCCGGCGTCGGTCGGCTCGAATTCCAGGATCCAATCCCGGGTCTTGCCGCGGCCGGATTGCATGGCGGTTTTTGTGGGCTTGAAGATCCTGACTTCCACTGTCCCCTCCCTGGGCGAGGCAAATTCCGTAACGAACGGGTCTTACCACGCTTCGGCGGGATTATTCCAGCCTGCAAGCACAGTTCAGATTCACCCTCATAACCGGCGTGACGTCTTCGAGGGTCATCACATGGCCCCCCGTCTCGGACCATTTTGTCATTCTCGACAACGCAACTGGATCGAAGGGGTACGGATGATTAAACATTCAAAAGGTGCCGTTTCGCCCCCATGGCACAAGCACGGTCTGTCCAAATAGTTGATACGATTCAGAAATTGAAATGCCGCGTCCTGATCGTCGATGACAACGCGCCAGTGAAAATGCTGTTTCGCGAGTTGCTGCTGAAGGAAGGCGTTGCGTCAATTTCGGAGGCGGAGAATGGCGTTGAAGGCCTCCCCCATCTGGAGGCACGGCCGGCAAAAGGCGCCGATACCTGGGATCTGTAAAAGATTGGCCGACAGTGACCGATTCCGGGTCCTCCCGGTTTCCTTTATTTTGTAGGGCTGCAGAGTCCCAGAGCGGCGGTGGCCCAACGGGCGGGTTTGTATCGACCCGCCCCTATAACTCTCCCCAGCAGCCTCTATGAACAGAGGGGCGTTACCGCACCGGCATTTGCCCTGGTGCATGCATTCTGCACAGGTCCGTTCGATCCCCTGCCCGCTTGCGGCGAAATCAATCGCCTTCCACATTGACATGAATATTGATTCATGTTTCATAATTTGCCTAGAACATACAAACAGGGAGGACTATCCAGATGAAGAGAACGTTTATGGTAGGCTTGGCCGCTTCGTTAAGCGCCATGCTGGCGACGACCGCACTCGCCGAAATCCGAATTGCACATGTCTATGGCAAGACCGGGGCCCTGGAAGCCTATGCCGCACAGTCACACCAGGGTTTGATGCTGGGGCTTGAATACGCAACAGGCGGCACGATGGAAATCAACGGCGAGCCGATCGTCGTCATCGAAAAGGACACCCAGGTGAAACCGGACCTCGGCAAGGCAATGCTGGCGGAGGCCTTCGGTGACGATGACGCTCATATTGCCGTCGGGCCTGTGTCCTCCGGCGTCGCACTGGCGATGCTGCCGGTCGCTGAAGAATACGAGCGCATCCTGATTGTGGAGCCGGCCGTGGCCGACTCGATCACCGGCGAAAACTGGAACCGTTTCATCTTCCGGACCGGGCGCAACTCGTCACAGGACGCCATCGCGAATGCCGTGGCGCTGGGCGGCGAAGGGGTGACCGTTGCCACACTGGCGCAGGATTACGCGTTCGGCCGGGACGGTGTCGCCGCCTTCAAGGAAGCCCTCGAAGCAACTGGGGCGACACTGGCGCATGAGGAATATGTACCGACAGACACGACTGATTTCACCGCCGCGGCCGAACGCATCTTTCAGGCCATGGCCGACATCGAGGGGGAAAAGAAACTCTTCATCATCTGGGCCGGTGGCGGCAATCCGATGGGCAAGCTCAATGCCATGGATCCGTCCCGTTTCGGCATCGAAATCGCGTCCGGCGGCAACATTCTGGCGGCCCTGACGGCCTACAAGGAACTGCCCGGCATGGAAGGCGCCACCTATTACTACTACGAGATCCCCAAGAACCCGGTGAATGACTGGCTTGTGGAGCAGCATCTCGATCGGTTCGGCACGCCCCCGGACTTCTTCACCGCGGGCGGAATGGCGGCTGGAATTGCCGTCGTGGAAGCGATCCGCAAAGCAGGCGGCGCAGAAGATACCGAAGCGCTGATTGCGGCCATGGAAGGCATGGAGTGGGAAACGCCGAAGGGCACCATGCGGTTCCGCAAGGACGACCACCAGGCCATGCAGACCATGTACCACTTCCGGACCGAAATTCAGGACGGAAAGGACTATGGTGTTCCGGTTCTGGTGCGTGAAATCGGTATGGACGAAATGGACATTCCGATCCGCAACTGATCCGCACGGGCGGGCACCGGATCGGCGCCCGCCCCTGCTCCGCCCTTGCCGCTGTCACAGCCCTTCCCGCCGAAAGTGTGACTTCATGACCCGGACACTCCTGGAAACCGACGGCCTTACCGTGCGCTTTGGTGGTCACGTCGCCGTCGATGCGGTGACCTGTTCCTTTCGCGCCGGCGAACTGACCGCGATCGTGGGGCCGAACGGGGCCGGCAAGACGACATATTTCAATCTGATTTCCGGACAGATCCCGGCGTCGGCCGGGACGGTAAAACTCATAGGATCCGACATCACCCGGGACGGTGTATCGGAGAGATGCCACAAGGGACTTGGCCGCGCCTTTCAACTGACCAACCTGTTCCCCAACCTGACCGTGCTGGAAAACGTCCGCCTCGTGATCCAGGCACGGGCAAACAAGGGATTCAGCCTACTGTCGATGGCCGACAGCCATTCGAAACTGACTGCCGACGCGATGGCAATCCTGGAGCGTGTCCGCCTGGACCGCCTGAAGGGGCAGACCGTCCGCGAACTGAGCCACGGCAATCAGCGAAAGCTGGAAGTGGCGCTGCTGATCGCCTTGGATCCAATGGTTTACATGTTCGACGAACCGACCGCCGGCATGAGCGTCGACGAAGCGCCGGTCGTGCTTGATCTGATCGCTGAACTCAAGAAGGACCGCGACCGCACAATTCTGCTGGTCGAACACAAGATGGATGTCATCCGGTCGCTCGCGGACCGGATCATTGTGCTGCATAACGGTGCCCTGGCGGCGGACGGGCCGCCCGGCGAGGTCATGGCGTCCGACATCGTTCAGGAAGCCTATATGGGACGGGATCTGGAAGATGTCTGAACCGGTGCTCACCCTGACAGGCGTTCATACCGACATCGCCCAGTACCATATTCTCAACGGTGTCGATCTGGCCGTGCCACGGGGCGGTGTCACCATGCTGCTCGGCCGGAACGGCGTCGGAAAGACAACGACACTTCGAACGATTATCGGCCACTGGCAGACGAAGGCCGGCAGCATCACCTTCGACGGCACGGACATTACCGGTCAGACCGTACCGGCCAGGGCCCGCGCCGGAATTGGATTCGTGCCGGAGGATATGGGAATCTTCTCCGATCTGACGGTAGAGGAGAACATGATCCTTGCGGCGGTTTCGGGGCCACTGGACCCCGCCCGCCGCGACTGGCTGTTCTCCGTCTTTCCCCCGCTTCGAACGTTCTGGGAATCGCCGGCAGGGACATTGTCAGGCGGTCAGAAGCAGATGCTCTCGATCGCCAGGGCAATGGCGGAAGAACGGGTCCTTTATCTGATCGATGAACCCACGAAGGGACTTGCCCCGGCCATTGTCTCCACCATGGCCGGTGCCCTGCGAAAGCTGAAGGCGCAGGGAGCGACCATCCTGCTTGTCGAGCAGAATTTCGCGGTAGCCAGGGCCCTGGGCGATACGGCCGCGGTGATGGATGACGGTCGCATCGTTTGGGCCGGCCCCATGGCGCAACTGGCGGAAGACGCCGCGTTGCAGGAACGCCTGATGGGCCTCAGCATGGAAGCGCATTGAGATGACCACTGCACCGGACCACACGCCGACTTTCGCTGCCGAGACACTTGCGGAGCGCCTTGCCCGCTTGGCTCCGTATCTCCTGATCCCTGCCCTCGTGCTGATCGGCTTCATCGCAATCGGGGCGCCGTCGTCATGGCTGACCCTGACGGTGTCGGGTCTCGCCATGGGGATGATGATCTTCATCATGGCCTCCGGGCTGACCCTCGTGTTCGGGTTGATGGATGTCATCAACTTCGGTCACGGCGCCTTCATCTCGGTCGGCGCCTTTGTCGGGGTTTCCGTCCTGCTGGCGATGGGGGACTGGACCGGGGCCTCATCCCTGCTGCTGAATGTATCAGCCGTGTTCCTGGCGGTCATGGCCGCCATGGCAGTCACCGGGTTTATGGGCTGGGGGTTCGAGCGGATCATCGTACGGCCTGTCTATGGGGCCCATCTGAAGCAGATCCTGGTTACCGTCGGCGGACTGGTCGTGATCGAGCAGTTGATCCACGTCGTCTGGGGGCCGGATGAAATCTACCTGACCCGCCCGGAGACCCTGAAGGGAGCCTTCACCTTTGCCGGCGCCGCGGTCGAGAAGTACCGGTTGCTCGCCGTCGTACTCGGTATTGCCCTGTTCCTGGTCATGCGCCTTGTTCTGAAGCGCACGAAGATTGGGCTGATTGTCCGGGCCGGTGTCGAAAACGGCGAAATGGTGCAGGCGCTGGGTTACCGGCTGCGCGTGGTTTTCATCGGTGTCTTCGTGGCCGGATCCGCCCTGGCGGGACTGGGCGGCGTCATGTGGGGGCTCTATCAAGAAGTCATCACCGCCGGGATGGGTGAGGAGATGATGATCCTTGTCTTCATCGTGGTCATCATCGGGGGCCTCGGGTCGGTCGAAGGGGCCTTCCTTGGTGCGCTGCTGGTCGGGCTCTTGCAGAACTACGTCGCCTTCCTCGAACCGAAACTGGCGCTGGTTTCCAATATCGGACTGATGACAGCAATCCTCATGTGGCGGCCGCAAGGCATGCTGCCCATCGTGAAGGCGAAGTAGCATGATCTCGACACTCCTGTCCCGCGACCTGCCCCGGTCGACGATCCTGACCCTACTTCTTGTCACGATCCTGGTCTGCCTGGCGGCCGCCCCCTTCCTGTTCCCGGGGGTCCGCTCGCTGGAGACGGCCGCCCGGATTTGCATCTTCATCGTCCTGGTCGCCAGCTACGACCTGTTGCTTGGGTATGGCGGCATTGTCAGCTTCGCCCATACCATGTTCTTCGGGTTGGGCGCCTATGGCGTGGCCCTCGCCTCGACGCATCTCGGTCGAGGCTATGACGCCCTGCTCATCGGCGCCCTGCTCGGCGCCCTCGGCGCGGCGCTGCTGGCTTTGCTGATCGGGCTGTTCTCGCTACGCGTGAGAGCGATCTTCTTTGCCATGATCACCCTGGCCGTCGCATCGGCCGTCGCGGTGCTGGTTTCGCAGTTTTCCGGGATCACCGGCGGGGAGGACGGGTTGAACTACTCCATTCCGCGCGAACTGACGCCCGCCTTCCGGCTGGGTGAAGTCTTTGGGGTCAAGATCAACGGAAAGCTTCTGAACTACTATCTGATCTTCTTCGCTTCGCTGGCGCTTTTCCTGATCCTTCTCCGGGTCGTCAACTCGCCCTTCGGACGCGTCCTGCAGGCGATCCGGGAAAACGATTTCCGGGCCGAGGCAATCGGATACAAGGTCGTCTGGTATCGCACCGCCGCAACCTGTCTTTCCGCGGCAATCGCCGCACTTGCCGGCAGTCTGTTTGCCATCTGGCTGCGCTATGTCGGTCCGGATACGACGCTGAGCTTCACGATCATGCTGGACATCCTCTTGATGGTCGTGATCGGAGGCATGGGTACGATGTACGGCGCGGTCATCGGGGCGACGATCTTTGTTCTGGCGCAGAATTATCTGCAGAATCTGATGGGCGCCGCGTCGGACGCCACGGCGATGATCCCGGTTCTGCCGCAACTGTTGGACCCGGATCGCTGGCTGCTTTGGCTGGGTGTTCTGTTCATCCTGAGCGTCTATTTCTTTCCCTCCGGCATCGTCGGCCGATTGCGGGCGGGGCGCTGACAGTGGCGCACCAGTTCCTGTTTCTGCATGGCTGGACAATGCATGGCGGCATCTTCGATGGCCTTATCGCAAGGCTGGGGGATCGTTGCATCTGTGCCGCCCCCGACCTTCCCGGACATGGGAGCGCCAAGGCACGGCCGCCGACGCTGGACGACTGTGCAGATGTCGTAGCTTCCGCCCTCGACGCGCTTGGTCCGGATCCGGTCATTCCCGTTGGCTGGTCGATGGGCGCAGCCGCGGTCTGGCGATACATTCGCCGGCATGGCACTGGGAAAGTCACCGGCCTGGTTACGGTGGACATGAGCCCCAGGGTCAGTCCAGCCAAAGACTGGCCGCATGGCCTGATAGGTCAGACCGAGGAATCCGTCGCCGCATCGACCGCGCGGTTCGAAACGGATTGGCATTCTGCGACGGAGAGTATCGCGGCGACCATGTTCGGATCACCGGAGGGCGCGCCCCGGTTCAGCCGGTCCGATGCACTGCGTATTATTCGCGGACACTCCCCTGCTGCCATGCGCGCGCTATGGCATGACCTGGTGGCCCTTGATGAACGGGCGCTCATTCCGCAGATCGACGTGCCCTATCTGGTATGTTCCGGTCAGCGCAGTCGCGTTTATCCGGAGTCCGCGTCACGCTGGATCGCCGACCAGGCACCGCAAAGCCGTCATGCGGTCTTCGAAATGTCCGGCCACTCACCTCATCTCGAAGAACCGGCGACCTTTGCACGCACTCTATTGGATTTTGCCGACCAGCTTTGACACTGCCTGTCGGATACGAAGGGGCAAATGTCGCTAGAATCCTCCGGCGACATCCTTCGCCTTGACCAAGGAGCGCCCCTCACAGATCACCGTCCCGTCCGGCGTCACACAACGCGCCCAAAGGTCGACGAGGTGCTTGTCCGGGCGCAGGCGGGTGACTTCCACGCTCGCGGTCAAGTTCGTATCCAGCGGTGCGGGCGTTTTGAAATGCAGTTCTTGCTTGAGATAGTTCGTGCCCGCCCCAGGCAGCTTGACGCCCAGAAGGTAGGAGAACAACGCGGCGATCAGCGGTTCCGGGACATGATCGCCCGGATCCGCGCCCGCCAACACTGAGAAACGCTCCAGGTCGGCGCGGGAGTAGCGGCGGGCAACGGACGCTGACTGACCGACATTCAACATTCGATTTCGGCCTCGCCAACCAGAACCTCCGCTCCGTCGGCAACACGCATGGCCCGGAAGGCAAGCTTTCCAGGCGCTGTTTCGATAACCGACAAAGCCACCTCCTCCTCGGCAAAGGCCGGATTGGGAAACATCATGGTCTGAAGGTGCTGCCGGACGCCCGGACGCGCCTGTTGCAACAGCCCCCACAGTTTCGAATAGATCAGCATGCCGTGACTTACCGTACGGCCGAATGCGGTCCTGGCGGAGAATGCCGGGTCCACATGGATTGCATTGTCGTCGCCGGATACCGCCGCAAAGGCATCGAATTCCGCCTGGGTCGGCACCCAACGCGCGGACAGGTCAATCATGGTCCAGCAGCTTTCTCAGTTCCGGTTTCCGAACCTTCCCGGCGGCGGTGCGCGGGAAGTCTTCAACGATCCGGACAATTGCGGGCACCTTGTACGCGGCCAGTCTTTCCCGGCACCAGGGCCGCAATGTCTCCGCCGACAAGGTTTCACCGGGTCGCAATGTTATGAAGGCCGCGCCGACCTCGCCCCATTTATCGTCGGCAGTGCCGATCACGGCACATTCCAGAATGGCCGGATGAGCGATCAGAACACGCTCGACCTCGGCCGGATAGACGTTCTCGCCGCCGGAGATATACATGTCCTTGATACGATCGACGATGAAGTAATAGCCATCCGCATCACGCCTGCCGACATCGCCGCTCTGCAGCCAGCCGTCTTCGGTAAAGGTCTTCTTCGTTGCCTCGGGATTTTGGAAATAGCCCGGTGTGATGTTGGGCCCGCGCAGTTGGATTTCGCCTTCACCGGACTCTCCGTCAGGCACGCCGGCCAGCCGAACCTCCGTCAGCATCTGCGCCCGCCCGACAGAGCCGATCTTCTCCGCCGCATGGCGGGCATCCATCAGAAAGACCGTCGGGCCGGTTTCGGTCATTCCGAACCCGTTCAGGACATAGGCGCCGCGCTGCGCGAAGAACCGGATCAAGGGTTCCGACAGCGGCGCGCCGCCACAGCCACAGCGAATGCCGGCCCAGTCCACCGCATCGATGTCATTCAACAGCGAGAAGGCCTGATAGATGGCGGGGACGCCAAAGAACTGCGTCACGCCACCGCCCTCGAGAAGGGCCATGACCCGATCCGCGTCAAACTTCGGAAGGATGGTGGAGAAACCGCCATTCAGAAAAACCGGAAGCGTATAAAGATTGATACCGGCGGTATGAAACAGGGGCAGGAAATTGATCGACCTGTCCGCCCCGGTCAGGCCGATGGCCTGACCGATATTCACGGCATTCGCCCAGGCCATCTTTGCGGTCTGAATGACCGCCTTGGGCCGCCCTGTCGTGCCCGAAGTGAAAAGCAGGTACCAGGGACGGCCGGCGGGAATGGCGGCGCGCAGCCGCGGCCCGCCCGCGGCGATCCAGGACTTGAGGTCGCCATCCGTCCCAACCAACGGAATCCCCGACCTCCGCGCGACGTCTGCGGCCGTTTCGGCCATCGCCCGATCATGGATGAGGGCCCTGGGGGTGACGGTGGCCAGCGTCTCAACAAGTTCGGCGACAGGCTGTCGCCAGTTCAACGGACACAGGATGACGCCCGTTTTCTGGCAGGCGAACAACGCCAGAAAGAACTCCGCGCAATTATGACAGAGGATGGCAACGCGCTCTCCCTCCTCCAGCCCCATCGATCGAAAGCCACATGCAATGGCGTCGGCAGCCGCGTTTATGGCGGAGAAGCTCCAGTCCTGACCGGAAATGGCATCGTGAAACGCCAGATCATCGCGCGAAAGTTCCGCGCGTTTCATCGCCATGTCCGGGAGCAGATCAGACATTGCCGGCGGCCTCCTCCCGGCCAAGGAAACGCGCCATGCGGGACTTCACGATATCCGATCCGATCAAGCTGCAAAAGGCCGCTGTTTCCCGTGACAGGCCGTCCCGGACGCGACTCAGGCGTTCCGCATTCCAGATCAGCCGCTTCGTGGCCAGAGCACTGTCGATGTCGATCCGCGCAAGAAACTCCGCGCATCGAGACTCCGGATCGTCATCGACTGTGGCAGCAATGCCGAGCCCTACAGCGTCGCCAGCGGAAACGCGGCGATCGGTCAGGAGCCAATTCCGTGCTGCGGAGGTTCCGATAAGGTCGGGCAGTACCGCCGTCCAGCCGCCGTCGGGCGCGAACCCCACGGTCCCATAGTACGGTTGAACAAAGGCCTCAGGGCACAGTACCGACAAGTCGGCAGCGAATAGAAAGCCTGCGGACCCGCCTGTGATGGCACCCCGAGCCGCCACGGCGAAGATCACCGGGGCCGCCATCATGCGATAGACGCATTCCTGAAGGCGGGGCACAACGGCGTTTGCGTATTCCAGAACCTCCCCGGATTCCGCCGCGTCGTGGAAACGTCCGACATCGCCGCCGGTCGAAAAGTTTCTGCCGCCCGAGAGAACGACCCGCCTGACACCGCTGTCGATCACCGCATCCAGCGCAGATTGGAGGGCGTCGAGAAGTCCAGGTTCAAGAGCATTGGCACGGGGCGCGTCGAGCCGAATGAAATGACAACGCTCCCCGGTCGGCAGATCGCGCAGATCCAGCCTTACCAGTTCGTTCACGGCTCAAGTCCCCGGCAGATCAGGCGGTGCGCTTCTTCAACCACACGGTCGATATCGGGGGCATCATCCCAGAGGATGTATCGATCCCCCAAGGCCCGCGCCATGCCCATCAGCGCCCAGGCTCTGATTTCCGGATCGCCGGCGGAGATTTCGCCCTTCTGCTGCGCTTCCCGAAGACCGGCCGCATACGCATCGCCAAAGGCGGTGAAATAGCTGCGATAGGCTTCCGGATCGGTAAACCTGGCTTCCTCGACGATGCGGTACAGCGATGGCCGGGCCAGCAGAAACCGCAAGAAGGCCTCCAGACCCAGCCGTTCGGCCGTCAGCCTGTCCGGGGCACCCGCGACGGCGTCGGACACCTCCGAACGGGTCAGGCGCCCCATTTCCAGAACGAGTTCCCGGAAGATCTCCTCCTTGCTGGAAAAATAGATGTAGAATGTGCCAAGAGCGGTTTCGGCCTGTTGCGTGATTTCCGCGATCGATGCCGCAGCAAACCCCTGAGCACCGATGACGGCCTCAGCGGCTTCCAGAATTTTTGCGCGGCGCGCCAGTCCGCGTTTTGTTTTTGGCACAGCTTGAACACCCATAAAATCATGAATACTGATTCATGTTTCAAATTCAAGCTCTATTTTATCGTCGGAATGGCTTGCAGTACGCTCCAAGCTTGCAAAGACACCGAACTATCCATAGAAGACCCAACGTTTCATATATCGGGGCGTAGCGCAGCCTGGTAGCGCATCTGCTTTGGGAGCAGAGGGTCGTTGGTTCGAATCCAGCCGCCCCGACCATTCTCGAAAAACGACTTGAAATGGCGGCGTTGGCCTGCGGCGACGTCGGTGATCAGATATGTCTGTCCTTGGCGGATTTGGGCCAAGGACCTTCGCGCAGATGCCGGCGAAGCTCCATGCCGAAGAAGATCGCCCCATAGCCTCCAAACGAGATCGCGCCCCCGGCTTTCAACACCAACCAAACATCCAGCTCATACAGATGAACAGTTTTCATAATCCCAAGGCTAAACATCGAGGCCATAAAAAGCGTACCGGAGAGCTTAGATTCACAAGAGTCCAGCATAAATGATAACAATCCGGCGTTCATGGGCATGATGTAGCGGCGAAGAGCGACGAGTGGCAGCGCGCTGACCGCGAAGATGACAATCAAAATGGGCGTCGACCAAATCTGCCACACCTCTGAACCGAAATGGGCGGTAGAATTGGCGTAGAATGACAGGCCGATGCACGCCGCCGGACCGACCACCAGAAACAGAACAATGGCGACCAAGCGGGGAAGTTTTCCAAAAGGCGATGAAACCCTTGGGTCCCAATCATCGGGCAGTTTTTCAAACTCCCTATTCCGGGCCTCCTGCATCTCGGCTTCGGTAAACAGAAATGGGAGGCCGAACCGCCGGCAATCTGCGCGACGGCACAGGAAGGTGAGAGCCGGGCCGATCAGAATCACCAACCCCGCGACCCCAATAGACGCTATGACGGTACGATCGTCGATTCCGTCCCGCGTCTCCTTGGAAGCAAAGAGCATCACCGGGATCGCTAATAGAGAGAAACAGTGCACAATGGAGTGTAATAGAAATACACAGGCGGAATACGCCCGTTCATAAACCATCCGCATCCTTGGCCACCTCCCCGTCGAATGCCGGTCCTGCAATTGATACGCGATCGATCAATCCGTGCTGCTGAATTATATCAGCGACGCCGGGGCCGGTACGGCAATCCGTCCATCGTTCGGCATTTGAACGATTCCGGCAAAATCTCTTGCGGTTGTTCGTTATTCGAACGCATAGCCTGGGCAGATTGCGAGAAAAGTGACCTCTGGTTTTCCGGTTCCTTCCAACGCCCTTTAGCCTGAACAATTGTAAGCGAACGGTCATAATTCCATGGTTTTTAATCGCTTTTCGGGCATGGCGCGAATTGCGGCGTTCTGAGAAGTATTCTCGTTTACCGGGTATCAGAGACTTCGCCTAAAATGCTCCCAAAATCTCCTTGAAAAGATAAGGGTAAGACTATTACATCCCCCCGGGACATGGAAGTGAGTGCATTGCATTCGCTTAAACAATGAGTTGGTGGGACAGATGATGACCGCGCATGCAAGCATCGCGGACGAGCGGTCTTTTGACCGGCTTGTCGATTTTGACGCCGCAACGACACTGTTGCGTGCATTTGCAAACCCGCATCGGTTTAAGATTCTCTGCTTGTTGCGGCAGGGTGAACTGACCGTGGGTGAGCTGGAAATGGCGATTGGTATCCGTCAGCCCAGCATGTCGCAGCAACTGGCCAGGCTGCGCGAGGACGGAATCGTGGCATGCCGTCGCGACGGCAAGTCGATGATCTACAGCATTGCCAGCCCGCGGGCGCAACGCCTGGTAGACGCCCTGATCTGCATTCACGAAGCGGCTTAATCTTCCCCGCTTTGGGAGGGACCGTCCGGTACGTCCCCCCGTACGACCTGCACCGGCAACCTCACCGACGAGCGGATATGCAGGTCGCGCTGCGAGAACGGGAAATCGATGCCGTTCTCGCGATAGACTTGCCAGACATTCAGCAGGACCTCGCTGCGGACATTGGCAACCCCGGCCTGCGGATCGTCGATCCAGATCCTCAATTCGAGCTCCAACGCATCCGCGCCGAAGGCCATGAAGCGGCAGACCGGCGCCGGATCCTTGCGCACCCGCGCGGCCGCATTCGCGGATTCTTCCGCCAGGGCCATGGCCCGCTTCACGTCGGATTCATAGGAAATTCCGATTGGAATTTTCAGGCGTACCAACGTGTTGGAGAAAGACCAGTTCTCCACCCGCTGCGAAATCAATTCCTCATTCGGGATCAGATGTTCGGTTCCGTCCCGCGTGATGACCGACACATAGCGGGCCCGCAGCGAGTTGATCCAACCAAACGTGTCACCAATGGCGATCACATCGCCGGGTTTGACGGATTTATCCATCAGCAGGATCAACCCGCTGATCAGGTTCGAAACGACTTTCTGCAGGCCGAAACCGACACCCAGGCCAACGGCGCCGGAGAAAACCGCAAGCGCCGTCAGGTCGATGCCGATACTGTCCAAGGCAGCAACGACCGCCACCCCCATCAGGAAGATGCGAACCGTCTTCCCCAACAAGACCTTTGCGGAAGGCGAAAGTCCCCTGGCATGCTCGAACCGGGCCTCGATAAGGCGCGACAGGAATCCCGCCCCCCATAAAAGTGCGACGAGAACAAGGCCGGCCTTGAGGGCGCTCAGCACACTGATCCGCACGTCACCGAACGTGACGCCCATACTGTCCAGGGTAACCATTGTCGGGGTCAGCAAGCCGAGCAAATTGAGGGCTGCGAGCGTCCAGGCCAGGAAGGCGAGAGATTTGGACCAGCCAGGGTCCCGAATGGCGCGGGACAGAACCTGGATCACCACCCAGGCCGTCAGAAGACTGACCGCGCTTTCCACCAGATGGTTTGGCCATTGCGCCTGTTTTGCCGCAAAGACGCTGAACCACTGCAGGACGAGCCAAAAGACCGGCAGGACAAGCGGCAACAAGGTGCGTAACGCTGGATCCGTGAAACGAGCGAACCGCCCCTTCCCGATCTGCCGTTCCAGAATCCGGCGTCCCGCCGGTGACAGCATGCGTGCCAGCGCCCAGGCCGCGAAAATGATCAGAAACTGGACGAGAGTGGACGGCACAAGGACCGTATTATCAATCCAACTCCAGACCGTTCCGGACAATTGTTGCAATTCGTCCGGATCCAGCAGGCGCTCGAGTAGCCCGATCTCCTCTTCCATTCGTATAGTTTAGGATGGCTCCAGTCATTTGGCTATGTATTGGCGAAGCGATAGCCGAAGGAACGTGTCCCCCGGCTATCGGCTGACAGAACATTGTGAACGCCAGACTCGGTCCCGGACTAGCCGGATGACTGATCGTAACGATCGTGATGGCGCACCCACGCCATGCCGGAGGATTCATTGCGCCCTTTCGGGGCGAGGTCGAGCATGCCGTAGGTCCCCATCATGACCTCCACACCGCGTCCATAGGTCGAATAGGTGTGATAGACCGTGCCGTCCTGATCCCTGAAGAAGGCGCTGATGCCGGGCCACTCTTCGCCGGTCATGTCCCATTCACCGAAATTATAGTGGATGCGACCCTCTGCGATCTCCTCCGGGGTAAAGCTGACCCTGAAGTCGTAGTTGAACGAACTGCCGTTCGAGGACACCCAATTGAACCGCCAGCCCATGCGCTCCTGAAAGCGCTTGATCTCTTCAAGCGGCGCGCGCGATACGGCGATCATGGTGACATCGTGATTGGCGAGATGCTTGTTCATGCCGTCGGTATGATCGGCCATGAAGGAGCAACTCTTGCAGCCCTGCTTCCAGCCTGGTCCGAGCATGAAATGCTGCATGAGCAGTTGCGAGCGGCCTTCGAACAGATCGGCCAGGGTCTGCGGTCCAACCGACGTATCGAACATATAGTCTTCGTCGACACGGGTCATCGGCAGGGCAAGACGTTGGCGGGCGATTTCGTCGCGATGCCGCGTCAGGTCCTTCTCGGCCTTCAGCAACGCCCGGCGCGCGTCGAGCCATTCCTCGCGAGATACGATGGCATGTTCCATAACTTGTCTCCTTACTTTTTGGTTTCGGTGTGGTCGAACCGCCTTACACGACCGGATGCGGCCCTCAGCCAGGGCGGCAGATGAAACAGGGCCATCAAGACGTACATCAGGGTCATGTCATCGATCGGCAGAACGGCCGTGGCTGTCCCGCAGATGACGGGCCCCTGCGGGCCGGTTGCGGAAATCCAGGACATCACGGCGAAAACCGGTGTGGCGGCCAGGCTCAGCCAGTCCGTCAGGGGGCGGACCGGCCCGCAGGCCCTCTTTCCGTTTGTCTGTGTCCTTGCCAAAGTCGATCCTCCGATCTGACCTGCCGCTTGCGGCGGTTGCGATGACCGGACGCTATCGCGGGCGGCCCATCGAGTGAGAGTTACAAACGTGACGGGGTTTTCATGGACTCGTTGATTACCGCTGCGGCGGGGGCCCTATCGGCCGGCGATCCCCTCGCCGCGCTGAAGCGCGTCGCGCTGCGCGACGACCCGCCGGCCCTGGCGCTGCGCGGTATCGCAATGGCGCAACTCGGCGACCTCGCTCGCGCACGAGATCTGCTGCGCCGGGCTGCGCGCGCTTTCGGGTCGAACGAACCGATTGCCCAGGCGCGCTGCGTTCTCGCTGAAGCGGAAATCGCCTTGGTATCGCGCGATCTCGGCCGATCCCTTGATCGGCTCTCGAAAGCGCGTGTCGTGCTCGACAACGCCGGTGATCCTGTGAACGCCGCCCATGCCGGATACCTCGAAGCACGACGTCTGCTTCTGATCGGCCGGATCGATGAGGCGGAGCAGGTGCTGGAATCCGTCGATCCCAGTGTGCTGCCCCCCGCCTCCACAATCGGTTTCGAGCTGGTCGCGTCCGGTCTTGCCATGCGGCGCGTCAGGACTGAACCGGCATATGCCGCCCTGGCGCGCGCAGAGGACGCCGCGCGACATCTAAAAATTCCCGCTCTCCTGGCGGAGGTGGAACAGGCGCGCAGAGCGCTCGATTCCCCGCCTGCGCGGCTCGTTACGGGGCAGAACGGCCGGTTGATTGGCCTGCAAGAGGTAGAGGCCCTGCTCGCTTCACGGACCCTGGTCGTTGATACATTCCGGAACATGCTGCGTGCCGGATCAATCACGATCCCACTTTCCAGTCGCCCGGTTCTCTTGTCGCTCCTGCGTGCACTCGCCGAGGCATGGCCGAAGGATGTACCGCGCGAAACGTTGTTGCGCCGCGCATTCCAGGCTCGCCATGCCGACGAATCGCACCGCGCACGCCTGCGAGTCGAGATCGCGCGTTTGCGTGAGGCGATCGCGCCGCTGGCGCTGCTGAACGCGACCGGCCGCGGCTATGCATTGCACCCCATTAGGCCGGAGGAGGTTGTCGTCCTGGCGCCGCCCGTTGAGAGCGATCACGCCGAAGTTCTGGCATTGCTGGCAGACGGTGAGGCCTGGTCCAGTTCCGCACTGGCCCAGGCGCTCGGAGTCAGCGCGCGCACAGTTCAACGCTCCCTCAGGGAACTTGTCGAGGCAGATAAGATCGAAGCGTTCGGCCGCGGTCGCGCCTGCCGCTGGGTCGCCAAGAGCGTTCCCGGTTTCCCGACAAGTTTGTTACTCCCCGCCGCGGGTCTTTCCGGCTAGCCTTTAGCTATGAAAAAATTGAAAGCAGAAATCCTCCGTGAGTTTGGCCCCTTCCCCGGCATCGTCGAAGTCGCCGGGGTCAGCTTCGACGGTAGCCGCGTCTGGTTCGCCTCCGGCGACCGACTGAATGCGCTCAACCCGGATAGCGGGGCAATCGAACGCGCCCTTGCAATGCCTGCCCATGCCGGGACCGCCTTCGACGGGCAACATCTCTACCAGATTGCCGACGCCGTCATCCGCAAGATCGATCCCGAAACAGGAGCGGTGCTGTCCGAGATTCCGGCACCCGGCGACGGCGGTGATTCCGGGATGGCCTGGGCGGAGGGATCACTATGGGTCGGTCAGCATCGCGGCCGACGAATCCACCAGGTAGACCCGGAGACAGGCAAGATCCTGCGCACCATCGAGTCCGACCGTTTCGTCACGGGCGTGACCTGGGTGGACGGCGATCTCTGGCATGGCACATGGGAAGAGAATGAGAGCGAGCTGCGCCGCATCAATCCTGCGACCGGAGACGTGTTGGAAACGCTGGAAATGCCGACTGGCAGCAATATTTCCGGCCTGGAATCAGACGGCGGTGATCGGTTCTTCTGCGGCAGCGGCACTGTTGGTAAGCTCAGGGCTGTTCGGCGCCCCAGGTCTTAGTACGTTCATCAACCGTAACCGTGCGCGCCGCCAGGATACCCCGCCCATATTCCTGTACTGGCCAATAGGTGTGACATTGTGAACCCTGATCGGATCGATAGCCTGATCGCGGCGGTACCAGCCGCCTTAGCACTTCGTACCGGGTTGGATCTTGGCATATTCACCTTGCTAGGCGGACGCGCTATGACGGCCGGTGAGATCGCTTCCGCGCTCGACATTGATTCAAACCGTCTATCACGACTCCTCTACGCCCTAGCCAGCATCGGCCTCCTCGAAATCGAGGCCGGGCGGTTTCGAAACGGTGCGGAGGCAGCTGCCTATCTCGACGCTTCCAAACCGGGTTTCCGCGGCGGTGATCATGCCCTGTTGCGGACGCTATGGAGCGCGGATTTGCTGACGGCGGAGTCTCTGAGAACAGGCCGGCCGGCCGCGCTGCACGACTTCACCGACTCCGGTCCCGAAACAACGGCAGATTTCTTCAGAAATCTCGCACCGGGCGGGCTGAAGTTCGGGCAGCAGCTGGCACAGTTGCTGGATCTTTCCGAAACCAGTTCGGTGATCGACATCGGCGGCGGGGCCGGAACCAGTCTCATCGGGCTTCGCGAACGATGGCCCCGGGTATCGATGACGTTGCTAGAACTGCCGGCAGTCGCGGCCGTTGCGCGGGACATTCTTTCGGAATACGGCGCCGAGGATATCTTTATCGAGCACGGAGACATCACAGTCGCGCCGTCGCGGGATCGGCACGATCTGGCGATCCTAAAGGCCGTCGTTCAGGTTCTGCCGCCGGACAAGGCGCGCCTGTCGATCCTGAACGCGGCACGTTGCCTGATTCCCGGGGGCGAGATCGTTGTCGCAGGTTCAGGCGTTGTCGACGACGACCGCCTCGGGCCGCCCGAAGGCGTTTTCCTGAACCTCACCTTCCTGAACCTCTACCACCATGGCGAAGCCTATCCGGAAGGTCGGTATCGTGCCTGGATGACGGAGGCCGGTTTCCAGAATATCTCCCGAACGCGCCTGCCGGACGGCTGCACGCTGTTTCGGGCACGCCTGGCGGCCTAGGAGCCCCTATCCCTCGGCTTGCCCCTCACTCCCACTCGATTGTCCCGGGCGGTTTCGACGTCACGTCATAGACGACGCGGTTGATGCCGCGGACTTCGTTGATGATCCGGGTCGCGACGCGGCTCAGGAAGGCGTGTTCGAAGGGATAGCTGTCCGCGGTCATGCCGTCGGTGGATGTAACGGCCCGCAGACCGCAGACATGGTCATAGGTGCGCGCATCGCCCATCACCCCGACGGTCTTGACCGGCAGCAGGACCGCGAAGGCCTGCCAGATTTCGTCATACAGACCGGCATTGCGGATTTCTTCCAGATAAATCGCGTCGGCCTTGCGCAGAATGTCCGCCTTGTCCCGATCGACCGGACCCGGAATGCGGATGGCGAGGCCCGGGCCGGGGAACGGATGGCGGCCGATCATGCTTTCGGGTAGTCCCAGCTCTCGGCCCAGGGCGCGGACTTCATCCTTGAACAGCTCGCGCAGCGGTTCCACCAGTTTCATGTTCATGCGTTCCGGCAGGCCGCCGACATTGTGGTGGGACTTGATCGTCACCGACGGGCCACCGGCGAAGCTGACACTTTCGATCACATCCGGATACAGGGTTCCCTGGGCCAGGAAATCGGCGCCGCCGATCTTCTTCGCCTCTTCCTCGAAAACGTCGATGAACAGGCCGCCAATGATCTTGCGCTTGTGTTCCGGGTCGTCCACGCCGCTCAACTTGCCCAGGAACAGGTCAGACGCATCGCGATGGACCAGAGGAATGTTGTAGTGATCGCGGAACAGGCGCACGACCTGATCGCTCTCGCCCTGGCGCATCAAGCCGTGATCGACATAGATGCAGGTCAGCCGTTCGCCGATGGCTTCGTGGATCAGGACCGCGACAACGGAGCTGTCGACGCCGCCGGACAGACCGCAGATGACGCGGCCTTTTTCCCCGACCTGACGGCGGACGCTTTCGATCGCCTGCTGTTTGAAGGCGGCCATGGTCCAATCGCCGGTGCAGCCGCAGACCAGATGCACGAAATTGGAAATCAGCCGCGCGCCATCCGGTGTGTGAACCACTTCGGGGTGGAACTGCACGGCGTAGAATTTGCGGTCGTCGTTCGCAATCGCAGCAAAGGGGGCGTTAGAACTGCGGCCGACCACGCGGAATCCTTCCGGCAGACTGTCCACCCGATCGCCATGACTCATCCAGACCTGAGGCTTACCGCCCTTCTGCCAGACCCCCTCGAACAGGCCGCAATCGTCGACGATTTCCAGTTCGGCTCGGCCGAATTCCTGATGATCCGAACCTTCAACCGACCCGCCGAGCTGGGCACACATGGTTTGCTGGCCATAGCAGATGCCAAACACCGGCACGCCGAGGTCGTAAGCAATTTTTGGGGCGCGCGGCGTATCGGAATGAGTGACGCTGGCCGGGCCGCCGCTGAGAATGATCCCTTTCGGGGCGAAGGCGCGGATCTGCTCGTCCGAAAACGCATTGAACGGATGTACTTCCGAATAGACGCCCGCTTCGCGTACCCGGCGCGCGATCAACTGCGTTACCTGGCTGCCGAAATCGAGGATAAGAATGCGTTCGTCGCCGACAATGTCTGTCATGGTCTGAAATCTTCCTTCATCGGACGCGTCTCGCGCCTTGAGCTATCGGACATCCGGAAACCGGATAAGGTTAGGGTCGGCGGGCGACCATATCGATCTCAACCAGGGCGCCGACGGCAAGGCCGGTCACGCCGATGGTCGTTCTGGCCGGCAAACGCCCCGCCTCAAAATACTCCAGATAGGTTCGGTTCATGGCCGCATAGTCCCGCTCGAACTCGGTCAGATAAATCCGGCATTGCAGGACATCCGACAGCCCCAGATCGAGACCGCCCAGTATCAGGATCAGATTGTCCATGACACGGCGTGTCTGTGCCTCGATCCCGTCGGGCAGCGGTGCTTGATCGTTTCCGGGATCGGTCGGCATCTGCCCCGTCAGAAAGACGAAGCCGTTGACTTCCGTCGCGTGCGAAAAGGGCGCGACCGGTGTCGGGCCGTCGGCAATCATATGATACAGGATATCGGACAAGGTTCCTCCCCTCTATCTTGCGGACGCATTCAGCCGTAACGGTGCCCGTCCGCTCACCCCAGTTTCCGACCCAGAATCGCGACAAAGAACCCGTCCGTATCATGGTCCTTCGGGGTCAGGCGCAGGAACGGATTTTCGGTATCCCCAGGATAGGGAGAACCGGCAACCGCCTCCTTCCAGACATCCGCGGCGGGATGCGTAAAAAAGGACGGGTTCTGAGACAGGAATGCAGCGACCTGCGCCTCATTCTCGCTGGGCAGGATCGAGCAGGTCACATAAATCAGGCGACCGCCGGGCGCGACCAGACGTGCCGCGCTGTCCAGAACCGCCGCCTGTTTCGCCATAACCTCGTCCAACCCTTCGCGGGTCAGCTTCCACTTCTGGTCCGGATTGCGCCGCCAGGTGCCGGACCCGCTGCACGGCGCGTCGACCAGGACACGGTCGAAGCCGCCATCGAACCGGGCCGCACGGCGTTTGACCCATTTGTCCCGTTCGGACGACAGGTGACGCCGCTCCACCATGAACACGCCGGCCCGCTTCAGCCGTTGCCCCGCCCGTGTCAGACGGGCTTCCGAAACGTCGCAGGCGACGATGCGGCCGGTATTTTCCATCGCCGCGCCAAGCGCCAAGGTCTTGCCACCGGCACCGGCACAGAAATCGACGACCTTCATGCCGGGCTTGGCTTCGACCATCAGGGCGGCCAGTTGCGACCCCTCATCCTGCGGCTCGATCAACCCGTCCTTGAAAACGGCGGTCCCAGTCAGCGGCCGCCGTTCGCGCAAGCGCAGCCCAATCGGCGAATAAGGTGTCGAAACCGCTTCCACCCCTTCGGCTGCCAGGCGCTCGGCGGCAGTCTTCCGATCCCCTTTCAGCGTGTTGACGCGCAGGTCGACCGGCGCTTCCTCACCATGGGCGGACAGTTGCACGGCGGCAGTGTCGCCATAGAGCGATGTTAGCTCGTCTGACAGGAAATCCGGCACATTCGCGGCCGCGGACAAGGGCTGGCAATCCAGTTCGAAGCCTCGCTGAGACGCCAGTTCGACCGCGACGCGCTTTTCCGCACCGGTCAAAGGTGGGGGATCGAACCGGTCGCCAGTGAAGGCGCCATCCATATCCGTCAGTTGCTGCCCCTGCCCCAGCTGCAGCCAGATCAGAATCCGCGCGCGTGCCGTCGGCGCTCCGCCCTGGCAACGCGACAGCCACCAGTCGATCTGCCCCCTGCGGCGCAAGGTACCGTAGACCATCCCGGCGATGGCCGATTTGTCTTTTGCCCCGGCATACCGGTTGTTCCGTGCCCAATCGGCCAGCAGCTTGTCCGCCGGCGGCGCGTCGGCGGCATCGAGCCGTTCCAGCAGCCCTATGGCGGCCGAGATGCGTGCCCCTGGTGTCATCCGTACCGCACCTTCATCCAAAGAATCGACAATACCAGAAACAGCGTCACGCCATTCGCCAGGACGAGCGGCAGATCGCCGATCGCCAGGCCATAGGTCAGCCAGAGACACACTCCGGCCGCGAAGATCAGGAACATCGTCAAGGAGATGTCCCCGGTCGATCGGCTGCGCCAACATTTCAATGCCTGGGGCAAAAAGGCGATTGTCGTGCAAAGCCCCGCGATCAATCCGACGAGTTCGATCATCGGCGTCGGCTCAACGGTCGATTTGATAGTTCGGGGATTCCTTCGTCACCGTGATGTCGTGAACATGGCTTTCCCGCAGACCGGCATTCGTGATCCGACGGAAGGTCGCGCGTTCCTGCAGATCCTTGACGGTTGCGCTGCCGGTATACCCCATCGCGGCGCGCAGGCCGCCGACGAGTTGGTGCACGACGCCCGAGACGGACCCTTTGTAGGGAACGCGGCCTTCGACGCCCTCAGGCACGAATTTATGGCTTTCCGCGACCTCTTCCTGGAAATATCGATCGGCGGAGCCGCGCGACATCGCCCCGGCGGACCCCATGCCGCGATAGGATTTGTAGGAACGTCCCTGATACAGGAAGACCTCGCCCGGCGCTTCCTCGGTCCCGGCCAGCAGCGAACCGACCATGACGGCGTCGGCACCTGCGGCGATGGCCTTGGCGAGGTCGCCGGAGAACTTGATGCCGCCATCGGCGATGGCAGGAATGCCCTGGGCGCGGCAGACCTCGGACGCTTCGATGATCGCGGTCAATTGCGGGACGCCCACACCGGCAACAATCCGCGTGGTGCAGATCGATCCCGGGCCGATACCGATCTTCACCGCATCGGCGCCGTGGTCGATCAGCGCCTTCGCGCCGTCAGCGGTCGCGACGTTACCGGCGATGACCTGAGCATAGTTGGACAGTTTCTTGACATTGACGACCTGATCCAGAACGCCCTGGGAATGGCCATGAGCGGTATCGACGACGATGACGTCGGCCCCCGCCTCCAACAGCGCTTCGGCACGGGCCAGGCCGTCCGCGCCGGTCCCCGTCGCCGCGGCGACACGCAGGCGACCGCGTTCGTCCTTACAAGCGTTGGGATAGTTTTGCGCCTTTTCGATATCCTTCACCGTGACCAGCCCGACACAATGCCGTTCCTCGTCGACGACCAGCAGCTTCTCGATGCGGAACTTGTGCAGCAGGCGCATCGCTTCGTCGCGGTTGACGCCTTCCGGCACCGTGACCAGGCCGCGCTTGGTCATCAGTTCCTTCACCGGGGTGCTCATGTCCTCGGCGAAGCGCACATCGCGGTTGGTCAGGATGCCGACCAGCTTCTTCGAGCGTTTGGAGACGACCGGAATGCCGCTGATGCCGTTGCGGCGCATGATGGAAAGCGCTTCGTCCAGGGTCCGGTCCGGCGTGATGGTGATCGGGTTGACGACCATCCCGCTTTCGAAGCGTTTGACCATCCGAACTTCATTCGCCTGTTCTTCGACGGTCAGGTTCTTGTGAACGACCCCGATACCGCCCTGCTGGGCCATCGCGATGGCCAGACGGCCTTCGGTGACCGTGTCCATTGCGGCGGAGATCAAGGGAATGCCCAGTTCTACGGTACTGGTCAGCTTCGTCGCCGTCACGGTCTTCGCCGGCAGGACATTGGAATGTCCGGGCTGCAGGAGGACGTCATCGAATGTCAGGGCTTCGGCGAAGGTCATCGGACGGCACTCCTCTTTTGTCTGCGGTGCCGCAATATACGCAGAATTCCCTATAATCCAACCTCAATCGGGTGCGGATTTGCAAAATTTAACCCAAAATTCCTATTCCCGACGGTATCAACTGCAACTCAACCGCCAAAACAGACTTTCAGGTCACCTTGCGATGCATTTCGTCGGAATTTGACGTCAAATGACCTAAAGCAGGTCCGCATCCTGCAATTCAGCCTCGATTTTTGCGATTGCCTTGCCAGTGATCGCGCCATTCAGCAATCCGACGGCCGCCTTCGCCGCGACACGCTGCAGCGAATTGTCCAAATTCTCATCGATCAGACGACACAGAACCTTACCGATCCGCTTCTTCATCCGCCCCTTCAATTCCGGCAGTTTGTCCGGGAAGCCACTCGGCCAGGGCGGTGTGAAGGGGCGTAGCCCCAAATCCAATCCGAATAGATCGCGCCGGTTCATGCCGCCGACCAACGGAATGATCGGCACGACATGGGTTCCGTCGTCGCGCGCGATTTTCCAATAGTCGATCTGCTCGTCCGACCAGCGTCCCGCGATCAGGCGATGCTCGACGGGAACCGTGAACCAGTTCGCCAGGAACCGCTGAGCGTTGATCCGGCCCAGAATGTAATCGTGATGGCGAAAGCCGATATCCAGGAACCCGCCAAAGGCGCCAAGCGCCCCGCCCGCAACAGCATACTTCGCAGGCCTCTCATCCCCGGCAGCGTCCAATTCATAGCGGGCGGGGGCGATGACGTATCGGCTGGGCGTGCCATTGCGCAGGACCGCCAAATCCTCCGGTTTGAACCGGGCCTGTTGCTTCAGGGCGGACATAACAGCGCCCAGGACGAAGCCGATTGTCGGTTCCCCGTCTTTCGGTTCCCCTTCTTCATGAACATTCGGGAACGGGTCTACCATAATGAGCTTCCGTGTGGATTTGACAGGGTCTCGTTCATTCCGGCCGCTTTCGTCCGCGATCAGCCGTCGGCCGACCTCGATCGGCTCGTTATTCATCGTCCCGCCATCGACCGTCCAATAAGCGAAATCGCCACCAGCGGGCGAACCCGGGAAATCGGGCCGGATTTTGACGGAACTCATGCATTTGCCGTCGACGGGCTTATCCAACGGCACCGGCCAGTGCATTTGATTGTAAAGGTCCCGGTCGGTTGTGATCCGCCGGGGACGCAACGCGAAAGGAAATGCCGCCGTGCCCATGGCGGCATCGGCCAATGTCCGGAAGGCGGGCGAAGATCCATCTGTATTGAAGTCCAGAAAACCGTGCCCGACCCAGCCCGGATCCTGCGTCCCGAAGGCAAACCGGGCGTAGTCCTTATGCGCCGTCACCGCATGCAGGGTCCCCGCCTCGCCAATAAAGGACAGGTTATAGGGAACACCGCGCAAATTCGTGGTCGACAGATAGATCGGCAGAGGATCGCGCAGCCAGGCTGGAAAGTCGGTACGGGTCTTCCGGATGTCGACCGCCCGATCCCGGATACCGTCTATACTGTGTTCTCCGAGCGTGTTGAGCAGCGACACCAAGGGTTTGCCGTCGGTCAAATCATCGTCGCGCAACATGCCGGCAATATCGACCTCCTCCACCCAGGACCGGTAGAGCACGGAATGTTCGGCTTGCGGATCATAGCGGGCGCCGGCGACCCCCTTGACCGGACCTCGTACGACGGACGCGAGCAACGCCACGCTGATCCCACCGGCCGAAGCGCCGAGCACGGCATCGACCGTGACGCGATGGTCCCGGGGCAGCATGGGATCGCCCTCTGCCCGCGCGGTTTCCAGGGCATCCAATGCTTCGATCAGAAAATCCAGAACCCCGGCGGTATAGGCCCCCGCCGAAACCGCACCGGCCATGACCAAGGAAAGATGAAAGCCGGTATCGTCTTCCTGCCGCCCCGGCAGGCGCATGTCTTCCAAATACATTCGATTGCCCCCTCTTCCCCCGAAGAATGATGGCAATCATATCACGCTATTGTAGAATATTTAACCGCCCTGGTTGTCATCCTTTCGGCGGAAGCCGAGGGCGACCACATACATTTCCGGAGATTCCTTACGGCTTGAGGGCGGTTTCATATGGAAAACGCGCTCGAAATCGAGCTTCAGAACGTTGAGCAGCGATCCTTCGGTCCCGCCGGAAAAGACCTTTGCGACGAAAGCGCCGCCTGGTGCCAGGACCTCCTGAGCGAAGGCATAGGCCGTCTCGACCAGCGCGACGATGCGCAGATGGTCCGTCTTTGGATGGCCGGTCGTGTTTGCCGCCATGTCGGACAGAACAATGTCCGCCTGCCCGCCTAGGGCGGATTTCAAACGGTCCGGCGCGTCGTCATCCATGAAGTCGCCGGTCATCAGGATCGCGCCGGGGATCGGATCGCATTCCAGAAGATCGATCCCGACCACGCGCGCGCCGGCACCGCAGCGCTGCAGCGCGACCTGGGTCCATCCGCCGGGTGCGCAGCCCAGATCCACGATCCGGCTGCCGGGCTTCAGCAAATTGTGCTTATCGTCGATTTCCGCCAGCTTGAACGCCGCCCGACCGCGATAGCCCAACCGGCGCGCCTCCGCGACATAGGGGTCGTTCAGTTGCCGTTCCAGCCAGAGAGTGGACGACAGTTTTCGCCCGCGTGCGGTCTTTACCCGGACCCGGGCGCCGCGCGCGTCCGTGACATTCCGGCTGCCGCCGCCCTTCTTACCTGATTTCTTGGCCATTGAGCGGCCTCCCAGAACGAAGAAACCGCGCCGAAGCGCGGTTTCCGTGTGGCTGGGGAACCTGGATTCGCGCGCTGAGCGGGGTTTATTAAAAACAATAACTTAGCTAGGTTCCGCACATTAATTGTGTACCGAAATGTGACCCCAAAATCGGAATCCCTTGAGATTGCCGTTCCCCTATCACGAATTACCGCAACCTACGAGTCGCAATTGACCGTGCTGAGGACAGAGCGACCGAGCCATTCCACCACTTGCGGCACGATGGAATTACCTAGGCATCGCAGTCGGTCCAGTTGATAGGGTATCCCATCAGCCAGTCTGTCCAAGTCGGGTTCAGAGGCAAACCAAGCCCCGATTGATAAATCGCATTGGCTCGATCCAAGTGTTTTGCCAGCGACACAGGGTCGACTGTCCCGCCGGTCACTAGATCCCGATCTATTCCTCCCAAATCCACAATCCAAACCGTGTGGGTCAGACACAGTCCGTACTTGTGACCTGTCTGTGCAAATTTCACATATCGGGCGCCGGAGATCGACAGACGGCCGGTCGCGAATGATAGGGCGTTGGTGTCGGTTGCTACTGGGGTAGGCCAGTATCCAGATTCGGTCGCGGCGGTGAGGGGCACCAAGGGCGGAAGCTGGAATGCAGTGCCATTCCGCATCATACCCGATCTCGGCCAGGTCGCCGAGAACGGTTCCCAACCCTCGAAAAGTGAGCGCTGCGACGTTCTCCACGAGCACGAAGCTGGGTCGTAGTTCGCCAGTAAGACGGGCGATTTCGGACCATAGCCCGGACCTGGCGCCGGCAAGTCCGACGCCGCTGCCTGCAACGGATAGATCCTGACAGGGAAATCCCCCACAGATGACGTCGATTGGAAGAAGTCCGGCTGATCCGAGAGAGGCATGTGTTACCTCCCGGACATCGCCGAGAACCGGGATACCAGGCCAACGCTTGGCGAGCACCGATCGCGGGTATTTTTCGATCTCGCAAAACGCGGCCGTTTCAAAGCCGCCAGTGCGCTCCAGGCCGAGCGAGAAACCGCCAATGCCTGAAAATAGATCCAGAATTCTAAGTTTTTGATGGGGATTTGGTTGAGCATCCAATGCCAGCCTCCGGGCAAACAGACGCTCCAGGGCGTTCGGAGGGGGCGTTCTCGGGGACGCTCAGTTTGTGGATAGTCCCGCAGCGCGGGCACTTGGTTTCGATGACCAACCCAGCCATGCGCCGGGCAAGTTTGTAGAGAAGCCGGCCGCAGGGCCGACAGCGTATAGACTCCATTGAGTTGCATCCGTAATGTGCCCTCTTGTCACGCGCGTGACGGGCGGGGCGACCGCCGGGCTCGCGAAAGCCTGGCCTAAGTGCGGCGTTGTCGCGCCGCGGTTCGGGGCGTTGCTGCGCCCCTGCCCCCGTCAGCTACTTCTGAGCGGAGGGTGAAATGTATATTGACGACGCGCTGCGGCATTTTCGGAATGCGCAAAACACACAAGATCGTGGAATTCAGGAATTAGCCAAAGGGATGGAGGATTTATCCCATGCTATCCGGATTTTACTAAGCAAACTCGACAATATCGAGAGAGCGGTCGAAGACGTCTCCGCGGAGCACAAATAGCCGGATCAAGGCCGCCAGGCGCGCCCCCCGAAGATCCGGACAGCGAAATACATCGCCCGGGCGCGCCAGGCGGGCACGCCGTAGCGCAGCATGATCTCCAGGAAAATCGCATCGGCGCGGGCGCGCGAGACCGGGCGATTGACGTAGAGCCAATCATGTACGATCGCGGCGCGCAGATGGAATCCGAAGGGCGGGAAAATCGGCCACAGCGCACGCGGGACCGATGCCAGGTCGGTATGAAAGCCCGCCGGGATGGTCAGGGACACGCCCAAACCGTCGCGATAGCTGACCGGCGCTGCGAGGCGCCAGGTCGGAATACCGGATTCCAGACTTTCGCGTTCCTTGAAGGTCACCGAGATTTCGGAAACCTGAACGGATTCGGGATCGATCGCGGCCATGGGCCCGCCCTCGCCTGTTGGAAACGGGAAAAGCGGGCCGCGAATGGCGTTCGCGGCCCGAGGAGACCCCAGGATGTGAGGCCAGGGGAAATCGGTTCTAGTGGGTAAGGCCGGACGGAGGATCGTCGCCGGCACCGACCGGACTCATCAAAGCGGTTTGCGTCTTGGGCTTCGGACGCGGCGCCGGCGCGCCCCCACCGGACACCCGCTCGGGGATCTCAGGCGCCGCCGCCTTCCCCACGCGTTTGGCACAGTGGATTTCCAGAACGTGACCGGACGTATAATCCGCCAACGCACCGCGCAGGCCGAGGCGCTGCGCCTCCGGCACGACGGCGCAATAGGTATCGATCGCCTTACCGACGCGGCCCAGGGTCTCGTCGGAGACCTTACCCTTCAGTTCGGCGGCCTCGGTCAGGAAAGCGGCCGGATCGGACAGGGCGGAACAGGCGGCAACCACGGGCACCAATAGGCACAGCGCGGCGGCCGCGAAAAGATTTCGCAGACGCATGGGATCTCTCCCCTCTTTCAGTGGATGGACGGGCCGTCAGTCGACCCAGGACCCGGTCACCCGGGTTTCGCGCACCGCTCTACTCGCGCATGAACGGATTTCGCGAATGCTTGGCGACGCCGCCCTATGGCGCGTCAGCTGTATGTCCAGATTGCAGGCCGGGCGGCGTAGGCGTGCCCATCATCGATATGGACAAACGAACGCCCCACCCCGACGCCTTGAAAACCCGCCATCAAAGCGAGCTTTACGAGGCGGTGCCGGTTCCCGCCGTCGATGCAGCGAATATCCGCCGCCAAGCCTTGGGCATGCGCGCCAGGCTTTGCTTTCTGGCGCTCGTCCTTGTGATTAGGGCATCGAAAGCCGGATTTGACGACCATGCTCTGCCCATAGGCAACCCGCAGCGCCTCTAGTCCTTCCATGAATTTCTGATCCATTTCACAGGCGCCACAGCCGCAACGGCATTGCATTTCTTCCCTTGTGAAATGCGGCGTGGTCGCCGGATCCCATTTCGGCATCGAACGATCCTTTCGTTAGTTGTGTTTAACCCTGAGCCTTGGGCAGATGGCGGTCTGCCAGCCAGATCACGATCGTCGTGATCCCGCGCGGACCGATATAGGCGATGGCGACGACGGCACCGCTTTTCACCGGGCCGGTAAAGCCGAGATAAGAGGCGATACCATCGGCGACGAAGGCGATCGCAACCGCGACAGCCGTTTCCCAGACCAGATGCAGCGACCAGAATTTCCGACGCTGGCGTTGAACCTGCTGGACATGGAAGGCCATCCGGCCGACCCAGCTAAAGAAGAAAAGCGTGGCGAGCCCATAGATCGCCTTTGCCAATTCAGGCGGCACATATCTTTCGATAAGATCGAACATGATCTATTCGCCCAGATCGACGGTCTGGACCGCCGGCCAATGGCTATCCTCCGCGAAATCGGCAGGCGGTGCGGCCCGCAGCACCGCAGACGTCGCCAGCACGGCCGCGCGATGGCGCAGAAGCGCCTCGTAGATCGCGGCGGCGGCGGCGGCGGTCTCGGTCAACGTCAGGACGTTTCCGGCGGCGGTGGCAAAAGTGACCCCTTCCACCGGCACAAGGGCGCGTTCGAATGCGTCCAGCATCTCGGAAACGCGCTGTACCGACGCATCGTCCCCCCGGAACGCCGCGCCATCGACCAGGATACCGACCGCGATCCGCCGCTCGGCCTCCGCCGCGATATCGTCGGCGGTCACGGGGCGCACGCTATAGGCCGGCAGGGCGAGACCGTCACCGGACAGATCGCCGCCGCCGTCCGCGACATGGCGCGACGGATCGAAATCCGAGGCCGGATCGACCGCGACCAGACCGACCCGCTCGGCCAGCTCCGCGTCGCTGAAAGCCGTAACGTCGGTGTGGCGATAGATCGCCCCGTCGATCACCGCATCGGTGCGGATCGGCCGGGGCACCGGGACGCCGACGACGCTGGTACGGTCTTCGGACAGCTTCATATAAAGCGTCATCGCGGGCGCTCCTTAAACGATGTTTTCGATAAACTGGGCTTCTGCGACAACCCAGACAGGGATCGATCCGCCGCCGGTCAACGCCGTCGGACGCAGCCGCGCCGCGCGGGCCAGGACCGGCACCGCGACGTCGAAGGTTTGCACCGGCCCCGCGCCTTCGCCGAAACTAGTGTTCAACGCGCGCGTATCGACGACTGTCCAATCGACCAGGTCGTCGGACACTTCGAGAACGGCCGTACTGGCGAGCTTGGTTCCGTTGGACGCGTTGTAGGCTTGCTGGATTGACCACCGCCGAACAATCGCCCGGCAATCGTCCTCGCCGGCGCTCCAATTCCAACCGATATAGCTGGCCGTAGTGCCGGGACTTTCGGATTCCCAGTTGTTCGCCGAATTGTTGTCGAACGCGCGGTCGCCGCTGGCGCTCGCGCGGTGCCCACTTTCGATATAGGCACCGACGCCAAGGGCGGTGATATCCCCCGTGACGCCGATGAAGCAGCTACCGATCCCGGGCCGGACCGATACGCCTTGCGGATAGAGGTGCATCAGCCCGCCTCACCCTTCAGAGTGAAGCCGATGCGTTGCCCCGCCACGCTAGACCCGACCTGCGTGACCTTGAATGTAAGCCGTGTCCCCGCCGCCAGCGTCAGGCTTGCGGCGCCGGCGGTGAAGGCACCGGCCGTCATGGCGTTGGCCCCGGCCGCGAATTGTGGCGCGGTCTGGAAAATCGTCGCCCCGTTGGCCTCAACGTCCAGAACCACCGCAGCGCCGGTCGCAGGCGCCTCGATATACCCGGCCATCCCGGTCAGCTTGATCGCCCGGGCCAGGACCAGGTAACCATATGTCGCGACCTCCAGGTCGGCGCCCGCGCCATCCGGCCCGAACCCGGCCATGAAGGGGACGTCCCCGATCGCGCCGGCTTTAATCAATGCCAGGACCGCCGCGGCGATCTGAGCGTCGTCCTCGTCGTCGAGATCGATCCCGGCCGCCTCAACAAGGGCGATCAATTCCGCTTGGACGAGATTGAAGAACCTCGCGGATGGGATCGATCCGGACCCCGGAACACCCGATGACCCGTTTGCATAGGCACGGTCGGGATCTTCAAGGTCGCCATTGAGCGGCGGCACATATTCCATGGTCTAACCCTCGTAAATAAGGTCGGCGTCGGTATGCGCCGGCTTCAATCTTTGGACGAGGCAGTTGAGATCCTCGGCCTGGCGGTAGTCGGTCAGCGCCGTGACGCCGCATTCGCCTTCCCCGCAATGGAAATGAACGACCCGGGGCCCGGCGACGTGCAGGAACCAGTTGAACCGGATCGTTTCGGCCGCGATTTCATGCGCGCCGCCGCATTCCGAGACGCCACAGGTGAACGGCCGGCGCTCCGCAACCGTCGCGCTGTAACCCAAGGCGGCGGCCAATCCTTCAAAGAAGGCCGGCGTTTGGCCATTCTGAGCCGTCAACCTTGCGACCACCGCCTGGCGCCGCTCCTCGATCGTCGGAGATTGCGGCATGCAGGGATCGGGCAGACCGACAAACCTTTCCCAATCCGTCAGCAATTCGGACGCGGCAGACGGATCGCTTTCGCGGATCAGATCCAAGACGCGAAGGTGAAAACGCGCGAATTCGCGCACGATCCCGCGCCAGAATTGTTGGATCGCCCCGTCGTCGCCCTCTTTGGGCCAAGCCAGACCGACCGGCAACAAACGCAGCGCGGCGCCGTGATAGGCCGCGGTCAATTCGTCCAGGGTCATTTTACGCTCCCGGGAAGGTCACAGCCCCGAGTACCGGCAACTCGACCGTATCGGGCTCGATATCGGCGGCGGGTGCGGTGATTAGGTGGCGGCGCTCGCCGGCGGCAACCGAAACCGCCTCCCAGATGCGCGAGATCGGCAGCACGGCCCCCAGGTCGCCGTCGCGGCGGAATAGATCCTGCAGTTCCAGCTCGACGGCCGCCCGGATTTCCGGTGTATCCGGCGACAGGCCGGTTACCTCGACCGGCACGACCAGGGCCGTCGGCGCAAACGCCGTCGCATCGGAGGTGACCGGACGCTGCTCGTCGATTGCGGCCTGAACCAAAGCGACCAGGCCGGCCGACGGAATAGGGCCGTCCTCGGCGTCATCCGCCGCCACGGCAACGCCAACGGTCCCGGCACCGTACAACCCTCCGATCGTCCAGGCGCGGGTGACGCCCGCGACCGCCTTCGCCCATGCGACATAGTCATGGGCCGCGCCACCTGCAGGCGGACGCTGTACTCGCGCCAGCAACCGGCCGCGCAAGGCGCTGTCTGTCTCCGCGTCGGCGCCGCCGGCAAGTCCCGGCGCCGAAACAAGCGCCTCAGCCTCGATCCCGGACACAGCGGCCGTCAGGCGGAAACTTGTGCCGGTCTCAGCATTGCCCGCCGCCCCGGCCTGTGACGCGACAACCGACACCTGCGCGGTGCCGCCCGCGATTACCGCCGATACGATCGCGGATACCGGCGCACCATCCGCCCGGGCGAATTCCGTTCCGACCGCAACCTGCGCGCCGTCGACACCGGTCACCGTCAGAAAGCCCGAGGCATTAGTCGCGGGTTTCCGCGTCACACCCCAGATCCGGCAATGCCGATCCAGATAGGCGGTTTCCGCCGTGTCCGGCAGGATCTGGCGCGCCGCCCATGCCTGAAACGCATAGACACCATCGACCAGGGCGGCGGCGGTATCACTTATGACCGCCAGGTTCGAATTCCGCAGGATCGGCGCGGCGATACTCGCGCGAAGATCCGCCAGCATCCGGCGCATAAGGTCGGATAGTTTGGGACGTTGAAACGGCATGGGTTCTGACCTGGTTCTGCGCCAACAATGGCGATGGCAAAGCGGACCGCGCGGCCGGGCAACCAGGCCCCTAAACGATCTCGGCCCCACTCCAGTCGGGCTTGGTAACCAGAATTGCGTACCAATCCGCACGCGAACGATCCGGTTCGTAATCCGACCCCAAGAACGTCTCGCTGAGAACATCGAGCGGCCGCATTTTCTGCTGCGCCGCCTGCTCATCCTTGAACCCGTACAAGGTCAATTGAGCGCCACCAGACCAAAAATCCTCATTGATATTTCCGATCATCCAGTACGTCGCGTCGACGCCTGTTCCGGTCGGGCGGGTTTTAAGCATACCCATTGCAATTCTCCCTTTATCAGGCGGGCGCAATTTCTGTGACTGTTCCTGCCGGGCCGCGATATTTCAAAGCGCCGGCCGCGTCGACAAACAGGTACCCGCCGCCGGTTGGATCGGTTGACGGAACGGCGGTACACGCGCGGATGAACTGAACCCGGTCGCCGCCGCCGAACACCCCGAAGCTGACCTGCCACCCGTTAAGTGTGTTTCCGATTTCGACAGGGGCGGCGCCTTTGGCGTAAACCTCGGATTTCACGGACCCGTCCGCGCCGTCCGCCAGCCAACGCACGCCCGATCCTGTCGGTGCGCCGGCGACATGGGGGAAATTCACCGCCAGGTCGACCGTCGTCGCCTTGAGTCCGGGCGCGCCGCCGGCGCCGCCCAGCGACACGACGCCGGCCGCGTCGATCGCAAGCCGCGTCAGCCAGGTCGACCCGTTGTAGAAGCGCATGAGCAAGCCGCCCGTCGTATTCGGCGCGATATTCCATAGTTTGCCTGAAATGTTGTCTCCAAGACGCAGCCCCTGATTGCTGGGGTCCGAAATGTTAAAGATATCGAGTCGGCGGCCATTCATATTGACGTTGCCGTTCATCGTGAACGTGCCGTCGGCCGCTATTCGCATCCGCTCCGCAAAGACGCCGGCATTCGACGTTCCGAAACGGATCTGCGTGTTGCCGCCAGATGAGTCCGGACCGAACCATGCCACGCCCGCGTTGGCGTCATAGGTTGCCTTCAAACAGTTCGCCAATGATCCGGCGGCGCCGAACACCGAAAACTGGCCCTGTGAGGACAAGGATTGGAATACGCCGGTCCCGCCGGTAATGACGACATTGTCCGCGCCCTGCCCCGCCATACTGCCCAGGAAGTCGCTGGCAGAGATCTTTCGGGTCGAACCGTTCTGGTGGACGACAAAATAGGCGGGCGTCAGCAATGCCTCTGCGGCGGGCAATTCCGGGATCGACGACATGTCACAACACCTCGATAAGTTGGCCCGTCTCGGTCCGGATTGCGGCGCCGGCCTCGGTCGCCAGAACGTCCAGGGTCGGTATCGCCGGACTATCGGCCGCGCGCACGCCGATAGCGCCGGCGAGATCCCGCCAAATCACGCCATAACGGCCAACAAAGACCTCGACGCCGGATTTCCAGATCGTCACGACCAGCACCAGGCGGTCGCGAATTGGCGCGGCACCGCCCGGCTCCAAACTCGCCTCGACGTCGATCCGGTCGGCAACCGCATCCTCCAGCATCCAGGCCAAGGCCTCGCGCGCATACCCTTCCGCGCGGGGCAGAGTGCCGGGCGTCGCCTTTTCGCGTGACAGAAGCCAGAGCCGCGAGCCCTTTTTCCAGCCGGAGATCCCATCCGCCCAATGCCCCCGACGGTCCGTGCTCCCATCGGGAATTTCATCGGAAGGTTCCGCGATCCGGTCGGTGAATAGAGAGTGGATGACGGAGGTACCCAAACCGGTATCCTGCGCGAGACCGCCGTTGCCGAACGTCCAACCGGCTACAAGCTTGGTACCGTCAAATTCATGCCGGACATCCGCCATCATGCGCCCTCCCCGCCGGCCGCCGGATGTTCGCTATCGAGTGCCGGCTGCGAGACGGGATAGGCCGCGCCGCCGACAATCGCATCCGTGTCGAACGTGTCCCGGGTGTAGTTCTTGGCGCCTGTCCATTTGACCCGCTCGCCATAACCATAGACCTCGGTCTGCATCGACGTTTCGGCGCGCATTTCGATTTCGCCGGCGTCGACACGAAAGACACCCGGCGTCTTGACCAGGACGTTCTTTCCCTCGATCTCGACACCGTTCCGGGTCAGACGCACGACCTGGCCCTCGAAATCATACTGCGCAACGTCACCCGGCGCCGACGCGGGCGGGCGAACGCGCTGATCTTCCACCACGACGGCGATGACCCCGTCGCGAACGCCGTTCGCGGACAACAGAACCACCGTCGCGCCCGGCAGCGGATGGGCGGTGAAGCCGTAATTCTGGTACCGGGGCACGGTCAGAACCTCATCCGCCAGAACCGAAACGATCAGGCGCTGTAAGCCGCCATCGTCGACCACGGCTTTCAGGGCACCGCGCACGATCAAGCCCGCAACTCGCCGGGCGATTGCCTGTAACGCCCGCATCGAGGCCCCTATTCCACCGGCTGAAGTCCGGCCCAACTGAATGAATTCGCCCCTGACGCGGCGGCGGCGGTTGCCAGCGACTGCACGTCGACCGCTTCCGGCAGGATCAGATCCAACGACGCAACGGTCCCCGCGCCGCGGCTGCGGGTCAGCGTCACCGTTTCGATCAGCATGTCGCGCTGCAGGCCGATCGACGGAATCCACACAGGGACGATCCGGTTGACGTCCCAAAGCGCGCCGCCGGGGGTTTCCTCCCAACCCTGTACCGTCACCGTCGCGGTGACACCGGCGGCGAGACGCCGATCGCGCTCGTGCGCCGCCCGGGTCGTCAGGGACGCGGCGACCTGGTCGCCCGATGGCGTTACGATCAGCGGCCGGTAGCGTGTCACGCCGAGGTCTGTCGCCCGTCCCTGGCCCGTGAGGGCCGGCGCGCCGTGGAACCCGTCAGTCTCAAAGGCCTGTCCCTTGAAAATATACTCCGAATACCGATCCGAAACGTCCAAGTTGGCCGACCCTTCCAGGACCGTTTCCCCTTCGACCAACCGCCCCGTCGATCGGCCGGACGCCGGCAGGCCGATCACCGCGCGGCCCTCGGCGTCATCGTGGAAGATCGCGCCGCGATCCGCCGACAGGCGGGTCAGCAGCGCGGCGACTTCTTCCCCCGGCGTTACGGCAACCGACGCGAAGGGCGCACCGGGCGCCAGGCGCAGATCGAGCGCGACGCCGAAGGGCCGCAACAAGGCCCGGGCGATCGCATCCAACGTGTAGCCGCGAAACTGACCGCCCGGCACGACCGCGGAACAATCCGCGAGGTCGACTGTCCGCGACGCGCCTGCTATCCGGACGCCGCGCGACCGTCCCGAGAATGACGGCGCATAGCCGGTCACATACCCCGTCACCACACGACGCGCCGGATCGGGAACCGTCAGCGTGCAGGCCTGGCCCGGGCGTATCTGCCAGCGTTCGCTTTGCCCGACCCATCGCTCAGTCACGCTAAGCGAGAATTGCGACGCGGCCTGCCGGATCGAACGCGTTACCGAGACATCCGTCCAACCCAAATGGCGCAGCCCGTCGACTTCCAGCACAACGTCCATTGCGGACCCTTCCGGCGGCGGCTTCCGTCATCGCCCGATCGCGAGTCCGGTGCCGGCGTGAAACAAGGGATGCGGCGCCGGCGCGGCGAGGATCAGCTCCTCGGCCCGCGCGCCGTCACCATAGAGCCGTTGGGCGATTTCCAGGACCGGGCCCGACGGCAATTCGAACGGGACCAGGCGCTCCAACTTGGCCGCGCGGTCGGTCAGATCCGCGACCACCCGGCCGCGCAGATCGAACAGCGCCGTTGCAGCCCGATCTTCCGAACCGTCCGCCGCCGTCAGCGCCTCAACGCGCAGAGCCTCCCCCAATCGGGCGCGCATGCCGAGCGCCGCGTCGGCGTTCCCGAATTCCGCCGCGGCGGCGGTGCGAGCCCAACCGGTCAATGCCAGGCGCCGGACCAGCCCGGCCGCCAAGGTCGCATTGCCGGCGGCACGCAACCGCGTCGGCGTTGCCAATCCGGCAGCGGCCGGCGCGAACGCCGTCAAGCCCTCCGCGAAATCGGCGAAGGCCGTCAGATCCAACACCGCGCGCACCGTGGCGACGGCATCGGTGAAGGCGGTGCCAATTCCAGCCGCGCGGGCCGCCGTATCAGGATCGACAAAACCTCCCAGCGACGCGGTCAGGTCGACCGCGCCCGCCATCAGCAGATCGGCCGCTGCAGACAGGGGAGCCCCCGACAGAGCGACCGCCCAATCCGGCAATCCCGTGATATCGAATGCCGCCTCGTACCCGGCCAAGGTTTCCAGATCCGCGAAATCCGCGGCCCTGTTGACCTGCGCCTGCGTGTCGACGATCGAAACCGGCGACGGCGCCAAGTCCGCACGTTCGAACCGCAGCCGAAACGACGCCAGCCGTTGCCGGCCTGCCGCCTCCGACACCGTGAACCCGTCGGCCTGGGCCATCATCGACCCATGGCGCGGATGGACCAGTTCGCCCGGTCCCGGCATTTCCAGGGCCGCAATCAGGCGATCACGGTCGATATCGTAATCCGCGCCGATGACATAAGCCGCGAACTCCATGACCCGCGGCTGCGTGCCGAGATCCTCGGGGTAACTGCCGCGCCCCGGATAGGCGTGAGACACGACCGCCCGGCCGCCGGACACATCGTCGCTTTGCACATGAAACGGTACGCCGCGAAACGATGCAGCGCGCATTCGGTCCCGGTAAGACATGACACCCTATCCCGCGCGGTCGAACTTCGCCTGCGCTGCCGCCGACAGTTTCGCGCGGCCGGTCAACACTCTCAGGCGGCGGTCGATTTCGTGATCGAGGTGCCGGCCGAGAAGATCGGACGCGATACGTTGCAATTCCGCAAACACCTCCGGCATGCGCGCAACGCCGGCGACGCTGGGGCCGAACAAGCGATCGATCGGCAGGCGCCCTTTCCCGCTTCGGCGGAAAACCTGCCAGCGACCTGGCGCGACCTCGACGAAGAAGGCGCCCGGGTAGAGCGACCGAACCCCGAAGATCTTCGCCGGAACGCCGATCTTGTGCCGTCGAGCCGGCGGCTTTTGTCCCGACACGAAGCGGATTAATCCGACTTCCTGCCGGCCGATCCGAAACTCGGCAACCGGCATTACCGGACTGGCCGCCACGATGCGGAACCTTGGCCGGATTTCCTGAGTCGTCTTCAGCATACCGACCCGCGCCTTGATAAGCGCCGCGGCCGGCCGCGCCATCCCCTTGGCGGTCTTGGTCGCGGCCCGCGACTGAACCAGGTCGATGTTCTTTTTGCCGAAGACCGCTAAACGATCCTGGGCCACGCGCGCATCGATCTTGACGGTCACTCCGAAGGGATCGGTCATTCTCACCCACCCGCGAGCGCCAGGGCGCCATCCATGTTGTAATCGCGCGTTTTCGTCGACCCGTTGTCGACTTCCGTCTCCAAGGAATCGACCTTGCCGGCAACGTGAACGTCGACGGTAACCGGCGCGGCAACCGCTGAGGGGCCGACCGTCCCGGCGGCGGCGGCGTCGCGTAAATGGTCCGTCGCCGTTCCGCGTCCCCGACCGACACCAAGCGACCCGGGCCGACCATCCTCGCGAACGGCATTCGCGTCCGGCGTTTCGCCACCGGAAAGCCAATCCGGAATGAAACTCGACGCGAAGGATGACACCCCGTCCAGGGCACGGCCAAAGCCTGCCGAAAAGTCCGTACTGAAAAGATCGTCGACGAGGCTAAGCACCGCCTCGATTTGCCCGATCATACCGTCAAAAATGCCGTCAATCAGATCGGCGAATCCAGTTGCCCATTGCTTCGCCCCACCAAAGGCGCGGCCAAAGTCCAGCGTCAGAATGCCTGCGATAACATCGACCGAACCCTGGAAGATATCGGCGATATTCCCCCACATCCGCTCAAACCAGGCCGAGACACCTTCCCAGTTCCGATAAATCAGATAGGCGCCGGCTGCGATAGCCGTGATAGCGGCACCAATCGGATTCATCAGAAAGACCCGGGACAGGGCTATGCCGACATTCAGCAGCGATGCGATCAACGGACCGTTCAGGACCGCCGCGATACCGATCGCGGCGTTGTCCCAACCGCCGATCATGTCGACGACGCCGCCGATCGATTGACCGATCTCCGCGATACTCGTTCCGACGGCCTGCCAATCGACCCCCTCCAGCGTTGCCGCAAAGCTTTTCGCGACGCCCTCGATATTGGTTGCGATCAGGTCGCGGTTCGCCGCGATCCAGTTCGTCAACTGCTCGATCAGCGGGCCGATGATCGGTGCCAGGCGCGCGCCGATTGTCAGGAACAACCCCTCGCCCGCGCGGGACAGGTCGGTCCATTGGTCCGTCAACTTCTCCGCCGCCGAGGCGTTCTCCTGGGACATGCTGAGCCCCAGGCGCCGCGCCTCGCCACGCAACGCCGCCATGGCGTCCCGGCCTTGGCTCATCGCGTCGACCATGCGAACGCCCGCCTCCTCGCCGAATAGCGCGATCGCCATCCGCTGCCGGGCGATCGGATCGGTGTTCGCCTCAAAGGCCGCGGCCAGGTCGCCCAGAACGGCGTCGGTCTGGCGCGCATTCCCCGCCGCGTCGCGCAGTTCGATGTTCAACGTCCGCAACAGGCTGGCGACTTTCTCGTTATCGCCGCCGGCCGCCTGCGCCAGACGGGACGCCAGCGCGCGCTGCGCCGCGCCCCATTGCTCGGTCGAGAGGCCGGACCGTTCGGCCCAGAAACCCAATTCCCGATAAGCGCCGGCGGTCATGTTCAGGGCGCGGCTCATCTTTGCCGCCTCGTCCCCGACATTCGCGAAGGTCGTCAGGGACTTTCCGAGACCCGCGACAACGCCCGCGCCGGAAATGAAGCCGAGCGGCCCGGCGATACCGCGCAGATTGCGGCCCAAATCGCGGGTAGCATTGCGCAGTTGGCTCAGCCCCGGCCCGAGGTTGCGGGACAGATTGCGGCCGATCCCACGCGCGATCTTGCTGACCCCGTCAATTCCGGCGAACCGGAAAACGACGTCCTTCTGTTTACCGGCAGCCATGGCACGACCCGATCATTTCCGTTTCAGGAGCGCGTTCACCACGCCCATGCCGGCCTCAAGTTCTTCCAATTCCGCGATGGTCTTTCCCAACACGACGGTCGGATCGAGTCGCCAGAAATACGCAGCCGCGAAATAGCGCTCGACCAGGCGTTCCAAGGCCCCAGGATCGTCGGGGTCTAAGCCTGCTCGCCGAAAAAACCCGCGATGTGCCAGGCGAGACGGTTCGCGGTGCGCGCATCAAGCTCATCGATAACGGCGGGCGGTACGCCACCCAGATCCGCCGCGAGCCGTAAACAAGCGTCGATATTCGGGCTGACATCCCCCGACGGCGAGACGCTGAACAGCGACCCGACCTTTCGGAGCTCGCGCCCTTTCGGGGCGCGGAAGGTGAGCGCCTCGACCGTCTGAGCCCCTTCGCCGCGACCGATCGTGACCGGGACGGGAAACAGGAACGGCTGCGGCGCGGCAGTGGCGTCGTCGTTGGGGGCGCTCATCAGACAGGCCCAATCGACTTGCAGTCGAAATTCAGCGTCATGCCTGCCGTGATCGCGTCGAACTCGCCGCCGCCGGCCGCCTTGTACCAGGCGTCCCGCGCGATGTAACTCCGACCATCGCGCAGATCCGCCTGGATCATCATATTGTCGACCTCGTGCAATGCCACGAGATCGAAACCGGGCGGCACGGAAACCTCGACATCAAGGCCGGGCACCGTCGGCGTCGCGGTGTAGCCATGCACGCCGCTCTGGCCGACCACCGTCTCGCGTTCTTCGAGGCCGAGGCGCACGGTCACGGTTCCCCGCACGCTCAGCGTTTGTCCGCCGGCGATGATGTGCAATACACCGCCCAATTGATTAGGCATGATTTTGTCCTTTCCTCAGCGCGGCACGGCGGCCGCTTCAGGCGTCGCGAGCGGCTTAGGCCGCGGCCGGATATTGCAGGCGGTACTGGGCCAGAACGGCGACGACCATCAGGCCGTTCACCAGGTCCGGCGGGAATAGAACATCAACACGGTTCGGATTTGTGGTGGACCGCTCTACAACCAAGTGCCTTTTGAACTCAGCCAGGTTTTCAACCAACCCGTCGATCATCATTGCCTCGTACTCAGCAATAATTCGCCCTCGAATCAGCTTAGGGGTTGTCGTCGCCGATCCGGCCGCAATCGGCTGATCGTCATTCGCTAGCTTCATTCGCCCGAACTCAGATTCGACGACGCGACGCGGGCGGCGCAGAACTTCCATAATCGTGTAAGGCGTCGTGACGTCGAGCCAGGCGTTATCCGGCTGGCCGAACGGGTTTTCCTGATAGGTCGTCACGACACGCTCAAGCCGAACCGTCCCGCGATCGTCGACCGACAGGGGCGCGACACCGTCATAGAGCAGCGTGTTCCGTTCCTGCATCGTGAACCGCTGGCCGCTGGCGCGGCAGCGAATGCCCGACAGGGTCAGGGTTTGGAGCGGCCGGGCCGGATCGATGCGCAAAGACTGTGCCGCGCGCGCGGCAGACGCCGCCGCGATCTCCCAAACAGGATGCGGACAGGCTCGCAGAACCGATACCGTGACGTGTTCGCCGTTCCGGGCGTTGCCGAAGCTCGCCAGGTTCGACAGCGTGTCGACTTTGGCGGCGAAGGCGTGACCGTAGAGTTGCGACGCGTAGCTCCACCGACCGGAGACACCGGACAGAAAATCATCCAGATCGTCGAGCGCGGCGGTATCGGTAAAGGCCGACACGATGAAATCGTAAATGTCGTCCCCCAGGGCGGCGAGGCCCGCGGCGATATCCGGAACACCGGCACCGTCGGCAAAGGCGGACGGCGTGACGGTCAGACCTGCCGGCACCGTTTCGCCCCCCAGACTGCCCAAGGGGGCGATTTCAACCGGCAGGCCGTTATAGACCACGCCGTCGTGACGCGCGGTGAGCGTTACCGTCCCATCGACTGCGGCCGCCGTGGCGACGCCGTCCTTGTCGGCCTGCACCGCCGCGGCGAGCGCCGTCGCGACCTCGGCCGCGGTATCACCGACCGAGACAGACACGCTGACTTTTCGTCCGCCAGCATAAACCGGCAGGACCCCGGCCTGGGTCGCCGTGCCGGCAATCGCCACCGTCGCCTCGGCGGCCGTCCCATCGGGGGCCGCGACCGGCAAGATCCAGGTTTCGATCGTCGGATCGTTCTCAAAGGCGCGGCGCGCCATCGCATGCAGCATCGAGCCGCGGCCGGCCAGCTCGCCGGCGTGATCCGCCGACCCGATGAGATGCGGCAGATCCTCCGCTGCGGTCCCGGTGCCGAGCTTGTGACCGATCAGGATCAACGGTTGCCGAATATCGAACGTGCCGGCGCGCGATCCGTCGACCTCCGCATAGAACAGCGGGACACGCAGATCGTTCGGGATGGTGTTGAAATCGACCATGGATCAACCCTCGGCTTTCTGGGATTTCGGGGCGGCGGGCGGCTTCGCGGCAACGGCGTCGCCATCGGCGATCCGGCGCCGCCAGTAAACGTCGTCCGGAACAAAGGCGCCGCCGGCATCGAGCGGGCGGCCATCGGGCGCGGGACGTCGGCAAACGCGGCCGGGGGCCGGTTTCAGAAACAATCGGGTCATGGGATCTTCCTTCGTCTGGCCCGCTTAATCGGGCGGCGGTAAATCGATACGCATCAGCAGCGCGCCGGCGTCTTCCGGGCCGGGATAGGCGACGTCGATATCGACGCCCTCCAGATGCGGTGCATCGACGGGCGGGTAGCCCGTCGGATAGGCCACAGTCACGGTCAGGGCGGCCGTGCCCGCAACCAGGGCACCGCCCCCTTCAAAGGCCAGTGCATGATCGATGCGGCGGATATCCAACCGCCAGGCATAAGCCGGGTCCTGCAACAGCACTGCCCGGATACGGGCACGCAAGGCGCGGATCGCTGTCTCCCAACCAGACGCCGCCGGGACGGTCGCTATGATCGCGATCTGCGCCTCGGTAACGTCGGATTCCGGCGGCCCGGCATTCGGAAAAACCTCAGTCTCCGACACGCCGAATATCTCGATCGCCGCACCGTCGCGGCCGTCGCGGGCATCGACCGGCGATTCCCGGACCTGCCTTTGCGACGCCAGGGACAGATACGCGGCATTCGCGCGCAAGGCGGCGGCAGTATCCGCGACCAGGGTCGACAGAACGTCCGGCGCGACATGGGCCAAAGGCAAGACCATGGAACCCCCTCGCCCGCTTTCGTCAGGCGGCCAATCGCAGAAACAATCGGATCGCGGATTGTCCGTCGGAAGACGGCTTTCGGATTACCTCGTAATCGGTTTCCCGAATTCTAAGCGTCGCCCCGCGCCAGCCGGACGGCGCCAGCAGCGCCGCCGGCAGATCCGCCAGGGCGAACACGGCCGACGGCGTTTCCATATCGAATCCCGGATCGTCACCAGCCGCCGCAACCTGCTCGGTCGGATCGAAGAAAATGCCCTTGAGATCCGCATGCACCGACAGAATTTCCAGGTCGTCGCCGATCAGTGTCAGAACCGCCGGCTCACCGAACGCGCTGCGCGCAACGCCGATCAGCCCGGCCGTCAGTCCCCGCCAATTCGTCATGCCGCACCCCTAACCTGTACGAATCCGCCCCGCGAACGGCGTTCGCGGGGCGCACAAGACGCGCAAGGGAGAGAGAGAGGGCCCAGACGCGCCCGTGTTTCGGGCTATTCGTTTCCGCCGACGATCGGCGGATCGGGATTATCCGACCCGCCCTGCGCGGGATCGTCACCGCCTGCGGCCGCGCCGGAGACACCCGGCTCGAAGTCAGGGTTTTCACGGTGGAAGACGGCAAGCGCTGCATTCCGCTGCGCCGCATTCAGCTTGACCGACTTGCCGAGAACCGATTTCAAGCCGGCCTGGATCGGCGCCAGATTGGGCACGCCGTCCTTGCCCCATTCCTCAACCGTCAGCGCACGGAAAACGGCGGGCAAAGCCACCTGAACATCCGCTGGCAAGTCTTCGGGGGCCGGCGCGGCGGGGCGGGCCGACAGAATGACGGTCCCGGCTGCCGGCGCGGCTTCCTTTTCGGCAAGACCTGCCGCAATCAACTCTTCGGCAAGGGTTTCGGGGACATCGCCGCGCCAGTTTTGGGGAACGTGGCGCATATCGCCGCGATCGTTCTCCGGATAGGAGAACGCTTCATTCGCTCGAATTCGCATCGGATTTCCTTTCAATCGGGTCTCTTGCCGGCGCGGCGCGCCATGAACGCGGCGGGCGGGAAAGAAACGGACAAAGACAAGGGCCGCCGTTGTCGCGGCGGCCCTTCCCAGGCAATCGGTAACGCCGGAAGGTCAGTCCGACGAATGACCGCGGACCAGAATTTCCGGACGCAGACAGAGAAACAGCGGGTTGCTCTGGGCGTGGAAATCGATCCAACGGTTCATCTTCCCCGGTTCCGCCTTCTGATAAAGCGGCAGGCCCAGGGTGTTGGCGGTTTCGACGAAATCGCCCGGCGCACAATGATGGGTGAACGTTTCCTGGGTGCCTTCCGGGAAGAACCGGCAATCGCCGGCGGCGATGAAACGCCGTGTCGTCGTCGTGCCGTCGGAATTCAGCGCGCCCGCACTGCCGCGATATTCCTCGAAGGTGATACCGCCGAACTTGAACCCCTTGCGCGGATCGCCGCCGAGTTTGTCCGTCGCTTCCGAATGATACATGAAGGCTTCCTTGACGCTTTCATGCTCGATCAGCTTGTCGAAGAATTCGGGACTGGCCATGCCACGAACGCCGGTCATGGTCTCGCCCAGCAGATTGTCCTCGATATGGCGGCTGACTTCCAAACACTTGGTGCGAACCGCCGTACCCGCCGTGCCCAGTTTGAAGTCGACGACTTTCTGGGTAATGCCGAACGTCTCGTAAAGATCGTGAATGACCGATCCGTCGGCGTCCAGGACCTTGCCGGACATGGCGCCGATGCGGTGGAATTCCCAGGTGATAAAATGCTTCTTCGCCATGGATTCTTGAATTTCCATGGTCTTCTGCTGCAGCGGCTCCAATTCGTTGGCGCTGCCGAACTTCCGGACCCCTTGGAAGTCCTCGGCCTTCAGAATGTCGTCCAGCGGGATATGCGGGACGACGAAGCTGATTGCGTCGCGCTTGCCGCGCTCGTTGGCCGGCGCCGGTTCGCCCCGCGTCTTGGTCGACAACAGGTTCAGCTTGCCGTGCCGGCGTTCGATGACGACGGTCGTCGTCGCAATGCCGCGCGGCTCGCCGAACAGGCCGATTTCCTGAAGTCGGCCGTACTCATTGGGGATGACGTTGATCGCGTTCGTCAGGGACGTCGTCGAGAACAACCCATTCGGGCCGAACATATCCGGGGTCAGATCCATGACCGTTACTCCTTTCACAGGGCCGACCCCGTCGGGTGCCGGCAAATTGGGTTGGCGTCCGCCGGCTTAGCCGCGGTCGCGGAATTGGAAACCGCGGGCGGCCAGGTCGGCTTCCGCCATATCCTGCTCCGCCGGGTCGATATCGGCCGGCCAGACCAGGCCGCCGCGCTTCACGATCGCCTCGCCGGTGATGACCAGACCCTTGGTGTCTTCGCCATCGGGCACGGTCAGCAGCGCGAAGTTCACCGCGTCCGCGATCTGTTCGCCGTGCGTGCCGTCCTGGTCGTAGGGGACCTGTTTCAGCGACCCGGCGGAAACCGCGATCGTCGCGGTATCGCCGACCTCGAAATCCGTCGCGGCGTCGGCGATCGTGAAGCCCATATGATCGTTCGCGTATGCGACGCCGACCAAAGCGTCGGCCAACGCGACACCGGACGGCGTCACGACCTGGAACCGGCCACCATCGGCGGCGGCGGCGATACAGGTCAGGGTGTAGGTGCCAATCACGGCCGCGCGGCCAAGCACGACACCGCCGACCGCACCCTTGCCGCCGCCGACATCCGTGACAACGGGATCGGCGAACAGGACGCGGCCCAGAACGGTACCGGCCTTGATCGTCAGATCGGCGCCGTCCCCAGCCAGAAAAGTACGCGCCGCGCGGCTGCGGTGATCGTCCGCCTCGCGCAGCAACCAATCGCCGGGATAGGCCGGCTCAACTTTCGTAACCATGGCATTTCTCCAAAGTGATTTTCAGAAACGCCGAGGGCACTTCCTGCGGCGCGATTGGTGCCGGCGTTACCGGCGGCGGCTCTCGGCGCGGGCCGCGATACGTTCCCGCTGCAGGTCCGCGAGGGACTTGGTGCCAGCAGGCGCGGAGGCCGACGGGCCGAGATCCGGACGATCGATCTTGTCCATCGCGGCGCTGAGACCGCCGGACTTCGCGAAGGTCGGCAGAATGCCGAGGATCTTGGCCGGGCTCATGTTCGAACCGGCCAGCAGCATCGCGGCCTGTCCCTCACGCCCCTTTGCCTTCGGGTCGCCGAGTACAGTCGCGGTGCGGCGGCGCTCGCGGCGGACACCCGCCTTGAGGCCGGCGCGATAGTCGCGGGACTTTTCCTTGTCGCCGGCGACGGGCTCGTCTTCGTCCTCGTCCTCCGCATCGGCCGCGGACTCGTCTTCGTCCTCGACTTCGGTCTCCGCGCCCTCCTCCTCGTCCTCGTCTTCGGGACCGGCGGCGGTTTCGTCCTCGTCCTTTTCCGGATCGTCCGGATCGGCGGCGCGCTTCGCGCGCTTGCCCATCAACGCAAGCAGCGAGTTTTTCATAACCATTCCTTCCATTGTGGAAATCAGCCGCCCCGGGCGGCCGACAGGGACGCGCTCAATTCCCACTGAGCACGAAAGCGATCCTTGATCCCGTCAGCGAGACCGGCCGACACGGCGGCAGGCCCGCGCAGAATGCGGGCTTCGGTTTTCAGAACATCGGCGACCGACAGATCGCGATAACGCGCGACGGCATCCGCGAAGACGGCGCGCGTTTCGTCGACGCTGGCCTGCCAATCGGCCTGGACATCCTCGCCCAACGGCGCGAACGGATGACCGTCGACCTTGTGCTTGCCGGCATGGATCAAGGTCGGGCTAAGCCCCTCACCCTTGAGGCGCGCCGACATGTCCATATGCAGACACCAGACGCCGATCGAACCGGCCTCACCGAGGCGCGGCAGATAGACATTCCCGGCCGCCGAGGCGAGCCAATAGGCCGCGCTCAATGCTTCGTCCGCAAGGCATGCCCATACCGGCATTTCACCGGCGATCGCCTCGATCAGCTCCGCCAGTTCCGCACATCCGGCCGCCTCGCCGCCGCCGCAGTCGATATCCAATAGGATCGCCCGCACATCCGGATCGTGATAGGCCGCCGTCAGTTGCGCGCGCAGCCCCTCGTAACTGGTCATCCCGCAATAGGAGCCGATCCATGCGCCGCGGTTGACCAATGTCCCCTCGATCCGGATCTCGGCGACACCGCCGACAACCGGGTACAGTTTCTCCAGCGCAGGTTCGGCGGCGCCGGGATCGTCCGCGTCGAGATCGAAGGCGAAGGCCGGCGCCGCAAGCGGCAGGCGCGCGCCGTCGATCCAGACGCTATCAAACCCCAGGCGCGGCCCCAGCACCGAGAGAAGCGGCTGCAGCCGTTCCGGCCCCATCAAGAGGGGACGGTTCAGCACACGGGACGCGAGTTGCGGATAGGGCTGTGACTTCATGGCTTTTGCCCCTCACGCGCCTCAATGTCCGATGCGTGTTCCACTGGCGCCTGCCCGCGCGCCCCGGCTCCTGGGTCCGGCAGGTTCAACTGCTGGCGTCGAGCCCGCTCCCGCGCCTGCTGCTCTAGAACGTCGTCATAGTCGTTGCCCTGGATCGCCGCCTCGATCGTGCTTGTCGAAATCTGGCCGTCGATCCGCATCAACGCGCCCTGCGCTTCCTTGGTCGGATCGACCCAGCCGCGCGCCGGTCCCAACCATTCGCAATCGGTATAGGCGCCCATGGCTTCATAGAAATCCGGGGCGCCCGGCGGCAGTTCCACATCGCCCAGGTCGATCGCCTCCTCGAGCCAGGCGGCATAGATCGGTGTCGCGAAGCTCTGCGCGAAGTAAAAGCGCCGCGCATCCAGGAACCGCCAGACCTCGATCAGGGCGGCCCGGGCGCTCGAATAGTTCACGGCGGACCAATCGCCGGACAGCTGCTCGTAACTAATCCCAAGCGCGGAGGCCGTTGACCGCAGCACGGTCTGGATAAACGGCCAATGACCGCTATGCGGCCGCGCCGCATTCGGGAATGTAGCCTCATCGCCTGGAAACAGGTTCGAGATTGCAACGCCGTCGACGGTAATCGCGCGCTCGCCATAAAATGCGGCACGCTCCTTTTGGTAGTCGCCGAAACCGTCACCACCATCCAGCAGCTCGGAGACCATTTGCGAGTCGGCCTTCGACTGGATGAATGCCGCGAAGACGGCATTCAGAACGGCGGCCTGCAATTCGGTTTTGTCGTATTTGTCCCCCATCCGAAGCTTGGCGAGAACCGGCGCCAACATGGATTTCCCGCGATGCTGACCCGCGCGTTCAGGTTCGAAGAAGTGAACACATTGGGGACGGCCCCACGGCGTAAACCGCGCAACGCGCTCCACCTGGTAGCCATCCGCCCGGAACCCGATATCGGACGGGTGCGATTTCCGGATATGCGCGGCGATGAACGCTCCGTAACCGTCGAGCTCGATCCCGCCGCGCAGGACGTTCGAATCCGCCGCGCCGATCGGATTGGCCAGGCGGTCAGGATCGACCAGTTCCACCGCCAGGGCGTAGCGGGCGCCCCGGTTCGGAATCCAATGCAGCACCGCCAAACCTTCGCCGTCGACGACGCGATGACGGAACGCCGTGCCGCACAAGCCGGCAAAGGTCGATTGGCGCGTGCTGTCGATCCAGCAGCGCGGGTCCATGGCGTACTCGCGCCATTTCGCCTCGACCTGGTCGGCGAACTCAAAAGCCCATTCGGACGACAAACCCAACGCGCGCCAGTTCGGCTTGGATCGGAGCCTCAGCCCTTGTCCGATAACCGCGTCGAGCTGCCGCTGCAGACCGCCCGCCACCCAGCCGTTATTGGCGGCCTGGTCACGGGCGCGGGAGACCAGGGTATCCCGCTCATAGAGCAAACCCGCATCGGCCGACAGGATCGGCGCATGCCAGCGGGCGGTTTCGCGCGACATTCGCGACGCGCCCTCATGAGTCGTGTCGCGGATATCCGACGCGGCGCGGCGCATCGGTGCGCCATCCGCGCCGAGGATCGGGGACAATGCGGCCATGGTGCCAATCGCCAAATGCGTTTCAGAAATACGGAAGGATCGGCCGGCGGCCGGACCCGAGCCCCAACTGCATGCGAAGCTCCGAAATCCGGCGGCGCAACGCCGTTTCATCGGCTGCCGTATAGGTCACCGAGTTTCCGCCATAGGCGACGGTCACCGGCCGAAGTCCGGTCGTCAGCTCCTGCAACGCCACTTCGGCGTCGTTCAACCACTTTTGAAGCGTCGCCTTGTCCTGTGTCATGCCAGATCCCTATGCCGCGCGACTTTCCTCGGCGGCGTTCCATCCTGTTCCGAACCCTGTCCGCGAACGGCGTTCGCGGCCGGCACAGCGAGATCCTCTAGATCGAGCTGAGCGCCGGGCGGGCCGACGGGCGCCTCGCGTTCCGCGCAAAGCGTGTCCCAGAATTCCTCGTGACGCTGGTTTTGCCGCCATCCTTTGAAAACCGCGGCGGCCTCGGCGTACATCATCGTGTCCAGCGGTTCGTTGCGGGTGTTGGGCCGAACCTCCCATTTCCACCGCTCTTGTCCATTCGGGCCGCGCTTCGCCTGACGCACCCGCCTTTCGGCGGTTAGTCCCTCGAAAAACACGTCTTCCATCCCGGATGGCAGCGCGACATAGCCGCGCGATAGCGGATCGGTTTTTTCCAGCAGACGATAGAACGCCGCTTTCATCCCGATGACGCCGACCGCTTTGAACCGTTTCCCGAACCGCTTCTTCCGGCCGCGGCGGTCGCGTTCGTATTTCACTTCCGCAAGGGGCGGCGCGGTCTCTTGGTTCGATCCGCGAATTCCGATCACTTTCGAGGCCGGGTGGCGTTTCACCCAGTCCATGACGTCCTCGGTATACGCGTTCGCGTCGACCGCCATCGCATCCGCTTGAACGCGTCCGCCGGCGGCGTTCCGCCAGGTCCGCGTCAGCAGCGCGTCCAACGCTTTGCGCGGTTTGTCATCCTGAATGTGACCTTCGATCACGATGTAATCGACGATCGCACGGCGCAGATCCGGCCCCCAGGCGACGACCTGGCATTCCAATCGCGGTTCGGCGTCCCCGCCCTGAACGTCGACACCGATCGTCAGCAACGGGAACCCGGCCGGGATCACCCCGCGCGGGTGCCCTTCGACCGCGCGGTCGCGCAGGGCTTCCGCCGGGGGCGCCTGGCCGGCGGCCTCATAAGCGAGACCCAGCCAATCGTTGTAGAAAACCTGTTCCGCCGCCGGGTCGCCTTTGACCTGAAGCCATTTCCGGGCGATATCCGCGAAGGTATCGACACCAAACAACGCTCGCCAAAGATAGAACGACCGGGACGGCGCGCCGGGATTGCCCGCGACGAAGCGGCCTTTCGACCGCATGCCCCGCAAATGGTGTTGCTCAATCAAGCCGCCGCAATCGGGACAGGAAAACGCCGCCGCTTCCGGATGCGCCTCATCCAGATTTTCCAGCAGGTTCTCCCACCGAAGCGGGTGCCGAAAGCCGCAATGCGGGCACGGCATGGCCCATTCTTCGCGCGTCCCGGCCTTGTATGCCCGGGTGATGCGGCACCCCGGCTCGATCAGCGGCGTCGACGCCTTTAGCGTCTTGCGGTTCCGCACCGACGCCGACCGGCTATCGGCTTGTTCCTCCGGGTCGCCGGCCTCGTTCGTTTCCCATTTCGCCAGGTCGTCTTGCACCTGGCGCCGGGCCGTAATCATCGACAGCGACGATTCCGAACGCGCGCCCGATACCTGGATCTGCGCGGCCCCATCGCGACGTTCGATATACAAGAGCGACTGGTCCGACACCGGACCGAAAATCTGGGTCAGCGCCGACGACTTTCGCAGCATCGGGCGCAGCTTGGTACGCGACCAGCGTTTCGCGTTGTCGTCCTGGGGATGCGTATAGAGAAACAACCCCTCTTGCGTCGACACGGTACCCAAACAAAACACTTGCCCGATGACCGACTTGCCGAACTGCGCGGACCCTTTCAGAACAACGTCGCGACACGGATCGGTCGGTTCCAACGCCGAGAAGATCGTCGCGTTCCACGGCGCGTTGTCCGGGTTGTACGGTCCCGGATACGGGCTTTCGCCTCCGAAGACGATGTTGTCGATAGCCCATTGGTTCAGGTCGAGCGGCGGCGGTGGCGGCAGAACGGCGGCAATTGTGGCCGCGACAAGGTGTTCAAGATTTCGAAGGACGATCCCCGTTGTCATCGTCGACGCCTTCCGCCGGGTCCTCTAGCCTGTCGGTCACGGTTTCCGGCAAAGCGGATAACATCGCTTCGCCATGTCGCGCGATCCGGTCACGTTGCCGGTTCCAGGCGTTTGACAAGGCAACCTCTACCACCCTGGCCTCGACCGTAACGCCGCTGTTTTCTCGGATCGCCTGCGCGACGTCCTCGCTGATTTCCGGCAAGCCGCCCTCGATCTGGCGAACAACGCCCGCCAGCCCCTCGCCCAAGGCGCGGGCCACATCGTCGGCGCGGACATAGATCCCTGCCGCGGCGCGGCTTTCGCGTTCCAGTTTTTCGTTTTTGAGCCGCGCCTCTCGGATGCGCTCTAGCTTCAGCTCGTCCGTTTTGCCCAAAGGCCGGCCATCGTTCCGAACGCGTTCCACGTTGTCGCGCTTCGGAAGATCGAAATCCGGCGCATCGTCGTCTTGATCCAGATCCGCGCGGCCGTTGATCGCGCGCTGCAAAGGATCTAGCGACCGGCCGAGCTGCTCAAGCGCGACCCGCGCGTCGATCTTTTGACCGCGGCCATCCCCGACCAGTGCCGCACCGTGCAATTTGCCCTCTTGGATCCAACGGGTGATGTTGCTGCGGTCGATTTCCAGCCGTCGCGCAAAATCCGCTTTCGAGATCGGCCGTTCCAATCCGTTCGCGCCCATCGCAACATTCCTCAACACCGCGATTGTTGAGCCTTTCGTTGAGTTGTTGAGGCTCCCAAAACCCCATCCGACGAGTGAAACCCCGCGGGTCTCCTCGCCGCATGACGTGAGGGTGCCGGGAAGGACCCGCGCGGGGCGGGCCCTGTCCATGCGGTCACATAGCACCCTCCGAAACGACGAACGGCCCGGGCGAGACGCTCCGAGCCGAACCATTTTCTTCGAATTAGACGTCGCCCTGATCCTTCGACCCACACGACGCGCTAGCATGGCCGAAAACTACCCCTGATTTGTCAACCCCGTCAACCCCTATGAAAATAAATCCCGGGAGCCCCCATATCTTGCGGCTATCCGCGCCTTTCTACGGCGACGCTCGTCCCGGAAAAGTCCGACGCCAACGCATTGCATGCGCGATCTAGCTTCTTATTCGCCGCCTGCCGGGAAATGCCGACCTTGCGGCCGATATCGGCGAACCCCGCACCGGTCACATACCAAATCAAGATCAAACGATAGTCGATATCCGACGGTTCCCAGGCCAACAGCAAGTTCCAGACCTTATCCAATCGCGAAACATCCGCTGCCGAAGCGCCCGCGCTGAAAAAATCCGACGGCGCGAACTGCGCCATCTGCGAGCCCTGTGCCTTGCGAAGAAATCGGACATGATCCGGCGCCGGCATGGCGCGCATCGTTTCGCGGGCCCGGTAAATTTCATCCTTCACCGCTTGCCCGCCGCTGGTCAGGTTGATCTGCCCCGAATTTCGTTTGGTATGTCGCGACGCCGTTTCGCCCATCCCGTCAAAGCGCGAGACAAATCCAGGTCCGAAGGCGGCGACTGCCGCCCCCAAGGTCATGACCCGCACCTGCCCCCCGATCCAGACACCTTTCCCGCCCGCCATTGGCTCAAGATTGGTCTGAACGAGATCATTCTGCCCGCCTTGCCCAGGAATGACCCGCGCCAGGCGCCGCAGACCTGCGCCCGAACCGCTAGATTTCGTATCCGTGCTATCACCGTCCCGCATAATCTCGCCCTCTCTGCTAGATTTCGTGGCCCGTTACCGGGTGTTACCGAAACTGTTACGGCCTAACTCTTTGATCTTTCTTTCTCTTTCTCTCTTGGTAACGGAATTAAAGAGAGAACTAGAGAAATTACGTCCTGCGCGCCCGCGCGCGTGAACGCCCTGCCCGTTACGCCGTTACGCCGTTACGCGGGCCGGTTTCGCTTGATTTGTCAGGGAGATACGCCGTAACGCCTCCGGTAACGATGGCGTCGCGCGGCACATCCAGCCCGCGCATAGTCCGGGGGAAAGGGGGTATGGGGGAAAGGGGGTTAGAACGGCGGATCATCGGCTTCACCTTCATAGTGGTCGGACACTTCCGGGAATGCGGTATCGATCGGGATCAGAACCGCGCGGAACCGATGTTCCCGTCGCGAGGCGTCGGCGCCACCACCGCCGCCGAAGTTCAACGATGACTTGGACCGAACCGCCCCTTCCAAGCCAAGCAAGGCGGATTCATAGCCCCCGTCCCGCCATTTCGTCTTTGCGAAGACCTGAACGATCGCCTGGTGCCGCCGCCCGATGGCGATATGGGTCATTTCGACGTCCGAGTGTTCCCGGACGACTCGACCGTCCTTGTCGGTGAACATGATACCGGACATGCGCAACACGTCCCGATCGTCGGCGGCCATAGGGAAACTCGACAGCGCATGCTCAATGAAATCCGAGAACGGCCGGCGCCGACCCGAATTCCAATTGTCCGCATGAGAGGTCATCAAATGGTGCCAGCACGAAGACGCATTATCGTCGCTTTCGTCGACACCGACCGCGTCCTCGTCGACCAGGTCGACCCATTGACGCAGATCCGCATCAGACCGCAGACGGTCGAACAAGATGATATCGGCCAGCGCGAACAGCGTTCCGAACGTGTCCGCCACGCGCGGGACATCGGGAAAGGCCGGCAGGATCAAGCGCCGATAGGCCTTCAAGGTTTCGGGGAAACGCGCCCAACCGTCCAGCACACGCCTAAAGAGGCGCGGCCCCATCGCGGCATAGTGCGCCGTCCGGTCCCCGAACCCCGTCAGATCGGCAGATTTTCCTAATTTCTTGAGGCGCAACACGACAATCCGCGTCGCCTCAGCAGGGGGCAATGGCGGCGGCTGGATCGCCCCAGCCAGGAAATAGGCGTTCAATGGCCGTCCGGCGTCCCCCATCCGCGCATAACCGCCCTGCCCCTGTGTATAGGCAGATCGAATGACGTCCAGCAGCTCTTGAATTCTGGCGTTCCTATCTTCGCCCGACGGCATTTCCAATTCGTCCAGCACGACAGGCCGCGCGCCATCGCCGACAATGTCCTTTTGGACCGACGCCGCCGTTGCCTTGTCCTTCCAAACCGCCATTGGCCCGAGGAGTTGCTTGACCAGCTTCATCAAGGTCGATTTTCCGGACGACGCCTCGGCCTGCAGTAGGACGGGCGGACGAAAGGGCACAACGCCGGTCATGAACCCCGCGCCGATCCCGCCCAATAGACAGGCCGCCGCCAATTCCGGTTTCTCGAACTGCCAGCTTTCCCGTATGAATTCGAATAGCGTTGCGGCGTCGGCGGTGGACAACGCATCGCGCGCGGGCGGCGGAAAACTATCCTTGGATACCGGATAGACATAATCTCCGACGCGGCGGCCGGCGATCGGCATTGCCGCGTCGAACAACCCTTCGGACGGATCGAAATCGGCGCAATAGCGCCCGGTATTCAAGACCACACGCGGATTATCGGACGTGAACTCGCCGACAGGCCAAACCCCCATACCGCGCCGCGCCTGGTCGGCGGACAGAAACCCCGCTGCGTTACAGGCCTCAATCAGAAACGCCGCCGCATCCGCTTTTGCGAAGCGAAACCCTTTGCGCTCGCTCGGAAAAGCGGCGGAAAGCCAAGAGACCGCCCCACCGAACAGATCAATCAAACCGTTCTCGGAAAAGCTCGCCGCCGTCATGCGCCGTAACTGTCCGGCCCGGTCGAAGAAGAAGTAATTGCCCTCCAAATGACCCAAGGGCACGACGGGGCAGTCGTCCAAGCGCGGATCGCCGACGGTTTCGGCGACGTTGTCCAATTCGGCGCTCAGATCCTCGACGGCCATACCTACCCCCTTCCGGACGCCGCGCGTCCGGGTAACAGTGTCAAATGGTTTGCATCGCCCGTCAGCCAGACCAGATCCACGCGGCGGCGGCCGCCATCCGCCCATAGCCGGGCGGCATGCCGCAGGCTTTCATCGGCCGGGACCAAGGGCGATCCGTCGGGTTTGAATACGGGGTTGCCGGCAGCGTCCTTGGCGCACCCGGAATCGGTCTCGCCGCAACCGACGACACGGCGCACCAGGCCGGGGAACCGCAACACCCCGAACCGGCCCGACGATCCCGCGCACCAACCGCCCCAATCGGGCCGGGCGTCCAGGACCGATTGCGTGTTCTCGATGCCCTCCGCAACCGCCATGACAGGCCGAGCCGAAGTCAATCGTATCCAGCCATCCGCCGGATCACCCCGGAACTTCTTTGCGGGCACCCCTTCGCCGGTTTCGGGATGCGTCAGGCGCAGCTTCCCTTTAGGCGCGGCCAGATCGATATAGGTCAAATGCAGGGCCGTCAGCGACGCCTGGCCGCCCCGGTCGGCAATCATCGGCGTCACGATGCAGGGATAGGCGCCCAGGTCGATCCGCTTCTTATCCGACCCCTCGACCCAATAGCGCAGTGCCGGCACGAACCGGCACGGCGCCGGAACGGAAATGCCCCGCAGTTCGCGGAAATAGATCTCGCCATCCGTCCCCCGCACCGGTCCGACACGCCGCCACAACTCGCGGGCGTTTTCCGCTTTCCTGGCCTTTTCGATCTGCGAACGGCGTTCGCGTTCCCGCGCCCTTTCCGCCGCTTGTTCCTTGTCCCGTTCGATCCGGCGGCGCTCCTCGACCGTCAGCGCGCGGCGGGCCGGATAGCCCAGAATTTCCTCACGCGCGAACCGGAACGCCTCCGCCTGGTCGCAGCCACGCACCAACATAATCAGATCGATCATCGACCCGCTTTGCCCGGTCGGATCGCCCTCGAAATCCCGGTACCGTCCCGCCTTGGCGTGCGACCCGACATAGACGCAAAACGACGTGCCCGGCGCACCATGCGGCCCGCCACAGCGCCATTGCGTCGCGGTCTGGCGCCACTGCGCCCCCGGCATGACGCGCCCAAGGACCGTTTCCACGCGATCCGCCAGCATTTCGCGGATCTGTTGCGCCGTCAGGTCGCCGTCTTTCGCCCGATCCGTCATTGCCCGGCCGCCTTCCTCATAGTCAGCAGCACATCCGGCCGGATAAGGTGACCGCCCAGCCAGGGCGCGCCCGGCGGGTGCAGGCGATCGTAAAGGTGCCAATGATAGTTCGTCTGCCCGCCAGTCGGTTTAATCCCGCGACCGCCTGGCGGCATGGAGGGTCGGCTGGACAGCACCCAGACCCGGGCCAGGGGCAAGCCCTCGGTAAAGTCCAGATAGCGATCCTCCGACGCCAGAAAGCTTTCGGTGACGACCGCCGCGACATAGCGCCGGGTGAGTGTCAGCGCATGGCGGATAAAGTCGATCGCCAGAACGCCTCTGTCATAGGGCGGATTGAAAACGAAATCCGCGACACCGGCCGCGCCGCGCGGAAGATCCGTCATGCCGAGAAAATTCCCGACCCGATCCAAAGCGATGTAGCCCCGATCCCGAAGATCCATTGAAACGACGTCATACCCGAACGACCGCGCCGATTTCGGGATATTCCCCGACCCGGCGCAGGGATCGCAGATCAGCGGTGCGAAGTCGCGAAATGCCGCGAACAGCAACGCCGAGACCCAGGGCTCATCGACATACCAATGATCCGGCTCGCGCTCATATCCGCTTTCCTTGAACAGGCGCCCGCGACCTTCAGCCCCCATAAGCGCCTCCGTCGACCAGACCGGCACGGGCACTCTCACAAATTATAACTTTTAGTGCGATTTTTCGCTTGCCGCTACCCGCACTAAAAGTTATAGTTTGTTTCATCGGAAGCGAGGAAACGACATGCAAATCGAATTCACCAAAACCGCCGCCAAAGGCCTCCGGAAAGCGCCGAAGCATGTCGCGACCGCTATCCTGGACAAGCTGGCCGATATCGCCCGCACCGGCGCCGACGCCAGCCGTCACGACGTGGTTCGGCTTTCGGGCCGGGATGGCTACCGCCTGCGGGTTGGCGCATGGCGCGCGATCTTCACGGCGGACGGAACGGTTCTGTTGGTCTTGAATGTCGCCCCGCGCGGCGAAATCTATAAACGCTAAGGAGTCATCGAAATGGCCAAGGTACAAATCATCCACGACGCCGACGGACGCCCGGCCTTCGCCGTGATTCCGATTGACGAGTATCGCGCCGCCTTCGGCGACCCGGACCCGGCCGGAACCGCCGCGACGGACGAGGAGCTGTTTGACGCCGCCATGGCGGAGCGCAGCACCGGCGAGGAAACGGTCCCGTTCGACGTGTTGCGCCGCATGACCGACGGCGAGGCCCCGCTGAAAGTGCTGCGCGAATGGCGCGGATTGACCCAGGCGGATCTTGCCGCCGCGATCGGCGTCACGCCGAACTATATCAGCCAGATCGAGCGCGGGACGGGCAAGCGCCTGTCCCGAAAGCTCGAACCGCGCGCGGCCGAGGCGCTGTCCATCGACGTGGATTTGATCCGCAGTACATAGAAATGCCCGGCTCTGCGCGTCGCGATGGTGGCGATACCGGAACATCATTCCAGGGCCCTTGAAACTGCGGTTGAACAAATGACGCGGACCGGATCAACGATCCCAGGGCAGCCGCCGCGTTTGTGGCAGATTGCGGTTATAGGCCCTGACGACGACCATTCGGATTGCATCCGGCAACTTTGTGGACACCAAATGCTCCGACAGGGCCCGGCCCGCGCGAATCCAATCCTCTCCCGCTTGTTCGGCAATGGCCGCCACCAGGCGCGCATCGTCGATTTCCGGGCCGCCGGATTTTGCCTCGACGGCCGCCAATCCGATCAGACGGACAACACCGGCAATCAGGGGACCGCGAAGGTCACCGCCGCCCTCTGGATAGGCTTCTCGCAGAATGCTCAAGGCCCGGCGCGCCTTCGCTTCCCCGTAAACTTTGACCGCCGACGCGACGGCGGAAACCGACAGGATTTCACCGGCGCGCATGGCCGACGAGTGCTTGACGTTTCGCGGGATTGAGCAGCCGGACGCATCCAGCACCCTTGCGATTGCCAAAGCGGTTTCATCCCCGGCAATGCGTTCGGCATGAAAAATTTGCAGGGGATTGATATTCACACGCCCCTTGTTGATCCCGACAAAGGCCTCGGCCTGTTCTTTCAAGGTCTCGGCATCCGGTACAACGCACGGAACGGATCGGATTTCCCCGATTTCCAGGGCGGCATGCAGACGATGCTGCCCATCGATCACAACATAGGTGCCGTCGGCATTGTCGGCGCAAACCAGGGCGCCAAACTTATGCCAATCGAACTCCCGAACGATGCGCGCGACCGCTGCGGCGCTGCGCTTTTCGCTCATGCTGCGCTGATACCGCGGATCGACCGACAAGACCGACTTATCGATCAACAGCACGGCCGGCGGCGGACCGATCGGGTTCAAGGGCGCGTCCATTCAGGATCTCCTTTAGCGGTGACAGGCGCCGGCGGCAGATCCGGCAAGATGGGCGCGCGGCCCGGAACGATGGCGCAGTAAATCAGCGCCGCGACGCAAAGGCAGACAATCAGGGCTTCGTCGTCGATCCGCATCGCCTTAAAACTCCCCGTCCGGATCGTCGGACCACAGATCGTCGCCCTGACGGCGCGCGGTATTCCGGCGGACGCCCGCCTCGGCCTCGACCCGGCGGTAAACGCCGATCCAGTCACGACGCGGCGCACCGTCGGCATACGGACAGGAATCGATCCCCGTCGCGGCATTGGCGCAGGCCATCGCATGGAGAATGCGCGCGGCGCTGTTGGACGGATCGGCGCGGCAGGCATTTTCCAGATCCGCAAGCGGCGTACTGGCCGACAGGACCGCAGGCGCGTTATGAACCGCCGCACCGGTCATCAGACGGGCCCCTTGCCCAAGACGAAATTCAGATCGGCGGAAAGGGACAGCAGATCGCGCGGACGCGCGACGATGGTGAAGCGGCGACCGACGCGGTCCCGCGCCGACACCTGAAACGCCATGGCGCCATAGTTCGCATATTCCGCGCCCGTACGCCGCGACCGAACCGCCAGGTCGCGACCGGTCGACGTCGAGATCACCAGATCAAGCGCATCGGGGAGACCGCGATAGAATTGCAGGCGGATTGCCCCGCCCTCCCCCGTCACGATAGGCGCCGGCAGGGTCATACCGACACCTCACGGATATTGCGCAGGACACGCGACACCGGCGGACGAATGTTAGGCGGCCCGGACGGCCCCCGGCGCAGGTCGATATCGGCGGCTTGCAGCGTTCCCGACATTTGCGCGGCGGCGACCAGGGTGAAAACGCCGGCGACGGTCAGCGCTCGGAGTGCCGCCCCTGCCCGCGCCATCCCCGTTCGCCGATCCAGATTGCGAGAATGGTCAATCCCATCGACAGCCGGTTCAGCACCGACGCCGCCCCCGCCACAATCCAGGCCAGGCGTTCCGACGCGGTCAGACGGCGCGGCGCCGATCCGGTCGCGGCCCATTCCGAGCGTCGCATAAAATTCCTCCAGATCCCGTTTGATTTGCGCGGTTTCGAGCGCGACCCGCTCGACGCGATCGATCAGCGCCAGGTCCGGCGCGTCCATCAGCGGCCCATAAAGCACGTCGAGAATGGTTTGCCCCCAGACCCGCACCATGCCCTGAACCTGGGCCGGGCCAGGATTGTTCCCAGCCTTGTATCCGTGCGCCGTGCGGACCTCACAGCCCAGCATTCGCGCCAGTTCCTTGGCGGACCATTGACCGAAGAACTCGCGCCGCCGCGTCGCGAGAAGGTCCTCCACCTGGTCGAGGGTCATCGTGTCGATCATCGACATGGCGTTCCCTCCCCGGTCCGGGGACGATCGGCGCATGACACACACCACGCACCCCAGACGCAGCCGCGACGCGGCGGCACGCCCCGCCCGGCCGTCCCGCGCCCCGATCCGGCGATCGCCGGGGTATGCCGGGCACCGTCACGCATCGCCCAAGGCCTCCGCCCGGTCGGCGGATGTATCTGAAGAGAAAACGGTCGCGGACAGATCGAGCCCAGCGGGATCGCGACGCAGAAATTCTTCCGCCTTCTCGATCGACCGAAAACTGACCCCACGTCCGCGCGCCAGGTTCGCCAGAAACTTCGGATCGCCGGTCGCCTCCCGGCTATACGGCGTGACATCCAGGCCCAGGGCCCGCCGATGCGCGTCGAGCGACCGCAATATTTTGTGGCGTATCGTCATCGGCACTAACAAAAGTGTGATTTTACCCATTAGTCAATGGGATTTTTCACATCTTACCTAAACGACTGAAAAATCGCAGTATTTAGGCATGAAAGCGCGAGACCTCACTCACATGCCACCGTTAGCGCGGGAAATTTACCGTCGCATGGTGGCAAAAAAGTCTACCCAGAAGCGGCTGGCAATCGCCGCCCAGCTGTCAGACACCTATTTGCGGGATCTGTTTGACGGCCGGAAGCAAAGCGTCACCGTCGACAAGCTTCAACGTATCGCCGAAGAACTTGATTGCACTGTTGGCGAGCTGCTCGGGGAGAAGCCGACCATAACCGAGGACACTCGTGCCCTGGTTTTTCGGCTTACCCTTGAATTTCTGAAAGTCTTCCGCGATGGGGAGCAACCTGTTCCCCCGGACGCGTCGGATTACGATCTCGAGATCATTGCAAAAGCATTCGCCGACGGCGCGCTACAGCAGAAGGCGCCGGACCCTGACAAGCTACGCCAGACCGTGAAACACGCGATCGAAGAAGTGAACGATCTGCAGTCACTCCGCGGCCGCTAGTCCTTCTCTATCCAGTAGAAAGTCGCGAATTGGCCTGGGCTGAGCAAAGTCAAATCCCTCACCCAATCCGATAGACGGACATGCGCCGATGCGCGCGTGTCCACATCCTTTACATTGTAGAAGCCCTGCGCCCCATCCGGCCAATCGATCTCCCCGTCAACATAACTTGCTACCGTTCGGAGCTCGATCGGCTGGCGCAGATCGTTATGGAGAACAATTCGATAAGAAACGTCTCTAGGGTCGAACCGCGCCGTCGGAACCACGCTCGCCACCGCGTCCTTAAGGGCTTGCTGCCCTTCATCGGGGAAGTACAGATTAAATTGCGAGGAACCGTCGGACGCGCGTGTACTCAACAATACGCCAACCCCCTGATAGCTGACGTCCGCCACCGTCGGGTTCACAATCTGAACCCAAAATCGGACCCTAAGGAAAGTGGATATGCCGTTTTTCTCGCACCAACCTGGACGATCAGCATCGAGATCAAGCATTTGCCCCAACGTCGGAAGCAACTTTTCGACTTGCGCGGTACATTTTTCAACGCCCATCAACACTTCCGACGCATACTCGGCCTGAACCTTGCCGCGCGCCTCGGGGTCGGCAATTACATCCTGCATGTCCCGTGAATAGACATGAAAGGCGACCTCGTCCTTACATCCGGCCAATCCGGCCGCCACTACAATTGAGCCGATCAAACTAATCAAAAATCTGAACATTTGCCCCTCCCCGTCCCGATACGGTACCACAAACACCGCGCTTCCGTTTAGGCCTGCACCGCAGGCGTAGACCCCAACCGGTTCGCCAAACCGATATTGTGGCGAGAGACCCACCGTCCGACGAAGAACACGTCGACGAACACCCATATCGCGACCACGGCCCAAATCAGCAGGGCAAACGCCGTCGTTCCTCCGGCCGCTTCCGCCGCCGCATTGTCACCGGAGATCGACGCCGCCATGCCGCCGGCCAATGACACGATCATGACAATCAGGGCCCCTACACCGGCGAACAACTGCAACAATCCGGACTTTGTCTTTCCGCAATAGAACCGGTGAATCCCCAACCACCCCAGAAAGAACCACAGGACATAGCCCAGCCCTGCTGACTTCTTCTGAGCATCGTACTGCATCATTTCCGCTGACATAGCACTCCCTCTCATTGATTTTTCTACACGATACACCCTTTACGATACATCCACCCAAAACGCGGCGGCAAGAAGGTTCTGCTAGATATTCGGGAATTCTAAAAATTATTGCACCAGTTACGAGCCTGTGTTTCGCTACCCGGAACGCGGCAATATTTGGCAGCGCCGCACTTTCTGGGGGCATTTTTGTATGGCGGATATTTGGAGGGATCCGGCGCGGCTGCGCCGGTCGGTTGGCTTTCATGCCGCGCTCATCGGCGAAACGGTCGACCATGTTGGAGAAACAGCGGGAATTGGCTCGACCCGGTTCAAAGCGATTTTGAAAGGAACGGAGACGATCACACCCTATGAGGCGCTTCGCCTAGCCATAGCCCTGGAAATTACGCCAGACCGCTTGTTTGCCGAACCAGGCCAGGCCCCCGCCCTCCCCGCGTCCGGGATAAAGCTCTATCGACGGATCGCGAATGCCGTTCGCACCTCAGAAGACGACGCATGCTAATCCGCGCGGCGGCCAACCTGGACACGGCGTTAACTCCAGCCGGCGACGAGGCGCGCGTTTACTGGATCGGTGACAGTGGACCCCCGGTAAGCGTTCCCCAAAGCGTCATACGCACAAACCCGCTTTATCCATTTGCCCTGCGCGATCTGGGAACGCCATTCCGACAGTTCGCCTGGGTGCGGCTGCACCGGTTTTTGAGTGGCTGCGAAATCGCCTTTGATCTCGAACGAGTATCGGATCGGGCCCTTTCTAATGCTCTGAGTTTGAGGCGCCAATTCAACGACCCTGGGTCAACGCGCATCCGGTACCGATATGGCGGCGCGTGGGCTCGCGAACTCCATCCGGACCCACGATCAACAGAGACCAGACTAGAGACGCTAATGACATGGGCATCGATTAGGACGCTTGGCGCATTGCGTGAACAAGAACTAGATCCCTCTCGACCGGCGGCTTTGTCTCGGGATCTACTGAATGGCTGGCGCGTCAGAAATGGCCGAACGCTTCCCGATGCGACCTCAATTCTATCGGAACTTCGCGATCACAGGCGCGTTTCAGTATTCTGCCTTTCTGAAGACGGAAAAGGCGACCTGCCCGCCTATGTTGGGCGCCGGTCTCCATTGGCGGCGATATTCGGGCGCGATTGGGCCCAGAAGCCCGGCGCCCTACCCGACCAATCGTATGAAGCCGCCGCCCAGTCGCCCTATGCTACGGCTCGATATGAGCAGAACCCTCAAAGCGACCGCGTACTGGCGGCGATTCAGACAATACTGTTCCCCGAACCAATCTGGATTCGCTATGACCGGACCATAGCCCCTGCGGCAGGCCCCGGCTTACCGGTCATTTGCGCGACGACCATCCTGAAAGGACCGGCAAGCCCCATTCCATGATCTCCCCGGCCAGGTGCTCGAGATCCGCGTCGGTAATTGCGACAATCCACTCATTCCGAGGGATATCAGGCGGCGCAACTTCCCAACGCATCGCGCCCGGCTGCATCCTGGTGTAACCCCACCTCGCCGCAAGGCCCGTCAGCACCTTACGCGGCTCAACAATGCCGTAGATAGTGTTTGGGGCCCAGTAATGGGCGGCGAGAAACAGTCCAATTTTGGGAAGTATATCGCTTAGGTGAGCCTGCAACCCTACACCGCCGGCACCACGTTCAATCCATAGGTCTCCGTGATAAGCCACGCGACCACCCCGCTCGAGCGCGGCCGGTGCTGTCGTGAAAGGTTCTGCAGGCAAGGAACCGTCGGCCGCGTTCTGATGATAGCGAAGCCAAAATCCAGCGAGGTCGTCGGCGGCGGTGCCCGCAAGCATTTTCAGCCTGAAAGCCTGGCGGTGCATTAATACGCCGTTCAGTCGGCCCGCCAGAAACAAAAAGCCGCCCGGCTCCACACCTTCGAAGGGCGCGCCGGGGACGCAATCACCCTCATGACAGAGTGACCGGTATTCTTCGATTGTCTCTCCGTAGTGGATTATAACGCCACGTTCTTTGGCGGCCCCTCTGAGGGTCTCGAACGCTTCCTGAATGATGGTCAAAATTGAAACTCCCCAATGCCTTTAACCTGTTTATCGTGCGGTATCATAATCTAGCAAATCTCCCATGGTGTGTTTTTTCACACTTTTGATATTGACGGTGTGATTTTTCCCATTATGCTCTCCACTACCTACACAGGAAAGAGAGAGATTTATGCCACACCCAACTGACATTCATGTCGGCCGCATCGTTCGCGAAACCCGTGTTGCGCGGGGGCTGAGCCAGACGGAGATGGGCGAGCGCCTCGGCGTCAGCTTTCAACAGGTTCAGAAATACGAGAAAGGGACCAACCGGATGGGGGCCAGCCGCCTGCTGGCGACCGCCAACATCCTTAACGTTCCGGTCGCGGCGCTGTTCGAAGGGTTGGGCGAGGCGCGGCCGATGCAGGCGAATGGCAAGCCGCCCAGCCGCCGGGCGATCGAAATCGCCACGATCATTGACGCCATGCCGCCGAAGAAGCGGGCGGCCTTCCTGACTATCGTCGATTTTTCCGAGACCGGCCGGGACGGCACGCCAGACGCCCCGGCCGTGATGGCGGAGAGCGCCGGCGGACGCGACCGGAGCGGCTTGACCGCCGCGTCCCAGAGCGCCGCGCGGGTCGCGTAACATGCGCGCCCTGCCCGCCATCCCGACCGCGCGCCGTACCGCCATGGTGCGGCGCGCGGTCACCGCCGCCGGCTTGGAAATCCTGCGGAACGCGATCAACGCGCCCGGGAAGTATCAATCCGGCAACACCTACCTGGACCACAACGCGCGCCAGGCCGTCCGACGCCTGGAAGGGTCCGGCCACCTGGACGGCCGGGGCGCGGTCACGCGCAAGGGGCACGAAATCCTGCGGCAGGCGGAGCTGGGTTATATCGGCCGCGAACGGCATTCGCGGGCGGGTGGCGCATGAGCGCGCCGGAAACCGCCCGGCCCGGGCCGAACGAAACCCGGCGCGGCTTCACTGACGGGTCGACCCTGATCCTGTGCGGCGGGCATTGGGCCGTCGCCTGCGGTCCGGACTTCGCCGGCAACGACCCAAACGCGCCCAGCCAGGCCGCCGCGGCCGCCGCGATCCGAAATTCGGCTATGCGGGACACCGCGCGCGGCTGACCCGCCCCAATCCGACATTGGAGAGAGACCATGAATGCGATCAAAGGTCGGATTCCGTCCGACCCCCCCGAACAACCGGCTTTGGATTGGGACGCCGTCCGCGGCCGAACCGCCGAAATCGTCAAAATGCACGGCAGCCAAGGCGCCGCCGCCAAGGCCGCCGGGATCGATCAGGGCAATATCAGCAAGTTTCTGAACCGCAAACAGGACACGATGCAGGTCGCGGTCTGCGACGCCCTGGCGCGCAGCGTGAAGCGATCGACGAATTGGCTTCTCTACGGCGCCGCGCCGGAATTGCCGGACCACGATTCCGGGACGCTGCGCCTGATACCCTGGCATAGCCTGACGCCGTCGCCGCTGAACCCGCGCAAGCAATTCGAGCCCGAGGCTTTGCAGGATCTGGCAAACGCCCTGCTGGCCCAGGCCCGCGACGGCGGCAGCGGCATCCTGCAGAACCTCGTCGCGCGGCCGCATCCGACGGCGGCCGGCAAGTTCGAAATCGCCGCCGGCGAACGCCGCTATCGCGCGGCCGGGCTGAATATCGAGGCCGGGCATTACGGCGCGGATATCGCGATCCCGGCTCAGATCCGCGGCCTTTCCGACGCCGAATTGCTGGGGATCGCCCTGTCGGAGAACCGCGATCGCCGCGACGTGCATCCGATGGACGAAGCGCGCGGCTATAAGGCGCTGCAAGACCTTCTGCGCGCGGAGTTCGGAACGGACGTGCCGGCAGCGACCATCGCCGAACGGACCAAGGCCGATAAGCGCGTCATCCAATTGCGACTGGAACTGGTCGACAAGCTGCACCCTGACGTTCAGGCGGCGCTAGAAGCCGACCGCCTGTCCCTGGCCCAGGCCCGCGCGCTGACCGCCGCGCCGCACGAATTCCAGATCAACGCGGTGCAATTGATCGCGCAGAACCATTACGACTATCGGACGGCTGAGCAGATCAAGACCGCGCTTAAACGGTCCCTGATCCCGGTTGGATTGAACTTCTTCCCCCTCGACGCCTGGACCGGGCTGATCCGGACCATCGAGGACAAGGACTATTTCGAAGACCGCGCCCTGTTCGACACGATGCAGGCCGCCGCGATCGAGGCGAAGGAGAAAGCCCTCGCCGAGAAGTGGGGCGGCGGCGTGATCGTTCACGACAACAGCAGCAAAGGCTCGCGGCACTTCGATGACTGGCCGAAGACCCAGGACAAGGCGACAGGCTGCGCGATCATTCAGATCGACTATTCCGGCCGCGTCACCGTAATCGAAGGGCGGGTAAAGCCGACCGAACCGGCAAAGCTGACCGCCGCCCTGCCCGCGCCGGCAAAGGACGGGGACGGACCGGCTGAGGCGCCGCGGGATCTCTGCACCAAGGGCCATTTGATCCACGCCCGGAAACGCAAGACAGAAGCGATGCAGGACGCCCTGGCGCAAGATCCTCACCTTGCGATGCGCGCGGTAATTCTGGCGCTATTGGGCGGCACCGACGCGGTGAAGATCAAGCGCGAGGAGAAATGCGCCGACGACGACATCGCCGCGACGCGGCCGGCCGCGACGATTGAGAAGTACCGAACGCGTTTGGCCCTGCCGGTCGACCGGTACAGCCGGGACAGAATTTCATCGGACAACGAGGGTACGGCCTGGCGGCGGATCATGGGCTTGACCGTTGCCGAAACGAAAGAGCTGTTCGCCGCCCTGGTCGCCCTGCGGATCGGCTCGCATAACGAATACCACACGGATTTCGGCGACCGGCCGGGATCGCTGGCGATCGCGCACACTTTGGGACTGGTCGGGGACGAGGCGGGCCGCGGGCTGACCCTGCGCGCCGGCGGCGGCGAACGGCCCGGCGATTTGGACGGCTTGCGCACCTTCGGGTATGAGCGCGCGGGCGCGGAGATCGGTCTGCAATCGATACCCGGGACCGGCAAGAAAATCCGCGAGGCAATCGAGATCCGCGCGGGTCTGACCGATTGCCCCCAGGCGGATATCGAACGCCGCCGGGACTATGTTCTGCCGACCTTGCGCTTCGGGACACCCGATGCGGTCAAGGCCGCTTTCGCGACCGGCGCCAAGATCCCCGCGCCGAAGCCCGACGACGTCCCCGACCCGGCGTCCGCCGTCGCACCGGCGACGGATCGAAGCGAGTCTACCGATGGGGACGCGAACGCCGTTCGCGGGGCGGTTTTCACCCGCGCGCTATTTGCGGTTTGCGGCCATATCGGCGGCCGAGTGTCGGCGCGGCCGGCGCACAATCCCACCCTTTGCATCCACGACCTGCTCGACGACCTGCAATTCAGCGATGTGATCCGCGCCCTGGAGATCGAGGCCGGCGACGTCGATATGACCGAGGCGGAACGGGAAGCCATGACCACGCTCGGCGATCTGGCGGATTGGCTTGCACCGCATCTGCAGGGCGAGGACGCCGGACGATGACCGAGGCGCGACGCTTCACCGATCTGACCGCCGGGGATCTGGAGGCCTATGACGACGACGCCTTGCGCCTGTTTGTCCGCCTGCAAACTGCGATGATCCTGCCCTATTCCGCCGCGGGCGACGGTTTTGACCGCGCCGCCCGCGCCTGCCGGCCGCTTTTGGACGTCCTGGATCGGCGCGCCCCGGACCTGGCGCAGAACCTGCGGCGGGCCGGCGGCGAGATCCGCGCCTGGCGCGCGCGGACGGGACGTTAGGCCGGCCGCAATGCGCATCCGCCGACCCAAACCCGAGCCCGTCACGATCGATAGACTGGATCGCGCCCTGGGGCATTTGGCGCAGATCATCGAGACCCACGGGACCGGCGCCGGCGGCGGATTGCTGTTGATTTTCGAACGGCTGCTGAAAGACCGCGCCGCACTGTTGGAACAGGACGGCCTCATGAGCGAGGTCGCGCGCTATGCCCTGCTATCGAAACAAGGATAACCGATGACCGACGCGCCATCCCCGATCGTCATTTTCGCCAGAACCGGATCGGTCGACGTCCGGTCGCCGGACGGAACCACCCGCGCCGGCCGCTACCGCCGGGACCACGCGACGAAGTGTTTCGTCTTCACCGCATGGGACGGCCGCGAGCGCACCACCTGGCGCCTGTCCCTTCTGAGACGCGACGCGATCGCCGCGGCCGGCCGACGAGAGTCAGGCGGATCGCAACCTGCCCAACAACCAATGACCACGGAGATATGACCAATGAGCGCGATTGACGATATCGCGGCGGAGCGCCGCCGCCAGATCGAGGTCGAAGGCTGGACGCCGAAGCACGACGCCAAATACACCGACGGGGAGCTGTCCGTGGCCGCTGCGGTCTATGCAGTCGGGGCCGCCACCGAAGACTCGCATTCTTGGGCGATTGAGGCCGCGAGCAAGGGCACCATCAAAGACAGCACCCCATGGCCCTGGGACGCATCCTGGCACAAGCCAACCACAAGGCGACGCGACCTAGTGAAAGCGGCCGCACTACTTGCAGCGGATATCGACCGCATGGACGCCGAGACAGCCGGATCCGTTAACTGCAACGGAAAGGAATGAGGATATGAAGATCGAATTTGTCAGCGAAACAAACTTCCCTTGGTCCGGCGTTGGGAACCTGGAAATTCCCTTCAACACGTTCCGGATTGGAGACAAATGGGCGATGGCGATGGAGCGGTGCGGCGAGATCGACCCGCACAACTACCCGTGCCCCGAGATCTTCATTGATGGAGATAAAGCCGACATCGCGCTCAAGATTGTTGGCTGGGCATACGGTCCATTCGAGACGATGGCGGATCACTTCGGCTCTGACAATCACGGATGGCGAAACAGCAACCAGAAGCAATCGCCGAAGGCATGGCTGACGGAGCGCCTAGAGAAGATCTACGGCGCACCGATCACCAGCACGACGCCGGTGAGCGTTCTGATGTTTGAGCCGCTCACGTCCGAAGAGCGGGAAAGGCTCAACGAGGAACTCGATGAAGACTAGAGCGTTGGACAAGCGCGACACCGAAGGCATGGGGAAATGACCGGATCATTCAGGCCAATCCGCTGGGCGCCATCCATCCAGATAGGCGCGGAGCAAGCGAACCATGCGAGCCGCAGGGGCGCGCGCTGTGGCGCGGTCGCTCGACATCTCCATGCGCCGCACGGTCTGCGGATCGGTTTCAAGCAACGTCGCCATCTGGGCAACGGAAAGGCACAGCGCATGCCGGGCCTGCCGAATATCGTCGGGATTCATCGGGCGTCACGCCTCCACGACGGGCCAGACGCGCCCGTTGTAGGACAGACGGGCGATAACCGTGTTGCCATCCATAATGTCGGCCCGGCGCAGATTGCCGCAACCGACATCGTGACGGTCGCGCCATGCGGAGAACGCGGCGACCGCCTCATCCTGATCCGCCACCGGCTGCCGAATGCTTGGCGCATGGGCGAGCGGGAGCGTGTTGTCCTGACGAAAATCGGGGTTGCCCACGGTTTCTGTGACGAGAACGAGCATGGGAAAATCTCCTGTGTCGCGGGGCGCGATGCCCCTGTTTCGATACATAGAAAATATGGGCATTTGCCCATACTGTCAAGGAACAAAACACCGTCCGGTAAGCGCGACTTCGAAGGCCTGGAACAGTGACTGGCCTAATGGCGCCCCTTCATCCATTTGGCTATCAGGCCGCGCGTCACGTCGGACGCATTCGATCCTTCGCGCTCCGCCGCCTGGATGAAGTCCGCCCGCTCCTCCGCAGACATTCGGATCTGCAACAGCGCCGTCTTGGCATCGTCTTTCGTGCTGCCCGCCGGCCGGCCCCGACCTCTTTTTTCTGTCATTACATTTTATCCTTGCAATGCGCATTTAATGTCATTACGCTTAATTCATCGAAACACGAAACGCAAGGACCGAAATCGATGACCACGACCTTTGAAACCGGAAAGACCTACTACTGCCGCAGCGTTTGCGATCACGACTGCATTTGGACATTCACGGTTGAGCGCCGCTCGCAGTCAAGTGTTTGGCTGACGGATCGCCGCGGCAACACGAAACGCCGCACCATTAAGGTCGGCGCCGGCACAGAGTTCTGCTTCCCCCTCGGGCGATACTCCATGGCGCCAGTCCTAAGCGCCGACCGCGAACAGAAGGAGGCGGCGTAAGCCGCCCCTTCGGGAGAACGACGATGCAGACCACGAAAATCGCCGCCGGTCGTTACCGTGTCGAAGGGACCAACCTCCATATCGCCAAGGATACAGAGCACAAGCCGGTGTGGGGCCAAGGCGCGCGTTGGTGGGTTGAGAAGGCAGAAGGCGAACCGCTGTTTAGCGCTGCTAGCCTAGACGAGGCGCGACGCATACTTGGCGATCTGCACGTTGAACTGTCGGGCAAATGCACGGGAGGCGAAGATGTCTGACCTAAGTTCTCTATTGGAGATCCTCGAAGACGTTCGGGACCATCCCGACATCGACATTCTATCGAACTCCGATCTGATCAAAGTTCTGATCTGGCGCGTGAGGGCGCAGGAGCGAGCAACCGGGTCCGTTTCTGACAGGAGCGAGAATGATGCTTGACGGGTTCCCGAAGCAAATCCGAACCACGAAACAGGCGCGCGGAAAGTACAGGATCACACGCGACGATGGGCGCGCCTACAATGTCGAACGCGGCATCCGTGGCCGCTGGTGGGTCAATGGCATGCCGCGCGACGGATCATCCCTCCGCGAAATCAAAAGCGATATATCCAACGGTTACACCCCCGCCGACCAGCTGGGGGGCATCTAGCATGGATCGCCTCGACCGCATCGTATCGAAACTGTCCGGCGTGTCAGCAACGCCGGTCGCCGCCGTAATATCGGCAGTGGCCGGGCAGGATCGGGAGGCACGCGAAACAACCGCCGCTCGGCTGGTGGATATGCACCGGCGCGGCGTTGTCCGGATTGAGTTTTGGGATGGCGCCGGTGTCCGTGTCCCTGGCGTGCGGCGGAATTTTACGTCCGTCAACGGGTCCGAAGGTATGGGAACTGACCATCCGGACGGCCCGAAACCGCAGAACACCGAGGGGTGAACAACCTCACCTATCGCAATGATGGCTAAAACGGCCTGACGACAACCGAAGGAAACGCGCCCGCGCGCCTAAGAAGATCAACGACTTATGAACACGATTAGCAAAACTGTCACCGCTATGCCCATTCTCGGAATTCCGTTTTTACGGGATTTTGACAATCAGGGAGTGACAGGAATGAAGATCGGATACGCGCGGGTATCGACCACGGACCAGAACCTGGAACCGCAGATCGATGCGCTCATAGAAGCGGGCGTTGAGGAAGGGAACATCTATCAGGAGTTTGTGTCCGGGGCGAAGACGAACAGGCCGCAATGGCAACACTGCCTGCGGGCGCTCCGCGAAGGCGACACACTGGTAATCTGGAAGCTGGATCGGCTTGGCCGGTCTATCGTGGAACTGGTCACGATTGCAGCGGAACTGAACCGGCGCGGCATCCACCTGAAAAGCCTGACTGACGCGATCGACACGACCACAGCGGGCGGCATGTTGATCTTCAACGTGCTGGCGGCGGTCGCTCAGTTTGAGCGGGATATCATCTCCGAACGGACCAAGGCCGGGCTGAAAGCGGCCCGCGCTCGCGGCGCCCGTGGTGGCCGCCCGCCGACGCTGGACGCCACCCAGGTCAAGCTTGCCCAGAAGATGCTGGAAGACCCGACCGTCACCATGGCGGACGTGGCGCGGCTTGTCGGCACCAGCGAAAGCACTGTGCGCCGGGCACTGAGAAAGGCCGAAGACCCGAAGGTTATGGCCGAACTGGAGAAGCTGGCGAAGAAGCGGCGGTCGGCTGCGAAGGCCAGGAACCGAAAACCCTAGAAGGAGAAACACGATGGGACATCATGGAGACGAGCCGTTCGGCGCTTACGACGAAGAAACCGCCGAAAGGATGCGGGAGATGAAAGAGGCTCTTGGCCGTGAGCGCGCAAAAGAGCTGCACCGAAAAGCGTCTATCGGCGCGACCGGAGAATTCCCCGGCGGACAACTTTCCAAGGACGATGAAGGCGAGATCGCGTTTGCGGTCGGAAGCCGAAACGGAAAGGTCGTGCTGGACTTTGGGAACCCTGTCGCATGGGTCGGTATGGACCCACAGCAGGCCATCGCGCTCGCCAACACTCTGGTCAACCACGCAAAGAAGGCGCGGCTTATCGGTGTTCCCAAGGTGGACACCCGCCACACCGCCAAGACCCAAGCATAAACGAGGCCCAATCCGGTGGACGAGGAAACGGTCATGGAGCGACTGAAAGCTGCGGTGGAGGCGACCGGATCGCTCAAGGCCTGGGCCGCTCAAAACGGCCTGTCCGAACCCTACGCCTCACAGATCGTGAACCGCCGCCGCCCGGTGCCGGATCGGGTTCTGGCCACATTGGGAATCAGGCGACGGGAAATCCGGCAAGTCGTCTATGAGCCTGTCAACTGAGGAGCGTTTGATGGACCAATACACTTTCGCATTGAACGAATTCGAAAAGGCTACCTTGGCGATGCGCGAGGCTGTCGAGAAGAAGTATCCAGTCGGATCGACGGTCTGTTGGCGGCACGGGAGAAACGTGCGGCACGGCACGGTCCGGGGCTATTCGTTTCTCGGTTTTCAATTGGTCGTGGAGCATGGCCCGAACAACCGGCGCCGGCAGATCGACCCGCGCCAGGTCGCGGCATAAAGGAGGCCTGACAGCCATGAGCGACAAAGAGAAAACGTGCCGGAACTGTAAGTTCTGGGGCTGGGACCCGGACGGCCACTACTGCGCCCACCCGACTGTTTTGAAAGCCCATCCGTACGGCCTCGTTCTGTCGAGCAGAAAGCTGCTGGACTACTGCCGCCTTCCCGACAGCGCGCTTTGGGAGAAAGACCCTGACGACCGCATCGGACGGCTCCAGGAAACACTAAATCGCGCCCAACCCGCCAACACCGAACAAACGGAGATTTCGACGCAATGAAGATCTATCTCGCCTCATCGTGGCGCAACGAGAAGCAGCCGCACATCGTCAACGAACTCCGCGCGGAGGGGCACGACGTCTACGACTTCCGGCGCCCGTTCCACACTCACCGGGGCTTCCAGTGGTCGGACATTGATCCGAACTGGCAGGCCTGGACCGCCGAGGAATACCGCCGGCACCTTGTGACGCACCCTCAGGCGGCGCGCGGATACATGAACGATCTGCGGGCTATGGAATGGGCGGACTGCTGCGTCCTGCTACTTCCGTGCGGCCGCAGCGCGCACCTTGAAGCGGGATGGTTCGCGGGCCGTGGGAAGCCAGTTCACATCCTGACGCGCGACGGCGAAGAACCGGAGCTGATGGCGCTAATGGCGACTTCGATCTGCATTGATCTGGACGAGTTGAGGGGCGCCCTTCATGGCGACCCCATCGACATCTGCGACGTGGCATAAAGGAGCGACACATGCGCAATCTGATGGTTATCACGATCCTGACCGTTCTGGTGTCCGCGTGTGAGCGTGAACCGAAAGCGCCCAAACCGGAACAGTTCACCAGGATCGTTTGCCATATGGCCGGCGAGCGTCACGAGTTTGTGCAGGCGCGCGGGACGTGGTCGCGGGATATCGGCTTTGACACGGTCGTGATCGAGACGAAGGAGGGCGAACTTTCGTTCCCGGATATCGCCTGCACGACGCTCAAACTCAAATCGTAATGGAGGCCCAAGGGCATGAAATTCAAAGTCACACAACCCGGCCCGGAAGGGTTCTTCGATTTCTTCGCGGTCCAAGTGTTCGACGGCGACCTCTACGATATCCGGTCGAAGGACGGCGGGATCTATCTGGGGGCACTTGCCACCATTAGCGAAGGAGTGCGGTTCTCGACCGCGCACCATGAGGACCTGCCCCTGGAATTCGACGACGTCACCCACGTTCGGCCGCACCGGGTCAAGGACCGCATCGGCCTTGTCGTCTCATTCACTAAAGCCCAGCAGGCCGAAGCGCTTGCGAAGCTGAACGCATAATCGGAGCCCGCATGCCGACGCTACCCGATGACCAGATCACCGATAACGCCCGTGAACTTGGCTTAGTAATTTTCCGGGAGACGCTGGCGAACGGCGGAACAGGCGAGGATGCGGTCCTTATCCTGCTGGCGGCGGCCGCCATGTTGACCGCCAATGGCACCCGCGACAATGCCACACCAAGCGATCAGGCGATCATTTCGAACGAGATCGCGGAGGCCATGAAAGATCTGACGATGCAGTCGTTCCGTGAACGGTTCGGCGCCGTCAACTAAGGGGCGTCTGATTGGTGGCCGGCCCGAGCTCGCGAAACAAACAAGAGTTGCGGCGAATTCTGTTCGAACGGCAGAGCGGGACATGCGCCATTTGTGGCGAAGACATGCCGCACCCAGACCTTATACGGCCAAAACACGGAAACATTCTCGACGGGAACACACCAACACTGGATCACATCATCCGGCGACGGTTTGGGGGAACCTGGCACATCGACAATCTTCGCCTTACGCATCATTACTGCAACGCGCGGCGCAACTGATAAGCGCACAACCCCATAGGATTGTCAGAAGAAGCCAGCGACGCTACTAAAGGTAATCGACCCGATACCCTTCTAGCGAAAGCGACCCCCTTGCCCCACCCCATCGACCAACATGTCGGCCGCCGTCTCAGGGAAGCCCGCCTAGCCAAAAGCTGGAATCAGGAACGGTTGGGGCAGACAGTCGGAATTAGCTTTCAGCAGGTGCAGAAATACGAAAAGGGTGTCAACCGGATCGGCGCATCGCGGCTCTTTGAGTTTGCTACCGCCCTCACGTTACCCGTTTCCTGGTTTTTCGAAGACCTGGATGTAGCCGAGGAAAGTGAGGAGGAAGCAGATCTGACACGCCGGGCGACGGCGGCCGGCCGGAAGCTGCAGGAGATCAAAGACCCTATTATCCGTAACGAAGTTATCCGCTTGATCGACGCGCTGCACGAGAAAGAGAACCGCTAACACCGGCGGCCGTCAAAATGTAAGCCCGGTGAACGCAATCCGATCGAGCCAGGTCTTTTTCTGTGCCAGGCTCGGCCCCGCGCCATATCGCGGCCGGTGATACTTGTGCCCCATCAGCGCCGCTTGCACCTTGTCCGGCGGCTCGACGGCCGTCAGACGATCCTCAAAACTGTGTCGCAGCGAGTTTAGGGTGTGCTGATCGCTCGGCAGCATGCCGTGTGCGCGTAGGAATTTGTTGATTACGGCCGACGCGCTATCCGGCGATTCCCGATAACGTGCCGTGCCCGCCGGCATTGCCGTTGCGGCGACCAGGGCCGCACCGACAAGTGGGATCTGCCGCTTCGTGTGAGCGACCTTCAAATCCCGAAACCTGTTTGGCCGAATATCGATGAACGGCACCGGAGCGTCCAGGCGAATTTCCAAGGCCTCCGGATCAAGACCGCAGAGCTCACGGTTACGCGCGCCCGTATCTGCCTTCATGAAGATCAACCATCGCGCATCGTCATTCAGCTCCATTAGCTTCGGGGACGTCAGAATGCGCTCGCGGATGAAAGCCGTCTCGAACGGTTCCCGCGTTTCCTTGGCGAGCTGCGGCACCGACAGGCGGTGGAATGGGTTCTCCAACCCCAGCCGAAGCTTATCGTTCACGGTCCCGAAAATTTTTCGGAGATGACCGATATCCTTGTTGGCCGCATTACCGGTCAACCCCTCATCCTCGATCCGGTTGAGCCACCACTCTTGAAACTTCAGCGCCAGGTTCCGGTCGATCTGGTCGAGGGTCGGTGTACCGCAAACCGATTTGAAGTTCCGCAGTGCCAACAGCCGCGGATTAAGCCACCGCCGGCGCTGATCGTCGCTATAGGCCAGCCGTTCCGTACGGGTCATTTCCTGATACTTGCCAAAGGCGCGATCGAAAGTCAGCGCCGGCTGATCCACGGCGCCCAGGACAGCCGCAGCGACCAGGTGCGATTGCGGCCGCGCGGCGCCGGCGATCACCGCCGCCTCGATCCGCCCAAGCAATTCCTCCGTTGTCGCTGCCGCAGCTAGAACGGACGATGGCCGGTACTCATAGCCGATTGAGCGCGCCAGGCTGACCGCGGCGTCGAATTCGGCCATCCGGTCATCTTCGGCCGAGGCGATGGCACCGGCGCGAAGTGAGGCCCATTGCGCCTCGATTTCCGCATCGAGGGCGGCCGCCCGGGTCGCAGCGAGATCCCGGGATTTTGTTTTCAGAGATCGCTTGATCTGTTTCCGCCCCAGCACGTCGACCAGGTCGACCGGGACGCGCCGGCGAAATTTCCAGACCCCACCCTCAAGCACGAGGTGAGATTTTTCATACCCCATCCGCGACCCTCTCTCCCGGATTTGTGTACCGAAAAGTGTACCCAAATCTGGAGATTATCAAGAGCGCGTTGAAATTTAGGATGGCGACAATCCGATTAACGCATTGAAAACAAAAAGAAAGCCGCGCATTGGCGCGGCTTTCTAAGTGGCTGGGGAACCTGGATTCGAACCAGGACTAACGGAGTCAGAGTCCGTGGGTCTACCGTTAACCTATTCCCCATTGGAGGTCCGGTGCGCCGGACGGGCGGGTTCATAACGATTTCCGCCGACGAGGTCAACGCCTGCGTCCTCACGAATTCCAGAATAGTATCACAAATCGGTAGCCGGGGCGACGTCGCATCCGATTAGCGTTTTACACAGGACGTCCAACCCATATATTGGAACGATCATTCCATATTGACTTGCGGGAGAGCAGAATGACGATCGATCTATTTGAACTGCGCGGCAAAGACCCTGACCTGAAGTTCAGCCCGAGCGTCTGGCCGACCCGGATGGCATTGGTTCACAAGGACCTGCCCTTCAATTCCGTTCCATGGCGCTTCACCGAAAAAGACGCGATCGCGTTTTCCGGACAGAAGCTGGTGCCGGTCATCAAGGATAACGGCAAATCGGTCCATGACTCCTGGGCAATCGCGAACTATCTGGAAGAAACCTACCCGGATCGGCCCAGCTTGTTCGGCGGCCCCGCCGGAAAGTCAGGAATCGTGTTCTTCCGTCGATACGTTTCCACGGTATACGGCGCGGCTGCTCCAATGGCAGTCCTACCGGTCTGGTCCCGGCTGGACGAAAAAGATCAGACGTATTTCCGCGAGACGCGGGAAGCGCGGTTGGGCAAGAAACTGGAGGACGTCTGCGGCGACCCGGCGGCGCGCCTGGAAACTTTCCGTACGACCTTGGGTCCGGTTCGGGCGATGCTGGACGATCAACCCTTTGTCGGCGGGGATTCGCCACTCTATTCCGACCATATGCTGTTCGGGGTGGTCCAATGGCTGCGCTGTGTGACCGAGTTGACGCTTTTCGATGCCGATGACGCGGTCCATGGATGGGTTGAACGCATGCTGGATGCCTATGACGGCCATGCAAGAAAGGCAAAAACCTGCCGCGCGGTTGATTGATCGTTTTGGGGCGGATGATCATCCCATCCGCCCCCGATCATCCGCACTCCACTCGCCATGCTGCAGTGCGGTATTCGATTTTTGCACGGCGACCCTGCCCTTTATGCAATTGTGAAATGTCCCGGCGACAGCCATTTCCAGCGCAATCGCCGGGACGCGACGTTCCCCCAACGCAACGGCCCGGTTCCAATAACTTGAAGTTGGAGTAAGCCAAATGGCCGTAACCACACTCGACGCCGCCCGCAGCGCCCAACCGACGAAAGTCGGCTCTTTCGCCGTTCCTGCCGTACTGACCGGCATCGTAAACCGCGTCGCGGCTTACATGGAGCGCCGTAAAGCGGTCGCTCAGCTGCAGTCGCTGACGGATCGCGAACTGGCCGATATCGGCCTGACGCGGACGGAAATCGAAAGCGCAGTCGCCGGTCGCTAAGACCCCTCTGTCTGCCGTTCGACCCGCCTTTCCCTGAGGGCCGGCCGAACCTGTAAGAACCCCCGCCCGGGTGACCGCGGTGGGGGTTTTGCATTTCCGGTCCCCAGATACCGTCAGATGCCGCAAATAGGATAGAACACGCCGTGCGCGTGCCATGCCAAAACCGCACGGATCCCCTGCTAATTCTGCAATTGCGGCATGTCGCAAAAACGATCATTTGAACGCCAGACGGAGCCCAGGACGCCCGCGCCCAAAGCCCGAAATCGAAACCGCTAGTTTCTGGAGATCGCATCATGGCTGTTACCACGTTCGATACCGGCGCTCGCGAAATCACGGTTAAGGACCTGATCGCGCGCGGCGTTTACTCTGTTATCGCCCTTCTGGAAGGCGCCGCCTATGCGGTCGCCGACTATCGCTCGCGTCGCGCCACCGCCGCCCAGCTCTACGCCCTGTCGGACGAAATGCTGGCCGATATCGGTATGACCCGCGACACGATCGAAGAAACGCTCGCCCGCCGCTAATCGGCAGGGTTGCCCGGGTTCATACCCTGGGTAGCGACAAATGACGATCCGCAGCCCCGCCCGGCCCCGCCGAGGCGGGGTTGCTTTTGGCCGGATTACCGCATTACACGCCGCTGGATACGCGTTTATGCCGTAGACGCGCGAACGGATATGCCTTAAGACTATCAGGGTAAACCGGGGCAGGCTTTCAGAGAAACCGCGCCCTACAGTAACGGTTGGGGATTCGGGGGAGATTTGCAAGACATCCGTACCCTGGCCAGGGAGTAGCGAAGGAGCGCCAGTTTCCCATGAATCGCCGTTTGCCGCCCGCCATCGTACAAGAGCGGGTGACCGTTCAAGTAAAGTGGTTCAACCCGACCAAAGGCTTCGGATTCGTCGTTCCGGAAGATGACGACAATAGCGATGCGTTTCTGCACGCATCGGTCCTGCCCTTGGAAGACGCCGCCATGATCGCCGAAGGTGTGACCCTGGTCTGTGACCTCGCGCAGGGACAGAAGGGTTTGATGGTGTCCACCGTCTATTCCGTCGATGCTTCGACCGCCGCGCCTCAGCCGAGCCGCGGCCCGAGCCCGGGTCCGCGTCCAGGCGGTTTCGGCGGCGGCATGGACCGGGGGCCGCGTCACCACCAATCCGGTGGACCGCCCGGCGAACCGGGCGAAGGCACTGTCAAGTTCTTCAACGATGCCAAAGGCTTCGGTTTCGTCACCCCGGATAATGGCGGCCAGGACGTTTTCGTCTCCGCCCGGATCCTGGGCCGGGCCGGGCTGCAGACATTGGAGACCGCACAGCGCGTTCGCTATGTCGCGCGTCAGGGCGATAAAGGCCCGATGGCGGAGAAGATCGAACCGCTATAAACCCAGCGGCGCGGTCAGGAACCTTTTCGAGGCCGGCGCGAGCCGTAACGCATCATTGTGCCTGTTCCGCTTTTCAATCCGGACAGGCTGGCGTGGTGCGCAATACGCGCCTTGCCACTGAACAAGACAACGGGGTGTCAGGTTTCAACCTGCCGCCCCGCTTCCGTTCCGGACCATAGTTCGAGCGTTAGTCCGCCGGGATGTCATAATAGTCGGACCGATCTTTCACGAAGATGTGTCGGGTCATCCGTAACCCCGTGGGCAGATCGAGCGTTCCGGCCGTGACGGAAATCGTCGGCTTTTCCGCCGGATCGAAGAACAGGTTTCCGCCACATCGATTACAGAATCCCCGGCGCACGGTTTCGGACGACTGAAACCAGGTCAACGTCTCGTCGGACAGCAAGATCAGCTTGTCCTTGGGAACCGAAGTCATCGCGGCGAAATGGCCGGACGTCTTGCGACATTGGCTGCAATGACAGCCGATAATGTCGCGGCGCGGCCCGTCCAAGCGATAGCGTACGCCGCCGCAATAGCATCCGCCGGTAAGATGATCCGCCATTTCCCCTCCCCCGATTGTTGTCTCCGGTTCAGTCGAAGCGCAGGAAGCTTCGGACCTCGATACTGTGCCGCGGCGGCGCATCCACCGGCTCTCCCGGCAGTGAGAAGGCGGTATGGGGCGTGAAACGCGCCCGTCCATCCTCCGCACTGTCATATCCCTTGATCAAGATCGCCTCGTCGCGCGTCATCTCCGGGAAATAGACCCATCTCTGCGCATCATTGTGGCTCAAATGATAGATATGGCCGACGCGGTCATCATAGATCAGGGCCGTGTCCCGCAGATCGTGGGGACCAATCGTCCGCGCGTCGACAAGCGCCAAGGGCAGAGTGCGCACCGGTCCTTTCAGCGGACGCCACAGATTGACCTGCGCCACCCGGCCCTTCAGCCATTCAGCGGCGGTTTCCGCGCCCAAAAGTTGCGCCAACCGGATCGGGGCCGAATTGTGGGTATAGTCGTTGTGGACATGCTGCACCGGCCGACGGACCGTATCGCTGCCCGTGATCCGGATCGTATGATCGAACAGCAGAACCTCCGACGCGCCGGTCTGTCGCCGCAGAGTCTCCTCGACCTCCGGATAGTAGACCACGCGAATATCCGGATGATCCGGATCCTCGACCTCGCCTAAAGCGGTCGTGGATTGAATCAATTCAAAACCGGAGCTGTCCAATCCATAATCGTCGGCGCGGATGCGGCCATCGGCGACCTTCACCGACCGCCGGTCCGGGTCGTAGTTGCGCTCCGCGGCCCCGGTCGCGCCGATATAGCGGGCTTCCGGATTGCGTATGCCGGCAGGCACGAAATTCATCTCCGCCTGGGTGAAAGGGTATTGGGTCATCGCTTGCCTTCTTTCAGTTTCCATTAAGTTCCGATCAAGCGCCCCCTCAGGCACACCCCATATTTTGTCCACTTCCACTACTTCGACAAACGATGTTTCTTTTTCTGATAATTAAGCTGTGCTAAACAATCGAAATGACCGACCGGATGCCGCCCCTGACCGCGTTACGGATGTTCGAATCCGTCGCCCGCAACCTGAGCTTCACCAAGGCGGCGAAGGAGTTGCACGTCACACCGGCCGCAGTCAGCCAGCAGATCCGCCTTTTGGAAGACCATTACGGAACCGCCCTTTTCATCCGGTCGACCCGACGGCTGGAGTTAACCCCTGACGCGGCAGCGGTTCTACCATCCGTCCGGGAGGGATTTTCGGCGCTGCGGGACGTTCACAACCGTCTGTCGGCCAGCCGCGACGGGGCCATGCTGACGGTCAGTGTCTATCCCACCCTGGCGGAGAAATGGCTGATTCCGCGCCTGGAGCGCTTCCGCAAGGCCCATCCGGATATCGATCTGCGCATTCATGCGACGGACGACTTTGCCGATTTTCAGCGTGGCGGGATCGATATCGCCATTCGGTATGGAACCGGACGCTATCCGGACCTGACCGTCATCCCGTTCCTGGAAGAGACGGTGTTTCCGGTCTGCAGCCCCGCCCTGGCGGAGCGCCTGAGACATCCGGAGGACCTGCGCGGTCAGACCCTGTTGCACGCCGAATGGCGCATGGAGAGGGAGGCCGGTGCAAACTGGCGGCTGTGGCTGAAGGCCGCCCATCTGGACGGTATCGACCCGGCGCGTGGCATGCGTTTCAACATGGAGGCGATGATGGTACAGGCGGCAATCGACGGTCTGGGAGTGGCACTGGCTTCATCGACATTGGTCGGGGGCGATCTGGCGGCAGGCCGATTGGTACGCCCGTTCGGCGACTCCCATGAAATCGCGCCGGAATTCGCCCATTATGTGGTCTATCCGAAATCCTCCGAGACCATCGCAAAGGTCACGGCTTTCCGTGACTGGGCCCTGGATGAAGGAGGACGCATTACGCCGTGAGGCTGGCGGCGTGACGTTTCGCAAGCTGGACGTAATGGGTTCGGGTCCAGGTCATCATCTCGATGTCCTTGTCCGACAGCACCCTTTTGCAGGCGGCCGGCCATCCGGCCCATAACTCGCCGCGCCGCACGACCTTGCCGGGGGTGATCAACGCCCCCGCCGCGACCATGGCGCCACTTTCCACCGTGGCGCCATCCATGACCACCGCTTTCATACCGACAAAGCAGCCGCTTTCCAGGGTGCAGGCATGGATCAGCGCCATATGACCGATGGATATATCGTCGCCGATATAGGTCCCCTGCCCCTTCGATGCGACATGAATAACGGTGCCATCCTGAATGTTAACCCGGGCGCCGATCCGGATTTCATTCACATCGCCGCGCAGAACGCAGCCGTACCAGATACCGGTATCGGCGCCAATTTCCACATCGCCGATAACCTTCGCGCCCGGGGCGACGAAAGCGGAATCGGCAAGTTTCGGCATGATCCCGTCGAACGGCAGAATATCCTGGCTCATTGGGCCTCGCTTTCCGCTACCAGCGTTTCGGTCGGCTCCGGTTCGACGCCGCTCAAATGACGAAACGGCGCCGGCGCGCCATAGAACCGCGCGGCGATCTCGGAAACGGCCTTTGGATCCCCACTGGTCAATAGCTCCAGGCCGGGCGCTTCGTCCGGGCGCCGTTTGAATTCCGGATGCCGGGTCAAATAGGCAACAAGACTCTGGGCCACGACATCCGGCTGATCCATGACGCGGACATCCCTGGGCAAGGCCGAGCGAAAATGGTCGCCAACCAAGGGAAAATGGGTGCAGCCCAGAACGACCAGATCAAGCTGCGTGCGGCCGGCCTTTGCCAGCAATTGACTGACATAGCGTTCGACCCCGCGCCGCAGGGCGTCGTCCGCCAGCCCTTCTTCGATCGCCTCTGCCAATCGCGGACAAGGCTGCTGGATCACCGACATGGACGGCGCACGAGCCTTGATCTCCGTCGGGAAGGAGCGGCTTTCGACTGTCCGGCGCGTCGCAAAGACCCCCACCGTCCGCGCGGCGCGCGGCGGCGCATAGGGCGATGGACCGCGCACATACCAGTCCTGCGCTGTCAGTGCCTCCACTACCGGCACGAAGACCCCCAGGATCCGCTTTTGTGGCGCGGCTTTCGGCAGCCAATCCTGTTGCAAACGCCGCAGTGCGACGGCCGACGCGGTGTTGCAGGCCAGAACGACCAGATCGCAGCCCCGCTCGAACAGATCCGCGATCCGGCGGCGGGTCAGTTGATAGATTTCCTCGTTCGAGCGCATGCCATAGGGGGCATAGGCGTGATCGCCCAGATACAGAAACCGTTCATCCGGCAGTGTCGCTGTAAGGGCCCGCAAGACGGTCAGCCCGCCATGGCCCGAATCGAAAACCCCGATCATTCGATATGGGCCGGCCGGTCCAATCCCTCGTCTTCGGGAAGACCGAGCATGATATTCAGGTTCTGAACGGCCTGGCCGGACGCGCCCTTGCCCAGATTGTCCAGCTGCCCGACCACGACGGCCTGCCCTTCGGCCTCGTTGGCGAAGACGTGCAAGCGCAATTCGTTGGTACCGTTCAGCTCTTCAGGGTCGATCTTCGCGGCGGCCAGACTGTCCTTGAGCTCACAAACGCGAACATAACGCTGTCCGGCATAATGATCGCTCAGCACCTTATGAACCTGCGCCACCGATGGTTTGCCCGGCAGGGCCCAAAGCTGCAGCGGCACCTGAACCAGCATGCCCTGCGCGAACCGTCCGACACTCGGCACGAAAAGCGGCCGATGCGTCAGGCCGCCCCATTTCTGGATTTCCGGCACATGCTTATGCGACAATCCAAGGCCATAGACGCGGAAGGATTCGTCGGTATAGGCCTCCGACCCCTGATCCTCGAAGGCCGCAATCAGTTGCTTCCCGCCGCCGCTATAGCCGGAGACGGCATTGATCGTGACCGGCCAATCGGAAGGCAGCACACCTGCGGCGATCAGTGGGTGCAGAATGGCGACCGAGGTGATCGCGTAGCAGCCGGGGTTGCTGACCAGACGGCCGGACGCCACGGCGTTTCGGCTGTCGGATTCATACTCCGGGAAACCGTATACCCAGCCATCGGCCGTACGATGGGCCGAGGAGGCATCGATCACCCGTGTGGTACCGTTGTCGATCAGGGACACCGCCTCTTTAGCGGCATCATCCGGCAAGCACAGAATGACCAGATCTGCGTCGTTCAGGGCCTCACGCCGGGCGGCCGGGTCTTTGCGTCGCGCGTCGTCCAGTCGGATGAAATCGAGATCCGTCCGGCCGATCAGCCGGCTTTTGATCTGAAGTCCCGTCGTTCCTGCTTCGCCGTCGATGAAGATCGTTGCGCCCATGGCTCGCCGCCGTGTTCCTGATGCTGTGTCTTGGTACGGGGCATGGATACATGCTTTGCGGCAGGCTTCAAGCCGGTCGGGTCATTCCGTCCCGGCACCAACGCTTTCCATACGCTCCCGCAGGCCCGGATGCGTTGACCAGAACCCGGATTCCTCGCAATCGTCGTTGCAATCGCTATGCAGGCGCCGCAACAAGAAAACCATTGCTTCGGGATCCCGGCCGAGACGCCGCATGATCCGAGCGGAGGTGACATCCGCCTCCGTCTCGAATTCGCGGCTATAGGACAATTCCGTCGCGAAGACGCCGGCGGCGGCCAGTTCTTCCAGCAGCGAGGCGGAATCGCCGACGAAAATGGTCACCAGAAGCCCAAGACCGGCCGCCCTGACCGCCTGGCGAAGACTGTGCCGATGTTCGATATGCCCGATTTCATGGGCAAGTACGCCTGCCAGTTCGTCTTCATTTTCAGCGATCTCCACCAGACCGTCGAATAGAACGATCGTGCCATCCGGCAGGGCAATGGCGTTTTCGTTCAGGCCCTTATGGGTCGCCATTCGAAGCCTCAAACGAACGTCATCCGGGTCCAACGCCGAGGCATCCACGATCTCCCGGAAGAGGCGGTTGAGGTCGCTCTTCGTCTTGGGCGCGAGCCGACTTCCCCGGAACAGCCTTCCATCCATCTCCTCGAAGGCTGAGGCCCCGATCGCCTTGTCTATGGAGCGCGGCAATGCCCGTGCGACACCATCGGCCGCGTAAGGCATGGCAAGGAAAACGCCGACCGGCAACAGGACAGCCAGCACCGCCAACGCAATGAGCTTGACCGGCCCCAGCCCCAACGCGCCGGATTTGCGTTTCGACCGGCCCTCGGCGTAAGCGAGTGCGGCTTCGAACATCTCATGATCGTCGCTTTCGAAGACCTCCCCGCCGGGAAAGCGGAGACGGCGCGGCAGTCCCACCACCGGACGGTCGATCGTTACCTCCGTCAGCGACCGGATAGCGCCCAGATTGCCGTCCACCCCGATTAGGCAGACCGATCCGACACCGAACTCGACGGATGCTTCGATGAACGCGCTGCTACCGGCCGCGAACAAGCGGCCCGAAACGCGGTGCGGCGTCCTTCCAGGGCGGTCAGATACCGCTGAAGACGCCATCCGCAATCCCTTCCATTGCACCGAATTCGCTGACCGCCGCGCCGCCCGGATCGACTTCCGCCGCCACGAACCGGTCCAAGTCGCCATTCGCCAGCAATGCGGTTTCGGACACGAGGTAACGATGGATCTGGATCGTTGCCCAGGGCAGCAAAAGTCCGAGAGTCACGGTCGCCAAAAGGCCGCGTGACAGAACGATCCAGGCGAGTTTCATGCTGTGCACATTGCTATCGAAGGAATGACCGCCTTCAAGTTGCAGGTTCCGACCCGTCGTGTTCCGCAACGCCGTCGTGAATATGAACATGACGGCAGCAAGCGCGAAGGCATAAATCGACGTCAGCGCGATCAGCAACAACTCGATTTGGACACTCGACCCAATGTCTAATGCGCTGGCCAGGTGGAAACTTCCCGGAAATGCGAGTGCGAAATAGCCCACAGTCAGCAATATGCTCAACACCGCGGTCACTATGAACGCGCGGTAAAGCGGCCACATTGGCATTTCCAGGGAAAAGCCGGACCGCCCGAGTTTCACATTGTTCCAGATGAATTTCTGATACTTGGCGCGGTACCATGGGAAGATCAGCCCCGCCGTAATGCCGACCAGGAAGGGCGCGACAATCGTCACAAAGAAGGCGCCCCAGTACCCGCCGACGAAATCAAAGCGAATATTCCGATAGCTGGTGTTGCGGACATGAAACCGCAGACTGCGCAACACCACGAAAGGCATGCCGAAGAGCACCAGCAACGAGAAGGCGGGACTGATATAGCCCAGGATGTCCGGCGGAAGGAAGGTGACCGATAGTTGGATCCCGATGATGACGCCAATGGCGACAAAGCGTCCGATCAGAAGGACTATCGGGCTGGCGTGATAGTCGAAACCATGCCCGGCGACCCGGGTGTTGCCCATTCGGTACCGGCGCCGCTCGACCGTGCCCCAGGCGTCATAGATGCCGAAGGTCACCACGGCCAACAGGAAGGTCCGCAGACAGATGGCAAAATAGGTTCGGGCATCACCGGTAAAAACGAAGTCATGCCGGATTGGACGAACGCTCGCGGGCCCCGCCGCTGTTAGATCGGACATATCCCCTCTCCCGCCCCTGTTGTTTTCCGCCTGGATACTATCGCGCGGTGCGGGAAAGGATACCGGTCAGACGCCTGACTTCAATTGAAAAGACCTGCCGGTTTCTCTTCGGCGTCAGGCCGCCTCAGGTTCGCGGCGCCAAAAGTTTACTCGCGTCCAGACCTTCTCGTGTACCGCATAGGCGACGGTCTGGACCATCGGCTCTATCACCCCGATGCTCAACGCAATACGCCAGTCACCGGACAGCGCATAGGCCACCGTCACGGCGACGCTCAGATGCATGACGCTGTATGTTGCTGTCTTGGCGATATTTCTGACCATTTGTTCGCTCCATTACGTCGTACCGAACACGGTATGGCGACAATATATGCGAACGATTCTTAGTTTCAATACAAATCAATCGACAAAGTATCCGCAGCCCGGCCGGAACGGAATATCCGTCGATCCGTAATCCAACCCCATACGATGAAGTTCCGCTGTCACTTGGCTCCGATGATGCGTTTGGTGATTGAACATCTGAACAACCAGGATCCAACGCGGCATGAACCTGGCATCCGGCCTGCGTGGACTTCGAACATCGGCCTCACCGGCAAGCCAGTCGAGATCCCAACTTTCGGCAAATGCCTTGATCGACAAATCCATCTCTCGGCGCGCTGACTTAAGCTCCGTCCAATCCGGCCAGATCATATCCTGGTAGGAACTGGGCGGAGGCGTTTCGCTGTTCAGGTAGGTCAGGATCGCCCTGTCGACCATCAGAATATGATCCAGGGTGTGATGAATCGATGAGAAGAACATGCCCCGATCTTCGCCCCGAGCCTCCTCCCCGATTTCGTCGCATAACCCAAAAACGACATCGTTTTGCCATTCGTTATGCGCGCTCAACTCGCGCAGATAGGCTCGGGAAATCATGGATTATGTCTCCGTCACACCCCGGCGCATAAGACACACGGCCTTCTTGCCGCCCTCGGTATCCTGTTCGCCGACGGCGATGAAACCCAGGGCCGCGTGAAACCGCAGGGAACCACCGTTGAAAGGCTTCAGGTTGACTTCGCATGTAACTGCACGGGTCCCAGGGCGTTCGGCGGCGATGCGGAAAATGTCATGGTAGAGCGCCTGTCCAACACCATGTCCGCGCGCGGAATCGGACACCATGATGCGGTCGAGATACAGGAAATCGTCCATTCGAGCGTCGAACCACAGATAATTCATACTGTCGTGATCGATGCCGGGCGCGAGCGTCATGGCGACGCCAACGGCTTGGCCGTCGATTTCCGCCACGCGCGTCACGGCCGTCTTGCCGACAAGTTTCCACAGCCTGTCATGGCTCAACTGGTTTACGGCCGGCAGACAGGCCTCATTCAAGGCGTGCAGCCATGCCGCGTCGCTCTCGGCAATATTTCGGATAAGCATGGACCCTCTCAAAGCCACTTCTTGATACGGAACAAAAGCCAGGCCGCGATTCCCAGAAGGACCAACAGGATACAGACGATCCAGAAGGCCGCACCGTCATCGACGCCAGGCATGCCGCCAACATTGATCCCCAGAAGCCCGGTTACGAATCCAAGCGGGAGGAACAACCCTGCCACAAGCGACAGCGAATACATCGCCCGGTTCATCTTGTCGTTCCGCATATCGGATATCTCGTCGCGCAGAATCTGCGTCCGGTCCCGCAGGACCTCCAAATCCTCAAGCAGCCGCGCGGTCCGCTCCCGCACTTCGGCGAACTGGCTATGGGCCCGGAGATCCAGCGTTTCGTCGAAATCGCCCGACGCCCGCGCCAAAGCTTCGCGCTGCGGCGCCACATAGCGGCGCAGTTCAAGAATTTTACGACGAAGGTCGCCCAGCAAAGTCTCGTCCGGCGGAAAGTCCTCTTCCATTTGATCGATTTCGCCGTCGATCTTCATGATCAATTCACCGATGCGCGTGGTCAACCGGTCGGCGATGGCAGTCAGTATCTGCCCCGGTGTCTTTGCCCCCCGTCCCGCCTCCAACGCAGCGCGGACATCATCGACCGCCCGCAATCGGGGCAATCGCGCGGTCACCAGCCGCTTTCCGTCACAGAAGCAACGGATGGAAACCATATCCTCCGGCTGCGCGCCTTCGTTCAGGTTGATGCCGCGCAGATTGACGATCACCCCGCCGGGGGCCGGATCGAAACGCGGCCGCGTTTCAGGCAGCAGCATGGCGGTGGTAATCAGCGGATCAAGACCGGACTCATCGACCAGCCACGCCTGCCCGCCCGGATCATTACGGTTCAAATGGACCCAGATCCCGGACTCGTCGGATTTCCACGCTTGTTTTGCCTCTTCGATCGACAGGCTTTGCGCCCCGCCATTGCCGTCCAATCGATAGGTGCAGATAAAGGGAGAGGTATCGACCATGGCCGGATGCTAATCGGGATTCCGCCGTGGCGTCGAGTTATCGTTCCGCGTCCGGCAGTTCCAGAACCTTGTCCTGTGGAATGCCGATCCGGATGGAAGTCCCCTTCCCGACCTCGCTTTCAACACCCAGCGTCATTCCCATCGCCGCGCACAGCCGGTCGACGATGGAAAGACCGATACCCGATCCGGGCTCTCCTTGCAGATGGGGCGTACGCAGTTGTGTGAAAGGCTCCAGAACGCGCTGAAGATCCTCCTGGCGAATACCAATGCCGGTATCTGAAACAACCAGTTCGCAACCGCCAGGCGCCACCATGTCGACCCGAACGGAAACCGACCCGCCACTTCGAGTGAATTTCACCGCGTTGGATAGCAGGTTGATAACGATCTGACGCAAGGCACGGCTGTCACACTGGACACGGCACGAAGGGGGCACGGTAACGGATAGCGCGACAGCCCGTTCGGCCGCCTGATCCCGAACCACGCTGACGCTGGCCTCGACGATATCGCTCAGTACGACATTCTCTTCGGACAGGTCCAATCGCCCGGATTCAATCTTGGAAAGATCCAGGATGTCGCCGATCAGTTCCATCAAATGAGTCCCGCTACGCCGAATGTCCGACGCATAATCGCGGTACCGGTCACTTCCCAACGGGCCGAAGACTTCCGCTTCAAGAACCTGCGAGAACCCAAGAATAGCGTTCAGCGGCGTCCGGATTTCATGGCTCATATTGGCCAGGAAGTCCGTCTTGGCGCGGTTCGCCAGTTCGGCGTCCTCCTTCGCCCAGAGCAATTCTTGCTCGATCGCCTTGCGTTCGGTGATATCGACCTCGATCCCGCCGATGGCCGTCAAGGTACCGTCCTCGTCGAGGACCGGAAACTTCAGGACTTCCAAGTTTGTTTCCTTGCCGTCGACCAATTCCTTGGATTCGAAGACGATTGCCTCCCCGGTTTCCTGGATCTGCTTATCCGCCGCAATTTGTTCCGGCCGCGCCGGCTGTCCCGTCGCCTTCAGAATGGTCGACCCGATCAAGTCGGATTGATTGACCCCGACATAGCGACAGAATGCCGGGTTCGCGAGGATAAAGGCGCCCTCCAAATCCTTGAGATAAACACCAACCGGTGCATTCTCGAGGATTGCGCGGATCCATCGGTCCGACTTGGAAAGGCGGCGGGAAATCCTCAGGACCTCGGTCTGATCCGCAACGACTGCCCCCAGGCCCAGCAGTTCTCCTGCCCCATCCAGGATTGGAAACTTGCTGAGACGCAGTTCCCTGGGACCGAGTGCCGTTTCGACCAGCGCATCGCGGGAAATTGCCTTGCGCTCTTCCAAGACCGCAAGATCGTGCTGACGGATCAGGTCGACACTGCCTTCCGGTACATATTCATTTGGTAATGCCCCTAACAAATCTTCCTGCCGGACCCCGATCAACCGTTCAAAACTGCGATTGATCCGCAGATAGCGCCCCTGATTATCCTTCAGATACATTTCGACCGGCGCCTGATCGAACATGGCCTCCAGCAGCGCCAGCCGCTTCGATTCGTCGTCGGAAATCCCGTTGGATTTTACGGTCAGCAGGTCGCGCGCGGTAGCAAACGCCGCGACCAATGCGGCGAGTCCCGCCAAAATAATGGCCCAGATCGGCCCGTTGCTGCCCAACAGATAGAACGCACAGGAACTCGCAACCAGGGTCAGAACGGGCATTCCGAGCATAAACAATCTAGACTGATACACGTACCTGTCCCTTGCGGGTGAATCCTCGGCGTCGGTCACAATAACGGTTCCACGCCGCCGGGAATAGACACGTTTCGATTCGAAAGGAACGGCTTGCCAATGACCGCCGTTTGCCTATAGTGCGCGCCCGATGAAGACCTCACCGGAAACATCCTTCCCGCATCGCCATCTTCTTGGCATCGAAGGTCTTTCTCCCCTGGATATCACCATGGTTCTGGACGCGGCCGACGGCTATGTCGACCAGTCGCGCCGGGTCGACAAGACGTCGGACCTGATGAAGGGCCTGACCGTCATCAACCTGTTCTTCGAGAATTCGACCCGCACCCGCACATCCTTCGAAGCGGCCGCAAAACGGCTCGGCGCGGACGTGATCAATATGACCGTCGCCTCCAGTTCGATCAAAAAGGGGGAAACCCTGATCGACACCGCGATGACGCTGAACGCGATGCATCCGGATGTCCTTGTCGTCCGGCATGGCAATTCCGGCGCGGTCCAGCTTTTGTCGGACAAGGTCGACGGCGCCGTCATCAATGCCGGCGACGGCCGCCACGAGCATCCGACCCAGGCCCTGCTCGACGCGCTCGCAATCCGGCGCCGGGTCGGCAAGTTGAGCGGTCTGACCGTCGCGATCTGTGGCGATATCGCCCATAGCCGCGTCGCGCGTTCCAACATCCAGTTATTGCAGATCATGGGTGCGCGCGTCCGTCTTATCGCGCCCCCGACCCTGCTGCCGCCGAAAGCCGAGCGGTTCGGGGTCGAGGTTTTCACCGATATGCGCGGCGGGCTGCACGATGTCGATATCGTCATGATGCTGCGTCTTCAGTTGGAGCGGATGCAGGGATCCTTCGTCCCCTCCGTGCGCGAATACTTCCGGTATTTCGGCCTCGACCGCGAGAAGCTGTCCTATGCCAAGCCCGACGCGCTGGTCATGCATCCCGGCCCAATGAACCGGGGCGTCGAAATCGATTCCGAGCTGGCGGACGACATCGACCGGTCGCTGATCCGCGATCAGGTCGAAATGGGCGTCGCCGTCCGCATGGCCTGCCTGGACATTCTGACCCGCCCGCTTCGGGAAGGAGGTGCGGCATGAGCGAAGAAGGCCGTATCGCCTATCTGAACGCCCGATTGCTAGATCCGGCCACCGGTCTGGACGTTACCGGCGCCTTGCTTGTGGAAGACGGCCGCATTGCCGATTTTGGCGCGCATCTCTTTCGGACCGGTGCGCCATCGGTGAACGAGGTCGTGGACTGCAAGGGCAAGTGCCTGGCGCCCGGCCTGATCGACGTGCGAGTTCAGTTGCGAGAGCCCGGCGAGGAGCACAAGGAAACGATCGCCAGTGCCAGCCAGGCGGCGTCCCATGGCGGCGTTACCACCATGGTTCAATTGCCGAACACCTCGCCCGTCATCGACGACGTGTCCGTCCTGGAATTCATCGCCCGCCGTTCCCGCGAACTGAAACAGACAAAGGTCTATTGCTACGGCGCCCTCACCAAAGGGTTGGAAGGCAAGGAGATCAGCGAGATCGGCCTGCTGACCGAAGCAGGAGCCGTTGCCTTCACCGACAGCGAGCGCATGCTGGGCGATGCCAAGGTCCTGCGCCGCGCCATGAGCTACGCCCGTGCTTTCGACGCCTTGCTAGTTCAACACCCCGAGGACGCCTCTCTGGCCAAGGGCGGCGTCATGAACAGCGGCGAACTGGCTTCGAAACTGGGGCTGGCGGGCATTCCGGCCGTCGCCGAAGTCATCGCGATAGAGCGCGACCTGCGCCTTCTGGCGGGAACCGGCGGACGTTATCACTTCGCACATGTGACGACCGCGGACGGGTTGGAGGCAATCCGACGGGCCAAAAAGGCCGGTCTGGACGTCACCTGTGACACCGCCCCGCATTATTTCGCGTTGAATGAACTCGCGATCGGGGATTACCGGAGTTTTGCCAAGGTCTCCCCGCCGTTGCGGTCGGAGGAGGATCGCCAGGCGGTGGTTGCCGCGCTGGCCGACGGCACGATCGATATCGTTGCGTCGGACCATGCGCCCCACGATCAGGATTCCAAGCGCCTGCCCTTCGACGACGCGGCCTTCGGCGTGGTCGGGTTGGAAACGCTGCTGCCCCTGGTACTTAGCCTGTATCACAACGAACATTTGAGCCTGAACGACGCCCTGGCGCTGGTCACCGTGCGTCCGGCCGAGCGGTTTCGTCTACCCGGTGGCCGACTGCGGCGAGGGGCGCCGGCGGACCTCGTCCTGTTCGATTTGGACAAGGCTTGGCGCATCGAAGAGGATCTGCTGCACAGCAAATCCAAGAATTCCGCCTTTGGCGGCCGCCCGGTCCAGGGCAAGGTTCTGCGGACAGTGGTCGACGGTCGCCCGCTTTATGCCGCCGCCGGCTATTGATCGGAAAAGGTCGTGACGGAACACCTGCCCCTGATGTCCGCCGCTCTTCTAGGCTACCTGCTGGGCAGCATCCCCTTCGGCCTCGTCCTGACCCGCCTGTGCGGATATGGCGATATCCGCAAGATCGGTTCGGGCAATATCGGGGCGACCAATGTGCTGCGCACCGGCAATAAGCCGCTCGCCTTCGTCGTATTGCTGTTGGACAGCGGCAAGGGCGCAGGCGCGGTGATGTTGGCCCGATATCTGTTGCCGGAGCTTGGGCTTGGCGGTCCGATCGCCCCGATCGTCGCCGGCGTCGCGGCGGTTTTCGGACACAATTTCCCGGTCTGGCTGGGTTTCAAAGGCGGAAAAGGCATCGCGACCACGCTCGGCACGTTGATCGCCATTCATTGGCCGGTCGGGCTCGCAGCCTGCGCCACATGGCTGGTCGTAGCTCTGATCTTCCGGTTCTCGTCTCTGTCGGCCCTGTTGAGCTTGGTGGCCGTACCCGTTTACGCCATGTTGCCCGTCTTGGGCGGCGCGAACCCGCCCCTCGCTTGGGCCGGCGTCGTCCTGGCGGTGCTTGGGTGGGCGCGGCACCACGCGAATATCCGCCGGCTTCTGAACGGTACCGAACCCCGGATCGGGCAGAAGAAGTAACGACGAGGCAGTCCCGGGCTCGCGCCCTGATTCAGGTTTCGAACCGAAGGCCCCAGGCCGACCCGATCTGCCGAAGCAGCGAATTCTCCTGCTTGTGCAATTGCCTGTCCGAGATGGCGACCCGCATCAGCATCACGAAGACCTGCTGGCGCAATTCGCCATCGTCGATTTGATGCAGCACTGTTTTTAGAACTTCGTCCGGCCCTGTCCGTTCCAGCTCTTCATAATATCGGTTAAGGGCGGCCATCAACGCCTCGGGCTGCCGGCCCGGATCGTCGGAAAGCGTCGGCGACAAGTCATTGAGGCAATTCTGAATTTCGGAGAATTCCACATCCTTGCGCTTGCCATCGGCGTCCAGCGTCAGCATCAGCAACCACAGGCATGCCGCCGTCGAATTCTTACCCGGATTGGCCATCGATCCACCCTGCCCCATTTTAGATTTGCCCTTAACCATCATTCCCAGTGGGCGTTCCGCGTCAACCCCACAGCCCTGTCGCAACCGCCACGTCTCGGCCCAGTCCCATTTCGACAGGACCCGCCCGCTGTGTATTCGTGTACTAAAATCGCCGATAAGTGTCATTCTGGATTGACCCGGACCCGATTTGTTCCCATTGTCTGAGCATGCTAATCCGTCCGCCGATCAACGATATGGATCGCGTCAACCGACTGAGGCTGATCCGGTCCGAAAATGTCGGGCCGATCACCTTCCGTCAGCTCATGGCGCGTTACGACAGCGCCGAAATGGCCTTGGACGCCCTGCCGGGACTGGCGGGCCGGGCCGGGCGCCGACGCGGCCTGCGCATTCCCGACCAGACGGAAATCGAATCCGAGATGGAGGCGCTTCAGGCCTATGGCGGCCGCATGCTACATCTGGGCGACCCGGACTATCCGCCGCTATTGGCCGAAACGGAGGATGCGCCGCCTGTCTTGAACACTATTGGCGATCAAAGCCTGCTTCACCGCCCGACCGTGGCCATTGTCGGATCTCGAAACGCGTCGACCAATGGCAAGCGCATGGCCGCACAGTTCGCCTCGGAGGTCGGGCGTGCCGGTTTCTGCATCGCGTCGGGCCTCGCTATGGGGATCGACACTGCTGCGCATAGCGGGTCATTGGCAACCGGCACGGTCGCCGTGCTCGCCGGCGGGATCGACGTGATCTATCCCCGGGAGAACACCAACCTGTACCGGGCCATCGCTGAGGGCGGCACGATCGTCGCTGAGATGCCTTTCGGAATAGTCGGCCAGGCACGCCATTTCCCGCGCCGTAACCGCATTATCTCCGGCCTATCCCGGGCTGTCCTGATCGTCGAGGCGACCTTACGGTCCGGGTCGCTGATCACAGCGCGCCTGGCCGCGGACCAGGGACGCGACGTCTTTGCCATTCCCGGGTCGCCGCTCGACCCCCGCGCCAGAGGCGGGAACGATTTGATCCGGAAGGGCGCCGCACTGATCGAAACACCGGACGAATTGCTGGGCGCGCTGGATACCCAACTTTCCGCACCACAAGCCGCCCTGCAATTCGAACCGATCGAAACGGCTCGACGCGATGGTGACGACGCCTTGCGCGACCGTTTGCTGACCGCGATGGGACCGACAGCAATCGCACTGGATGACCTTGTCGCCGATCTGTCGGCGGATGCCGGCGAGGTTTCTTCGATCATTCTTGAACTGGAACTGGCGGGCGCGGTCGAGCGGCGTTCCGGCGGCAAAATTGCACGCATCCGTTAGGAGATTGATTCAACTTGCGCGGCTTACCTCCTGAGATACCGCAAAAAAATGACTCCGGTGCGCCGGAAGACTTATCAAGTAGATAAAATGCGCAGAAATTTGCGCTCAAATAATATGAAGTCCTTTCTCCTTTTTTTATTGAATTCCCGGCTGATAGTTCTTCCTTATAGAACTGGGTCGGACGTATTCATATTGTGCGATCCAACGGGCAGCCAGAATGGTGCGCCCCGCGTCGCGCCCCGGGGAGGGGCTTGGAAGAAGACCGAGAGCGATGACCGACCGTGCCGTATCCTTTGAACATTTGCTGCGCCTAGCGCATCAGCGCGCGCTTGACGGGAAAGGCGGACTGGCCGCCTCCGTGGCGAAGCTTTGTCTCGATTCGCGTTCCGATCTCAGCGATCGCGAACTGTCCCTGACCTTCGATATTTTGCGGATGCTGATCGACAAGGTCGAGGTCGCGGTTCGGCGAAACATTTCCGACTATCTGTGCGACCGCACCGATGTGCCGAAGGACCTGATCGCCTTCCTGGCCAATGATACGGTGCATGTCGCCTATCCGATCCTGCGCTCGTCCCCCCTGCTGTCCGACTATGACCTGATCCGACTCATCGACGACCATGGCCATGGCCACGCCATGGCGGTCGCGACACGCGCGGAACTGACGGGTCCGGTCAGTCACCGTCTGGTCGCGATGAATGACGAGGCGATCGACGTTACCTTGGCGAAAAATCTAAGCGCGACCATCGAAGCGGAAGATATGAGCATCTTGGTCGATCGCGCCGTGGATTGCGGTTCGCTGCATACGCCGCTTTCGTCCCGCGGAGATCTGGGCGCGGATCTGGCCCGGCGGCTTTACACGCTGGTCGGGGAAGCGCTGCGCCGCCATATCGTGGATACCTACGACATCGATGGTGCCGTCGTTGCGGAGGCCGTGGACAACGCGGTCCTGGATGGTTTGGCAGTGTCGTCGCCGCTCAACGCCGCGATCGGTGGCGGCTGGGCCGAACAGGTGCAACGGGGCGGGCACCGGCCGGCAGCACGCCTGCTGCGCCGCCTTCTGGCCGACGGTCCGGAGGGTGCGGCGCTTGAGTTTTCGGAACACACGCACCTGCCGCTGGAAACGTCGCGCTGGGTCTTCGAGCGTGGCGACGGCCAAACGCTGGCGGTGGCGATGAAGTCGGTCGGCATGGATGTCGACGGCTATACGACTTTGCTGGATCGGATGCAGCGGATCGCCGAATACGAAGACATCGAACGCCTGACGGCCTATTTCGAGCGGATCGACACCAAGACAGCGGCGATGGTGGTGAGTCACTGGAAAACCCGCCCCCCGCGCGCGGATTGACCGCCGAGCCCCAACCGTCCGAATTTTCACAGGTCCTTCAACACCTTAGAAACGAGCTGTTGACGCCTTGCATCCTGGGTGCCAATTCTGTCGCCCATGCGAACCGTTATCTTTAGAGGCCTTTCCCACTCATGACCGGCCAAAATGTCGTTGTCGTCGAAAGCCCGGCGAAGGCCAAAACCATCAATAAGTATCTCGGCGGCGATTATTACGTTCTCGCGTCCTATGGCCATATCCGGGACCTCCCGCCGAAAGACGGATCGGTTCAGCCCGATGCCGACTTCGCGATGGAATGGGAAGTCGATAGCCGTGCCAAGAAGCGGATCGACGAAATCGCCAAGGCCTGCAAAGGCGCGAAGGCCCTGTTTTTGGCGACTGACCCCGACCGCGAAGGGGAAGCCATCTCCTGGCATATTCAGGAAGAACTGACCAAACGGAAGGTTCTGGCGCCGATTTCGGTTCAGCGGGTGGTCTTTAACGAGATCACGAAAAGTGCCGTCACCAATGCGATGGCCAATCCGCGCGATCTCAACAGGGAACTGATCGACGCCTATTTGGCGCGCCGTGCCTTGGACTACCTGGTCGGGTTCACCTTGTCGCCGGTCCTTTGGCGCAAGCTGCCTGGCGCGAAGTCGGCCGGGCGCGTGCAATCGGTCGCGCTGCGGCTGATCTGCGAACGCGAAGCGGAGATCGAAGCGTTCAAGCCGCGCGAATACTGGAGCATCGACGCCCAGATGGCTGCCGCCGACGGCACGCCCTTCGCTGCGCGTCTGACGCATCTGAACGGCAAGAAGCTCGACAAGTTCGATCTCGGCGATAAGAGCGCCGCCGAGACCGCCCTGGCCGCCGTCCGCAGTGGCGGCCATCAGGTGCAGTCCGTAGAGCGGAAACAGGTCAAGCGACACCCCGCCCCGCCCTTCACCACGTCGACCCTGCAGCAGGAAGCCAGCCGCAAGCTGTATTTCGGCGCCACCAAGACCATGACCTTGGCGCAGAAACTCTATGAAGGCATCCAACTGGGCGGCGAGGCCGTCGGCCTGATCACCTATATGCGGACCGACAGCACGACCATGTCCGGCGAAGCCATTGCGGCGGCGCGCGGCATGATCGAGGACGTCTATGGATCCGACTATCTGCCCTCCGGGCCGCGCCAGTACCGCACCAAGGCGAAGAACGCCCAGGAAGCCCATGAATGTATCCGTCCGACCAGCATGCGCCGCCGGCCGGAAGACGTCGCCCGCTACCTGGAGCCGGATCAACGGAAGCTCTATGAGCTGATCTGGAAGCGCGCGGTGGCCTGTCAGATGGAAAGCGCGACACTGGATCAGGTCGCGGTGGATATCGACACGGCCGACAAATCCGCGCGGCTGCGCGCCAGCGGCTCCGTCGTGCGTTTCGACGGGTTCCTGACGCTCTATATCGAGAGCGAGGACGACAAGGACGACGACGATAAGGAAGGCGGCCGTCTGCCGGACCTCAAGGAAGGCGACCGGCCCGGCCTGCTGAACGCCGACGCCAACCAGCATTTCACCCAACCGCCGCCCCGCTTTACCGAGGCGAGCCTGGTGAAACGGATGGAAGAACTGGGCATCGGCCGACCGTCGACCTATGCCTCGATCCTGAAGGTGCTTCAGGATCGGGAATATGTGCTGCTGGACAAGCGCCGTTTCCAGCCGGAAGACCGTGGGCGGCTGGTAACAGCGTTCCTTTCTTCCTTTTACGACAAATACTTCGACTACGCCTTTACGGCAGGACTTGAAGAACAGCTTGATGATATCTCCGGCGGCCGGATCGATTGGAAAACCGTCCTGCGCGACTTCTGGACGGCGTTTCGAGGCATAACCGACCAGGCGATGGAACTGACCGGGCAGGAAGTTCGCGAAAAGATCGACGCGGTTCTGGGCCCACACTTTTTCCCGCCGGACGAAAAGGGCGATACCGAAGCCGCCCGTAAATGTCCGTCCTGTGGTAACGGCCGGTTAAGCCTGAATTTCGGGCGCTATGGCGCGTTCATCACCTGCTCCAACTATCCGGACTGCAAACTGACCCGGAATCTGGACGAGGCAGGCAATCTGAACGGTGACAGCCCGGATGCGACCGAATATCCGCGTCTGCTGGGTACCGACCCTGAAACCGGCCTGGACGTTGCGGTTCGCCAAGGTCCCTATGGCTATTACGTTCAGCTGGGAGAGGCCGAGAAGGACGCAAAGGGCAAGACCAAGACCAAGCCCAAGCGCGCGTCTTTGCTGAAAACGATGGAGCCGTCGACGATCGATCTCGAAACGGCGCTGAGGCTTCTGTCCCTGCCCCGCCTCCTGGGCGATCACCCCGAAAGCAAGCTGCCGGTCGCGGCGGGCATCGGACGCTTCGGCCCCTATCTGAAGCATGGCGACGCCTATGTTTCGCTGCCGAAAGACGACGATGTCCTGACCATCGGCCTGAACCGGGCCGTCACCGTGCTGGCAGAGGCCGGTCCCAAGGGCAAGGGCCGCGCCAGCGTCGCGAAGGAACTGGGCCCCCACCCGTCGGACGGTAAGCCTATCAGCCTGGGTTCGGGCCGTTTCGGTCCTTATGTGAAACACGGCAAGATCTATGCGTCGATCCCACGCGGGACGGAGCCCGATGCGGTTACGCTTGAGCAGGCCATCGAATTGATCGCCGCGAAGGCGGCCAAGAAAGCCGCCGGCAAATCCGCCGGCCCGAAGCAATCCGGCGCCAAGAAAGCCGCCGCAAAGAAGTCGACGGCAAAGAAGTCCGCCGCGAAGAAAGCCAAATCCAAAAAGTCCAAGGCCAAGAAGGCGCCCGCGCGCAAGGCTTCCTGATTTGGACGACCCCGACGACATTCCGGATCGCATCCGCTCGTCGCTGCCGGACAAGGCACGTATCAAGGCCTATATCGACGAAAGCGAACGGCCGCTGGACAAGCGTGACATCGCCCGTGCCTTCGGTCTGAAAGGCGCACAACGCGCTGCCCTGCGGGAAATCCTGCAGGAGATGACCGATGAAGGGCTGATCGACCGCGGCCACAAAAAGAAGGTCGCGGCCCGAGGCGCCCTGCCCGAGGTCCTGGTTCTTTCGGTTGAGACAATCGACGCCGATGGGGAGCTTTGGGCAAAACCGGCAAGCTGGAATGAAGACAAGGACGGATCGCCCCCGGAAATCGTTATCGGCGGTACGCGCAGCGGCCCCGCCCCGAAAGTCGGCGACCGGATTCTGGCCCGAACCCGGCGGCGCGGCGACCATCAATACGAAGCTTCGGTCATCCGCGTACTTCAGCCCGGCCCGCGCAAGCTTCTGGGAGTCCTGGAACCGGCCAAGGGCGGCGCGGTCCTGGTGCCGACCGACAAAAAGCTGCAGGACAAGACTTGGTTCATCGAGCGCGATCACCTGAAGGGCGCGACGCCCGGCGATCTGGTCCTGGCGGAACCGCTGCGCGGCGGTCCGCGTGGTGGCCATGCCGCGCGCGTCGCGGAATTGATCGGGCGCCTGGACCAGCCCAAAGCCTTCAGCCTGATCGCCATTCACGCCCAGGGCATCCCTGTTGAGTTCCCTGACGAGGCCCTGGAAGAGGCCGAGTCGGCGCAACCTGTCACACCGGACGGGCGGACCGACCTGCGCGCCCTGCCCCTGGTTACGATCGATGGAGAGGATGCGCGGGATTTCGACGATGCCGTCCACGCCGCGCCGGATGACGATCCGGGCAATGCAGGCGGCCATGTTCTGCATGTCGCAATCGCCGATGTCGCCCATTACGTGACGCCGGAAGGCCCGCTGGACCGATCCGCCCGCGAACGGGGCAACAGCGTCTATTTCCCGGATCGGGTCGTCCCGATGCTGCCCGAGGCCCTGTCGAACGACCTTTGCTCGCTTCGTCCCGATGTGGAGCGGGCCTGTATGGCGATCCGTATGCGGATATCGGCCGACGGCCGCCTGCTGGACAAGAAGGTCATGCGCGGCATCATGCGCTCAAAGGCGCGCCTGACCTATACCCAGGTCCAGGACGCAATGGAGGGCCGCCCGGTCGAACAGAAGATCGCCGATCTGCTCGACCCTGTGATCAAACCGCTCTATGCCGCCTATGACGCACTGCAAAGGGGCCGTGCCGCCCGCGGCACGCTGGAGCTGGACCTACCGGAACTGCAGGTCGTCCTGAGCGATACCGGAACGGTTGAGCGCATCACGCCGCGCAAACGCTTCGACAGCCACAAACTGATCGAAGAATTCATGATTACGGCCAATGTCGCCGCCGCCGAACTGCTGGAAGAGCGTCATGCCCGTGCCGTGATGTACCGGGTGCACGAACCGCCAAAACTGGACCGGTTGGAAGGCCTGCGGGAATCGCTGCAAGTCCTGGATATCAAGCTGGCGACCGACGGGGCCTTGCGTCCGCATCATTTCACCAAGATTCTGAGCCGGGTCGCCGGGACGGAAAAGGCCCAACTGGTATCCGACATGGTCCTGCGGGCACAAAGCCAGGCCGTCTACTCCCCGGAAAATGAGGGCCATTTCGGCCTCGCGCTGCAACGCTACAGCCACTTCACGTCGCCGATTCGCCGCTATGCCGATCTGCTGGTGCATCGTGCCCTGATATCCGCCTATGGGCTGGGCAAGGGCGGCCTGCCGGATGCGCAGGCGGAACAGTTCGATAAGTTCGGGGAGTTGATCTCAAATACCGAACGCCGGGCCATCGCGGCAGAACGTGACGCAACCGACAGGTATCTGACCGCCTATATGGCCGACCGAATCGGCGCGACCTTCCATGGGCGCATCACCGGCGTGAAACGGTTCGGCCTGTTCGTGCGGCTTGATGAAACGGGCGCGGACGGGCTCGTGCCGGTCGGCACCCTGCCCTGGGACCGCTACTGGCATGACGAGGTACATCAACGCCTGGTCGGCGAACAGACCGGTCAAGCCTATCAACTAGCCGAAACGGTTCGGATCAAACTGGCCGAGGCGAATACTGTCACCGGCGGCCTGGTGTTCGAAATCATCGAGGGCGGTCATATCGTGAAGGACCGCAAGGCCCGAACGCCGGGGCGCGGCAAGGGCGGCCCCCGGAAGTTCGGACCGAAACGCGGCGGCCGTCCCGGCGGCGGGCGAAAAGGCAGACGGTAGCAGCACAGTCTCAAAGGATCACAAATCTAACATGGTGCGGCCCCGGCGACGCGGCTATCCTCATTCCATCATGTGCGGTAATACCTTCCGACACCTTCCGCGATTTCGTCCTGAGTTCGCCCTTGCGATTCCCTTGATGCTGAGCGCGTGCACGGCCGCCGTTCAGCCGGATCCGGCATTGGAAAGCCGGATGACCACAATGTTCGACGCGGTCTACACCGAGGTTTCGTCGGTTCATATCGATCCGCCCGACCTGCGCCGATTCACGATCGGCGGTCTGGACGGTCTGCGAAAGTTCGACAGCAGCTACGATCTGGATATCGACGACGACGACGTATTCATGATCGAAGTCGGCGGGCAGATCGCGGCGGAAGGCCTGGCCCCGGACGATGGCGCCGAAATCGCCGCCTGGAGCGAGTTCGCCCGTTCCATGGTCCTGGACGTACATATGTCGGGACTGTTGCCGAAAGACGCCGGCGAGGAAGCGCTGTATGATCGGTTCTTCGATTCCGCCATGCGGACGCTGGATCGGTATTCGCGCTATGCCAATCCGAAGGACGCAGCTGATCTGCGTGCGGAACGCGACGGATTCGGAGGCATTGGGATCGACCTTGAGGAACATCCGGAAGGCGCCCGAATTCACAGGCTGGAACACGACAAGCCTGGCGCCGCGGCCGGTCTGCTTGTCGGCGACAGGATCGTCGCGATCGACGCATTGAAGATTGCCGGCATGCCGCTGCACGCCGTGGACCGGCTGATGCGCGGACCGGTCGACTCGCCCGTATCGCTGACCTTGGTTCGCGACGGGCTGCCGACGCCCTTGAACGTGACTGTGGGGCGAACACGAATCGTTCCCAACACGGTCTTCTATTCCCTGATCGACGACCACGCCCTGATCCGGATTTCGGGCTTCAATCAACGGACGTCCAAGCGCATTGCCGAGGCCATCGGCCAGGCGCGGGCCGATCTGGGTCAGGGCCTCAGCGGCTTGATCATCGATCTGCGCGGCAATCTGGGCGGTCGCCTGGACCAAGCAGTCGATTCCGCCGACCTTTTCCTGGAATCGGGGTTGATCACGCGGGCGGACGGACGCCACCCGGAAAGTCACCAGGTCTTCAAGGCGGAACCCGGCGACATTGCCGACAACCTTCCGACGGTCGTCCTGATCAATGGTGCGTCGGCCAGTGCCGCAGAAATCCTGGCGTCGGCGCTTCAGGACCACGGTCGCGCCGTCGTGGTCGGCATGAGCAGCTTCGGCAAGGGCACGATCCAGACCATTGTCGATCTTCCCAATAATGGCGAGCTTTACGTCACCTGGGCGCGGTTTGTCGCCCCCAGCGGGTATGCGTTGAATCGCATGGGGGTGATGCCGACCGTCTGCACCAGCGGCGCGTCCGACGCCGTCGCAACTCTCGATCAGGCTCTGGGTCAGGGCGTGGACAGCGGTGCCGCCAATTTGAAGCGCCGGCGCGCGGCAAGTTACGGTGACGAAGCGGAGACACGGGAAATTCTGAAACTCTGTCCGTGGCTGCCGCACGCATCGGGCGATATCGACCTCGCGATCGCGGAGCTGATCCTGGAGTCGCCCGCGCTGATCCGACGGGCTTTGACCGTCGGGCGGGCTGTAGACGGTGCCTGATCGCGGCATGTCACACCCTGTGGACGCGGCCAGCCTCGTCATTCTTCGGGGCGATCCGAGTGCGCCGGACGTTCTTCTGGGCCGGCGACGGGACAATGCGCGCTTCATGCCGGGCGCCTATGTTTTTCCCGGCGGCGCGGTCGATCCGCCGGATATCGATTTAGGCAACAGCCCTGAATGGCGGGGAACGCGTTTCCATGCCGCCGCCCTGCGTGAAACCTGGGAGGAAACCGGGTTGATGATCGCCACCCGAGGGCCCCTGCCCGCCTTCGTGCCGCGCGACAATCCCTACTTTGCCCGGCTGGACGCAGACGGACAGATGCCAGTGGCGGACGAGTTGCGCTACATCGTGCGGGCCATAACGCCGGAACCCTCTCCCATCCGCTTCGACACCCGCTTCTTCCTGGCACCGGAATCGGCTGCCACCGGGGTGGCTCATGCCGTCGGCGAGTTGCCGGAAGTCATGTGGATTCCGGCGGCTCAGGCGCTGATCAGCGACCACCTGCGTGGCGTCACCAAATTTGTCCTAAGCCAGGCCCTGGAGCTGTGGCGCGACCCGGAAAGACTGGATTCCCCGTCCCGCCCGATCCGGCTGTTCACCTGGGTCGACGGCGCGCGGCTTATCCAGAAACAGCCGCAGGAAGACGGTTTGCTTTAACATCTTGACATGGCCGGGCGGACGGCTATTTTCCGGCACCGTTTCAACGCGGCGCTCCCGCACAGTTGGGTGCGACGCGCTTCAAGTAGAAGGATCAAGGCGATGGCGAAGCCCGCGACCGTTCAAATCAAGCTGGTGAGCACGGCTGGCACCGGTCATTTCTATGTGACCAAGAAGAACCCGCGCAACCAGACCGAAAAGCTGGAATTCCGCAAGTACGACCCGGTCGTGCGCAAGCATGTGGCGTACAAGGAATCCAAGATCAAATAAGATCTTTGGCCCCGGTTTCGGGGTTCCAAATCAAAAGGGCCGCCGAATCTCGGCGGCCCTTTTGTATGTGCGACCGGCGCCGCCGGCGTAGAGTACGCCCCTACAGCCGTGCGACCTTGCAATAGCTGCCGCGCTGCGCCAGCACCCGGCAAATTGCCTTCCCCTGCGCCTCGTCTGCCACCGGGCCCGCATGCAGCCGATAGAAGGTCCCCTTCCCGGTAATCTCCACTTTGCGGACCAAGGGGCGCAGCCCCTGCAACTGGTCGCGGTTGGCCCCCAACAGTTGCTGCCATCCTTTTTCGGCGTTGCCGGGATCCTTGTATGACGCTAGGTGCACCGCCAAGGCGCCTGCCGGCACGCCCGCATCGGTCGCGGCCATGGCGGTCGACGGAACAGGCGCCGCCTGCGCACCGCCCTCGACAGCGGTCAGCCCGGATTGTGGTGTCTCAGCCGGGGCCGGCGCCATCGGCGCCTGGCCGCCTTCAGCAATCATCCCCAATGCAGTCGGACCGGACCGCGGCGCATTCACCTGGCCGGATTGAGGTTCCCCCATCGTCATACGGCCGGGCTCGTCCGATTCCATCACCACTTCGCCCGGCGCGGGCACGGGCATGCCCGCCTGCTGCATCGGCATCGCGGCGCGGGAGAAGTCGGTCAGTCGCCGCTCATGCGGCGCTCCGCCATTGGAATCGGCTGTGATCAAGCGCACGTAATTACCGACTTCGGGTGCGTAGTAGAAGACGACCTCGTCCGGCATCTGCCTTCCGCAGGCGATGCGATAGGCCGGGAACGTCCCTGCGGGAACAGCGACCGATTCGAGATCTCCGGTTTCGCAGATCCAATCAAACTCCCAGGCATAGGGCGGCTGATCTGTATCGACCGTCGACCGGAAGGTCAGTTCGCTGCCCGGTTCCAGTGGGAACATCGATCCGGACATGTTGGAGATCAAACGGCGGCCGCTGCCGCGTGTCTCGCTGTGCCATTCCAGGGCGGGCAGCAAAGGGTTCGGCGCGGTGATCTGGGTTTCTCCATTATCCGCCTGCCATGCGATATTGCCGTTCTCCGCAATCGAAACGACCTGCCAGGTAACGGTAGGATTGTCGAAGACGAACCGGTCTCCCGGACGCAGGTCCGGTTGCGTCTGGGCGGCCGCGAGAACGGCCGACATCCGGTCGCTCGGTACGCCGGGAACATTGTCCGCCATGGGGTCGAGGAGATCGCAACCGGCAAGCAGCAAGGTCAGTCCTGCCAGCACGAAACCGGGGGTCTTTAAAACCTTATTGGTCATTGTCTCACGCTTCCGCTATCGCGGCGGCGGCACATCACCGAACAGAAGGGTTCCGGGAATGTCGAACATGGCGCCGGCGCCGGCAGTATCTTGATGCAGTCTGACCGCGATCGCATCCGTTTCATCGCGCACAACGGTTGGCACCGTCACGGGTTCCAACTTGGCAACGGCGGGTCGTCCGGCCGCGGTGACGATCTCGGTCGATGCCTGCGGGGCCGGACCGGGTTGCGGATCGGCCGGGACGGTATCGATCATCATTGCGCCAGAGGTCTCTGAAGAAGCGTCCAGGGCGGCCGGCACAGACGTCGTATCCGTCGGTGCGGCCAAGACTGCCGGCTCCAGGCCCGCATTGGTGGTTCCAAACAGGCTTCGAACCGCTTCGAGCAAGTCCGGCCCGCGCGGCGCCGTATCGGTCGCGGCGATCGGTTCAGCCGAAACCAGTTCGGCTTCCGATGTATCGCGTTTGGTATCCGCAATCGGCTGCTCGACCTGCACCGCCGGCTTGGGGCCCGCAGTATCGCGCACGGCCAAAGCTTGCGACTCGGGAGCCGCCGGGAAAGGTTCTGCTGCCGCCGGGGCATCAAGGCTTGTGACCTCGGAAACCGGAAGATCCTGAGGCACAGCGAATTCGCCCGCGAACGGGGGATCCGCTTGGATCTCGCGGGCCGTCGCGATCGAATCGGACGCTTGTGTCACAGCGTTATCGGGAACGGGGGGAAGCGTCGGGGACGCATCGGCGGTCACCGGCGACGGGGTGGGTTGATCAAGTCCGCCGATTGTCCCGTCGGTCGGGGGCGGCTCAATAACGGAATCGGTGTTCTGCTGAGGTTGATCCTGCGCGTCGACGGCATCCGTCTCTTCCGGCAGGGTATTTGTAGGCGGTGCCGGCGGCTTGGCGCGGTTCAACGGCGTCGGGGTCTCCGCCTGGATCCTGTCGCGGTATTCCTGAACGCGTGTATCCGGTTCGGGGTCGATGATCTTCCCCGCCCCCGTGATGTATTCTTCGGGGTTTTCGATGATCTGAACATCGATCCCCAGCAAGGCGGGCGTCATGATGCCCATGGCGACCGCCAGTTCATAGACCGCCACCCGGGTGTCGTAATCGGCGCGGATCAGGTTCTGTTCCGCCTGGAAAACCTCGTTCTCGGCGTCCAGAACGTTCAGCGTCGTCTCCTTGCCCGCATCGCGCAGCTTCTGACGGGCGGTGAACACTTCCTGTGCGATGGAAACCGCGTTCAGCAGCAATTCCTTACGATCGCGGGTGTTTTCCAGCTTGGTCCAGGCCTGCCTGACCTGCCGTTCGATTTCGCGCTTGGTGCGGTCGGCGGCGGACAGGCGTTCGATCAACGTTTCCTGCGCGCTTGTCACCGCGGCGTCGGTCCGGAAGCCGGAGAATATCTCCCAGGACATCTCGATCAGCACGGCGGAGTCCTTGGACAGCCCCCGGGTTCCACCGACATTGCTTTCATGATCGACACGGCCGACCAGGTCCAGGACCGGAAGATAACCGGACCGCTCCGCCTCGACCGTGAAACGCGCAGCGCGGGCCAGGAACTCGTTACCGGACAGCAGCGGGTTTTCCTCCCGCGCCGTGAACAATGCGTCTTCGATGGTCGGCGGCACGATCTCGATGGGCGACGGTTCCAGCCGCATCTGAGTGATGTCCGGTTCTCGATTGAAATGAAGGATGTATTCCGACATGGCCTGGCGCAGTTGGCCCTCGAGATCGACCCGTTGCTCGATTGCCAGTTGCAGGCGCGACTTGGCCTGCAGCACGTCGACTTCGATCCCGGCGCCACGCTCCACGCGTTCGGTCTCAAGCTGCAACTGCTCGCGAATCGTCCGCTCCCGGGCGCGAGCGACGCGGATCAATTCGTTCAGCCGCAGCACATTCAAATAGGTCGTGATGCCTTGCAGCATGACCCTTTGAACCGTGCTTTCCAGGGCGTATGTGACACTGTCCCGTGCCATGAGAGCCGAATCGACGGAGTTCGGCGTGAACCCGCCATCATACAGGTTCTGGCGAACCTCAATGCCGAGCGCGTTGAACCGAACCAACTCGTTGTCATGGTTCGTTCCGCGAGTCGTAGGATTCGAGACAATGTTGCCGCCGGCGCTGCCGCTCAAGGAAACCGTCGGCAAATAGCCGGATCGGGACGTCGTGACGGCCTCGTTCGCGCGGCGCAGGATCGCCCGCTGTTCCTCGATTCTGGGATGCGTTTTGACCAGATGGTAGAGCTCGTCCTGGAGCGTCTGTGCGGCACTGTTCTGTGGAATCGCGAGGGACAGCGCGCAAGTGACCGCTGCGGCGAAAACTCCGCCACGGGCGAATGCGATCGTCCATGTCCCTTTGATGTCCACCGGCGCCCCTAAAATACCCCCGACAGGGATGCTGCAAAGCACAACATCCTGATAACGCATTCGTCGAATATCACAACAACCGGTGCTCCGCCAGCGAGCGTTACCGGCGGATGAAATATTACCGCTCTCTGAACGCTTCGTGCTGTAGTTTCAGCACGGGCTTGACCAGATAATCAAGCACCGTTCGCGTCCCGGTATGGATATCGACGCTCGCTTCCATGCCGGGTGTGATCGGAAAGTCACCTTCTTCCTTGCCGAGATAGGTTCGGTCCGTCCGCACCACGACCTCATAGAAGGTTTCACCGTTCTGTCCGGCATTGGTACTCGCGGAAACCCGCTCTACCGCGCCTTCCAGCCCGCCATAGCGGGCATAGTCATAGGTTGTGATCTTCACGACGGCGCGCTGTCCGGCGGCAACGAAGCCCCTATCCTTCGGGTTCAGTCGCGCCCGAATCTCCAATTCCTCCGAGACCGGGACGATCTCCACAATCGGCTCTCCCGGGCGAATGACGCCGCCCACGGTATTGGTCTTCAGATTCTTCACGATGCCGTCGATCGGGCTCTTGATTTCGGACCTCAATTGTTGGTCCGTGGCGGTTCCCAATGTCTCTTTTAACTCAGCGATTCGCGTCTCGACCGGCACCAGTTCCTCCAGAGCGCGGCGGCTGTAGCGTTCGATTTCCCGATTCCGTTCCGCCGTGATCTCCTGTAGTGCCGAGCGCGCCCGGGGAATCGACTGGTTCATAACGTCGATCTGGCCGCGAAGTTGTTCAACCTCAGCCTCGATGGCGACATGTTCCATACGCGGGGTCAGTCCCTCTGCCAGCAGGTTCGATGACATCGTCAGACGCTGTTCCGCCAACTGCAGGTCCCGGCGGATCGAGGCGATGTGCGCTTCCAGTTCGGAAATCTCCAGCTTCCGCTGTCGCCCCTTCTCATCCAAAACCGCAAGAGACGACAGCAAGTCTCTCTTTCTGCCCATAAAACTGCGCAGTTCGGCTTCCACCATTTCGGGCCGGCGCGCGACCAGATCCTCGGGGAATATCGGCTCGGCATCCCCGCCGCTCGCCTCGGCCTCCAGGCGCGCTTTGGCAAGCACCATGCCGTCGAGACGAACCTGCACCTCTTCCCGATTGATCCCTGCGCCCCCAAGATTGAGACGCATCAGCGGCTGGCCCTTCGCAACGGTATCGCCTTCGCCGACAAGGATCTCGTCGATGACGCCGCCTTCCAGATGCTGCACGACCTGCAATTGCTGCTGGGGAATGACCTCCCCGACGGCGACGGCGACCTCGTCGAGCTCCGCCGTGGCGGACCAGCCGAGAAAGCCCAGAATCAGCAGGCCCGGCCCCCAGGTACAGAAGCGGGAGCCGCCGACCTTGACGCTGGCCCGGAGACTGTCGAGCGGGTTGGCTTTGGGATCGTTAGACAGGGTGGTCATACCGCGCTTCTCCCCCTCGCCCTATTCCGCCGCCCGGGTGTCGCCGCCTGCCGGCCGCGCAGATTGGGCAGGTTGAGAGCCTTGCGCGCGTCCGCCGGACAAATGGGTCAGGACCTCCTTCGCCGATCCGGCCATCGCCACCCGGCCCTTCTCAAGGACCAGTATCGTGTCGGCCACGGACAGCAGGGTCGGAGAATGGGTCGAAATCAGAATGGTGTGATCCTTCGCCATTTCGCGCAGATTGCGGGCCAGGGCGACTTCCGCCTCACCGTCCAGATCGCCCGACGGTTCGTCCAACAACAGGACGGGCGGATCCCCGATCAGGGTTCGGGCCGCGGAAATCCGGCGTTTCTGGCCACCAGACAGACGTCCACCCGATTCGCCGCATTCGGTTTCGTATCCTTCCGGCAGCAGCGCGATCGCGTCATGCGCCCCGGCGCGTTTGGCCGCCTCCACGGCATCCTCATCCGTGCCGCTTTCGTCGCCCATGACGATGTTTTCGCGAATCGACCCGGTGAACATCACCACTTCCTGCGGCATGTATCCGATCCAGCGCGCCAACTGGCGACGCGGAAACTGGGCGATATCCGCCCCATCCAGCAGGACACGCCCGGATTCCGGCGGGTAAAGCCCGGCCAGGATCTTGAACAGCGTGGTCTTGCCGCTGCCGTTCTTGCCGACGATGCAGTGCAGCCCGTTCGGCCCGATCGTCCCGTCGATCTTGTCGATAGCGGCATCGCCCTCGCGGCCATAGCGGAAGACGATTTCCTCCAGCTTGAACTGTCCTTTCGGGCGGCCGAAGGGCAGTGCCGGAATGTTGCCCTCCTCCTCCAGATGCAGAACCTCGTCCAGCCGGCGCGCGGCGTCGCGGGCGTTCTGCAGCGTCTTCCATTGCCCGACCAGACCGGCAATCGGCGCGATCATCCGCGCGCCTAGCATGTTCGAAGCGATCAAGGCGCCGATCGTCATGCTCTGTTCCAGGATCAGCAGCGCCCCGACACAGGTCATGGAGACCGTCGTTGCCAGGCTCATCACATGGCTCAGGGTCATATGGGCGTCACCGGCGGTGCCACGGCGCAGGGAGGCCTGGATACTGTCGGCGTGTCGCGCCTCCCAAACCGGGCGCAGACGTTCCGCCAGGGCCAGCGACTTTACCGTCGCGCGGGCGGCGACGATCTCGTTGATCAGCCCCTCGCGCTTGGCGCTTTCCGACCGCTCGTCTTCCGACAAATTGGCCGCCGTCGCCCCGGATCGCCAGGCCAGCAGAATGAACAGCGGCAGCGCGACCAGAATCACGGCGGCGAGCGGCGGCGCCAGCCACAGGATCGCGCACAGAAACAGCACCGCGAAGGGCAGATCCATCAACAGCCCCATGGCCGGCCCGGACAGGGCGGCGCGCACGGCATCGATATCGCGGAACAGGATCTGCCAGGAGGTCGAACTGCGCGATTCCAGAACGCGCATCGGCAGCTTGACGATCTTTTCGAACAGCGACCGGCCGACATCGATATCGATATCAAGGCCGATTCGTTGGAACAGGCGGGCCCGGCCGAGACGCAGCAATCCGTCGAATAGAATCGCCGCCGCCATGCCGATAACCAGGCCCTGAAGGGTCGTCAGCCCGGCGTGGAACACCACCCGGTCATAGACCTGAAGCATGAAAATCGGCACCGCGAGCGCCAGGACATTGACGAATAGCGACGAAAAAAGCGCCTCGGCGAGCCGCCCCTTGCTGCGGGACAGTGCGTGGCGTACCAGCCGTCCAACCCGCCCTTTCGTCGCCATGTCACCCCTCGGCGCTACAAACCGTGTCGCGGCGCAATCGCGGGCTGATACCGCCCTGAGGCCGCCCACGGCATCCCGCCGAACTAAACCGGCGGGAGTGTAGCCACATCCGCTACTGGCGTCACGCGGCAAGCGGCAGGCGACCCGAAAGTCCCAGTTTTCAGCCTTTTTCGCATGCAATTTTAACCATAAAAAGCTCCACGGAAAACTTTCCAAAAGATCACTAAAATGCTACAGATCATTCCAGAGGGGTGAGTACTTTTGGGGTTGTCTCCCATTTATCGACTGGTCCTGGCGACAGAAGTCCGCCGATCCGCCGACCTTTGAGACGACCCGGGGAATGACATGGCCAGGGTAGACTCAACGCCGCCGTCCGGTGGCGACTCGACGTCCGTATCAACGCACCCCCAGGAGTCCGACGCCTCGATGAAGGCGGCCGGCCCGGGCGATCCGGCCGCGCAACCGTCCGGCGGCGACAGTCTGATCGGCAACGGCGCGTCGAGCTCCGTCAATTTCCTGGACAGCGACTTCCTGAACGATACCGCGCGCGGCGCGGAAGCCACCTCCCCTGCCCCGGGCTCTGATGCCACCATTGTTGCCTCTCTCGACGCCCGGTCCGGCGACGACGTTCACCTGACCGACCTGTCCTTCATGTATGAAGGCTCCTTCATCCGTCAGGGTTCAGACCTGCTGTTGATGAAGCCGGACGGCACCGCGATCCTGATCGAGAACTATTTCGCCGCCGATCCGCCGCCGGATATCGTTGGCGAGTTCGGGCGCCGCCTGACGCCGGAACTGGTTGATTCCTTCCTGATGCCGATGGCGCCGGGCCAGACGGCGGCGCTGACCGACGAACAGGTCGCCCAGGCCCAGGGCAATGCAATCGGCACGGTCGATACGCTGACCGGGGAAGTCTATGCCATCCGCCCGGACGGGACGCGGGTCCTGCTGCAGGCCGGCGATCCGGTCTTCCAGGGCGACCAGGTCGAAACCGCCGATGGCGGGTCGCTGAAGATCACCTTCGTCGACGGGACGATCTTCACGTTAGGCGCCGACGCGCGACTGGCGCTGGACGAGATGGTCTACGATCCCGGCACCCAGACCGGTCAGTCCGCCTTCTCGATCCTCAAGGGCGGATTCCTGTTCGTGTCCGGCCAGATCGCCGAGAACAATCCGAACGACATGCAGGTGTCGACCCCGGTCGCCACCATCGGGATTCGCGGCACGATCGTGACCGGGGAAGTCGCGGGCCTGCAATCCGCCGACGGCGAGACCTTCCGCTTCACCGTCGTCGACGGGGAAATCGCAGTGTCGGCCGGCAACCAGACCATCGTTCTGTCGGACAACTTCTCGACGGTCAGCGCCCAGCCGGACGCGTCGACCGGGCAGCTTCGGGTCTTCGATTTCGTCGACACGGCCGAAAACGTCATCGCGCGCAACTCCTCGCAGTTCCGGGCGCTGACCTCAAACGACCTGTCCAATATCGAGCGGGCCATCGAGTCCTCGATCCAGACGAAGACCGGCGCGACGGTGAATATCGACCTGCGCGGCATCGTCGAAAATGTCACGCGCGAGCAGCAGAACCAGCAGCAGAACAACGAATTCGAATCCGACGATCAGGAAGAAGGCCCGGAGGGCGTCGAGGGTGAAGCGCCGCCCGAAGAGGGTAATGCCGGCGAAGAGGCCGCCCCGGAAGGCGAAGAGGCCCCGGTAGAGGAAGACGTCGTCGAAGAAGACGTGCAGGAAGACGACATCGACGAAGAAGAGGACGTCGCCGATGACGGCGAAGAAGTCGAAGGCGGCGGCGACGATCCGGAACTGACCGACAAAGATCTGCAAGATCTGGAAGGCGGCGGCGAGGACGGCGGCGACGACCCGAATGCGGGTCAGACCGGTAACGAAGGCGATGGGGATGCCGGTGACGATCCCGATCAGGCACAGGACACCGAGGCCGAAACCACGAATGTGACGGAAGGATCCACCAGCCAAACGGTCACGAATGCCGACGCTGGTAACACCGAGCAGAACAACGGCGACCTTCTGTCCAAGACTCCGGGTTTTGGCGGAAACAACAGCTACACCCAAGGTGAACAAACAGGTCAGGACGACGCATACGGCATCGTTAACGGCGATGATGGCACCGACGGCGACAATTTCGGCGGCGATTCGCAAAACAATGCAGGAACGCCCGTCGCCGAAGAAACCAACAAGGACGAAAAGAAAGACGAAATCGTCGATGATGTTGAGGAGGACGTCATCGAGGACACGATTCAGCAGCTCGGGGAATCGGCTCTGGATTCGAATAACACGCTCGACCGGTCGCAATCGACCGCGAGCTTCAACGTTAATCTTGGGTCTTCAACGGCCAATGTGACGGTCAGGACCGGCAGCGGGAACGACACCATCAAGACCGGGTCGGGCAACGACACGGTCCGGGCGGGCGCCGGCAATGACACGATCATCGGCGGTACCGGCAACGGCGACGATTTCTATGACGGCGAGGATGGGTCCGACACCCTGACCTATGATTCCGTCACCGGGACCCTGACCGCCAACCTGACCATGGAGATGAACGGGCTGTTGGGCACCAGTTCGATCATCGACGGCACCGCCAGCGTCATTGATAACGATACCATCACCGGGGTCGAGCATGTCCGTCTGGGCGACGGCAACGACATTGTCTATGTCAACACGGCGGGCGTGAATGTGGACGGCGACGCCGGGACCGACACGGTCAGCTTCGCGTCCTTTACGATCAACCAGGTGGAAACGCCAAGCGGCGGGACGTTCTCGTTCCTGACCGGTGTTGCCACGCGCGATTCCGCCAGTTCGACCTTCACCAACATGGAAGCCGTCGAAGGCGGCAGCGGCGACGATTCCTTCACCCTGTCCAATCTGTTGCAATCCGCTTCGGGCGGCAGCGGAACGGACACCCTGTCCCTGGAAGGTTTGAGCGCCGGTCAGACGCTGACCCTCGGCAGTGCGGGAATCAGTGTCGAAACGCTGACCCTGGACGCCGGCACGATCGGGGCAACGAGCCGTTCTGCCGACTATTCCGGTTTCGAGAAACTGATCGCAACCGACCATGACGATGTGATCTACGCCGAAGATGGGGTGGTCGCGGTCGATGGTGGCGACGGCGACGACCGTCTGGTGATCGAACCGGCCGAAGGAAACCTGTCGGTGTCCATCGGACTGAACGGCAACATTCAGAACATCGAAACGCTGGACCTCAGCAGCTTTAGCAATTCGACGATCACCGTCGACATGACCCCGGCGGACATCGCGGCGGCAACCAGTGACGGGACGCTGCACATTATCGGCGCCGGCAATTCCGCCAACAACATCATCCGCCCCGGCTCCGGCTGGACCCGCAGCGGCGGTCTGTCGGCCGAAGGCAACCTGACCCTGACCAGCGGCGAAGCGACGCTGATCCTGGATTCGAATGCGCTGTCCGCGACGTCCAACGGGACGGTCACCTTTACCGGAACGTCGGACGATTCCTGGCAGAATTCCGAGAACTGGCGCAACGAATTCGCGGACGGCGTCACGCCGATTTCGACCGATACGGTCATTCTGGAGAATACCGGCACGCGCGCGGTTTCCTTCAGCGGGGCTTCCGCGACCGTCGGATCCATCAGCGGATCGACGGAGTTCGGCACGGATGGGCTGATTGTCTTCGACGGTACCCTGACGGTCACGAATGGCGTGTCGATCAATGACACGGTTCAGGGCGGCAACGACGGCAAGCTGATCCTACAGGGCGACAGTTCCATCGGGACGCTGGACATCGACAGTGCCGAATTGGAAATCGCGGGAAGCGCCGTCGTCACGGCGGAAAACATTCTTATCGACGGTACCGGCGAAGTCGCCGGATCGGTTGCGGGTACCGGAACGCTGGTTTCCACCGGCACCGTGACCTTCGCCGAGGGCCATAATGTCAATATCAGCGCGACGGTCGATCTGCGCGACGCGGAACTGTTCAACAATGCCGGCACCAATGATGTCACCATCGAATCGGGCGGCCGCCTGATCATTGACGGCGACACGGAATTCCTGGGCGAGAATCCGGACGGCATCGATGTGTCGGTAGCGTCTCTGGGCGTTCTGGAAATCGGCTCGGACGGGACCGTTTCGCTGAACGACGGCTTGTCGGCCGACTTCACCTTCTTCGATCAGTCCACCATCGACCTGGGTGGTGTATGGGAGAATGAAGGCACCTTTACCGGACTGTCCGATGCCGGGAACACGGCCATTATCGGTTCCGGAACCCTGATCAACGCCGGATCGCTCGAATTTAACAACGACCGGTTCGATGCCAATCTGCAGAATTCGCGCGGCGAAGCGCAAGGCGCGGTGAGCGTCGAGGCGTCGTCCAGCCTGACCCTCGGCGGGGAACTGACCGGTGGTGATCTGACCCTGGGCGCGAACAGCCAGTTGCGGGGCACAGGGTCGGCGGTCGACCTGTCCCTGTTCGTCGGCAACAGCAACTCCGTCATGGACCTGTCCAACCTGTCTGTAACCGGCACCGCGCGCCTGTTCGGCGGCACGCTGACCGGCACGATGGACATGGCCGACGGACAGCTCGACGTCCGCTCCGATTACGAGATCGGCACCAACGGCGTCCTGTATGTCGGCAGCGACACCAGCACGTCCGAAACCATGTTCGGAGCGATCAATGTGTCCGACAAGGGCACGGTCGCGGTCGCTGAGGGCGAGACCGCCGATCTTAGCCTCTTCCAGGGTTTCCAGCAGGGAACGTCCACTCTGAACTTCCAGGGCGGCAAGCTGCAACTGGACGGCAATGCGGAAGTCTCGCAGGACAGCAGTTTCCTGGGTTTCGAATCCGCCTCGATTACGACAATTTCCGGCGATGGGACACTGACCAATGCCGGGACTTTGGGCTTCAATCAGGACAATGTCCTGGTTGAAGTGGTCAACGCCTCCAGCGGCACGATCGATGTCGAAGGCACGATGACCACCGCTTTTTCCGGCGGGATGACCAATAATGGCTTCCTGGACGTGCATGATGGCGCGACGCTGTCGACGTCTTCCGACCTTACGAATTCGGGCACCTTGTCGCTGTCCGGCAAGGTAACGGGCGTCGGGACGCTGACCAACACGACCGCCGGGGTGATCGAGGGCAATGACGGGACCTTGGCCGGTTTTGTCGAGAATCTGGGAGTCCTGACCGGGTCCGGGACAATCACCGGTTCTTTCGATTCGACCGACGGAACGATCTCGCTTTCCAGCACCAATTTCGACATCGCTGATAACGGTACACTTCTGGTTGGGAGCGATACGGAATTCGAAGGCAATTACGGCTCGGTCCGGGTCAATGGCGGCGGGACCGTCGAGGTCGCCGAGGGCGAAACCTTCGCCCTGCCCTCCTTCGGTCTGCAAGGGTCGGAGAGCGGCCTGACCTTCCAGGACAGTTCGGTCCTGAAGCTTGTCGGCGACGCGACCGTCTCCGGATCGGTCGGCCTCTTCTCCAATTCGGATTCCACGACGATCACCGGGTCGGGCGTCTTGCGCAATGCGGGCACCCTGGGCCTGGACGGCGACCGGGTAGAGGCGCGGCTGGAAAACGAAGGTCAGTTGAACCTGGACGATGGCGTTACCGTCACCGGAACCGTCGTGAACACCGGCACCGCGACCCTGTTCGACGAAGGAACGCTGACCATCGACGGTCGCTTCCAGAACGACGCAAGTTTCGAGTTGGAGGCCGCGCAGCTTCAAGGGACCGGCGTTTTCGAGAATAACGGCTCGATCTTCATCGACGAGAGCGACGCAACCCTGTTCAGTTTCGATCTGGACACGACGGAAGGGTCGATTGTCCTTTCGTCCAATGCGAGCCTTCTGGCAGCCCTCGGCTCTACGCTGACCGTCGGCGACGAAAGCAGCATTTCGGGCAACGGGACGATCCAGCTCACCACCAATTCCAAACTGCACCTCGAAGATGACGAACAGTTCATTTTCACCGGCGGCGAGGTCCCTCTGATCCAAGGCGGCCCGGTCCTGGATATGGACAGCGGCACGACCATTACCGGCACCGGCACGCTGTCCAACCGGGCGGGCTTGGAAGTTGACGGTGCCACCTTGTCGTCGGCGTCGACCCTCGACAACGAGGCCGGCATGACGGTCGGATCCAATGGCTTCTACATCGACGGCGACATGACCAACGAAGGCCAGGTCACCGCGAATGGCCATGTCACCGTCACCGCCACAGGCTCCCTGGACAACAACTCGACGATTTCCATTGCGACCGGCGACCGCCTGAGCATCATGGGCGACGCCAGCAACGAAGGGACCGTCGTCTTCGGCAGCGGCGCGGACCTGACCGGCTCGGGTACGATGGTGAATACGGGCCATCTGACCTTCGGCGCCGGCAGCTCGATCAATATCACGCGCCTGGAAAGCCACGGGACGCTGGATTTCAGCGCCGATTCCGTCTCGGTCGTCGGCGGCTTGATCGACGCGACCTTCGGAACCTTCGAGGCCGATGACATATCGGACGTGATGACGGTATCCGGCGGCGGTGTGATCCGCGTCGGCAGCATGACGGAGTTCGGCAGTTTCGGGACGCTGTTCTTCTCCACCGGCGGCACGTTGAGCATCGCGGAGGACGAAGTCTTCGACTACGGGCCGACCGAAGGCCAATGGCTGACCCTGACGCTAGGCTCCGGCTCCACCATCGACGGTCCCGGGACCTATCAGGTGACCGGCTCGCAATTCTTCGACGGCGTCACCCTCGCCTCCGGCGGCCGCATCGACAATGACGGCAACATCACGCTGGGCAATGACGGCCTGACCATAAACGGCGATCTGGATAACAGCGGCGGCACGATGAATGTCGCCAGCAATTCGACGATCACGCTCAATTCCGGCGGCACGACCTCCTTGGCGGGGTCAATCGCGCTGGGCGGCGGCGTTCAGATCCAGGGCGGTTCGACCTTGGACGTGCTGCAGATCACCGGCCGGTTGAGCAGCAATGGCGACGCGTCGAACCAGGACACGATCAGCGCCAATCTGGAAGTCTCCGAAACCGGGTCGATCGTGGTCGGCGGATCGAACGGCCAGGACGGCAGCCTGGTCATTACCGGCAACTTCGTGAACAACGGCTTCGTTCAGGTCGATCCGACCAACCAGAACGTCAATGGCGTCCTGCTGATCGACAATGACTTCGTCAATTCGGGCACGCTTCAGGTCGACAATGCCGCGACACTGATCGTCGGCGACAGCAATGACGACGGCACGATCGATGGCGGCGGGATGATGACCAACAGCGGCACGCTGATGGGCTTCGATCCGGGCACCTCCGAAGAGGCCATATTGCGCCTGGGGTCCATCGCCAATACCGGCAAAATCGCCCTGCCCGGCAATGGCCAGGGCGACGCGGCGCGCATGACTTTCCAGGGCACGCATATCAACAGCATGTCCGGCGCCTTGGCCCTGGGCATGGGCGCGGTCCTGACCCTATCCAACAGTACCCTGGCGGTCGCCAGCGGCACGACCTATGAAAACGACAATGGGACGCTGGTCCTGGGCAGCGGCGGCGTCCTGGATATCGGCGGATCCCACAGCGTCACCAGTTCCGTCAACAGCACGATCGTGCTGGAATCCGGCGCCTCCATCGGCGGCGACGGTACCCTGGTCAACCAAGGGCTGATGAATCTGGACGGCGTCATTATCGATTCCGTCTTCGACAACGTATCGACCGAAGGCGGGACCGGTGACATCTCGCTGTTCTCCGGCGAAGAGCTGACGGTTCACGGACGCCTGATCAACCGCGACGGCGCAGGCCTCATTGTTACTGGCGGCACGCTGAGCGGGACAGGTACTGTCGAACATCAGGGGACGTTCACAACCAACGGCGCGACCATCGACGACGATCTGCGGTTCGAAGGCGCCATGCGGATCAGTGGAACGGGTACGGCCTTTACCGTCGATGGCCTGGCGCGCGGCAACATCATCGTCAACGCGACGACCGCAACCGCCATCGACGGCGACGGCGTCCTGGAAATCACCGGCGGCGAGATATCCGGTGCCGGGCTGCGCCTGTCGACCGGCGTGGATGTGCTGCAGGTCGGCGTCCTGACCTTCGGATCCACATCGGGCCGGATTTCCGTGGTCAGCAGCGACTGGGTCTTCGGCGATCAGGCGGGATTCACGGACAGCAACGGGACGCTGACGATCAATGGCGGCGCCCGGATCGGCGTCGCGGAAAATGTCGATTTCCATTACGACAGCACATCCATGGCCCATCTGCAGCTTGCCTCCGGCGGCACTGCGGAAATGTTCGGCGACGGTACTTTTACCAATGCCGGCGGGACGCTGACTGCTGGTGACGGCACCCTGAACCTGTCTATCGACCGTTTCGTCAACGAAGCGGTGTTCAACGTCGACACCTATGTCATGGTCGGCGAAGACACACATCTGTCGAACACGGCGACACTGAATGTCCTTTCCGGGACCTTGGCCAGCCAGGGCATTTTGGCCAACGCCGGGACCCTGAATGTTTCGGGCTCGGTCGTCGACATTCACAACGGCATTTTCACGAATACCGGTGAGATCAACCTGGACGGCAACAACGGCACGGCGGTTCTGTATTCGTCCGTTGATTTCACCAATAACGGTTTGATCCGGATGGACGAATCCGGCGTCGGATTTGGCGCCGAAATCGATATGTACAATTATAACGAAAACAACGGCCATCAGACGCTGACCAATGCCGGTACGATTGAAGCCAACAATTCCAGCGAACGCGTCGGCCTGGATCACCTGATCGCCGGGAATTTGATTAATACCGGACTGATCGACGTCAACAACGACCTCAATTTCGGATATGTCGAGGGGACGAACGGCTTCTCCCTCGACACCCGCGACGGTGCGATCGCCATTGAAGGCGGGCAAAATCTGTCGATCCGGCACGACAACTCACTGATCGTCGGCGCCGACACCACGCTCTCGGGCAACGGCGAGATCGACATGATCAGCGGCTCCACCCTATCCGTCGCGACGGGCGAGACCTTTGCCTTTGACTCGACGACCGGGCCGGACATCCGTTTCAACGGTACAGGCGCGCTGGATGGCGGCGGGACGTTCAGCAATACCGGCGGAACGTTAACGATCGACAGCAACACCATGTCGGTGTCGGTGAACCGCTTCGAGAATGCCGGAACGGTCAATATCGAGGAGGCGAATGTCTCCTTCACCGGAATGGATTTCGCGAATTCCGGGCAATTGAATGTCCTGAACGGCGATGTCGTTTTCGCGGACACGCTGACGGCGACCAATTCCGGTACAATCGGGCTGGATGCCGGCGACAATTTTGGCGCCATGGTTCTGAACGGGACCACTTTCACGAATACTGGCGCGATCGTCTTCGACAGTTCCAGCGGCGGCAATTACAGCTCGACCCTGGAGGGCCTAAGCAACGCCGTCGTGAACAATAGCGGCCGAATTGTTTTCGCGAATTCCGGTGGCGGCATCCTGCGCCACAAGCTGGAATCGGACACGACGAATACCGGCACGATCACGGTCAATGACGACACACGTGCGCGGTTCGGCACGAGCGAAGGCGCAAGCGGCCTGAATCTCGACAGCCGTGACGGCAGGATCGAGATCGGCGAAGACGGTACCCTGGAAGTCAGCTCGACCCTGACCCTTGGGAACGACTCCGCCGTGACCGGGGACGGCACCCTCGCCTTCCAGAACGGTTCGACCCTTTCCATCGCCCAGGGCGAGACCTTCACGCTGGGCGATGGTACCTCCACGACGTCCGACCCGGCCACCGTTGTGGCACCGGTTTCAGTGCGGACTTCCAACGCTTTTGACCCGACCGTAAAGGTGTTGAGCGACGGTCGGATCATGACGACGACCGTGACGTCGGATGGCGGAACAATCCATATTCAGGTTCGTGATCCCGCGACCAATAACGTCGTTGACGGTCATTCTGTCGGCGTAAACACCTCCAATGTCTACGCGGTCACGCAACTGTCCGACGGCACCTTCCGGATGGTCACGGACAACCCGCAGGTCTCCAACAACCGTATACGGGTCTACAATTTCGACGACGAGTTCGCCTTCAATGGTTCACAGGCAGTCTCGACCACCGTTCCCGCCGGCCAACGTTTCGACGATTTCGAAATTCACCCGACCAGCGATGGTGGTTACATCATCGTCGGCCAGAATATCGCTGCGGGCGAAATTCGCATTCTGTACATGAACAATGACGACACCGTTCTGGAAACGGTCAGCCATGCCGTGTCGGGGATGGACACCGGTCTGGACGCGGATGTCTTCCCGAATGGCGATGTCGTGGTCTACTACGGGGAAGACAATGGCAGTGCGGTGAACCGCAAAGCCGTGTTCGTCGATGCGGACGATCAAACGACGACCCTGCATCACATCGGCGGAGCGGCCTCGGATTCGGATGCCCCCAAAGCCGTCGCGGTGCTGGACGCCACCACATATGTTGAAGCCTCGGTCAGCAGCCATTTCGGCGCGGAAGTCTTTATTCGAAAGGCGCCGGGTTCGGGCGTCAACACGATCCAACTGCCCGATTTCGACCCCGACACTTTCGCTGAAAGTATCGATGTCACCGCAATGACCGATGGCGGCTTTGCCGTCGCCTGGTCGGTCAGCAACGGCACCGATGTCGACGTCTATGTGCAACGCTACAACGCCTCGGGCGAAGCGATCGGCGACCCGATCAACGCGACGCAGGCGGGCGACGGCAGCCAAACGGTCGGCGCAACGGGCGATCAGACCAATGTCCGGATCGACATGATCAACGGCACGGAATTCGTCGTGATCTACGAAAACGGTTCCGGCGCGGTAAGCTACAGCCGCGGCACCTTTGGCGCCGTCGTCCAAGCCGAAGCGCAGCCGACGATGACCTTCTCCGGCACGTTCGAGGTGACCGGCGGTGTGCTGAGCAACGAGACGGAGACCGACATTTCTACGGAAGTGTTCCAGATCGGCTCCGACGCGGAATTGCGTAACAGCGGAAGCTTGACGTTCGACGCCGGCACGATGGAGATCGCCTCCCTGCTGAACGAGGGTTCGTTGTCGAACTCCGGATTCATCGACTTTGTGTCTGGCACACTGACCAGCAATGGCAGTTTGACGAATACCGGCACGATATCCGTCGGCACCTATGGGACGATCCAGAACCAGGGTGAACTGAACAATGCCGGCACCCTGAACATCAATGGCGGCGACCTGGAAAGCCTTTCCGGCGGGTTGACCAATACTGGCGAAATCAATCTGACCGGCAGCAACAGCAATTCGGTGCAGTTCGTCACCGGCGACATGACCAATGACGGCACGATCCAAATGGACGATGACGGAACCGGTTATGGTGCCCGGATCGACCTGTACGACTATATCGAAGAAAGCGGTCACAACACGCTGACCAACGCCGGAACGATCACTGTCAACAATACAGGCGAAGGGCAATCCGCCGATTTCTCGATTGTCGGCTACGTCATCAACACCGGCCGGATCAATATCAATACGGAACTCACCTACGGTTATAGCGAGGGCCCGAATGGGTTTGCCCTCGACACCCGTGACGGAACGATCAATGTCGCCAGCGATTCCGAGCTGACCATTCGGTACAACAACACCCTGGTCGTCGGGTCGGATACCGAATTCACCGGATCCGGTACCCTGGATCTCCGTGAGGATTCCAGCCTGATCGTCGCCAATGGTGAGAGTTTCACCTATGACTCCGCCAGTGCTCCGGTCGTCGACTTCGGCGGAACCGTTGCAATCAGCGGCGGCACCTTCACGAACGCCGCGGGCAGCACGCTGACGGCCGGCAGTTACGACGATGTGTCCCTATCCGCGACGCAATTCATCAACAATGGCGTGCTGGAAGCAGTGAACGGTGGCGCATTCACCATTTTCACCAGCAATTTCAACAACTCCCAAGGCACATTGAATATCCTGGGCGACAGTCTCGATTCCGACCTGTACATCCGGTCGGACATGTCTCTGGGGGGTGTCATTCGTCTGGACGGCGGAAGCGGCACGATTACCGACGCCGATCTGGACACATTCGACAATACCCTGACCGTCACCGGAACGCTTCATTCGACGTCGCAAAACAGTATGTCGACGGAAGACAACGACCTCTACGGACATTTCGTCAACCAGGGCCTGTTCGATATCGATCAGGACACGGAGTTGGAAGGCAGCGACGATACTCTCGACAGCCGTGACGGCACGATCGACGTCGCCTCCGGGAAGACTTTTGAGATCGACGGATCGCTGACGGTCGGCACGGATACGAGAATAAATGGCAGTGGGACTGTCGCCATCGACGAAAGCCATTTCATCGTCGCGGATTCCGAACATTTCACCCATACGGGTTCGGCGGAGATTCACCTCACCGACGGCATTCTGGAAGGTGCCGGGACCTTCACGAACTATGGCGCTGTCACCTTCGATAGCGGCACGCTCAGTTCCTCCGGCACGCTGGCGGTCAATTTCTTCTCGAACTACGGCCAATTCACCGCCGGTCAGGGCACCCTGACCCTGGCGACGAGTGGATTCGGCAACGAAACCGAAGGTGTCGAAGGCAGCACCGGTACTTTCACGCTCGACGCCGGATCGATTGGCACGTCGACCGTGAAACTGGACGAAGATTTCCAGAATGCCGGGGTGCTGGAACTGACCGGTTCGGGCACACTGGCAAATGCCGTCCTGACCCATACCAGCTCGGAAATTGTCGAGAACTCCTCTCAGGGTACGATCCTGATCACCTCTGTCGGTGACGCGGGCGGGCGTACCCTGGATCTGGGCATCGAAAACCTGGGTACCATCGATGTCGGCGTCCTGACCACTTTGACCGCCGGCCATACCCTCGACAACAGCGCCGGGACGATTGCCTTGGGTGCCAACGGCACCCTCGAGATCCTGGGCGAACTGACCATGGGGCAGTCCTCCAAAATCAACAGCGTGGCTGGCGGACTGATCGACGTCAAAGGCACGCTGAGCGTGGCCGAGGACGATACCGCAACCAATGAAGGCGGCCCGGACGATATCGTGCTGTCCGACGGCGCCACGCTGGCCGGGCTCGGCACGTTCCGGAATGTCGGCGATGTGGAACTCAGCGGCGTCACGCTGGCCATCTCGGCCATCGACAATGACGGCACCCTCCGTGCGCAGGACGGCACGCTGGACCTGGGCACCACGACCGTTATCGACAATACGGGCGGCACCATCAGCGCCGTTTCGTCATTCTCGACCGGCGCCATCGAAATCTCCGAATCCGCGACTCTTGGCGGCAAGATCCTGCTGGATATCGCCGCCGGTACCGACGGCGCGTCCCTGACCGTGGCTGCCGGGGAGAGTCTGACCGTGTCCGGCGTCCTTCAGACTGCGGAGAATGTCCCATTCGGTCTTGATAACGTCATTTCCGAACACACGATCACAGGATCTATCGTCAATACCGGCACTTTCGACATCGACCACAGCACCAACATCTTCGGCGATCTGGACAGCACCGAGGGCGATATTGAAATTGCCGCCTCCGCTATTCTGAACATCAAGAGCGGCCACACGCTCACCGTCGGGGATGACACCGACGTTACCGGTGACGGCACACTGAAGATCAAATCAGGCGCGGAACTGGCGGTTACCTCAGGCGAGACCTTCACCCTTGGGGCGTCAACGGATCTGGAGATGGAATCCGACTCGACACTCTGTGGCGCGGGCACACTGGCAATTGCTACTGGGCACGACCAGAATATCGACGGCGTGACCTTGAGTGTGGCGGCGGTCGACAATGACGGAACATTGAGCGTCGAAGCCGGCGCTGCGGTTACGCTGGCCGCCACGACACTGTCAGGCGACGGTGTGCTGGAAATCAATTCCAGCCAGGTCAGCGCGGGCAATATCGTGCTGACGGGCAACGCCACGAATGCCGCGGGGCACACAATCGCCCTGACGAACAACGACACGACCCTGTCCACCGCCGGATCGATTACCACGGCGAATGGGTCGACCCTGGTCAATCTGGGCGTCATCACCGGCGCGGCCTCGGCCGGCAGCTACGCCTTTGCCGCCAGTATCGCGAATGCGGGGGCAATCCTGCTGTCGGATAGCGCGACCCTGTATGCCGGAAGAACCCTCGATACTTCCGACGGCACGCTGACCATCACGGAAGGCGAAGTCCTGGGCCTGAACGGCAACCTTATCCTGGGCGCGGATACGGAACTCGACGCACAACTCAATCTCGGCAGCAGCGGGACGGTCAGCGTTGCCGATGGCGAAGTCTTCACCTTCGACGGCAATGGCAATCAAGGCTTGTCCTTCGTTTCGGGCGGAACGATTTCCGGCACCGGCACGTTCCGGAATACCGACGCCCTCTTCGATCTGGCGAACGGCAAGATCGGCAGCACCGCAGTGTTCGACAATGACGCCAAGGTTTCCGTCTCGGACGGCGAAGGCATCATCGCCACCGCCAATTTCGACAATACGGGCGGAACCATAGAGGTGTCGGCGGATGACACCGACGCCGGAACGTTGACGATCAATTCAAACATGACCAATGCCGGCTTGCTGGAAGTCGACCTGAACGGCGGCGGTCAATTGCCGGGCCTGGATGCAACGATCCGCACGACAGGCGGCGGCCACCTGACCAACACCGGGACATTCCTGGTCCAGAATTCCGGCTTTGGATTCTCCGGACAGCTCAATCTGGGTATCGACGTCACCAATACCGGCCTGATCAGCTTTATCGGCAATGTGGATCTGGGCAGCGGCCGCGTATTGGATACGACGGACGGCACGCTGCTGGTCACCAATGACGACTTCAACGAATCCTCGACCGAACTGACGATGAACGGCAGCACTCTTGTCGTCGGGACGGACACGGTCTTTGGCACAGCGAACGAAGCGACGGCCGGCACGATCAATATCGGTTCCGGCGGCGCGCTGAAACTGACCGATGGCGAGGATTTCACCTACGGCCTCAATACGCCAATCCTGAATTTCGAATCCGGCGGATCCATTACCGGAACTGGCGAAATGACGGTTACCGGATCGTTGAATTTGACCGGCGCCACAATCGGAAGCTCCGTCATTATCGACAATGATGGCGATATCTATGTTCAGGACGGGGCGCTGACGCTGCGGCCCAGCAACATCGACAACGCGGGCGGAACCCTGTTCATCCTTTCCGACACCTCCGCGGGATCTGTCAGCATTTCGAACAGCGGAACGCTGGCCGGAACTGTGATTCTGGGTACCGCGAACAATGGAAACGATGATTCCACTCTGTCTGTCGGATCGGGTCAGGTCCTGACACTGACAGGGACCCTTGTTTCGCAGGACGAAGCGTCGTCCGGCCTGAGTCACGAAGTTTTCGGCACGGTCGTCAATCGTGGCCTGGTCCTGGTCGAAGCGGAACTGAACATCAACGACCATCTGGACTCCACCGACGGCGACATCTCGATCACGCCCAACCAGACCTTGGATCTGGATGGCACCCTGTCCCTCGGCACGGATACCGACCTGCTTGGCTCCGGGGTCATATTCGTGGACGGCGGCGCTGTCCTGAATGTGCAGAATGACGAAAACTTCACCTATGCCGCCAGCGGCGCAACCTTCGATTTCGGCGAACAAATCGCATCCACCGACATCGAAATTACCGGCGGCGGGACATTCACCAACCAGACCGAACTTCATCTGTCCGAAGACGTCACTCTAAGCATCAATCAGTTGGTCAATGACGGCGGAACGATCGGCATATTGGACGAAGGCCTGTTCCTGGACCTGTCCGGCACGACGATCACGAACCAGAATAATGGTGTGTTCAATGTCGGGACGCTGACGGGAACCGGGCGTTTCACGAACGAGACCAATATGACGATCACCAGTTTCGTCGCCGACGGCGCCGTTACGCTGGTCAACAACGGCACGTTCGAGACCGACAGCGGCACGATCGTGCTGACCGGTGCCTCCGCATCGATGACCATCGGTACAACGGGCACGCTCTCGGAAACCGGCGTCGACAGCATGACGATCCAGATGAATGACGGCGCGTCGGTCGAGAACCGCGGCCTGATTACGCTGAGCGACAGTTCGGGCACGGCCCTGATACTTGAGAACGACGGCACCGGAAACGGCACCTTTGCCAATACCGGCACGATCGATTTCGGCACATCTTCAACTGAAATCCGGATACGCGACGGCGCGACAATGTCGATCCGCGCAGGGACCACTTTTGCCGGCGCGGCCGGGATTATCGCCCTCACCAATGGCGGTGCCCTCGCCTTCGACACGGACTTTACCCTGTCTTCCAGCACTTTCGTTCTGGACAGCGTTAGCGAAGGCGGCAACCTGCCCCTTTTGACCGGTACGGGAACCCTGACCAATACCGGCGGGATCGACAATTTCGGCTTCTTGAACATCGATGTCGCCAAATTCGTGAACCAGGCGACGGTTGACGCCGGTACGTCCACGATCTCGACCAATGATTTCGTCAACGACGCCATCGGCACGATGGAGATCGCCAGCGAGACGCTGACAATCAACGGCGCGGTGACGAATAATGGCCTGTTCCAGATCGGCAATGGCGCTGTCACCGGCACCGGCGCGTTCAACAATGCCGGCCAACTGGAAGTCATCGCCAGCGTCACCGATGTCAACGCGAACTTTACCGGGCTGAGCACCTTCACCAACAGCGGCACACTGACGCTGAAGAGCACGTCCAGCGGCGATATCCCCACCCTCACCGTCGGAGACTTCGTCAACTCCGGTACGATTTCCTTCGAATCCGGGAACTTCACCGACGCAGCCGTGCTGAAACTCGGCGCCAGTGGGGGCGGTACCCTCACCAATGAAGGGCTGATCACCAACATCCTGTCCCGCGACATCACGGTGCCCAGCGACGCCTTCACAATCATGGGTGACGTCACCGCCGGCGATAGCGGCGGTACGATCCATGTCGTCGACTATGTGACCGTAGCCGGGGGCACCGACGGCAGCCTGGCGATTACCGGCGACCTGACCCTGAATGAAAATTCGACGACCATCATCGAAAGCGGATCCGGTTCGATCGGCGGCGTATTGAACGTCCAGGGGACGCTGACCTATGCAGGCGCGTTCGAATTGCGGATCGATACGGGACTGAATTTCGTCAGCGGGTTCGAGGCCGTCCGGGCCGGTACAGCCATTGGTTCCCCCGACCGCATTCGCATCCTCGATTCCACCGGCACGACGGATTTCGGGCTGAACCAGTTCGGCAAGCTGGTGCTGCCGAATTTCAACAATGACGGGAACCTGGAATTCCAGTTCATCACCCCCACCGACATCCTCTCATCCGCCGGCAGCCTTATCGGCGACACCGGGCACGAAAACGTACTCGGTTCGGTCGGCGATGACATCATGACCACGGGAAGCGATGGCCGCTCGCGCTTCTACGGCCGGGGAGGAAACGATTCCTTCACCCTGTCCGCCTCCGCCGAAACCGACTACGTAGACGGCGGAATCGGGGGGCGCGACATAATCTACACCGATGATCTCAATTTCGGTGACTACGAAGCCTGGCGCATCAACAACATTGAGGCTCTGGACTTCAGTGGTGCCGGCAGCGGCACGATCTCAATGAATCAAGAGTTCATCTACGGCATCTCGGAAGACATCAACGAGATACTCAATGGCCTGGCAATCGACGACGCATTGAAGGACGATGCCCTGATCATCGAGGGTGACAGCGGCCAGACACTGGCACTGGACCAAAACGATTGGACCGCAACGGGCACCACCGTGTCGGTCGACCATGACCAGAGCGGCTCCTCCAGCAGTTACGCCATCTACTCGGCCAGCAACGGGGCTCATGCCTTTGTCGACACCGACATGCAGGTCAACCTGGCCGCCACACCGTCCTAATTTTTACCGGACTCCGGTTCCGGGACGCGATAGAGTGACCGAAACAGGACCGCGCGCCATGGGGCCGTGCGCATCGGGGGAACATGTCTGACACCGTCGCCAAAGCGGAACCGTCAACGAGGGCCAGCGCGTCTGAGCCGGAGAAAAGTTCTATTTTTTCGAGGCTTATAGGCGGAAAGAAAAAGAACAAGAAACGTAAGGGCGGCAAGTGGTGGAAAATCTCTCTCCCCTCCGCTTTAGGCCTATTCATTATCGCCGTCAGCGTACTCCTTCGACAGGGCGATCCCTACTTCATTGAAGTTTTCCGGCTTAAAACCTTTGACTTGTACAATCGGATCGAACCGAGAGTCCCGCTGCATTCGCCCAGCAGCGTGGTCATTGCCGATATTGACGAAAAAAGCCTGGCAGAAATTGGGCAATGGCCCTGGCCCCGCACAGTTATTGGTGACCTGATTGCAGCGCTTGGCGAGTACGAGGTTTATGTCGTTGGTTTCGACGTTGTGTTTGCCGAACCCGACAGGACATCCCCGCAAAATCTTGTCGGTGCCCTCCGAGGTTTGGACGAAGACACTCAGACGAAACTTCAGGGCCTGCCGTCCAATGAAGCCTACATGTCCGCTGCAATGCGCAGAGCGGCGACCGTACTGGGGCAAGCGGGAAAGCAAGCACGCGATGAACCATCGGAACACCCAGAAATTGCACTTAAATCATCGTCCAATGCGGCAATTGGTGAAGACCCGAAGCGATTCCTAATTCACTATCCCGGCCTCATTACCAATGTGGATGAGTTGGAAGAAGCCGCAATGGGACGGGGTTTCTTTTCTATTGCCGACGAGGTCGATGGCATTGTTCGACGGATTCCGATCGTTGCCGTCTACAACGATGTTGTCCGCCCAGCCCTCTCGGTAGAAATGTTGCGTGTGGCAACGCGTGGGAACACGATTTTTACAGTCGCCAATCAGGCCGGAATTGAAAGCGTCAGGCTACAAACGCCAATGGGGAAATTCGACCTTCCGACCGATGGGCAGGGTCGCTTTTGGGTCCATTTTGCCGAAGCCGATACCTACAACACGGAAAACAACGACAATCGGCTGTACATTTCGGCATCTGACATCATCAACAAGCGCGTGCCCCCCGAAAGACTGAAGCATAAGTTTGTCCTGGTAGGAACGTCCGCCGTGGGACTGCAGGACATTCGTAACACGCCGGTAGCCGTACGCATGCCAGGCGTTGAAGTTCACGCCAACGTCTTGGAAATTGCGCTTGAATCTTTGGAAGGCGTTCCGCGCCTGCACTACCCGCCAATCGCCAACTCCATCGAAATGTTCGTGGTGATTGTCCTTGGTCTAATGTTGATCTTTTTCATACCCCGTGTCGGGCCATTCTGGACACTTCTTGGATTGGTCACAATTGCGGGCGGCGCGGCCGTTGGTAGCTGGATTTTGTTCTCCGAGCATAAGGTCCTGATTGACGTGGCCTATCCCGGTGCGACGATCCTGGCGCTATATGCGGTTCTCGCCTTCTCAAACTACGCCCGTGACGCGGCTGAAAAGCGGCAGGTTCGGGGAGCGTTCAGTCAGTATCTGTCGCCGGATCTGGTCGAGCAATTGGCCGAGGATCCCGAGAAACTGAAACTGGGCGGCGAGACGAAGCGGATGACGCTGTTGTTCTGCGACGTTCGCGGTTTCACGACGATTTCCGAACAATACAAGGCCGATCCGCAAGGGCTGACGGTGCTGATCAACCGGCTGCTGACGCCGCTGACGGAGGAAATCCTCAACCGCCAGGGGACGATCGACAAGTATATGGGCGACTGCATCATGGCGTTCTGGAACGCCCCGCTGGACGTGCCCAATCAGGAACAGATGGGCGTCGCCTCCGCGCTGGCCATGTTCGAATCCCTGGAAGCGCTCAACGAAGAGCGGAAGCGTGAGGCATTGGAGGAGGACAAGCCCTTCCTGCCGCTGAATATCGGGATCGGCCTGAATACCGGCGACTGCGTCGTCGGCAATATGGGATCGAAACAGCGCTTCGACTATTCGGTTCTGGGCGACGCGGTGAACCTTGCGGCGCGTCTCGAAGGGCAATCGAAAAGCTATGGCGTCGGCATCGTGATCGGCGAGGAAACCGCCGGTGCATTGAACGGCGTCTTCCCGATGGCCGAACTGGACCTGATCGCGGTGAAGGGCAAGAGTGAGGCCGTCCGCATCTTCACGGTGTTGGGCAAGCCCGATCTCTTGTCCGATCCCGACTACGCCGCCCTGCAGTCTCAGCATGCGGCGATGCTGGATGCGTATCGAGGCCAGCAATGGGACGAAGCGAACCGGATCATCCAGACCTGTATCGGGCGCCTGGACGGGGTCCTGGACGGGTTCTACGGCATCTATCAGACCCGGATCGAGGAATATCGTGACAACCCGCCGCCCGTCGATTGGGACGGCGTCTACGTCGCGACCACGAAGTAGCCGCCCGCTGGGGGCGCCCTACCGAACCCGAATCCAGACGAGCGCCGATAGGATCATGACGGCGCCGAGCAGCTGCGGCAGACTCATGGCCTCGCCAAGGAAAACGGCCGCACCCAGCAGCCCGAAGACCGGAACCAGAGTGAGAAACAGGCCGGCGGTACCGGGCGATAACCGCCGCAGACCGATCAGATAGAACCAAAAGGCCAGGGCGTATTGAACGATGCCCGAAATCAGCGCCAGGCAGAGCATCGGCCACTCCGCCGCCGCGATCTCACGCAATAGGACAGACGGCGAGGCAACGACCGCGACCACGGCGAGCGCCAAAGCAAGACCAACCGTCTGCTGAAGCGCGGCCAGCGTCACCGAGGGGAGCCGCGCTGCAATCCGGCTGCTGGCAAGGACGTAGAGCGCTGCAAAAAGCGTCGCCAGAACAATCAACGCATCGCCTTCGATCCCGCCTCCCGCTGCATCGGCATGCGCGCCGGATACCAGGGTAACCCCCGCCATTGCGATCACGATGGCCAACAGGGTTCGGCCCGACACGGACTGGCGGAAAACAAGCCAGGACAGAAGTATGATCAGCAACGGTTCCGTCGTGGAAATCAACGACGCATTCCCCGCGCTTGTCAGCAACAGGCCGAATGTCCCGAAGACATAGGCAAGTCCCGGCTCAAAAACGCCGGTCGCAGCAGCCGTCGCGGTCTGTCTATTGAGCGAGCATCCCTGCCCCGTTGCCGCGACGGCCCCCCAAAGAAACGCGACGCTGGCGGAGAGTTGGATGGCGACCAGGGACGGCGGAGAAAAGGCGGACAGTGCAGCCTTTGACATGACCGTCGCCAACCCCCAGCATGCCGCTGACAGGATCATGCATGCGACCGCCAGTCTTCTGGTCGGGATCGCACCGCCAGCTTGAACAATCTCGGTCATTTGCGCTCAAGCCTCTTTGGGCACCGCACATTCCACCGGACAGGAGGCGGCGGGACAGATTTCTTCCCGGCAGAACCGGCAGATATGATCGGCGGACTCACGATCCTTCGTCAGTCTGGCGAGCGACCGTTCCAAGATTTCGGACAGAATTCTTTCTTCAGGCCGGGTCAGGCTACCAACTGCCGCAGCCAGGAAATCTGATCGTTCCGTCTGGAACTGGTGGCGGATCTCTTGCCCCTTCTGCGTCAAGGTCAGGCGTACCTGTCTCTTATCGGTGCCGGGTTCGCGCGCGACCAATTCGGCCGCAACAAGGCGGTCGACCAGACGCACCGCGGCGGACCGCGTGAAACCGATCACCGGCGCGAGACCACCCACCGTCAGACCCGGTGCGGAACCTAGCGTGTTCAACGCCGCGATATCGCTGGGATGAATGCCACGCTTGGCACATAGGTCTGTTTGACTGTCCGACAAGGCCAGACCGAAGGCGCCAAGGAGGTTGAGAATACGCTCGTTCATAATATATGAGTGACTCACTCATATAATTTTGTCAAGACGTATAGCCCTCGCAAACTCGGCGCCTATTAGCTGGTTTTCGCGGGTTTCTTTCGGGAGCGTGCCTTTTTCGCGGAGGATTTCCGCGCCTTGGACTTCTTGCCCGCGACCTTCGCCTCGACGCCTTCAGGCGAAGCAACGCTCTCTTCCGAAGGAGACGCTTTGACCGCGGCCCCGGGGGACAAGCCTTTCTCACGGCGGCTCGCGACTGCCCCTTCCAAGCCCTCCCGGACCCGGTCGATGACCATGCCCCAATCACCCAGAACCCGCTGCCGCACCAAACGCATGCTGGGATACCAGGGCGTATCCTCGCGATTGCGCAGCCATCGCCATTCCCCACCGAACGGCACCATGGTCCAGACATCCTTGCCCAAGGCACCGGCCAGATGGCAGACCGCCGTATCGACCGATATCAGCACATCGAGCTGCGATAGAATGGCGGCGGTATCGGCGAAGTCCTTAATGCGGCCGGAATGATCGAACACATTGTCCCGGCCCGTATAGGCCTTCAGGTCCGAAACACCGTTCCCGATCTGAAGGGAATGGAAATCGACCCCGTCGATATCGAACAACTCAGCCAACTGCGTCAGCGGAATCGACCGGTACAAATTGTCGGAATGTGTCGGTCGCCCGGTCCATACGAAACCGGCCTTCACCTGAGCCTTCCCTGAGGCCGGAAGCGGCCCCTTAGGCGCCGCGGCATCAGGGACACCGAGATAGGGAATGTCTTTTGGCACCGTCTCGACGGTCGTGCCGAACCGATGCGGCAAGGACAGCAACGGAATTTGCAAGTCATAGACGATCTGAACGTCGCGCTGCCGTATGTGAAAGAGGTCATCCACCCCTGGCAGCGTCCCCATCAACCGATAAAGCTCCGGCTCGCATAGAAAGGCGACTGACCCGCCGCTGCCCATTCTCTCGCGGATCTTCGGAAGATAGCGGCAGAACTGGATCGTATCGCCGAACCCCTGCTCAACATGGACCAGAAGCCGACGCCCATTCAGCGGAGATCCGTCCCACAGACGCTCGCGGATATTCGGCACGTTCGGCTTGAACGCCGTCATGTCATAGCGGGATTCATAGGCCGCCCAGCCCTTCTCGTACTGTCCGTCCATCAACAGAACGGCCGCCGGGGCGAAGGTGCCGCGCGCCTGTTTGGGCTGAAGTTCCCGGACCCGCAGATACAAATCCATCGCCGGCTGAAGCTGTTCCATCCGTAACAGGCAATTGGCATAGGAATAGAGCGTATCCGGATCCGCCGGCACCAGTTCACGGGCACGCGCAAGGACATGCTTGGCCTCGACCGCATTGCCCAGCTTGAGGGTTATATGGCCCAACGCCTTCAGGGCCGCGACATCGTCCGGCGAGACTGTCAGCGCATGGCGCAGATGCGACGCCGCGGCGGTAAGATTGCCCCGCTTCTCCAATGTCGCGGCGATGGCGGTAAGGCATCGCACGTTGTTGGAATTCAGGCGCAGTGCCTTGCGCAGTGCTACTTCCGCCTCATCAAGCCGGTCAAGGGCATGACAGGTCGTCCCCAGCTTGACCCATGCATCGGACCAGCGTGGATTGGCCTCCACGGCCTTACGATAATAGCCGGCTGCCTCCTCCCGTTTCGACCGATCGAGTGCCAGGGTTGCGTCGCCTCGATTGGACCAGGCCTCCGCATAGTCCGGCCTTTGGTCCAATGCCTGTTCATAACGCGCCAGGGCGTCTTCGAGGCGACCGCTGCGCGCCAGGATATTGCCGAGATTATTGAGGACTTCCGGAAACTTCGGATTGGCGGCGAGCGCTTCCTCATAGGCTTTCACCGCCTCATCGGTCCGTCCGGCCTCCGATAGGGCGATCCCCAGATTGTTCCGGGCCTCGGCATAGTCGGGCTTCAGTTCGACCGCTTTCGACAGGGATTCAATCGCCTCGTCGTGCTTCTTGGCCAGTCGAAGCATGAAGCCCAGCGTATTCCGGAAGGCCGGCGCTTCAGGGTCGATTTCGATCGCCTTGCGCACCAGTTCGACGGCGATGTCTGATTTTCCCGCCTGATGGGCGATGACGCCCAACAGATGGACGGCAAGCGGGTCGCGGTCGTTGTCTTTCAGGATTTCGCGCGTCCGCCGCTCCGCTTCGGGCAACTGCCCGCGCTGAAGCGCCGTCACGGCATCCTGAAACCGCGGGTCCGCATGCCCCCCGGCGCGCCCAGCCATGTCCGCCCCTACCGCCTCGGCAGGCTCCGACTTCCCGTTTTCATCCGACATACCCTGTCACACGCCCCCAATGTATCGGCCCCCCTCCGGTTTACCCCAGGGCGTGGAACCGGAAAAGTCAGGAATGGGATGGGATCGCCGATCAGCCGCCGAGGAAGAGACGACCGACTTCCGGATCCTTCAACAGATCCTGACCCGGTCCCGCCATTGCCAGTTCGCCCGACACCAACACATAGCCGACATCGGCGAATTCCAGCCCTTTCTTGGCATTCTGCTCCACCATGATGATGGTCTTTCCTTCGTTTTGCTGCAGATCGTACAGAATTTCGAAGACCATATCGATAAACCGGGGTTCCAGCCCGATTGACGGTTCATCGACCAACAGAACCTCCGGATTCATCACCAAGGCGCGGGAGATCTCCAACAGGCGACGTTCGCCACCGGACAACACCTTGGCCTGGTGCTTGCGGCGATTGGCCAGCCTTTCATATTTCGCGAATACCCGTTCCGCAGCCTCCTTGGCCTCGGCCGGCCGGTCCATCAGATAGCCGCCCATCCACAGGTTCTCTTCAACCGTCATGCCCGGAAACACGGATTTATCCTGCAGGATATAGGCGATGCCCGCCTCCTTCAGCTTCCGGTTCGAGGACAGGGCGGTGACGTCCTTTTTCCGATCCCCTTCGCCAACCAGGATGCGGCCGCCGAAAATGTTCGTGAAACCGAAGATGGAATGCAAAATTGTCGACTTGCCCGCCCCGTTCGGACCGATCAGACAGAGAGACCGGCCCTTGGCGATCTGCAGATCGAAATCGTGCAGAATCTGCATTTTGCCATAACCCGCCGTCAGCCCTTCGATTTTCACGAATGGATCGCCGCCGGCCAAGGCTGCGATACGATCTTTCGTCACGCCTTCGCCCAGTTGCTTGGCCTGGCGGTTCACTTCCTCCACCGAAATGACGGTGTCGACGCTGCCGAGGTGATAGCCGGTCGAGGTCTCTTTTTGCGCTTCGTTGTTATTCTGGTCGCTCATCCCTCAGCCCCCTCAATGCGCGCCCAAATAGGCGTCAATGACCCGCTGGTCGTTCTGCACCGCTTCCGGCGCACCGGAGGCCAGGATTTCGCCATGGGCCAGACAATAGACCGTGTCGGCCATATTCATGATGACGCGCATGTTATGTTCGATCACCAGAAGCGTAATCCCGAAATCCGTATTGGCGCGCTTCAGCCGGTCGATCAGCCCGTTGATCAAGGTCGGGTTGATGCCTGCGGTCGGCTCGTCGAGAAGCAGCACCTTGGGCTCGTTCATCAGCGCCATGGCGAATTCCAGCAGCTTCTGCTGACCGAAGGACAGATCGCCCGCCGGCAGCATCCGCTTCCCATAAAGACCGACGAATTCCAGCAGGGAATCCGCCTTTTCCCGGTCCGCGGCGGTGCTGTGGCCGAACATGTCCAGGAATCGGTGCTTTCGGTGCGGGATGGAAATCAGCATGTTCTGGACGCAGTTCATCTTGCCGTAGATGCGTGTCTGCTGGAACGTCCGCAGCAGCCCAAGGCGGGCGATCTGCTGCACCCGCATGGTCGAGATCTCCTGATCGTCGAAGCGGATCGACCCGCCGTCGATCGGGTGAAAGCCGACGATGGAATTGAAAAGGGTCGTCTTACCCGACCCGTTCGGGCCGATCAGCCCGGTAATCTTGCCGTCGGCAACATTCAGGTCGATATCCTTGTTCGCGATGACGCCGCCATAGGCTTTGGAAACGCCGCGCACTTCGATCACATTGCCCATCAGTCGGCCCCTCCCTTGCCCTGCGCGGTCGCGTCTGTTTCGACGCGAATTCCGAACCGTTCCGGGAATCGCTCCATCAGCCAGCCGACAATGCCTTGTTGGAAATAGACGACATTGACGATGATGATCAGACCCAGCGCGACCCATTGCCAGCCCAGCAGATGCGTCCAGGTGACCTCCTTGATCACATGGAACAGGACCGCGCCGAGGATCGGTCCCCACAGCGTGCCCTTCCCGCCCAGAAGCGACATCGCCACCATGAAAATCCCGAAGGTGATGGTCGGAAATGCGACTTCCAGCGGTTCGATGAAATGGACGATATTGCCGTGCAATCCGCCGCTGATTCCCAGGAAGAAGGAGGAACAGGCCCAGGCGACCGTCTTGTAGCGCATGGTGTGAATCCCCATGCCCTCGGCTTTCTCCTCATCGTCCCGGATCGCATTCAGCGCCAGACCGAACCGCGTCTTGTAGAGCCAGCGGAAGAACAGAAAGGTCGCCACGGCCGATGCCATGCACAGGAAATAGAAGAAAAGGCCTTCCTCGTCCGCGCTGCCCGGAAAAATGTCCGACCCGGGATACAGAGGCAGTGAGATGCCCGATCCGCCGCCGACCCATCGCCAGGCGCCGATCAACTCCCCCGCCGCCAAGGCGATCCCCAGCGTGCCGATGGCGAAGTAAGGGCCGCGCAGCCCGAAGAAGAAGAATCCCAGAATGATGGACAGAAAGACACAGCCGACCGCCGCTGCCGCCAGCCCGATGAACAGGCCGGTGAAGTACTGCGTGTCGGTGATGTCCACCTTGATCGCGCCGAAGGCGGCCGTGTATTCGCCGACATCGTAGCCGCCGACAATGATCTGGACGACGGCGCAGATATACATGCCCGCGCCAAAGAAGAAGATATTGCCCAGGGAATTGTACCCCATCTGCCCGCCCATCGTGTCCCAGGTCAGGGCGAAGAGAATCATAATCCAAAGCAGCGCGATCTGTTGGATATAGGCAGGGAACAGGAAGGGCGCGATCAGACCGAAGGCCAGGACGGCGATCTGCAGCAACCGCTCATTCGTGTTGGTAGCGATCATCGAGTGTTTCTCCTAAAAACCCCGGTCACCGGACGACCTGGCGAATGCGGCTTGCCTGATACTGCCGCCAGATCAGGACCAGCAGTAGCATCACGACGACCGTCGCCACCTGGAATTCCGCCCCCAGCACGAATCCGGAATACTGTTCGATCACACCAAGTCCCAGGGCCGACATGATGACCCCCGGCAGATTGCCGATCCCTGCCGCGGTCACGATGACGAAAGACCGAACGGAATGGGTCACGCCATAGTAGGGCTGGATCACCATGATCATCGCCACCAAAACGCCGGCGGCGCCGCAGATTGCGGAGTTCAGGGCATAGGTGAACGCATAGACGCGGTCGGTGTTGATCCCCATTACCCGCGCCGCGCGGGCGTCCTGCGAGGTAGCCCGGATCGCCTGTCCCATGCGGCTGAACTTCATGAAGGCGACGACCGCTCCCGCCAGCAGGATGCACATACCGAACGCCCAGAACTTGATTTCCAGAATGGACACGATTCCGCCCATCATGGAGACCGAGCCGCGCCCGAATTGGGCGACCTGGACCTCTGGCCCGAAGGCGAGGTTCAGGGCCTGCTGCATCACGATGGCGAGGCCGAAAGTGGCCAGGAGTGACGTGAAGAGGTCTTTGTCGACGACGCGCCGGATCATCAGCACGTAAATCGCCCATCCGAAAACGAACATCAGCACCGCAACGATCGGCAGTGTCAGAAGCGGGTTCATCCCCGTCGTCTTGGCGATATACCAGGCTAGATAGCCGCCCATGATGACGAATTCGCCCTGGGCCAGGTTCTTGACGTTCATAACGCCCCAAACCAGGGCTAGCCCGTATGCGGCCAGCGCGAAGACGGCGCCGACGCAGAGGCCGTTCAGTATCAGGCCGACATTATAGGCCGGCAGGGAGAGGAGAACCTCTATACTTCCCCACATGGTGCTGTGTCCCTATTTCGGTGCTTGGATGGCAAGGCACGGTCGCGCGGCCGGATAGACGCCCCCCGGCGCCGCCCGTAGGGCACGGCGACAGGGGACGCATCCACCCAACCTTCGCAACAAGCGGGTTTAGTTACCCGCGGCCTGACGCGGCCAGACCAGTTTATGCGACGCCCATTTCGGCGGGGCGACCACCTGGTACTGGTTGTCCTGGATCTGCCAGAGGACCATCGGCTTCGCGATATTGTTGCCGGCCTCGGCGAATTTGATGCCGCCATAGAACGTCATCATATCCGTGGCCGAGAGCGCATCGCGGACCTTGTCCTTGTCGAAGCTGTTGGCGCGCTCGAAGGCGTCTGCAAACACCATGACGGCCGCCGCAGCCTGGGCCGACTGATACGGCACGCCGGCGTCGTAACCTTCATAGGTTTCCTTGAACAGCTTCTCGAAATCCGCGGCCGATCCGAACAGGTCGTCGCTATAGGTCAAAGTCGGCGACCATTGCGTGGCGCACAGGAAGCCTTCGGACGCTTCCGGGAATTTCTCCGTGACCTTTGCGGCGTCGCAATGGGTCAGCGCAATCATCGGGACATCGATCGCCATTTCACCGATCTGGCGGGCGGCGGTAGCGGCCCCTTTGGAATGGCCCGAAATGATCAGCAGGTCCGGTTTCAAGGCCTTCACCTTGATCAGGGTCGGTGTCATGTCGGAAAGGTCGCGCGGCAGGTTCTCATCAATGACGATCTGCATGCCGTGTTTGGCGGCGTCTTCCATGACGCCAGCCCGGACATCCTGGGAGAACGGATCGTTCTCGAAGGCAAGGGCGACCTTCAACTCCGCCGGATCCTTGCCGGTCGACTTCGCCTGGTCCGCGGCCAAATCAATGGCGGAAGCAAGATACTGCTCCGATGTCGAAAGCACGGCGAATAGATAGCGGTAGCCCTGGGTAAAGAGAGAGCGGGATGCCCCTTCCGCCTCGACCATCGGCACGCCGTATTTCTCGGTGACAGGCGCAATCGCCTTGGTCAGGCCCGAGGAGTACGGGCCCAGCATGAATTCGACGCCGTCCTGCTGAATCAAGCGTTCGGCAAGCTGCGCACCGCGCGCCGGCGTGGATTCGTCGTCATAGTATTCGATCTTGATCTTGTACTTCTTGCCGTCGACGGTCACGCCGCCGCCATCATTGATAAGCTTGGCGGCCAGTTCATAGCCATTCTGCGTGTGAATGCCGTTGGTGGAATATTTCCCGGTCAGGGAAATCGCCGACCCCAGAATGATCGTATCACCTTCGACCTTTGCTTGAGCCGTGGTAACGGACATGGATAGTGCAGCTGCGGCCACACTGAATCCCAGCTTCCTCAAGAGCATAGAAATACCTCCCAGATGTTCAGGAGGATACGCGCCCGCCCCGGAAAATCCGGCCCGTGCCCACCTCCCCCTTTGGTTCTGTCCGCGCGCCGAACTTGCCGTCGGCGTTGAAAAGTGCGGACATATTTGCGCCTTCGTCATTTCGTGCGAAGGTCCGGAGGCGCAAAGACTAACCGCAACAGAACACGATGGGAAGGCGCGTTTTGAAATACTGTGTCCAAACAACCATGCTGCGACGCAATAAAACTACGCGATACCGATAATCGAAACGACCCGCCCTCCCCCGTGCATTCATATAAATCCCAGAGAAATTGGAGGCCGACGTGACGGACGCCCTGACGGCGCAATCCTTTGAAACCCTGCAGCTCACCTCCCCCGCGGACCATGTTCTAAGCATCGTGTTGAACCGGCCGGACCGGCGCAACGCCTTCAACACCCGCATGGCCGAAGAACTTATCTCTGTTTGGGCGAGATTGGCGGAGCGGGAGGGAGATGGGTATCGCTGTGCCGTCCTGTCCGGCGCCGGCGACAAGGCGTTCTGCTCAGGTGCCGATCTCAAGGAACGGAACGGCATGGACAAGGCGGCATGGCAGCACCAGCACACGCTTTTCGAGCGCATGTCCTATGGGCTGATGAACTGCCCCATCCCGGTCATCGGCGCCGTCGAGGGCGCCGCCTATGCCGGTGGGTTCGAGTTGATGTTGGGCTGCAGCTTTGTGTTTGCGTCCCGTACCGCCCGTTTTGCTCTAACGGAAGTCACGCTGGGTCTGATCCCCGGGATCGGCGGGACGCAGTTGCTGCCCCGGGCCGTCGGACGTGCGCGCGCCTTGGAGATACTGCTAACCGGTACGCCCTTCGGCGCGGCGGAGGCGGCGGAATGGGGTCTCGTCAATCGTCTCTGCGAACCCGGCACGGTTCGGGATCAAGCTATAGAGAGCGCTGCGCGCATTGCCGCGAACGCGCCGCTATCCGTGCGTCAGGTCCTGCGTGCAGCGCGGGATGCCACGGATAAGGATCTGGCCAGCGGACTTGCATACGAACTCGACTGCTACAACACGCTGATCGAGACGGAAGACCGCCGGGAAGGCATCCGCGCATTCAACGAAAAACGCCCGCCCCGATTTATCGGTCGTTGACGCCGGCCCCATCCGACCATTTTATGGCCGTCTTCCCGCCGCAAGGGACCGGTAAAAATCATAACGGATGGCGCTGCCGCTCGTTTCACATGCCCCTGGAGAGTCATGCGACTGATAGCCTGCCTCGTTTTCGCTATTGCCGCCGCCCTGCCCTTCGGTGCGGCCCAGGCACAGGATAAGCCGCTGCTGGTTCTGCAACTGGAGTCAGCTCTGAACTTGACTGTCACCGGACGCAAGGCCGGTCTGTCCGGGGCCGTCTACGCCTTGGCGCCGCGCGGTGACGAAAGCGGTGTTCATTCGGTTCAGGTGGCCTTCGACGCCCGGAACCGTCCCGTCCTGACACGGTTGGTGCGAAAGATTGCGGGCGCGCCGGATTCAGATCTGTTGGTGTCGGCCGCACAATCCGCCGTGCCTTTGGTTCTGCCCGATTGGGAGGACGGGCCAAACGTATTGGCGCAGCAGGCTGCGGAAGTCCTGCGAAACTTTGCTTCGGACGGAACGGCCGTGCGCACAACGATCCAGGCCGATGCAGGCCGGGCGGTAACCGTCGATTTCGTCGCCGCGGAAAGGCTGGCCGTTGTCGACCTCCCGGTTGGCGCACAGGACGCGCGGCGGCTCGATGAATCCTCGGTCGCTCGGTTGATCTCCGACGCGACGCTGACATTCGACGACGGGGCGACCGGTGGACATCGCCGCTACCACGCACCGAACGGCCGTCTGGCCGGAGGAGAAGGCGACGGCGAAACGCGGGAAACCGGCAGTTGGATGACCAACGCCGACGGTCACTATTGTATCGAGACGGCACCGGTACCAGAGTTCCGGTGCTTTGCCGTCTATGATACCGGGAGCCGCTATGCGGCGGTGCCGGTCATCGCCGGCGCGGCGGACAGCCGGGGGCTGCGCCATTTCCGTGTCGAATTCGGCAATCCGGGCCAGTTTTCAGCACCCCGCCGCAACGACGCGACCGGCGCGGCCGTAACCGCGATGATTGTATCCGGACAAACGGAAGAACGGCGCCGGGCCGGAGGCGGCACGGATCGGATTTTCCTGAAACCGGATGGCGATTTTGCCGGAATTCGAAACGGCCAACCCGTCCAGGGCCGTTGGTCGGTGATGAGCGACGGGCGGCGCTGCCTGACAGATGCGGACGGCATAAGCGAATGCGTTTTTCTGAGCGAAACAGATGGTGGTACCTTCCGGCATTTCGATGCCGAGGGCACTTTCCTGGGCGAATCCTTGTACCGCGACGGCAATCCGAACGGGTTCTGATCCGTTCAGGCCGCGACCACGAAGTGGTTCTGGTTGCCTAACCCATCGACACCGCATTCCAGCCGGTTGCCCGCCCGCAGATATTCCGGCGGGTCCATGCCATGGCCAACGCCGGGCGGCGTGCCTGTCGCGATTACATCACCCGGATGCAGGGTCATGAAGTGACTGAGATAGCTGACGATATGGGCGACCCCGAAAATCATCAGTTCGGTATTGCCGTACTGCTTTCGCCGACCGTCGACATCGAGCCATAGACCCAGGCGCTGAGGGTCGACCACCGCGTCCCGCGTCACAAGCCAAGGTCCCAACGGCGCGAAGGTGTCGCAGCTTTTGCCTTTCGTCCACTGGCCGCCGCGCTTGTTCTGATAATCGCGTTCTGAGAAATCGATGAACGCCGAATATCCCGCGACGTAGTTCAAGGCGTCCTCTTCCGAAACATAAGACGCCTTTTCGCCGATCACGACCGCCAACTCGACTTCCCAATCGGTACGGCTGGAGCCCTTCGGCAGTTTGATGTCGTCGGAAGGACCGGTCAGCGCGCTGGTCGCCTTCATGAAGATCACCGGTTCGGTTGGTGGCTGCGCCCCCACTTCCTTGGCATGGTCGCTGTAGTTCAGCCCGATGCAGATGATCTTGCCGATCCCCGTGACCGGAATACCCAGGCGCGGCTTGCCTTCAACGAGGGGCAGATCCTTGACGGAATGGGCGGCGAGCGCCTTCAGCCCGTTCGAGGACAGGACATCGCCGGTGATATCCGGCACCAGGCCGGAAAGGTCCCGCACAGCCCCGTCACCGTCGACCAAACCGGGTTTTTCGTCGCCTTTTTGACCGTATCGGACCAGTTTCATGGTCGCGCTTCCCCTTCGGACTATTATTCTGGCCCTGGATCGTGCATGGAGGTCGAACGAAATGCAACGTCGGCAAGTATTGGCTGCGCTTGGCCTGGGGATCGGGTCTGCGATTTTTCATCTGCCGCGAGCTGATGCCCAAACGGGCGGTGGCGCAGAAATCGTGGATGTCGAGATCGTGCTGGCCGCGGACGGTTCCGGATCGATCGACGACGAGGAACTGGCCCTGCAACGGCGCGGCTACGCGGACGCCATCACCCACCCGGATGTCGTTCGCACCATTCTGGGTGGCCTGCACGGCCGCATCGCCATCGCCTATATCGAATGGGGCGGCCCCTATTCTCAGCACACAATCGTCGATTGGACACTGATCGAAAGCGAGGAGTCGGCACAAGCATTCGCCGCGGATTTGGTCAGGGCGCCCCGCGCGGCCCAGGGCTACAATTCGATCAGCGGCGCGATCGACTATTCAGTTAAAAAGATAAACACGAACTCTTTCAATGGATTGCGTAAAATCATCGATGTTTCAGGTGACGGTCCGCAGAATGGGGGACGGTCCGTCCAGGCAGCACGGGACGATGCCGTGGCGCAGGGAATCACCATCAACGCCCTGGTGGTAAAGTCCCGGGGCGGCGGATATCCGGGGCCCCGCGGTGAGCCCTTGGAAGATCACTATCGCAATGATGTCATCGGCGGGTTCGGCGCTTTCGTCATGACCGCCGATGAAACGCTGCGCTTCAACGAGGCGGTGCGCCGCAAGTTAGTCCTTGAAATCGCAATGAAATAGCCTTTCGCGGCTTGATCACTTGGAACGGGTCCTTTGCCGGGTTGGACCAGAAGTATTGACCTTATGGGCGGCTTATCTTTTAAGTTTGTGTAACGGAAAGCGATGCGATGGGACTGGGGTTATCGCACATGCGGGGGAAACCGGGCAAACACAGACCCTATCCCTCCCATTCTCTACAATCATAATCGGCATCCGATCCGCCAACCGGTTCGGCGCTCACCTCTGGGAAATGGTCCTCCCGCGGGCGCCGACGAGACAACAGGGAAAGGGACTACATCCATGAAGAAGTCACTGGCGTATCTAATCGCCGCTGGTCTGGCGGCAACGACGGCGTTGTCGACCGCACAGGCCGAAACCTTGCGGTGGGCGCGAGCCGGCGATTCGCTGACTCTCGATCCGCACGCTCAGAACGAAGGCCCGACGCATACCCTGGCACACCAGATGTATGAGCCGCTGCTGCACCGCGACATGGCGGGTCAGATCGTGCCGGCCCTCGCGACGTCCTGGGCAGCCACTGACAACCCGAACATCTGGGAATTCAAGCTGCGCGAAGGCGTGAAATTCCATAATGGCGAAGATTTCACCGCCGACGACGTCGTGTTCTCGCTGAACCGCGCGATGCGTCCGACCTCGGCGATGAAGGAGCTGCTGTCCTCCGTCGAGGAAGTTCGCAAGGTTGACGATCTGACGGTTCATATCGTGACGTCCGGTCCGAACCCGCTGATGCCGAACAACCTGACCAACCTTTTCATCATGGATGAAGGCTGGACGATGGATAACGGCTGCGCCGAACCCCAGGATATCGCCAATGGCGGCGACAATCCTTGCGTGCGCAGCACCAACGGCACCGGCGCCTATGTGCTGGAAAGCCGCGCCCAGGATCAGAAGACCGTCCTGAAGGCCAACCCGAACTATTGGGGCATTGGCGAGTTCCCGCTGGAAGTGACGGAAATCGTCTACACGCCGATCCAAGAAAGCGCGACGCGCGTGTCCGCCTTCCTGTCGGGTGAAGTCGACCTGATCCAGGACGTCCCGGTTCAGGATCTGGGCCGCGTGTCCGAAACGCCCGGCCTGGTGGTCAGCACCGCGCCGCAGAACCGGACGATCTTCTTCGGGCTGAATGTCGGTGATGCCGACCTGACGTCCGATAACGTCGAAGGCAAGAACCCCTTCGCCGATGTCAAAGTCCGCGAAGCGATGAACATCGCCATCAACCGCGATGCCATCCAAAAGGTCGTGATGCGCGGTCAGTCGTCGCCGACGGGCGTCATCATGCCCCCGTTCGTCAACGGCTGGACGGAAGCGCTGGATCAGTATCCGGCTTACGACGTCGACAAGGCGAAGTCGCTGATGGCTGAAGCCGGCTATGCCGATGGGTTCGAAGTTACGCTGAACTGCCCGAACGACCGCTACATCAACGACGAAGCGATCTGTCAGGCGGCCGTCGGCATGCTGGGTCAGATCGGTATCAAGGTTGCACTCGACGCGTTGCCGAAGGCGCAGCACTTCCCGCTGATCAAGAACAAGGAAACCGACTTCTACATGCTCGGCTGGGGCGTCCCGACTTTCGATTCGGAATACGTCTTCAACTTCCTGGTTCACACGACCACCGACGAGCTGGGTTCCTGGAATGGCACGCGCTACACCAATCCGAACCTGGATCAGTTGATCGTCAGCCTGGCGTCTGAAACCGATCTGGATCGTCGCAACGAAACCATCGCCCAAATCTGGGACACGGTTCAGTCCGAAATCCTGTACCTGCCGATCCACCATCAGGTCCTGAACTGGGGCATGACGGACAAGATCGATTTCGCGGTGCAGCCTGAAGACCAGCCGCACATCAAGTACCTGAAGTACAAGATGTAAGGCTGAATGGGTTCGGGGGCGGTCGTTAGCGGCCGCCCCTTTCCCTTTCGATCTCTCAGGAAAGCGAAGACGAAATGCTCGCCTTCATCATCCGCCGTATCGGGCAGGCCCTTCTCGTCCTGCTGGCGGTCGGCTTTGTTTCATTCGCCATGTTCAAGTTCATGGGCGATCCCCTGGAAAACCTGCTCGGCCAGGAAGCCACCCTTGCGGACCGCGCAGAGTTAGAGGAACGCCTCGGCCTGAACGACCCGATCCCGGTTCAATACATGCAGTATCTGGCGCGCGCCATGGACGGCAATTTCGGCGTGTCCTATCGCGTCGGCCTGCCAGTCGGAGAAGTCATTCTGAGCCGCCTGCCCGCGACACTGGAATTGGCCGCGTTATCCGGGTTTCTGGCGATCTTCTTCGGCATCATTTTCGGCATCTACACCGCCATCCGCCGCGACGGATTCATAGCCCAGACTATTATGACGACCTCGCTGATCGGCGTTTCGCTACCGACCTTCCTGATCGGCGTGTTTCTGATTTGGGCCTTTGCCGTCAATCTTGGCTGGCTCCCCTCCTTCGGGCGCGGTGAAACGGCTTCCGTTTTCGGCGTCGACCTGGCGATCCTGACCTGGAACGGCTTCAAGTCGATGATCCTTCCGGCGGTGACGTTGGGCCTGTACCAGATGACGCTGATCATGCGCCTGGTTCGGTCCGAGATGCTGGAGGTCCTGCGCTCCGACTACATTCGCTTTGCGCGCGCCCGCGGACTGGGCGACCGGGCAATTCATTTCGGACATGCCCTGAAGAATACGCTGGTTCCGGTCATCACCATCACCGGCCTTCAACTCGGGTCGATCATCGCCTTCGCGATCATCACCGAGACCGTCTTCCAATGGCCGGGTGTCGGCCTTCTGTTCATCAACGCGGTGAACTTCGTCGATATCCCGGTCATGTCGGCCTATTTGTTGCTGGTCGGTGCGATCTTCGTGACGATCAATCTGATCGTCGATCTGCTGTATTTCGTCATTGATCCCCGGCTGCAAGCAGACCGCGCCGGCGGAGGAGGTCACTGATGGCCGACACCCAACCCAAAGGCGCGGCCCCCCGCCCGGTCTTCGGCGGCACCGTATCACCGAAATCGCGGTTACAGCGTTGGGCGGATTCCGACATCTGGTATTCGTTCAAGCGGTCGCCGGTAACGATCGTTGCTACCACCGTCTTCTTCATGCTGATCGCGGGCGCACTTCTGGCGCCCCTGCTGTCGCCTTACACGCCGTTCGACCCGGGGTCGCTGAACCTGATGAACGGGTTCACGGAACCGATGGCGGTCAATGCCTTCACGGGCGATTACTTTCTGCTGGGCACCGACGATCAGGGCCGCGACGTTCTGTCGACCATTCTGTTCGGTCTGCGCATCTCGCTGTTCGTCGGCATCACGGCCGTCCTGTTCGCCATGACGCTGGGGATCACCCTGGGGCTTATCGCCGGATATATCGGCGGTTGGCTGGATGGGCTGATCATGCGCATCGCGGATATTCAGCTCACCTTCCCGTCGATCATGGTTGCGATGCTGCTCTATGGCATCGGCAAGGGCCTTATCCCGCCCGCCCTGCGCGACGAAATGGCGATCTGGGTTCTGATCGTCTCGATCGGCCTTTCAGAATGGGTGCAGTTCGCCCGGACCGTGCGCGGCGCGACGCTGGTCGAGCGTGAGAAGGAGTATGTTCAAGCAGCGCACCTGATCGGGCTTTCGAAATGGAGCATCATGTTGCGCCACATCCTGCCGAATGTCGCGGGACCGATCCTGGTTATCGCCACCATCAGCCTGGCACTGGCGATCATTGCCGAGGCGACGCTCAGCTTCCTGGGGGTCGGCGCGCCGAAGACCCAGCCGTCCCTTGGCACGCTGATCAATGTCGGCCGCCAGTTCATCCTGAGCGGCGAATGGTGGATCCTGCTGTTCCCGTCGCTGACCCTGCTGGCCCTTGCCTTGTCGGTGAACCTGCTGGGCGACTGGCTGCGCGACGTTCTGAATCCGAAGCTACGGTGATCGATATGAGCACCCTACCCGTCCTTTCGATTTCCGATCTGATTGTCGAGTTCCCCACGCGGCGAGGCGTTCTGCGGCCGGTCGACCGCGTCGGTTTTGACATCGCCCGCGGTGAAATTCTGGGAGTCGTCGGAGAATCCGGCGCCGGTAAGTCCATGTGCGGATCGGCCATTGTCGGCCTGATCGACCGGCCCGGCCGGATCACCGGTGGCGAAATCCGTCTTTCCGGCGAACGTATCGACACCCTGTCGCAAGAGAAAATGCGCCGTATCCGCGGCAAGCGGATCGGCATGGTCTTTCAGGATCCGCTGACCAGCCTCAACCCGTTAATGCGGGTCGGCGATCAGATCGTTGAGACGATCCGCACCCACCTGCCGGTTTCGGAACAGGAAGCCCGACGCCGCGCTGTCGCCGCCCTGGAGGAAGTCGGCATTCCCGCCGCCTCCACCCGCATCGACAGCTACCCCCACCAGTTTTCCGGCGGTATGCGTCAGCGTGTGGTCATCGCCCTCGCCCTGGCGGCCGAACCGGAACTGATCATCGCGGACGAACCGACAACGGCTTTGGATGTGTCGGTTCAGGCCCAAATCATGGCCCTGTTGAAACGTCTTTGCCGTGATCGGGGTACGGCGGTCATGCTGATCACGCACGATATGGGGGTCATCGCCGAATCGACGGACCGCGTGGCGGTGCTCTACGCCGGACGCCTTGCCGAGATCGGTCCGACGCGCGACGTCCTGAGCAGCCCCCGTCATCCTTATACGATCGGCCTCATGGCCTCCACGCCCTCGCCTACCGGCGGGGCGGACCGGCTGAGCCAGATTCCTGGCGCCATGCCGAACTTGCGCGCCATTCCGCCTGGCTGCGCGTTCAATCCACGGTGCACGAAGGCATTCGGCCCCTGCACGTCCGAACTGCCTGTCCTGAAACCCGTCGGCCGGAACGAGGTCGCCTGCTGGCTGTTCGATGACGCACTGACGGGTAATCCCAACAAGGCGGAGGAAAACGCATGAGCGAGCAAACCCCGCTGATCCGCGCCGAAAACCTGACCTGCGTTTTCGATGTTTCCAAACCTTGGCTGAACCGGGTGATCGAACGGCGTGAACGACAGTTCCTGACGGCGGCACGGAACGTCACGTTCGACATTCCCAAAGGCAAGACCTTCGCCTTGGTGGGTGAGAGCGGTTCCGGCAAATCGACCATCGGCAAGATGGCCGTCGGTCTGCTGCGCCCGACCTCCGGCAAGGTCACCGTCGACGGAACGGACCTGTTCGGCGCCCTGAAAGCCTCGTCGGCGAGCGCTCTGCGCCGGCGTATCCAAATGATCTTCCAAAGCCCCTATGCCAGCCTGAATCCGCGCTGGCGGGTCGGCGACATCATCGCCGAACCGATCCGTGCCTTCGATTTGGCGTCAGGAGACGCTGTCGGCGCGCGGGTCACGGAGCTTCTGGAGCAGGTCGGCCTGGCGGAGAATGACGGTCAGAAGTATCCCCACGAATTCTCCGGCGGCCAGAGACAGCGTATCGCAATCGCCCGCGCGCTGGCCTCAAACCCTGAATTCATCGTCTGCGACGAACCGACCTCGGCACTCGACGTGTCGGTGCAGAGCCAGGTTCTGAACCTGATGAAGGATCTGCAGCGTGATCTGGGCCTGACCTATCTGTTCATCAGCCACGATCTGTCCGTCGTCCGCTACATGGCAGACCAGATCGGCGTGCTCTATCTCGGTCAGTTGGTGGAAACCGCCAACAGGGAGGATCTGTTCAACAATCCGCAGCATCCCTATACCCGGATGCTGATGGACGCGGCGCCGCGCATCGACGCGTTCGGACGTACGGCGGATGCGGTGAAGGGGGAAATCCCGGATCCGATTACGCCGCCGCCGGGTTGTCCCTTCCATCCCCGCTGCCCGCTGGTCGACAATCGCTGCAAGACGGAAGTGCCAAAGCCCTTCCAGACGGGCGAGACCAATGTCGCCTGCCACGCCGCGGAAGAAGGACGCGGACGACCGGAGGCCGCCTGATCCCGGCATTGGGTGGCTAACCCGGCTTCCGTCCGCTTAGGGCCGAACGGATCAGACCGTAGAACCGGTCTGATCCGCCCTGAAGGTCATAGCGCCACCCGATATGCCGACCGCAAGCGCCGCAAACCGCGACACGCCATTGATATCCCGGGAACCAGGTGAAATCGCCCCGCCCAGCCCAAGGCGAGAGCAATCCCCAGGCCTCGCCAAAACAGCGGATGGTGAAAACCTGCCCCATCGGATTGAAGACGGTATGCTCGTGGCTGTCGCGCCGCACGACCGCAAGACTTTCCCGCGTAACCGACGCCCCGCAGCCTGCACAGAACAACTGGTCGTCTTCCGTCCGTTCGACGTCGGAATCCGGCTTGCCCGCAGTTAACTCGTCCAGCATCGTGGCCCCTTCATCCACCGTTTGAAGGAGGGTAGCCGTGCAGCGTTTCTCTGGCAAAAGGGCCGTCGTCACCGCCGCCGGCGCCGGGATCGCCCGGCATATCGCCGAACGGCTTCTCGCCGAAGGTGCAGCGGTCTTCGCGGGAGATGTCGATGCCGCCGCTCTTTCGAGCCTGCCGGACGCCATGGGCCAGGACAGCGTCGATGTCGGGGACCCGAATTCGGTAGATCGCTTCTTCGACCGGGCACTGGACGAATTGGGCGGGATCGATCTGCTGATCAACGCGGCGGGAACCAAAGGACCGACCGGGCCAATCGAAGACACCGATCCGGCAGCCTGGCAGGCCTGTATCACCGTGAACCTGACAGGCGCCTATCATTGCCTGCGGCGTGCCCTGGGACCGATGAAGCGTCAGGGAAGCGGCGCCATCGTCAACTTTTCCTCCACCGGCGGCCTCTACGGATATCCGGAACGCTCGCCCTATTGCGCAGCGAAATGGGGGATCATCGGCCTTACAAAGACGGCTGCGGCGGAGGCCGGGCCTTTTGGTGTGCGGGTGAATGCCCTGTGCCCCGGTTCGGTCGAGGGCGACCGCATGGACCGCGTGATTGCCGCCGAGGCCGCCAGTACAGGCCGCAGCGAGGCGGAAATCCGCGCGGACTACGTCAAAGATACCAGCATGCGCTGTTTCGTGACGGCGGATGACGTGGCGGAAGCCGCGCTGTTCCTCTGTTCCGACGCCGGGCGCCGCATATCGGGCCAGGCCCTGCCAGTCGACGGCCACACAAGCATGTTGTGATCCGCCCCGCGGCGGCCCCGGTCAAATGAACGGCGTTTCAGCGACCGGCTGCTTTGCAACGGCAATCGCGTCTTCCAGGGATACCGCATTCTGAAACAGGGCCCTGCCGATGATGGCGCCCGAAATGCGCGGCAGATGCTTCAGGACCGCGACATCGTCCAACCGGCGCACCGTGCCGGAGGAAATGACGTCGATCTCCAGTTCCTTCGCCAGCTGCGTCGTATGGGCGAAACTGGCTTCCGGCAGATCGATATCCATGTCGATATCGGTATAGATGATTGCGGCGGCCCCGATATTCTGAAATTCCCGGGCCAGTTCCAGGGGCGAGAACATGGTTTTCTCACGCCAGCCCTCGATCACGACCTTGCCTTCATAGGCATCGATACTGACCAGAACCTTGCCCGGCCAATGGGAGCAGGCTTCCCGCACGAAGGTCCGGTCCTTCACAGCCGCCGTGCCTAAAACGATGCGGTCCGCGCCCGCCTTGAACCACCATTCCGCCGCCGCCATGGTCCGGATCCCGCCACCGACCTGACAGGGAATATCGACCGATTTCATGATCTCGGTGATGACTTCGCCATTGTGTTCGCCGCCCTGCAGAATGCCGTCGATATCGACCAGATGCAGCCATTCCGCACCCTTGGCGACATAGGATTTGGCCGCCGCGAGGGGCGCCACCGCGAACTCCTCAACCTCCGTGACATTGCCACGGATCAGGTTAACGCATTTACCGCCCTTAACTTGAATCGTCGGATAGATGATCATGGCGCGCTCCCGAATCTGTCGCTCCCGCCTCCATCTTTCGGGCGGATATTGCAGACAGTCTATCATGAAGGCATGCGTCGATCCTATGGGCACGACGAATCGGCCCGAACTCGCGAAGTGCTCGGATGTGGCTGGACCTTTAGCGGCCTTTCCAGACAGGTTTGCGCTTTTCCGCGAAAGCGCGCGCGCCTTCCAGTTGATCTTCCGAATGGTAGAGCTTCTGGATCGTCGGCAGTTTTTCGCCGTTCAACATGTCGATCGCGTCCTGGAACCGCTTGTTCTCCGTCTCGCGCAACGTTTCCTTAATCGCAGCGAAGACAAGCGGGGGGCCGTCGGCCAAAAGCGCCGCCGTCTCGCGGGCGCTTTGCATCAAGGTGTCGGCCGGCACGATCCGGTTCACGAAGCCCCAGCGCGCGGCCTCCTCGGCATCGACCCGCCGCCCGGTGAACAGCATTTCCATCGCGATGTGATACGGAATGCGGCGCGGCAGCTTGATCGTCGCGGCATCCGCGATGACGCCCGAATTGATTTCCGGCAGGGCGAAGGTTGCGTGTTCGGCCGCGATGATGATGTCGCAGGACAGCATGATCTCGAACCCGCCGCCGAAGGCGATGCCGTTGACCGCCGCGATGATGGGCTTGTTCAGGCCGGGCAGCTCCTGTAGCCCGCCAAATCCACCGACGCCATAATCGGAATTGGCCTGTTCCCCGCCGGCCGCCGCCTTCAGGTCCCAGCCGGGACAAAAGAATTTGTCGCCCGCACCGGTCAGAATGGCGCAGCGCAATTCGGGGTCGTCCCGGAAATCGGCGAAGATGTCGCCCATGATCCGGCTGGTTGCTGCGTCGATGGCATTCGCCTTCGGCCGGTCGATGGTCACTTCCAGAACACGGCCGTTGCGCACCGTCTTGATGGGGGTATCGGTCATGGCGCTCCCTTTCCAATCTATGCTTATTCTGTCCAGCGTATCAGCGCGTCGGCCGCGACGACGCCCCGGCCCTGCGGAAGGACGATCAGCGGATTGATATCCAACTCCTCCAGGCGGTCGATATGCGCTTCCACGAAGCGGGCGACCGCCAGAACGGCCTCGATTAGCGCTTGCCGGTCCCCGGCGGGCTTGCCGCGATACCCGGCGATCAATTTCCCGACGGTCAGACGATCCAACACCCGCGCGACATCCGCTTCCAGGACCGGGAACAGGAGGACCGCCGCGTCCTTCAGAAGTTCCGCCAGAATGCCGCCGGCCCCGATCATCAGCATCGGTCCGACCTGCTCGTCACGGGTAACGCCGACAATAACTTCGCAAACCCCGTCGCGGGCCATGCTTTCGACGATAAAACGCTCGGACAGCGATGTCATATTGTCGACGGCAGTGGCGACCGCATCGGCATCTGCAAGATTCAAGGCGACGCCCCCCGCCTCCGTCTTATGCGCCAACTCGGCGGCGCAGGCCTTGACCACGACCGGATAGCCGATGGCCTCCGCCGCCGCGACGGCTTCGCTGGCACTGGACACCAGGGAACCCTGCGGCAATGCCAAGCCAAAGGCCTGCAGGGCCTTCTTCGAGCGCCACTCGTCCAGAACGACCGACCGGCCTTGCGCCGCGAGTCCGAAGCCTAGAGGCGGGCTTGCATCCAATGCCCGGCCGCGTGCCTCGCCATACCAAGCGGCCCTGTCGACGGCTTTCAGCGCGTCGTCGAACCCCTGTAGCGGCACGACACCGGCGGCCAGGAACCGTTCACTCAATGCGACGGGCATGTTTTCCGGCAGGCTGGACGCCACAGCGGTAGGGCGGCCGGTTTCCTTGGCCGCCGCGATGATGGCGTCCATCGCCTCCGGCCAGCCGAACAGATCCAGCCCGGCGCGGTCCGGCGTATCGAGCGCCAGGATTCCCGCATCCACATCCTGCCTCAGCGCCTCGGTGAAGCAGGCCGTCATGGCCGGACCGTTCCCCCAGATATAGGTGTGATAATCCAACGGGTTATCGATGGTGACCTTGTCCCCCAGCACATCCAGCAAGGCGTCCGCCCTGTCCTTGGCAAAGGGCGGCATGGACAGGCCGATCTTTTCCGCCAGATCCGCCAGGATCCCCGCTTCGCCGCCGGAACAGCTCATGGTGAGGATGCGACGGCCGTCCAGCCCCGGATGCACATGCACGAATTTCAGGATTTCCAGGAATTGCGGCAAGGTTTCGGCCCGGATCACCGCCAGCCGGTCGCACAGCGCGTTGAAACCGGCCGACGATCCGGTCATGGAACTGGTATGGGACAAGGCGACCCGCGCGGCGGCGTCGGAATCGCCGGTCTTCAACACGACGACCGGCACCCCCTGTTTCGCGGCCTGCAGCGCTGCCTCACAGAAACCGGGAATATCCCCGACGCTTTCGATGAAAAGGCCGATGGCGGTCACCCGGTCGTCGCGCAGAAGGGAGCGCATGACCGATGGCACCCCGTCCTTCGCCTGGTTTCCAAGGGCGGCGAGCTGTGCCACCGGCAGACCGCGTTCCTGCATCGACAGGCTGATCGCGACATTGCCGCTCTGGCTGATCAGGGCGACGCCCCGTTCGATCCGCTTGCCGCCATGATCGTCCGGCCACAGCGCGACGCCGTCGAGATAGTTGACCGCGCCATAACAGTTCGGGCCCAGCATGCCCATATCGCCCGCGGCGGCGAGAAGGCGCTTCTGCCGGTCCAAACCCAGCGCCCCGGTCTCCGCGAAGCCGCTGGCGTAAATGACGACCCCGCCCGCCCCCATCGCGGACAATTGTCCGACGGCCTCGATGGTCGGTTCCGCCGGGATCGCCAGAAAAACGGCATCCGGCGGTTCCGGCAGATCGGCGATCGATCCCAGGCTGGGGACGCCCGCCATGGTAGGGCGCGAACGGCTGATCGGATAGACCGGACCGTCGAACCCGACCTTCTTGCACTCCAGAACGACTTTCTCCGCCTCCCGGCCGCCGATTGCGGCGACGCTGCGCGGGCGCAGCAGACGGTCCAACCCGACTGCGGTCATGATCTCACCCGCCCAACGGACGCAACAGCGAACGGGAAATGATGTGACGCTGGATTTCGCTGGTCCCTTCCCAGATTCGCTCGATCCGCGCATCGCGCCAGATCCGTTCCAGCGGCAGTTCGGACATCACGCCCATCCCACCGTGAATCTGGATCGCCTCATCGGCGATATAGGCCAGGGCTTCCGTCGCCGACAGTTTCGACATGGCGGCGTCCATATCGGACATCGTCCCATTGTCGTATTTCCAGGCGGCTTCATAGGTCAGCAGTTCCGCCGCCTTCAGCTTGGTCTGCATATCGGCCAGTTTGAATGACACGCCCTGGAACTTGGAAATCTTCTGCCCGAACTGTTCGCGGTTCACCGCCCAGTCCAAGGACAGTTCCATGGCCCGGTCGCAGCGGCCGAGGCAGAGCGACGCGACTTGCAGCCGGGTTGCGCCCAGCCAGTCGTTCGCAACATCGAAGCCTTTATCCACCTCGCCCAGCACCGCCGTTTCGGGCACCCGGCAGTCGTCGAACTCCAGGATGAAATTGTGATAGCCGCGATGGGAGACGTTGCTGTAGCCAGGACGCACCGTCAGGCCGGGCGTGTCCTTGTCCACCAGAAAGGTCGTGATCTTCTTGCGCTTGCCGCGGGCGCTGTCCTCTTCGCCCGTCGCGGCCATCAGAATGATGAAATCGGCCCAATCGACGTGGCTGATGAAGTGCTTCACGCCATTGATGACGAAATCGCTGCCGTCGCGCTTCGCGAAGGTCTTCATGCCGCGCACATCCGACCCGGCACCCGGCTCCGTCATGGCGAAGCAATCCACCCGCTCACCCCGGCAGGCGGGATAGAGATACTGTTCGCGCTGATCGCCAACGCAGGCCTGCAGCACGTTCGACGGACGATAGACGATGTAGTTCAGCGCCATGCTCGCCCGGCCAAGCGCGCGGTCCAGCATGCACATGGAAAGCGTGTCCAGCCCGCCGCCGCCGACTTCTTCCGGCATGTTGGCGGCGTAGAGACCGAGTTCCAGCGACTTGCGCTTGATCTGCTCGCCCAGTTCGCGGCTGACCTTGTCGGACTTTTCGACCTCTTCCTCGTAGGGATAGAGCTCTTCCTCAACGAAGCGGAGCGCCGTTTCGACGATCAGCTTCTGCTCTTCGGTGATGCTGAAATCCATGCTTCCCCGCCTATTGGTTCTTTTCCCGCAGGCGCAGCAGCACTTCGCCCGCGCCTTCCCGGTATTTCGACAAGGCCTCCATGATCTCGATCAGGCAATTGTCGCGCAGCTGTTCCATCTCCGGGATGGTGATATCGGCCAATTGCTCCTCGGTACCTTTCACGACCGTGTCGATCAGTTCCTCGGTCAGTTCCGGCGCTTCCAGCTTGGTCCAGGGCAGTTTCAGCGCCGGGCCGAACTGTTCCATGAAATGGCGCATGCCTTGATCGCCGCCAGCCAGCGCGAAGGTCCGGTTGACGCCCATGAAGGCCCAGCGCAGCCCAGGTCCATAAACGACGACATCGTCCATTTCCTTGGTCGTCGCATGCCCTTCGGCCAGCATATGCAGGTTTTCGCGCCACAGCGCTTCCTGCAGGCGGTCGGACAGGAAGCCCTCGACTTCCGTGCGGCATTGGACCGGGTACATGCCGATCTTCTCATAGAACGCCCCGGCGCGGGTCCGCGCCTCCTGGGCTGTCTTCTTGCCCCCGACGATCTCGACAAGCGGCAACAGATAGACCGGGTTGAACGGATGGCCGACCAGGACGCGTTCCGGGTGCTCGCATTCCGCCTGGAAATCGCTGGGCAGCAGGCCGGAAGTCGAAGAACAGATCAGCACGTCCGGCGCGGCCGCCGCGTCGATCTGCGAATGAATGCGGATCTTGAGATCCAGCCGTTCCGGCACGGATTCCTGAACCAGATCCGACGCCGCCGCGACTTCCTCGATCGAGGATGCCATGCGCAGGCGGTCCTGGGACGCGTCCGGATGCAGGCCGATCCGGGTCAGGGCCGGCCAGGCATTGGCCACCTTCCCGCGCAGGATCGCCTCGCCATTGGGTGCCGGATCATAGGCGATCACATCCAGCCCGTTCGCCAGGCAGCGCGCCGCCCAGCCACCACCGATCACCCCGCCGCCAACCAGGCCGACAGTCTTCACTTCCGACATTCGTCGATGCTCCTCAGACCAGCTTTTTCAGCGCGAATTTCTGGCGCGCCTCTTCCGGCGTGCAGACCCTGGCGCCCATCAGTTCGATAATCTGCCGGGCACGCGCCACCAGTTGCGCGTTGGTCGCGAAGACGCCGCGATCCAGATACAGGTTGTCTTCCAATCCCACGCGGACGTTTCCGCCCAGCAGGACAGCCTGTGCCACCATCGGCATCTGCATCCGGCTGATCCCGAAACCGGACCAGTTGGCGTTGGCCGGCATCATATCCGCCATGGCCTTCATTGCCGTCGTATTGGCTTCCGCGCCATAGGGGATGCCAAGACAGAGCTGGAACAGCGGCGGGTCGCTCAACAGGCCCTCGGCATGAAGCTGCTTGGCAAGCCACAGGTGACCGGTGTCGAAGACCTCGACTTCCGGCTTCACGCCGATATCCTGCATGCCCTTGGCCAAGGCGCGCAGCATCGGCGGCGTGTTGGTCATGATGTAATTGCCATTGCCGAAATTCATCGTGCCGCAATCCAGCGTGCAGATTTCCGGCAGGCATTCGCGGACATGATCCAACCGCTCGGACCAGGGGGCCATATCGGTTTCCGCCTGACTGATCGCCATCGGGTCTTCGGGCGGGCCCAGCGTCAGGTCGCCGCCCATGCCGGCAGTCAGGTTCAGGACCACATCGACGCCGCTGTCGCGCACGCGGTCGCAAACCTCCTTGAATTTCTTAGGATCGCGGCAGGGAGTCCCGTCGTCTTCACGGACATGGATATGGACGATGGCCGCGCCGGCCTTGGCCGCTTCGACCGCGCTGTCCGCGATCTGGGCCGGGGTCTTCGGCAGATCCGGGTGCTTGTCCTGCGTCGCACCGGAACCGGTGACCGCGCAGGTAATGACGACGTCTGTGTTCATGGCTGGATAACCTCCCGCGTTTGGGTTTTGCCGGATGGTAAATTGCAGCAAAGGCCACGCTTTCCATTTTCCGACTTGAGCATGATAGAATCCGTCTTTATTGCTGAAGCATGTTTCATCGTCCCGCCTCCGAAAGTACCGAGCGTATCGGCTTTCTGCTCCTCCCCGGATTTTCGATGCTCGCCTTCTCGGCGATGATCGATCCGCTGCGCATGGCGAACTGGCTGTCCGGCAAACCGCTCTATGAATGGGTTCTATTGTCCCGCGACGGGGCAGCGGTTCCCGCGGCGAACGGGATCAGTGTCGCCGTCGACCATTCGCTCGGCTCCGCCCAACGATTGCCGACCCTGGTCGTCGCGGCAAGTTATGATCACGAAGATCTGGCGACGTCGGATGTGTTGGCTGTCCTGCGCCGCTGGTCCAGTTTCGGTTCCGCCATCGGTGCCCTGGACAATGGCACCTTCGTACTTGCCAGCGCCGGCCTACTGGACGGTTACCGCGCCACCGCGCATTGGGAAATGCTGGAAAGCTATATCGAGAGCTTCCCCAGGGTGACCTTCAGCCAGGATCTCTTCGTCGTCGACCGGGACCGGTTCACGGCCGCGGGCGGCACCTCCGGTCTGGATATGATGCTGAGCCTGCTGCGACTCCGGCACGGCGACGAACTGGCGAACAAGGCGGCCGACGAGTTCGTCTATTCTCGTATTCGCGACCCGGGCGATTCCCAACGCCTCAAATTGCGGGAACGCCTGCGCGGCATCAACCCGCGCCTGACCCGCGCCGTGGAAGCCATGGAAGCCAATCTGGAGGAAAGCGTCCGCACCGAAACCTTCGCCGAAGCCGCCGGCGTTTCGCCTCGGGAACTGGAGCGTCAGTTCAAGAGATGGCTGAAAACCACGCCCGGTGCCTATTACCGCGGGCTGCGCCTGGACCGGGCGCGGCAGTTGCTGCGCCAGACGGACCTTACAATCATCGACATCGCCTTCCGCTGCGGCTTCGGATCCGCCGCCCACTTCACCCGCAGCTTCTCCAGCCGGTTCGGACAGCCGCCCAGCGCCGAACGGCGGCCCCGCCCCTGACTTGAGACCTTGAGGCCGTAGCGCTTTTCGCACTCCCGCCCGAACGATAAGCTGCCCCGCGCCCGAGACGAGGACACAGACCGGATCCATGACCGATACGCCCTTTCAACCCGTTATCCTGTCCGGCGGCTCCGGCACGCGCCTCTGGCCCCTGTCGCGCCGCACGTATCCCAAGCAATTGCTGGCGCTTGTCGGGGATGGGTCCCTGCTGCAACAGGCGGTGCAACGACTGGCAGGGACCGAAGGCCGCGCGGCGCCGATCATTATCGCCAATGACGACCACAGGTTCCTGGTCCGCCAACAATTGACGGATATCGGCGTCACGCCCGAAGCGCTGATTTTGGAGCCGGTCGGCCGCAACACCGCGCCCGCGGTCGCCCTGGCTTGTCACGCGGCCATGGCGGGTGGCCGCGATCCGGTGATCGGCATCTTCGCCTCGGATCATCGAATCGAGGACGAATCAGCTTTTACAGAATCCTTGCGAAAGGCGATCGCCGCCGCCGCCGAAGGGTGGATCGTCACCTTTTCCATTGCGCCGACGCGGCCGGAAACCGGCTATGGGTATATCCGGCACGGTGCGCCGGTCCCAGGCCTAGAAGGCGTCAATATCGTCGACGGCTTCGTCGAGAAGCCTGACGCCGCGACGGCGCAATCCTATCTGGATCAAGGCGGCTACGGCTGGAACAGCGGGATGTTCGTCTTCCGCGCCTCTGTCATGCTGCGGGAACTGCGCACGCTCGCCCCGGAGGTCGAAGCAGCCGCCGCCCGGGCGCATGCCGCCGCACAGCAGGATATCGGCTTCACCCGTCTGGACGCCGCCCTGTTCGGCGCGGCGCCATCCCTGTCCATCGACGTCGCGGTCATGGAGAGAACACGGCATGCCGCGACAGTGACGGCGGACATGGGGTGGAGCGACCTGGGGTCCTGGGGCGCGCTTTATGAAACCGCGGGCCATGACGCGCATGCCAACGCCACGATCGGCCGGGTTGCGACGCGCGATACGTCCGGCAGCTATCTTCGGTCCGAGGACGGTCGCCTGCTGACCGCGATCGGTATCGAGGACATGGTTGTCGTCTCGACCGCCGACGCCGTTCTGGTGGCACCGAAGGATCGTGCCGGAGAGGTCAAGGAGATCGTCGCCGACCTGTCGCAGGAGCGCGTCGCGGAGGCCGAGTATCACCGCCGCGTCGCCCGTCCCTGGGGCACTTATGAAGATATCGACAAGGAAGACGGCTTCCGCGTGAAACGCATCATCGTCAATCCGGGCGGCCGCCTGTCGCTGCAGCGGCATCGACGGCGATCGGAACACTGGGTCGTGGTGCGCGGCACCGCCCATGTGACCATCGATGGCGAGGAGCAGGTTTTGACTCGGAACATGAGCACCTATGTCTCGGTCGGCGCGACGCACAGGCTGGAAAACAAGGGACCGGAACCGCTGCATATGATCGAAGTGCAGGTTGGCGACTATGTCGAAGAAGACGATATCGAACGCCTGGAAGACGTTTACGGGCGTTGAGCCCGTCGCTCCGACCGGCATCGGTCGGAACAGAACCGCACCTCCTCCCAAACGGCGCGCCATTTCTTCCGCCACGTGAAGGGACGCCCGCAGGCAGCGCAGGTCTTGGTTGGCAGATCGCCTTTCTTGCGGTGTTTCCCATTGGCTTTCATGTGCTTGAAGACCCCGACGCCCCCACTAGCTTTCTCGCCATGCAAGATACGAAGCATGAAGGCGAACGGACCAAGCCGATGGGCTGGCTGCCACCAGGTTCGGAGGTCGCGGTCATCGGCTCCCAAGGTGGGATCGGCCGCGCCCTTGTCAGCCGTCTCTCGCAGCACCCGGCCATTTCCACGCTACACGCCTTCGCCCGCCGGCCGGATGAGGTTTGGGCCGGCGACAAGATCACCCCGGCCCCCATGGACCTCACGGACGAAGCGTCCATCGAGGCGGCCGCCCGAAATCTGCACGCCCCGCGTCTTGTCGTCGTAGCCAGCGGTATTCTGCACGACGCAACGCATCGTCCGGAAAAGTCATGGCGGGAACTGGATGCGGAGTGGCTGGAAAGGGCGATGCGGATCAATGCATTCGGGCCGGCCCTTATCGCCAAACATTTCCTGCCCAAACTGCCGCGCGACGGCAAAAGCGTCTTTGCAGTACTTTCCGCGCGGGTCGGCAGCATCGGCGACAATCAATTGGGCGGTTGGTACGGCTACAGGGCGTCAAAAGCCGCGCTGAACATGCTGGTGAAAACGCTGTCCATCGAACTTGGCAGAACTCATCCGCAAGCCTGCGCGCTGTGCCTTCATCCCGGCACGGTCGACACTGCCTTATCGGGTCCATTCCAGCGCGGAGTCCCAAGCGACCGACTGTTCACGCCGGACTACAGCGCCGAATGCCTGCTGCGAGTGATCGATAATGCGGATGCGTCGATGTCCGGCGGGTTCTATGCCTGGGACGGTCAGCCCATCCCCTATTGAGGATCACCCCCAATGGGTCGTCCCACCGCAGACGCTGACCGACTGGGCGGTGATCTGTGCCCCCCTGTCGGATGCGAGATAGACCGCCATGTCGGCGATGGCCTGGGGCGGAACGATCTCGCCCAGCAAGGAATGGGACTGCATTTCCGCCGTAGCGTCAGCCGCGTCGCCATGTCCTTCGCGCGCATACTGATCGCGCGCACGGCCGGCCATCGGCGTTTCGACCCAGCCGGGCGCGATGCAGTTCACGCGAATCTTGTGCGGCGCCACCTCCACCGCCAGACAACGCATCAACCCGCGAACCGCGTGTTTGGACGCGTTGTAGGCGGAGTAGGTTGCCGCCGCATCCTTGTCGCTGGTCGAACTGATGAACAGAATCGATCCACCGGCACCCTGCCCCACCATTGCCGGAATGCAGGCCTGGCTCAGGGTAAAGCAGGATTTCGTGTTGATAGCAAAGGACCGGTCCCACATGTCCTCGGTCGTCTCACCGATGGGCGCGGTCTCAAAGATTCCGGCGTTGTTGATCAGAATATCCAGCCCGCCCAAGGCGGAAATCGCATCGGCGGCCATGCTTCGGATCGCATCCGAATCGCCCAGATCCGCCGCCACCGGAACTGCGTTCGGACCAAGCGCCTCAGCGACGCTTCTCGCGGTGTCCGCCTTGCGAGCATGCACGGCCACGCGTGCGCCTTCTGCCAGGAAACCGGCGGCAATTGCTCCTCCGATCCCGCCATTCGCACCGGTCACAAGGACCCGCTTGCCGGAAAGGTTCATGTCCATGTCGATCTCCCTCACTGCGCATCGCAGCATGGAAACCGAATTGTGGCACGCGGACAAGCTTGCATGCGGCAAGGTACGGAAACGTTGGAATTTCTCTCAGTGAAAGAAATCCTCATTCTAATACAAGTTGTTCGCCAGGGTCATCTCGTGACAGGAATGCGCTGGGGAATGCACAAGTCGAGGTAGTGGCAACCTGCTGCGATGCAGGGACCGGGCGCCGATCTTCGGTGGAAGGGGTATGACGCGGCGCGGCGTCTTGGCGGCCGCGACGGCCGCTGTCGCAATGCCAACCCTGCTGACAGGGAGCGCCCGGGCGGCGAGCACACCGAAGCGGGGGGGCCATTTCGTCCTGGCGCTGGGGCATGGCAACACGGCGGATACACTGAACCCCGCGACCTGGGAGAACCAGTTCACCAACTGCCTTGCCCATGCGATGCATGGCCGCCTGACGGAAATCGCGGCCAATGGCGACCTGGTCGGAGAGGTTGCGGAGACCTGGGAGCATTCCTCCGACGCAAGAACCTGGCGTTTCACCCTTCGGCAGGGTCTGACCTTTCACAACGGACAATCGGTGCGTCCGGACGATGTCGCGGCGTCCCTGAACTATCACCGCAACCCGGATGTCGCATCGGCAGCACAGCCACTGTTAAAGGACATCACCGACCTGACGGTCGATGCCGACGGCATCACCATCCGCTTGCGGAACGGCAACGCGGATTTTCCCTTCCTTCTGGCCGACGGCCATCTGGTCGTTGTGCCCAGCAGCGAGGGCAAGATCGACCCCAACGCGGAGATCGGTTGCGGCGCCTACCGGCTGGACCGCTTCGACCCGGGGGTGGTCGCACAGTTCAGCCGCTACAAAGGCTACTGGGACGACAATCGCGGCTTTTTCGACAGCGTGGAGATTCGGACTTCGGTCGATCCCGCCGGCCGTCAGGCGGCCCTGCTGACGGGTGAAGTCCACGCCATCGACCGGGTTCCCCTCGATACGTTCGAATTGCTCAGACAGGCGCCGGGCGTCGCGGTCATGGAAGTGGCCGGCACACAGCATTTCACCTTCCCGATGCAATGCGATATGGCGCCTTTCGACGACCCGGAGGTCCGCCGCGCCCTGAAATGTGCCCTGGACCGTCAGGACCTGCTGACGCGCATCCTACGTGGCCATGGGACGGTCGGAAACGATTCACCGATCACTCCGGCGAACCGCTATTACAATCATGAAATGCCGGCAGCGGAATACGACCCTGATCGCGCCCGTCATCACCTTAAAAAGGCAGGATACGACCGCCTCAGCCTGACCCTGAGCGTGGCGGACGCGGCCTTCCAAGGGGCCGTGGACGCAGCCGCCCTGTACCGCGAAAACGCCGCCGCCGCCGGAATCGACATCACCGTGGACCGCGTTCCTTCCGACGGATACTGGACCAATGTCTGGCGCAATCGTCCCTGGTGCGCCAGCTATTGGGGCGGCCGAACGACGGAGGATTCCATGTTCTCCGAAGTCTATCAAAGCGGTGTGCCGTGGAATGAATCCGATTGGTCGAATGAACGCTTCGACGCCCTTCTCTTGCAGGCGCGCGCCGAAACGGACGTTTCGACCCGGCGCACGCTGTATTTCGAAATGCAGGATATCGTCCGGCGCGACGGCGGCTCCGTCATACCGCTCTACGCCAATTACGTCTTCGCCCGCCGCGACTCGGTCGCCGTCCCGGCGGAGATCGGCAGCAATTGGACCCTGGACGGCAGCCGCTGTATCGAACGCTGGTGGTTCGCCTAGCCGGATTGCGTCGCGTCGTGCCGACCGCGATAGCGTGCGATCAGGGCGTTGGGGTCCATGGCGGAAAACAGGCCGGTTTTGATACCGGCCATGATCCGCGCGATATCCCGCCGGAAATATGGTGCGCGGCAGGCAGCGCCAAAGACAGCGTCTCTGACCCAGGCCAAGGGCTGAAGATCGGATTGGAACACCGGCGTAAGATAAGCGCTCATCATCTGGTATAGATGTGTATGACGGCGCCGTTGGGCGATGAAATCGCTCAATCCCTCTTCCACGGTCCGGGCCCGCGCGAAGGCAATCGCCAGGACGACGGCGTCTAGAAGCGCCAAATTGCCACCATTTCCGAGTTGCGGACTGGTGCCATGCGCGGAATCGCCAATTAACGCCGCGGCAGGTCCCAAGCGTGGATGGACGTTGATATCCGCATAGACCGAATGCAGCAGTTCGTCGTGATCGTGCACTTTGGACAATAGCGGTTCTGCTTCCGGCCAGTATGTAACGACCCTGTCTTTCCAAGATGCCAAAGGCGCCAAACGCCACGTTTCATACTGATCGTTACGCAGGCTCCAGAAGAATGCTATTTTTCCCGATCTGTCAGCGATGCCGCCATTGCCGATGGGCAAGGCGCCGATCATTACGTCGGTCCCGTGGAACCGCTGCTGCAAGGCCGGTCGGGTGAAAATTTCATTGGGCACATCCGCCGTGATCCAAACCGCCCCATAGGGAAATGGCCTGCACCCCTGCCCACCAAGATGCGCAGTCCTAAGCCGCGAGAACATGCCGCCGGCATCCAGCAAAAGGTCGAATGGCCCATAGCTTCGGCCCGTCGATGCAACCAAGCGCGGTTTCGCCGTATCGACCCCTTCGATATGGCTCACTTCGATACCGAGTTCGAAGGAGACACCCGCCGCCTCGCATTCCGAAAACAGGGCGTCGAACAGGGCGGAACGATGCGTCCCGAGGCCGAACATGTCGCCGTTCAGACGGCGGTAATCCAGATCGAGTACCTTTCGGCCGGATACCGTACGGCCGTCCAGCTGGGTAATCCTCGCGCCCGCCCGGACAATAAAACCCCGTTGGCCGAGGCATTCCAGGACCGCTTGCCCAGTGGGTTGCAGAAGCAGGCCGGACCCGACTGGGGCTGCCTTGTCGAACTTCTCGAAAATCACCACGCGGTGACCGTCGCGCGCCAGAAACGCGGCGCTTGCCAGACCGGAAACACCGGCCCCGACAATGGCCACGTCCAAGCTTGATCACTCCGCCGAGCGGATCCGCGACAATGCGTCGGCCAGCTTGGCGCGTTGGGCCTGCTCTTCGGTCAGACGGTCGCGGTTTTCCTGAACCACTTCCTCCGGCGCGTTGGCGACGAACTTTTCGTTCCCCAGCTTCTTTTCGATCTTTGAGATTTCGGCGTCGGCCTTGGCGATGGCCTTCTCCAGGCGTTGCCGTTCGGCGTCGAAATCGATCAGGCCGGCCAGAGGAATGCCGATCGTGGCTTCGTCCAGGACGATCTGAATCGCGTTCCGGGGAATGGCGTCAACATGTTCCACCGCCTCGACCCGGGCAAGGCGCCGGATCAGCGCGTCATGACGCACCAGCCATTCCCGCGCGGCCTCGCCCATCCCTTGGATAGCCAAGGTGACTTTGGTACCCGGCGGCACATTCATTTCCGACTTGGCGGAGCGGATTTCCGAGATTAACCGGACAACCCAGTTCATCTCCTTTTCCGCTGCCGGATCGACCAGGGCCTCGGCGCCCTGCGACGGCCAGGCGGAATCGATCAGCAGATCCGCGCCCTCGCCCTTCAGATTGTCCCAAATCTCGGACGTGATGAAGGGCGCGATGGGGTGCATCAGGCGCAAAACCCGTTCCAGCACATGCGCCGCCGTCTTCCGGGTTTCCTCCGCGACCGCCGCGTCATCCCCGGCAAAGAGCGGTTTGGCGAATTCGATGTACCAATCGCAGAACGTGCCCCAGACGAAGGCATAGATCGCCCCCGCGGCTTCGTTGAAACGGTAGGTCTCGATTGCGGCCGTGACGGCATCGCGGGTCTTGCCAAACTCTCCCAACACCCAGCGGTTCAGGGTGTGCTGCGCCATTTCCGGGCGATAGCTTTCATCCAGAACACACTGATTTCGCTCACAGAACGCGGCCGCATTCCACAGTTTGGTCATGAAGTTGCGATAGCCTTCGACCCGCTGGGGCGACAGTTTGATATCGCGTCCGGCCGCCGCCAGGGCGATCAGGGTGAAGCGCAGACTGTCGGCGCCATACTCGTCGATCAGTTCCAGGGGATCGATGATGTTCCCCTTGGATTTCGACATTTTCTGGCCCTTCTCGTCCCGCACCAGGGCGTGGACATAGACGGTGTGGAAGGGCTCCGTCTTCATGAAATGCAAGGTCATCATCATCATCCGGGCGACCCAGAAGAAGATGATATCGAAACCGGTCACCAGAACATCGGTCGGGTGGAACCGTTTCAGTTCCGGGGTCTGTTCCGGCCAACCCAGGGTCGAGAAGGTCCAAAGGGCCGACGAGAACCAGGTATCCAGCACGTCCGGATCTCGCGTCAGTTCGGTCGCGGCGCCGTAGTGGGCATCCGCCTCCGCCTGAGCCTCTTCCTCTGTCAGGGCGACGAAAACCTTGTCGTCCGGCCCGTACCAGGCCGGGATGCGGTGGCCCCACCAGAGCTGGCGCGAAATGCACCAGGGCTGAATGTTGCGCATCCATTCGTAATAGGTCTTGGTCCAGTTTTCCGGCACGAACTTCGTGCGGCCCTGCTCGACGGACTCGATGGCGGGTTTCGCCAGGGTCTTGGCGTCGACATACCATTGATCGGTCAGATACGGCTCGATCGGCACGCCGCCTCGGTCGCCATAGGGAATGGTGTGCTGGATATCCTCGATCTTCTCCAGCAGGCCGAGCGCGTCCAGATCTTCGACGATCTGCTTGCGCGCGGCGAAACGCTCCATGCCGCGATACTTTTCCGGCACGCTGTCGTTCAGCGTCGCCTGCGGGGTCAGGATGTTGATCATCTCCAACCCCTGGCGCTTACCGACCTCGAAATCGTTGAAATCATGCGCCGGCGTCATCTTCACCGCGCCCGACCCCTGTTCGGGATCGGCGTATTCGTCGGCGACGATCGGAATGCGGCGACCGACCAGCGGCAGAATGCAATGCTTGCCGATCAGATGCTTATAGCGCTCATCCTCCGGATGAACCGCGACGCCGGTGTCGCCCAGCATAGTTTCCGGCCGGGTCGTTCCCACGGTCAGGAAGACACCGTCCTCGCCTTCAACCGGATAGCGGAAGAACCACATATTGCCCTTGGTTTCGACCTGCTGAACCTCCAGGTCGGAAATCGCGGTTTCCAGGGCCGGGTCCCAGTTCACCAGACGCTGGTCCTTGTAGATCAGGCCGTCCTTGTACAGGTCGACGAAGACCTTCAGAACGGCGGCGCTCAACCCCTCATCCATGGTGAAGCGTTCGCGGCGCCAGTCGCAGGAGGCGCCCAGGCGGCGAAGCTGACGGGAGATCGTGCCGCCGCTTTCGGCCTTCCATTCCCAGACCTTGTCGATGAAGGCATCGCGGCCCATTTCGCGGCGCGACTGATTACCCTCTTTGGCCAGCTTACGTTCGACGACCATCTGGGTCGCGATGCCGGCGTGATCCATGCCGGGCTGCCACAGGGCGTCCTTGCCGATCATGCGGTTGTAGCGGATCAGGACGTCCTGAATCGTATTGTTCAGGGCGTGCCCCATGTGAAGGCTGCCGGTTACATTGGGCGGCGGAATGACAATGGTGAACGGGTCGGCGTCCGGACGCCGTCCGCATTCGAAATGGCCGCCATCTTCCCAGCGCTGATAATGCGCACCCTCGACCGCGTCGGGCCGGTAGGTCTTGTCCAGCATCGAACACCTTCAAACGATAGAGATTCCGTCAAACGCGTCGGTTATACGGCTTGCGCCGGGCAGGTCAAATCCTGCCGCGACGCAGACATGAAAAAGCCCCCGAAGTCGGGGGCTTTTCCAAATCTGTGAAGAGGGTCAGTCCTCTTCGTCCCAGCGTCGACGGGCGCGGTGGGACATTTTCTGAATTTCTTCCTGGACCAGCCTTTCGACCAATCCGGGCAGGTTCTCGTCCAGCCAAGACCGCAGCATCGGCCGCAGCAAGCCCTTGACGATATCCTCCAGCGTCTCTCCGGCCTGCCCCATGCGAATGGAGCGTTCCAACGCCGCAAAATGATGGACACCGTAATCCTCGGTCTGGTCCGAAATGATCCGATCGTCGTCGGACATCGCCGCAGGCATCGGGGCCGGTGCGGGTCTCGGTTCCGGGCGCGGCGGAGGGGGTGGAGGCGGCGGTTCCGGCTCCTCGACCTCATCCTCCATGTCGACCAATTCAATATCCGGCGGCTCGGGCTCGACTTCGTCGTCGAGCTCAAGTGGCTCTTCCTCCTCTTCGAACTCGTCGTCGAGTTCGAGAGGTTCTTCCTCGGGTTCCGGCTCAGGTTCCGGCTCAGGTTCCGGCTCTGGTTCAGGCTCCGGTTCGGGTTCCGGCTCCGGCTCTGGCTCGGGTTCCGGCTCGGGTTCAGGTTCCGGCTCCGGTTCAGGGGGCGGGGCGGCCTGCTTCTCGGGTTCGTCCTCGCTGTCCTCCGAAATGATCTTTCGGATCGACGCGAGGATTTCCTCCATCGAAGGTTCTTGGTTGTCGCTCATCGTTTCGTCACCGTCCCTGAAAAGACCGGAGCACACCCCCGACGGTAAGCATACGCCGATTCCCCGCCCGTCATTCGAAAAAGCACAAGCGGATCAAGGGGGAGCCTGCCTGATTCAGGTCAGACTTCGCAAGTAGACTTTGCGGTTACGCGATGTCGCCCGCCGGAGGTTAGGGCTGAACGGCGCGGGCCGTTTCGTCGCTGTCGTGGGGTTCGACTTCCCCCCCCAAGCCCCACCACTCGTCTTTGACCGAGTCGTAATGACGGCTGGGATCGTAAATTTCGACATCGAGACCAAGGTCCTGCGCGGTCAGAGATCCGACAGCGGCAACCAGTTCGAACCGGGCAACGGTTTCGTCACGCTCGGCCTGAACAAGGCTCACCTTCGCATCCAGCAATTCCTGCTCGGCATCCAGCACATCCAGCACGGTGCGCTGCCCGACCAGCTCTTCCTGCTGCACGCCTTCCAGCGCGATCTCCGCCGCGCGGACTTCCTCGCGGATGGCGACGATCGTCGCCACGACCGATTGATAGGTCTCCCACGCGCTCAAAGCCTGTTCGCTGGCGTCACGGCGGGCCGCCTCGATCTGCATCTTGGCCTGAGCCGCGGTCATCTTGGCACCGCGTATCTGGCTCGTTTCGAAGCCTTGCTGATAGATCGGAACCGTCAATTGCGCCGCCACCTGATATTCGCGGCTGCGCGACCCGTCCGACGTCCTGTCCCAATTGTGGGAGGCAGTGCCGATGATATCGACCTGCGGCAGCAGATCGGCGAACTGGGCATCGACGTCATGCAGGGCGGAACGGCGCGAATACACCGCACTCAGCACAGACGGATTCCGTTGAACCGCCATGGATTTCGCTTCGTCCCGGCCGCCGGGCAGGGTCGGATTCAAGGTCGGGCGGCTCAAATTCGCCGGGGCGAGGCCGATCACCTCTTCAAACACCGCGCGGCTGACCTCAAGGTCGCCCTCGGCGGTCAATTGGTCGGAGCGCGCCCGCGCAATGCGGGATTCTGATTGCGCGACATCGGTCAGCGTCGCCACACCGGCATCGTACCGGTCGCGCGTCGCCTCCAACTGGCGCTGCAGCCGCAGCACGTTCTGTTCGTTCAAATCGACCACGGCCGTATCGCGCAGCACGTCCATATAGGCCGTCACCGCCTGCAGCAGCACGGTCTGTTCGGTCGAGGTCAGTTCGGCCCGGTTCGTCAGGACATCCGCCTTGGCGCCTTCGACCGCCGCTTCGGTGCCGCCACCGTTGAAGACGTTCTGGGTTACCTGCAACTCGATACCATGCGTCATACGGGTCGAATTGGTGCGGGTTGTCCGGGTCCGGGAGCGCGACCGCAACAGGCCGGAATCGGCAACCAGTTCAACGCTGGGGCGCCAGCCGGCCTTGGCCTGCGGCACGCCCTCGTCCGTCGCCCTCACCTGGGCACGCTGTGCCTGAAGAGTCGGGTTGCTGAGATAGGCCTCGGAAAGGGCTTCCTCCAGACTTTGAGCCAAAGCCCCGCCGGAAACCGCGCCGGAGAGCGCAAAAGCGACCGCGGCGGCCGTCGAAAACAGCCCGAACCGCATACCGAATTTCGTCATAACCACTGGCCCCTCTCGGCACCCATCTGCCGCTTAGAAACAAAACTGCCGGTCATATATGGTGCGGCCGACGGCATTGCTACCCACAATCGCAACATGTCGTACCGGAGTCTCTTAAAAAACGAAAGCCGCCGCTTTTTGAAATCCCGGCAAGGATTTGACGGTGGCATCGAACAGCGTCCGCGGCGTCGTAACCCCGTTACGTTTGCCATACAGCGTCGCCCGGCCGATCCCGTTCGGTGAGTTCACGATCGCCATCAAACGGCCCCCCTCGTTCAACTGGTCGATCAGACCTTCCGGCACCTCATCGACCGCACCGCCCAGGATGATGACGTCAAAAGGTCCTTCCTTGGGATAGCCCTGCTTGAGGGGCCCTTCCACGGCGACGACATTGTCCAAGGCCAGTTCGGTCAGTGCCGCCCCCATTTCGGCCACCAGATCGGCATCGCTTTCCAGCGCAAAGACTGACCGGCAGAGACGGCCCAGAATGGCGGCGGAGTAGCCCATGCCCGCACCGACGACCAGCGCATTGTCATCCGCCTGCGGCATGGCGTCGTGAATCAGGCGAGCCATCGGCATGGGCGGCATGATCCAGCGGTCCTTGGCGATCTGGACATGTTCGTCGACATAGGCCTGAGCCCGGCGCGACGGCGGCAGAAAGCGTTCCCGCGGAATGCTGTGCAGCGCGTCGAGCACGGCCGGCGCGATGACCTTGTTCGTCCGCAGTTGAGACTCCACCATGTTCCGGCGTGCGAGGGCGAAATCCATGTTCCTGACCCGTCCTGATACTATGTTGCTAGGCCCTTGCTTTATATGTTCCCGCGTCATTCTTGGCAACGCGCGAAGGAGGGACAAATCATGTCGCCGATAGCTTTCTTGACCGGCGATCCGGCTAAGGCTATAGACGCGCCTCCGGGCAATGGCGGTCGCTTCCGACCCCGATCTGCCCGGTGAGGCGCGATGGCGGAGTGGTTACGCAGCGGCCTGCAAAGCCGTGTACGCCGGTTCGATTCCGGCTCGCGCCTCCAGCCCCCTCCCCTGATCTATCCAATGGCCAAAGGTTCCTGACGCGGCGTGTCAGGAGACTAAGCCTACCCGCATGGTCTCCTTGAAATCGCCATGCTAGCCTTCCCCGCATGCAACTTTACGATGTCCCGACCGACACGCGTTTGTTTGGCCAAGACGGCGGAACCGATTCGTTCCGCCTGAACGGTCTTTTGCCGGCGCCGATGGCCGAGGAGGCATTTTCAGAGATATCCGCCTGGCCGGAATATGCCCCGTCGCCGATCCGCGACCTATCCCCGCTCGCGCAGGCCGTCGGCATAGGTGCATTGCACTACAAGGATGAGTCGCAACGCCTTGGGATCGGCGGCGTTCAAGCGCTCGGCGGCGCCTATGCGGTACTGCGGTTATCGGCGGAAATTCTGGCGCGGGCAATCGGATCGCGTCCCGCACTGTCCTCCGTCCGGAACGGCGCCTATATCGACGCCTTGCGCAAAATGACAGTGACGGTCGCGTCCGGCGATTCCTTCGGCGTTTCCGTGGCCTGGGAGGCAAAACTGGCCGGATGCCGGTGCCGGATCTTTGTACCGACCGCCTCCCCTGCTGGACTGGTTAAGCGGATCGCCGCTTTGGACGCGGTGGCGATTCCGGTCGATGGTGACGAAGCTGCGGCAGTGCGGGCATGTGCCGCGGCAGCGGCAAGCGAAGGTTGGCATGCCCTGGCGGAGACCCAGGACAATTCCGCTCTCACACGTTTTCAGGACATCTTGGCGGGCTACAGCGTGGTCGCGTCGGAAGCACTCGACTTACCGGCAGAGTTACGGCCGACCCATGTATTTGTTCAAGCCCAAGCAACGGAAATGGCACTCGCCCTTGCGGCGCGTTACCGACATGTTCTCGGCGATCAAGGTCCCAGGCTCGTTCTCGTCCAATCCCAAAACGTGGACCTGCCGAATTTCGGGGGGACCTTACCATCCGTCGTCCAAGACAGCTTGCTGCAAGATCTGGCGGCGTGCCTGACGGTCGATGACCTGGCGGCCAAATCGATTCTAGAGACGCTGCACGACCGTCCCTTTGTACCGGTTGAGACCTCTATTGCCGGGCTACTGGGCGCCCTGGGCGCGGCTTCGTCCCCAACGCTTCGCGAGGCGTTGGGCATTATGCGGGATAGCCGCATCCTGACATTGGGCAATGAGAGCCTAGCCGGCGTATCGTACGCGTCAGACATGCTTGCCATATAGGCAAACATGCCATCTGGCATAAGGGCTTAAGCAAATCCATTCAGGTTCAAGATCGCGATTATGCCGGCCAAAATCAGGGTCGCGGTTATTCCGAACGGGCCGTTCCAACGCCATGCCACAGTCCACCCGCTGCGTCCGGTCACCCGCGCCATATAAAGCACCGTCGCGGAGAAGGGAGAGATGTTCGTGCCCTGTCCCCACATCGTCATCAGGGCCAAGGCCAAGATGGCCGGCGAGACACCGATCACGGTCGGAGTCAAAATCGACGTGACCAGCACGACGGTCACGACCGGATGCAGCCCGGCAGCGCTGAGCAGAGCATAGCCCGCCATGATCAGGACCAGCATTACCGTCGGCGCGATTGGGAATTCCGACGCCGCCGGGCCCGCATCCGGAATCAGCGCCGCGATCCCGACGCCCAGGACATTTGCCCCGGTGAACAGCAACGCCTCGCCACGCAAGCCTGGCAGGCCCGCCAGAACCCGACGAGCCGTCGCTGCGGCCCCCGGCCCAGCGCCCGCCCGCCGGATCAGCAACGACCAGATCATGGCATAGACCGGCGCCGTTACCGCCAGAGCGACCGGTATCGACCATCCCAGTCCTTCGACCAGCCCGATGATGCAGCCGAACAGACTGCACAAGATCAAGATCAGTCGCGCCCAAACGATCGGAGGCATGCCGGACTGGCGTTCCGTTGCCGTCCCGCCCCCTCCACCGCCTCGCCGAGCGAACAGGCGGTCGAAAGTCCAACTCCAGCCCAGCAGAACCATGGCTATTCCAAACCCTGCGGGTCCGACTTCAATCCAACTGACACCCGGCACGGACGCGATAATCACAGCCGTCCCGACATAAAGCGGCGACCAACAGGTACCCGCCCCAAATCCTTGGATCATCGCCCGACCCAAGCGTTTCTGGAGGCGCTCATCCTTGCCTTGTTCCACCATGGGAGTCAGCAGGGACAACCCCGCCAGATTGAAAGCGACGCCAAGAAAATGGCCAACCGCAGCGACCCAGGCGAACCGGCGTCCTGGCGGCTGCCGCAGAACCGTCTCGCGAACTGCCAACAGCGACGGGCTTTGCCCGGACGGAATCTGCAGCCACGCCACGGAAGCGAACAGGAGCAGGAAAGGTAATGTCTTTTCCAACCCCAATAGTATGATTGCGGCCGGGTCTGGCGTGAAGGCAGCCGCTACCGTGCCGCCAAGCAGAAGCGCAATTCCGACCCCGCGTTGAAGTCCGGGAATGCGGGTGAATTCTACGATCAGCAGCAGCGCCACCAATCCCGCGGCAACGCCCCCAAGCCATTCAAGTGCGAACAGCGCCCTGACAACGGTCAGAACGGCGATCGAAAGAAACAGAAAGATTGAGAACGTATCGCGCGGCATCTGTCCGGAGTTTCCACATTTTGGTTCGGGACGGATAGCCCATTTTTAGACATATCAGCTTATCCAACGGGTGAAATATCCGGCATCTTTGACCAGCGGGACGCAATCATGAAGTTTGGGGTCTGGCCGTTCCAGCATGGAGACTTGGCGGCGGTTACCTGTCCGCATCGACAGCATCCCCATTTCGCCTCAACAGCACGTTTCCGTCATCACAGGTTGTGGTTGATGAAAACATGATCCTAACTGGCTGTAATTGAATCACTATATGTCATTGCTGACGATCATTTTCCCCGGCATTCTAGTTGGTGTTGGGATGGGAGATACACGTAATCCGGTCGCCATAAGACTGGTAAATCTGGCCTTACCCAGGTACGGCTCCAGGGATGGGATTGGAACAGCATGGCGGACGATCGGGCACAATCGTCGACCATCCGGCTCGCACGTGGCGCCCGCATGGTCGTCATGGCATTTCTGCTGCTGACCGTCGCGGCAGGCGGGTTCGCATTTCTGATCGGCGAACATTTCCATCGGATCGAGCGTGATTGGACCGTTCTAGGCCAAATGCCGACCGAGAAAGGTCTTCTGCTCAGCCGTCTGCATGACAAGATCGGGTTCGGCGGTCTGGTTCACAACTTCAAGAACTATGTCATTCGCGGCGACGAGAGGTACCGCGACATGGCGCTGGCGGATTTCAACGCCGCAACGAGCATCCTCAATCAGTATGAGAGCCTGGGGGTGAACCAGGATGAACGGATCGCCCTGAAAGCGATTCGTGACACGATCGATAAATACCGCACCAACATCGACGTAGTAGATGCCCTCGTGGAGGCGAATACGCTGGTCCGGCAGATCGATCAGGCGGTACGGGTAAACGACACTGCAATGATCAGCGGCTTGGCCACTTTGCGCGCTGCCTGGCGAGGCACATACGACAGTGGCAGAAACAGTTTGTCGCGTTCCGTGGATCAAGGCCGGTTTTGGTCCAACGGAGCGCAGATTGCCGCAGCCCTGTTCCTGGCGATGGGCTGCGCCATGACATTCTGGATACTACGCCGCGAACGGCTATTGTCCCATGCTGTCCGCCACCTCAACAACGAAGCGTCCCGGTTCGAAAGCATCGTTAACAGCGGCAGTGATGGAATCCTGACCGTCGACAAACATGGCAGGATTGAAGTCTTCAACGCGGCGGCCGAGAAAATCTTCGGGTATGTCCGCGACGAGGCGGCGGGCATGGACATAAGCGCCCTTGTCCCAGCCGATTTGCAGGAACACCATCGAAAAATCATTGATGAAATCGCCGCAACCTCCCCCGCTGTCATTCATTTTCCCCGCCACGTTCACGGCCGTCGCAAAAATGGCAGTTCGGTTCCGATCGAGATCAACATCGCCACCTATCAAGCGAATGGCGACAGACACTATGTCGCCTCTTTCCGCGACATCACGGATCGCCTGCGCGCCGAAACCGAACTGCGTGGCCTAAAGGACGCTGCGGAACAGGCCAGCAGCGCAAAATCCTCCTTCCTCGCCAGCATGAGCCATGAATTGCGTACACCGCTGAACGCGGTGATCGGCTTCTCCGAAATGCTGCGAATGGGGGAGTTGTCGGACAAGCAGAATGAATGGACGGGCCATATTCACAACGCCGGTACCCATCTCCACGAACTCGTCAGCCAAATTCTGGACCTCGCGCAGATCGAGCGGGGTCGCCTGAACATCCGAATTCAGGCCGTCAACATCGTGGATATCGTGACCGAATGTCTGGCGCAGATGCAGCCCTACGCTCAGAAAAAGCAAGTTGTCGTCACGAACAAGGTGACGACGAAAACGGAGATCACGGTTTACGGTGACCCGACACGCCTGCGCCAATGTGTCTTCAACATCCTGTCGAACGCCGTGAAGTACAATCGCATAGACGGGACGGTCACAATCACCGGCCTGGCCACGCAAGACGGCTATTACCGCATCGCGGTCGCCGATACGGGAATTGGGATCGCCCCGGAGGAGCATCCCTATGTCTTCCGCATGTTCCAACGGTTTGCCGAGGAACCTGATCTGGCCCATGACGGCGCCGGAATCGGCCTGGCGGTGACGGATCAACTCGTCCGGCTGATGGGCGGACGGTTGAGCTTCCGTAGCGCGCTGAACGAGGGCAGCGAGTTCAGCATCGACATACCGACGACCCCGCCATCAGACGCAGAATCTCAGCCAAGTCAGGCATTGGGCACGTTCAGGCCCTCCTCGTCCGTCGGTCATTCAGGCGACGACTAACGGCCTGGGCCGGTTACTCGATCAAAATGGTGACCAGCCAAGGCTGCCAGCTCAGAATGACCAGGACGACGAGGGTCGTGAAGAGGAAGGGCATCAAGGCCTTGAACAGCGCGCCCGGGCGCACTCCTGTCATCGCCGTGGTCACGAACAATCCCGCCCCGACCGGCGGCGTCAGCAGTCCTAGAACCAGATTGATGCACACAACGACACCGAAGTGAAACGGGTCGATCCCGTAATTGCTTTGCGCAATCGGCAGAAGAATGGGCACCACTAGGATCAGAGCCGCAATACCGTCAAGAATCATGCCGACGAATAGCAGGCCCAGATTGACCAACAGCAGGAAGACGAAGGGATCGTCGGTCAACGCCGCCATCCAGGCAGCCAGTTGCTGCGGGATCTGCTCGTAGATCACGATCCAGCCAAACAAGTTGGCCGCCGCAATGATGAAGACGACGATGGCCGTGTTCAGTCCGGTTCGCAAAAGGATGACCGGCATTCTCTTGAAATCCAGCGCGCGATAGAGAAACCGGCCCAAGAACAGCGCCACGACCGATGCCACGGCGGCGGATTCCGTCGGTGTCGCGATGCCAGCGAGGATGCCGCCAACAATAACCGCTGGGATCAGCAAGGTCGGCAGACCGAACAGCAAAGCACGGCGCTTCTCCGTGCCATCCATTGCTTCCGCAACCGGCATGTCGGTCAGCCAGCCGAGAATTGCCAGCACGATCAGGAAACCGGCCGCCATCATCAGCCCGGGAATGATCCCGGCAATGAACATGTCGCCGATGGCGATCTGCGCCAGGACGCCATAAATCACGAACAGCATGGAAGGTGGGATGATCGGCGACAGCAGGCCACCCGCCGCCGTCGTTGCCGCCGCGAAGGACGGCGCATAGCCCTGGCGAGTCATTTCCGGCACCATGGCACGCGACATGATCGCGATCTGGGCTGCGGCAGATCCGATGATCGAGGCCATCATCATATTGACCATCAGATTGATATAGGCGAGCCCGCCCTTCACCCGGCCGACGAAGACGCCGGCAAACCCGATCAGGCGTGCGGTAATCCCGCCTTCATTCATCAGTTCTCCGGCCAGCATGAACAGGGGAATCGCCAGCAGCCCGTAACTTTGGATGCCGGAAAACATCTGCTGCGATACCGATTGCAGCAATACCGTCTGATCGGCGTACCAGATATAGAACAACGCCGATGCCGCCAGGACGAAAGCAATGGGCAGGCCGATCATAAGCAGGACAAGGAAGACAATACCGACCATGGATCAGTCCTCCCAGCCGGTGAAATCTGTCACCTGACCGGTAATCCGCTCAACGAGGTTGGTCGCGGCATGGATCGTCATGGTGACTGCCGTGATCGGCATGACCAGCCACACCAAATACTTCGGAAGACCGAGCGTATTGGTCGGTTCCTGATAGATGAAATTGAAGGTCGATCCGGAGAAAGCCGCGAAATTGAAATCATTCGCGATCAAGGCGGCCGGGTCGTACCACAGGATGCTGGTCCAAATCAGTAGCCCGGCGAGCAGCAATAGGCCTGCGTCGACCAGAATGCCTGACATCCGCTTTGCCGCCGGCGACAACATGTCTTCAACGATTGTGACCGAAATGCCGCGCCGCAGCCGGATGATGGCCGACGCCCCGATCATGACCAGCCAGACCATGGCGTAGATCGCCGCTTCGTCGACCCAATAGATCGCATTGTCAGTGGCCCGTGTGACGACATTCAACAGGATGAGCCCCGTCACGGATGCGGAGAGGAGGATCATCGCCCATCGTTCGGCCAGCAGGACGGCCCCGGAAATCGATCTGAACACTGAAATCATGAAACGCACCATATGAAACGGGCCGCCCCTCCTGATTGCGGGAGGAGCGGCCCCGAAACCCGGCCCAAACGGTCAGGCGAGGAAATTACATGCCCGCTTCCTTGCGAAGCGCCGCCAAGGCGTCCGTCTTCTTCTCCCAGGCGGCATTCCACTGGTCAATGGCATCGCCGAAGAATTCCGGCCCGACCTCGACGATCGAAACACCGGTCTTCCGGGTTTCCTCCAAGAATTTCGGCTCCTGCGCGACGAAGGTATCGATCGTCGAATCGACATGTTTCGCCATCAGTTCCCGCACAAGCGCGCGGTCCTCTTCGGACAATTGGGCCCATACGCGTGCAGACACCAAGCCGACCATCGGGAACATCATGTGATTGGACAGGACGACCGTCTTGGAATGCTCCCAGTATTTCAGCTTCCAGATCAGTTCCAGATCCATGTCGATGGCATCGACCTGACCGTTGGCCATGGCGTCATAGACCGCCGGCAGCGGCATCGGCGTCGGCGCCGTGCCCAGCAGATTGTAGAAGTCCTGGATCGGCGCGAAGGGGGTGATCCGGATCTTCTTACCGGACAGATCCGATACGCTTTCGACCGTGTCGCGGGACGCGATCTGCCGCAGCCCGGCCGAGCCGTAGCCAACGCCGACGACGCCGATCTGTTGCGGTAGCTGGTCCAGAAGTCCGGTGGCGGTTTCGCTGCGCAGGATCTTGGCAACGCCGTCCATGTCGTTCACCAGATAAGGTGCATAGAAAGCGCCCAGATCGGCCACGCGGTTGGACACTTCCGCGACCGTCAGGAAGGCCATGTCCAGGGCACCGGTCTGCAATTGCTGCAGCATTTCCGCCTCATTCCCCAACTGACGGGACGGAAACACCTGGACCGTATGCGCACCGTTGCTCTTCTCCGCCAATTCGGCTCCGAAAGCGTCGGCTGCCTTAGTCCAAACATGCGGCGGCGGCGTGATCAGGCCCAAACGAAAATCTTTCGCGACCGCGGCCCCCGCGGACAATGCGAGGGACAGGCCAACCGCCCCCGCGACGATGCTCTTACTCAGTTTCATCACTCTCTCCCTGTCTCTCGGATCATCAAGTCAGATTGGCCCAACCGGCGGGCGGTTCCCGCCCCGGATGAACGGAACCGCAAGCGCCGCAAGTCCGGCGTGCGGTATCTCCATAGAAGGCATCGAACAATGGCGGCAGATCCTTGACGATATCGGTGACCTTCACCTCCACCCGGTCAACCATCGCGCCGCAATTGAAGCAGTACCATTCGAACCCGTCCCGGGCGTCGGGCAGTCGAGCGCCTTCGACGACAAGACCGATGGAGCCCGGCACCGGACGCTGCGGAGAATGCCGGACATGCGGCGGCAGCAGGAACACTTCCCCCTCCCGGATCGGCACGTCGTAAAGTTCCCCGCCGTCATGGATTTTCAGCAGCATGTCGCCGCGCAGCTGATAGAAAAACTCTTCCGCAGGGTCGTCATGGAAGTCGACGCGCTGGTTCGGGCCGCCGATGATCATGACAATCAAGCCGCTGTCCTGATCGAACAGCTTCTTGTTGCTGACCGGCGGTTTCAGCTGATCCTCGTTCTCCGCGATCCATCGCTGGAAATTGAATGGCTTGAAGCGCGGGTGGCCCATGCCGACGCATCCCCTGTTTCTTTTCTCTTCCAAAAACGCTACGAGGCGTTGAACCGGCCATCAATGAAATTGGTTTGAAGTGGCTATTCGTTTTTACAATACCAAAACCGGAGGAACCGCATGGTCGCCGCCAACCGACACGTCAAGATCGCGGAACGGGTTTCAACGCGCCTGAAGCTGAAGCAGTTGCGATTGCTGGTCGCCGTGGCCGAACGATCCAGCATTCTGCACGCGGCGCAGGACCTCAACATCTCCCAACCGGCGGCGACGAAACTGATCAAGGATCTAGAGATCGATTTCGGCGTCCGCCTGTTCGACCGCACCAATCGCGGCGCCATCCCGACTACCTTCGGCGAGGCACTGGTCCGGCATGGGAAACTGATTCTGGCCCAGGTTTATCACGCAGCACAGGAACTGGACGACCTGAACGAGGGCAGCGGCGGCCGTGTTGTCGTTGGGACGTTGCTGGCCGCGTCGGCCTGGCTGCTTCCTGCCGCGATCAAGGCGATGTGCGAAGACCGCCCGAACGTGACCGTTGCCGTGCGCGACGGCACCAACGATGTCCTGATGCCTGCCCTCAGCGCCGGGGATGTCGATCTGGTCGTCGGACGATTGCCTGAGTTCCGGCACCGCAAGGATTTGGCCCAGATCCGCTTGCTGGAAGAAGAAGTTTGTATCGTTGCGCGCGCCGGACATGCTCTGGCGCGACAGGACAAGGTGGAATTCGCGGACCTGGTCGACCATGCCTGGATTCTGCAGCCGCCGGAAACCTCCCTGCGGCGTCAGTTCGAAAAGGCCTTCTTCGACCGGGACCTGACTCCGCCGGCCGCCGCGGTGGAATCCGTATCCTTCCTGACCAACCGGGAACTTTTGATGCGCACGGATATGCTGGGGGTGTTCCCCTATCACGTCGTCGCACCGGAAGTGGCGCGCGGCGACCTGGCGATCCTGCCCTGCAAGGTGGACCTGTCAGGCCGGGCGGTCGGCGTCACCTATCGCCGTGCCGGCGGCCTGTCCCCTGCGGCGCAGGCCTTTCTGGCGGTCTTGCGTGAGACGGCGGCCGGTGCCGCGCCCCCTACACTGCAATAGTGCTGACGCGGTTTCGGACCGCACGCACGACACTCATGGCGGTCAATGCGGATGACTTCGGGTTATCGGGCAATGGCTTGCCCTCAATCTGGAAGGTAAACCGTCCGAAAGCGCCGATAGCCTCGACCTCATGGATGTTTCCTGACGCATACGGATCGGCGATCAGGACCGCCTTGGTCTCATCCAGTCCCAGCCCCGCCAGGGCAACGGTCGCCGCCACATTGGCATTCTTGGGATAGAGGCGCGCCGCCTCGCGTGCCGTACCGTCGAAATGAACCGCGGCCTCTGTTAGCGACGCAAGGTCCAATCGATCCTCGGCCGCGGAACCGGCCCAGCCCGCGGGCGGCTTCCGGCCGGTATAGCGGACACTGTCGAGCCCGCCGATCCGTGCCGCCGCCAACGCGTCAATCGCGCCGACAGCCCCCGACACCAGTTCCAAGCGAGCCCCGCCTTCCCTCGCCGCCGCCTCCAAGCGTTCCGCAAGCCCGTCATCCGCCAGAGCGCCGATAGAGACCGTGATCAGGTCGATTCCATTCCTCAGAACCGCCGCACCATGGGCAACAAGTGCCGGATGTCCGCCGCAATCGACGACGCAATCCGGTTGCCGGGAAAGCGTCTCAATCGATGATGCGATTTCGATATCCGGCCACAGTGCGGCTCTAGCCGCCTCTTCCCGGCCCGGTCGGCACAACACCGACACGCCTTCGATTTCCGGCAAGCCGGACAGGGCACGGGCAGCATATTGGCCCACCGCGCCAAACCCGATCATTGCGATTTGCGCCATTGCATCGTCTCCCAAAGTTGGGGCGGAGAATATCGCCCTCACCCCGTCATGGTTATTCGGATTTGCGATATCACAATTCATTCTTCGTATTTGGCATTATACCTGGCATCCCACACACTCTCGCCAACCGGCCAGACCGACAGCCAGAAGAGCGATCCGCGTGGACCTGCCAGATTCCAAATTCAACACGCCGTTGGGAAAATCCGTCCCTCGTCGCGAGGATGCGGCGCTGCTGACCGGGCGCGGATGCTATACCGATGACATTCGGCTGCCGGACGCGTTGCATATCGCCTTCGTTCGGGCGGACGCGGTAGGACCGATCCTGTCGCTGGACGGCCCGGAGGACCCGGCCGATATCGGGGCCGACCATGTTTTCACTGCCAACGACCTGGGCGAAACAGGACTTCTGACGGTCAACGCGATCTTGCCGGATGCGCGCCCCTCCCATTTCCCGATCCTCGCGAAGGACCGGACGCTTGCGGTCGGCCAACCGGTCGCCGCCGTCCTGGCCCCGTCGCGCAGCGCGGCGCAGGACGCATCCGAAGCCGTATATGCCGAAATTGGCGATCCGCAGATTGCAGACCTCTTTCCCGAATTCCCCGGCAATCGCGCAATGGGCGCAAGCTGGCAGTCGGGCTCCTTCGACACGACAGCGGCGCAGGCAGCGCATGTGGTGGAATGTGTCGTTCAACACCCCCGCCTGGCCCCTTCTGCGCTGGAACCCAGAGCGGTCGCCGCGCGGTATGACCAAGACCGGGATGGCGTCACCGTCTGGCTGTCCACCCAGACGCCGCATCGCGCCCGGACGGAGCTGAGCCGCATCCTGAAAGTGCCCGAAACCCGAATCCGCGTCGTCGCGCCGGATGTCGGCGGCGCTTTCGGTATGAAGGCCTCGCTCTATCCCGAAGACGTCTTCGTGGTCTGGGCGGCGCTGACGCTCAGACGGTCGGTGCGCTGGACCGCCAGCCGGTCCGAGGATTTTCTGTCCGGCACGCATGGGCGCGGCGCGCGGACGGCGGGACGGCTGGCAATCGACGCAGACGGCCGTTTTCTGGCCCTAGAAGCGCGGATCGATTGTCCGCTGGGCCATTGGCTGCCGACCAGTGCCGCCGTTCCGGCCTGGAATGCGGGGCGCATGCTGCCCGGCCCCTATGATATCCCGGTTCTGGACATCGAAACCCGCGCGGTTCTGAGCACGACCGCCCCCGTCGGCATCTACCGCGGCGCCGGGCGGCCGGAGGCGACCGCGCTGATGGAGCGGCTGGTCTCGACCGCAGCGTCCAAAGCCGGAATCGATCCGCTGAAAATCCGTCAGCGCAATCTGCTGACCCCGGATGCCCTGCCGCATGAAGGCGTGACGGGCAGACGGCTGGATTCCGGCGACTATCCCGCAGCCCTGCGGCGGCTGTCGGAAGCGGCGGGATACGCGGATCTTTGCGAGACCCTGGCACAACGGCGCGCGGCGGGAGAGATCGTCGGACTGGGCGTCGCCTTCTATGTCGAACCCTGCGGCCAGGGGTGGGAGAGCGCGCGCGTAAGGCGTGAAGCCGATGGCCGGATCGTGGCGGAAGTCGGGGCATCCAGCCAGGGCCATGGCCGGGAGACCGCGTTTGCACAGATTTTGGCCGACCGTATGGCGGCGCCGATGGACGCCATCGAAATCCGGTTCGGCGATACGGCCGTCGCACCCAAGGGTATCGGTGCCCTGGCAAGCCGCAGTACGCCGATCGGCGGCAGCGCCCTGGCCTTGGCCGCCGACCAGGTTATGGCGCGGTTGCGCGAAATCGGGGACGGCGAAACCATCGAGACCGAGGTCAAATACGAGGCGGAGGGCGAGGCCTGGGGATATGGCGCTTATCTGGCCGTTCTGAGCATCGACAGCGATACCGGCGTCCCGACCCTGGAACAGTTGGTCTGTGTCGATGACGCCGGAACCATCGTCAATCCGATGATGGTCGAAGGCCAAATCCGGGGCGGCATTGCGCAAGGGATCGGCGAGGCGCTCTTGGAAACCCTCGTCTATGCCCCTGACGGACAATTGCTGACGGGGTCCTTCAGCGACTATGCCCTGCCCCGCGCCGACGACATTCCGCCGGTGACTATCGTCAAGACCGAGACCCCCTCACCCGCAAACCTTCTCGGTGCGAAAGGTGTCGGGGAAGCGGGCACAATCGGCGCGCCGGCCGCAATCCTGAACGCGGCCTACGACGCCTTGAAAGACCGCGGCGTAACGAGTTTATCCATGCCGTTGACCTCCGAAAAACTTTGGCGGGCCCTGAACGGCCTGCAGGAACAACAGGACAATTGAACAATGAAGTACACGCGTGACCAGGCGAAAGACTATGCCCGTGAAACCATGCGCGGCATCTGGGCGGCGGCTCTGCAGCCCTTCAAGGACGATCTGAGCGTCGACGAGGAAGGGTTCCGCCGGAACATTCGCCATTGGGTGGACGATCTGGGCATCAATGGACTGTTCATCGCCGGGAAACAGGGCGAATTCTTCTCCATGTCCTTGGCGGAGCGCAAACGCGCCTTCGAAATCGCGGTGGAGGAAACCGGGGACAAGGCCGGCACCATCATGTCCGTGTCCGATCAGAACATGGATACCGTGATCGAACTGGCCGAACATGCCCAGGCGGTCGGCGCGGACAGTATCGTCGTCCACGCCCCTGTCCTGCATTTCGTCCATGACCGCGACGAGATTCTCTATCGTTACTACAAGACGATCAGCGAACGGGTCGATATCGGCATCGCGATGTGGAGCCATCCGGATTCCGGCTACCTGATGTCGCCGGAACTCTGCGCCCGGATCGCGGAGCTGCCGAATATCGTGGCAATCAAATACAGCGTAGAGCGCCCGATGTACGCCAAGCTGACCGAACTGGCCGGCGACAAAATTCTGGTCAGTACGGCATCTGAGGAGGAGTGGCTGGACAACATCATCGATCTGGGCTGGCGGCTCTATCTGTGTTCTTCGCCCCCCTATCTGATCCAGACCGCCAAGGACCGACGAATGCAGGAATACACAGAACTGGCCTTCGCCGGCAAACACGACGAAGCCCGTAAAGTCAGCGCCAGCCTAAACCCAGTCCGTAAGGCATTGAGGGGCACGCGGCCGGGCGGCAAACCGCAATCGCATCAGAAATACTGGCAAGAACTGCTGGGCCAGGTCGGCGGCCCTGTCCGCGCACCGATGATCGGCCTTACTCAGGAAGAACGGGACCGGACCAAGGCGGCCTTCGAAACCTGCGGGCTGCAGTTCTAACAGAAACGGGCCGGCGCCCTGCGGCGACCGGCCCGTTCCATTTCAAGTTTCAGTCAATCAGCCGACCGACGCGCGGAACACGTCGGCATATTCGGCGGCACTGAGCTTCTGCGGGTTCGTTCCCGCCGACGGATCGCGTTCGGCCAATTCGCCGATATAATCCGCACGGTCAGCCGGAACGCCGATTTCGCCCAGCGTGTCCGGAATGCCCAGACGCTCGCGGAATTGCAGGGTCCAATCCAGCACGCCGGAAAAGTCCTGCTTCGCCAGGCCCAGGGTACGAGCCAGGATCGGCATACGGTCGGCGATCGCCGCCTCGTTCTTCCGCATCATATGCGGCAGAACGATGCCGTTGGTCAGGCCGTGATGGGTATCGTAGGTCGCCCCCACTGCATGGCTGATCGCATGCACGCCGCCCAGACCCTTCTGGAAGGCGGTGGCCCCCATCGACGCGGCGGCCAGCATATCGGCCCGTGCCTCGATATCCTTGCCGTCGTCATAGGCGCGCGGCAGGGCTGTCTGGATCAGGCGCATGCCTTCCAGGGCGATCCCGTCCGCCATCGGATGGAAACCCGGGGCGCAGAAGGCTTCGAAACAGTGAACATAGGCGTCGATCCCGGTCGCCGCCGTCACCTTCGCCGGCAGGCCGACGGTCAGTTCCGGGTCGGAGATCACCACGCCCGGCAGCATGCGCGGGTGGAAGATGATCTTCTTTTCATGCGTGTCGGGATGGGTCACGACGCTGGCGCGGCCCACTTCCGACCCAGTGCCGGACGTGGTCGGCACGGCGACGATCGGCGCGATGGCGTCGGCATCGGCCCTGGTCCACCAGTCGCCGATATCCTCGAAATCCCAGATCGGCCGGGTCTGGCCGACCATGAAGGCGATGGCCTTACCGACATCCAGACCGCTGCCGCCGCCGAAGGCGACGACGCCGTCCGCGCCGTGGGCCTTATAGGCCGCGACACCATTGTCGACATTGGACTGGACCGGGTTGCCGCGCACATCGGCATAGAGCGCCGCCGCGCAGCCGCAATCCGCCAGAACCGCCATAGCATTCTTGACGATGGGCAGATCCTTCAGCCCTTCGTCGGTGACGAGCAGCGGCCGCTTGATCCCAAGTTCGCCGCAGGCCTTGCCCAGTTCCTTGATGCGTCCGGGCCCGGACCAGACTTTGGTCGGGAAGCCCCAGTTACCGGTAATCGTTTTCGTCATTTCTGCGATCCACTTACGTAGGTCACGCGCCCATGCTTCGGTCAGCTGGTACGCCGTTTCAGGTGATAGGATTTCGGGCGGGTCAGGTTGTGGAAGCCGATCACCGACAGACCGCCGCCGCGCCCGGTATTCTTGCAACCGGTCCAGCACAGGCCGGGATCGAGATAGTCGGCGCGGTTCATAAAGACCGTCCCCGTCTCAATCCGGTCGCCGACGCGCTGGGCCCGTTCGACATCCTTCGTCCAAAGGCTGGCGGTCAGGCCGAATTCGCTGTCATTCATCAGGGCGATGGCTTCCTCGTCGGAAGACACCTTCATGATCCCGACCACGGGGCCAAAGCTCTCGTCACGCATGACCCGCATGTCATGGGTCACGTCGGTCAGGATCTGCGGCGACAGATAGGCGCCGCCGTCATCCGCAGGGGATTTGGCGATATGCGCCTTGGCGCCGGCAGCAACGGCCTCGTCGATCTGGGCACGGACTTCCTCGGCAAAGCGAACATGCGCCATCGGACCCAACGTCGTTTCCTTGTCCAGCGGGTTGCCGAGGACATAGCCGTTGACGATCTCCACCGCCTTCTCAACGAAGGAATCGTACAGCGCTTCATGGACATAGATGCGTTCAATGCCGCAGCAGCACTGGCCGGAATTGAACATGGCGCCGTCGATCAAAGTGGCGACCGCCGCATCCAGATCGGCGTCTTCCATGACATAGCCCGGGTCCTTGCCGCCCAGTTCCGTGGCAACGCCGATGAAAGTACCGGCCGCCGCGCGCTCAATCGTACGGCCGCCGCCGACGGATCCGGTGAAGTTCACAAAATCAACGGAGCGGGAGGACAGCAGTTCCGATGTCGTATCGTGATCCAGGAAAATGTTGTCGAAGACGTCCTTCGGCACGCCTGCGCTGTGGAATGCGGCCGCCATATGCTCGCCGACCAACAAGGTCTGGGTCGCATGCTTCAGCAGCACGGTGTTCCCGGCGATCAGCGCCGGGGCGACCGTATTGATCGCCGTCATATAGGGGTAGTTCCAGGGTGCGATGACCAGGACCAGCCCATGCGGCACGCGCTTGATATAGCGCGTGAAGGTCTCGTCCTCACCGACCTGAATGTCGGCCAGCGATTCCTGCGCGATCTTCGCCATATGGGACGCGCGCTCGTTCACGCCGCCAAATTCGCCGCCATAGCGGATCGGACGCCCCATCATCTTCGCCAGGTCCGGGACGATGGCGTCATTCATTTTGCCGAGCGCCGCGACACCGGCCAGAACCAGATCGATGCGTTCCTGCATCGGGCGGGCGGCCCAGTCCTTCTGGGCGGCACGCATCTGCGTCGTGCGGGCCTTGGCTTCCTCGGCAGTGAGGGCCGGGCGTTCAGCGAAAACCGATCCGTCGATCGGGGAGATACAACGAAGCATCTTACTCATCATGTGCGTCTTTCAGGTATGGGGCTTCGGTTCGGTCCTAGGCCCGTTCAAATCCGCGGGCGATCTCGTAATCCGTCACCACGCTTTCGAATTCCTCGATTTCCCACTCCGCCGCGCGGCCGTAATGGTCGATCACGTCATCGCCGAACGCTTTGCGCAGCATTTTCGAGCCGAGCAACGCATCCCGCGCCTTGATCAGGCTGGTGGGGATTTGCCCACCCTGACCGGCATAGGCGTCCCCGCTGAGCGGCGGGTCGAGCGGCAGCTTGTCTTCCATTCCCTTGATGCCGGCGGCAATCTGCGCGGCCATCGCGAGGTACGGGTTCATGTCCGACCCGCCGATGCGACATTCGACACGAACGCCTTTCGTCCCCTCGCCGCACAGCCGGAAACCGGCCGTGCGGTTGTCGACGGACCAGATCACGCGCGTCGGCGCGAAGGAGCCCTTCTGGAAGCGCTTGTAGCTGTTGATATAGGGCGCCAGGAAATAGGTCATGTCCGGCGCATAGGCGATCAGCCCGGCCAGATAGTGCTTCATCAGCTGCGACATGCCGTGCTTGTCGTCGGCGTCATAGAAGACCGGCTTGCCGTCCTGCCAAAGCGACTGGTGGATATGCGAAGACGAGCCGACACGCTGATGGTGCCATTTCGACAGGAAGCTCGCCGAATGGCCGTTCTGCCAGGCGATTTCCTTGGTCGCGTGTTTCGCAATCGTGTGGAAATCGGCGGCGTCGAGCGCCGGGCCGTATTTGATGTTCAGCTCTTCCTGACCGGCTTCCGCCTCGCCCTTCGTGTTTTCGATGGGCAGACCGGCCGCATAGAGGTGATTGCGCAGCGGGCGCATCACATGCTCTTCCTTGCTGGTCTGAAAGATGTGGTAATCCTCGTTGTAGTCGCTGATCGGCTCCAACGTCCGATAGCCGTCCTGGCGCAGTTCCGCATACGTCTTCTTGAACAGGAAAAATTCCAGTTCGGTCGCCATCATCGGCGTGAAGCCCATGGCCTCCAGGCGCGCGATCTGTTTCTTCAGGATCTGGCGCGGCGCATGCGGCACCGGCTCATGCGTGTGGTGGTCCAGGATATCGCACAGGACCATGACCGTCCCTTCCAACCATGGCACGGGACGCAGCGTGGTCAGATCGGGCTTCATGATATAATCGCCATAACCCCGTTCCCAGCTTGTTGCCGCATAGCCGTCCGGGGTGGCCATTTCGAGATCGGTCGCCAGGAGATAGTTACAGCAATGCGTTTCTTCCCAGGCGCTGTTCACGAAATGCGCCGCGTGGAAACGTTTGCCCATGAGGCGGCCCTGCATGTCGATGATGCAAGTCAGGACCGTGTCCACCTTGCCTTCCGCGACCTGCGCCTTCAGCGCCTCGAAACTCAAAACCTCCGGCATTTGGTAAACTCCGATCCGGGTCAATTCAGGTCAATGAGAGGGGGGCTTCGGCGCGCCGAAACGCGCCGAAGCCTTCGCCCTTAGCTGTAACGGTACGGCCGGCCCGCCTTCTGCATGTCGGCATTGTACTTCTTGAAGATTTCCACGACTTTCGCCTTGGTCTCCGATTCGGCCGCAATCTCGTCCCAGAACTTCTGGGCCGCCTGCTCCACCTGATCCCATTCGGCATCGGGGATGGAGGTCAGTTCCATCTTGGTGCCGTGGACGCGCAGGCTGGCCTCGCCGCCCCAGTACCACCATTGACGGTAATAATGCGACTGGTCGCAGCACACGCGGAACAGGGTCTGCATGTCTTCCGGCAGTTCGTTCCACCGGTCCATGTTGGCGAAGAACGAGCCCGCCCAGGCGCCGGAGATGTTGTTGGTCAGGAAGTAGTTCGTCACGTCCGCCCAGCCGACGGTGTAGTCTTCGGTGATGCCCGACCAGGCGATCCCATCCAACTCACCGGTCTGAACGGCGACTTCGATGTCTTCCCACGGCAGGGTCACCGGCACAACACCGAACTGCGCCAGGAAGCGGCCGGCCGTCGGGAAGGTGAAGACGCGCTTGCCTTCCAGATCCTTCAACGAGCGGATCGGGTCCTTCGTCGCGAAATGGCACGGATCCCAGGACCCGGCGGAAATGTGCTTCACGCCGACCTTGGAATATTCCTCGTCCCAGATCTCGTTCAGACCGTACTGGTTGAACAGAACCGGCACGTCCAGCGAATAGCGCGACGCAAACGGGAAATAGCCGCCGAACACGGTGACTTCCGTCGGCGAGGCCATGCTGTCGTCGTCCGACTGAACGGCATCAATCGTGCCGCGCTGCATGGCGCGGAACAGCTCGCCCGTCGGGACCAGCTGATCGGCGAAGAACAGCTCGATCTGCATCTTGTCGCCGGCGATCTTGTTGAACATGTCGATGGCGGGCTTCACCACATGCTCGGCCAATGCCGGACCGGCATAGGTCTGCATACGCCATTTGATCGTCGACTGCGCGATCGCCGGGGTGGCCAACGCCGCCGCCGGAGCCGCTACCGCCGCGCCTTTCAAGAAATTACGTCTCGTTGTCATATCCTAGCCTCCTTGCTCACTCAGTTGTTGAAACTCTGACGGCCTCTTCACCGAGGCACTGTTATTCGATTATCCACCCTAATTCGCGTAGACGGTTTCCGGCAGCCACAAGGCGATTTGCGGAAAGACCATCACAATGGCCAGGGCCGCGACCATGACCAGCACGAAGGGACCGATGGAACGATAAATGTCGCGCAGACCGATCTCCGGCGGCGCCATGGCACGCATCAGGAACAGGTTATAGCCGAAGGGCGGCGTCATATAGGCGATCTGTGTCGTGATCGTATAGAGCACACCATACCAGATCAGATCGAAGCCCAGCGCGCCCACCAGCGGGACATAAAGCGGCGCCACGATGACCAGCATCGCCGTGTCGTCCAGGAACGTCCCCATAAGGATGAAACTGAGCTGCATCAGGATCAGGATCATCCAGGGGTTCAGACCCAATTGCTCCGTGAACAGGCCTTCAATCGCCTTCACCGCGCCCAGACCGTCGAAAATCGCCCCAAAACCGAGCGCGGCCAGGATGATCCACATGAACATGCAGGAGATGCCCAGCGTGTTGCGGACGCTCTTCTCGAAAACTTCCTTCGTCATCCGGCGTTTCAGGATCGCCGCGACCATGGCCGTGATCGCCCCGATGGCGGAGCTCTCGACCAGCGAGGTCCAGCCATTCACGAAAGGCACCATCATCGCCGCGAAGATCGCGATGGGCAGCAGTCCGGCGCGCAGCAGCCGAAGCTTCTCCGCCATCGGAATGTCGCGTTCTTCCTTGTCCAGCGGCGGGCCCAATTCGGGCTGCACCCTGCATCGCACATAGATGTAAATGATGAACATCGACGCCATCATCAGGCCGGGAATGACGCCCGCGAGCCAAAGCTGTCCGACGGGCTGACGCGCGATCATGGCATAGAGAACGAGCACGACGGAGGGCGGGACGAGGATTCCCAGGGACGACCCGGCCTGTATGACCCCCGTCACCATGATCTTGTCGTAGCCGCGCCGCAGCAGTTCGGGCAGTGCGATGGTCGCCCCGATGGCCATGCCGGCGACCGACAGGCCGTTCATGGCGGAAATCAGGACCATCAATCCGATCGTGCCGATGGCCAGTCCGCCGCGTACCGGCCCCATCCAGACATGAAACATCTTGTAGAGGTCGTCGGCGATCCGGCTTTCCGACAGCACGTAGCCCATGAAGATGAACATCGGCAGCGTCAGCAGCGGATACCACTTCATCAGCTTCATCGCCGCCGCGAACGGGATATCGACACCGCCGACGCCCCACAGCAGCAGGCCGGACAGCGACGCCACGAACCCGATCGCCCCGAAAACGCGCTGCCCCGTCATGAGCATCAGCATCATCGACGAGAACATCAGGATCGCGATCCACTCATAGGACATCAGGTGTCTTCCTTACCGCTGATGAGGTGATCGATATCGCGGATCAGCTCCGCCAGGACCTGCAACAGCATCAGAAAGACACCGGCAATGAGAACCAGCTTGACCGGCCACAGGAAGGGCCGCCAGGCGGTGGAACTGCGCTCGAGATAGCCCAGCATTTCCCCCGCCGCGTCCGGCCCTCCGGTCAGGAAGGCGGTCAGAAGATCCCAATAGAACGCATATGGCTCGGTCCCGAAATATCCGAGCGAATAGGCCATGGAAACCATCGCGCCCTGGAACAGGATGCCGAGATAGAACAACAGGCACAGGACGGATACCGAATCGACCATGGCCTTGGTGCGTACCGACCAACTGCCATAGAACAGATCCATGCGGACATTGGAGCCGAGCTGGATCGAATAGGGCCCGCCCAGAATGAAATAGGCGACCATCAGGAACTGCGCGACTTCCAAGGTCCAGAGCGACGGGTTGAAGAAACTCTTGGAAATCGACGAATACAGCAGCACGGCCATCATGGCGAAAATGCCATACATGGCGACGCGGCCGACCCCTTTGTTCATCAGGTCGATCAGGCGGACGAATTGCATCAGCGCGCGCGGCATGGATCGCCCCTACCCCGCCTTGTCCAAGGCCGGCTGACGGGAAAGAATCGCCGACGCTCCGCGCGCCAGACGCCCCAACAAGGCCGCGATCCGGTCGCGTCCTTTGGAATCGGCCAAAAGCTCATTGCGAATCTCGATCATCACATTCGGCAGCCCGCGCGGCACCGCATGCAGGGCCAATGTATGCGTCACGCCGTCGGCGGGTCCATAAGGTTCGTTCCGACATATGCGCAATGTTGCCGCCTCGTCGTCTTCCGCCGCAACCTGCAACATGGCATCGGCAAGCCGCGAATCGCTATCGTGCAGAATCCCGATATCAACCTCGCGCCGTCGTCCCAGATAGACCGGCGTGAAGGAATGGATCGTCAGGACCAGTGGCAGGCGTCCCATCGCTAAGGCGCGATCCAGCGTATCGGCGACACCGTCCCGAAACGGCCCGTAGACCGCCAATGTTCGCGCCAGCCGTGCCGAATGATCCAGCCCGGCATTGCCCGGAATGTCAGTCGCTTCGCTGCGGGCCGGCATCGCGGAATCCGCATGCGGCGGACGATTGCAGTCATAAATCAGACGGGACATGCCGGCAGCCACCAACGGGGCATCCAAGTCCCGCGACAGGGTTGCTGCGACCGCACGGGCACCGGGGTCCCAGGCAATATGGCTGGACAGCGCCTCATCGGACAGACCGAGCCGGTTCAGGGCAGCCGGGATACGATTGGAGGCATGTTCGCAAATCAGCACGAAACCGCCTTGGCCGTCGGGGTTCAACACCTCCACGGCTTCGGACGGATTGATTTCCGACAATGCAAATGGACCGGACATGCCAGCCTGCTCCCCCAGAGCTCCCGATCTACGGTCCATTCTGACCGCCTCTTGAAACCATTTTTTCAGAGTTTGAGCCGCAGTCAATTCCTTTTCTGAAAATTTCTTTACAGACTTGCCAACATTGATCGATAGTTTCCAAAAGCATCGGGAACAACCCGTTGGCGGCAAGTCGAACCGGGTAGGAAATCATGTCAGCAGCCACGCGCGGTGCACAGAATGGGACGGTGGCAGAGCGGATTCATGCCCGCTTTGACGACCTGACCCGCGCCGAGCGGCAACTGGCGAATGCCCTGCTGGAGAATTATCCCGTCTTGGGCCTGAATTCGATCGCCGCCGTGGCCGATGCCTCCGGCGTCTCCATGCCGACCGTGGCGCGCATGGCGAAGAAACTGGGTTTCGACGGGTTTCCGGAACTGAAGGACAAGCTGCGCTCGGAGCTGGAAGAGACGATCACCAACCCGATCGCCAAACACGACCGATGGGCCGAAAGCGCGCCCGACACGCATATCCTGAACCGCTTTGCCGATGCCGTTCAGGAAAACATGCATCAGACCCTGCGGCAGATCTCTCTGGAAGCCTTCAACGAGACGGTCGATCTGCTGGCGGACACGGAAAGGGAAGTATACGTCGTCGGCGGACGGCTGACCCGGGCCCTGGCGGATTACCTTTTCACCCATATGCAGGTGATCCGGGGCGGTCTGACCCTGATCAAATCCAATTCCAACACCTGGCCGCATTATGTCCTGAACATGAAGCCGGGCGATACGCTGGTGATCTTCGATATCCGGCGCTACGAATACGATCTATTGCGCCTTGCCGAAATGGCGCGGACGCAAGGTGCCACCATCGTCCTGTTCACCGATCAATGGCGTTCGCCCGTTGCGAAACACGCGGCACACAGTTTCCATTGCCGAATCGAAGCGCCGTCCGCCTGGGATTCCAATGTCGCGATCATGTTCGTCGTGGAGGCGATCATTGCGGCCGTCCAGAACCTTCGCTGGACTGAGACGCGCGACCGAATGAAGGCGCTGGAAGACCTGTTCGACCAAACCAAACTGTTCAAGAAATTCTGAACCGGCTCAACTGGTCAGCAGCAGCCGGCGCGGATCGATGGCATCCCTTCCCCGACGGATCTGGAAATGCACCTGCGGCGTCTCGACCGTACCGCTGGACCCGACGCGGGCGATCGCCTGACCGCGTTGAATGACCTGCCCCCGACTGACCAGCAGCGCGTCGGCATGGGCATAGGCGGTGACATAGCCGTCGGCATGCTTGATCAGGACGATGTTGCCGAAACCTTGCAGCCCGTCACCGGCATAGGCGACGACGCCGGCTTCGGCAGCGCGGATCGGGCTGCCGCGCGGTGCGGCAATATTGATGCCGTCATTATGCAGGCCCCGACCTTTCGGACCGTAGGCCGATACGACATTCCCCCGGACCGGCCACAGGAAACCATTGCCCGTCATCGGCGGCGGGCGCGGGATTGGCCCCACAAGGCGCGGCGGCTCGTAGGGTTTCGCGGGCGGATAGATCACATCGCGCGGCCCGAATGACGGTTCCGGGGGCGGCTGCGATGGGAGTTGCGACGGGGCCGGTTCCGGCGAGGCCTCCAGAACCGGAACATCGTCTCCTGACGAAGCGGGCGGCTGAGACTCCGGCAAAGGCTCGACCGACGGCGCGACTGCCGACGGTTCCGGATTGCCCGGGGCGTTGGGTATCGGTTCCGGCCGTGGCGGCGGTGCGGCTGGATCGGTGGAGACATAGGTAGCCCGCGGCACGGTAGACGACGGCACGCTCAACCGCTGACCGACCTTGATGGTATAGGGCGGCGCCATTTGATTGACGCGCACCAATTCATTCATCGCAACGCCGTATTGCCGGGATATGCCGTAAACCGTCTCGCCGGTCCGAACCGTGTGGGTCCGCGCCGCGGGAATGCGCAATTGCTGACCGACCCGCAAATCGTAGGGTGGCCGAAGCGCATTCTCGACGATCAGCGCGCGGAGCGGCACACCATATCCCCGAGAAATCGCGTATAGCGTCTCACCGCGCCGGACGGTGTGGATATTCCCTTGGGTCGGGGCAACCGGGGCGCTGCTGGAACTGCCGACGGATTGCGACGTCCCCTGGCCGCCGCTCTTAACACTGGAACTGTCGAACAGGCGTATCTGCGGTCCCGACCCGCCGCCGCCACAGGCAGCCAGCAGTGCCGCGGTCAGGACCAGGACCGCGACCCTAGTCACGGTCGGCCTCCACCCCCGGCAATAGCGGAACGAAACGCACGTCGCCCATCTCCTCCAATTCCAAGCCGCCCTCGGTCTTCGTCCCGCAGAGCAGTACTTGCGGCAGATCGTGATCCCCGACCGGTACGACGATGCGACCGCCGACGGCCAGTTGGTCGACCAGAACCGGCGGCACATCCATCGCGGCGGCCGTCACGATGATCCGGTCGAACGGCGCTTGCTCCTGCCAGCCCGTTGCGCCGTCTCCATACTTGGTGACGATATTGTGCAAATCGAGGTGCCGGAACAGCGACTCCGCCTCACGCAACAGCGGCTTGTGGCGTTCGACGGTATAAACGCGGCGGCTCAGCCGGCTGAGCACTGCGGCCTGATAGCCGGAGCCGGTGCCGACCTCCAGCACCTTGCAGCGCCGATCCAGTTTGAGCGCTTCGGTCATCAGCGCGACGACGAAAGGCTGACTGATCGTTTGCCCCCGCCCGATCGGCAGCGCGGAATCGTCATAGGCGTGGCGGCGGAAGGTTTCCGGCACGAAGAGCTCGCGCGGCGTCTGTTCCAGCGCGGTCAGAACCGCCTGGTCCAGAATGCCGTTACGGCGCAGCGTCAGAATCAGCCGAGCCCGCTCGGACTGAAGATCCATCGCGATCACGGTCACGTCCCGTGGTTGGGGTCCCTCGTAGCCCCCCGGTTTAGTTCGCTTCGGCGATCCGGCGCAAGAGGGCGTGGTCGGTTCTGTCGATCGTCAGCGGCGTCACCCCGATCCGGCCGGTGGAAATCGCCCCCAGATCGGTCCCGTCCAAATCCCCGGGCGCGCCGCCCTCGTGATGCAGAATATAGCGGTTTCCGTCCCCCGGAACAGGGCGGTAGACCATCGTGTCGCCGGATGTGCCCTGGCGCACGAAAAGCGGCGCCGGGTCGGCGACCGCGACCGGAAAATTGACGCCCAGCGCGCCGCCACGACGAAGGCCACGGCGACAGAGCGCATTCAGAACGGCGGGAAGATGAGACGCCACATCGCCCCAGGTCGCGTCGGAAACCGGCTGACCTTCCGGGTGATCCGCACTGAGCGCAATCGCCGGAATGCCGTTCAACGCGGCCGCGACCGCGACGCCGACCGTCCCGGAATAGATCAGGTCGCCGCCAATGTTGACGCCATGATTGATCCCGGACAGAACCAGATCAGGCGGCGCATCCGCCATGGTAATGCGCAAGGCCGCCAACAGGCTGTCCGCCGGCCGGCCTGTGACGGCGAAACGGTGTTCGCCGCGCGGTTCGATGGCGATTTCCCGGCGCAGGGAGACCATGGCCGACGCCCCGCTATGGCCCTCCGCGGGTGCGGAGATCCATAGTTCACCGACCAGCGGCCGAACCACCTCCTCCAGGACCTGCAGGCCCCGCGCCTCGATCCCGTCGTCATTGCTGATCAGCACCCGCGCTTTGGTGAGATCGATTGGAACGAGATCGAGGGGAGACGGGTTCATCATTAGCCTCGGGAGACCGCTTCGATCCGTTCCAGGCCGCCCATATAGCCGCGCAGGGCTTCCGGCACCGTTACGGATCCGTCGGCGTTCTGGTAGTTCTCCAGGACCGCAATCAGGGTGCGGCCGACCGCCAGACCAGATCCGTTCAGCGTATGCACGAAGCGGGTTCCCTTTTCACCGGCGGTGCGGAAACGGGCCTTCATGCGACGGGCCTGGAAATCGCCGCAAGTCGAGCAGCTTGAGATTTCCCGGTACCGTCCCTGCCCCGGCAGCCAGACTTCGATATCGAAGGTCTTGCGCGCACCGAACCCCATATCGCCGGTACACAGGACCATGGTCCGGAACGGCAGTCCGAGCGCTTTCAGGATGCCTTCGGCACAGCCTGTCATCCGTTCCAGTTCCGCTTCGGAGTGATCCGGATGCGTGATCGACACCATCTCGACTTTCGAGAACTGGTGCTGGCGGATCATGCCTCGGGTATCCTTACCGGCCGCACCGGCTTCCGACCGGAAACAGGGCGTCCACGCCGTGAGGCGCATCGGCAATTGGGCTTCGTCCCAGATCTTCTCGGCCGCGGTGTTGGTCAACGGAACTTCCGCCGTCGGGATCAACCAGAAACCGTCATCCGTGTGGAACAGATCCTCGGCGAATTTGGGCAATTGTCCCGTGCCGAACATCGCATTGTCCCGCACCAGGAAGGGCGGGATGGTTTCGGTATAGCCGTTCTGGGTCGTGTGCGTGTCCAGCATGAAGCTGGCCAGGGCACGCTCCAGCCGCGCCAAAGCCCCCTTCAGGATGACGAACCGGGCGCCGGACATGGTCGCGGCGGTTTCGAAATCCATCAGGCCGAGCCCCTCGCCGAGATCGAAATGCTCCTTGGCGTCGAAGTCGAAAACGCGAGGCTCACCGATACGGCGGACCTCGACATTGTCGTCTTCGCCGCCACCGACCGGCACGTCGGCCAACGGCAGGTTCGGCAGGCTGGCCAGCAAGGCATCCAGCTTTTCCGCCAGATCGCTTTCTTCCTGCTCCGCCTGGGCCAGACCGTCCTTCAAGGCCTGCACTTCGGCGATCAGATCGTCGGCGTTCTCACCCTTCGCCTTCCGCTGTCCAACCTCCTTCGAGGCGGCGTTACGGCGGCTCTGGATTTCCTGCATACGCGTCTGGGCGGCGCGGCGCGCCTCGTCCAATGCCAGGATGTCGGCGGAGGACGACGACACGGCTCCGCGGCTCCGCAGAGCCGCGTCGAAGGTTTCCGGATTTTCGCGGATATACCTCAGATCGTGCATGTCACACCTCTCATGGCATCGGTTGATAGGAAATGCCCGGGAAACCGGACCGGCGGGTTATAGGACGCGCCGCGACCGGGCGTCCAGCATCTATCTGGCCGCGGCTATGTCATGTCCCGGTGAGTGTGGCTTTCAGGCGACCGATGGGGTCCGAGTTAGGACTTCTTGTCCTCGTCCTCGTCGTGCTCTTCCTCGTCATCGTCGAGGCCGAGCAGCCGGTCACGCTCCTTCTTCTGCTTCTCGATGAAGACGGAACACCAAATCGAGATTTCGTAGAGCAGAATGATCGGAATCGCGAGACCGATCTGGCTCAACGGATCCGGCGGGGTCAGGATGGCCGCCGCGACGAAGGCGATCAGGATCGCATAGCGGCGTTTCTCCCGAAGCCCTTTCGCGGAAGTAATGCCGACCCGGACCAGCAGGGTCAGCAGCACCGGCAGTTCGAAGCACAGACCGAAGGCGAAAATCAGCGTCATCACGAAGGACAGGTATTCGCTGACCTTCGCTTCCATTTCGACGCGCACGCCATCCGCCGCGACCTGTTCGAAGCCCAGGAAGAACCCGAGCGCGACTGGCATGACCAGGTAATAGACGAAGGCCGCACCGAGGGTGAAAAGGAAAGGCGTCGCTACCAGGAACGGCAGGAACGCACTCTTTTCATGGCGGTACAGGCCCGGCGCCACGAACATCCACAGATGCCAGGCAATGAACGGAAAGGTGAAGCAGAACGAGGTGAAAAAGGCGACCTTGATCTGGGTGAAGAACCATTCATGCGGCGCGGTGAAAATCATGCGCCGGCCGGCCAGGTCGTCGCCCCAGGCGATGACCAACGGTTCCGCCAGGAAGTTATAGACCGGTTCAGCGAAGGCAAAGGCGATGAAGAAGCCGACAATCAGCGCACCGACCGAATAGAGCAGCCGGGACCGCAATTCCTTCAAATGTTCGAGCAACGGCGCTTTCGACGCGTCCAATTCGCTCTCATCCACCTCGCTCATACTCGACTTCCTTAACTAGAGGCGGACGATCCCGGCTTCGCGGCCGGTTTCGAAGCGGATTTCGCCGGGGCGGATTTCTTTGCTGCCGTTTTCCGGGGCGTAGCTTTCTTCGCCGCGGCTTTCTTGGCCACCGACTTTTTGGCACCGGCAGCCTTCGGAGCCGCGGGCTTCGATGACGCCGGCTTGGTGGCGGGCTTGGGCTCGGTCTTCTTGGCTTCGGCCTTGGCGGCAGGCTTCGGCGGGACCGGAGCGGACACTTCAGGCTTCGGCGTGGTCGTGCTGGGCGACGGCGTGCTGTCAGTCCGTCCGGCCTGGTTCACTTCCCCACGCGCGGCATTCACTTCGGATTTCATGTCGCGGACGGATTTTTCGACTTCACCCGTCGGGTCGATGTCCTTGACCCAACTGGAAGAGCCGTTCTTGACGCCCTCGACCTGTTTCTTGATGTCCTGGAGATCAGCCTCTTTCGCCATCTCGTCCATGGCGCTGTGGAATTCCCCAGCGAGAGACCGCGCCTTGCGCATGAACCCGGTAATCGTCCGGAAGACACGCGGCAGTTCCTTCGGACCGACCACCAGGACGGTCACAACTGCCACGACTAGGAATTCCTGCCAGCCGAAGTCAAGCATGGCCCACCGTTAGAACCGAGTTACAGGGAACGAGCCAGAGATCGCGCCGAACCCGGCGTCGCATCCCGGCCCGTGCGCCGATCCAATCAGCCGTTGGCGGCCTTGTCCTTGGACTTTTCGGACGCTTCGGCATCCGATTCCGTGGCGATCCGCTTGGTCTCGGTATCGGTCTCAGCCGTTTCCGAACCTTCTTCTTTCATGTTTTTCTTAAACGATTTCAGGCCCTTGCCGAAGTCGCCCATGAGCGCGGAAATCTTGCCGCGGCCACCGAAAAGGACAAGCACGACCGCCAGAACAATCAGCCAATGCCAGATGGAAAAACTGCCCATAATTTACCCCTCGTTAAGCCCGTTTGGTCCCGGCTTCCTCCAAGAGTGCCGCCGGCCCTGTATCATTCCCTCGCTATGTAGCGCCTTCCGCCGGAAAAACAAAGACCTGACTGCGATCCAGCTTCACGGACTGCATTGCGCCTTCGTCCGGGAGATAGCGGCCCGGCATCCGGGCATGCAGATGCAGCTCCTGCCCGGTTGTCTGGCACGTACACAAATGGATCAAGCTGGTTCGTCCCAGCATCCGCGACGCCAGAACCTTCACTTGAACGGCCCCTGAACCCTCCCCGGAAAGGGCAAGGGCCTCCGGCCGGATCACGACCTGGGCGGCCCCGCCTTCCGGCAGGCCGTTCGCATCGAAGACGCCGAGCGGCGTATCCACCGCGCCACCGCTCACCCTGCCTGACAAACGGTTCACGTCACCAAAAAAGCCGGCGACGAACCCGTTCACCGGGCGGAGATAAAGCGAATCCGGCGTACCGTCCTGTTCGACATGGCCCTGGCGCATGACAACGATCCGGTCGGCCATATGCATCGCCTCTTCGGCGTCGTGGGTGACCATCAAAACGGCCGATTTGGACCGTTTCAGAATATGCAAAGTCCGGTCCCTTACGGATTCCCGCAGACGCGCATCCAGCCCTGAAAAAGGCTCATCCATCAAGATGATCCGGGGTTCCGGTGCCAGTGCGCGGGCCAGGGCCACGCGCTGCTGCTGCCCGCCGGACAATTCGTGAGGATAGGCCCCCGCATAGTCGCTCAATCCGACCTGTTCCAGAACCGCCTTCACCCGACCGGCCGTGTCGACCCCACGCGGCAGGCCGAAGGCAATATTCTTCGCGATCGTCATGTGGGGGAACAGGGCATAGTCCTGGAAGACCAGACCCAGATTCCGGTTTTCGGGGGGCATGATTTCCCCCGGACGGGTCACGATGACGCCATCCAGCTCTACACTGCCGGCGCGCACCGGCTCCAGCCCGGCAGCGATTCGCAGCGCCGTTGTCTTGCCGCAGCCGGACGGGCCGAGAAGGCATACCACTTCACCCGCGCCGACCGACAGGTCCAGCCCGCGCACCGCCGGCGTATCGCCATAGGAATGGTGCACGCCTGTCAACTGCAGAACCGGTGTTTTAGGGGCCAGATCGCTCATAGCGCCAATCTATTGAGCATGATTATCACAATCAACCGGTCACGAGAGCGCAGCGGGACTGAACCGGCGCCATAACATCAGTCCTCAAGCGCGATATGCTCATCGTCCTCGACCGATTCGAAGGCCTCGTCATTCTCCAGGAAAGCGGTCCGTTCGTCGACGTCGTCACCATCCTCGGAATCGTCGTCGCTGTCGGTCGCCTGCATCGCGATCGCGCCCAAATTGGGCCGGCTGTCCAGCAGACCGGCAGCCTTCAGCTCTTCCACGCCCGGCAGATCGGTCAGATCCTCCAAGCCGAAATCGGCCAGAAACCGTTCCGTCGTGCCCCAGGTCACCGGCTTGCCCGGCGCCCGTCGACGGCCGCGCGGGCGGATCCACTCGGCCTCCAACAGCGCGTCCATCGACCCTTTGGACAGGGCGACGCCGCGAATTTCCTCGATCTCAGCGCGCGTGACCGGCTGGTGGTAGGCGATAATCGACAGGGTCTCGATCGCGGCCCGGGAGAGTTTCCGCGGCACTTCGCGCTCGAGCACCATATAGCCCGACAGATCGGTCGCGGTGCGGAAGCACCAGCCCTTGCCGACCTTGGCCAGGTTAACGCCGCGCGCGGCATACATGCCTTCCAGCTCCTCCAGAAGGCTGTCCAGCTCGATCCCCTCCGGCAGCCGTTCCAGCAGCGTCGGCTCCGTCACCGGTTCCGCGGCCGCGAACAACATGGCTTCAAGAAGCCGGATTTGCTGAAATCTATCCATCGCGATTAATCTCTTGATTCCATAAACTTATTCTTCATCGCTCTTGTCTTCGTAGAGGTCCAGATCGTCAGGGTCCAGCGGATCCTCGTCGGCGGCCAGGGCATTCGGATCGTGTTGACGCAAATCCGCGCCGGGCTTCGCGCGCATATAGATCGTTCCGAACACGCCGTTCTGGCGGATCTCGACCAGGCCTTCCTTGCTGAGCTCCAGGCTGGCCGCGAAGGTGGACGCCATGGCCGACCGTCGCAGCAACGGATCCTGGCTGTCGTAAGGCACGAAGCGTTCCAGCGTCTGCCAATCCGGGATATCGCCCAGGATGGCCCGAAGCCGTCGCGCCGCCTGCTCCATCGACACAAGGCGGGTCGGCATGATGCGCAATTGACCGCCAACATCCTGTTTGCGCCGGATTTCGCCATAGACCCGCATCAGATCCAGAAGGTTGGCCTCATAAATCGCGCGATTGGCGACGCGCAGCCGTTCCGGCATGCCGCGGGCGAAGAATTCCTGCCCCAGTCTCGGCCGGGCGAACAATTCCTTGGATACCTTCTGCATCGCTTCCAGGCGTTGCAGTTGGAAGGCCAGCCGTGCGGCCATTTCCGCCGGGTTTTCCTCATCGGAATCATCCGCCGGCGGCGGCAGTAGCAGTTTCGATTTCAGGAAGGCGAGCCACGCTGCCATGACCAGATAATCGGCCGCAAGTTCCAGCCGTAACTCTCTGGCACGATTGACGAATGCCAGATACTGCTCGGCCAATGCAAGGATCGAAATCTTGGCGAGATCGACCTTTTGATCCCGTGCCAGGGTCAGCAGCAGATCGATCGGCCCTTCGAAGCCGTCCAGGGCCAGAACCAGATCGTCCAAACCATCGACCGGACGCGGCGGGGCCGCGTCTTCCTGAAAGCCTGAATTTTCGGTCGATCCGGTATCGGACACGTCGTCCCCCGCCTGTCGGCGCCACGCATTCCATTGGGTTTGCCGGATGGCCCCGCTCTTGGCAAGGCGCGGTTACAGAAACAAGTCTTCCAGTCGCGCCAGTGCGGCCGCGCTATCGAACTCCGACGCCGGTTTCGCGGGGCTTGGGACATCTCGGATGCGCCGTTGTGCGTCTGCCGACAATGCCCCCGTCCCTTCCGCGACCGCCCGCATCTCCGACATGTCGCCATTGCAATGCAGGACCAGATCGCATCCGGCGGCCAGGCTGGATGCCGCACGGTCGTCGAAACCGCCGCCCAGCGCCTTCATCGACAAATCGTCGGTCATCAGCAGACCGTCGAACTCCAACGTATCCCGAATGAAGGCGATGCCGGATTCCGACTGAGTAAGCGGCCGATCCGGGTCGATCGCATCGAAGACGATATGCGCGGTCATGCCATAGGGCATATCGCGCAAACGCCGGAAGGGCACGATGTCGCTCGCCATCAATTTATCGAGGGAAACGCTGACGCGCGGCAGATCGTGATGACTGTCCGCCGTGGCGCGACCATGTCCCGGCACATGCTTGATTACCGGACTGACGCCGCCTTGCATCAGTCCTTCACAGGCCGCCCGGCCGCAGACGGACACGATCTCAGGATCGGTCGAAAAGGCGCGGTCGCCGATAATGTCATGCGCGCCCGGGACGGGAACGTCGAGGCATGGCACGCAGTCGACATCGATCCCCAGGTCGACAAGCTCCTGCGCGATCAGGCGGTAGTTCAGGCGCAACGCGTCCAGTGCCGCTTCGGCGTCCCGCAGGTACAGGTCCCCGAAATCGCGTGCCGGCCGGGCCTGCCGCCAGTGCGGTGGGCGCAGTCGCTGCACGCGGCCGCCCTCCTGATCTATCAGAATGGGGGCGTCGGGCCGGCCTGCCGCGGCGCGCATGGATGCGGTCAGGGCCCGAACCTGATCCGGTGTATCGATATTCCGGGCGAAAAGGATGAAACCGAACGGTTTCTGATCCGCGAAAAAGGCCTGTTCCTCGTCGGTCAGTGTCAGTCCGGAACAGCCGTAGATCGCCGCGCTAACGGCCTCGAACGCCACGAATTACTTCCCCGGTGCAACAGGAATGCAGGCGACGCCCTTGGCCTTGAGCTGGACGCATAGGGCCTTGGCGGCATCGCCGCTGCTGATCGGACCGCCACGGACCCGGAAATAGTCCGTGCCGTTCACGGTCGCCTTCTGAACCTGAAGGGCGAGGTCGCCGAGTAGATCCCGGTTGGCGGATTGAACTTTCGTCCATTGCGCCCGCGCATCCGCA
>NZ_CBDDHE010000003.1:0-1005539 GCF_965228185.1 Pacificispira sp. | reverse complement strand
GTGGCGGTGACGACGACGGATGCCGATAGCGGCGATACGGCGACGGTCACCGAGACGCTGGCAGTCACGGTCGATGCCGTGGCGGACACGCCCTCCCTCACGGTCGATGCGGCTGCCGGGTCCGAGGACAGTGCGATTGCGCTCGACATCACCTCGGCGCTGACCGACCAGGATGGGTCGGAGACCCTCTCGATCACGATTACCGGTATTCCCGAGGGGGCAACCCTCTCGGCCGGTACGGTCAACGAAGACGGCAGCGTCACCCTGACGCCAGATCAGCTCGACGGTCTCACGATCACGCCGGCCGCCAACAGCGCGCACGATTTCACGCTGACGGTGACTGCGACCTCGACCGACGGTACCGACACGGCTACCCAGACTGCGGAACTGCCGGTCACCGTGACCGGTGTGGCGGATGAAGCCGACCTGGCCACCTCCGCCGCGTCCGGCGATGAAGACAGCGCCATCGCGCTCGACATCGATGTGTCGGGCGTCAACGCGGGCGATACGGCTTCCGTGACCATCTCCGGCATCCCCGCCGGTGCGGAACTCTCCGCCGGGACGGTGAACGAGGACGGCAGCGTCACCCTAACGGTGGACCAGCTCGAAGGTCTGACCATCACCCCTGCTTCGAACAGTGCAGATGACTTCACGCTGACGGTGGCGGTGACGACGACGGATGCCGACAGCGGCGACACGGCGACGGTCACCGAGACGCTCTCGGTCACGGTCGATGCCGTGGCGGACACGCCCTCCCTCACGGTCGATTCAGCTTCCGGATCCGAAGACAGTGCCATTGCCCTCGACATCACCTCGGCACTGACCGACCAGGACGGCTCGGAGACCCTCTCGATCACCATTACCGGTATTCCGGACGGGGCGACCCTCTCGGCCGGTACGGTGAATGAGGACGGCTCCGTCACCCTGACGCCGGATCCAGCTCGACGGTCTCACGATCACGCCGGCTGCCAACAGTGCGGATGACTTCACGCTGACGGTCACCGCGACCTCGACCGATGGCACGGATACCGCGACCCAGACCGCGGAGCTGCCGGTCACGGTGACCGGTGTGGCCGACGATGCCACCCTCGAGACCGCTGCTGCATCCGGCGATGAAGACAGCGCCATTGCCCTCGACATCGATGTGTCGGACGTCAACGCGGGCGATACGGCTTCCGTGACCATCTCGGGCATCCCCGCTGGTGCGGAACTCTCTGCCGGGACGGTGAACGAGGACGGCAGCGTCACCCTGACGGTGGATCAGCTCGAAGGGCTGACCATCACCCCGCCTGCGAACAGCGATGCGGACTTCACGCTGACGGTGGCAGTGACGACGACGGATGCGGATAGCGGCGACACGGCGACGGTCACCGAGACGCTCGCGGTCACGGTCGATGCCGTGGCGGACACGCCCTCCCTCACCGTTGATGCGGCCTCGGGCAGCGAGGACAGCGCAATCGCCCTCGACATCACCTCGGCACTGACCGACCAGGACGGGTCCGAGACCCTCTCGATCACCATTACCGGCATTCCGGAGGGTGCGACCCTCTCGGCCGGTACGGTCAACGAAGATGGATCCGTCACGCTGACGCCGGATCAGCTGGACGGGCTGACCATCACCCCGGCCGCCAATAGCGCGGACGACTTTACGCTGACGGTCACGGCGACCACGACCGACGGCACGGATACCGCGACCCAGACCGCGGAACTGCCGGTCACCGTGACTGGCGTCGCCGACGATGCCACCCTCGAGACCACCGCCGCGTCCGGCGATGAAGACAGCGCGATCGCGCTCAGCATTGACGTCTCCAATGTGGCGGACGGCGACACCGCCTCGGTCACGATCTCGGGTATTCCGGCGGGCGCGGAACTCTCCGCCGGGACGGTGAACGAGGATGGCAGTGTCACCCTGACGGTGGATCAGCTCGAAGGTCTGACCATCACGCCGCCTTCGAACAGCGATGCGGATTTCACGCTGACGGTGGCGGTGACGACGACGGATGCCGATAGCGGCGATACGGCGACGGTCACCGAGACGCTCGCGGTCACGGTCGATGCCGTGGCGGATACGCCTTCCCTCACGGTCGACGCGGCTTCCGGATCCGAAGACAGTGCGATTGCGCTCGACATCACCTCGGCACTGACCGACCAGGATGGGTCGGAGACCCTCTCGATCACCATTACCGGCATTCCGGACGGCGCGACCCTCTCTGCCGGTACGGTCAATGAGGACGGGTCCGTCACCCTGACGCCGGATCAGCTCGACGGTCTCACGATCACCCCGGCCACCAACAGCGCGGACGATTTCACGCTGACGGTCACGGCGACTTCAACGGACGGCACCGACACGGCGACGCAGACCGCGGAGCTGCCGGTCACGGTGACCGGTGTGGCCGACGATGCTGACCTGGCCACATCTGCTGCGTCCGGCGACGAAGACAGCGCCATTGCGCTGAGCATTGACGTCACCAATGTGGCGGATGGTGACAGCGCTTCTGTGACCATCTCGGGCATTCCCGCCGGCGCTGAACTCTCCGCCGGGACGGTGCATGAGGATGGATCCGTCACCCTGACGGTGGACCAGCTCGAAGGGCTGACCATCACCCCGCCTGCGAACAGCGATGCGGATTTCACGCTGACGGTGGCGGTCACCACGACGGATGCCGACAGCGGCGATACGGCGACGGTCACCGAGACGCTCGCAGTCACGGTCGATGCCGTGGCGGACACGCCTTCCCTCACGGTCGATGCGGCTTCCGGCAGCGAAGACAGTGCGATTGCGCTCGACATCACCTCGGCACTGACCGACCAGGACGGGTCCGAGACCCTCTCGATCACCATTACCGACATTCCGGACGGCGCGACCCTGTCTGCCGGGACGGTCAATGAAGACGGCTCCGTCACCCTGACGCCGGACCAGCTCGACGGCCTGACCATCACCCCGGCCGCCAACAGCGCGGACGACTTCACCCTAACGGTCACGGCCACATCGACGGACGGCACGGATACCGCGACGCAGACGGCGGAGCTGCCGGTGACGGTCACCGGCGTCGCCGACGATGCCACCCTCGAGACCGCTGCTGCATCCGGCGATGAAGACAGCGCCATTGCCCTCGACATCGATGTGTCGGGCGTCAACGCGGGCGACAGCGCGTCGGTCACGATCTCGGGTATTCCGACGGGTGCGGAACTTTCGGCCGGGACGGTAAACGAGGATGGCAGCGTCACCCTGAGTGTCGATCAGCTCGAAGGGCTGACCATCACGCCTGCTGCGAACAGCGATGCGGACTTCACGCTGACGGTGGCGGTGACGACGACGGATGCCGATAGCGGCGATACGGCGACGGTCACCGAGACGCTCGCGGTCACGGTCGATGCCGTGGCGGACACGCCCTCCCTCACGGTCGATGCGGCCTCGGGCAGCGAAGACAGTGCGATCGCGCTCGATATCACTTCGGCACTCACCGACCAGGACGGGTCCGAGACCCTCTCGATCACCATTACCGACATTCCGGACGGCGCGACCCTGTCTGCCGGGACGGTCAACGAAGACGGATCCGTCACGCTGACGCCGGATCAGCTGGACGGTCTCACGATCACGCCGGCCGCCAATAGCGCGGACGACTTCACGCTGACGGTGACGGCCACATCGACGGACGGCACGGATACCGCGACCCAGACGGCCGAACTGCCGGTCACCGTGACTGGCGTCGCCGACGATGCGACCCTCGAGACCGCTGCCGCGTCCGGCGATGAAGACAGCGCCATCGCACTCAGCATTGACGTCTCCAATGTGGCGGACGGCGACAGTGCCTCGGTCACGATCTCGGGCATCCCCGCCGGTGCGGAACTCTCCGCCGGGACGGTCAATGAAGACGGCAGCGTCACGCTGACGGTGGATCAGCTCGAAGGTCTGACGATCACCCCTGCTTCGAACAGCGATGCGGACTTCACGCTGACGGTGGCGGTGACGACGACGGATGCCGACAGCGGCGACACGGCGACGGTCACCGAGACGCTCGCGGTCACGGTCGATGCCGTGGCGGATACGCCGTCTCTCACGGTCGATGCGGCCTCGGGCAGCGAGGACAGCGCGATTGCGCTCGACATCACCTCGGCACTGACCGATCAGGATGGGTCCGAGACCCTCTCGATCACCATTACCGGTATTCCGGAGGGCGCGACCCTCTCGGCCGGGACTGTGAACGAGGACGGCTCCGTCACGCTGACGCCGGATCAGCTCGACGGTCTCACGATCACGCCGACCGCCAATAGCGCGGACGATTTCACGCTGACGGTCACGGCGACCTCGACCGACGGCACCGACACGGCGACGGAGACCGCCGAACTGCCGGTGACGGTCACGGGCGTCGCCGACGATGCCACCCTCGAGACCGCTGCCGCGTCCGGCGATGAAGACAGCGCCATCGCACTCAGCATTGACGTCACCAATGTGGCGGAAGGCGACAGCGCCTCGGTCACGATCTCCGGCATCCCCGCCGGTGCGGAACTCTCCGCCGGGACGGTGAATGAGGATGGATCCGTCACCCTGACGCCGGATCAGCTCGACGGCCTGACCATCACCCCTGCTTCGAACAGCGATGCGGACTTCACGCTGACGGTGGCGGTGACGACGACGGATGCCGATAGCGGCGACACGGCGACGGTCACCGAGACGCTCGCGGTTACGGTCGATGCCGTGGCGGACACGCCCTCCCTCACGGTCGATGCGGCTTCCGGATCCGAAGACAGTGCGATTGCGCTCGACATCACCTCGGCACTGACCGACCAGGATGGGTCGGAGACCCTCTCGATCACCATTACCGGCATTCCGGAGGGCGCGACCCTCTCTGCCGGTACGGTCAATGAGGACGGGTCCGTCACCCTGACGCCGGATCAGCTCGACGGTCTCACGATCACGCCGGCCGCCAATAGCGCGGATGACTTCACGCTGACGGTCACGGCGACCTCGACCGACGGCACCGATACCGAGACACAGACCGCGGAGCTGCCGGTCACGGTGACCGGTGTGGCCGACGATGCTGACCTGGCCACTTCCGCCGCGTCCGGCGATGAGGACAGCGCCATCGCGCTCAGCATTGACGTCACCAATGTGGCAGATGGCGACACCGCCTCGGTAACGATCTCGGGTATTCCGACGGGTGCCGAACTCTCCGCCGGGACGGTAAACGAGGACGGCAGCGTCACGCTGACGGTCGATCAGCTCGAAGGTCTGACGATCACGCCGCCTGCGAACAGCGATGCGGATTTCACGCTGACGGTGGCGGTGACGACGACGGATGCCGACAGCGGCGATACGGCGACGGTCACCGAGACGCTCTCGGTCACGGTCGATGCGGTGGCGGACACGCCCTCCCTCACGGTCGACGCGGCTACCGGTTCCGAGGACAGCGCCATTGCCCTCGACATCACCTCGGCGCTGACCGACCAGGATGGCTCGGAGACCCTCTCGATCACGATTACCGGTATTCCGGAGGGCGCGACCCTGTCTGCCGGGACGGTCAATGAGGACGGGTCCGTCACGCTGACGCCGGATCAGCTCGACGGGCTGACCGTCACCCCGGCGGCCAATAGCGCGGACGACTTCACGCTGACGGTGACGGCGACCTCGACCGACGGCACCGATACCGCGGCGCAGACGGCGGAACTGCCTGTGACGGTCACGGGCGTGGCCGACGATGCTGACCTGGCCACGTCTGCCGCATCGGGCGATGAGGACAGCGCCATTGCACTGAGCATCGATGTATCGGGCGTCAATGAAGGCGATACGGCTTCCGTGACCATCTCGGGCATTCCGACGGGTGCGGAACTTTCGGCCGGGACGGTGAACGAGGACGGCAGCGTCACGCTGACGGTGGATCAGCTCGAAGGTCTGACCATCACCCCTGCTTCGAACAGCGATGCGGATTTCACGCTGACGGTGGCGGTGACGACGACGGATGCCGATAGCGGCGATACGGCGACGGTCACCGAGACGCTGGCAGTCACGGTCGATGCCGTGGCGGACACGCCCTCCCTCACGGTCGATGCGGCTGCCGGGTCCGAGGACAGTGCGATTGCGCTCGACATCACCTCGGCGCTGACCGACCAGGATGGGTCGGAGACCCTCTCGATCACGATTACCGGTATTCCCGAGGGGGCAACCCTCTCGGCCGGTACGGTCAACGAAGACGGCAGCGTCACCCTGACGCCAGATCAGCTCGACGGTCTCACGATCACGCCGGCCGCCAACAGCGCGCACGATTTCACGCTGACGGTGACTGCGACCTCGACCGACGGTACCGACACGGCTACCCAGACTGCGGAACTGCCGGTCACCGTGACCGGTGTGGCGGATGAAGCCGACCTGGCCACCTCCGCCGCGTCCGGCGATGAAGACAGCGCCATCGCGCTCGACATCGATGTGTCGGGCGTCAACGCGGGCGATACGGCTTCCGTGACCATCTCCGGCATCCCCGCCGGTGCGGAACTCTCCGCCGGGACGGTGAACGAGGACGGCAGCGTCACCCTAACGGTGGACCAGCTCGAAGGTCTGACCATCACCCCTGCTTCGAACAGTGCAGATGACTTCACGCTGACGGTGGCGGTGACGACGACGGATGCCGACAGCGGCGACACGGCGACGGTCACCGAGACGCTCTCGGTCACGGTCGATGCCGTGGCGGACACGCCCTCCCTCACGGTCGATTCAGCTTCCGGATCCGAAGACAGTGCCATTGCCCTCGACATCACCTCGGCACTGACCGACCAGGACGGCTCGGAGACCCTCTCGATCACCATTACCGGTATTCCGGACGGGGCGACCCTCTCGGCCGGTACGGTGAATGAGGACGGCTCCGTCACCCTGACGCCGGATCAGCTCGACGGTCTCACGATCACGCCGGCTGCCAACAGTGCGGATGACTTCACGCTGACGGTCACCGCGACCTCGACCGATGGCACGGATACCGCGACCCAGACCGCGGAGCTGCCGGTCACGGTGACCGGTGTGGCCGACGATGCCACCCTCGAGACCGCTGCTGCATCCGGCGATGAAGACAGCGCCATTGCCCTCGACATCGATGTGTCGGACGTCAACGCGGGCGATACGGCTTCCGTGACCATCTCGGGCATCCCCGCTGGTGCGGAACTCTCTGCCGGGACGGTGAACGAGGACGGCAGCGTCACCCTGACGGTGGATCAGCTCGAAGGGCTGACCATCACCCCGCCTGCGAACAGCGATGCGGACTTCACGCTGACGGTGGCAGTGACGACGACGGATGCGGATAGCGGCGACACGGCGACGGTCACCGAGACGCTCGCGGTCACGGTCGATGCCGTGGCGGACACGCCCTCCCTCACCGTTGATGCGGCCTCGGGCAGCGAGGACAGCGCAATCGCCCTCGACATCACCTCGGCACTGACCGACCAGGACGGGTCCGAGACCCTCTCGATCACCATTACCGGCATTCCGGAGGGTGCGACCCTCTCGGCCGGTACGGTCAACGAAGATGGATCCGTCACGCTGACGCCGGATCAGCTGGACGGGCTGACCATCACCCCGGCCGCCAATAGCGCGGACGACTTTACGCTGACGGTCACGGCGACCACGACCGACGGCACGGATACCGCGACCCAGACCGCGGAACTGCCGGTCACCGTGACTGGCGTCGCCGACGATGCCACCCTCGAGACCACCGCCGCGTCCGGCGATGAAGACAGCGCGATCGCGCTCAGCATTGACGTCTCCAATGTGGCGGACGGCGACACCGCCTCGGTCACGATCTCGGGTATTCCGGCGGGCGCGGAACTCTCCGCCGGGACGGTGAACGAGGATGGCAGTGTCACCCTGACGGTGGATCAGCTCGAAGGTCTGACCATCACGCCGCCTTCGAACAGCGATGCGGATTTCACGCTGACGGTGGCGGTGACGACGACGGATGCCGATAGCGGCGATACGGCGACGGTCACCGAGACGCTCGCGGTCACGGTCGATGCCGTGGCGGATACGCCTTCCCTCACGGTCGACGCGGCTTCCGGATCCGAAGACAGTGCGATTGCGCTCGACATCACCTCGGCACTGACCGACCAGGATGGGTCGGAGACCCTCTCGATCACCATTACCGGCATTCCGGACGGCGCGACCCTCTCTGCCGGTACGGTCAATGAGGACGGGTCCGTCACCCTGACGCCGGATCAGCTCGACGGTCTCACGATCACCCCGGCCACCAACAGCGCGGACGATTTCACGCTGACGGTCACGGCGACTTCAACGGACGGCACCGACACGGCGACGCAGACCGCGGAGCTGCCGGTCACGGTGACCGGTGTGGCCGACGATGCTGACCTGGCCACATCTGCTGCGTCCGGCGACGAAGACAGCGCCATTGCGCTGAGCATTGACGTCACCAATGTGGCGGATGGTGACAGCGCTTCTGTGACCATCTCGGGCATTCCCGCCGGCGCTGAACTCTCCGCCGGGACGGTGCATGAGGATGGATCCGTCACCCTGACGGTGGACCAGCTCGAAGGGCTGACCATCACCCCGCCTGCGAACAGCGATGCGGATTTCACGCTGACGGTGGCGGTCACCACGACGGATGCCGACAGCGGCGATACGGCGACGGTCACCGAGACGCTCGCAGTCACGGTCGATGCCGTGGCGGACACGCCTTCCCTCACGGTCGATGCGGCTTCCGGCAGCGAAGACAGTGCGATTGCGCTCGACATCACCTCGGCACTGACCGACCAGGACGGGTCCGAGACCCTCTCGATCACCATTACCGACATTCCGGACGGCGCGACCCTGTCTGCCGGGACGGTCAATGAAGACGGCTCCGTCACCCTGACGCCGGACCAGCTCGACGGCCTGACCATCACCCCGGCCGCCAACAGCGCGGACGACTTCACCCTAACGGTCACGGCCACATCGACGGACGGCACGGATACCGCGACGCAGACGGCGGAGCTGCCGGTGACGGTCACCGGCGTCGCCGACGATGCCACCCTCGAGACCGCTGCTGCATCCGGCGATGAAGACAGCGCCATTGCCCTCGACATCGATGTGTCGGGCGTCAACGCGGGCGACAGCGCGTCGGTCACGATCTCGGGTATTCCGACGGGTGCGGAACTTTCGGCCGGGACGGTAAACGAGGATGGCAGCGTCACCCTGAGTGTCGATCAGCTCGAAGGGCTGACCATCACGCCTGCTGCGAACAGCGATGCGGACTTCACGCTGACGGTGGCGGTGACGACGACGGATGCCGATAGCGGCGATACGGCGACGGTCACCGAGACGCTCGCGGTCACGGTCGATGCCGTGGCGGACACGCCCTCCCTCACGGTCGATGCGGCCTCGGGCAGCGAAGACAGTGCGATCGCGCTCGATATCACTTCGGCACTCACCGACCAGGACGGGTCCGAGACCCTCTCGATCACCATTACCGACATTCCGGACGGCGCGACCCTGTCTGCCGGGACGGTCAACGAAGACGGATCCGTCACGCTGACGCCGGATCAGCTGGACGGTCTCACGATCACGCCGGCCGCCAATAGCGCGGACGACTTCACGCTGACGGTGACGGCCACATCGACGGACGGCACGGATACCGCGACCCAGACGGCCGAACTGCCGGTCACCGTGACTGGCGTCGCCGACGATGCGACCCTCGAGACCGCTGCCGCGTCCGGCGATGAAGACAGCGCCATCGCACTCAGCATTGACGTCTCCAATGTGGCGGACGGCGACAGTGCCTCGGTCACGATCTCGGGCATCCCCGCCGGTGCGGAACTCTCCGCCGGGACGGTCAATGAAGACGGCAGCGTCACGCTGACGGTGGATCAGCTCGAAGGTCTGACGATCACCCCTGCTTCGAACAGCGATGCGGACTTCACGCTGACGGTGGCGGTGACGACGACGGATGCCGACAGCGGCGACACGGCGACGGTCACCGAGACGCTCGCGGTCACGGTCGATGCCGTGGCGGATACGCCGTCTCTCACGGTCGATGCGGCCTCGGGCAGCGAGGACAGCGCGATTGCGCTCGACATCACCTCGGCACTGACCGATCAGGATGGGTCCGAGACCCTCTCGATCACCATTACCGGTATTCCGGAGGGCGCGACCCTCTCGGCCGGGACTGTGAACGAGGACGGCTCCGTCACGCTGACGCCGGATCAGCTCGACGGTCTCACGATCACGCCGACCGCCAATAGCGCGGACGATTTCACGCTGACGGTCACGGCGACCTCGACCGACGGCACCGACACGGCGACGGAGACCGCCGAACTGCCGGTGACGGTCACGGGCGTCGCCGACGATGCCACCCTCGAGACCGCTGCCGCGTCCGGCGATGAAGACAGCGCCATCGCACTCAGCATTGACGTCACCAATGTGGCGGAAGGCGACAGCGCCTCGGTCACGATCTCCGGCATCCCCGCCGGTGCGGAACTCTCCGCCGGGACGGTGAATGAGGATGGATCCGTCACCCTGACGCCGGATCAGCTCGACGGCCTGACCATCACCCCTGCTTCGAACAGCGATGCGGACTTCACGCTGACGGTGGCGGTGACGACGACGGATGCCGATAGCGGCGACACGGCGACGGTCACCGAGACGCTCGCGGTTACGGTCGATGCCGTGGCGGACACGCCCTCCCTCACGGTCGATGCGGCTTCCGGATCCGAAGACAGTGCGATTGCGCTCGACATCACCTCGGCACTGACCGACCAGGATGGGTCGGAGACCCTCTCGATCACCATTACCGGCATTCCGGAGGGCGCGACCCTCTCTGCCGGTACGGTCAATGAGGACGGGTCCGTCACCCTGACGCCGGATCAGCTCGACGGTCTCACGATCACGCCGGCCGCCAATAGCGCGGATGACTTCACGCTGACGGTCACGGCGACCTCGACCGACGGCACCGATACCGAGACACAGACCGCGGAGCTGCCGGTCACGGTGACCGGTGTGGCCGACGATGCTGACCTGGCCACTTCCGCCGCGTCCGGCGATGAGGACAGCGCCATCGCGCTCAGCATTGACGTCACCAATGTGGCAGATGGCGACACCGCCTCGGTAACGATCTCGGGTATTCCGACGGGTGCCGAACTCTCCGCCGGGACGGTAAACGAGGACGGCAGCGTCACGCTGACGGTCGATCAGCTCGAAGGTCTGACGATCACGCCGCCTGCGAACAGCGATGCGGATTTCACGCTGACGGTGGCGGTGACGACGACGGATGCCGACAGCGGCGATACGGCGACGGTCACCGAGACGCTCTCGGTCACGGTCGATGCGGTGGCGGACACGCCCTCCCTCACGGTCGACGCGGCTACCGGTTCCGAGGACAGCGCCATTGCCCTCGACATCACCTCGGCGCTGACCGACCAGGATGGCTCGGAGACCCTCTCGATCACGATTACCGGTATTCCGGAGGGCGCGACCCTGTCTGCCGGGACGGTCAATGAGGACGGGTCCGTCACGCTGACGCCGGATCAGCTCGACGGGCTGACCGTCACCCCGGCGGCCAATAGCGCGGACGACTTCACGCTGACGGTGACGGCGACCTCGACCGACGGCACCGATACCGCGGCGCAGACGGCGGAACTGCCTGTGACGGTCACGGGCGTGGCCGACGATGCTGACCTGGCCACGTCTGCCGCATCGGGCGATGAGGACAGCGCCATTGCACTGAGCATCGATGTATCGGGCGTCAATGAAGGCGATACGGCTTCCGTGACCATCTCGGGCATTCCGACGGGTGCGGAACTTTCGGCCGGGACGGTGAACGAGGACGGCAGCGTCACGCTGACGGTGGATCAGCTCGAAGGTCTGACCATCACCCCTGCTTCGAACAGCGATGCGGATTTCACGCTGACGGTGGCGGTGACGACGACGGATGCCGATAGCGGCGATACGGCGACGGTCACCGAGACGCTGGCAGTCACGGTCGATGCCGTGGCGGACACGCCCTCCCTCACGGTCGATGCGGCTGCCGGGTCCGAGGACAGTGCGATTGCGCTCGACATCACCTCGGCGCTGACCGACCAGGATGGGTCGGAGACCCTCTCGATCACGATTACCGGTATTCCCGAGGGGGCAACCCTCTCGGCCGGTACGGTCAACGAAGACGGCAGCGTCACCCTGACGCCAGATCAGCTCGACGGTCTCACGATCACGCCGGCCGCCAACAGCGCGCACGATTTCACGCTGACGGTGACTGCGACCTCGACCGACGGTACCGACACGGCTACCCAGACTGCGGAACTGCCGGTCACCGTGACCGGTGTGGCGGATGAAGCCGACCTGGCCACCTCCGCCGCGTCCGGCGATGAAGACAGCGCCATCGCGCTCGACATCGATGTGTCGGGCGTCAACGCGGGCGATACGGCTTCCGTGACCATCTCCGGCATCCCCGCCGGTGCGGAACTCTCCGCCGGGACGGTGAACGAGGACGGCAGCGTCACCCTAACGGTGGACCAGCTCGAAGGTCTGACCATCACCCCTGCTTCGAACAGTGCAGATGACTTCACGCTGACGGTGGCGGTGACGACGACGGATGCCGACAGCGGCGACACGGCGACGGTCACCGAGACGCTCTCGGTCACGGTCGATGCCGTGGCGGACACGCCCTCCCTCACGGTCGATTCAGCTTCCGGATCCGAAGACAGTGCCATTGCCCTCGACATCACCTCGGCACTGACCGACCAGGACGGCTCGGAGACCCTCTCGATCACCATTACCGGTATTCCGGACGGGGCGACCCTCTCGGCCGGTACGGTGAATGAGGACGGCTCCGTCACCCTGACGCCGGATCAGCTCGACGGTCTCACGATCACGCCGGCTGCCAACAGTGCGGATGACTTCACGCTGACGGTCACCGCGACCTCGACCGATGGCACGGATACCGCGACCCAGACCGCGGAGCTGCCGGTCACGGTGACCGGTGTGGCCGACGATGCCACCCTCGAGACCGCTGCTGCATCCGGCGATGAAGACAGCGCCATTGCCCTCGACATCGATGTGTCGGACGTCAACGCGGGCGATACGGCTTCCGTGACCATCTCCGGCATCCCCGCTGGTGCGGAACTCTCTGCCGGGACGGTGAACGAGGACGGCAGCGTCACGCTGTCGGTGGATCAGCTCGAAGGGCTGACCATCACCCCGCCTGCGAACAGCGATGCGGACTTCACACTGACGGTGGCAGTGACGACGACGGATGCCGACAGCGGCGACACGGCGACGGTCACCGAGACGCTCACGGTTACGGTCGATGCCGTGGCGGACACACCGTCCCTCACGGTCGAGGCGGCCTCGGGCAGCGAAGACAGCGCGATTGCCCTCGACATCACCTCGGCACTGACCGATCAGGATGGGTCCGAGATCCTCTCGATCACGATCACCGGTATTCCCGAGGGGGCAACCCTCTCTGCCGGAACGGTGAACGACGACGGCTCCGTCACTCTGACGCCGGATCAGCTCGACGGCCTGACCATCACCCCGGCCACCAATAGCGCGGATGACTTCACGCTGACGGTCACGGCGACCTCGACGGACGGTACCGATACCGCGAAGCAGACCGCCGAACTGCCGGTCACCGTGACCGGTGTGGCGGATGAAGCCGACCTGGCCACCTCCGCCGCGTCGGGTGATGAAGACAGCGCGATCGCGCTCAGCATTGACATCTCCAATGTGGCGGATGGCGACAGCGCCTCGGTCACGATCTCCGGCATCCCCGCCGGTGCGGAACTCTCCGCCGGGACGGTGAATGAAGACGGCAGCGTCACCCTGACGGTGGATCAGCTCGAAGGGCTGACCATCACCCCGCCTGCGAACAGCGATGCGGACTTCACGCTGACGGTGGCGGTGACGACGACGGATGCCGACAGCGGCGACACGGCGACGGTCACCGAGACGCTCGCAGTCACGGTCGATGCCGTGGCGGACACGCCCTCCCTCACCGTCGAGGCGGCCTCGGGCAGTGAGGACAGCGCGATCGCGCTCGACATCACCTCGGCCTTGCTCGACCAGGATGGGTCCGAGACACTCTCGATCACGATTACCGGTATTCCGGAAGGCGCGACCCTCTCTGCCGGAACGGTCAACGAAGACGGATCCGTCACGCTGACGCCGGACCAGCTCGACGGCCTGACGCTCACCCCGGCGGCCAATAGCGCGGACGACTTCACGCTGACGGTCACGGCGACCTCGACCGACGGCACGGATACCGCGACCCGGACGGCGGAACTGCCGGTCACTGTCACGGGCGTCGCCGACGATGCGACCCTCGAGACCGCTGCCGCGTCCGGCGATGAGGACAGCGGCATTACGCTCGACATCGATGTGTCGGGCGTCAACGAGGGCGATACGGCTTCCGTGACCATCTCCGGCATCCCCGCTGGTGCGGAACTCTCTGCCGGGACGGTGAACGAGGACGGCAGCGTCACGCTGACGGTGGACCAGCTCGAAGGGCTGGCCATCACCCCGCCTGCGAACAGCGATGCGGATTTCACGCTGACAGTGGCGGTAACGACGACGGATGCCGAAAGCGGCGATACGGCGACGGTCACCGAGACGCTCGCGGTCACGGTCGATGCCGTGGCGGACACGCCCTCCCTCACGGTCGATGCGGCTTCCGGGTCCGAGGACAGCGCGATTGCGCTCGACATCACCTCGGCGCTTACCGACCAGGATGGGTCGGAGACCCTCTCGATCACCATTACCGGCATCCCGGAGGGCGCGACCCTCTCTGCCGGGACGGTCAATGACGACGGCAGCGTCACGCTGACGCCGGATCAGCTCGACGGTTTGACGATCACCCCTGCTGCGAACAGTGCCGACGACTTCACGCTGACGGTCACAGCCACGTCCACCGACGGCACCGATACCGCGACCCAGACGGCGGAACTGCCCGTCACCGTGACCGGTGTGGCCGACGATGCGACCGTGGAGACGGCGGCTGCGTCCGGCGATGAGGACAGCGCAATCGCGCTGAGCATCGACGTCACCAATGTGGCGGATGGCGATAGCGCGTCGGTCACGATCTCGGGCATTCCGACGGGTGCGGAACTTTCGGCCGGGACGGTAAACGAGGATGGCAGCGTCACGCTGTCGGTGGATCAGCTCGAAGGGCTGACCATCACGCCTGCTTCGAACAGCGATGCGGACTTCACGCTGACGGTGGCAGTGACGACGACGGATGCCGACAGCGGCGACACGGCGACGGTCACCGAGACGCTCGCGGTCACGGTCGATGCCGTGGCGGACACACCGTCCCTCACGGTCGAGGCGGCCTCGGGCAGCGAAGACAGTGCGATAGCGCTCGACATCACCTCCGCGCTGACCGACCAGGACGGCTCGGAGACCCTCTCGATCACGATCACCGGCATTCCGGACGGCGCGACCCTCTCTGCCGGGACGGTCAATGAAGACGGCAGCGTCACCCTGACGCCGGATCAGCTGGACGGCCTGACCATCACCCCGGCCGCCAATAGCGCAGACGACTTCACGCTGACGGTCACGGCGACCTCGACCGACGGCACGGATACCGCGACGCAGACCGCCGAACTGCCGGTCACGGTCACGGGCGTCGCCGACGATGCGACCCTCGAGACCGCTGCCGCGTCCGGCGATGAGGACAGCGGCATTACGCTCGACATCGATGTGTCGGGCGTCAACGAGGGCGATACGGCTTCCGTGACCATCTCCGGCATTCCCGCCGGTGCCGAACTCTCCGCCGGGACGGTGAATGAAGACGGCAGTGTCACGCTGACGGTGGATCAGCTCGAAGGGCTGACGATCACCCCGCCTGCGAACAGCGATGCGGACTTCACGCTGACGGTGGCGGTGACGACGACGGATGCCGACAGCGGCGACACGGCGACGGTCACCGAGACGCTGGCAGTCACGGTCGATGCGGTAGCGGACACGCCCTCCCTCACCGTTGATGCGGCCTCGGGCAGCGAGGACAGCGCCATTGCGCTCGACATCACCTCGGCGCTGACCGACCAGGATGGGTCGGAGACCCTCTCGATCACCATTACCGGTATTCCCGAGGGGGCAACCCTTTCGGCCGGGACGGTCAATGAAGACGGCAGCGTCACCCTGACGCCGGATCAGCTCGACGGTCTCACGATCACGCCGGCCGCCAATAGCGCGGACGACTTCACGCTGACGGTGACTGCGACCTCGACCGACGGCACCGACACGGCGACACAGACCGCGGAACTGCCGGTGACGGTCACGGGCGTCGCCGACGATGCCACCCTCGAGACCGCCGCCGCGTCCGGCGACGAAGACAGCGCGATCGCGCTCAGCATTGACGTCACCAATGTGGCGGATGGCGACAGCGCGTCGGTCACGATCTCGGGCATTCCGACGGGTGCGGAACTCTCCGCCGGGACGGTGAACGAGGACGGCAGCGTCACCCTGACGGTGGACCAGCTCGAAGGCCTGACGATCACGCCTGCTTCGAACAGTGATGCGGATTTCACGCTGACGGTGGCCGTCACCACGACGGATGCGGATAGCGGCGATACGGCGACGGTCACCGAGACGCTCGCGGTCACGGTCGATGCCGTGGCGGACACGCCGTCCCTCACGGTCGATGCGGCTGCCGGCAGCGAGGATAGTGCGATTGCCCTCGACATCACCTCGGCGCTGACCGACCAGGACGGGTCCGAGACGCTCTCGATCACGATCACCGGGATCCCGGAGGGTGCGACCCTCTCGGCCGGGACGGTCAATGACGACGGCAGCGTCACCCTGACGCCGGATCAGCTCGAAGGGCTGACCATCACGCCGGCCGCAAACAGTGCCGACGACTTCACCCTGACGGTGACGGCGACCTCGACGGACGGTACCGATACAGCGACGCAGACCGCGGAACTGCCGGTGACGGTCACCGGCGTCGCCGACGATGCCACCCTCGAGACCGCTGCCGCGTCCGGCGACGAAGACAGCGCGATCGCACTCAGCATTGACGTCTCCAATGTGGCGGATGGCGACAGCGCCTCGGTCACGATCTCGGGCATTCCGGCGGGTGCCGAGCTTTCCGCTGGAACGGTCAATGATGATGGATCTGTCACGCTGACGGTGGACCAGCTCGAAGGCCTGACCATCACCCCGCCTGCGAACAGCGATGCGGACTTCACGCTGACGGTGGCCGTCACCACGACGGATGCCGACAGCGGCGACACGGCGACGGTCACCGAGACGCTCGCGGTCACGGTCGATGCGGTAGCGGACACGCCCTCCCTCACGGTCGATGCGGCTTCCGGCAGCGAAGACAGTGCGATTGCGCTCGACATCACCTCGGCGCTGACCGACCAGGACGGGTCCGAGGCCCTCTCGATCACGATTACCGGTATTCCGGACGGGGCAACCCTTTCGGCTGGTACGGTCAACGAAGACGGGTCCGTCACGCTGACGCCGGATCAGCTCGACGGCCTGACCATCACCCCGGCCGCCAATAGCGCGGATGACTTCACGCTGACGGTGACGGCCACATCGACGGACGGCACGGATACGGCGACCCAGACGGCGGAACTGCCGGTCACCGTAACCGGCGTCGCCGACGATGCGACCCTCGAGACCGCTGCCGCATCCGGCGATGAAGACAGCGCCATCGCGCTCGACATCGATGTGTCGGGCGTCAATGCGGGCGATACGGCTTCGGTGACCATCTCCGGCATCCCCGCTGGTGCGGAACTTTCGGCCGGGACGGTAAACGAGGACGGCAGCGTCACGCTGACGGTGGACCAGCTCGAAGGTCTGACGATCACCCCCGCTTCGAACAGCGATGCGGACTTCACGCTGACGGTGGCGGTGACGACGACGGATGCGGATAGCGGCGATACGGCGACGGTCACCGAGACGCTGGCGGTCACGGTCGATGCCGTGGCGGACACGCCCTCCCTCACGGTCGATGCGGCCTCGGGCAGCGAAGACAGCGCGATCGCGCTCGACATCACCTCGGCACTGACCGACCAGGATGGGTCCGAGACCCTCTCGATCACCATTACCGGTATTCCGGAGGGCGCGACCCTCTCGGCCGGTACCGTCAACGAAGACGGCAGCGTCACGCTGACGCCGGATCAGCTCGACGGTCTGACCATTACCCCGGCGGCCAACAGCGCGGACGACTTCACGCTGACGGTGACGGCGACCTCAACGGACGGGACCGATACCGCGACGCAGACCGCGGAACTGCCGGTCACCGTGACCGGTGTGGCCGACGATGCGACCCTCGAGACCGCTGCTGCGTCCGGTGACGAAGACAGCGCGATTGCGCTCAGCATTGACGTCTCCAATGTGGCGGACGGCGACAGCGCTTCCGTGACCATCTCGGGCATTCCGACGGGTGCGGAACTCTCCGCCGGGACGGTGAACGAGGATGGCAGCGTCACGCTGACGGTGGACCAGCTCGAAGGTCTGACCATTACCCCGGCGGCCAACAGCGCGGACGACTTCACGCTGACGGTGGCGGTGACGACGACGGATGCCGACAGCGGCGACACGGCGACGGTCACCGAGACGCTCGCAGTCACGGTCGATGCCGTGGCGGATACGCCCTCCCTCACGGTCGACGCGGCCTCGGGCAGCGAGGACAGTGCGATTGCGCTCGACATCACCTCGGCACTGACCGATCAGGATGGGTCCGAGACTCTCTCGATCACGATCACCGGTATTCCGGAGGGCGCAACCCTCTCTGCCGGTACGGTCAATGAAGACGGCAGCGTCACCCTGACGCCGGATCAGCTCGACGGCCTGACCATCACGCCGGCCGCCAATAGCGCGGACGACTTCACGCTGACGGTGACGGCGACCTCGACGGACGGGACCGATACCGCGACGCAAACCGCCGAACTGCCGGTCACGGTGACCGGTGTGGCCGACGATGCGACCCTCGAGACCGCTGCTGCGTCGGGCGATGAAGACAGCGCCATTGCGCTCAGCATTGACGTCACCAATGTAGCGGATGGCGACAGCGCGTCGGTCACGATCTCGGGTATTCCGACGGGTGCGGAACTTTCGGCCGGGACGGTAAACGAGGATGGCAGCGTCACCCTGAGTGTCGATCAGCTCGAAGGGCTGACCATCACGCCTGCTGCGAACAGCGATGCGGACTTCACGCTGACGGTGGCGGTGACGACGACGGATGCCGATAGCGGCGATACGGCGACGGTCACCGAGACGCTCGCGGTCACGGTCGATGCCGTGGCGGACACGCCCTCCCTCACGGTCGATGCGGCCTCGGGCAGCGAAGACAGTGCGATCGCGCTCGATATCACTTCGGCACTCACCGACCAGGACGGGTCCGAGACCCTCTCGATCACCATTACCGACATTCCGGACGGCGCGACCCTGTCTGCCGGGACGGTCAACGAAGACGGGTCCGTCACCCTGACGCCGGATCAGCTCGACGGCCTGACCATCACCCCGGCCGCCAACAGTGCAGACGACTTCACGCTGACGGTGACGGCGACTTCAACGGACGGCACGGATACCGCGACCCAGACCGCGGAACTGCCGGTCACCGTGACTGGCATCGCCGACGATGCCGACCTGGCCACCTCCGCCGCGTCGGGCGACGAAGACAGCGCGATCGCGCTCGACATCGATGTGTCGGGCGTCAACGCGGGCGACACGGCCTCCGTGACCATCTCGGGTATTCCCGCCGGTGCGGAACTCTCCGCCGGGACGGTGAACGAGGATGGCAGCGTCACGCTGACGGTGGATCAGCTCGAAGGTCTGACCATCACGCCTGCTTCGAACAGTGATGCGGATTTCACGCTGACGGTGGCAGTGACGACGACGGATGCGGATAGCGGCGACACGGCGACGGTCACCGAGACGCTCGCGGTCACGGTCGATGCCGTGGCGGATACGCCGTCCCTCACGGTCGATGCGGCTTCCGGATCCGAGGACAGTGCGATTGCGCTCGACATCACCTCAGCGCTCACCGACCAGGACGGGTCGGAGACGCTCTCGATCACCATTACCGGCATTCCGGAGGGCGCAACCCTCTCCGCCGGTACGGTCAACGAAGACGGCAGCGTCACCCTGACGCCGGATCAGCTCGACGGTCTCACGATCACCCCGGCCACGAACAGCGCGGACGACTTCACCCTAACGGTCACGGCCACATCGACGGACGGCACCGACACGGCGACGCAGACGGCCGAACTGCCGGTGACGGTCACGGGCGTCGCCGACGATGCGACACTTGAGACGGCCGCTGCGTCCGGCGACGAGGACAGCGCCATTGCGCTCGACATCGATGTGTCGGGCGTCAACGCGGGCGACAGCGCGTCGGTCACGATCTCGGGCATCCCCGCCGGCGCGGAACTCTCCGCCGGGACGGTAAACGAGGACGGCAGCGTCACGCTGTCGGTGGACCAGCTCGAAGGTCTGACCATCACCCCTGCTTCGAACAGCGATGCGGACTTCACGCTGACGGTGGCGGTCACCACGACGGATGCCGATAGCGGCGACACGGCGACGGTCACCGAGACGCTCGCGGTCACGGTCGATGCCGTGGCGGATACGCCGTCCCTCACGGTCGATGCGGCTTCCGGATCCGAGGACAGTGCGATTGCGCTCGACATCACCTCAGCGCTCACCGACCAGGACGGGTCGGAGACGCTCTCGATCACCATTACCGGCATTCCGGAGGGCGCAACCCTCTCCGCCGGTACGGTCAACGAAGACGGCAGCGTCACCCTGACGCCGGATCAGCTCGACGGTCTCACGATCACCCCGGCCACGAACAGCGCGGACGACTTCACCCTAACGGTCACGGCCACATCGACGGACGGCACCGACACGGCGACGCAGACGGCCGAACTGCCGGTGACGGTCACGGGCGTCGCCGACGATGCGACACTTGAGACGGCCGCTGCGTCCGGCGACGAGGACAGCGCCATTGCGCTCGACATCGATGTGTCGGGCGTCAACGCGGGCGACAGCGCGTCGGTCACGATCTCGGGCATCCCCGCCGGTGCGGAACTCTCCGCCGGGACGGTAAACGAGGACGGCAGCGTCACGCTGTCAGTCGATCAGCTCGAAGGTCTGACCATCACCCCGCCCGCGAACAGCGATGCGGATTTCACGCTGACGGTGGCGGTCACCACGACGGATGCCGATAGCGGCGATACGGCGACGGTTACCGAGACACTGGCGGTTACGGTCGATGCGGTAGCGGACACGCCCTCCCTCACGGTCGATGCGGCTTCCGGCACCGAAGACAGCGCGATTGCCCTCGACATCACCTCGGCACTGACCGATCAGGATGGCTCGGAGACCCTCTCGATCACCATTACCGGCATTCCGGAGGGTGCGACCCTATCGGCCGGGACGGTCAATGAAGACGGGTCCGTCACCCTGACGCCGGATCAGCTCGACGGTCTCACGATCACGCCGGCCGCCAATAGCGCAGACGATTTCACGCTGACGGTCACGGCGACTTCAACGGACGGCACCGACACGGCTACGCAGACCGCGGAACTGCCGGTCACGGTGACCGGTGTGGCCGACGATGCGACCCTCGAGACCGCTGCTGCGTCGGGCGATGAAGACAGCGCCATTGCGCTCAGCATTGACGTCACCAATGTAGCGGATGGCGACAGCGCGTCGGTCACGATCTCGGGTATTCCGACGGGTGCGGAACTTTCGGCCGGGACGGTAAACGAGGATGGCAGCGTCACCCTGAGTGTCGATCAGCTCGAAGGGCTGACCATCACGCCTGCTGCGAACAGCGATGCGGACTTCACGCTGACGGTGGCGGTGACGACGACGGATGCCGATAGCGGCGATACGGCGACGGTCACCGAGACGCTCGCGGTCACGGTCGATGCCGTGGCGGACACGCCCTCCCTCACGGTCGATGCGGCTTCCGGATCCGAGGACAGTGCGATTGCGCTCGACATCACCTCAGCGCTCACCGACCAGGACGGGTCGGAGACGCTCTCGATCACCATTACCGGCATTCCGGAGGGGGCAACCCTCTCCGCCGGTACGGTCAACGAAGACGGCAGCGTCACCCTGACGCCGGATCAGCTCGACGGTCTCACGATCACCCCGGCCACGAACAGCGCGGACGACTTCACGCTGACGGTCACGGCCACATCGACGGACGGCACCGACACGGCGACGCAGACCGCGGAACTGCCGGTCACGGTGACCGGTGTGGCCGACGATGCGACCCTCGAGACCGCTGCTGCGTCGGGCGATGAAGACAGCGCCATTGCGCTCAGCATTGACGTCACCAATGTAGCGGATGGCGACAGCGCGTCGGTCACGATCTCGGGTATTCCGACGGGTGCGGAACTTTCGGCCGGGACGGTAAACGAGGATGGCAGCGTCACCCTGAGTGTCGATCAGCTCGAAGGGCTGACCATCACGCCTGCTGCGAACAGCGATGCGGACTTCACGCTGACGGTGGCGGTGACGACGACGGATGCCGATAGCGGCGACACGGCGACGGTCACCGAGACGCTCTCGGTTACGGTCGATGCCGTGGCGGACACGCCCTCCCTCACGGTCGACGCGGCCTCGGGCAGCGAGGACAGCGCGATTGCGCTCGACATCACCTCGGCACTGACCGACCAGGACGGGTCGGAGACTCTCTCGATCACGATCACCGGTGTTCCCGAGGGGGCAACCCTCTCGGCCGGGACGGTGAACGAGGACGGCTCCGTCACGCTGACGCCGGATCAGCTCGACGGTCTCACGATCACGCCGGCCGCCATAGCGCGGATGACTTCACGCTGACGGTCACGGCGACCTCGACCGACGGCACCGATACCGAGACACAGACCGCGGAACTGCCGGTCACGGTGACCGGTGTGGCCGACGATGCTGACCTGGCCACTTCCGCCGCGTCCGGCGATGAGGACAGCGCCATCGCGCTCGACATCGATGTGTCGGGCGTCAACGCGGGCGATACGGCCTCCGTGACCATCTCGGGTATTCCCGCCGGCGCGGAACTTTCGGCCGGGACGGTAAACGAGGACGGCAGCGTCACGCTGACGGTGGACCAGCTCGAAGGGCTGACCATCACCCCGCCTGCGAACAGCGATGCGGATTTCACGCTGACGGTGGCGGTGACGACGACGGATGCCGACAGCGGCGACACGGCGACGGTTACCGAGACGCTCGCGATCACGGTCGATGCCGTGGCGGACACGCCTTCCCTCACGGTCGATGCGGCTTCCGGCACCGAGGACAGCGCGATCGCGCTCGACATCACCTCAGCGCTCACCGACCAGGACGGGTCGGAGACCCTCTCGATCACCATTACCGGCATTGCGGAGGGCGCAACCCTCTCCGCCGGTACGGTCAACGAAGACGGCAGCGTCACCCTGACGCCGGATCAGCTCGACGGTCTCACGATCACGCCGGCTGCCAACAGTGCGGATGACTTCACGCTAACGGTCACCGCGACCTCGACCGACGGCACGGATACCGCGACGCAGACGGCCGAACTGCCGGTGACGGTCACGGGCGTCGCCGACGATGCCACCCTCGAGACCGCTGCTGCATCCGGCGATGAAGACAGCGCCATTGCGCTCGACATCGATGTGTCGGGCGTCAACGCGGGCGATACGGCTTCCGTGACCATCTCTGGCATCCCCGCCGGTGCGGAACTTTCGGCCGGGACGGTGAACGAGGACGGCAGCGTCACGCTGGCGGTGGATCAGCTCGAAGGTCTGACCATCACGCCTGCTTCGAACAGTGATGCGGATTTCACGCTGACGGTGGCGGTGACGACGACGGATGCCGACAGCGGCGACACGGCGACGGTTACCGAGACGCTCGCGGTCACGGTCGATGCCGTGGCGGACACGCCGTCTCTCACGGTCGATGCGGCCTCGGGCAGCGAAGACAGTGCGATCGCGCTCGATATCACTTCGGCCTTGCTCGACCAGGACGGGTCGGAGACCCTCTCGATCACCATTACCGACATTCCGGACGGCGCGACCCTCTCTGCCGGGACGGTCAACGACGACGGGTCCGTCACGCTGACGCTGGATCAGCTCGACGGCCTGACCATCACCCCGGCGGCCAATAGCGCGGACGACTTCACGCTGACGGTCACGGCCACATCGACGGACGGCACCGACACGGCGACGCAGACCGCGGAACTGCCGGTCACGGTGACCGGTGTGGCCGACGATGCGACACTTGAGACGGCCGCTGCGTCCGGCGACGAGGACAGCGCCATTGCGCTCGACATCGATGTGTCGGGCGTCAACGCGGGCGATACGGCCTCGGTCACGATCTCCGGCATCCCCGCCGGCGCGGAACTCTCCGCCGGGACGGTGAATGAGGATGGCAGCGTCACCCTGACGGTGGATCAGCTCGAAGGTCTGACGATCACCCCGCCTGCGAACAGCGATGCGGACTTCACGCTGACGGTGGCAGTGACGACGACGGATGCCGATAGCGGCGATACGGCGACGGTAACCGAGACGCTGGCAGTCACGGTCGATGCCGTGGCGGACACGCCTTCCCTCACGGTCGAGGCGGCTTCCGGCAGCGAAGACAGCGCGATTGCCCTCGACATCACCTCGGCACTGACCGACCAGGACGGGTCGGAGACCCTCTCGATCACCATTACCGGCATTCCGGAGGGCGCGACCCTCTCTGCCGGGACGGTGAACGACGACGGATCTGTCACGCTGACGCCGGATCAGCTCGACGGCCTGACGATCACCCCGGCGGCGAACAGCGCAGACGACTTCACGCTTACGGTCACGGCCACATCGACGGACGGCACCGACACGGCGACGCAGACGGCGGAACTGCCGGTCACCGTGACCGGTGTGGCGGATGAAGCCGATCTGGCCACCTCCGCCGCGTCGGGCGACGAAGACAGCGCCATTGCGCTCAGCATTGACGTCTCCAATGTGGCGGACGGCGACAGCGCGTCGGTCACGATCTCGGGCATTCCGACGGGTGCGGAACTTTCGGCCGGGACGGTGAACGAGGACGGCAGCGTCACGCTGACGGTGGATCAGCTCGAAGGTCTGACCATCACGCCGCCCACGAACAGCGATGCGGATTTCACGCTGACGGTGGCGGTGACGACGACGGATGCGGATAGCGGCGACACGGCGACGGTTACCGAGACGCTCGCGGTCACGGTCGATGCCGTGGCGGATACGCCCTCCCTCACGGTCGATGCGGCCTCGGGCAGCGAGGACAGCGAAATCGCACTCGATATCACCTCGGCCTTGCTCGACCAAGATGGGTCGGAGACGCTGTCCGTTGAAATCGGCGGTATCCCGGCGGGGGCGGTCCTGACCGCGAATGGCCAGGCCGTGCTTGTGACCAATGGCACCGCGGTTCTGACGGCCGGTCAGTTGGACGACCTGACCATCACTCCGCCGCCGAACAGCAGCGACGATTTCACCCTGACGGTGACCGCAACCGCAACCGACGGCGACGACACGGCAACGACGGTCGGTACGATCCCCGTGACGGTCAGCGGTGAGGCGGATTCCCCGACACTTGAAACCTCCGCCGCATCGGGCGACGAAGACAGCACGATCGCACTCGACATCACCGCAGCACTGAGCGACGAGAGCGAGACCCTGTCCGTTGAAATCTCGAACATTCCCAATGGGGCGGTTCTGACCGCCAATGGCGTCGCCATCGCGGTGACCGGCGGGGTTGCGGTGCTGACGGCCGATCAGTTGGACGCCCTGGCCATCCAGCCGCCGCCCAACAGCAGCGACGATTTCACCCTGACCGTGACGGCGACCTCAACGGACGGCGAAGACACGGCAACGACCGTCGGTACCATCCCGGTAACCGTCGACGCGGTGGCCGACACGCCGACCTTGACCGCCGCGGATGCGTCCGGCGCCGAGGATGCGGTCATCGCGCTGAACATCCAGGCCAGCAGCCCGGATGCCGGTGAAGTCTTGACCATTCGGATCGACGGCATTCCGACCGGCGCGGTTCTGCAATCCGGGGAAACGGTGATCGATGTTTCCGGCGGCAGCGCCACACTGACGGCGGATCAGTTGGAAGACCTGACGATCAAACCGGCCACCAATGACGACAGCGATTTCGACCTGACCGTCACCGTCACAGCCACGGATGGCGACGTTTCGGCAACGCAATCGGGTACGCTGACCGTAACAGTCGATCCCGATGCCGACACTCCGACCCTGGAGTTGGACGCCGCGACCGCAAGCGTCAACACCGTCACCGTCCCGCTGTCCCTGTCCAGCGACCTGCAGGATGCCCTTGTCGACACGACCGAACCTTATGAATTGCCGGCCGGCGGCGGTTTGCAAGGCGAGATCTACGACACCAACAGTTCACTTGACGATCTGAACGACGCGGACTCCCTGATCGCAGCGGGCGGCGCAGATGTAACCTTCACCTCCACGACGGTCGACTATGATGGCGGATCGACGCTTGGCCAGTTCCTGGGCAGCGACGCAGCAAGCGCCAGCGGCACGACCGGCGCGTCGGCGGAGACCTTTGTGGTCAAACTGACGGGCTATGTCTTCATCGAAGCCGGATCGCATAACTTCCAGGTCACAACCGATGACGGGTTCCGCCTGAAAATCGGCGGACAAATGGTGACACAGTTCGATGGCAACCGTGCCTCCGACTCCAGTAGCGGAACATTCACGGCGGCGGAAGACGGCCTGTACCCGATCGAGGTCGTCTATTGGGAGAATGGAGGGGACCAGGATCTGTTCGTCAATATGGACGGCACGGCCCTGGGCGGCGACATTCTGTTCAGCAGTGTGCCGGACGGACTGACACTGAACGAGAACGGCTACTACAGCGTGCCGGAGACGATAGAAACCGTCACGACCTTGACGGTATCCGACCTTCCCGAAGGGGCCGTCCTGAGCGCGGGCACGCAAAACCCGGACGGTACCTGGACAGTCAGCGCCGACGATGCCGACTCCCTGACGGTGACATTCCCCAATGGCGGTGTTCACGCGATCACGGCGACGGTGAAAGATTCCGAAGGCAACGCCATCGCCGAAGAAACCGTATCGGCCGGCGAAGCGACAAGCTTTACCGCCAACTTGGATATCGAGGCCGCGCTGATCGATCTGGACGGTTCGGAAACGCTCTCCATCACGATCGACAATCTGCCGGAGGGCGCGACCCTGTCGGCAGGTACGGTCAACGCGGACGGGTCGGTTACCCTCACCCCCGTGCAGTTGGAAGGCCTCAGCATCGATCTGCCGAACGGCACGGACAGTTTCAATCTGACCGTGACCGCCACGTCGACCGATGGGACCGACACGGCCAGCATCACACAGACCCTATCGGTTACGGTGCCCGAGACAGCCGGCACGCCGACCCTGGAAGTCAGTGATATCTCCGGCAATGAAGACAGCGCCATCGCGTTGAACCTTTCGGCGACGGCAACGGATGCCGGGGATGTCATCACCGTTGAGATTTCCAATATTCCGTCCGGCGCCGTCATCTCGGTCGGCGGCGTCGCACAGGTCGCAACCGCCGGGGTCGTCACACTGACGGCGGATCAATTGGCATCCGCCACGGTCACTCCGCCACCGAACAGCCATGCCGATTTCGACCTGACGATCACCGCCAAGGCCACCGACGGCCAGTTCGAAATGAGCAGCACGGACACGATCACCGTATCCGTCGCAGCCGTCGCGGATGCCCCGACCGTCACCCTGTCCGTCGGCGCCGGCAGTGAAGTCGCCGTGAACGGCCAACTGGACCCCGATACGGCCTATCCGCTGACGATCAGCGCGCTTCTGGGCGACGGAGACGGATCGGAAACCTTGTCCATCGAGGTTGGGAACCTGCCCGAAGGCGCCTCCCTTACGTCAAACGGCGTCGCAATCACCGTCACGGACGGATCGGCGACGCTCACCTCCGACCAATTGTCGAACCTCGTGCTGCGTGTGCCGGCCGGGGCCGACGATTTTGACCTGTCCGTCACTGCGACGGCGACGGAAGCGAACGGATCCACCGCCAGCACCACCGAAACGGCGACGGTGGACGTGCCCGAGGTTGCGGGGCGTACCATCGACGGCGGCACCGGCAGCGACACGCTGCAAGGCGGGGCCGGCGACGACATTATCACCGGCGACAACCCGAGCGCGGGCGGCGGGGACGGCATCAACGCGGTCTACCATTTCAAGCTGGAAGACACGACCTGGAGCAGCAACGAGACGGTCACGGATTCCGTCAACGGCGTAACCGGAACAGCCAAAGGCGGTACCGGCAGCGGCACCTCTGCGAATGGCACGCAGGCCGCACAGTTCGACGGCAACGGGGATTATATCGAGGTTCCGCACAGCGCCGCGATGGAACTGTCCAGCGGGACATTCTCCGTCGATTTCCTGGCCTGGAACAACGGCACGATCGCCTCCAAGGACTCGTCCGGCTATGACGATGGCGGGCATTTCGACATGTCGATCAACAGCAGTCGACAGGTCGAGTTGCGCGTTCAGACGGGAGACGAATCCTTCTATTTGCGCGGCGGCAGCATCAACTACGAAGACACCTACAACGCCACCGTTACCTGGGACGGTTCCACGGTAACGCTCTATGTCAACGGCGCCGCCGTCGACAGCGTCCAGAGCGACTACACCATGGCACCCAACCAAAACCCCTGGACCTTCGGCGCGTCGCAGACAACCAGCGGCGACGATGTGGCAAGCAATCTACACACCTATCTCAATGGCCGGATCGACAATCCGACCTTGCTGGATGGGGCCCTGACATCAGACCAGGTCGCTACCATGGTATCGGGTGGCATCACCAACTATGTCGAGAACCATACCGGCACCGCAGAAACCACGATCTTCGAAACCGATTTCGAAGAAAGTGCCGCCGCCTTTGTCGATACGGCTGATGGCTGGTCCACGACCAGCGAGAAAATCGAGGTCTGGGGCGACACCGATACGGCCGCCGACGGCACCAAGTTCATCGAACTGAACACCGATCCGACGAACCAATTCGCCGATGCGGCCAACATCTATCGCGATGTCCAGACCGAAGCAGGCAAGATCTATAGCCTGACCTTCAACTATTCGGGACGACCCGGCTACGACGCCGCGGTCAACGCCATGAAGGTCTCGGTTGGCGGAGAAGTCCTCGGGGAATATTCCCACAATCTGAGCAGCGCGTCGGACCATGATTGGCAAGAGGTCACGATCCAGTTCGTCGGTGACGGCACTGTCAAACGCATCGAGTTCGCCGAGAACGGGACCGATCTAGACCACGGCCGCGGCATGCGTTTGGACGCGATCTCCCTGAAGGCCACCTCAAGCGGAGACAGCGATACGATCGACGGCGGGGCCGGCGACGACACGATCTACGCCGGTAATGGCGACGACGTTGTGTTCGGCGGCACCGGCAACGACGTAATCCATCTGGGCGGCGACAGCGAAACCACCGTCGCCAATAATGTCCCCATCAGTCATTGGAAACTGGACGAGACCAGCGGCGGAACGGTCTATGACAGCCGTGGCGACAATGACGGCACGGTCCAGGGCGGAACCGTCCTCGATTTCTCCGGCCGCCACGGCAGCGGGGCCGACATGGACGGCAGCAACGACTATATCCAGGTCGCCCATGACGACTCGATGGAACTGCCGAACGGGTCGCTGTCCTTCAATTTCAAAGGCTCGCAACAGCAGAACACGCTGGTGTCGAAAGGCGACAATGGCGACGGGCCCGGCCAGTTCCAAATTTCGACCAGAAACAGTGGCGCGATCCGCTTCGAATTTACCGACGACGACGGCGACAGCGTCTCCATCGAGGGTGGCAGCATAAACTGGAGCAATTGGAACAATGTCACTGTCACCTGGGGCGACGAAGGGCTGCAGCTTTATGTGAACGGCAGCCTCGCCGCCAGCAACAGCTCGATCAAAAACGGTATCGATACCAACACCGAAACGATGCGTTTCGGCGTGCGGGACGACATCGGCGACGATTTCGACGGGGCCTTCGACGACATCGCGCTGTATGACCAGCAATTGTCCTCGACCGACATCTCCTACCTGTCCAGCAATGGTGTCGACGCCTTGGTTACCAATTCGACCACGGTCGTTGCGGCCGGGGCCGACACGGTCGATGCCGGCAGCGGCGACGACACGGTCATCGGCGGCGAAGGTGCGGATACGATCGACGGCGGAGATGGCATCGACACGATCGACTATTCGGAAAGTGACGAGGCGGTCACCATCGATTTCGGTGCGGGAACCGTGTCCGGCGGGCACGCAGAAGGCGATCAGCTGTCGAATTTCGAGAATATCGTCGGCTCCGATCACGATGACATCCTGCGCGGCGACGATGGTGCCAACCGTCTGGATGGCGGTGCCGGCAGCGACGCGTTGACCGGTGGCGCCGGGGCGGATGTCTTCGTGCTGGGCAACCCTGGTCAGGGCATTGACACTATTACCGATTTCAATGCCGCCGAGGGGGACATGCTGGACATCTCCAGTGTCGTCAATATGGACGATATCGACGAGTTGCAGAACTATCTGCGCCTGGAAGAAGACGAGTCCGGCAATACGACCGTCAAGGTGAACACCAGCGGCGACGGCGACGACGACCATTTCCAAGCGGTCGCCACCCTGGAAGGCGTTACCGGTTTGGACGTCAATAGCATCATCCAGAATCAGGACGATGGTTCGGGCAATGTCTGACGAAAGGCGGCCGGGCGAAACCGTCCGGCCGCTTTCGTATCGCCAGATTTAAAGAGCGTTCAAGGGGCGGGCGGCCGGTTCACGACAGACAAGGCCGTCTGAACGGTTTCCAGCGCCTTTGCGATCTCGGATCGCGACGCGCCCCGCTCCACCGCCGACCGCGCTGCGTTCACGCCGGTCTGTGCCTCGGTAATCTTCGAATTGAACCATTCGCGCGGAACCTCGGCGACCGCCACCTCCGGTCCTGGTTCAGCAGCCAAGTCCGTCGTTTCCGCCTGCCCGGGGCGCAGCGAGGCCAAAGGCGGCGACTCGACCTTCTCATCGGCGCGCGTTTCGGTTTCAGCCAGGGCAAATCGCCGCAAAGCGTCCGTTAACGCCTGCACGCCGGCCCAGATCTGGGAATCCGGCGTGTCCGCCGCGCGCGTTCTGTCGATCAACTGCACGGTAAGTCCCTTCACGGACTCAAGCGCCTTGTCGCGCCCCTGCGCCCGGATATCCGGAGCGGCGGCCGTCATTGCGGCCACAAATAGTAAAGCCGTGAGCGCCAAACGCGCGGGCCGCAAACCAACCATACCCAATCCTTTCATTACGCGGACCGGCACCAGTCCCGAAGCAGATCGATCTGATGCGTGTCCATAAGCGCCGGCGCATGGCCGCATCCGGGAATCTCTATGACCTGCGCCTTGGGGCCGCGCCGTGTCATTTCCTCAGCGACGTCCGGCGTCAGCAAATCCGATTCCGCCCCGCGCATCACCATTATCGGTACCGATAAGACGTCCCAAAGCGCCCATAGATCCGCATCGCCGATTTCCGCTGCCTTGAACGGTTCGGCAATCCGAAGGTCATATGCGTTCACCCACCCGCCGCCATCATCCTTCGCCGTCGAAATTTCGGTCAGATAGCGCCAATCCTCATCGGAGGTCAGACCAAACGGCGCATAGGCCCGCTTAATGTGGTCGACGGCCTTGTCAAAACTGTCGAAGCGCCAGCCGGTCCCGACATATTCCCCGATCCGTTCCAGTGCCGCCTTCGGAATAAACGGTCCGACATCGTTTAGTACCATGCGGCGGATCGGCGTTTGCGGCAGCGCGGCCATCGCCATTCCGATCAGCCCCCCCATGGAGGTGCCGATCCAATCCACTTTGGTCACATTCTCCAGCGCCAACATGGCGGTGACATCGCCAATATATTGAGGAATCTCGTATGGCGCCCCTTCGGGTAGGCGATCGGACCGGCCACGCCCGACGATATCTGGGCACAGGACACGAAATCCATCCGCTTCCAGTGCGGCCGCAAGACGTTCGAAATCCCGTCCGTTTCGGGTCAGGCCATGCACACACAGGATCGTTCGCTCACTGTCCGCATCGCCCCAATCGGCATATGCCATATCGTGTTGCCCCAATGAGCTGGCACAGCGGACTGATTTCAAGATCTGCGGCAAATCCAAACTCCTTCCGGAAGACGTCGCGGCCACGATCCGGCCGACCTCGAACGGACCATGCCGAATGCCATGGCTGCATTCAATCGTGGCATGGTCTAAAACGATGCGGTCACACATACGTCACCGGCCGGAGCGGAACCTGTGCGCCTCGCCTTTAAAATTTTCCTCAGCCTTATCGCCCTTTGCGTCCTGACCGTGGGCTGTCTTATCTGGATACTAGGCACCGCGAGCGTCCCCGATTTGGCCGGCGATAGGAAACTCCCGGGCCTGTCCGACGATGTCGTAGTCGCTTTCGATGAAAGCGGCATTCCAACGATCCGCGCCGCCACAATGACCGACGCCTATCGCGCCCTGGGCTATCTTCATGCCCGCGACAGGCTCTGGCAGATGGAGACGACCCGTCGCATCGGTGCCGGGCGTATGGCGGAAATCGTCGGCTCCCCGATGTTGGGCTATGACCGAATGATGCGGGAACTCAGCCTTTACCGACAGGCGGAACAGCAGGTCAACGGGTTGGCGCCGGCAGAACGGCAGGATCTGCAGGCCTATGCGGATGGGGTGAACGTGTTTCTGGAGACGTCGAGCGAGCCCCTGCCCGTCGAGTTTCAACTGACGCTACACACGCCCGAGCCCTGGACGATCGCCGACAGCCTGGTCTGGGGACGATTGATGTCCCTGCAATTGTCCGGCAACGGCTTCTCGGAATCCCGCCGCGAAGCGCTGTTGAACCTGATTGGGCCGGAGCGGACTGCCGAGTTGCTGCCGAGAAACCTGCGCAGCCCGACAACGATGAATGACGCCAACCGCGACGCGTGGATCGGTGGTTATGACGCGTCCAACGCTTGGGTGCTGAGCGGACAGCGGACCGCTACCGGCAAGCCGATCCTGGCAAACGATCCCCATCTGGGATTGCGCATGCCCGGACAATGGTATCTGGCGCGGATCGAGACCCCCGGCCTGACCCTGGCCGGCGCCACCGCTCCCGGCGCGCCGTTCCATATTCTGGGTCATAACGGCACCATGGCCTGGGGTCTGACCACGACACACGCGGACAATCAGGACACCGTCCGCCTGGATCGTGCCGCACTAGACGCCGCCGAAACGCGGCAGGAGACCATTCGCGTCCGATTTGGCGCGGATGAGAATGTCACGGTCCGCCAGTCGGCCTTCGGACCGGTTCTGTCGCGTCTTGGCTCCGAACCGGTGGCGTTGCAGTGGACCGGCACGGAATCCCTGCCCCGTACCGTCAGCGCCCTGTACCGCCTGAACAGGGCGACGAGCTGGGACAAGTTTGTTCAAGCGCTTTCCCTGTTCGACGATCCCGTTCAGAACGTGTTCTACGCCGATACCGCCGGGCGGATCGGCATGAAAGTCGCCGGGCGGATTCCAATTCGAAAGGGTGCAGACGGCACCGTGCCACAGGCATCGGGCCAACCGGAGGCCGTTTGGTCCGGGATCGTGCCCTCGGAAGACCTACCGGGCCTGGTCGCCCCCGCCAATGGCTGGATCGCCAACGCCAACAACCGCATCGTTACCGCGGATTACCCTTATGAAATCTCGCATGATTTCGTCCCCGATTACCGTGCGGTCCGGATGCTTGAGGCCTTGGCGGAAACCGGAGAGGCTCATTCCTTGGAAGACAGCACACGCCTGCAGAACGATGTTCTGTCGGACGCCGCGCGCCGCCTGGTGCCGCATTTCCTGAAAGCCGAACCGACCACACCGCTCGCGCGGGACGGATTGGCATTGCTGCGTGCGTGGGATTTTCGAATGACCCGGGATTCGGCCGCGGCGGCGCTTTACATGACCTTTTTGAACGAGGCGGTCCGGCTATTGGCGGAGGACGATCTGGGGGTCGAGGCCTTCGAAAACTATTGGCAAGCCGACGCCCGCTTCGTCGAGAAGGCGCTGACCGAAGCACCGCATTGGTGCGACGACCTTCGGACGGAACCGAAAGAAAATTGCGATTGGCTGCTGACCTCAGCCTTGGATCGGGCGGTATTCGTCCTGAATGACCGGCAGGGCGGCACCGCGACCGACTGGCGATGGGGCGATCTTCACCGTGCCCCCATGGAACATTTGCTGCTGAACCTCATTCCCGGTCTGTCGCGCCTGGGAAATCGGCCGCTTGAGACGGATGGCGGCGACCACACCGTCAATCGCGGCCAAAGCCGGGGCGGCGAAGGACGGCACCCCTTCCGTCATATCCATGGCGCCGGGTACCGCGCAGTCTATGATTTGGCGGATCTGGACCGCAGCCTGTTCGCCCTGGCAGGGGGCCAGTCCGGCAACCCGTTCTCACCACATTACGACGATCTGTTGGAGCCTTGGCGGGACGGTCGCTATTTCAGGATTCCCGGGCGCGGCGGCGATATCGGCGCCGGGGCCGCCGCCGTATTGCATTTGCGTCCCTGATCGGACGGTTCATAGGGGGAGTTTCGCGTACCATGTTTCTCAGCGTTTTCGACCTGTTCAAGATCGGCATCGGCCCGTCCAGTTCCCATACGGTGGGACCGATGGTGGCGGCGGCCCGCTTCATCGAAACGCTGACCGGACGCAGCGTCTTCGACGCCGTCCAATCGGTGCGGTGCAGCCTTCACGGTTCCCTTGCCTGGACGGGAAAGGGCCATGCCAGCGACCGGGCCGTCATTCTGGGCCTGGCGGGCGCGCGGCCGGATTCGATCGACCCAGACGACGCGTTCAAACTGGTTCATCAGATCGATGCCGAGCTGGAAATCCCACTGGGCGGCACGCGGCGTATTCCGTTTCATCGGGACGATCATCTGATTTTCGACTTCGGTCCGCCGTTGCCGGGCCATGCCAACGGCATGATCTTCGCCGCCTTCGATGGTAATGGCGACATGCTGGCGGAACAGACCTTCTATTCCATCGGCGGCGGGTTCGTTGCGACCGCGGAGGAACTGGATAACAAGACCGGTGCCGGGTCGCTGCCGCAATCCGAAGTCCCCTACCCGTTCAACTCCGCCAAAGAGATGCTGGCCATGGGCGCGACGTCCGGCCTGACCATCGCGGATATGAAACTGGCGAATGAATGCGCGGTGCGCGAGCGCGGCGAGGTGATCGAGGGCCTGGACCGGCTTTGGAAGGTCATGCGGACCTGCATCACGCGCGGCCTGGGCCAGGACGGGCGCTTGCCGGGTGGTCTGGACGTCAAGCGGCGCGCCAAGGCAATCCTGCAGGAACTGGAAAAGAACCGGCAATCTAATCGGCGTTTCGACCATGACATCATGGATTGGATCAGCCTCTACGCGATCGCCGTGAACGAAGAGAATGCCGCCGGCGGCACTGTTGTGACCGCCCCGACCAATGGTGCTGCCGGGATCATTCCAGCGACCTTGCGCTACTACGAGGCCTTCATCCCCGAAGCCAACCAGGACGGCATCCGCACTTTCCTGCTGGCGGCATCGGCCATCGGCGGCATCATCAAGCACAATGCGTCGATTTCCGGCGCGGAAGTCGGTTGCCAGGGCGAGGTTGGATCAGCCTCTGCAATGGCGGCGGCCGGGCTGGCGGCGGCCCTGGGGGCAACTAACATGCAGGTGGAGAACGCAGCCGAAATCGCGCTGGAGCATCATCTCGGCATGACCTGCGATCCGATCGGCGGCCTGGTTCAGATCCCCTGCATCGAGCGCAACGCCATGGGCGCGGTGAAGGCCGTCAACGCCTGCTCGCTCGCTATGAAGGGTGACGGGACTCATTTCGTGCCCCTGGACGCCGCGATCAAGACGATGAAAAAGACCGGCGACGATATGCGTTCCGAATACAAGGAAACCAGCCAGGGTGGCCTAGCGGTCAACGTCGTCGAATGCTGATCGCCGTCAGGCCGCGCTCATCGGCGTGACGGTCGGGCAAGCCCTACGAAATCGTCGCGTATCCACCGGAGAAATAGAGCAACGGCCGCGCGGACGGGTCACTCGAAACGGCGGTATGCCGGACCCGGCCCAGCAGGATCGTGTGATCGCCGCCTGGGAATGTATTCTCCAGATCACAAATCAGATGCCCGAGCGCGCCGGACAGCAGCGGCGGGCGATCCGATTCACCGGTCTCAAGGGCGATTCCGCTAAATCGGTCATCGTCTTTGAAGAAGGAGAACCGGTCGGACAGCGCCTGTTGATCTTCCGCCAGGATATTCACCGCGAAACGCGGAGACCCGACGAATACACCGTGACTTGACGCGTTCTTGTCGATCGAAAACAAGACAAGCGGCGGGTCGAGGGATACAGAAGAAAACGAATTGACCGTCAGGCCCCAGCGACCGCCCTTGGCGTCGCAGGTCGTCGCCACGGCAACGCCGGTTGCGAACCGCCCGCACACGGTGCGAAACAATGCCGATGTCACCCCGTCGCCGCAATCCATCGACGTCCTGACCTCTGGTAAGTTGAGCCGCTGCGGGCATAACATGATGCGTATCCCAGGGAAAGCGAGAGGACAATGACACTGCGGGGACGAAAGCCGATGCTGATCGCCGCCGCGTCGCAGATCGCGGCGGTCCTTGCGGTGCTCGCGGTGGTTCAGATTCATTTTCGGGTCACCGGGGAGGATCTGCCCTTCTGGGGCAAGATCGTCCTTGCTTCAGGCACCGCGTCGGCGGTGGCGGCGCTGTTCCGCGCGGGTCTTGCCTGGATCGTGTTTATGGCCGCCCTTCCCGCCCTATTCGCCATGGCGGTCCGCGCCGACCTACCGCTATGGATTCCAGGGGGGATCCTGGTGCTTATGGCCCTGGCTCTTCGCAACGTCATCGGCGACAGGGTGCCGCTCTATCTCAGCAATCGCGAAACGATGGAGAAACTGGCGACCCTCTTGGGCCCGGACTCCGCGGCGGGCAATAGGCCTGTCAGGATACTCGATCTCGGTTGCGGCACCGGCAGCGTCCCCATGGCGATGGCGCGGATTCATTCCCATCCGGATAGCCGATTTGTCGGCGTCGAGAACGCGCCCATCCCCTTCCTGATCGCCCGGGCCCGGGCTGTCCTCTCCGGTGACCGGCGGGTCCTAATCCGCTGGCAATCGCTATGGGATGCCGATCTGGCGGGTTACGATCTGATCTATGCGTTCCTCAGCCCGCACCCCATGGCCGACCTATTCGAAAAGGTCCGGCGCGGAATGACACCGGGCGGAATTTTCGTCAGCAATTCCTTCGAGGTACCGGGGCACGAACCGGACCGGCGCATGCCGATCCAAAGCGGACGCGCAACGTCGCTGTTGATTTGGCAAATTCGCGGAGACGTCTAGCATGACTTCCGCACTGCGAAGATGGACAGCACTGATCGATTCCGACTACAGTTGCGCGGTTTCGGCGGTTACTGCCGGCGGGGATTCGAAGGCAGGTCGTCAATAGGCAGAAGGTCCAGCCCTTTCTATGTTCGTTATTATCGGAATTGTCGCGGTTATCGGGTGCGTCCTGGGTTCATATATGGCGATGGGCGGGAAGCTCGGCGTCTTGAACCAACCGTTTGAATTCACGCTGATTTTCGGCGCGGGCGCGTCGGCTTTCATCATTGCCAATCCGATGCGCATCGTGAAGGGATCGATCGGGCGCCTGGGCGGTATTTTCAAAGGACCGAAATACAAGAAGGCGGATTACCTGGAACTGCTGACGATGCAGTATCAGGTCTTCAAGCTGATCAAGCAGAAGGGCGCGCTCGCGGTCGAACAGCATGTTGAGAATCCCCATGATTCCAAACTGTTCGAGCCGTTTGAGAAGTTCCACAAAGACCATCACGCCATGGAGTTCTTCTGTGACTACCTGCGCCTGATGACCTTGGGGACGGACAATCCGCACGAAGTCGAAGCGCTGATCGATTCCGACCTGGAAACCCATCACCAGACCGACCACCAGATTGCCCATGCACTGACCGGCATGGCGGAGGGCTTCCCGGCGCTTGGCATCGTCGCGGCCGTTTTGGGCGTCATCAAAACAATGGGATCGATCAACGAACCGCCCGAAGTCCTGGGCCGCTTGATCGGTGGGGCCCTGGTCGGGACCTTCCTGGGCATTCTGTTGTGCTATGGTTTCTTCGCCCCCTTTGCCAGCAACGCCAAGGCGATCATGGAAGAGGAAGCGACCTATTTTAACTGCATGAAGGCCGGCATTCTGGCGCATCTCGCCGGATACGCCCCCGCGGTGTCGACCGAATTCGCCCGCAAGTCTCTGGCCCCGCATAACCGGCCCACTTTCGCCGAGGTGGAAAGCGCCGTGGAATCCTTGCCGCCGGTGAGCGGTTAAGCGGATCTGAAACCGGCGCCCCCTTGACCGGGCCTTAGGAGGACTGACGCCTAATGTCGGAAGGTCTCCAGGGTGAAGCGATTGAACCGCTGATCCTGAAAAAGAAGATCAAGATTCCGGCAGGCGCCCATGGCGGCGCCTGGAAGGTCGCCTATGCCGATTTCGTGACCGCCATGATGGCCTTCTTCTTGTTGCTGTGGCTGCTGAACGCCACGACGGAAGAACAGATGACCGGCCTCTCGGACTATTTCGCACCGCCCAGTGCAGCCGAGGATTCGCAAGGTATCGGCCAGGCCCTGTCCGGCGCGGTCGCCTCGCTGGAAGGCGCCATGCGTTCCGCCTCGTCGCCCCCCGTGACCAGCGTCGCCATCCCCAGCTATGGATCCGAGGAGTCGGGCAAGGAGACCGGGGAGGAACGCGACGACCCGGCCGAGGCCAATGTGAATGTCGGCGACGCCACGGCGGAACAGCAGGAACAGGAGATGCTTGACGACGCCTTGGCGAAGTTGAAGCAATCGATCGAGGACGATCCGACCGTCCGCGATCTGCAGGACAGCATCATCTATGAAGTCACCGATGAAGGTTTGATGATCCAATTGCTGGATTATCAGCGTCGGGAGATGTTCGAGCCGGGCACCGATCAGATGACCCGGCGGGCGGTCCGGCTGCTGGCCCTGATCAGCGGCATCATCGTCCAACTGCCCAATGACGTCGCGATTACCGGTCATACCGATTCCGCCGCCCAGCCCGGGGCAACCGCCGAATACGGCAACTGGGAACTATCCGGCGACCGCGCCGCCGCGAGCCGCAACTGGATGGAACGCAACGGTTTCCCGACGGGACGGTTAATCCGGGTCGAGGGCAAGGCTGATTCGGACCTGTTGGATCCAAGAGATCCGGAGAACGAGCGAAACCGGCGCATTTCAATCCTGCTGCTGCGGCAGAACCCGCCGGAGAAGGAAACGGCGGTCTTCGTGCCCGGCGTCGACGACGTTCCCGGCGGCGCGGCCGGGTCGTCCCCGGCCCGGGACACGACCGGCCTGGCCCCGCCGCCCCTTCCCGAGAACTGAGGCGCGACCATGGCGGATCTCGAACAGCAGATCATCGTGAAGAAGGTGAAGGTGCCAGAGGAAGGTGCCCATGGCGGTGCCTGGAAGGTCGCCTATGCCGATTTCGTGACCGCTATGATGGCGTTCTTCCTGCTGCTCTGGCTGCTGAATGCGACGGAACAGGAAGTTCTCGACGGCATCTCGAACTATTTCACACCGACGACCCGGACGACGTCGGCGGACAGCGGATCCAACAATGTCTTCGGCGGCATCACGCCGAACGAACCCGGTCCGACCGAGGACAAGCGGACGGAATCGCCGGACGCGACCGATGGATCGTCACAGGGGAAACTGAACTCCAGCGACGACGAATCCGGCAAGGACGACGTCTCCAGCACCGGCAGTGCCGGCGAGGTCAACGCGGACGAGGAAGAAAAGCGCTTCAATCAGGCCAAGCAGAATCTTGAAACGCAGATCAATGAACTGCCGCCGGAACTCGAAGATCTTAAAGAGACGATCAAGATCGACGTGACCGACGAGGGCTTGCGCATTCAGCTTGTGGACAGCCGCGACAAATCGAACTTCCAGCAAGGCTCTTCGCAGCTAACGGATCATGCACGGATCAGCCTGCAATTGCTGGCGGATATCGCGATCAATCTGCCGAACCCGATTTCAATCACCGGCCATACCGGCAGTGACGAAGGCGGCGGTCAGGCTTGGGATCTGTCGGTCGACCGGGCCAATTCAGTGCGTCGCGGCCTGCGCACCAACGGGCTGCCGGAAGTCCGGTTCGAAACCGTCATCGGCGTCGCGGACACGGATCCTTTGATCCCTGAAAATCCGGATTCGCCTCAGAACCGCCGGATGACCATCGTTCTCATCCGGCAGGCGCCTGCCCCGCGCTGACGGCCCAATGGCCAAATCGGCTTGAAGTCGTTCCGTTCCATTCACAAATCCTAAAGGAACGAAACGACGGAGCCGACGCCCATGACGCACCAGGAAAGCAAGTTTGACCCGGCATCGGCGGCACGCGGCAATTCCGGCAGCACCGACCTTTTCGTAGATCCGAGCTACTGGTCGGGCACTGTTTTCAAGCGCCTGATGAGTTACCTCGTCGACGTCGTCGTGTTGGCGGCAATCGGGGTTGCCTTGTGGGTGGTCACGGCGCTGACCCTGGGACTCCTAGCGCCTGTTACCGCGCTTCTCTGGGCCGTTGCACCCTTTGCCTATCACACCTTGATGGTGTCCGGTCGAGGGGCGACCGTGGGCCAGTCCGTTTTCGGCTTGCGTGTCGTCGACGCCACAACAGGCGCGCGCCCGACGGTACTCCAGGCGCTGATCCTGACCGTGCTCTTCTATGTCAGTGTCGCGATGGGTTTTGTGCCGCTGCTCTATGTGCTGTTCGATGATCGGAACCGCTTCTTGCACGACATTCTCAGCGACCTGCGTACAATCCAAAGCGCAAGCGCGCCCGGTTGACCCCTGACGCCGGCCCAAGCCTGTCCATCAATCGCTTTGCTGTTGTATTCCAACGATTACGCCTCATACTCATTATAATAATAATGTGATGAACGGGCCGGCTGTGGGGTCGGAACCAGGGACGACCGACCGGCATTCAAGACCGGTCGTTCGAGATAGCGACACGATGGGAGTTACCGAAAGCAAAGACACTCCGGTACCAGGTTACGACCCGACCGGATTTTTCTGCGAGATCATCTCCGCGGCGCAACGCGGCGTCATTCCGAAGGCCGTGGTCGACAGGCTGCGCAGTATCGAATCCAAGGAACTAAGCGAACGCGCGGAAGCCGCGGCTCGCGAATTGTACAATCTCGGCATCACGTTCACGGTCTATTCCGACCGGACTATGATCGACCGGATTCTGCCGTTCGACGTTCTGCCTCGTGTCATCGGCGCGTCCGAATGGGAAACGATCGAACGCGGCGTCCAGCAACGGGTGAAGACCCTTAACCTTTTCATCCAGGACATCTACCACGATCAGAAATGCTTGAAGGACGGTGTAATCCCGGCAGATCTGGTTCTCGGTAACAAGAACTACCGAAAGCAGATGGAAGGCCTGGACGTTCCCGGCGGCACCTATGTCCATGTGTGCGGCATCGATCTGGTGCGGGACGACGAAGGCAATTTCTGTGTGCTGGAAGACAATGCCCGCACGCCGTCGGGTGTCTCCTATGTCGTCGAAAACCGGCATATGATGCAACGCGCCTTCCCGGATCTGATGGACGATATCGGCATCCGACCCGTTGACGATTACGGTCCCAAATTGCTGCAGGCGATGCTTGATGTCGCCCCGGCCGGCCCGATGGACCCACAGGTCGCCCTGCTGTCCCCCGGCGCTTATAACTCGGCCTATTTCGAACATATCTTCCTGGCGCGGGAAATGGGCGTTCCGTTGGTCGAGGGCCGCGATCTTCTGGTCGAGGACGATCGCGTCTACATGCGCACGACCGAGGGCGTGGAAGAGGTTCACTGCATCTATCGGCGGATCGATGACGACTTCCTCGACCCCAAGGCCTTCCGCGAGGATAGCCTGCTGGGCGTACCGGGCATTTTCGACGCCTACCGGAAAGGCAATATCACCCTGGCGAACGCGATCGGCACAGGGGTCGCGGACGACAAGGCCGTTTATGCCTATATGCCGCGCCTGATCCAATACTATTTGGGCGAGGACGCAATCCTGGCCAACGTGCCGACGAATATCTGCCGGGAAGAGGAAGGGCTTTCCTACACCCTGGATAACCTCGAGAACCTGGTCGTCAAACCTGTCGGCGAGTCCGGCGGCTATGGCATCCTGATCGGCCCCCGATCGACCAAGGACGAACTGGCGGAGTTCCGGGCCAAGATCAAGGACGACCCGGCGAACTTCATCAGTCAGCCCATGATCAACCTGTCGGTCTGTCCCACACTGGTCGACGGCGCAGTAGAACCGAGGCATGTCGATCTACGCCCCTTTTGCGTGACGGGAAAGTCAAGCTGGGTCCTACCCGGCGGCCTCACCCGAGTCGCCCTTCGCAAGGGATCGCTGGTGGTTAATTCCAGCCAGGGCGGCGGATCCAAGGACACATGGGTTCTGACGGAATAACAAGAACAAGGGAAATACCGGAACCATGACGCAACTCAGCCTATTGGCCCGCTATGCCGAGGACATCTATTGGATGGCCCGGTATGTGGAACGCGCAAACAACCTGGCACGCCTCCTGGAGGTCAACGAGGTTTTCACCCGGGACCGGCGCGGCGCCCACAATTGGGACGCGATCATCGATTTGAATGCGGATCGGGACCGATTCCGGAAACTGCACGGCACCCCCTCCCCAACCAGCATTTCCTATTTCTACATGCTGGACCGGGAAAACCCGACATCGATCCTATCGTCATTCCGTGCGGCGCGGGAGAATGCCCGGACCCTGCGCCCGCTGATCTCCACCGAGATGTGGACCCATTTGAACGTCTTCTACAACGAATTGCTGGCAATTTCGGCCGGACCCTCGTCGGTACCGAATATCGCCCGCTTCTGCGACCGGGTCCGGACTGCGTGCCAAGCGCATTCCGGGATCACCGAAGGCACCTTCTATAGGGATCAGGGCTGGTACTTCTATCAGCTCGGCAAATATGTGGAACGGGCCGACCAAACCACGCGGCTGGTCGACGTGAAATACCACACGTTGCTGCCTGATGTCAGCGAGGTGGGATCTATCCTGGACTTGAGCCAATGGAATGCCCTGCTGCGCTCCGCGGCCGGATATCACGCCTACAGACGCGTTCACCCGCGTGGGATCGAACCCACAAAGGTCGCGGAGTTCCTGGTTCTCAACAATCGTTTCCCGCGATCCGTGCGCTATTGCATCGGCGAAATCTCGACCTTGCTGTCGCAGCTGATCTACACGTTCCAACTGACGCGGGGCGACCGTGTCGCGGCGGCTGTCGACGTTATTCATCGGCGCTTGGAGGACACGGACATCGATGCCATCATCTCCTATGGCATGCATGAGTTCCTGGATGCCGTTCAATTGGACTTGATCGAAGTGGCCAACGCCATGGCCGTCGCCTATTTCGGTCATGTCGAAGAAGAAGAGGATGCCGCCTGACTATGGACCTTTCGTACCGCATGACGGACTGACGGGGCAGCGTTCATGAGCCATCAACGTCCCCTCGCGCCGATTGTATTCCATCGTTCCGGTCCGATGTCCTGTCCGTACTTGGACGGGCTGGTCGAGCAGCAATTGTTCATGGAACTGGGCGGACCAAACGCCCAGGACACGTTCGAACATTTGAGCCAGTTCGGTTTCCGGCGATCGCATCATATCGTTTACCGGCCGACCTGTAGGGACTGTCAGGCCTGTATCCCCGTTCGCATCAGGGTTGCGGATTTCGAAAACAAGCGTCGGTACCGCAAGACCCGGAATCGCAATGACGACCTGTCCATGTCGGATGTCGGCCAGATGGCGACACAGGAACAGTACAGGCTGTTCAGCCGCTATGTCCGGTCGCGCCACGGCGACGGCGACATGGCGGGGATGACGATACGGGACTATTCGAACCTTGTTGTCGCCAGTCCGGTCGATACGCGCTTGCTGGAGTGGCGGCGGGACGACGGGAAACTGATGGCGACCTGCATCGCCGACAGATTGCGTGACGGATACTCCGCCGTTTACAGCTTCTTCGATCCGGACGAGGACCGGCGCAGCCTGGGCAACCATATGATTCTCAGCCTGGTCGATCTCGCAAAGCGCACCGGGAAGCCCTTTGTTTATTTGGGTTTTTGGGTACCTGGCAGCCCTAAAATGGATTACAAGGCGGGCTTTCGTCCTCTGGAAGGTTACACGCGCGGCGGCTGGCAAGAGATCGATGATCCGGCCCGATGGGCAGCAATTGTGCGGTGCAAGGCCGATTAACGCTGTTGCTGTTGCAGGCGACCAAATTTGCGTTATAACGTCAAGTTAAGCGGTTCTGGCGACAGGATCGAACAAAATGGCTGCTTCCGGAAAAAGGTTCCGTCAAAAAGGCTGAACCCGCACTGGAGTAGCTAGAACATCGCCTGCTTTGACCGCGACGCGAGGTCGCGGCCGGGCAAGGCGAACGGGACGTCACGAAGAGGGAGAATCATGAAACGTCGCGATTTCCTTAAAGCAGGTACGGTTGCCGCAGGCGCGGCCGCTGTTACCGCCGCATCGAATTTTGCCAAGCCGGCCATCGCGCAAGACCGTGTCGAGATGAACATCGTCTCGACCTGGCCGCGCGACTTCCCCGGTCTGGGTACCGGCGCGCAGCGTTTCGCGCAGCGCGTCTCGGACCTGTCCGAAGGCCGCATCCAGGTTCAGTACTTCGCTGCGGGTGAACGCGTCGGTGCGTTCGACGCCTTCGACGAAGTCGCCTCCGGCAACGCCCAAGCTTATCACGGCGCCGACTACTACTGGAAAGGCCGTCACCCGGGCTGGGCTTACTTCACCGCCGTTCCGTTCGGCCTGACCTACACCGAAATGAACGCCTGGGTCCGCTTTGCCGGCGGTCAGGAGCTGTGGGACGAGCTCGGTGCCGAATTCGGCATCAAAGGGCTGATGTGCGGCAGCACCGGCGTCCAGATGGGCGGCTGGTTCAACAAAGAGATCAACTCGGCCGACGACCTGAAGGGTCTGAAGATGCGTATGCCGGGCCTGGGTGGCGACGTTCTGGCCAAGCTGGGCGCCTCGCCGGTCTCCCTGCCGGGCGGTCAGATCTACGAAAACCTGGTTTCGGGCGCCATTGAGGCCACGGAATGGGTTGGTCCGTGGAACGATTACGCGATGAAGTTCTACGAAGCCGCCAAGTACTACTACTATCCGGGTTACCACGAGCCGGGTTCGATGCTGGCTTGCGGCGTGAACAAGGCCTGGTGGGACAGCCTGACCGATATCGATCGTCTGCTGATCGAATCGGCGGCCACCGTAGAAAACGACGTCATGATGTCCGAGTTCAACGCGAACAACGGTACCTATCTGCGCAAGCTCATTCAGGAGCAGGGCGTGCAGGTCCGTAAGTTCAACGACGACGTCTACGACTCCTTCGGCGAAGCCTCGGAAGAAGTCTTCGAAGAAGCGCGGGCGCACAGCGACCTGGCCAACCGAATCCACGAGAGCTTCGTTGCCGCTCGTTCCGATATCGGCGGCTGGGCGAACCTCGCGGACGCTGCCTATGTTCAGCAGCGCAACCGCGTGCTGGGCGTTTAATCCAGGAAATCTGCGGGATTGGACGGGGTCTTCGGACCCCGTCCTTCTTGCGGGCCTTGGACAATGTTGCCCGGCATATCCGCATCGGTAACGGCAATAGCCGCCGCTGCAGGGAGACGAGCGTCATAAGGCGTGAGAGTTGGGCACGCCGACGCGATCGGTAGGGGGCCGATCCTGTCCATTGCGACTCACACTATGGGGCGGGAATGACTACTTCATCAGAAACGACAGCCGATCTACATAACGGGATCGACGTCAGCGGCTCCAATGCCTGGCTGATGCGCGCATTCGGCTGGGCCATTGTGCTTTCCGTTTTCGTTTATGTCATAAACAACTACCTGAACGTCTGGTGGGACTGGCCCGGCGCCATGCCGTTTTTCGGTCTCATCGGCTTGGCGGACGGGGCCAAGAATGTCCCGACGGATGGGACTGGAATCACCCAGACTGTCGTCCAGTTTCTGGCTTACGCAGTGGTTTCCGTACTGGCCTTTGTGGCGTGTCTGAGAACGTCTGGTCGTGCCCTTCGGGCCGATGCCAACATGCTGTCGGGCATCACAAACTACATTATTCGCGCGGCATTCTGGTCCGTGCTACTGATCGGGCTAGCGGATGCATTCATCTCGTTTCTTCGAGTGGAAGGAATGCTGAGCGCGTTCGTTGGCGACGACATGACGACCGAACTGGGCCGATCCCGTTTTCGCGGTCCCTATGTGCATTTCCCGCTGATCATCGCCTCACTCATCATCGCGGCCAAGGTCAGGGATCTGGGCTTCCAGTGGCTGGGATTGCTGATCGTCGCCGCTGAATTGCTGATCGTCGTCACGCGCTTCGTTTTCTCCTACGAACAGGCTTATCAGGGCGACCTTGTTCGTTTCTGGTATGGTGCCCTCTTCCTCTTTGCGAGCGCTTACACCCTGTTCGACGACGGGCATGTGCGTGTCGATGTGTTCTATTCGGGATTCCCGGAACGCTTGAAGGGCATGGTCAATGCGGGCGGCGCCCTCTTCATGGGCATCGCGCTGTGCTGGACGATCCTGATCTTCGGCATGTGGGACAAGTCGAGCATCATCAACGCACCCTTGGCCAATTACGAAGTCTCCCAGTCCGGTTTCGGAATGTATGTGAAATTCTGGATGGCGGGCTTCCTTGGCATTTTCGCGGTTACGATGGCGGTGCAGTTCATCAGCCTGATGTTCGAGGGCCTGGCGGATTGGCGCGGCGATCCCGGCAAGCGCGAAGTCTCGCAAGCCGGCGCCCATTGACCGGTTCTCTCGGGAATCGGAACCGCCCTGGTGACAGCCGCCCGGACTTGGGATGGCGAACAATCCGCGGCAACGCGGTCAGATAAAGAGCTAAGCCTATGGAACTGTTTTTTCTTCTTCTCTTGATCGTGCTGATGGCAGGCGCATTGGCCTCCGGATTTCCGGTTGCCTTCTCCCTGCCCGGTTCGGCCATTCTGACCGTCGCGATTGCCGCCCTTACCGGCTATCTGCTCGAAGGCTCCCCGGACGTCTACTTCTATCAAGGCGGTGCCAGCAACTGGCTCAGCGCGGGGGTGACCAACTTCCGCGGCGTCTACTGGGAGGTCGAACGAGATACGCTGATCGCCATTCCCCTGTTCGTTTTCATGGGGATCATGCTTCAGCGTTCGAAGATCGCCGAGGATCTGCTGATCACAATGGCGCAGCTCTTCGGTCCGGTCCGTGGCGGGCTTGGCATCGCCGTGGTCTTTGTCGGGGCGCTGCTGGCCGCGACCACCGGGATCGTCGGTGCGACCGTCGTCGCAATGGGCTTGATCTCGCTACCCGCGATGATGCGGAACAACTACGCCAACTGGCTGTCCACCGGTACGATCGCGGCCTCCGGTACGCTGGGCCAAATCATCCCGCCGTCCATCGTCCTGATCATTCTGGCCGACCAGTTGTCGAACGCCGTCGACCAGGCCGGAACCGCGCGCCAGGCGATGTACAAGCAGGCGACCGGCGAATTCTCGATGCCCAGCGACTTCGGTGTCGTATCCACCAGTGCCGGCGACATGTTCATGGGCGCCATGCTGCCCGGTCTTGTCCTGGTCGCCGTCTACATGGTCTTCATCCTGGTCGTCGCGTTCCTCAAGAAGGACATCGCCCCGCCCGTTCCGTTCGAGGGTAAGTATGACCGGAAGTTCCTGGCGAAGATCCTGCTGGCCCTCGTGCCGCCGCTGACGCTGATTTTCGTCGTCCTGGGCTCCATCATCACCGGCATCGCGACGGTCAACCAGGCTGGCGCGGTCGGTGCGGTCGGCGCCATGGTCATGGCCGGTTATCGCCTTTATGAAGGCCGCCCGCGTGCTTACTGGCCGGCAATCCTCGCGTCGGTCTCCATCGCGGCCACGCTGGTCATCACCTCGGTTTTCCACGTCAATATCAAAGCCATCAACAGCAATGCCGACCTGATCGGGGTCATCCTTGCATCGATCACGACGGTGCTGTTCCTGATTGCCGTGGTATGGAGCGGTTGGCGCACCTTCAAGATCGATAACACGATGCGGGGTGTGCTGATCGAAACCGCCAAGACCACGTCGCTAGTTTTCATCATCCTACTGGGCGCCGCAATGCTGACCGCCGCCTTCCGGGGCTTCGGCGGCGAAGAACTGGTGAAGGAATTCTTGCACGGTCTGCCCGGCGGGTTCTGGACCCAGTTCATCATCGTCATGACGGTGATCTTCATCCTGGGCTTCTTCCTGGATTTCATCGAAATCGCCGTCGTCGTCGTGCCGATCGTTGCCCCGATCCTGCTGGCCGATCCGACCGCTAACGTCACGGCTGTTTGGCTTGGCGTCATGATCGGTCTGAACATTCAGACCAGCTTCCTGACCCCGCCCTTTGGCTTCGCACTGTTCTATCTGCGTGGCGTCGCGCCGGCTGTGGTCAAAACGGTGCAGATGTACAAGGGTGTCGTTCCCTTCATCGCGCTGCAGCTCTTGGCATTGATCATCGTCGGGGCCAACCCCGCGCTGGTCAACTACCTGCCGCTGCGGATGTCCCTTCTGTCCGAGACCGCCCCGCCTCCGGCCAACCCGCGCCTGCAGGCCTGTATAGAGGACTATATCTCGGAAGAATTTGCCGAGAACGGAGACGCAATCCAAAGCGCCATCGCCTCCGCCCAGAATTGGGACATGACGGGCGTTCCGAAGAATGTCGCAAAGAGTGTGCAGGATGCACTGAAACTGGCCGCCGAAGCACCGGCTGCGCTGGCCGAAGTTCGTACGGCTGCCCAAGCGATCGAAGCCGCTGCCCCCGCCTACCGCCCGCTGCAGCAGGAAGTTCGCGCGCTTGAGCGGCAGTTGGACGACAACACGGAAGCGACCGATTCGACCAAACAGCGCTTGTCGCGCCTGGAACGCAATTCGCCGGACGACGAATCTGGAATTGCCAAGGCGAAAGCTGATCTGGAAGAACTGGCGGCGGAGCGCGCAGCCCTCACCGCTGCCATCCCGGCGGAATGGAAAGACGCACAGGCGGCCTTCAAGAAGGTCCTGCTGGAAGAGAAGAAGGCGTCCGGTACCTACCGGCGGAATGTCGACAGTGCGTATGAGCCGATCGTCGTTTTCGCACGCATCCTGCGCGGAGGCGAACAACTGAGCGCCCTGCGCGGCGACGTCGCCGGTCTGGAGAACGTCATTCGCACGGCCGAACCCGAGCCGCTGGAAGAGGCGTTCAAGGACATCGAATCCCGTGTCGGAGAGGTCGAAAGCGCCGGTGACATCCGATCCGCCCTGTCCAAGGCGCGGCGCGCGATGCGATCCGGCGGATCGAACGTTCCCAATCCGGACGAGGCCATCCAACTCCTGCAGGAAGCTCTTCAGATCCTCGACCAGGAAGTCGCCTGGCGTACCGAAGCGGCAGGACGTCTCCTAGCGGATGTGGAGGCCTATCAGTCGGCCATTTCCAACACGATCGGGCTTCGTCAGCAGGAACGTCTGCCGCGGGATGTCGCGCTGTTTGTGGCGTCCTGTAACTCCGGACATCGGGATATCTCGTTGCACTTCTGATCCGGGATCACGCCCGGAAAGACGAGATCCCGCGCGATCCGCGTTCCCAAGGGAAATGCTTCCTAAGAACGCGGATCGCAGGCAGGGAGGCCGGTCTTGGCGGAATTCAGCGAATGGTTTGCCGGCACGGTGGATCGGTTGAATGAGGCCATTGGCGCCGCCGCCGCCTGGATGACGACTTTCATGGTCGCCATCCAGTTCGGGATCGTGGTCATGCGCTTTGCTTTCGGAGAGAACCTGATCCTGGTCCAGGACATGGTGCTCTATCTGCATGGCATGGTCTTCATGCTGGGCGCGGGCTATCTGGCGCTACGGAACGGTCATGTGCGCGTCGATTTGATTTACCGGGATCTGACCGAACGCCGACGGCACTGGATCGACCTTGCGGGCACCCTCCTCCTGATGCTGCCCTTCGCGACGGCCGTCCTGATCCTGTCCCTGCCCTATGCGTTGGACAGCTGGTGCATCCTGGAAGGATCCCGCGAGATTACCGGCCTGCCACTCGTCTTTCTGTTGAAAACGACTATCCCGCTCTTCGCTCTGCTCCTAATTCTGCAAGGTTTAGCCAACGCCATCCGTCTGGCGTTGCGCCTCAGGCAACGGGAACGGGTATAGTGGACCCCGCGACGTTCCTTGTCGCGGCCATGCTGGTTGCAACCTGTGCGGCCTTGATGGCCGGGTTTCCGGTCGCATTCACATTGGCGGGCGTGGCGCTGCTTTTCTCCGCTCTGGGCAGTTGGGTCGGGCTCGACGGTCTGATCGGAAATCTGCCGGCCCGGATTTTCGGCGGCGCGATTACAAACGATACCCTCCTGGCCGTTCCAATGTTCGTATATATGGGCGTGATGCTCGAACGCAGCCGCGTCGCCGAGAACCTTCTGCAGGCCTTGGGCGGACTGTTCGGCCGCCTGCCCGGCGGCTTGGCGATCTCGGTTGTCCTAGTCGGCACTCTCCTGGCCGCATCGACCGGGATCGTCGGCGCGACGGTGGTCGCCATGGGGGTGATTTCCCTGCCGACCATGCTGCGCACGGGATACGCCCCTTCCCTAGCCGCCGGAACGATCTGCGCCGCCGGAACGCTTGGACAAATCATCCCGCCGTCCATCGTTCTGGTGATCCTGGGGGATCAGATCTCCGCCGCCTATCAGGAGGCACAAAGCCATCTGCAGCAACAGGCCTGGGCCGCGGGAAACACGGACTTCACGCCCCAAGCGGTATCGGTCGGGGATCTGTTCGCCGGGGCGTTACTGCCGGGTTTGGTGCTGGTCGCACTCTTCGTCGTTTATCTGGTGGTTCAGGGGACAATGCGTCCCACTTCCGCCCCGCCGGTCCAGGATCGGGACAAGCAGGATGGCACGAAGGCACTGCTGGGCGCGCTGGCGGCCCCGGTTCTGCTGATTGTCGCCGTATTGGGGTCCATCCTGTTCGGAATCGCGCCTCCCGGCGAAGCAGCCTCCGTCGGTGCCATAGGCGCCACCCTTCTGGCCGCCCGAAACACGGAAGCGGCAACAGGGCGCGACGAGCTGCCCATCAAACGGTTCGAAGCGATCGGCTGGAGCCTCGGGGGGCTGTTGTCCGGCGCGATACTGGGCGCCGTTCTGTTTGCCGGGACCGAACACTTCCACCAGATGACCGCTCTCTTTGCCGCTCTGGGTATCCTCGCCGTCCCCCTAGCGGCCCGCACCGGTTTCTTGCGACGGACATCCTATCGGTTGGCGTGCCGTGGGAATCTTCCCATCAATGCAGCGGGTGCAGCCCTTATCGCCCTCGCCCTGATGACGTTATCGGTCGATTTCCGGTTGGGCAGAAGCGACCTGGGATCATTGGAACACGCGACCGCATGGCTGGCGGGCTTCTTCTGCCTGATCGCACTTTGGGGCATCGGGGTCGCCTTTTATCGCTGCCACGCTGCCGGCATCCTGTCTCATGTAAACCGGCGGACGGTGGAGATCACCGCGATGATTTTCACCATCCTGATCGCCGCGTCGCTCTACAGCCTCGTATTCCGGGGATTGGGCGGCGACGAGATCATCGCCGGCCTGTTGCACGCGCTGCCCGGCGACGGGTTCTGGGCACTTCTGGCGGTCATGGCCGTCATGTTCGTGCTGGGATTCTTTCTCGATTTCGTCGAAATCGCCTTGGTCGTCGTCCCGATCGTGGCGCCTATCCTCCTGTTGAGCGGTCAGATTGACCCGGTTTGGCTGGGCGTCCTGATGGCGCTGAACCTGCAGACCAGCTTTCTGACCCCGCCTTTCGGCTTCGCTCTGTTCTACCTGCGAGGCGTGGCGCCGGAAAGCGTGCGTACCCGTGACATCTATCGCGGCGTCCTGCCCTTCATCGCCCTTCAAATTGTCGCCATCGCCCTGATCTGGGCTTGGCCGGGTATCAGCACCTGGCTGCCCGGCATCGTCTTCGGGCAATAGAAAAGGCCCGGCGTCGCCGCCGGGCCTTTCCCAATTCCGCAATCAGAAGGCTCAGCGCAATTTGCCGAACGTCTTCCACGCCAGCGGCAGGACGATGGACGCCAGGGCGATCTTGGTGACCGCACCGATCAGGAACGGCGTCACGCCATTCGCGACAGCAACACCGAAGGCCTCCGCCAGCGTCTTGTCGCCGGACAGCGAGACCAGATAGGTCAGCCACGCCAAGCCGAAGACGAAAATCAAGAAGGTGCCGATCGTGTTTGCCGCGAAGGTGCCAATAGGCCCACGGTCCCAGCCGCGCTCGGCCAGGAAACCGACCGTGACGGCAGCCACGAAGAAACCAACCAAATAGCCACCCGTCGGGCCGGCCATGTAAAGCAGCCCGCCGCCGGATGCGAAGACCGGAAGGCCGATCGCGCCCTCGGCCAGATAGGCCAGCAGGGTCGCGCCGGCGAGACGCCAGCCATAGGCCATGGCGATGACCAGGACCGCGAAGGTCTGCATCGTCATCGGCACGGGGATCATCGGAACGTTGATCTTCGCGGCAATCGCCATCAGGGCGGAACCCGCGAGGATCAAAATTGCGTTGCGAACCCACCGGGCCTGGCCTTCGGCACGCCAGAGCGTGTCGGCCAAGGTCGGCATCGTTGCGATCGCATTGGACATATCTGCAACTCCCTTTGCTGCAATTAAGTCTATCGTTTAGTGGGGTCGGAGGCGCTTATAGCGGAAAAACCCCTACGCGTCATGTGTTTCGAACAGTGCGGGCGACGTGATCTCCAGAAGCTCGCAATCATCCGAACAGGACATCAGTTCATGCGCAATTCCCGGCGGTTGATGGACGCAGGCCCCTTTCTCCAACGTGACCTCTCCTTCGCCCTCATACCAGAATTTCACCCAGCCCTGCAGAACATAGACCATTTGGAAATCGAGCGTGTGCGTATGCCGGCCGGTCCCCTCGGTACAGGCTTCCGCCGCCCGGATGACCTGGGCATGGAACCGTCCGCCAGTCGCAGCATCGATGCCTAAATCCCTGTACTGAAAGAAGGATCTCAATCCCTTATCGTCGAAAACCCCGTCCTTGGCGTGCTGATAGGCGAATTTCATGTCCGTCCCTTTCTGTTTTGGGACGATACTAACCCAGGCGCCGGTAGCCCGTCACCATAGCGTAGTTCTTGCGCGGGCCTGTGACCCGCCAGGAGAGTTTGAACCGATCCGACCCCAGGGTTTTGAACCGCGCCAGATACCGGTCAGGAGCGCAAAGATGCGCATCTTCCGCCGTCCCCTGCGTCAGGTCGAGAACGACCAGCGGCGCACCGTCGGCATAGCGCAGATGCAGTGACTGCCCCTCGAGTTGCCAAAGCGAGTCGCGCCGGGCTTCAAATCCGTTGAAGATCAAGGTCTCTTGCAGCCGCCACAGCCCCGCCCCGTCCGCGGCCGCATGCATTTCGCCCGTACCGCGTAGAAACTTCCCCCCCGAGAGGTCGAAGACCAGTCTGGTGAGCCGCCAGCGACCTCCCGGATCGAAATTATGCGCGATTGGCGTCAATCGAACTTGTTGGATCGCGGGAAGCCTGCGGGTGGCATCCGACCGGCGGCGGCGCGTTTGCCGACCCATGTTGTCAGATCGGCCTCCGTACGCGTGCGCTCGCCGATCTGCCAAGTCAGGCCGTCAGCACGTGCGAAGGTCTTGATATCGCTCAAGCCGCCGTCCCGATACTTTTGCAGCATCACCCCGCGCCCCCGGCCCATTTCCGGCAATTCGTCGAGGCCGAAGACCAACAGTTTACGGTTCTTGCCGATCACGGCGACGCTGTCATCCGCACCGGCGACGGGACGGCAAATGGCCGCCTCGACCTTCCCACTGACATTCAGGACCTGTTTGCCGTTTCGGGTCTGGGCGACGACGTCCTTTTCCGCGACCAGGAAGCCCCGACCGTCGGAGGATGCGACCAACAGTTTGCGCTCCGGATCGTGCACCGTGATCGACACGATTTCATGATCGTTCGGAAGATCGATCATCAGGCGCAGCGGTTCGCCATTGCCCCGCCCGCCGGGTAGCTTGTCGGCGCCCAGCGTGTAGAACCGTCCATTGCTGCAGAAAACCAGCAGTTTGTCCGTGGTCTGGGCCGGCAGCACGAAACGCGCGCTGTCGCCCTCCTTGTATTTGATATCCGCATCCGGCCCCAGATGGCCTTTCATCGCGCGGATCCAGCCCTTTGCGGAACAAACGACCGTGACCGGTTCCTTCTCGATCATAGCCTCCAGTGGGACGACGACCCCGCTCGGCGCCTCGCCCATTTCGGTCCGGCGTCGGCCAAGCGCGCTGTCCGGGCCATAGGCCTTCTTCAAATCCTTGATCTCTTCCGCGATGCGCTTCCAGCGCAGGTCCGTGTCGCCCAGAAGGGTGATGATGCCGGCCAATTCCTCGGCAAGGGCTTCATGTTCCTTGCGGATTTCGAACTCTTCGAGCTTCCGCAGGCTGCGCAAACGCATGTTCAGGATCGATTCCGCCTGCAATTCCGTCAGGTCGAACCGTTCCATCATCACCTGTTTCGGGTGATCCTCTTCCCGAATGATCTGAATGACTTCGTCGAGATTCAGATAGCAGATGATATAGCCTTGCAGGATTTCCATCCGGCGTTCGATCTGATCCTTGCGGTGTTCCGACCGCCGGATCAGCACGTCATGGCGGTGATCGAGGAAAGCCTGAAGCGCCTCACGCAGATTGACGACCTTCGGAATTTTGCCGCCTTCGATCAGCACGTTCATGTTCAGCCCGAAACGCGTTTCCAGATCGGTCTGACGGAACAGGCTTTCCATCAGCATTTCAGGCTCGACATTGCGGGATTTCGGCTCGATGACGATCCGAACGTCCTCAGCGGATTCATCCCGGATGTCGCCCAGGATCGCGACCTTGCGCTCCTGAATAAGTTCCGCGATCCGCTCGATCAGGCGGGATTTCTGGACCTGATACGGGATTTCCGTGACGACGATCTGCCAAAGGCCGCCTTTCAGCTTCTCGACTTCCCAACGCGCCCGGATGCGGAAGGAACCCCGCCCCGTCGCATAGGCCTCCGTGATCGCCTCCGGACTTTCGGCCAGAATGCCGCCGGTCGGGAAGTCGGGGCCCGGCACGAATTCGGTCAGTTTTTGGATCGACGCATTCGGATGGCGGATCAGATGCCCCAGCGCATCGCAAAGTTCCGCAACATTGTGCGGCGGGATGGACGTCGCCATCCCGACTGCGATCCCGGCCGCGCCATTCGCCAGCAGGTTCGGAAAGGCGGAAGGCAGGACGATGGGCTCCTCGCCCTCGCCGTCATAAGTCGACCGGAAGTCGACGGCATTCTCGTCGATACCTGCCAACAGGCGGTTGGCGGTTTCGGTCAGCCGCGCCTCGGTATAGCGCATGGCCGCCGGGTTATCACCGTCGACATTGCCGAAATTGCCCTGACCGTCGACCAACGGATAACGCACCGCGAATTCCTGGGCCAGACGCACCATCGCGTCATAGATCGCCTGGTCGCCATGGGGGTGATATTTACCCATGACGTCACCGACGATACGCGCGCATTTCTTGAAGCCGGAATCCGGGTTCAGCTTCAATTCGCGCATGGCGTAAAGCAGTCGCCGATGCACCGGCTTCAGCCCGTCCCGCGCGTCCGGCAGAGACCGTGACGTGATCGTGGACATGGCATAGGCCAGATAGCGCGTGCTTAAAGCGTCCGCGAGCGCGGTCGGGCGGATATCCAGCGCGGCTGATTCTTCGGACATACCTTACTCTCCTCAGGCTTCACCGGATATTGTAGTCACCGGGCCCGGAAGCGCAAGATATCGTGGAACGATACGCTCCTATTCCGCTGCCACCGCGCGGCGGATACGGCCCTGAAGGATCATGATGCACAGCGCCGCAACCGTGACCGGCCCGGCGATGCTGATGAAAACCGTGGTCCAGCCGAAGATCTGCTGCAACGCACCCGCCAGAAGGCTGGCGACGGCGACCGAGCCGAAAACCAGGAAGTCGTTCAGCCCCTGCACCTTCGCCTTTTCCTGTGGCGAGGTGAAATCCGTCAGGACCGTCGTCGCGCCGACGAACATGAAGTTCCAGCCCACACCGACCAGGACCAGGGAAATGAAGAACTGTTCGATCTCCACCCCCATCGCGTTGACCCCGATGGAGAAAATATAGAGCAACGCACCGGTCAGAATGATGCGGTGCGCCCCGAAACGCTGAATCAGCGAGCCGGTGAACAGGCTCGGTGCGAACATCGCGATCACATGGCCGAAAATCACCACCGGAACGTCGGTCGACGCCAGACCGCAGGCAACCATCGCCAGGGGCGTCGCGGTCATCAGGAAGGACATGGTGGAATAGCCGACCATGCCTGCCAGCACGGCGACCAGAAATTGCGGATGGGTCAGCAGTTCCTTCGTCGTCCGACCGGTGTCATCCCCCTTTTTCCGACGGGGCGGCACAGGAATCCGGATGAACTGCAAAACGCCGATGGCGATGATGTTCAAGACGAAGATCGACGCATAGGCCCCTGCAAACAATGCGGGAGCCAAGACATTCATACTGATCTGGGCCAGACCGGGGCCGAATACGCCCGCGGCGATTGGGCCGAGCATGACGTAAGAGACCGCCTTTGCCCGGAAGCTGTCGGAGGCCGTATCCGCGACCGCGAACCGGTATTGCTGCCAGAACGCGTTATGGATGCCCAGCAATCCGCCGGCCGCGACGAAGGTCCAGAAGTTCTGATCATAGAGCGCGAATACGGCCAGAGCGGCGCCGAACGCACCGATGATCTGGCCCAGCGTGAACCCGACCTTGCGGCCATACCGCACCATGAACAGGGCGGCAGGAGGCGCCGAGGCCATCGTCGCCACGAATTGCAGCGACAAGGCCAAGGTCGACAGCGCCTTCTCGGGCACCACTCCGATAAACGGGATCGCATAGCTGACCCCTTCCCGAGCGAGGTACACCCCAGACAGCGCCGTGACCGTCATAACGACCACGGTGCCCGTATTGGACAGGGCCAACGCAATGCACAGCATCAAGACATTGCGCTTCGTAGGGTCCTGCCCCTGCACCGTTTCGGCGCCGGTTTGGCTACTCATCTGAGACGTCCTCTCACATTAGGATCGGCGCGCGGATGCCGGTTGAATTGGATGCACTTGATTACGCCCTCGAACCGGACCGGCCAAGCCTCCATACCGTCACAGGTTTTTGGGTCAGGAAGGCACTAAACCGTGCCAACCATCAATTCAGCGCCATCAATAGCCGATGGCACAGCCGTCCTTGCGCGGGTCCGACCCGGCGGTCAGAAGGTTGCGCTGCCAATCGATCTCGATCGCTTGCGACCCGCCAACCGGCGCACGCGGCTTGACCAGGCGATGGCCGCGCGCCCGCAAATCCTGCTGAATCGCGTCCGGAACGGTCGCCTCCATTTCGACCTCGCCATTGAACGGATCAGGCATGAAGCGCGGCGCGTCCATGGATTCCTGGATATCCAAGCCGTAATCGAAATGGCGGGACATGAACTGCGCCTGGCCCATGGCCTGATAATGGCCGCCCATGACACCGAAGGACAGGACCGCCTTGCCGTCCTTGGTCGCCATCCCCGGGATGATGGTGTGCAGCGGCCGCTTGCCGCCCTCGATCACATTGGGGTGCCCGTCTTCCAGGGTGAAGCCCATGCCCCGGTTCTGCAGCAGCACGCCGGATTTCGGTGCGGTCAGGCCGCTGCCGAAGCCGTAAAACAGCGTATTGATGAAGCTGCAGGCATTCCGGTCGCTGTCGACCACCGTGATATAGACCGTGTCCTTATGTTTAGGCAGGGCGATATCCTTCGGCGGGTCTCCGGCACGGGCCGGATCGATGGCATCCACGATGGATTGCGCATAGGCGTCGGACAGCAGCGCCTCTACCGGAACATCGGCGAAGGCGGGGTCCGCGAGATAGAGATTTCGTGCCCGATAGGCCATGCGGCAGGCTTCGATCTCGTAATGAATCCGGTCCGCAGTGATCGGCCCCTTGCCCAGATCCGCCCGGATGCGGGACATCGCCTTCATCAGCAGCAACGCGATGACGCCCTGGCCGTTCGGCGGACATTCCCAGACCGTCATGTCCCGGTATTCGGCCGAGATCGGGGTGACGTAATCCCCCTTCACCGCCGCGAAGTCTTCCGCCGTATGTAACCCGCCCTTGGATTGCAGATAGGACACCATATCGTCCGCGACGTCGCCGGCGTAGAAGCCGTCACGCCCATTCTCCGCAATCTTCTGAAGGGTTGCTGCCAGTTCCGGCAATGCCAGGCGTGCGCCGATCGCCGGCACGGCCCCATCGATCAGATAGGCGTCTGCTGTGGATTGTTCGGCGGAAATCAGGTCGAACTCAGCCGCGAAATCGCGGTGCACCCGCGAGGAGATCGGGAACCCGTCGCGGGCATAGCCGATCGCAGGGGCCAGAACTTCCGCCAGCGGCAGTTTGCCGTGGTCGGCGTGCAAGCGGCACCAGGCATCGACCGCGCCCGGCACCGTCACCGCATGCACATCGCGCGGAATTTCCGTATACCCCCGTTCGCGATACCAGGCCGCATTGGCGGCTTTCGGGGCTTTACCGGAGCCGTTGAAGGCAATGATCTCCGCCCCGCCCTGCGGCGCATAGAGACAGAAATTGTCGCCGCCGATCCCGGTGGAACCCGGCTCGACCACACACTGCACCGCGCAGGCCGCGATGGCCGCGTCCATCGCGTTGCCGCCGGCCATCAGGATGCGGATCGCCGCCTGGGTCGACAGGGGGTGCGACGTGGACGCCATGGCGTTGGGCGCGTGAACGGGCGAGCGGCCCGGAAGCTCGAGATCTCTCATCGGTAACGTGTCCCGGTTTTGCTGACATGTGAAGGATGTGCGACGGACCAGACAATAGCCCGTTCGCCCCGGATGGCTAGCGCAAATTGGTAGTACCGGCCACGAACGGCAGCGCGACTACCCCTTCTGCTTGAAGGCTTTCTGAATCAGCACCTCATTGACGGTGCCCGGTCCCAGAACGCGATTGCTGATGATCTGCAGCCGGCGTTTCAGGGCCTTGACCATCAGTCGGTCCTCGACCGAAACGGTCGCAAAATAGCCGTGCAGATCGGTCAAAAAGGCGTTGCGCAGGCGCGGCAGCAACGACTGGGTCAATTCTTCGTTGTCCGGCCCGACCGTCTCCAATGTCAGATGCAGTACGACATAGTTCACCACCACCCCGCCCCGCATGACCGGGATGCGCAGGGATTTCATTTCGACAAAGCGATTGTCCGGTGGCGGTGGAGGCGGCGGTTCGGCGGATTCATCCTGGGGCGCCAGCATGAAGAAATAGTAATAGGCGCCACCGCCGCCAAGGATCAGCAGCAAGAGCAGAATAAGGAGCAGTTTCTTCATAAACGCGGACCCGCGGGTGTGCTAGACGGCGGGAGTTTACGCGATGCGGCAAACTATTGAAATAAATAGCGTTCAGCCATGCCGAAAACCGGTCTTAACGAATTGCAGCACTTGACCGTCGCCGTCCAGAACCGAAACGCCCGCCCCGCTTCTGATGGCCCCGATGCGGGTCAGGCGTGTGCCCGACGACGCTGCAGCGGACAGGACCGCCTCTTCCGGTCCAGTCACCAGCAGTTCGTAATCGTCCCCGCCGGTCAGAATGTCGGGAAAAAGGTCCGGTGCACCGGCCAGCAATTCTGCCGCGGCCGACGATACGGGCACCGCCGGCGCATGGATATCGGCACCTACCCCGGACGCCACGCAGATATGGGTCAGATCCGCGACCAGCCCATCGGACACATCCATGGCCGAATGCGCGACGCCCGCCAGGCTGCGCCCCAGGGAAATGCGCGGATCCGGCAAGTTGTAGCGGCGGCGGACGGTGTCCGCTTCCGGTCCGTAAGGCAATTGCCCCCGGACCGCCAGCAAGCCCAGAAATCCGTCGCCAATGGTACCCGACACGAAGACGGCGTCTCCGGGCTTCGCCCCGGAACGGCGCAGCGCGCGGCCTTTCTCCACCAGGCCCATGGCGGTTACGGCGATGGAGATCGGCCCTGGCGTGGACGTGCTGTCGCCGCCCAGAAGATGCCAATCGAACTCGGCCTGATCCCGGCCCAGCCCCTGACAGAAGGCTGCCACCCAGGCATCGTCAATGCGGTTCGGCAGGCTGAGGGACAGGAAATAGCCATAGGGCTGCGCGCCCATCGCGGCGAGGTCCGACAGATTCACCCGCAGGCATTTCTGCGCCAATTCGTCGGCCGGTTCATCGCCGATGAAATGCACACTTTCCACAAGTGTGTCGGCGGTCACCGCCAGTTCCATCCCTGCCGGGACGGACAACAATGCGGCGTCGTCGGTCAGGCCCAGCGACGCATCGGCCCCCCGCGCCAATGGCGCGAAATAGGTCGCGATCCGGTGAAATTCGCCCGAGCCGCCCGCATCGTCCGACATGGCGGTCAGCCGTTATCCGCATCCGGCAATTCGTCGCCGCGCAGGACCTTGGCCAGGCGGTCGAGAATGCCGTTCACGAATCCGGTTTCGGCCGGATCGTAGAAGGCGGCGGTCACGGTCAGATACTCGCTGATGACAACCGGCGGATCGATGTCGTCGCGGCGGGACATTTCATAGGCCCCCGCCCGCAGGATCGCCCGCAACACGGTTTCCAGCGACGTTACCTTCCGGCTTGAATCGATGGCCGATCCGATCATGGCGTCCAGATCCGGGATCGACGCCGTCACACCGCGCACGATCTCGGTGAAAAATTCGCCATCCGCCAGAATCATCTCGCCATCCAGATCGGCCGTGCCGCCGCGCAGACGGAAACTGTCGATGACCTGAACCGCGTTATGCCCGGACACTTCCATATCGTACAGCGCCTGGACGGCGGCCAGTCTGGCGGCGCGACGACGCGTGGCGCGGCTGGGCTTCTTGTTCGTATTCTCGCTCATTTGCGCCACCGCCTAGATCGACAGGCCGAAATGACCGCGCAGCGCAATCATACGCAGGCAGGCCGCGGCCGCATCTCGGCCCTTGTTCTTGTCATCGACACGGGCGCGGGCCCAGGCCTGATCCTCGTTCTCAACCGTCAGAACGCCATAGCCGATCGCCAGATGGTCGCGCACGGACAGATCCATCAGCCCGCGCGCGCTTTCGTTGCAGACATAGTCGTAATGGGTCGTCTCCCCCCGGATCACGCAGCCCAGCGCCAGATAACCGTCGAATTTCGGCGATCCGTCGGCATTGCGCACGGTCTTCGCCATGGAGATGGCTGCGGGGATCTCAAACACGCCGAAAACGGTTTCCCGCTCATGGGTCGCGCCCTGAGCGTCCAGTTCCGCCAGCGCGCCGCGCGTCAGTTCTTCGGTAATGTCCGCGTAATACGGCGCTTCGACCACCAAAATGTGGGGCATGCTGTTGTCCTTTAAAACGCGATCAGTCGAGCGGCCGGCGGTCGACGATCTTCAAGCCATAGCCGTCCAGGCCGATCACGGTCTTTTCCGTGTTGGACAGCAAAATCATTTCACTGACGCCCAGATCCGTCAGGATCTGCGCACCGATCCCGTAGTCGCGCAATTCGGCGCCCCCGGAAACGGCCTTGTTCTCTCGCACCCGCACCCGGTCCGACAGGGATTTCGCATGCGGTTCGCGGATCAGCACGACGACACCGCGCCCGGCCTCGCCGATCCGGTCCATCGCCTTCTGCAGATCGCCCGCCTTACCGCTGTCCTTGTCCATCAGGACATCGTCCAGCACGTTCAGGGCATGCATGCGGACCAGAACCGGGCCGCCCTGTGTCGGATCGCCCTTTACCAGCGCCACATGCTCCGCATAGGAGATCTGGTTGACATAGACATGCATGTCAAAGGCGCCGCCGTGAACCGATTCCAGCGTCGTGGATTCCGTCCGTTCGACGATATGGTCATAGCGGCGGCGGTAGGCGATCAGATCGGCGATCGCGCCGATTTTCAATCCATGAAACTGCGCGAACTGAATCAGGTCCGGCAGCCGCGCCATTTCCCCATCATCATTCATGATCTCGCAGATCACACCGGACGGGTTCAACCCGGCCAGGCGGGAGAGATCGACCGCGGCCTCGGTATGGCCGGCGCGAACCAGGACGCCACCGTCGCGCGCCAGAAGCGGGAAGATGTGGCCCGGCGTCGTGATGTCTTCCGGCGACGCATTGGGCGCGATGGCGGCCGCGATGGTGCGCGCGCGGTCCGGGGCGGAAATTCCGGTCGTCACCCCTTCCCGTGCCTCGATCGAAATCGTGAAGGCCGTGCCGAAGCGGCTGGCATTCTTCTGCGGCATCAGTTCAAGGCCCAGGCGCGACACCTGTTCCCCGGGCAGCGCCAGGCAGATCAGGCCCCGGCCGAACTTTGCCATGAAGTTGATCGCTTCCGGCGTCGCCATTTGTGCCGGAATGACAAGATCGCCCTCATTCTCGCGGTCCTCGTCGTCGACCAGGATGAACATCCGGCCGTTACGGGCCTCTTCGATGATCTCCTCAATCGGCGACAGAAAGGCCAGATCGCCGGTTGCGCGGGCGATGTCCTGTTTGGAAACCGTGGCGAGTTCGTCTTTGCCCATAAGAGCGTTATCCTTCCTTGCCCAGAAGGCGCGCAACATATCGGGCGAGCGCGTCGACCTCAAGGTTAACGCGGTCGCCGGCTGCGGCGTCACCGAACCCGGTCACGGCGGCGGTATGCGGGATGATGTTGACGCCGAACGTGTCGCCATCGACTTCGTTCACGGTCAATGACACGCCATCCAGAACAACCGACCCTTTTGGCGCGATATATTTCATGAATGTCTGGGGCGGGCGGAAGGTGAAGCGGGTGCTGTCCCCCTCGCCGGTCCGGGACACGATCTCCGCGACGCCGTCGACATGGCCCAGCACAAAATGGCCGCCCAGCTCGTCGCCCAGGCGCAACGCGCGTTCCAGATTGATGCGCGTATCGGCCTGCCAGGCATCCAGCGTGGTCTTGGACAGCGTTTCCGCCGAGGCGTCGACCGCGAACCAGCCGAGCCCGTCGGCGTTCCGTCCCTTCTCCACGACGGTCAGGCAGCAGCCGGAACAGGAGATCGACGCGCCGAGATCGATCCCGTCGACATCGTAGGCGGTCTCCACCACGAAGCGCGTATCGCCGCCATCCTGCCGGGAGGCGATGCGTCCGCGATCGGTCACGATTCCGGTGAACATGGGCGGCCCCTTCCTTCTGTCCCGGTGCCAAATCGGGCGATGTATTACGCTTATCGCCCGATAAGGCAAACCCAGACTGCGACACCCTTTGGCGTCGTTACGGCGGGAACCGCAATGCGGATCAACGCAGATAGCCGCCGATTTCGTCCAGCAGCGCCAGACGCCGTTTCTTCAGATCCTCCAGGTGGAACTCGCCCATCGGCTCGACATCGGTCTCGCCGCGGTGAATTTCGCGGTTCAGGTCGTGATACTGATCGGCCAGCTTTCGGAAATGGCCGTCCTGCTCTTTCAGGGTGTGGATCCTGGCACCGCTTTCCGGAAACTCCTGATCCAGCTCATGGGGGGTATGGGTCATGCTCTCGTCTCCTTATCCAGATTTCGGACTCGATGACGTCGAGACTAGGACCTGGTGAGCCAAACCGCCTTGCGCCAGGTCAAATCGGGTTTAACCGCCAGGCAGAGAGATGCCCTTATAGCGTCCGCCCTTCCGCAATTGCGCGACCTCGCCGTCGGCGGTCCAAAAGCGTGTCGGAAAAGAGGCATAGAATTTGTCAGGGGCTGCCGACAGGGCGGAGACCTGGAAATGGAGGTGGGCGCGGGAAGAAAATCCGGTATCGCCGGAATAACCAATCAACGATCCCGCGGCGACCGATTGGCCAGGCTGTACCGTCACCCCGTTCTGTTGCAGGTGAAGATACCAAGCATAGGTCCCGTCCCCATGCCGGATGATCACATGATTGTCCCAGCCTCGGCCTTTCCGGTTCGACTCCCCCCTGGCAGAGACAACAATACCGTCCCGCGCGGCCAGAACCGCCGTTCCGACCGGCATGGCCCAATCAATCGAGTAGAAGTTGTCGCCGGTATGGCTGGTATTGCCGCCATAGCCCTGAATGACCTCATAGGTTTCACCGTCGCGATAGGGCAGCCGGTACAACACGCTGTCGTCATGGACGGCCGGTTCAACGCCGGGGTGATGGGAGAAACTCCATCGCCAATCCCAACTGCCCGTGGTTCCGGCCTTCACGTCGAGGATCGGAATCCGCCGGGGTTCCTGAAGGAAGAAGGTTTCGTTTTCCAGCCACGTGCCGTCCATCCCCGAAACGCTGGTGCGGACCTGAACGGCGAAAGGCTCGTAGGAGCCCTTGTAGTCGAGCACGATCTTCGCGGCCCGTTGATCCGCGGTCTTGGCCACGTCGAAACAAGTATGGACCCACCAGCATTGTTCGGATTCGGTCATCGGCCCGCTGACACCGCCGGACGATTGGCACGCCGCCAGTCCGAAGGCCGCCAGGATTACAGCGCCGCAGGTCCCCAGTCGCGCCATGCCGCGTAATCTCCCGTCTCAAAAACCTCTACCCGATCCCGCCCCAGGGCGCGGGAGGCGATAGGCAGAAACCGTTGCGCATCGGACAGGCGGTCAAGGCCGAACGGTGCGATGCCGTCCCGACCGTCGCCGCCCATTGCGAAGGCCGCACGGTACCAGACAATCCGATCCACCAGCCCCTCCCGCAAGAAGGAAGCGGCGACAGCCCCGCCGCCTTCCACCATCAGCCGGGTGATCCCTTTGCCGGCCAACGCGGCCAGGCACGCTTTCGGATCCAGACCGCCGCCCTGCCCACGGGCGACGACGATCCGCTCGACCCCGCTTGGCGCGTCTTCAGAGGCATCGGAGGAGACAAGTTGCAATGTGGGCCGCGCACCATCACAGAGCGCCGCGTCCGGCGGTAGGCGGCCCATGCTATCGAGAACGACCCGCCATCCTGCCCCAGGCACTCCCGGCAACCGGCAGGTCAGTGCCGGATCATCCGCCAGGGCCGTCCCAATGCCGACCAGCACGGCGTCGTGGGTCATGCGCAGCAAATGGGCATCCGCCCGTGCCTCCGACCCGGTGATCCACTGGCTTTCACCGGCCGCGGTTGCGATCTTGCCATCCAGCGTGGTGGCGAGCTTGAGGGTCACAATCGGCCGGCCGCGCAGGCGGTGGGACAGGAAGCCGGCATTAAGCCGCGCGGCCTCGTCCTCCAGAACGCCGGTCTCGACCGAGATTCCGGCCGACCGCATCCGCTCCAAGCCGCGGCCGGAGACCCGAACGTCCGGATCGGGCATTGCGACCACCGCACGGGTTATACCGGCCGCGATCAGGGCATCGGCGCAGGGTCCGGTTTCGCCATGATGGGAACACGGTTCCAGCGTGACATAGGCTGTCGCACCCCGGGCTGCCGCCCCGGCGCGCGCCAAAGCTTCGGTTTCGGCATGCGGCCGGCCGCCTGGCTGGGTCCAACCGCGTCCCACGACACGGCCGTCGCGCACCAGGACACAGCCGACAGCCGGGTTAGGCGCTACCCGGCCCACCCCCCGTCGGGCAAGCGACAGGGCCGCGCGCATCCAGCGCGCGTCGTCGGGATTGTCGGATGGCGGGGCCATGGCCCGGGATCAGAGGTCGTCTTCGAGCCGCGAGACGTCGCGCTGGACGAAGTCGGTGAAATCCTTGGCCTCGCGGAAGTTCCGGTAAACCGACGCGAAGCGGACATAGGCGACCTGGTCCAGTTGCAGCAGCGCTTCCATGACCATTTCACCGACCGTCGACACGGGGATTTCGTTCTCGCCGGAACTTTCCAGACGCCGGACGATGGAATTCACGATCCGCTCAATCCGGTCCAACTCGACATTGCGCTTGCGGCAGGCGATCTGCATCGACCGGATCAGCTTGTCGCGGTCGAACGGCTCGCGTTGGCCGTTCTTTTTGACGACGGTCAGTTCCCGCAATTGAACGCGTTCGAAAGTGGTGAAACGCGCCCCGCAGTTCAGGCACATCCGCCGGCGACGGATCGCGGAATTGTCTTCCGTCGGTCGGGAATCCTTAACCTGGGTGTCGTCGTGACCGCAGAACGGACATTTCATCGCTTCACCGCCCCTCGTGTAAGCGCCCGGGACGGGCCGGTCCCGTCCCGGGTCTCGTTAACAACCGCTACCGGTGCCTCAATAAGGCGCCGAATACAGCGGGAACCGTTCGCATAGGGCTTTCACCCGCGCATGCACGGCATTTTCGACTGCGCTATTGTCTTCCCGATTCTGGGCCAGTCCGTCCAGCACTTCGACGATCATCTGGCCGACTTCGTGGAATTCCGCCTCTCCGAAGCCCCGGGTCGTCGCCGCCGGCGTACCCAGGCGAATGCCACTGGTCACCATCGGCTTTTCCGGGTCAAACGGGATTCCGTTCTTGTTGCAGGTGATTCCGGCCCGCTCCAGGCTCTTTTCGGCGATGTTGCCGGTCAGGCCCTTCGGACGCAGGTCGACCAGCATCAGATGCGTGTCGGTCCCGCCGGAAACGATATCCAGCCCGCCTTCGATCAGGGTTCCGGCCAGAACCTTCGCGTTGCGCACGATGGCGCCTGTATAGGCCTTGTATTCCGGACGCAGTGCCTCACCGAAGCCGACCGCCTTGCCGGCGATGACATGCATCAGCGGACCGCCCTGCAAGCCCGGGAAAACGGCGGAGTTGAACTTCTTCGCCAGGGCTTCGTCATTGGTCAGGATAATGCCGCCGCGTGTGCAACGCAGCGTCTTATGCGTCGTCGACGTCGCGACATGGGCGTATTCTAGCGGGTTCGGGTGATGACCGCCCGCGACCAGACCGGCGAAATGCGCCATATCGACCATCAGATAGGCACCGACGGAATCGGCGATCTCGCGGAACCGCTTGAAGTCCAGAATGCGCGGATAGGCGGATCCGCCGGCCACGATCAGCTTGGGCTTGTGTTCTTTGGCCAGGCGCTCGACCTGATCGAAATCGATCAGGTGGTCATCGGCGCGAACGTCATACTGAACGGCATTGAACCATTTGCCCGACTGGTTCGGCGCGGCGCCATGGGTCAGGTGACCGCCGGACGCCAGCGACAGGCCCAGATAGGTGTCGCCCGGCTGCAGCAGCGCGAAGAAGACGGCCTGGTTCGCCTGGGCGCCGGAATGCGGCTGAACATTGGCGAATTGGCAGTTGAACAGCTTGCAGACACGCTCGATCGCGAGGTTCTCGACGACGTCGACATATTCGCAACCGCCATAGTAACGGCGGCCGGAATAGCCTTCAGCGTATTTGTTGGTGTTCACCGAGCCGACGGCCTGCAAAACGGCGCGGCTGACGATGTTTTCCGACGCGATCAACTCGATCCCGTCATTCTGGCGGTGTAATTCGTCCGTCAGCGCGGCATGCACAGCGGGATCGCTGTCTTCCAGGCTCGCGTCGAAGAAACCGGTGTAACCGTAAAGCTCTTGCTTCTCTGCAGCACTCATATCCTCAGGGTCCTTCCATGTTGCGGTCCGCCGCGCCCGAGGTCTACGCGGGACGGGCCATAGGCCTTTAGCGATCGCCGTATCAAGCGGAACCCGGCCGGCCGGGTGACATCTTCGAGACGCGGCGCTCGTGCCGCCCCCCTTCGAAACCCGTGGTCAGGAACGCCCTAACACACTCTTTCGCGACTTCATCGCCCATCGTGCGCGCGCCGAAAGCGATGACGTTTGCGTCATTATGCTGCCGCGACAGGCGCGCATCGGTCGAATTGTGGCACAAAGCCGCGCGGATATGGGCATGGCGGTTTGCCGCGATCGAGATACCGATCCCGCTGCCGCACACCAATATGCCCCGCTCAGCCCGGCCGTCGGCCAAGGCTTGCGCCAGTCGGTCGGCGAAATCTGGATAATCGACACTGTCGCTGGTATCGGTCCCGAGATCCAACGCCGCGACGCCCATCTCTTCAAGAACCGGCAGCAGCGCTCGTTTCATCTCCAGTCCCGCATGATCGCAGGCCAGGGCGACAATTTTCGATGAATCGGCTTGATCGGACACCCGAACGAACCCCTTTCGGCAGAGTGAGAAAGTGCGGTCACCGTTGGCGAGTGCGCGGATGTATCATAGGGCTCCGCAAATTTCCAGCGAAAGGAGGTGAAAACCGCGCCATCACAGGAAATGATGTAGTTTGCCGACCTGGCGCCCCCAAAACATTGTGTCGGCAATCTGCGGACAATGCGGTGATGTTCAGAATAGATACTTTACTAAAAGAAATATTTACAGTGCCTTAAACAGCATTTCTAATTCAAAACATAATTTAAAATCCATAAGGCTTTATTTCAATTCCTATAGAGGATCATTTCCCCGCCGTCCGTCTCTCGAAAGACAACGATCCCATCGCATGTCATGTCGTCAATCCGGAGGGCGTCGCACTGACCATCCGCGTCTGGATGCCGGCTCAATGAGATCGGATGTCGGCAAACCGCGTCCTGCAATGTCGGGTCAACCGGAAACACAAGAACGGTCTCCGTCTGGCTATGCTCTCCCTCCCTGCCGACAAGGGCGAAGGAGCCTTGAGGTGTTTCGGCCGATCCCGGCATCAGGGTTTCCGATGCACCATCGCAATCCAGATCGATGTCCAAAGCGCCGTCCCTGATCCAATCGATGGTCACAGCGCTGTCCATCCCGGCGATCAACGCATCGGTCTCGGTATCTTCAGCCAATAGCTTAGCCATCTGCGCCCGGCAGTTCGCGCCAACGACACGCCACATCGTCCCGTCCATCTCGCCATACCGGCCGCATCGAAGCTCGCTGTATCGTTCCCAACTGGAAAACCGGCTCATCAAAGCCTCGGCTTCAGATTCGGAGCGGCTTTTCAGGGTTTCCAGCAGGGACGGGTAAAGGGCTTGATGACGGGCCATCCAGAAATCGTGGCGCGCGGTTTCGCAAAGGACGGATGCATAGGTCGTCCAGCCGCCGTTACGCTGGACGCAGAATTCGATGAAATCCTGCTCGCACTGATCCTGATCCGTGACGCCACAAGCCAGGAGATCGCGCGCAAGCGCTTGCGCCTCCCAAGCGACGTCTTCCTCGAAATCACCCGCTGCCGCGTCACCGAGCACGGCGCGGAAGCCGAACAGCAAAAGGAACGGAATGCCCAACAGCCGACATCGCGCCACAGCAGACCTGCCAGGAAGGATCATACCCTTCCCACTAGTTGATCCGAGGAAACCATGCGAAAGATACCTTATATGGTGGCGCCCCCACCGTCTACTCCCAACAATTTGTGAAACTTCCTAAAATACTCGATTATTCTTTCAAGACTAAATAGGTCAGTACTGAATCTTTATTGATTCACTTCGGGTAGTTTGATTAAATTCCTTTGCTTGGCCTCGCCGTTACCAATATTTCGTCTGCGAGGCATTTGCGGAGCCTAGGCTTCAGGGGGAGCGTTGGGGATGAACGATAGAGAAGAATCAAGAGCGAAAGCGCCCGTCAGCCGCGGTGACTTGCTGCATATGACGGCAGAGGTCGTGTCCGCCTATGTTGGCAACAACAATGTCACGAAGGCGGATATCAGCGGCGTCATCGGCAGCGTGTTCGGTAAATTCTCGTCCCTCAACCAGGACCCGCCAAAGACCCCGTCCCGACCCTTGCGCGCCGCCCGGGCAACCACTCTTTCCATTCGCGATTCGGTTCAGCCCGACTATCTCGTATGCCTGGAAGACGGCCGGAAGCTCAAGATGCTGAAACGGCATCTCCGCACGGCCTATGGCATGACGCCGGAGCAATACCGTGCCAAATGGGGGCTGTCGCCTGACTACCCGATGGTCGCGCCCAACTACGCGGCGCAGCGGTCCAAATTCGCCAAGAAGATTGGTCTGGGCAAAACCACCGGTCGCGGTGGCCGCGGTTAAACCGCCTTTTCGTCTCCGTCCGACCCTATAGGTCCCATCCGCTCGGAAAATCCTGGCGACGTCCCCTCGGGACAGCGCGGTCCGCCTCCCTGCCCAGGGTTTCCTTGTCGTATTTCCGCTTGTAAACAATGCGTTCCAGCTTCCGAATGGCCTGCTGAATCAGCGCCTTTTCTCCGACTGCCGGGTCGCCGACGATCGAAACCTCGATATAGGTCACCGGATCGACCGCGGAGACCTTCACATAGGCTCCCTGACCGACAAATTCGATCAAGGCGCCTTGCGGCAGGACGGTGCGGTTATTGGGCGCTACGGGACGGCTCATCCAATTACATTACGGCGCGTCGCGGCGCTGTCCAAGCACTTGCATGGCGCCAAAATTATTTTAAGCTTAAACTAATTCTTTACAGGCGAGACGGACGGGCGTAGCACTGCGGACTGGCTAGACGTTCGACCCGAGAAAACATCGAGGAAACGACCATGAGCGACCGACAAACCCGCGCGCATTTCGAATGGCAGGACCCGTTCCTTCTGGAAGACCAGTTGACGGAAGAGGAGCGGATGATCCGCGACACCGCCCGCGACTATTGCCAGGACAAGCTGATGCCGCGGGTTCTGGAGGCCAACCGGCATGAGCGGTTCGACCGCGAAATCATGACCGAAATGGGCGCGCTGGGCCTTCTGGGCATGACGATCGACCCGGAATACGGCGGCGCGGGGGTAAACTACACCAGCTATGGCCTGGTGGCGCGCGAGGTCGAACGCGTCGACAGCGGCTATCGCTCGGCAATGTCGGTTCAGTCCTCCTTGGTCATGCACCCGATCAACGCCTACGGATCCGAAGAGCAGCGCCGGAAATATCTGCCGAAACTGGCCAGCGGTGAATGGGTCGGGTGTTTCGGCCTGACCGAGCCGGATCACGGCTCCGATCCCGGCTCCATGGTCACGCGCGCGAAGAAGGTCGACGGCGGTTACAAACTGTCCGGCTCCAAGAACTGGATCACCAATTCTCCGATCGCCGATGTCGCGGTCGTTTGGGCCAAGACGGAAGACGACGTTATTCGCGGTTTCGTGCTGGAACGCGGCATGAAAGGTTTCGAAACTCCGAAAATCGAAGGCAAGTTCTCGCTGCGCGCTTCGGTGACCGGCATGATCATGATGGACGAGGTCTTCGTCCCGGAAGAAAACCTGCTGCCGAATGTCAAAGGCCTGAAAGGCCCATTCGGCTGCTTGAACAACGCCCGCTACGGTATCGCCTGGGGCGCGCTGGGCGCGGCGGAGTTCTGCTGGATGCAGGCCCATTCCTACACCATGGACCGCAAACAGTTCGGCCGCCCGCTTGCCGCCAATCAGCTGATCCAGAAGAAGCTGGCCGACATGCAGACCGAAATCTCTCTCGGCCTGCAAGGCTGCCTGCGGGCCGGGCGCCTGAAGGACGAGGACCGCTGCCCGGTCGAATTGATCTCGCTGATCAAGCGGAACAGCTGCGGCAAGGCCTTGGATATCGCCCGAACCGCCCGCGACATGCATGGCGGAAATGGTGTGTCGGACGAATATCATGTCATCCGTCACGTCATGAACCTGGAAGCCGTCAATACCTATGAAGGCACCCATGACGTCCACGCTTTGATCCTGGGCCGCGCCCAGACCGGCATTCAGGCCTTCATGTGACACGGGCGGCGCTTCCGCCCCCTGCCCAGAAAACCGGCTCGGCGGAAAATTCCGCCGAGCCGGTCGCCGCGTCGGTACCCGTGGCGGCGTGGCTACTATTGCTTTGTCTGACATTCGCCTGGGGGTCCATGTGGCCCCTCTTGAAACTGGCGTTGACGGAAATCCCGCTGCTGACTTTCCGCGCCGGGTCGGCGGCCTGTGCCGGCATTATTATGTTCGGTGTCGCCGCCATTTCGGGCATTGCCTTGCGCCCGGCGGCCGGCGAGGCACGGAAGGTGGTGCTCTGCGCCGCCATTAACGTAACCCTGTGGTTCTTCCTGTCTGCGCTGGCGGTGACCTATTTGCCGGCAGGCCGAGCCGCCCTCCTCGCCTATACGATGCCGCTTTGGGCGCTCGTGGTGGGGGTTCTGTTCTTGAAGGAGCGGCTGACGCTTCGCCGCTGCCTTGGGGTCGCGGCCGGGATCGGCGCCGTTCTCGTCTTCGCCTGGGACGACCTCAGAACTGCGGGCGCCGCCGGGATCGGAATTGCCGCGATTCTGGCCGCCGCACTGACATGGAGCGTCGGATCGACCCTTCAAAAGCATTTCAACTTCAAGACACCGGTCAGCATTCTGGTGGCCTGGCAGTTTGTCCTCGGTTCCCTGCCTCTGATGGCGTTGGCACTCGGAACGGAAGAAACCTCCTGGATTGCGGATATATCGACACCTGTCATCGTATCCGCCGTCAGCGTTACACTGATCAGCCAGGCCTTCGGGCTATGGTGCTGGTCCATGATTCTGAAACTGACGGATATGGCCTTTGCGTCGATTGCCGTCCTCACCGTCCCGCTGATGAGCCAGGTCCTGAGCATTTTGTTCTTGGGGGAGCCGTTCGGCCCGGTGGAACTGGCTGGAATGCTGTTGATTACCTTCGGATTGGCAACAGTATTGCCCCTCGATCAAATGGTGCGACGCTTCAAACGGTGACATATTTGCAACCCATGCCGGATGTAGCGGCGGGTCAGGCATAAGCGCTATCTTGCTTCCGCATCTCGATATCCGTATGTAACTGACTGCCAGACTACCGTCCGGAGACGCCCGATGCCGCGTATGCTTGCCGCCATATTTGCCCTGTTTCTGTTGCCGGCGACGGTCTGGGCGCAAACGCCTCCGGACGAAGCCTCGGCTTTTATTGAAGGTTTGGGCGCGCGTGCCGTCGAGGTCCTGCAGGATCAAACGATCAGCCTGGAGGAGCGGGAAGCGAAACTGCGCGGCATCGTCGCCGAAAGCTTCGAAGTTCAGGAAATCGGACGTTTCGTATTGGACAAGGCCTGGGGCCGCGCCAATGAGGAAGAGCGTTCGGAATATCTCGACCTCTTCGCCGATTATGTCCTGCAGACCTACACGAAGCGCTTGGGCGGCTATTCGGGCCAGACCCTGAACATCCAGGATTCGAAGGTCTATCGCGAGCGGCTTGCCTTGGTTTCGACCACGATCGAGCAGCAGGGTGCGGAAGACACCAAAGTCGATTGGCTGGTCCGCAAGAAGGACGGCGCGATCAAGATCCTCGACGTCGTCATCGACGGCAAAAGCATGACCCTCACCCAGAAGCGCGAATTCGCGTCGATCATCGCCCGAGAGGATATTGGCGGCCTGCTGCAACTATTGCGGTTGAAGGTATCCAAATACTCCGCTCAAGGCTGATTGCCGCCGTTTCGCGGGCGTAGAACGTCTCCGCCTCTTGTCCAAAATCTCCAATCGGACCATACTGTCATAGTTGGTTGGAGGGAACATGCATGCCCAATGATACGAGCCTCTCACGTCGTATCCTGCTCGCCGCGGCATTCGTCGGCGGACTTTCGGCTGCGTCCCCTGCCCTGGCCCAGGACTTTTCCGCCGGCTGGCAAGCCTATCAGCGCGGCGAATTCATCAACGCCCTGAACATCTGGACGCCGCTGGCCGAGGCCGGCAGTTCCAAGGCGATGTTCAATATCGGCGCCCTGTACGATGAAGGCCGTGGCGTTCCGTCCGATCGAAAGAAGGCGATCGACTGGTGGAGCCGTGCCGCCGAGTCGGGGCACGCCCAGGCGATGCATAATCTGGCGCTGGCCTTTATCGAGGGCGATGGAGTCGAGCAGAACTACGACCGCGCTTATGGCTGGCTGGAACGCGCCGCCTATCACGGCCTCGTGCGTTCTCAATACTCGCTCGGCAAGATGTACGAGTACGGCTTGGGCGTGGATACCAATGAAATTCGCGCCGCGCTTTGGATTGAGCGCGCCGCAATCGCCGGGTTCGACCGGGCCCAGTACAATATGGGCAAGCGTTATCGCGACGGTAACGGGGTGGATCAAAATCTGGAAATGGCCGCGCGTTGGTTCCTGGCTGCCGCCCGGCAAGGCTATTCAAAGGCCCAAAATCACATCGGTACGCGCTACCTGCGCGGCGAAGGCATCGCCATGGACAAGGTCGAAGCCTTGAAATGGTTCACCCTTGCCGCGGAACAGGGCCATAGCGGGGCTGCCAAGAAGGCTGAGAAGCTGAAGGCGGAACTGTCGGCGGAACAGCTCGCAGAGGCTGTCACGCGGGCGGAGACCTTCGAACCGCGACGGGCCACCGTCTACTGATCCTGTCTGCCGATCCCCTTCCGGAACGCCATCGAAGTTTATGGAAGCCGAAGCTCAACCCCAGCTTTCGGTCGTACCCTTCCGCCGAGCCATGCGGCGCGCCGGGTGGATATCCGACGGCGGCGGAACACTCGGTTTCTGAGGTTTCGATCCTGGCAGCTCATTGAAGGACAATAGGTCGAACTTTTCACCGCCGACCGCGTCGAACCGTTCCATAGCCTGTTCGAAAAAGGCACCGAAGTCGTCGGTGTCGATAACGTCATTCACACTAAGCGCCGCGTGATTGACGTCCAGGTCGAGGGTCTCGTTCGTTTCGCGCGCGACCGCGGCGATGCGCTGCTTCAGGATTTCCGGATCGATCCCCTCGTCCAGCAGAAGGGAGTACTTCCCCTGCCCGACCTGACCGACGCCGCTGCCCCCGGATGCCCAAGCCCGCAGGGTCTGCACCAAAGTATCGTTCAACGCCTCGGCTGTCTTGGTGTCGACCTTGGATTCCACCTCGTTCCAGCCGACATCATACATCGCGAAGTTCAAATTCTCTCCGGCGTCCCGCGCCTCATTCGACAACAGGGCCGCATTGCTCGCGAAATCCAGCACGTCCATCGGACTGGACGGTGCCTGGGATTGGGCCGGACGCGACGCCAACGGCACCCGTTTGATTGCCAGATGGTGAATGCCCTTGCGTTGCGGACTGGACATTCCGGCGACACTGATCCGGATTCTCTTGCCATCCGCCTCGGCCGCAGCATGGATCAGTCGGTCCGTTGCCCGGCCTGTCGCGATGAGCTTCTTCAGGTATTCGCTCAACAAGACACGGTCGTCCTTGTCGGCAATCAGGGAAATATCACTGCCCATCAACCGGTCGACCGGTTGCCCGAGCAGGCTTTTGACCGAACCCGCAACGAAAACGATCTTCCCGTCGTCATCGACTTCGATCAAAACGTCGGAAGCCGCAAACGCGAAGGTCAGGAAGCGATCCCGCTGCTCCGCGATTGAAAGATCACCAGACACCGACCGATCTCCTCGTTACCATTAACCGTGTTTCCCGATCGCAGGCCAAGTGTCGCGCAACCGGGACCCGGTGTCGATGATCAGAATCAATTCAGAAACTGGGTTAAGCCCGTTCTTTGGTCTTGGAGAAGCGGATTTTGGGATTGTTCTGGACCTGATGGTTCAGTTCCCAGTAATTCCGCGCCAGAAAGACCGGAGCGCCGTCCCGGTCGACCGACATGGCGCTGCGGATGGCGGCCATGAACCGGTCCAGTTCCGCCGGATCGTCCGCCGCGACCCAACGCGCCGTTTCGAACGGTGCCTGTTCGAGGGTGACATTGATCCCGTACTCAGCCTCGATCCGGGTCTGCAGCACATCGAGCTGAAGCTGCCCCACGACGCCCACGATCCAGTTCGCGCCCAGTTCCGGCTTGAAGACCTGGGTCACGCCCTCCTCTGCCAGGCTTTCCAGCGCCTTCTTCAGGTGTTTGCCCTTCATCGGATCATCCAGGCGTACCCGGCGCAGAATTTCGGGCGCGAAATTCGGGATGCCGGTGAACCGGACCTCTTCCGCCTCGCTCAACGTATCGCCGACACGCAAGGTACCGTGGTTCGGCACGCCGATGATATCGCCCGGATAGGCTTCGTCCGCGATCTCCCGGTCCTGGGCGAAGAACATGATCGGATTGTAGATCGCCATCGGCTTGCCCGAGCGGACATGTTTTAGCTTCATCCCGCGTTTGAACTTGCCCGACACCAGCCGGACGAAGGCGATGCGGTCGCGGTGGTTCGGGTCCATATTGGCCTGAACCTTGAAGACGAAGCCCGTTACCTTTTCCTCATTCGGTTCGATTTCACGCTTGTCCGTCGGCAACGGACGCGGCGGCGGCGAATGAAGGCTGATCCCCGACAACAGATGACCGACGCCGAAGTTGCGCAGGGCACTACCGAAATAGACCGGCGTCATCGTCCCTTCCAGATAGGCCTGCAGATCGAATGTCGGGCAGGCTTCGCGCGCCAGTTCCGCTTCTTCGCGCAACTTGTCGAGCTGTTCCTCCGGGATCAGTTCGTCCAGCTTGGGATCGTCCAACCCGTCGACTTCGATGGATTCGGTTCTGTCCTCGCCCATCAACAGGACGCGGTCGTTCAACAGGTCGTAACAGCCCTTGAAGTCGCGCCCGGATCCGATCGGCCAGGCTACGGGCGATACATCCAACGCCAGTTCCTCGGCAATCTGATCCATCAATTCGAACGGATCGCGCGCCTCGCGATCCAGCTTGTTGATGAAGGTGGCGATCGGCATGTCGCGCAGGCGGCAGACTTCGAAGAGTTTGCGGGTCTGGGGCTCGATCCCCTTGGCGGCATCGATCACCATGACGGCGCTGTCGACGGCGGTCAGCGTCCGGTAAGTATCTTCCGAGAAGTCTTCGTGGCCCGGCGTATCGAGCAGATTGAAATACACCCCGTCGCGCACGAAGGTCATGACCGAGGTCGTGACCGAAATGCCGCGCTGCTGTTCGATCTTCATCCAGTCCGATCGGGCGCGGCGACGGTCGCCCTTCGCCTTCACTTCACCGGCCAGGTGAATGGCGCCACCGCGTAACAACAGCTTTTCCGTCAGCGTGGTCTTCCCGGCGTCGGGGTGGCTGATGATCGCGAATGTGCGACGGCTTGCGGCCTGCTCTGCAAGGGTGGCCATGGATTGGATACTTTCCGATAATCTGGGAACGGGTTGCGCGCCTTATCTAATCCCCGCGCCCAGGCGACGCAAGCAAGCCCGCAAAGATTGCCTCGGGGACACTTCCGGCGTATGGGCATTGCCATGTTCACGAAGCTCGACAATACCACCCGCGGCATCTTGATGCTGATCGGCGCGACATTCATCTTCGCCTGCCAGGACGCCATCACGAAGCATCTGGCCCAGACCTATGCCACGCCCCAGATCATCTGGGTGCGATACCTGTTCTTTGCCGTTTTTGCGATGGCGCTCAGCAGTTGGCACACCCCGTTGAAGACGGCGGTCCGGGCAAAGCGTCCCTGGCTTCAGATCGTACGTTCGCTGATCATCGTCGCCGAGATCGGGATCTTCGTCATGGCGGTGCGGGTGTTGAGCTTGGCGGAAACCCATGCGCTTTTCGCCAGTTTCCCGTTGATCGTCACAGCCATGTCGGCGGTTTTCCTGCGCGAGAAGGTGGGACTGCGCCGCTGGGGCGCGGTGATCGTCGGCTTTATCGGCGTCTTGATCATTCTGCGGCCCGGCACCGGCGTCTTCCAATTGGAATCGCTGATCGCCGTCGCCGCGGCAGTCATGTTCGCCTGCTACCATGTGATCACCCGCGTCACCAGCCGCGACGATGGTACGAACACATCGCTGCTCTATATGGCCGTCGTGGGTGCGGCGGTGTTGACGCTGATCGGCCCGTTCTACTGGCTGGAGCCGACGCCGGAGGCCTGGCGGTTCCTTGCCCTGCTCTCGGTGACCGGGGCAACCGGCCATCTGCTGTTGATCAAGGCCCTGGAATTGGCGCCCGCTTCGACCCTGCAGCCATTCAATTTCACCCTTCTGGTCTGGGCCACGATCATGGGCTACATCGCCTTCGGCAATCTGCCGGACATGTGGACCATCATCGGCGGCACGATCGTTGTCGGCAGCGGCCTATACACGATCTACCGCGAACGGGCGCGCAAGGTGCCGGATGCCCCGACCGAAGCGCAGCTCAAACCCTGACAGGGGCAGATCGCTTCGATATCATCCCGGTCCGCAGTTAACGAAGGGGAGCACCATGCCGGAAACCGTGAATCTCAGCCTGGACGAGGTCCGCGCACTGTCCCTCGCCGCGTTGGAAGCCCATGGCGCGAACCGGGCGAACGCCGACGCCGTTACGGATATCATGATCCGCGCGGAGCAGGATCGTTGCGCCAGTCACGGCCTGTTCCGACTGCAGGGCTATTGCGCATCGTTGCGCAGCGGCAAGGTCAATGGCGCCGCGTCGCCGAAACTGCGCGACATCGCGCCCGGCGTTCTGCGGGTCGATGGCGATGGCGGTTTCGCGCCGCTGGCCCTGGACACGGGTCTTCCCGCCCTCGCCGAACGCGCGCGCCAGCAAGGGATTGCGGCCCTGGGACTGGTCGATATCTACCATTTCGCGGCCCTGTGGCCGGAGGTTGAGACCTTGGCCGAGGCTGGATTGTCGGGCCTGGCTTTCACCCAGGCCTCGCCGATGGTCGCACCGGCCGGCGGTACGAAACCCTTCTTCGGGACGAATCCTATGGCATTTTCCTGGCCGCGCCCCGGCCAGGATCCCTATGTCTTCGACCAGGCCTCCGCTGCAATGGCACGGGGCGACGTGATGATCCACGCCCGGGACGGCAAGAAAGTCCCGATCGGCACCGGTATCGATCCGGACGGCAACCCGACGGACGACCCGAATGCGGTCCTGGCCGGCGCGCAACTGCCGTTCGGCGGATATAAGGGTTCCAACATCGCGATGATGGTCGAGTTGCTGGCCGGCGGCCTGATCGGATCCGTTTTCTCTTATGAAGCCGGGCGTTTGGACAACAAGGATGGGGGCCCACCCATCGGCGGTGAGATCGTCATCGCCATGGACCCGGCCCGCTTCGGCGACGCGGAGCATTGGGCGGACCATTGCGAGGCGCTGTTTGCGGAAGCGACCGCGATGGACGGCGTCCGACTGCCCGGCCAACGGCGGCGTCAGGCGCGGCTGGAAACGCCGGAGACAGGTATCGAACTGGCCAAGTCGCTCTATGAGACAGTGACGGAACTGGCAAACGGCTAGCTGGGATTGCGCCACGTTCCCGGAATGTTGCCGACCAGTATCCGTTCCACCTGCCCGCCTTTTCCCGCCAATGGCATCACCAGTCTGCGCCAGCTTGTGGCGGACACTTGCGGTGGGGCGGAATGCTCGGTCAGGATTGGTCGGCGTGTTTCGATCACGACCCGGTAACAAGCCAGGAACAAGGCCGTAACGCTTGGATGAGTCGGGATGTCGCTGGTGCGCTGGCCAACCATGTTCCGCCCGAACCGTTCGGCAATTTCCTGACCATAGATCAGGTACCGGTAGTCGTCGCCGGTCTCCAGCACCTCCAGTAGCATGACGATGCCAAGCGTGGACGTGATGTCGATCGGATCCAGATCCTCACAATTGGGCAGGTCTTTCACCTTTGGCATACCCCGCCAATAGCGCAGCAAGGTGACAAGGCGGCTTTCCCGCATATCGGATTCCGCCGGATCCACGACAATCAACGGATCCGGTGCACCCCAGGATCGAAACATGGCGTTCAGGGTCGGCGATCCGCCATCGCGAATTTCCGTCGCGACCCTTTCGGTCGGAACCGGTCTCATTTCACTGTTGTTCGCCGCGTCCATTCGCGCTTCCATCCGTACTGGCAAGTAGGCCTATAGCAGATTCAGGCGTATCGGGAGGATTAGCATGACAGAAGGTGTCGGCAAACCAGCGGCGCTTCCGATAAACGCGGAAAGGCTGTGGCACAGTCATATGGATATGGCACGCCATGGTGCGACGTCAAAAGGGGGCGTCAATCGTCAAGCACTGACCCAGGAAGACGCCGCCGCACGGGAATTGTTCATGGATTGGGCCCGGAACGCCGGCTGCACGGTTCAGATCGACGCGGTCGGCAACATTTTCGCCCGCCGGCCCGGACGTTACCACAATGCGCCATCCGTCTGCACCGGCAGCCATCTCGACACGCAGCCCACAGGCGGCAAGTTTGACGGTGCCTACGGCGTTCTTGCGGGATTGGAAGTCGTCCGCGCCCTGAACGACGCGGCCATCGAAACCCGCAGACCGATCGATATCGTCGCCTGGACCAATGAGGAAGGAACCCGCTTCGCACATAGCGGTTCGGCCGCCTTCGCCGGCTTGGTCGAGTTGAACCGCATCTATGACTGCACCGACCGGGCGGGAACCCGGTTTGAAGACGCATTGACCGCAATCGGCGCGAAAGGGGACCTCGCATGCGGCGACCGCGTCTTCGATAGCGTCTTCGAAGCGCATATCGAGCAAGGCCCATTGCTGGAACGCGACGGGCTTTCGGTCGGCATCGTGACCGGCGCGCGCGGCCAGGTCCGCTATGACGTCTCCGTGACCGGCATGGAAGGACACGCCGGCACCATGCCGATGGACATGCGGCGGGATGCCCTGACCGCCGCCGCACGTCTGGTCGTCCGCATGGAGGAAATCGGACGCCGGCACCCGCCCCAGGGGGTCTGTACGGTCGGCGCGCTTACGGTGGCGCCGAACTCCCGGAACACCATTCCCGGCTCCGTGCGCTTCTCCATCGATCTACGCCATCCAACCTCGGAGGGTTTGGCATCCATGGCCCAGGCGATTTCGGATGCCGTTCAGGAGGAACTGGCCCGCGGCCGCACCGCCATCGAATTGCACGTTCTGGATCGGGAAGAACCGATCCAATTCGATGACGCCTTGGTGCAGTTGCTAAGAGACTCCGCCGCAATCTGCGGCATCCCCTGCCGGGACATTTTCTCTATGGCGGGGCACGATTCCTGCTATCTGGCGTCGAAACAGCCCACCGCCATGGTCTTTGTGCCCTGCCGGGACGGGCTGAGCCACAACGAATTGGAATCCGCAACCGCGTCGGACCTGGCGGACGGCACCCGCGTTCTGGCCGCCGCAATGCTGGCGCGGGCGGAGAGAGTCTGATTCAGTCGCCTGAAATCACGTTTGGGTGGGAGGCGAAGAATGCGGATCGAATGGACAAATCAATCGGCACCGGAAGCCGACAGTGGCAACGGCACATTGATCCGGGCTGAAGGTCGTGCCGCCGCGCCAAACCTGAAGGACGCGTTCCTGGAGGCGGCCAAAGCCCTTGGGCGCAATCTGGCCGGACAGGGTGCGACGCCGGCAAATATTGAGTTTCTGACCATCAGCGTCCCCGACATGGCGGCTTTTCAGGCGGATCTCGCAAATTTCGATTTACTGTTTCGCGAAACATTAGGCGGCAACTCGGGAAGGGTCGCCCTAGTCCGATCAGAAAATGCCGTGCACCTAGAGGCCCAGGCCATCGTCCCACCCGCTTCCGACGAGATTGTCTTCGGCGGCTATACTAGGTCTCAACTGAACCGGGAGTACAGTCCCCGTGCCACGGTCCCGGAGGCGCCGGACATCATGGCACGCTGGCGCATAGACGGGACCGCGCACCAACCCAGCCGAAGCGCGGAGATATCTTACGGTAGCGATCCGGCACATGGCATCGATCTCTTCATGCCGTCCCACCCGTCACGCGGGGCCGTCCCCCCGCCCCTTCATGCCTATATCCATGGCGGCTATTGGCAGGCGCTGGATAAGCGGGACAATTGTCAGTTCGGTGTACCGATGGTCGAGGCCGGCATCGCCTTTGCCGCAATCAACTACCCGCTCTGTCCGCCCGCAACGGTCTCGGAAATCGTAACCGCCTGCCGTGCCGCACTTGCCTGTCTCTATCGCCGCGCGGCGGAGTTCGGTTACGACGCCGAGAGAATAACGATTTCCGGCCATTCCGCAGGCGGACACCTGGTCGGCATGCTCGCCGCCACGGATTGGCCTGCCTTAGACGACGGCCTTCCCGCGGACCTGATCAAGGGAACCATCGCGATTTCGGGCTTGTTTGAGGTCGAGCCCCTTGTGCATACCGGGCTGAACAAGGCTCTGGGATTGACCGTCGACGCGGCCAAAGAGGTCAGCCCGATCCTTTTGCCCACCCTGCCAAACGGACCGGTGATCGCCGCTGTGGGCGGTGCGGAAAGCGACGAGTTCCGACGCCAAAGCCGGGACTATGTCGATCTTCTGACACGAAACGGGGTCGACGCCGAATATTTGGAAATGCCCGGATTGAACCATTTCACGGCGGTCGAGGCACTGGCCGCCCCCCAAAGCGATCTTTACAAGAAAGTTGTGAAATTGGCTTTCCGCTGAATGGCGGCACTTCAGGCCTCGTAGAAGTCTCTGCCGATCGTCATCCAGGGCGTTCCCTGTTCCATTAATTGAACCTGGACCGGACAATCATCACGATGGGTGCCCGGCAGATAGCCGATCGACATCAGAAATTCACCGGTGATCTCCCCACCGGTGAATTTAAAGGTCTTCTTGAACAGTTTGATCCATTCCAGCTTGGTCAGGGGATGATGTGCGGCGATCCATGACGCAAAGCCGCCGTGGCTCTCGCGGATTCCCTGCAACACACGAGCATTGTGAATGACCGCATGGACTTTCAACCGGTTCCGGACAATGCCCTCGTCGGCCATCAACCGGGCGACGTCGTCGTCTCCATACGACGCCACCCTGTCGACATCGAAACCGTCAAAGGCGGCATTCAAGCTCGCACGCTTCCGCAGGACCAGGCCCCAGTTCAATCCCGCCTGCATGATTTCCATCGTCAGGCGTTCGAACAGACGGGCCTCGTCTTCTTCCGGAAAGCCGTATTCGGTATCGTGATAGGGGCCGTGAAGCGCATCCCCAATCGCATAGTCGCAATACCAGCCCATTCCTTCTTCCACTCCCCGACAGAAATGCATTTCGGTGAGTGTGAACCGATGGCACGAATTGAGAAAGGCCGGGAGAGCACTCCCTCCTGCCACCCTGCTGTCAGGAGGGCAACAGCTGGATGCCGACGATTTCGGCGAGGTACCAGTAGATTCCCGTCAAGGCGATGGCCGCGATTCCGGCCCATAGCATCTTCTTGCCGATCATATGGAATTTCGGCGCGCCGGGATCGTGCCCTTCTTCCGGCTTCTCGTTCTGGCGCACCCCGATCGGCAGCACCATGAAAAAGACCAGCCAGAAGGCGATGACATAGACCACGATGAAAGAGGCGATGCTCATGGCGGTCAGACCTGTTCCAGTTCCACCAGCGTGCCGCAGAAATCCTTGGGATGCAGGAACAAGACAGGCTTGCCATGTGCGCCGATCTTCGGATTGCCGTCGCCTAGCACCCGCGCCCCTTCGGATTGCAGCTTGTCGCGCGCCGCTAGGATGTCGTCCACCTCATAGCAGACATGATGCATGCCGCCGGACGGATTGTTTTCCAGAAATTTTGCGATGGGCGATCCGTCGCCATAGGGATGCAGCAATTCGATCTTCGTGTTCGGCAAGTTGACGAAAACCGTCGTCACGCCGTGCTCCGGCAGCGTATGCGGTTCGGACACATCCCCACCCAGCGTATCCCGGTAAACCTTGCTGGCCGCGGCCAGATCCGGCACGACGATGGCGACATGATTGAGTTTACCGATCATTTCTCATTTCCCTCTCAAGGCATTCTAAACACGAAGCAAATGCACTTCGACCTGCGGTCGCCGCCGGGTCATTTGTTGCAGTCGCCGGCGCACCGAAACCCGCACCGCCTCAATCACCGTTCCATCGTCCTGACGCTGCTTCTTGCTTAAGGATTCGACCGCGTCCTCGGCGATATCCAACAACTCGTCCCATTCCGGCCCGTCGGAATCCAGCAAGCCGGAAATACTGATCTGGGCCTCGTCGGCCAGTTTTCCAGACCCGTCCAGGGCAATCGACACGACCGCCGCACCGTTATAGGCCATGCGGCGGCGCTGCCGGATGGAACCGTGATCCAGCGGGATCAGCCTGTCGCCGTCGAGTGCCAATCGGCCGGCATAGACCTCGTCCAGGACATCGACGCCGTTCGGTGTCACATTCATCAGCATGCCGTTCTTGGAAACGATGCCATGCGGCACCTGGCAGCTTTGCGCCAACCGCGCATGGGCCAGGAGGTGCCGGTGCTCGCCATGGACCGGGATCGCGACCCGGGGCCGGATCCAGCCGTACATATCCGCCAGCTCGTCCCGGTTCGGGTGGCCGGATGTGTGAATTTCCGCGTCATTGGCGGTGATGATGGTACAGCCCAACTGCGTCAGGGCGTTCTGCAATTCGCCGATGGCAACCTCATTGCCGGGGATCTCGCGGCTGGAGAAGATGACCGTATCGCCCTCCCCCATCTCGATGAAGTTATGGTCGCCGCGCGCGATCCGGGCCAAGGCCGCTCGTGGCTCCCCCTGGCTGCCGGTGCAGATCAACAGCACCTTTTCCGGCGGCAGGCGCGATGCGGCCTCATCGGTCAAAAAATTCGGCAGGTCCTGCAAATAGCCGGTTTCCCGGGCGGCGTCGTTCATGCGCCACAAGGACCGGCCGACCAGGGCCGGCTGCCGACCGCAGGCGATGGCGGCCTTTGCCGCACTCTCCAGCCGCGCCACGTTCGAAGCGAAGCAGGCAACCGCCACAAGCCCGTCACATCCCTTCACCACTTCGGCAAGGTTTTCGCGGACGTCCCCTTCCGACCCGCTGCGGCCCGGCGACATGGCATTGGTCGAATCGCAGACCATGGCCAGGACACCTTCCTCGCCCAGGGCCATCAGGCGCCGCTCATCGGGCGACGGTCCGATCTGCGGGTCCGGATCCAGCTTCCAGTCGCCGGTATGCAGAATGGCCCCCATCGGCGTGCGGATCACCAGAGCATTCGGTTCCGGTATCGAATGGGTCAGCGTGATCAGTTCGATATTGAACGGGCCGACATCGAACCGACCGGACATTGGCACTTCAATGATCTCGACATCATTGCCGAAACTCGCCTCGACCAGCTTGCGGCGCAGAACGGCGGCCGTGAATGGCGTCGCATAGACCGGGCATTTGAACCGCTGCCACAGATACTGCACCGCGCCCAGATGGTCCTCATGGGCATGGGTCAGCACCAGGCCGCACAAATCCTCGATCCGCTCTTCGATAAAGGCAGGATCGGGCATGATCACGTCGATGCCCGGCGTCCGCTCATCACCGAAGGTGATCCCGCAGTCGACCATCAGCCATTTCTCGTCGTGGCCGTAGAGATTGAGGTTCATCCCAATCTCGCCGGTCCCGCCGAGCGGCAGAAACAGAAATTCCTCGGCTCCAGGCGTATCGGTTTCGCGAAAACCGATCATCGATTGCCCCGGTTCTTACGGTAGATGCCAATCAGGCCGCGCACTGTCAGGGAGCGGTCGGTGTGCTGAATGACCGACGTTTTCTCGGCGAAAAGGTCCGCGAGACCGCCGGTGGCGACAACTTTCATATCTTCTCCATATTCCAATCGAATGCGTTCGACCATGCCTTCGATCATGCTGACATAGCCCCAGAAAATGCCGGATTGCATGGCATGCTGCGTGGACTTTCCGATCACCGTCTTGGACGGCGCAATCTCCACAAGCGGAAGCTTGGCCGACGCCATATACAGTGCTTCCAAAGATAGATTGATCCCCGGCGCAATCACGCCCCCGCGATAGTTTCCGTCCCCGTCGACGACATCGAAGGTCGTCGCCGTTCCGAAATCGATACAGATCAGCGGGCCGCCATAGGTGACATGGGCTTCGCGCGCATTGACCAGACGGTCGGCGCCGGCCTGCTCCGGTCGGTCGATCAGCACCTCGATACCAAGTTCGACCCCGTCATCCCCGATCACCACGGGTTCGCCGTCGAAATAGCGCCGGCACAGGCTGATCAGGTTGAATTCCGTTTCCGGAACCACGCTGCCGATCACGGTTCCGGTAATGTCGTTGTAGTCCAGGCCGTTCAGCTTCATCAGCTCGCTGAGCCAGACGATGTATTCGTCCGCCGTGCGCTTCGGATCATTGGCACAGCGAAAGGCCTTAACGAAATCCACCCCGTCGAACACACCGAACACGACATTCGTGTTTCCTGAATCGATCGCAAGCAACATGGTTCCGTTCCTTCAGTCGAAGAAGACGTCGCCTGCCGCGATGGCATGGCGATTTTCGTCGTCGGTTCGCACGATCAATCTTCCGTCCCCGTCCAGGGCCTCGAAGACACCGTCCAATTGCCGTTCGCGCAGTCGCACGCGGATGCGCTCCCCCACGCCCTTGGCGCGGTCCAGCCAGGCGCGGTGCAGCGCCGTTGCGCCCTGCTTATGCCAAATCCCACGCCAATGGTCGATTCCCAGGGCGATTTCGCGGCACAGCGCATCCAGGTCGGTAGCGAGGCCTTCCGCCTCCAGCGACGTCGCCGCATAGGGCGTATCAACCGGGTGGTGGGCAACGTTGACCCCAATCCCGATCAGAATCCAGGGACGTGCAGCCTCGCCGCCCGCTTCAAGCAGGATCCCGGCCGTCTTACAGCCGCGGATCAGCACGTCGTTCGGCCATTTAAGACGGACCGTGTCGAGCGGGATGGCATCCGCCAGGGCCAGCGACGCGGCGAAGCTCAACTGCGCGCAATCGCTGAGCGGCCGGTTTTCCCGCAGGATGACGGTCAGGTAGAGATTGCCCGCTTCGGACGTCCAGGAGCGACCGTATCGTCCCCGGCCGCCGCTTTGCATATCCGCCCGGACCAGGATTCGGTCACCACCCCCGGATTCCGCCATATCGCGGGCGGCGTCCATCGTCGACCCCAGGCTGTCGAAACGATGTTCCGTCCAGCCGGCAGGCAGTTTCGATATCACCCCGAGAACAGGGCCGTGGCGGCATGCGCCGTATAATCGGCGATGGTCTGCGGCGCCAGGATGAAGACCAGAATGGCGATGGAGGTAACCAGCATGATCGCCTTCATCGACCGGCCTTCGACCGGGTCCAGAACCTCTTCACCTTCATCGAAATACATCACCTTGATGATGCGCAGGTAATAGAAGGCGCTGACCACGCTCGCCAGGGCGCCGATAACGGCCAGATAGATCAGGCCGGCTTCGATTGCCGCCGCGAAGACGAAGAACTTGCCGAAGAACCCTGCCAGCGGCGGGATACCCGCCATCGAGAACATGAAGAGCATCAGCGCGAGCGCCATGCCGGGCCGTGTCTTCGAAAGACCGGCGAGGTCGGAAATATTCTCGACCATGCGGTCCTTGACCTTCATCGACAGGATGCAGGCGAAGGTGCCGACATTCATGACGAGATAGATCGCCATATACAGCATCACGCCGCCTGCCCCGGCTTCGGTCCCGGCGGCCAGGCCCATCAGGGCATAGCCGACATGACCGATGGAGGAATAGGCCATCAGGCGCTTGATATTGGTCTGGGCGATGGCGGCGAGCGCGCCGAGGATCATCGAGGCGACGGAGATCAGCCAGATGATCTGACGCCATTCGTCGATCAACTCCCCGAACGGGCCAAGCATGACGCGCAGGATCAGGGCCATCGCCGCGATCTTGGGTGCCACCGCAAAGAAGGCGGTGACCGGCGTCGGCGCGCCTTCATAGACGTCCGGCGTCCACATATGGAACGGCACGGCGGAGATCTTGAACGCCAGACCGGCGGACAGGAAGACGAGGCCGACAATCAGACCCGTCGGCGCCTGGTCGACGGCGGCAAGTTGCGTGGCCAGACCGTCGAAGCTGGTCGTCCCGGCGAAGCCGTAGATCAGCGAACAGCCATAGAGCAGCAGCCCGGAGCTGAGCGCGCCCAGCACGAAATATTTCAGACCGGCCTCGGTCGAGCGCAACTGGTCGCGCTGGAAGGCGGCGACGACATAGAGCGACAGGCTTTGCAGTTCCAGGCCGATATAGAGCGACATCAGGTCGTTGGCCGAGATCATCAGCAACATGCCCAGTGTCGCGAAGCAGAGCAGGACCGGATACTCGAAGCGGCTCATCCCCTCGCGGCGGATATAACCATCGCTCATCACCAGGGCCAGCAGTGCCGCGACGATGACCAGAAGCTTCATGAAGAAGGCGAAGCTGTCGACGACGAACAGATCGCCGAGCGCCAGGCGATAATCGCCGCCGACAACGGCGATCAAGATGCCGGTGCCGACCAGGGCGATCACGGACAGGAAAGACACGCGGCCGAGCGCCGCCTTGGCGGGCGAGAACACGCCGACCATCATCAGGGCCATGATCGCGCAGGCCAATGCGATTTCAGGCAGCGCGGGGGCGAGCATGGAGGATTCGAACATCATAGGGGTCGGCCCCTCTCTTCCTTATTGATTGCCGGCCAGCGCGGATGCGCTGTCGCGCGCCGCGGCAATCGCCGCATCGTAATTCTGAACCAGGTTTATGACGGACGCCTCGATCGGGTCGATGAAGGTCGACGGATAGACGCCCATCCAGATCGTCAGGATGATCAACGGCGCAAAGATCGCGATCTCACGCGGGCTCATATCCATCATCGCCTTCACGTCGTCTTTCGTCAGTTCCCCGAAGATGACCCGGCGATAGAGGTAGAGCATGTACGCCGCCCCCAGGATCATGCCTGTCGCCAGGAAGGCCGCGACCCAGGTATTGTGCTCGAACGCCCCATAGAGGATCAGGAATTCACCGACGAAGCCGCTGGTGCCCGGCAGACCGACCGAGGCCATGGTGAACAACATGAAGACCAGGGCATAGCGCGGCATGTTGCTGGCCAGGCCGCCATAACGCGCGATCTCGCGGGTGTGCAGACGGTCATAGACGACGCCGACGCACAGGAACAACGCGCCCGACACCAGCCCGTGGCTGAGCATCTGGATGATCGACCCGGCGATGGCGGTCTCGTTGACCGAGAAGATGGCCGCCGTCACGAAGCCCATATGGGCAATCGAGGAATAGGCGATCAGCTTCTTCATATCTTCCTGAACCAAGGCCACCAGCGAGGTGTAAACCACCGCGACACAGGACAGCGCGAAGACGATCCAGGCGAAATCGGCCGATGCCAGCGGCATCATCGGGATTGAGAAACGCAGGAACCCGTAGCCGCCCATCTTCAACAGCACGCCGGCAAGGATCACCGAGCCCGCCGTCGGCGCTTCCACGTGGGCATCCGGCAGCCAGGTATGGACCGGCCACATCGGCACCTTGACCGCGAAGCTGGCGAAGAAGGCGAGCCAAATCAGCTTCTGCATGTCTTCGGGGAACTGCGTCGCCATGAGGGTCGGGATATCGGTCGTGCCGCCGGCGAAGTAGTACATCGCGATCAGTGCGACCAGCATCAGGATCGAGCCGAGCAGCGTATAGAGGAAGAACTTGAACGCCGCGTAGATCCGCCGCGCGCCGCCCCAAACCCCGATGATCAGGAACATCGGCAGCAGCACGCCTTCGAAGAAGATGTAGAACAGCAGCATGTCCAGCGCGCAGAACATGCCGACCATCATGGTTTCCAGAACCAGGAAGGCGATCATGTATTCGCGCACACGGGTCTGGATCGCGTTCCAGCTCGCCAGGATGCAGATCGGGGTCAGCAGGGTCGACAACAGGACGAACCAAACGGAAATCCCGTCGACACCCATCTTGTAGCCGATGCCGACGCTTTCCAGCCAGGGCTGATACTCGACCAATTGGAATTCGGCGGACGACCCGTCGAAGTTCGCCAGGATCAGCAGCGACAGCAGGAACACGAACAGCGACGTGAACAGCGCGACATACCGGGCGTTCCGCGCGGTTTCGGCTTCCGACTGCCCACGCGAGACCATCAGGAACAGGGCCCCGACCAGCGGCAGGAAGGTCGTCAGGCTTAGAAGAGGCATAGTGGTTTGCGACATCGTCCCTACGGGTCCCTTCTTAGCCTGCCAGGAGGTAGAAGCTGATCAGGACGACAACGCCGATCAGCATGGCAAACGCATAGTGATAAAGATATCCGCTCTGCAGCAGGCTGACGCGCCCCGCCGCCAGATTGGTGGATTTCGCGACCCCGTCCGGTCCCAGACCGTCGATGACCGTCCCGTCGCCGCGCTTCCAGAACAAGCGGCCGATGGCGAAGGACGGGCGTACGAACAGGAAGTCGTAGAGTTCGTCGAAATACCATTTGTTGAACGAGAACTGGTAGAACGGACCCCAGAACTGACCGATTGCGCGGCCCTTCTCCAGCCCCCGGCGATAGACATGGATCGCGCCCAGGATGCCGATGATGCCGACGACCAGCGGGATCCACTTGACCCATAGCGGGACATGATGGGCGTTTTCCAACGCCGCATGCTGTTCCAGGATCAGGATCGAGTCGCCCCAGAACGCCTGCCAGTTATGGCCGGTGAAGAACGGGTAGAAGGCCGCGCCCGCGAAAATCGCACCGAACGCCAGGATATAGAGCGGCACCAGCATGACATTGGGCGATTCATGGACATGGGCCATGACCCGCTCATCCGCGCGCGGCGGCGTGTGGAAGGTCATCCACAACAGGCGCCAGGAATAGAAGGCGGTCATGATGGCCGCGGCGACACCCAGCCAGAAGGCGAACATGCCGATCCCGGTATGCGCGCCATAGGCGGATTCCAGGATGATATCCTTCGAGAAGAAGCCGGCGAAGCCGATATAGGTACCCGGGATACCGATCCCGCCGAGCGCCAGGGAGCCGATCCACATCAAGACGCAGGTCTTCCAAATCGGTTTTGCCAGGCCGCCCATCTTGCGCATGTCCTGCTCGTCCGAAACGGCGTGGATCACCGCACCGGCACCGAGGAACAACAGCGCCTTGAAGAAGGCATGCGTGAACAGGTGGAACATCGCCGCCGGATAGGCGGAAACCCCCGCCGCGAAGAACATGTAGCCGAGCTGCGAGCAGGTCGAATAGGCGATCACCCGCTTGATGTCGTTCTGCGTCAGGCCGACCGTCGCCGCGAAGAAGGCGGTGCAGGCCCCAACGAAGGTCACGACCATCAGCGCCGTTTCGGAAAACTCGAACATCGGCGACAGGCGGCAGACCATGAACACGCCGGCGGTCACCATGGTGGCGGCGTGGATCAGCGCGGAAACCGGCGTCGGGCCTTCCATCGCGTCCGGCAGCCAGGTATGCAGACCCAGCTGAGCCGACTTGCCCATCGCGCCCATGAACAGCAGCAGACAGATCGCGGTGATGGATGCCTGAGCGTCGAGCGTCATGCCGAACAGCTCAAACCCTGTGAAGCTGGCGGTCCCGTCGATGATCATCGGGATTTCGGCGAAGATCTGGTCGAAGGCCAGAGCGCCGGTCATCACGAAAGTGCCGAAGATGCCGAGCGCGAAGCCGAAATCGCCGACGCGGTTGACGACGAAGGCCTTGATCGCCGCCGCATTGGCGGACGGCTTCTTGTACCAGAACCCGATCAGCAGATAGGACGCCAGGCCGACGCCTTCCCAGCCGAAGAACATCTGAACCAGGTTATCGGCCGTCACCAGCATCAGCATCATGAAGGTGAACAGGCTGAGATAGGCCTGGAAGCGCGGAATGCTGGGGTCGTGGTGCATGTAGCCGATGGAATAGATATGCACCAACGACGACACCGTGGTGACGACGACCAGCATCACGGCGGTCAGCGTGTCGATGCGCAGCGACCAGTCGAAAGCGAAATCGCCGACGACGACCCAGCGCAGCAGCTCGATCTTGTAGCCTTCCATGGCGTTACCGCCATTGAACAGGCCACCGACCTGAATGAAGGTGATCCAGGACAGGATCGCGGCCACGACCAGCAGGCCGGACGAAACCCACTGCGCGAAGACGTCGCCTTTATGCCCGCCGATGGCGCGGCCGCCGAATCCGGCGATCAGCGCCCCGATCAGCGGAAGGAATACGATCAGTGCTTCCATGGCTCTGTCTCTAGCCCTTCATATTGCTGACGTCGTCGACCGCGATGGAGGCGCGGTTGCGATAGAACACGACGAGGATGGCCAGACCGATCGCGGCTTCCGCCGCCGCCACGGTCAGGACGAACATGGCGAAGATCTGACCCGTCAGATCCTGCAGATAGGCCGAGAAGGCCACCAGATTGATGTTCACCGCCAGCAGCATCAGTTCCACCGACATCAGAATGACGATGACATTGCGGCGGTTCAGGAAGATGCCGAACAAGCCCAGCGTGAACAGGATCGCCGCGACCGTCAGGTAATGTTCGAGACCGATAATCATATCCCTCGCCCTTCCCTTACACGCCGCTGCCGGTCGGCACCTTGACCACGGTGACCTCGTCCTTGGACGACCGGTTCACCTGGTCGGCGATGACCTGTTTCTTAACGCCCGGGCGGCTGCGCAGCGTCAGGACGATCGCGCCCAGCATGGCGACCAGCAGGATCATGCCCGCGCCCTGGAACAGATAGATGTAGTCGGTATAGATCACCTGGCCGATGGCGCGCGTGTTGTGGACTTCGCCCGCGACCGGACCCAGCGTCAGCGTCGCGACATCGGGACCCAGCGTCCAGGACGTGGCCGCCAATGCCAGTTCGACGAACAGGACACCGCCCAGCGTCGCGCCGATATAGACATATTTCTTCACGCCCTTGCGCAGTGCGACGAAGTTTACGTCCAGCATCATCACCACGAACAGGAACAGGACCGCGACCGCGCCGACATAAACCACGACGAGGATCATCGCCAGGAACTCAGCCCCGATCAGGACGAAGAGCCCCGCGGCGTTGAAAAAGGCGAGGATCAGATAGAGCACCGAATGCACCGGATTGCGCGAGGTGATGACCATCACCCCGCACGCCACGGTGATCGCGGCGAAGATGTAGAACATGAACCCGGCGAATGCCATCGGTTCCCCCCTCGTAGTGTCGCCCGGCCTTACCGGTAGGGCGCGTCCAATTCAAGGTTGGAGGCGATTTCCGCCTCCCAACGCTCACCGTTCGCGAGCAGCTTGTCCTTGTTGTAGAACAGCTCTTCGCGGGTTTCGGTGGCGAATTCGAAATTCGGCCCCTCGACGATGGCATCGACCGGGCAGGCCTCCTGGCAATAGCCGCAGTAGATGCATTTCGTCATATCGATGTCGTAGCGCGTGGTCCGGCGGGATCCGTCGGCACGCGGCTCGGCCTCGATGGTGATGGCCTGGGCCGGGCACACCGCTTCGCACAGCTTGCAGGCGATGCAGCGCTCTTCCCCGTTGGGATAGCGGCGCAGCGCATGTTCACCGCGGAAGCGCGGGCTCAACGGTCCCTTCTCATAGGGATAGTTGATCGTGTGCTTCGGCTTGAACATGGTCTTGAAGGTCAAGGCCATGCCGCTAAGCAACTCGCTCAGCAGGAAGGATTTCGCGGTCCGGTCGAGGCTAGTCATGGTGAAGCTCTCCTCTGTCTCAATTGGCCGCGTTGGGCAGCAGGTCGAAGGCAACCAGGAAGCCGGCCGTCGCGATCACCCAGAACAGCGACAGCGGCAGGAAGACCTTCCAGCCCAGGCGCATCAGCTGGTCATAGCGGTAGCGCGGGAAAGTCGCGCGCACCCACAGGAAAATGAACAGCACGAAGCAGATCTTCAGCGCGAACCAGATCGGACCCGGCACCCAGGTGAAGGGCGCGATGTCGAACGGCGGCAGCCATCCGCCCAGGAACAGCACCGTGGTCATGCCGCTCATCAGGATCATGTTCGCGTATTCGCCCAGGAAGAACAGGGCAAAGGCCATGGCCGAATATTCGACGTTATAGCCCGACACCAGCTCGGCTTCTGCTTCCGGCAGGTCGAACGGCGCGCGGTTCGTTTCGGCCAGGGCCGAGATGACGAAGACGACGAACATCGGCAGCAACGGAAGGAAATACCAGTTCCAGAACCCGCCGCCCGCCTGGGCCCGGACGATATCGCTGAGATTGAGCGACCCGACACAGATCAGAACCGTGACGATGACGAAGCCGATGGAAACCTCATAGGAGACCATCTGCGCCGCCGAACGCAGCGCGCCCAGGAAGGCGTATTTCGAGTTGGACGCCCAACCGGCGATGATGATGCCGTAGACACCCAGCGACGAAATCGCGAAGAGATACAGAACCCCGACATTGATGTCGGCCAGCACCCAGCCCTCGTCGAAGGGTATGACCGCCCAGGCGATCAGGGCCAGAATGAAGGTCAGCATCGGCGCGATCAGGAACAGAACCGGGTTCGCGCCCGACGGGATGACCGTTTCCTTCAGCATCAGCTTCAGGCCGTCCGCCAAAGGCTGCAACAGCCCGAACGGTCCGACAACGTTCGGCCCTTTGCGCAGCTGCATCCAGCCGATGACCTTGCGTTCGGCCAGGGTCAGATAGGCCACGGCGATCAGAATCGGCACCATGATCGCGACGATCAGCAGGACCGTCAGGATGGTCGGCCAGACGTAGCCGCTCCACCAAATGCCGTCAAACAGCTCAGCCATTGGTGCCGGTCCCCTTTTCCTGACGGTCCAGCACGAAGACCTGCGTGCACTCCGCCATCGTCTCGGACGCCCGCGAAATCGGGTCCGTCATATAAAAGTTTTCGATCGGCGACTGGAAGGGCGCGGAGTCCATCGGACCCGCCGTGCCGAAATCGGCCCAGGTTGCGGCTTCCGCATCATCAATCCGCGCCAGATGCGGGAACTCGCCCCGCATGGACTGACGCAGCCCGTCGAAATCGATCCATGGCAGCGGCTTGCCCAGGGTTTCCGACAGGGCGCGCAGGATCGCCCAATCGTCCTTGGCCTCGCCCGGCGGGAAATTGGCACGCCGCGCCAACTGCACCCGCCCTTCGGTATTCACGAAGGTGCCGTTCTTTTCGGTATAGGTCGCGCCCGGCAGGATCACATCCGCCGCATGGGCCCCGGCATCGCCGTGATGCCCCTGGTAGACCACGAAGGCGCCGCTTTCCTTGACGGCGGTCAGATCCATCTCGTCCGCCCCCAGCAGGTAGACCAGCTTGATCTTGCCGGCCTTGGCGCCCGCCACGATCCCGGCGACGTCCGCCCCGCCCTCTTCCGGGGTGAAGCCCAGATCCAGCGCGCCGACGCGGCCGGCGGCCGTGTGCAGGACGTTGAAGCCGTTCCAGTCGTCTTTGATCAGGCCGCACATATCGGCGATCTTCTTCGCCGCCGCCAGCACCGCCGCACCGTCTTCGCGCGCCACGGCGCCCGGACCGACGATCAGCATCGGGCGTTCGGCATTTTTCAGGACTTCGGCGAAAGCATGCTTGCCGTCCGCCAGTTCCTTCAGCGTTTCCGGACCGGCGCCGAGCTGGTCGACGTCGTAGGTCGTCTGAACAGCCGGGCCGACGGATGCCACCTTCAGGTTGCCGTGCAGCCACCGCTTGCGGATACGGGCATTGATGATCGGCGCTTCCCAGCGCAGGTTCGCCCCGACGATCAACAGCGCATCGGCCTGTTCGATCCCGGCGATGGTCGTGTTGAACAAATAGCCGGCGCGGACACCGCTATCCAACTTCGCCCCGTCCTGACGACAGTCGGTGTTGGGCGATCCCAGCGCGGTCATCAGTTTCTTCAGCGAATAGACGCTTTCGGCGCAGGCCTGATCGCCGGAAATTGCGGCAATTTCAGTGCCTTTAAGGCCAGAAGCGGCCTTGGCAATCGCCGTCATGGCATCCGGCCAGGACGCCGGCTTCAGCTTCCCGTCCTCGCCGCGCACATAGGGCCGGTCCAGCCGCTGACGGCGCAGGCCGTCGCAGGCATAGCGCGACTTGTCGGAAATCCATTCCTCGTTCACGTCTTCATTGAGACGCGGCAGAACGCGCATCACTTCATTGCCGCGCGTATCGATGCGGATATTGGAGCCGACGGCGTCCATCACATCGATGCTTTCGGTCTTCTTCAATTCCCAGGGCCGTGCTTCGAAAGCATAAGGCTTCGACGTCAGCGCGCCGACCGGGCACAGGTCGATCACGTTGGCCGACAATTCGCTGTCGACCGCCTTTTCGAGGCTGGAAATCTCGGCGTTCTCGCCGCGGTTCAACAGGCCGATTTCTTCGACACCGGCGACTTCCGCAACAAAGCGGACACAGCGCGTGCAGTGAATGCAGCGGGTCATGATCGTGTTGATCAGCGGGCCCATATACTTGTCTTTGACCGCGCGCTTGTTCTCGTCATAGCGCGAGCCGCTGCGGCCATAGGCCATGGCCTGGTCCTGCAGGTCGCATTCGCCGCCCTGGTCACAGATCGGGCAATCCAGCGGATGGTTGATCAGCAGGAATTCCATGACGCCGTTGCGCGCCTTATGGACCATTTCAGTATCGGTGAAGATTTCCTGGTTCGGCGCGACCGGCAGGGCACAGGACGCCGCCGGCTTCGGCGGGCCGGGCTTCACTTCGACCAGGCACATGCGGCAGTTTCCGGCGATGGACAGCCGTTCGTGATAGCAGAAGCGCGGCACTTCCACGCCGGCCTTTTCACAGGCCTGCAGGACGGTCATGCCCTGTTCGACCTCGTGCTCTTCGCCGTTAATCTTGACCGTTATCGTCGCCATTTCGACTTCCCGTTCATCATCGCGATACTCTGGCCTAAACCCTGGATCGCTCTCTTAACCAGTGTCACCAAACCGCCAACGGTTTGAGTACTCGCCGCCAATGCCACGCCTGCCTACTTCATCCAACCAAACAAGACACGTCCTATAAACCGAGGCACCTCTACCAGAATCCAAATGATGAACTCGAAGCTCGTCATCCTCATCTCGAAGGTTTTCACGCGCGTCAAAAAGCCATTGTGCCTAAGCTCGTTTTCCTCAGTCGTTCTGGTCCTACTTGACTTCAGCTTGCCCTACTCCGCCGCCGCCGCGCCCGGCATCGCCACGCGCGTACGGTTCTTGATGCGGTCTTCAATCTCGTCGCGGAAGTGACGGACCAGGCCCTGGATCGGCCAGGCCGCCGCGTCGCCCAGGGCGCAGATCGTATGCCCCTCGACCTGCTTGGTGACTTCCAGCAGGGTGTCGATCTCTTCGATCTCCGCCTCGCCGCGCACCAGTCGTTCCATCACGCGCCACATCCAGCCGGTGCCTTCGCGGCACGGCGTGCACTGGCCGCAGCTTTCATGCTTGTAGAAGTAGCTCAGCCGGGCGATCGCCTTGATGACGTCGGTCGACTGATCCATCACGATCACCGCCGCCGTGCCCAGGCCGGACTTCACTTCCTTCAGCGCGTCGAAATCCATCAGGACGTCGTCGCAGATGTCTTTCGGCAGCAGCGGAACCGACGATCCGCCCGGAATGACGGCCTTCAGATTGTCCCAGCCGCCGCGCACGCCGCCGCAATGCCGTTCCAGCAGTTCCTTCAGCGGGATCGACATGGCTTCTTCGACGTTACAGGGCTTCTCCACGTGCCCGGACACGCAGAACAGCTTGGTACCGGCATTGTTCTCGCGCCCAAAGCCCAGGAACCATTCCGCCCCCCGGCGCAGAATCTCGCCGGTGACCGCGATGCTCTCGACATTGTTCACGGTGGTCGGACAGCCATAGAGGCCCGCCATGGCCGGGAAAGGCGGCTTCAGGCGCGGCTGGCCCTTCTTGCCTTCCAGGCTCTCCAGCAGCGCGGTTTCCTCGCCGCAGATATAGGCCCCGGCGCCATGGTGCATGTAGATGTCGAAATCGTAACCCGACCCGCAGGCATTCTTGCCGACCAGACCGGCCTCATAGGCCTCCGCGATCGCCTGCTCCATCACCCGGTACTCAAGGCGGTATTCGCCGCGGATGTAGATGTAGCAGGCATGCGAACCCATGCCGACCGACGCCAGCAGACAGCCTTCGATGAAGGTGTGCGGGTCGTTGCGCATGATTTCCCGGTCCTTGCAGGTCCCGGGTTCGGATTCATCCGCGTTCACCACCAGATAGGACGGCTTCTCCGGATTAGCGGGCGGCATGAAGGACCATTTCAGGCCCGTCGGGAACCCCGCGCCGCCGCGGCCGCGCAAGCCGGAGGCCTTGACGATCTCGCAGATCTTCTCGCGGCCCAGTTCGACCAGGGACTTCGTATCCTTCCAGGCGCCACGCTTCTTCGCCGCTTCCAGGTTCCACGGGTGATAGCCGTAGAGATTCTGGAAGATGCGATCTTCGTCCTTCAGCGGAGACCAATCCGGCATGGTTTCAGCCCCCTTCCGTCAGTTCTTGACCTGCGGCGCCGGGCCGGACTGCAGCGTCTGCGGTCCGCCTTCCGGCTCCGAACACATCCGGCCGTTCTGCGGCCCCGGCGTCACGGCATCGCCCTTGGCGAGCCGGTCGATCAGGTCCGTCATGATGGCGGGTGTCAGGTCTTCGAAATAATCGTCGTTGATCTGGACCATCGGCGCATTGCAGCACGCGCCCAGGCATTCCACCTCGGTCAGCGTGAACTTGCGGTCCTGCGTCGTCTGGCCGGCGTGAATGCCCAGCTTCGATTCGATGGCGGCCCGGATGTCCTCCGCCCCGCGCAGCATGCAGGGCGTGGTGCCGCAGAGCTGGATATGGAATTCGCCGACCGGCTCCAGATTGATCTGGGTGAAGAAACTGGCGACCTCCATCACGCGGATATAGGGCATATCCAGCATGTCGGAGATTTTCCGCATCGCCGCCTCGGTCACGTAATGACCGTTGGCGTGGTTCTGCTCCTGCGCCTCGAACAGCAGTGCCAGTACGGCGGATTGCTGGCGGCCTTGCGGGTATTTCGCAATGGCGCGCTCCGCTTCGGCGCGATGCTTGCCGGTAAATTCGAAATTCTCAGCCGTCATCTCGTAACCGCTTCCTTTGCTCGAACCGCCGCCTTAGCGGTCGATCTCGCCGAACACGACATCGAACCCGCCCAGAATGGCGACCGAGTCGGCCAGCATATGACCTTTGCAGACGTAATCCATCGCCTGCAGATGCGCGAATCCCGGCGCACGTATCTTGCAGCGATAGGGCTTGTTGGACCCGTCGGACACCAGATAGACGCCGAACTCGCCCTTCGGCGCCTCGACGGCCGTATAGGTCTCGCCTTCCGGAACATGGAACCCTTCGGTATAAAGCTTGAAGTGATGGATCAACGCCTCCATCGACTTCTTCATGTCACCCCGGCGCGGCGGCGCGACCTTGCTGTCGGTCGACAGGACCGGGCCGGCCGGCATTTCCGCCAGGCACTGCTTCACGATCTTCAGCGACTGGCGCATTTCCTCGACCCGGACCAGGTAACGGCTGTAGCAATCGCCGTTCTTGCCGACCGGAATGTCGAAATCCATTTTGTCGTAGACATCGTAAGGCTGCGACTTGCGCAGATCCCACGGAATGCCGGATCCGCGAATCACAGGGCCGCTCATGCCCCAGGCCATCGCGTCTTCCGGCGAAATGATGCCGATATCGACGGAGCGTTGCTTGAAGATCCGGTTCTCGGTCAGCAGGCTTTCCATGTCGTCGATGAATTTCGGGAAGCCGTCGGCCCATTCCTCGATCTTCGCCGCCATATCGGCCGGCATGTCCTGGTGGACGCCGCCGACACGATAGAAGGCCGCATGCAGACGCGCACCGCAGACGCCCTCGTAGAACTCCATCAGCTTCTCGCGCTCTTCGAAGGCCCAGAGCATCGGGGTCATCGCCCCGACATCCATGGCATAGGCCGGCACGTTCAGCAGGTGGTTCAGGATGCGGCTGATCTCGTCGAACAGGACGCGCATATACTGGCCGCGAATCGGCGGCTGGATGCCTAGCAGCTTCTCCGTCGCCAGGACGAAGGCATGCTCCTGTGCCATCGGCGCGACATAGTCCAAACGGTCGAAATACGGGATCGCCTGAAGGTAGGTCTTATACTCGATCAGCTTCTCGGTGCCGCGATGCAGCAGACCGATATGCGGGTCCAGGCGCTCGACGACCTCCCCGTCCATTTCCATAACCATGCGCAGCACACCGTGCGCCGCCGGGTGCTGCGGCCCGAAATTCATGGTCAGCGTCTTGATCGTCGGATCCTGGCTGGTTCCGCTGTAAGACTTGCCGTGTGCCTCCGCGACACTCATGCCTTGTCCCCTTCCTTCTGGGCCTCGGCCTTCTCATCTCCCGGCAGGGTCGGCGTCATGCCTTCCCACGGGCTCATGAAGTCGAAGCTGCGGAATTCCTGCGTCAGGCGGACCGGCTCGTAGACCACGCGGCGCTGTTCGTCGTCATAGCGCACCTCGACATAGCCGGTCAGCGGGAAGTCGCGGCGCTGCGGGTGCCCGTCGAAACCGTAATCGGTCAGGATGCGGCGCAGATCCGGATGGTCGGCGAAGAACACGCCATACATATCCCAAACCTCGCGCTCGAACCAATTGGCGGCGGGCCAAATCTTGACCACCGACGGGACGGCGGTGTCCTCATCGGCATTCACCTTCACCCGGCAGCGCAGATTGTGCTTGAAGCTGAGCAGGTTGTAGACGACTTCGAACCGCTTCTCGCGATCGGGATAGTCGACCCCACAGATATCGGACACCTGCTGGAACAGGCACTGCGCGTCGTCGCGCAGGAACTTGCAGAGCTTCAGCAGGTTCTGCGGACCGACGGTCACGACAAGCTGACCGTTGATCAGCTCGTGGCCGTCGATCTCGTCGCCGAACTTGGCGGCGATATAGGCGCCCAGATCCTTCAAGGCTTCCAGATTAGCGCTCATCAGACTGTCTCAGCCCCCTCTTGCGCCGCGATCAGCGGGCGATCGTCCCGGTGCGGCGAATTTTCTTCTGAAGCTGCAGCACGCCATAGACCAACGCTTCGGCGGTCGGCGGGCAACCCGGCACATAGATGTCGACCGGCACGATGCGGTCGCAGCCGCGCACGACGGAATAGCTGTAGTGATAGTAACCGCCGCCATTGGCGCAGGACCCCATGGAGATCACCCAGCGGGGCTCCGCCATTTGGTCATAGACCTTGCGCAGCGCCGGGGCCATCTTATTGGTCAGCGTGCCGGCGACGATCATCACATCCGACTGACGCGGGCTGGCGCGCACGACAACACCGAACCGGTCCAGGTCATAGCGCGGCATATAGGCGTGGATCATCTCCACCGCGCAACAGGCCAGGCCGAAGGTCATCGGCCACATCGACCCGGTGCGGGCCCAATTGACCAGCTTGTCCATATTGGCGACGACGAAGCCCTTGTCCTGCAGCTCGTCGGTGACGGCGCCGATCGCCCGGTCCTGCATCTCGCCCGGCGGAAGGACGGCGCCCTGCTGTGTGGTGGTCACTCCCATTCCAGTGCCCCTTTGCGCCATTCGTAGATAAACCCGATGGTCAGGATCCCGAGGAAGATCACCATCGACCAGAACCCGAACAGGCCGATATCGCCAAGCGCGACAGCCCAGGGGAACAGGAAGGCGACCTCCAGATCGAAGATGATGAAGAGAAGCGTGACCAGATAGAACCGGACATCGAAACGCGAACGCGCATCGTCGAAGGCCTCGAACCCGCATTCATAAGCGGACAGCTTTTCGGAATCCGGCGCCTGCCGTGCGATTAGCATGCTGGCGGCGATCATCAGGATCGCGATACCGATCGCGATGCCGAGGAACACCAGGATCGGAAAGTATTCGCTTAAAAGCTCTTCCATCGCGGTCCCCGTATCGAAACGCGGGATTCCGGCCGCCTGTACCGCGGGTCCGAAACACCCGGTAATTCCCTGACGCGAAAGCCGTTATGCCCGATACGGACATGGCCCCCGGCGCCCGTCATCTTGTCCGCGCCATGTTGCACGGACGGCCCCCCTGGTCAAGGCACCCGCGACCGCTTTACACGCCGTCACGGGATGCAAACCGTCATCATTATACTGGCAGGATATTGCAACATAAAGGGCGCATGCGACACCGAATGACGCAGTGCAGCATTCGCTGCCTGCGTATTCGATCGTGTCTACTTCTTCTGGAAGAAGTGGCGGGAGTGACGGGGCTCGAACCCGCGACCTCCGGCGTGACAGGCCGGCACTCTAACCAACTGAGCTACACCCCCGCACAGGGCCCGCGATGACGTTTCCGTCTGCGGTGAGCGGGGTGATATTGCACCCTGCCCACAGTGTCAAGCAGCCAACGCATCCGATGTTACGTTTTTTGGAAGAGGCCGTGAACCTCACCACTCCACGACCTTTCAAGCCTTGTGGAACCGCACGCGGTTTCATCGAACCGACGGGCCGGATTTCCCGCTATCGCCGACTCACGCGGGTGGCCGGGCCAGAGGCATCCCATGGGCGACGCCTCCAAAGTCTATTGACAAAGGGTTAATTTTTTAATGTTTTACATTAATTATTCATCGTGAGGTTAACATGACACCTATGCCCCGCCCTCTTCGGAACACCTGCCGCGTGCTCGCCGCTCTTTGTCTTGTCGCGATACCGGCGAACCTTTTTCTTCCGGCCCTTGTTTGGTTGTTTCCCGAACTATCCGTCGCGTTGATCGATTCCTTGCCTCCGGAACTGCCATCGGACCCCGCGGTTCTGAACGCCGTACCTCTTGCCGGGAAGTTGGGCGCCTATTCGGCCTTTGCCCTACCGGCCGCGATTCTCTGCTTTGGCTTCTGGCGGCTGGCGGCCATGTTCCAATCCTTTGCCCGCGGTGACGTTTTCAGCGACACCCCAATATCGAATCTACGGGCATTCGCCCTGACATTGCTGTTGCATTCCCTGTTGCAGCCGATTGCCGGTGCGGTCGCCTCTGTTTTTTCGACATTCCATTTGGGTGTCGGAAACCGCGCTTTGACCATTTCAGTCGGGTCCAGCGACATCCTTGCCCTCGGCCTCGGTGCCCTGTTTCTTGTCCTGAGTTGGGTTTTGCTCGAAGCGGTGCGAATCGCCCAAGAGAACCGGGAGTTTGTTTGATGTCTGGCATTGTCGTCCGGCTGGACGTCGTTCTCGCGCACAGAAAAATGAAATCCCGCGAGTTGGCCGCACGAATAGGGATCAGCGAACAGAACCTGTCCCTGTTGAAATCCGGCAAGGTGAAAGGGGTGCGATTCGAAACGCTTGCCGCGATCTGCCGGGAACTCGAATGCCAACCCGGAGATCTGCTGACTTACGAGACCGACTAGACACCCGATACCCCGAGCGTCATCCATGGCAGAAATGTCATGAGGGGAATGGTGGGCGGTGACGGGATCGAACCGCCGACCCTCTCGGTGTAAACGAGATGCTCTCCCAGCTGAGCTAACCGCCCTTTCCAAGGCGGTCTATACCCTGTGAGGTCCCGGCGTTCAAATCCGGATTTGCATCCTCCCGTTTCGCACAAAGAAAAACCGGCCGCCCTTGCGGACGGCCGGTTAAATTCCAAGGACTTGCAGGGTCTTAGTTGACCGCGTCCTTCAGCGCCTTACCGGCCTTGAACTTCGGCTGGTTGGACGCCGGGATCTGGATGGTCGCACCGGTCTGAGGATTCCGGCCCGTGGAGGCCGCGCGCTTGCTCACCGAGAAGGTGCCGAAACCGACGATGCGGACTTCGCCACCCGACTTCAGCTGACCGGTGATGGCTTCGAGGACGCCATCGACCGCTTTCGCGGCATCGGCTTTGGACAGGTCGGCGGAATCGGCGACGGCGGCGACGAGATCGTTCTTATTCACAGGAACCCCCCTAATGTTTCGGGATGATGTTGAGTTGGGCGGATAGAACTATCCGAACGCCGGGGAGTTTACGGGGATTTCGGGATGGGCGTCAACGCGAAACGCTTAATTTTCCCCGGTTTTCTGGGGGTTTTTAGCATTCTGCAACGGTATGTGGATAGTTTTGACCATCCCCGATAGCAATGACGCACCGGCGATGGTTCGCCGATGCGCCAATGCACCAGATTTTATAGAACAGAACGGAAATTCGCGCGTTAGTGTGTAACGACCCCGTCCAGATCTTCGCCCGATTCGCCTGCCGTGACAGGCACTTCGGCTTTCGCGTCCTCTTCCGGATCCCATTCGATCGGTACCAGGGGCGCGACCAGCGCATGCCCAAGGACTTCATCGACCGTTCGGACCGGAATGATTTCCAGGCCTTTTTTCACATTCTCGGGAATTTCCGCGAGATCCTTCTCGTTGTCGTGCGGGATCAGCACCGTCTTGATGCCGCCGCGCAACGCCGCCAGAAGTTTCTCCTTCAATCCGCCGATCGGCAAAACCCGGCCGCGCAGGGTGATTTCGCCGGTCATCGCGACTTCGCGGCGCACCGGAATGCCGGTCAGAATCGAAACGATCGACGTCACCATGGCGACACCGGCCGATGGTCCATCTTTCGGGGTCGCCCCTTCCGGCACATGAACGTGAATGTCGTTCTTGTCGAAAACGGTCGGTTTGATGCCGAAGGAAACCGCCCGGCTCTTGATCAGGTTTTCGGCGGCCTGAATCGATTCCTGCATGACATCGCCGAGTTTACCGGTCTTGGTAACCCGGCCCTTGCCCGGAACCAGCACGCCTTCGATCGACAGCAACTCGCCGCCGACTTCGGTCCAGGCCAAGCCGGTGACCACACCGACCATGTCCTGTTCCTCGATCTCGCCGAAACGATACTTCCGGACGCCGGCATACTTCCCGAGATTCTGGGTATTCACCGCGACGGACTCGCGCTCGCCCATCATGATCTCTTTGATCGCCTTGCGGGCCAGGTTGGCAATTTCGCGCTCCAGATTCCGGACCCCGGCCTCACGGGTGTAGTAACGAATCAGATCGCGCAGCGCATTGTCCGAAATCGACCATTCCTCTTCGGTCAGGCCGTTCTCTTCGCGCTGTTTCTGCAACAGGTGGCGCTTGGCGATTTCGACCTTCTCATCCTCGGTATAGCCGGGGATGCGAATGATCTCCATGCGGTCCATCAGCGGCTGCGGCATACGCAGCGTGTTCGCCGTGGTCACGAACATCACATCGGACAGGTCGTAATCGACCTCCAGATAATGGTCGTTGAAGGTCGAATTCTGTTCCGGATCCAGCACCTCCAGCAGCGCCGAAGACGGATCGCCGCGCCAATCGGCACCCAGCTTGTCGATTTCGTCCAGCAGGAAGAGCGGGTTCGACTTCTTCGCCTTCTTCATGCCCTGAATGATCTTGCCGGGCATGGACCCGATATAGGTCCGGCGATGGCCGCGGACTTCGGATTCGTCCCGCACACCGCCCAGGCTCATCCGGACGAACTGGCGCCCGGTCGACTTCGCAATCGATTTGCCAAGGGAGGTCTTCCCGACGCCAGGCGGGCCGACGAGGCAGAGGATCGGACCTTTGAGCTTCTTCTGGCGGGCCTGAACCGCGAGATATTCCAGAATGCGCTCTTTGACTTTTTCCAGACCGTAATGGTCGACGTCGAGAACGTCCTGCGCTTCCTTCAGGTCGGATTTGACCTTCGACCGCTTCTTCCACGGAATCGACAGCATCCAATCCAGATAGTTGCGCACGACGGTCGCCTCGGCCGACATCGGGCTCATCGACCGCAGCTTTTTCAGCTCGGCATAAGCCTTTTCCTTGGCTTCCTTGGAAAGGCGCGTTTTTTCGATCTGTTCTTCCAGCTCGGACAGTTCGTCCTTGCCGTCTTCGCCCTCGCCCAATTCCTTCTGAATGGCCTTCATCTGCTCATTCAGATAGTACTCGCGCTGGGTCTTCTCCATCTGGCGCTTCACGCGATTGCGGATGCGCTTTTCGACCTGAAGAACGCTGATCTCGCCTTCCATGAAGCCGAAAATCTTCTCCATCCGGCCGGACACCGTATCGATTTCCAGCAGGTCCTGCTTGTCGGAGATCTTCAGCGTCAAATGCTGCGCGACGGTATCGGCCAGACGCGACGGTTCTTCGATCTGATTGATCGAGATCATCACTTCGGCCGGAACCTTCTTGTTCAGCTTGATATACTGTTCGAACTGGCCGACGACCGCGCGGCTCAAAGCCTGTAGATCGGCCTCGGCTTCTTCCGGATCCTCGATCATATCGGCGCGCACCTGGAAAAAATCTTCCGTCGCGGTATAGGCCGAAATCTTCGCCCGCTGAACGCCCTCGACCAGCACTTTCACCGTGCCGTCGGGCAGTTTCAGAAGCTGCAGCACGGTCGCGACCGTCCCGATTTCGTAGATGTCTTCCGGCTTGGGATCGTCTTCGCCGGCGTTCTTCTGCGTCACCAGCAGGATCTGCTTGTCGTCCTGCATGACGTCTTCCAGGGCCCGGACCGATTTATCGCGTCCAACAAACAGCGGCACGATCATATGGGGGAATACGACGATATCCCGCAGCGGCAAAACCGGCAGTTCCACACCTGGATTCAACTCATACATCGGCAATCTCTCCAAAACGGGGGACCCGCATTCGCGTCCCGCGTACTCCGTTTATTGTCCGGGTTAGGACAATGGATTACGCGCCATTTCGTGCGCGCGTCCGAACCCGTTGCTACGGCGACCTTTCTCTAGGCCACCCGTGTCGGACCCACGCCAGTCGGGTCATCTTTATTGTGGTGCGCTTTGCGCCTCACTTCAAGCGAACCCTGGTCGAATCTCAGGGAAATTCGCGCTCTTGGGGGCCTAGATAAGAAAAGGCCGCCCGCGCAAAGACACGGACGGCCCTTTTTAACTTTCACGCGGCCTTAGGAGGCGTTGCTTTCGACCTCGTCACGGCGATCGGAATAGATGTAGAGCGGCTCGGCACGCCCTTCCACGACCTCCTTGTTGATGACGATTTCCTCGACCCCTTCCAGGCTCGGCAATTCGTACATCGTGTCCAACAGGATCGCTTCCATGATCGACCGAAGGCCCCGTGCGCCGGTCTTCCGCTCGATCGCCCGCTGGGCGATCGCGGAAAGCGCGTCGGTGGTGAATTCCAGACCGACGCCTTCCATTTCGAACAGCTTCGCATACTGCTTGACCAGCGCGTTGCGCGGCTTCGTCAGGATGTCGATCAGCGCGTCCTCGTCCAGATCCTCCAGGGTCGCGATCATCGGCACGCGGCCGACGAACTCGGGGATCAGGCCGAATTTCAGCATATCCTCCGGTTCGACCTCGCGCAGGATCGCGCCGACCTTGCGGTCGTCCTCGGCACGGACATCGGCCCCGAAACCAATGGACGATCCCTTGCCGCGCGATGCGATGATCTTCTCCAGCCCCGCGAAGGCACCGCCGCAGATAAACAGAATGTTCGTCGTGTCGACCTGCAGGAATTCCTGCTGCGGATGCTTGCGCCCCCCTTGCGGCGGGACGGATGCGACCGTCCCTTCCATGATTTTCAGAAGGGCCTGCTGCACGCCTTCACCCGACACGTCGCGCGTGATCGAAGGGTTGTCGGACTTGCGGCTGATCTTGTCGACCTCATCGATATAGACGATACCGCGCTGGGCACGTTCGACATTGTAGTCGGCAGCCTGCAGCAGTTTCAGGATGATGTTCTCGACATCCTCGCCGACATAGCCCGCTTCGGTCAGGGTCGTCGCGTCGGCCATCGTGAACGGCACGTCCAGGATGCGCGCCAGCGTCTGTGCCAGCAGCGTCTTACCGCAACCGGTCGGGCCGACCAGCAGGATGTTCGACTTCTGCAGTTCGACGTCGTTCTGCTTCTGGCCGTGCGCCAGGCGCTTGTAATGATTGTGGACCGCCACGGACAGCACCCGCTTGGCATAGTCCTGACCGATCACATAATCGTCCAGAACCTGACGGATCTCTTGCGGCGTCGGTACGCCGTCCGACGTCTTGGAGACGCTGGATTTGTGATCCTCGCGGATGATATCCATGCACAGCTCGACGCATTCATCGCAGATGAACACGGTCGGGCCGGCGATCAGCTTCCGCACCTCGTGCTGGCTCTTGCCGCAGAAGGAGCAGTAGAGCGTGTTCTTTCCGTCGCTGCCGCTGGATTTGGTCATCGTATCTTCGGATCCTTCTTCGATCGTTTCCGATCTTTTCCGTTTTCCGCCCGATGCAGGGCACCGGATGCCAACCGTCTATTATGGTAGACGGAGCGACCGCCCCCCTCAAACGGAAAATCGCAGATTTCCAAGGCCTGTCGCATATCCGTCACGCACCACCGGAAGTGGCGCATTGCGCCGCTTCCAGTGTATGTCGCAACCGGATTTCGAGGGCCGACAGGCCCGAAAACGGTCTTAGGGCCAATCGTGGAACGATCAGCTTTCCGCCTCTCCGTCAGGCTTCGGGCGGCTGTCGACGACCTCGTCGATCAACCCGAATTCCTTGGCTTCGGTCGCACTCATGAACTTGTCGCGATCCATGGCCTTTTCAATCTCTTCCAAGGGTCGGCCGGTATGGCGGACATAGATGCCGTTCAGCATCTCGCGCATACGCAGGATTTCGCGCGCCTGGATTTCGATGTCCGTCGCCTGCCCCTGGGCCCCGCCGGACGGCTGATGCACCATGATTCGGCTATAGGGCAGTGCGAATCGCTTGCCGGCCGCCCCGGCGGTCAGCAGCAACGACCCCATCGACGCGGCCTGGCCCAGGCAAACGGTCGACACTTGCGGACGGATATACTGCATCGTGTCATAGATCGACATGCCCGAGGTTACGACACCGCCCGGCGAATTGATGTAGAAGGCGATGTCCTTGCTGGGGTTTTCCGATTCCAGGAACAGCAACTGCGCGCAGATCAGGCTGGCGACGTGATCGTCGACCCCGCCCGTCAAAAAGATGATGCGTTCCTTGAGGAGGCGGGAATAGATGTCGTAAGCGCGCTCGCCGCGATTGGTCTGTTCGACGACCATCGGCACCAGCGTGTTCATATACAGATCGACTGGATCCCGCATGTCTCAACAAAGCTCCCTGATTCCCCGGGGGTGATCGTGGTTCCGCGGGCGCCCCGAGCCGCACCGCGAATGGCAGAGTTAAGTGCGCCGTCCGGGATGTAAAGACCCCGATCGGCGAAAAGACGCCCTTCCCGCGTCGCAGACGAAAAACGGCTGCCGGACAGTCAAGTCCGACAGCCGTTCCGTTCCGTCATGCGGAAATCAGTCGTCGGACTTCTTCGCCGCGGCTTTCTTGGCGGAGGCCTTCTTCGCAGCGGATTTCTTCGCCGCCTTCTTGGCCTTGCCCTTGTCGGCCGAAGCGCCCTCGTCCGAATCGTCGGTTTCCAGCAACTTGTCGACCGGCAGCGACACGTCGGTCACCTGCGCCAGTTCAAGGATGTAGTCGACGGTCTTCTCTTCGAAGATCGGCGCGCGGAGGCTGGCCATCATTTCCGGGTTCTTCGTGAAATGCTCGAAGACCTGCTGTTCCTGGCCGGGATAGCGGCGGGCCTGTTCGAAGACCGCGCGCTGCAGCTCCTCCTGCGTGACCTGCACGTTGGCGGTGTCGCCGACATGGCTCAGCAGCAGCCCCAGCAGGACCCGGCGCTTGGCGATGTCGCGATATTCGGACTTCAGGACCTCTTCGTCCTTTTCCTTGTCGTCCTCGTCGACATTGCCCTCTTCGCGCGCCTTGGCGAACTGTTCCCAGATCTGTTCGAATTCGCTGTCGACCATGCCGGCCGGCACTTCGAAATCATGCTTCTCGAACAGGACGTCCAGCAGCTCGCGCTTGGTCCGCGCGCGGGCCAGTTCGGCGTATTCGCCTTCGATCCGGCTGCGCATCTGGCCGCGCAGATCGTCCAGCGACTCCAGCCCCAGCTCCTTGGCGAACTCATCGTCCAGCTGGCGTTCGGTGTATTCGTGGATCTCGCTGATCTTGCACTCGAAGACCGCATCCTTACCGGCCAGATTGGCGGCGCCGTATTCGTCCGGGAACTTGACCTGGACCTTGATGTCTTCGCCGGCGGCCTGACCGATCAACTGGTCTTCGAAGCCCGGGATGAACTGGCCGCTGCCCAGTTCCAGACGGAAGTCGCTGGCCTCGCCGCCCTGGAAGGCTTCGCCGTCGACAAAGCCCTTGAAGTCCATGACGACCACGTCGCCGGACTGGGTCTTGCGGTCTTTCTCGATCTTCTGGGTGGCGCGGTTGTTCTTCGCCAGTTCGCCCAGCGCGTTCTCGACTTCCTCGTCGGCGATCTCCGGCTTGTAGCGGGTCAGCGTCAGGGTGGAGAAGTCGACCGGCTCGATTTCCGGCATGATCTCGACGCCCATCGTATAGACGAGGTCGGCGCCCGGATCGAAGCTGGAGATTTCGATTTTCGGCTGCATGGCCGGCTTCAGCGCGCGCTCGGTCAGGACCGACTGGCTGGTCTCGCCGACGGCGGCTTCCAGCACTTCGCCCAGAACGGCATTGCCGAAGCGCTGCCGCAGGATCTTCATCGGCACTTTGCCGGGACGAAAGCCGGGGAGTTTCATGGTCTGACCGACTTCGACCAGCTTCGCTTCGACCTTCTGATCGATCTCATCCGCACCGACCGTCACGGTGAATTCGCGGCTCAGACCTTCGTTTTTCGTTTCGCTTACCTGCATAGGAGATTGGGCCCCGGCTCGACGTTTCTAGAATATGAATCGCGTCCCCGTTTCGGGATCGGATCGTGCCGAAATCGCCTGTATGGAATACGGCGTCTGGTGCGGGCGGAGGGACTCGAACCCCCACGGGTTGCCCCACCAGAACCTAAATCTGGCGCGTCTACCAATTTCGCCACGCCCGCACGGTTCGGATATCCGACAACACCCTTCAACGGATCGCGCGCCCCGACTTTCATCGAAGCGCGCGCGTCATAGCAAACGCGTCACCCCGCGTCAAAGCGTCAATTCCGGTCTTTTGCGCGGAATCTCGCCGGATCGGTGGCTAGAGCGGTATGCGTTCAGACGGAACCGCCTGAGACGCTGTCTTCGGTTTCCTGGTTAGGAGCGTCGGCGCAGGCGATGCGGGGCATCGTCCAGCCGTCGCGACGACACCGACGGCCCGCCATACCGATCTCAGGTCATTCCAGCTGATCACTTACCGCTCTAGGCGTATGACTCTGGATAGGTCACGGAAAACTGCGACAGGGACAGAACTTTCGTTCCGGCGGGATAGACACCGCGCGAAGACGGCCTTTCGACGGTCAGTTCGTACCGGACATGGGGAATCCCGAACCCGTCGGGCGAAATCCCCAGAACCTGAGCGACCTCAATGGCATCATCCCTGCGCCGACGGCTGAAAGAGCGACCGATCGCGACCCTGTCGACGGGCAAACTGCGTCTAAAGAACATGGCATGTACCCCATTCTTGCCAGTAACGAATCCGCCAGGACCCGTTCAACCCCTTGCATTCCCGACCGAATCGGGAATCCCCAAAATAACCACACAGCAAGACACGTTATAGGTCAATCCTTTACAAAAGGTAATTAAACGCAATTCGGCGAAATTGCCGTCAAATGCCGGAACCGGAATGCGTCTGTCCGATAACTTCGGGAAGACGATCGGGTAGATCGCTCGCAATCAGACCGCCCGGCGACAGGCTCGCCGCCGCACCATGGAGGAAGACCGCTGCCGACGCCGCCGCGAAAGACGGCATCCCCCCGGCCAGGAATGCCGCGACGATGCCGCAGAGCACATCGCCTGCCCCGGCCGTCGCCAGTTCGGGCGGTGCATTGGTGTTGATTACCGCGTGCCCGGACGGTTCGGCGATGACCGTGTCATAGCCCTTCAGGACGATCACTGCGCCGCTGCGGGCGGCGGCGGCGCGCGCGCGGGCAAGCTTGTCCGGCACGCCCGCAAGATCCGGGAATAGCCGCGCGAACTCGCCGTCATGCGGGGTCAGAACCGTCGGCGCGACGATTTCCGAGAACAGGGCGTCCGGCGCATCGGCGAACAAGGTCAGCGCATCCGCATCAAGAACTGCCGGGCAGCGGCGGCGCAGAACGGCCAGAACCTTTTCATGCCCACCGGGACTTGAAAGTCCAAGTCCCGGCCCGACGACCGACGCGCCAATCCGCCGATCCTCGAGAATCTCGATATAGGCCCGTGTGTCCTTCACCGTCCGGATGACGGCGCTTTCCAGGGCCAGCTTGTAAAGCGGCGCCTGCTGCAGGGGCGCCGCGACCGAGACGATGCCCGCGCCCGAGCGTTGTGCCGCGCGTGCCGCCAGGCAGGCCGCGCCGATCATATCCGCCCCGCCGGCAATCAGGACGAAGCCCCGACCGTATTTATGCGAAAACGGGGTCGCGACCGGAAGGGACGACCGCCAAAGACCGGGGTGGTTTTCGGCCGCTTGCGGAACGATCGAGGACAGTACAGCGTCCGGCAGACCAATCTCAGCCAGGATCAGATCACCGCAGGATACCCTGCCCGGCAGCAAGAGATGCCCGGGCTTCTTGCGAAAAAATGTGACCGTTAGATCGGCCTGAACCAAGTCCGTTCCAAAACCCGCCCCATCGAGACCGGACAGGCCGCTCGGCGTATCGATCGCAATGACCGGCAGGCCCGTTGCCGCCCGCAAAGTCTCCAGCGCCGCCCCCGATACGGCGCGGTTCAGTCCCGCACCGAACAGCGCGTCGACAACAAGGTCGGCGCCTTCGAAAAGGGCCGGCGAAAGCGATTCGACCGGCCCCGTATAATCGGCAGCCGCACATGCCGCATCGCCTGAAAGTGCCGCGCGCTCTCCCAACAGCCCCAAGCGGACATTCCAACCGGATTGCCGCAGCAGTTCCGCGACGACAAAGCCGTCACCACCATTGTTCCCGGGACCGCAAAGCACCGCCACAGCCCCCCTATCGTACCGCGCGGCGATCGCGTCGGCGACGGCTTGGCCCGCGTTGCGCATCAAGGCATAGCCGTCGGTTCCAGCCTCTATCGCCAGCCGGTCGGCCATTGCCATCTCGGACGGCGTGAGTAAGGCGTGCCGGTTCCATGCTGCCGCATCGATACCAGGGGGAAGGCCATTCAATTCTAGGAGATCGTCGCTCATACGATCAGTCTTTCCCATTCCGCGTCGGATTGAAATCCCCTCGACCGCCCGCCACAGTATCAATTCGCTGCCCCGATACGGAGACCGATATGCGCAAGCCCTTCACCGCCCTCGCCACCCTGGTAATGAGCGCCGCGATGCTTGTAGCGGCCTGTGACGAGGCCGGTCCCCGGACACAGGTCACCTATATCGGTGCCTATGGCAGCATGAGGGCCCTTGGCGCCGAGGCGCGCGCCGGTCGGCCGGTTCCGGTCCATGCGGTCAACAACCCCTTCGGCGGTGATATGGACATGGCCGGATTCGTCGCGGATACCCTTTCGGCACGGGATCAGTACATGCGCTTCACGCCCGCCGGGGGCGGCATTCCGGAAGGCGGCGGCGGCCCTCGCGTTCTGGTGCTGGTCGACACGCCGACAGCCTATACCGGCATTTCCGCCTGCCAGGGAAAACCCTACATTCCCGAATCCCGGACCGAACGCATCATCCTGCACGTCATGGTTTGCGACGAGATCCAGCGCCTCGTCGAGGTTATGGGGGTCCTGCCCCGCGCCTCCAGGCCGCTGGAAACAGAGTTCGAGGCCTTGTTGACTCAGGCTGCGGGAGAATTGCTCGTCGGAGAGGACAAGAGTCCGAAATAGGGTAACGGAAGAAACACGGTCCGGTAAATTTCCTGTAACATGACGCACTTACGGTCTGCGCATCGACCAACCGCCCAAACCCCGGCTTCACGGGATGAGGGCTCCCTGGCGACGCACGACGACGGCCGATGAGATTAAGAGTAGGCCCCTTCGTGTCGTCGCTTTTCTTTTGCCCGCATGCCGCCCGTTGGGCATATCCTCGGCGATCATGACGGGGTCTTCCGAAGACAACAGGCTGGAATGGCTCGGGACGGTTCCCTATGCGGCGCGGTTCGGGGACGTCTACTATTCGGTCGACGATCCGCAAGGGGAGGTTCGCCACACCTTCCTGGACGGAACCGGCTTTACGGACCTGTGCCATAAAGACCGCCTCTGCGTCGCCGAAACAGGGTTCGGGACCGGCCTGAACTTTCTGGAGGCCTGGGAAACATGGTCGCGGAATGCCGGCCCCGACGCGTATATGACCTTCCTATCCGTCGAGGCCTTTCCGCTGTCGCGCGCGGATCTACGGCGCGCCCATGACGCTTTTCCGGATCACCGGCAACGGTCGGAGGAACTGATTGCCGCATGGCCCGGAGCGGTTCCCGGCATTCATCGGATTCGACTGGCGCAGGGACGGATCCGTCTGATTCTGTTGATCGGCGACGCCGCCGCCATGTTGGCCGCCATGTCGTTCCAGGCCGATGCCTGGTTCCTGGATGGGTTCGCCCCGTCGCGCAACCCGGATATGTGGCGACCGGAGGTTCTGGCGCAGGTCGCCCGGAACAGCGCACCCGGCGCCCGACTGGCGTCTTTCACTGCCGCCGGTGAGGTTCGTCGCGGGCTGTCCGCTCAAGGTTTTGTGGTTGAGAAGCGGCCCGGATTCGGGCGGAAACGGGACTGCATCACCGCGGTTTTTACCGGGACGCCGCATCGTAACGAACCTGGATGGTGCCAGCGACCGAACGCCCTGCCCCGCGATGCCAGGATCGCCGTTATCGGCGATGGAATCGCGGGCCGGGCCATGTGCCGGGCCTTGCGCGACGCGGGCCGGTCACCGACGCAGATCGCAGGAGCCGACAGCCGCGCCTATGCCGCCAGCACCCTGCCCCGCGCCTTGATCGCCCCGAAACTGATCCGCGGAGATCAACCCTTTGCAACCTTCTGGCGTCAGGCTTTCTGGGATGCCGTCCGGGAACTGGACAACCTGGAGAACGGGGCCGCCTGGATTGGGCCGAGAGGCCTTCGAATTGCCGAAGACGGGCCGGAAGGCGCGGCCAAACTGCACCGTCTCAAAGAATGGCTGGCGTGGCCGGAAGACTGTCTGAGTACCGTCGCACGGAATGATGCTATGCCGGACGGGCTATTTCTGCCCCATGCGGGATCGGTCGATCCCGACACGCTGCTGTCACTCTTGGGGCCCCCCGCCGATATCCAGGCCGATATTGCCGCTCTGCGCAGGGACGGGACAACTTGGGTATTGGTCGGCAACGAGGATCGGATCCACTTCCAGGCGGATGCGGTCATTCTGGCCTGCGGACCGGGTGCCTTTCCGCTTCTTCCCCCCACACCGGGAGGATTCGGCATGCGCATCGGATCGGGGCAATGCATCATGATGCGGGGGCTGGGGGGGCCGGACACTGCGGTCCTAGAGAACGGGTATGTTACCTCGGCGGATCGCGTTGGGCGATTTACAATTGGGGCAACGGCCGCGCCGCGGGCCAAGCTGGCGCCGGTCGACATTCGGGATGATTGGACCGCCGATCTCATGGACAGGCATAGACGGTCCTTGGAAGCCTCCAAGGCGGTCGTCGAGACGGTCTGGACCGGCTTACGGTGCGACACCGGGGATCATTTGCCACTGGCAGGGCCGATACAGGACCCTGTCAAATTCGGCAGGGATTTTGCCGGGCTCGCCGACGGGAAACTGCCGAACGAAATGCCGGACGCGGGGTATCTTCCCGGGCTCTATGCGACGACGGCGCTGGGTGCGCGCGGCTTTCAAGCGGCCCTGTTGCTGGCGGATCTGGTCGCGTCGCTGGTAGACGGTGATGCGGTGCCGGTCTCAGATCAAGTCCTGGCGGCCCTGGCACCATCCCGATTTCAACTGCGCCATATCAAGCGGGGACGATAAGGCGGGATCACTCAATCAGGGACGGATAGTCGTCCAAGTTTTCCCCCGCCGCCGACAAAATCTGACGCAGGTCTGAACGTGCGGCATGCGCCTCGTGGGCATCAGGATTGATCATCCAGGTCAGGATGATCGTCAACCGACGATCAACGGAAATTCGACTGCCGAAATGGAAGCATTGCGCGGTGTCGATCAAAAAGCCCGTCCCTGCGGGACCGCTTACCTGACGTATATCATCCCAACCAATGCCGATTTCGCCGCCGATCCGAAGGAAATCGCTATCCTGTATCGCATTTCCCAAATAGCCGCTACGGTCACTGAAGCGGCGGGATAGAGACCTCGGCAAAAAGGAGAACGCACCGTTCTGCGGGCCGACTTCGTTCAAATAAATGTAAAGCCGAATGATCTTCTCGCCACCGCTGTCCAAATGCAGCAGGGGCGACCCACTCTTTCCGCCATTCGATAAACCGACCCAGGCGTCGAAACTGTGAAACAGCGGTCGCGCGCGGAAATACCCGCGCAAGCAGTCATTCAGTTCCCGATTGCGAAGCAAGGCGTGCAGGCCGGGCTCCGCCAGCCGGACGCTCTGAGGGATTGGCGAGACAGGACATTCGTTGCCGAGTTCGGCAATCTTGTCATTCAGCTTGCCGCCGACGCTTTGGACGAGTTCCGGAATGCCTTCCAGCGCCATTTCCGGGTACCGCAAGAACCCGTCGCGACGCAGGGCACGCACGTCGTCCTGTCCGGCTACACCGAAACTGGCGACAAACTCTTTGAATGCCGTGGTATCCTTAAGGAAATACGAGGCGCGCGCGATCTGGCGCCTGCGCTCCAAGGGAAGAAACCGCTTCGCGCCACTTTGCATCCGTGTATGCAGTGTTTCAGAATTTTCGAACATTTCTCGCCCGCCCAGCCCCATTTGGTCGCAACTTTAGACAGCGCGATTTATGGTTTCAATCCGGCTTCTTGAAAAACCGACATATCGAAAGTTTGATTCCGGGAAAGCTGGGGTGGCTGATGGGACTTGAACCCACGACCTCCGGAATCACAATCCGGCGTTCTAACCAACTGAACTACAGCCACCATGGGACGGCGCGAACGAGCGTCCTTAGCGGCGGCGCTTTTACGCCGTGGGCGCCCCCCCGTCAAGTGAAGGGTTGGCCATTCGGCACGGTCGAGTTTTCGTCCCGTTTGGGGATGGTTAATGACAGTACTACTAGATATAGAAAAAACATTTAATCTTTTCGGAATGATTCCGAATATCTGTTTACAGCGTTGATTGTTTGAATCATTTTTCGTCGTCCCGATTATAGTTCGGTTCCATTTCCTAAAGCGTTAGTCGGGACCGGGTCTGGCAGGGCCCGTTCTGGCGGCAGAAGGCCGTCACCATCCACTTTGCGGAAGAACGCCGCGAGTGAGGGAGGGGACAATGCGGGAGACGTCGGATTCCGCCGGGAGGAGTCCGTCCAATGTGACGGCGATTTCTGGCAGTGGGATGGCATCGGGCAACGCGACAGCAGAGCGCGTCTTGCGCCATCTGTCGGTCGAGGACCTGTCCACCCCCGCCTATCTGATCAATCACAAATTTCAGGTGGAATGGGCGAACGACTACGCCCTGAAAGACCTGTTCGGGCGAGAAAACGGCCTGCCGCCGGCAATCGAGGATTCCAGCCTATTCAATCTGCTGCTTTCCAGTCCGATCGCGCGCAAGGCGGACGGTCTTCCGGAACTGCTGAAATTCCATCTGACAATCGCGAAGCGGCGGGCGTCGAAGGCCTTTCTGTTCCTGAGCAACCCCAATCTGGATTCGCGCGAAGCCGAACTTCTTGGCCAACTCTATGACCGGGTTCAGGCTGTACCGACGCATCAGATGACCAGCGACGCCGAGGTCAATCTGGCGGCACGCGACGAGCCGCAGAAATGGCATAAGCTCTATGCCACATTCTTCCGCGAAGGCATCTTCTTCACCGTAGCGCCGGAAGAGCGCGAGCAGGAAAGCTTCCTGACCTGGCTCAGCCGCCGCGACATCGTCATTCGCGACCTGTTGAGAGTTCGGCGCCCCTATGTCACGTCCCTCGCCGTCCTGGTCGCGGATCTGCAAAGTTCCATGCGCATCTGCGCCGAACTGCCGCCGGAGCAGTATTTCGAGCTGATCAACTCGATCTGGACGACGATGCAGCCCTATCTGCGGAAGTATTACGCCACCTATGGCAAACATGCCGGGGACGGCATGCTGTACTATTTCCTGCCGCAGCCGGACTCCAACTACATCATGAACGCCATTCAATGTTCGTTCGAGATGCGGGCGGCCATGCGCAAGGTGAACCGCGAATGGCAGAGCCGGAAGAACTGGGGCACGACGCTGCATCTGAATTTCGGACTGGAACAGGGCGAGGAATGGTTCGGGACCTTCGAAGGGCCGACCTTCATCGAATTCACCGCCCTCGGGGATACGATCAACCGGGCGTCACGGCTCAGCGATTTCTCCCGGGACGGATCGATCTGGATCACCAAGAGCATGTTGAGCCGCCTGAGCGACAAGGAACGCCGTAACATCCGCTACGGCATCCGCCAGACACTTGCCAATGGCAGCGAGGCGCATATCCCTGAAATGTATTCGCGCATCTCCAATATGATCGACCCGGAGGATCCGCGGAATCACAAGCTCCTGGATATCTCCACCCTGGCCGCGACGGAACTGTTCGATATCGGCGTAGACGACGACGAGGTTTAGCGCGGAAGCTCTGTCTCCGCCGGATTCACCTACTCCGCCACTCAATACCTTGCCGTCCTGACTGGGATCACCCTAGTCTTGCCCGTCATTTCGCCCCTTCCCCGTTGTTTTAGGAGATCGCCCCGATGCCGACCCTCGCCGCCCGGATGGACCGACTTGGAACGGAAACCGCCTTCGACGTTCTGGCCAAGGCGAACAAGCTGGCTGCCGGCGGTGCGGACATGATCAATCTGGGTATCGGACAGCCCGACTTTCCGACACCGCCCCATATTGTGGAGGCCGCCGCCAAAGCGCTGAAAGACGGACATCACGGCTATACCGCGGCGAATGGCATTCCGGCCTTGCGGCAGGCAGTCAGCGCCGATCTGGCACGCCGCCACGGGGTCGAGGTCGATCCCGACCGGGTCGTGGTCGTACCGGGCGGCAAGGTTACGATGTTCTTCGCCATGCTGATGTTCGGGGAGCCGGGCGCGGAAATCATCTATCCGGACCCCGGCTTCCCGATCTACCGTTCCTCCATCGAATTCAGCGGCGCAACGGCGGTCCCGCTTCCCCTGCGCGAGGAGAACGGGTTTGCCTTTTCCGCCGAGGAATTGCTGTCGCTGATCACGCCGAGAACGCGGCTGATCATCGTCAACAGTCCGGCCAATCCGACCGGCGGCGTCACGCCGGTCGAGGAAATGGACAAACTGGCTGCCGGGCTGGCGAACCATCCCGATGTCGCGATCCTGTCGGACGAGATCTATTCCTGCATGCTGTATGGCGGACGGCAGCATCGGTCGATCCTGCAATATCCCCATCTGGCCGACCGGGCCATCATGCTGGACGGCTGGTCCAAGACTTACGCGATGACCGGATGGCGGCTGGGCTATGCCGTCTGGCCGGAAAGCCTGGTCGAGAAGGCAACGCGGCTTGCTATCAATGACCATTCCTGCGTCAACGCCGCCGCTCAATTTGCCGGGATTGCAGCCTTGGAAGGACCGCAGGACGCCGCGCTGGATATGGTCGCGGCCTTCGACGAGCGACGCCAGGCGACTGTCGTCGCCCTGAACGGCCTGCCCGGCGTGCGCTGTGTCGATCCCGGCGGCGCGTTTTACGCCTTTCCGAACATTTCCGGTACCGGCCTCGATGCACGCACCCTGCAGGACCGGCTGCTGAACGAGGCCCATGTCGCCGCCATCGCCGGCACCAGCTTCGGCGTTCATGGCGAAGGCTATCTGCGGATTTCCTACGCCAACTCGAAAGAAAACATCCTGCGCGCCATCGACCGGATCGGATCGGTCCTCGCAGGGTAAATCTTCCGAAAATCGTCTCTGGACCTTCGATGGAGCCTTGAGACATCATCTGTCATCTCCTTCCGACGCGCGAAAGGAATTCACGGATGCGATTTCTCGGTTCCCTTCTGGCCTCCGTCCTGTTGGCGGGCATGGCCAGCGGACAAGCCTTGGCGCAGATGGCGCCGGCCCCTTTCGCCCTGGCGCCGCCGGGGACGGAGTTTCACTGGAAGAACGTTCTGGAACCCGGAACGACGTCGCAGGTCGTGGTCGGACAAGCGGAAGGCTATATGGCCAACTGGACGACCAATGGCGAGGACCGCAACGGCTATCTGATGTGTTCGCACTGTTCCGGTCGCGCCCCGGTCGATGAACAGGATTATGCCCGCCTGTGGCCGCTGGAAGTCGGCAAACGGATCGAATTTCTGCGGCGCCGGGGCAACCGTAGCTGGGGCAACAGCATCGAGGTTATTGGGACAGAAACCCTGACGTTGGATGAAATCGGGCAGGTTGAAACCTATGTCGTGGTTAACGAGAGCAGCCGGATCGGAGGATCCTGGAAGGGCGCGCAGACAATCCATTTCTCCCCGTCCCTGGGTTGGACGGTAAAGTTCGACTATACCGACACGGAAGGCGAAAACGTCTCATGGGAAATGACCGCCCATAAGCCGGTACAATAACGCGCGCGAAAAAGACCCTCGACTACCGCGCCCCGGCCCCGCTTTCGTCCTGACGAATATCGGTCACGAACCGTTCCAGTTCCCGCGCCAGGTCGCCCGTACTTTGCCTGACCTCCCCGACTCCACGGACCAGGGCGTCGGATGCCGTCTGCACCTGTTCCGACGCTTCCATGATGGTGCCGACCTGTCCATTCACGGATTCAATCTCCTGCGAAGTCGACTGCATCGTTTCGTGAATGGCGGCGGTGGCATCCGTCTGCCGCTGTGTCGCATCCGCGATTTCGGAGACCACCCGGTCGACATTCCCGATCCCGTCGGTGACCAGCTTCGTCGTATCCGCGGCCTCGCGCACCGCCGATTTGATCGCATCGACCTGAGCGACAATATCGCCGGTGGCGGAGGCCGTTTGATTGGCGAGGCTCTTCACCTCATTGGCGACAACCGCGAAGCCCTTGCCCGCCTCCCCGGCCCGCGCGGCCTCGATGGTCGCGTTCAGAGCCAGCAGATTGGTCTGCTCCGCAATGTCGGAGATCAAGGCGACCACATCGCCGATGCGCGACGCCGCCTCGGACAGAGATTCAACCGCCGTATCGGTGCGTTCCGCGTCCTGGGTCACGGCGCCGGAAATCCGCGAGGCCTCACTGGTCCGGGCACTCATGTCCCGCATGGAATAGGACAGTTCCTGGGAGGTCTGGGAGACCGTCCCAATCCGGTCCGCGGCCGTCTGTGCCGATAGCGATGCGGCGCGGGCCTGTTCGGCCGACCGGGTCGTATCCTGCGCCATCCCGTTGACGGCATCGGTCAGGCCGGAAACGGCGACATCGACGCTCTGGACAATGGCGGAAACGCGGCTGTTGAAGTCATCGGCCAAGCGGTTCAGGGCAGCGCGGCGTTCGCGTTCGGCATTGCGGTCGGCGACTTCCTTTTCCGCGCGCATGCTCTCCACCTTGCGGGAATTCTCGCGCAGCGTCACCAGGGCCCGGCTCATACTGCCGATCTCGTCGCTCTGGCCCGTGTCGATTTCCGATTCCAGATCGCCGCCGGCGATCCGATCCATCGCGCCGGACAGGTTCAGCAATCGGCCGACAACCATGCGCCCGACATAGAAATAGCCGATGCCAAACGCCAGAAGGATGGACAGGGCGCTGATCGCGACCAGCCAGAGTGCGGAGCGTTGGAGGGTTTCCTCGACGAGGCCGATCGACTCTCGGCCGCTTTCCGCTGCGTCACTTGCGGCCTCGACGGTGAATTGTTCCAGACTTTCCACCAGTTGCCGGTTCGCGGTTAGCAGAGAATCCAACTCGGTCTGAAGGGTGAAGACCTGGGCCCGGTGGAAGGCCAAACCTTCTTCTTTTCCCAAAACCTCGAAGAAGGTTTTCAGCAAGTCGGCGACGGCGCGGCCGGAATCGGTGAAATCGGCGTTCAAGGCGGAACGCGTGTCGGACGCCCAGCGCAGCAATTCCTGAACTTCACCATCGGCTTCGCGCATTCGGTCTTCCGTCGGGGCAGTCGCGACCGTCACCACATGGGTCATGACCTGGTCGGAAAACGCCTGAACCGACTGAAGGACCTGCACTTTCCCGTAAGACCCGAACAGCGGGAACAAGAACTCCATCATCTTGTCCGGCTGCGTCATCATATTGTTGAAATTGTCACCGACGGAGCCGCTTAATTCTTCGATATAGGGCCCCAACCGATCGTTAAGCGCCTTGCGGGATGCAGCGATTTCTTCAAATGCCGTGGCGACGTCCAATTCCTGCTGAGTTCGACGGCCGACCGCGGCGTTGATGGATCGGAGATTGTCCGCAAGCGCCTCGATCGTCGCCTGTATCTCGGCATCGGCCGCCTCGGCGCCTGACAATTGCTGCACGACGCTTCGCAGTTCGGCGATATCCTGCTCCAATCTCTGGAACCTCTGTACACGCTCCTCTTCATTGGGGGACGCGATCAGGTTCGCCGCCCCGGCCCCGACGCTGGGCCCCAGGGCGCTGACGCGCTGCGCCGCTTCCAGATCGGACAAGGTCCGCGTACTGAAAAGGGTCATCTGATCGGAAATGCGGTCGAAGGACAGACCGCTGATTCCAGCCGAAATGACGGTCGTCGCGGCGATCACCCCCATGGCGACCAGCAATTTCACCTTCAAACCGAACCGAGCCGATGCAATCCCCGTCCCGGGCGATTCGATCTCGCCTTCCGACACCCCGTCTGCCATCGCCATGTTGCAAGTCCCCCAAATTTTTGCACTGCGAAAAGTCACCGATCTACAGATTGCCGAAAATAGCCAAGATTTGGTTAAGGAATATTCCATTCAGGCGACGCGCTTTTGCGAATTCTTGCCGCGCGTGCACCGGCTTGGATCGGGGAAGCCGGGAATGACAACAGATGTCAGCATTTCCTGGGGATAACTGGGTAAGGCACCGCATCCGGACTCGAAGTTCACGGAATGGTCCCCTATATTCTCTTGCTCCGAAAATTCTCAGCACTCACCGGTGGGGTCCATGGTCAACGACACGATATCCGTTCGCGGCGCGCGTGAGCATAATTTGAAGAATGTCGATGTCGACTTGCCCCGGGACAAGCTGGTGGTAATCACGGGTCTCAGCGGTTCGGGAAAGTCCTCTCTCGCCTTCGATACGATCTATGCCGACGGACAACGGCGCTATGTCGAAAGCCTATCGGCCTATGCCCGGCAATTTCTGGAGATGATGCAAAAGCCGGATGTTGATCTTATCGAGGGTCTGTCGCCGGCGATTTCCATCGAACAGAAGACAACCTCCCGCAACCCCCGCTCCACCGTCGGGACGGTGACGGAAATCTACGATTACATGCGCCTGCTCTGGGCGCGCGTCGGGGTGCCCTATTCCCCCGCGACCGGCCTGCCGATCGAAAGCCAGACGGTAACCCAGATGGTCGACCGGATCATGGGGATGGAAGTCGGCACGCGCCTCTACCTGCTCGCCCCCATGGTGCGCGGACGCAAGGGCGAATATCGCAAGGAATTCGGCGAACTGCAGAAACGCGGATTCCAGCGGGTGAAGGTCGACGGCAAGTTCTATGAAATAGAAGACGTGCCAGCGCTGGACAAGAAGCTGAAACACACGATTGACGTCGTCGTCGACCGTATCGTGGTCCGCGAAGGTTTGGAACAACGCTTGGCGGATTCCATCGAGACCGCGCTGCAGATTTCCGACGGATTGCTGTTCGCGGAGAATGCCGATGGCGGCGAGCAGACAATCTTTTCCGCCAAGTTCGCCTGTCCGGTATCGGGCTTCACGATCGAAGAGATCGAACCCCGCCTGTTCAGCTTCAACAATCCGTTCGGCGCCTGCCCGACCTGTGACGGGTTGGGAACGGATATGGAGTTCGACATCGAACTGATTGTCCCGGACAAGACCAAGTCTCTGTGGCAGGGCGCCATCGCCCCCTGGTCGAATTCCTCCTCCCCCTATTACAAGCAGACCCTGGAGGCCATCGCCCGGCATTACGGCGCCTCTCTGAAAGCGCCCTTCGCCGAACTCGATGAGCGGGTCCGGGACTGCATCCTGCACGGCAGCGGGGAAGAAGCGATCGAGTTCCGCTACGATGACGGGCTGCGCTCCTACAAGACGTCGAAACCGTTCGAAGGCGTCATTCCCAACATGGAACGCCGCTATCGCGAGACGGAATCGAGTTGGTCGCGCGAGGAACTGGCCAAGTATCAGACCGTTACCCCCTGCCCCGCTTGCGGCGGCCACCGCCTGAAGCCCGAGGCCTTGGCCGTGAAAGTCGGCGGCCGGCATATCGGCGAAGTCGGCCAGATGTCCATCGCGGAGGCCGGCGCCTGGTTCGAGGATCTGGATGCGCATCTCAGCGCCAAGCAGAAGGAAATCGCCTACCGCATTCTGAAAGAAATCAACGAGCGGCTGGGTTTCCTCAACAATGTCGGTCTGGACTATCTGACACTCAGCCGGAATTCCGGCACGTTGAGTGGCGGTGAAAGCCAACGTATCCGGCTAGCCTCGCAGATCGGATCGGGCCTGACCGGGGTGCTCTACGTTTTGGACGAGCCGTCCATCGGCCTGCATCAGCGCGACAATGACCGCCTGCTGGATACGCTGCGGCGGCTGCGCGATCTCGGCAACACCGTCATCGTCGTCGAACATGACGAGGACGCCATCCGCGCCGCGGACTATCTGGTCGATATGGGCCCCGGCGCCGGCGTGCATGGCGGCGAAGTCGTCGCGGCCGGATTGCCGGCGGAGGTGATGCAGAATCCCCGCTCCCTGACCGCGCAATACCTGACCGGGATGAAGCAGATCGAAATCCCGAAGAAGCGCCGCAAGGGGCATAAGGGCCAGTTGCTGAAGGTCATCGGGGCGCGCGAGAACAATCTGCGCAATGTCGACGCGACAATCCCGCTGGGGACACTGACCGTCGTTACGGGCGTCAGCGGATCGGGGAAGTCGACGCTGATCATCGAAACCATGCAGCGCGCCCTGTCCCGTACATTGATGGGCAGCCGCGACCATCCGGGCCATCACGACAAGATCGAGGGCACCAATTTCCTCGACAAGATCATCGATATCGATCAGTCGCCCATCGGCCGGACACCGCGTTCGAACCCCGCGACCTATACCGGCGCCTTCACCCCGATCCGCGACTGGTTCGCCGGGTTGCCGGAGGCGAAGGCACGCGGTTACCAGCCGGGCCGTTTCAGCTTCAACGTCAAGGGCGGACGCTGTGAAGCCTGCCAGGGCGACGGCGTGATCAAGATCGAAATGCACTTTCTGCCGGACGTGTATGTCCAATGCGACCAATGTCACGGCCACCGCTATAATCGCGAAACGCTGGAAATCCACTATCGCGACAAGTCCATCGCCGATGTGCTGGACATGACGGTCGATGAAGGGGCGGAATTCTTCAAGGCCGTGCCGTCGATCCGCGACAAGCTGGTGACGCTGCAGCGGGTCGGCCTGGGCTATATCAAGGTCGGACAGCAGGCCACGACCCTGTCGGGCGGCGAGGCCCAGCGCGTAAAGCTGGCCAAGGAATTGTCCAAGAAAGCGACGGGCCGGACCCTTTATGTGCTGGATGAGCCGACGACGGGCCTGCACTTCCACGATGTCAGCAAGTTGCTGGAAGTCCTTCAAACGCTTGTTGATTCCGGCAATACCGTTGTCGTGATCGAGCACAATCTGGAGGTCATCAAAACCGCCGATTGGATCATCGATCTGGGACCGGACGGCGGCACGCGCGGCGGTGAGATCGTCGCCCAAGGCACGCCGGAGGAGATCGTGAAATCCGAACGTTCGCATACCGGCCGCTATCTCGCCCCCTATCTGGGCAAGCAGGCGCAGAAAAAGGCGGGATGAACGAATGCGGATGACCGGGCGTTGCCATTGCGGCGGGATCGAATACGAAGCCGACATCGACCCGCAGGATGTGATCGTCTGTCACTGCACCGATTGTCAGACCCTGTCCGGCAGCGCCTATCGCACCGTTGCCTTCACCGCCCCGGACGGGCTGACGCTGTTGAAGGGGGAACCGACGGTCTATGTGAAGACCGCCGACAGCGGCCGCGAACGGCAGCAAAGCTTCTGCCCGACCTGCGGGGCGCCGATCTACTCCGCGCCGAACACCGGCGGTCCGAAAGTCTACGGCATCCGCGTTGGCACGTTGGACAACCGGCGGGATCTCGTACCGTCGAAACAGTTTTACTGCGGCAGCCGGCTGGATTGGTTGCCGCTGATGCAGGCCGAGGATATCGGCGGCGACGTCTAGTGCGGTACCGTCACCGTCATTTCCACCCCGCCCCATTCGTGGACGCTGTCATGGGCGCGCACCGTGACTTCATCGATCTCTTCCGGGATCACCACCCCTGACAGAGAGCGGGTGAAGGGCTGTTCGTCGACATGGGGATGAAGCAGCTTGCGGTATCCAAGCGGCGTGCCATCAGGCGCCAGCACTTCCCAACCGTCGGCGTAGTGGTCCCAGCCTTCATCCGCGTGCCGGACGGTCACATCAAAGCGATAGGTCCCGTCTCCCTGCGCAGACACGGTCACCGCAACCACATCCGCCTCGCCGGCCGCCAGCGGCGCGGCGGTACAGAGGATCAGGATCGCGGCGGATAGCAGGCTGCGCATTGGGTATCTCCATTCAGGACTCGATCGGCCTGGGTTTCCGGTCGCTTCCGATCGCGACATAGGTGTAGACGCCTTCGGTGACCAGGCATCGTTCCGTCGAATGGGCGCGCAGGGCCCAGGCCTGGACATTCACCGCGATGGATGTCCTTCCGATCCGCACAATATCGCCATAGCAGCAGACGATATCGCCGACGAAAACCGGCAGATAGAAGGTCATGCCGTCGACCGCGACCGTTGCGACCCTTCCTTTCGCCTTGGTGGCGGCGAGGATGCCGCCGGCGACGTCCATCTGGGACAGGACCCAACCGCCAAAAATATCACCGGACGGGTTGGTATCTGCCGGCATGGCCAAGGTGCGGATCTGCAGTTCTCCGCGCGGATCACTCTGGGACGACTCACTCATGACGCGCATCCTATATCTAGTATCGCCGGCCTCTCCCCTATACCTTATAGGCTTGATAGAGTCGGGTCTGACCGTATAATGCCGATATGAGCGATCTTTTCCAGAACTCCGGCGCCAAGGGTGCCGACTATTCCGCCAAAGACATTGAGGTCCTTGAGGGCCTGGAGCCCGTGCGCCGCCGCCCCGGCATGTATATCGGCGGCACGGATGAGCGCGCGTTCCACCATCTCGTCGCCGAAGTCCTGGACAATTCCATGGACGAGGCTGTGGCCGGCCATGCGAGCCGGATCGAGCTTGAACTGGACGAGGACGGTACCTGCACGGTGCGCGACAATGGGCGCGGCATCCCGATCGACCCGCATCCGAAATACAAGGACAAGTCCGCTCTGGAAGTGATCCTGACCACCCTCCATTCCGGCGGCAAATTCTCGGGCAAGGCCTATGCAACCTCCGGCGGGTTGCACGGTGTCGGGATTTCCGTGGTCAACGCCCTGTCGGAAGTGCTGACGGTCGAAGTGGCGCGGGATCGCACCCTGTTCCGTCAGACATTCTCGCGCGGTCTGCCCCAAGACAAACTGCGCAAGGTCGGCGATGCGCCGAACCGGCGCGGTACATCCGTTACCTTCAAGCCCGATGCCGAGATTTTCGGCGACAAGATCCGCTTCGAACCGGAGCGCCTCTACAAGATGGCGCGTTCCAAGGCCTATCTTTTCAAGGGCGTGGAAATCCGATGGAGTTGTGCACCGTCCCTGCTGCCCGCCGGCAGCGAGGTGCCGCAAAAGGGCGTTCTGCATTTCCCGGGCGGTTTGAGGGACTATCTGACCTTCACCCTGGGTGCGCGCGCGACCATTACGCCCCGCCCGTTCGCCGCCGGTTGGAAGGCGCAGGACGGCGTCGGCCAGATGGAATGGGCCATCCATTGGCCCGCCGATGGCGACGGGTTCTGCCACACCTACTGCAACACCGTGCCGACGCCGCAGGGCGGCACCCATGAAAGCGCAATGCGCTCCGCCCTGGCCAAGTCGATCCGTGCCTATGGCGAATTGGTCGGCAACAAGAAGGCGGCACAGATCACCGGCGACGATGTGACCGGCGAGGCCAGCATCATGCTGTCGGTCTTCATCCCGGACCCGCAATTCCAGGGCCAGACCAAGGAAAAGCTGGTTTCCGTCGACGCCGGCAAGATGGTCGAAAGCGCCCTGAAGGACCGGTTCGATCACTGGCTGGCGGAAGACCCCGCCTCCGCCAACGATCTGCTGGAACGCATTCTGGAGCGCGTGGACGAGCGACAGCGCCGCAAACAGCAGAAAGAGCAACGCCGCAAGACGCCGACCCGCAAGTTGCGCCTGCCCGGCAAGCTGGCCGATTGTTCGGACGAAAGCGCCGAGGGCACCGAAATTTTCCTGGTCGAGGGCGACAGTGCCGGCGGCAGCGCCAAGCAGGCCCGGGATCGGAAGACCCAGGCGATCCTGCCGATGAAGGGCAAGATCCTGAACGTCGCGTCCGCTTCCGCCGACAAGCTGAAGCAGAACCAGGAATTGAAGGACATCATCCAGGCTCTCGGCTGCGGCACACGGGCCGATTTCCGCCTGGACAAGCTGCGCTATGAACGGGTCATCATCATGACCGACGCCGATGTCGACGGCGCCCACATTGCGTCGCTGCTGATGACCTTCTTCTATCGCGAAATGCCGGGACTGGTGGAGTCCGGGCGGCTCTTCCTGGCACAGCCGCCGCTGTATCGCCTGACGCATGGCGGAAAGTCGGTCTATGTAATGGACGACGCCGCGAAGGACGCGGCGTTGAAATCCGAATTCAAGGCGAATGCCAAAGTCGACATCAGCCGCTTCAAGGGCCTGGGCGAAATGCCGCCGCCGCAATTGCGCGAAACGACGATGGATCCGGCCAAGCGCACCCTGCTGCGCGTCGAACTGCCGGACCGAAGCCGTGAGGAGGAGCTGGAAGAAAGCCGCCGCACCGCCCGGATCGTCGAGACCCTGATGGGCAAGAAGCCGGAATTGCGCTTCCAGTACATCCAGGACAATGCCCAGTTTATCGAGGATTTGGACGTCTGATCCGCCACTTTGATTTTCGATCCTGCCGCCCCATATCCTGATCATGGGGGCGGATCGAACGCGGAGACATCCAATGGGACGTCCCTTGAAGCGGGTTATTCCAGCCGCAATGCTGCTGCTCTCGGCCTGTTCGGGCGGGACGCTCTACAATCAGCATTTCGCGAATTCCTATGAGTTTCTGGAACTGATGGCCTTTCACGGCGGGAACGACATGCGTCTTGTCGTATCCGGCGATCCCTATTCGATCGATGACGGCGCATTGAACCGCGCCGTCGGCACAGCGATGAGCGGACGGAACGAAGGTCTGCCGATAACCTTTACCGAAACGCCACAGGTTGAAACCGGGCCCGGCCGGATCGAGATCCTGTTCCAGCCGCCGGCCAACGCGATCGGTGCCCGGTTGTGCCGGGGCGAGACCAAACCGGATCCGAATGGCGGGACCGCAGACCGGGCGTTGATCGTCTATTGCAAACGGGACCGGGATCTCAGTTCGCTTTGGCTGAAACTCCCGGAAGGCGCGGCCCCGGGCAATCAAGCATTCAACGACGCCTTCGCCCTGGCGATCCGGGAATTGCTGCCCAGCGATCCGCCCTTGGACCGCGGCGAAAGGTGCCTCAACTGCCTTGTCGAATTGCCGAACCGGATCAGGTGATCAGGCCCCGCAGATCCTTGAATGCGGGCGTCGCGGCCTGGTGAAGCCATTCGAACAGGGTCATTTCCAGCGTCACGACCGAAATGCCGGCGGCCAGGAACCGATCCTTCGCGACCAGAACGCTGTCCGGCGCACGGCTTGAGACCGCATCCAGAACGACAAAGACATCATAGCCCGCTTCCTTGAAGCCGAACGCCGATTGAAGAACACAGACATGCGCCTCGACGCCGCATAGGATCAATTGCCGTCGGCCGGACTGGGCCACCGCCTTTGCAATGCCAGGGTCCGCAGCGCAGGAGAAATGCACCTTGGGCAGGATTTCTCCTTCCTCCAACACGGCGGACAAATCCGCGACGCTCGGCCCCAGGCCTCTTGGATACTGCTCGCTGCACAGCACGGGAACATCGAGACGCCGCGCTGCCTGGATCAGTTTCAATGTGTTGGTCAGGACACGGTCCCCGTCGTGAATCGCCGGCAGCAATCGCTCTTGAATGTCGATGGTCAGCAGCAAGGATCGGGTCGCGTCGATTAACATAAGTCACCTTTGGGCCAATTCCGGGCATGTCAGAACCGGAAGACCGTAGCCGTATGGCAACAGTTGGGCAATCGCATGTCCTTGAGTCGGCTCGGTTTACGGCGCGTCGTTGACAGGAAAGGCGCGCGGCCTATAGTCCGCCGCAATTGAAGACGCCGGATTTGGTCGATTCTGACGCAATCCACCGGCGAGAAGGAACGCATGGCGACGACTTTTGCCGATCTCGGTCTCAGTGACCCCATCCTGCGCGCGATCAGCGACGCAGGCTATGAAACCCCGACCCCGATCCAAGAAAAAGCGATTCCCTATGTCCTGATGAACCGGGACATTCTGGGCTGCGCGCAGACCGGGACGGGCAAGACCGCGTCCTTCACCCTTCCGATGATCGATATCCTGTCCCAGGGTCGTGGCCGGGCGCGTATGCCGCGCACGGTGATCCTGGAGCCGACGCGCGAATTGGCCGCGCAGGTCGCCGACAATTTCGAGACCTATGGGAAGTACAACAAGCTGAACATGGCCCTTTTGATCGGCGGCGTCTCCTTCTCGGAGCAAGAGGCCAAGATCAACCGGGGTGTCGACGTCCTGATCGCGACGCCGGGCCGTCTGCTGGACCATTGCGAACGCGGCAAGGTCATCCTGACCGACGTGAAGGTTCTGGTGATCGACGAAGGCGACCGGATGCTGGACATGGGTTTCATCCCCGATGTCGAGAAACTGGTCTCGCTGATGCCGCCGCTGCGTCAGACGCTGATGTTCTCGGCCACGATGCCGCCGGAAATCCGCAAGCTGGCATCGAAGTTCCTCAGCAATCCGAAGGAAATCACCGTCGCGCCGCCGGCCAGCACCGCCGACACGATCGAACAACGCCTGATGAAGGTCGACGGTCGCCAGAAGCGCAGGACGCTGGATCGCCTGCTGAAGGACGATACGATCAAGAACGCGCTGGTCTTCTGTAACCGCAAGCGCGATGTCGCGTCGCTGTACCGGGCGCTGGAACAATCCGGCTTCTCGGCAGGCGCCCTGCATGGCGACATGGATCAGTACAAGCGGCTGGAATGGCTGGATAAGTTCAAGAAGAACGAGATCAATATCCTGGTCTGTTCCGATGTCGCGGCGCGCGGCCTCGATATCCCTTCGGTCAGTCACGTCTTCAATTACGACGTCCCGACCCATTCGGAAGACTACGTGCACCGGATCGGCCGAACGGGCCGCGCCGGCCGCAGCGGCGTATCGATCACCTTCGCGTCGGACAATGACCGCAAATATCTCGACGCCATCGAAAAGCTGATCGGGAAGAAGATTCCGCTCGTCGAATCCGGCACAGCGTCGGCATCGAATGACGCCGACGATGCGGTCGACACGACCGAAGAGACCCGCGCCGAAGAACCCAAATCCGAAGCCCGGGAAAGCCGCGGCTCTCGGTCGCGCGGCAAGAGCGCGCCGAAGAAGGAAGAGTCCCGCGAAGGACGCAATCGCCGCGGCGGTCGGGAACGTAGCCCGGCGGCGGAAGCGAATGACGACCCTCTGCCGGATATCTCCGATGTGCCTTATGGCAAGACGGAACAGGTTCCGGCCTTCCTGTTGCGCGCACGGTAAGCCTTTTATCCACCGGGTTTTTCTTGCGCCTTTCCGGTCGCGCGGGGCATTCTCCACTCGTCTGCACAGGTTGCCGGGAGGTCCGATCCGTCATGCGCACGTTATTCGTTCAGGTGAAATGCGACCTGGGGGAAGCCTATACGACTGCCGCCGAGGCGGTGGAATCCGTTGAGCACGTGTCGGAAGTCTATTCGACATCCGGGCAATACGATCTGCTGATGAAATGCTATCTGCCGGAAGACCTGGATGTCGGCCGTTTCGTAACCGACCACATCCAGAAACTGCCGGGCGTGCGGGATACATTCACGATACTTGCGTTCAAGGCGTTCTAAGGGGGAAATCAGATGGCGGATCGGGCGGTTAACGACAGGCAGCTAAAATCCGAAGTCGTCAGTCTGGTGCAATACATCAAGCGATTCCGCGAAGAGATCGCCCAGATGGTCGCGGCCGATGGCAAGCAGACCCGGTTCGAGACCATGTCGGATCAGTTGGACGCGATCGTGGGCGCGACCGAGGATGCCACCCAATCCATCCTGGAGCATATGGAAACCGTGGATGAGTTGGTTGAAAAGTTGCGCGGTGCCGAGAAAGCGGAAGATCGTGAAGGCCTGTGCGATCAGATCAACGAAAAGACCATGGCGGCCATCGAGGCCTGTACCTTCCAGGACATTACCGGCCAGCGCGTGACGAAGATCGTCCGGTCCATGAAGTTCGTCGAAGAGCGAGTGAACGTCATGATCGACCTTTGGGGACATGACGAGATCAATCGCCTCGCCTCAGAATTTGCCGAAGACACCAAGCCGGAAGGGGACGCGGCGCTGCTGAATGGGCCCGCCCTGAAGAAGGAAGCGTCGATTTCCCAAGACGAAATCGACAAGCTGTTCGATTGAGCGCCCTGGACCGACGTCTCAACGCCTACCGCCCGGATCTTGCCGCAAGGTCCCTTGAGGGACGCGTCGACGCCGCCCGCTTTGTCGACGGCGAGCCGGCCCATGTCGTCGCGCCGGTCCTGCCCGTTCGACCGGCCCCGGAAGCGGACCGCCCCCGTGATACGGAGTTTCTGTTCGGCGAGGCGGTAACTGTCTATGACACGGCGGACGGTTGGTCTTGGGTCCAGTCGGACCGGGACGGTTACGTCGGTTATGTCGATGCCGCCGCGCTGTCTTACTCGCAGCCCGCGCCCACCCACAAAATCTCCGCGATCCGAACGCATCTCTATCCCGCCCCGGAACTGAAGCGCTTTGCGGTTTCGGCCCTGCCCCACGGGGCCAGCGTTCATGTCGTCGACACCAATGGTCGCTGGTCCCAGATTGCGGACGGACAATGGCTGTACAGTGCCCATCTGGCGCCGCTGGATCACCGCGAGTCCGATCCGGTCAATGTCGCCGAACGGTTCCTGGAAACGCCCTATCTTTGGGGGGGGCGATCCAGCGAGGGTATGGACTGTTCCGCCTTGATACAGTTCGCGTTGACGGCCTGCGGCATTCCCTGCCCGCGCGATTCCGATATGCAGGAGAAGCAGGTCGGGCACCCCGTCGACCTGGACTCGGGCGATTTCCGGCGCGGCGACCTGGCCTTCTGGCCCGGCCATGTCGGCATCCTATGCGAGCCGGACCGCATCCTTCACTGCAACGCCACGGATATGTCGACACGGGTCTGGACCTTGACGGACTTGCGGGCGCATATTCGCCGGGTCGAAGGCACTGAATTGAGAACGCTCCGTCGACTCTGACGGAGTGTCATTCCCGGGAAAGGACGCATGCCCCGTTTCGCGGCCAACCTGTCCATGCTGTTCACCGAAGTACCGTTTCTGGAACGGTTCGCGGCGGCGCGGGACGCTGGATTCAAGGGCGTCGAATTCCAGTTCCCCTATGAATTTCTGAAAGAGGACATCGCCAAAGCGCGCGAAGACGCGGGCGTCGATATCGTCCTGTTCAACACGCCCGCCGGCGACTGGTCCCGGGGGGACAGGGGCATCGGCGCCCTGCCCGGTCGGGAAGCCGAGTTCGAACGGGGTTTCAGGACCGCCATGGACTATGCGGCCGCCCTGGATTGCCCGCGACTTCACGTCATGGCGGGCATCGCCCCGGTCACCCTGGACGAGCGGGTTCACCATTCCGCCCTGGAGGGCAACCTTCGGCGCATCGCCCCCCATGCCGAACGCGGCGGCGTCACATTGATGGTGGAGCCGATCAACACCCGGGACATGCCGGGATATGTCGTCAATCGAACGGAACAGGCGATCCGCATCATGGACAATGTCCAGGCCAATAACCTGGCGCTGCAACTGGACATTTATCACCGGCAGATCATGCAGGGCGATCTGATGGCCACCATCGAACGGCATATCGGCGTGATCGGCCATATTCAGATCGCCGGCGTTCCCGGCCGGAACGAACCCGATACCGGTGAAGTGAACTATCACGCCCTGTTCGATCGCCTCGACCGTCTTGGTTACGATGGCTGGGTCGGATGCGAGTATCTGCCGCGCGACGACACCTGGTCCGGTCTCGACTGGATGAAGTCCTATCTGAAATGACCGGCGGTTCCGAACCCAAACGGGCCTGGCAGCGCATGCTGAGCGGCCGGCGGCTGGATCTGTTGAACCCCAGCCCTGTCGATATCGAAATCGAAGACATCGCCCACGGCCTGTCGCGGGTCGCCCGCTGGAACGGTCAGACCACCGGCGACTGGGCATTTTCCGTGGCTCAGCACTGCGTGATGGTCGAAGCCTTGGCGGTGGAATTGAGCCCTGGCCTCACCGCCGCGCAACGCCTGATAGCGCTGCTGCACGACGCATCGGAATATGTCGTGGGGGATATGATTTCCCCCTTCAAGACGGCAATCGGCATCGATTATCGCGCGTTGGAAGATCGGCTTCAGTCGGCGATCCACATTCGCTTCGGCCTGCCGCCCCAAACGCCGGTACCCCTCAAGAAACTGATCAAGAAGGCCGATCTTCAGGCTGCACGGATCGAAGCCACCGGCATTGCTGGATTTACGGAGGACGAAGCGCGCAAACTCTGGGGCAAATCACCGGCGGTCCCAAACAGTGGCGCGTTCGATCCAACGCCGCTGCGACCCGATGAGGCGAAGGCACGGATGATCACGCGATACCGTCATTTGTCTGCAGCCATGCAAGCCTGATTGGCAATGACTTCTCGTTTCATTAGTTGTTGCGAGTGATTATTATTATCTTGACCGCCTAAACCTACCGTGAAATGACTTTCGAATGGAACGCCGCAAAACGCGGCCTCCTCCACCTGAACTTCGCGGAATAGCCAGGGACCGAAATACGGCGTTGCCAGCCAGTGCCCCAGCACAGTTCCGGTCTTATGAAATCGTCGGTTAGGAGTAATCATGCGCAAGTCTTGGCTCACCGCCGGAACAATTCTGGCCGGGTTCATGGCGTCCCTGCCCGCCCATGCCCAGAACATGGAGATGACCTTCTCCGGTTCGCTCGACTATCAATTCCAGTTCGCCGACCAGGATCAGCCTTCGGCCGGTACCGGGGTCAATCTATCCGCGGTTGCCGATCAGTCGGAACTGATCTGGGACGCCCGCGCCACTGCCGATAACGGCCTGCAATACGGGGCGTCGATCGAATGGCGTTTCGCCAGCAATGGCGGCAATGGCGGCGGCACCTTCGACGAAGCCTACCTGATGTTCGGCGGCGGCTGGGGCACCCTGCAGGTCGGGTCGGTTGACGATCCGGTCGATGAAATGGCCACCGGCGGCCACGACGTCCAGGCCCATAGCGAAGGGTTCGACGGCGAATTCGGCAATGTTTATACCCAGATCGGCGATGCCGGATTCCTGGGCACCGAAGCCAGTTCGGACGACGCGAACAAGATCGCTTACTACACCCCGAATTTCGGCGGCTTCGAGGCAGGCTTCGCGTTCACACCGGAAAGCAATGTGTCGCTGCAGAGCCAGGGCACGGACACCAGCACCGCCACCAACATCCTGGAATCGTCCTTGGCCTACGGCGTCGAACTCGGGGATGTTGCCGTAACTGCCTCGCTTGGCTACCGGCATGCCGATGCCGACGACAACACTTCCGGATCGGATGTCGAGGACGTCAATGCCTGGCGCACAGGCGTGAAGGTCGGCTTCGGTCCGATCGAGCTGGGCGCGGGCTACGGCTACAACGGAGATTCCGCCTGCCAAAAGGGTACTCAGTGCGATGCGGGCGAGAACGTCCAACTGGGCCTCGGCTGGGACTACGGCGCCGGGCGCTTCGCAGTCGGATACGCCACCGGTTGGGAAACCAACAATGACGGCACGGAAGACTCCATCGACGTTTACAATATCTCGATGGACTACACGGTCACCGAAGGCCTGATCGCCTATGGCGATCTGGTCCATGCCCACAGCGACAACGGCACCGCCGGCGCGGCGAACGAGAACGAAGGCACCGTTCTGCTGGTCGGAACCGCCGTCTTCTTCTGACAGCCAAAGGATATCGTTAATCGATCGGGCGGGACGGCTTTGACTGTCCCGCCCTGCCCCTTGACGGGTTGACTCGCCTCACAGCAAATGCGAGTGACTCGCATTAATAACTTCTCATTCTGGAGGACTCCCGTGACCCCAGCAAAAAAAGCCATGATCGCCGCGGCATTCGCAGCGGTCCCGATGGTATCCGCTCAGGCGGCCGACAAAGGCGCGGTGCTTGATACCTATTCCGACATCGCCCACGCCGCCTATGAGGATTCCCTGATCACGGCCCGTGGCCTGGCCAGTGCGATCGACGCCCTGATCGCGGCGCCCAGTGACGCCACGCTGCAAGCGGCGCGCGCCGCCTGGATTGCGGCCCGCGAGCCCTATCAACAGACGGAGGCCTACCGGTTCGGCAACGCCATCGTCGACGATTGGGAAGGCCGCGTGAACGCCTGGCCTCTGGATGAGGGGCTGATCGATTATGTCGCCTCCTCCTACGGCACGGAATCCGACGCCAACGCGCTTTACACCGTCAACGTCATCGCGAATCCCAAATTGACGGTAAACGGTACCGAGGTCGATGCGACGGACATCACGCCGACGCTGATTGCTGAGACCTTGCACGAGGCCGAGGAAGTCGAAGCCAATGTGGCGAGCGGCTATCACGCCATCGAATTCCTCCTATGGGGCCAGGATCTGAACGGCAGCGATGCCGGCGCCGGCAACCGTCCGGCGACGGATTTCGACACCCAGAACTGCACCAACGGCCATTGCGACCGCCGTGCCGCCTATTTGAAGGCCGCATCGACGCTGCTGATCGCCGACCTGGAGGAAATGGTCGCGAACTGGACCGCCGATGGCGCGGCGCGCGCTGCCCTGATGGAGAATACGGATCAGGGCGTTAGCGCCATCCTGACCGGCATGGGTTCCCTCTCCTATGGCGAATTGGCCGGTGAGCGGATCAAGCTGGGCCTCATGCTGCACGATCCGGAAGAAGAGCATGACTGCTTCTCCGACAATACGCACGATTCCCACTATTTCGATCAGATCGGCATCCGCAACGTCTATACCGGAACCTACCGGCGCATCGACGGATCGGTCGTCGCCGGACCGTCGGTATCCGATCTCGTTCGCGATCAGGACGCCGCGTTGGATGATGAGCTTCGGACCAAGCTCGACGCCGCCGTCACGGCGCTGGCTGTCTTGCGGGCCCGGGCCGAATCCATCGAAGCCTATGACCAGATGATCGGCGAAGGAAACGAAGCCGGCAATGCGGTCGTTCAGGACGTCGTCGACGCCTTGGTAGATCAAACCCGTTCGATTGAGCGTGCGGTTGCGACACTTGGCCTTTCGGCAATCGAGTTCGAAGGCTCGGACAGCCTCGACAATCCGAACGCCGTGTTCCAGTAATCCTTTACCCGTAACGGTTCGAAGGCCGGGCGGGAGAAATTCCGTCCGGCTTTCTGTTTCAGCCCCTTCTTTCGGGCGTTGATTAGAGGCATCCATGGTTTCAAAGCCACGCCCTCGAAAGGGACTGGCGAGCCTAATGGCGTTCGCCCTTCTCGCCACCGGCATGTCCGCATCGCACCTGGCCGCCGGGGGACAGGGCCGCACGGATCTTTCAGCCAAAGATCGCGCCCGCGTTTCCGACGTCATTGCGCCGACAATAGAATTCGATACGCCGGAACGGTTCGAAACCATGTCCGCCGGTGCCGCAACATCGACCGCCACACCGGACGGCAATGCCTTCTCTCACCCGTCCGCCAATCTGGATTTCGAGGGCGAGGAACGGTTCAAGCTGGGGAACGGCCTGTTCAAAAAGGTTTGGGTCGCCTCCCCGTCCTCCACGAGGGCCTCGGATGGGCTGGGTCCCCTGTTCAACGCCCGCTCCTGTCAGCGCTGTCATTTGAAGGACGGCCGCGGGCATCCGCCGAGCGGGCCCGAGGACTCGGCAGTATCCATGTTTCTGCGGCTGTCGATTCCGCCGCAATCGGACGAAGACAAGGCCCTGATCGACAGTGGCCGCCTCGCGCGCATCCCGGAACCGACCTATGGCGGTCAGCTGCAGGATTTCGCTGTCCCAGGTCTTCCCGCCGAAGGGCGGATGCGGATCGAGTATGAGGAACTAGCGGTGGAACTGAAGGGCGAAGCCCCTGCGATCCTGCGCAAGCCGGCCTATTCCATCGACGATCTGGGATACGGGCCGATGCATCCGGAAACATTGATGTCGCCGCGCATCGCCTCACCGATGATCGGGCTGGGTTTGCTGGAGGCGATCCATCCCGACGACATCCTGCGCCAAGCCGACCCGGAGGATTCAAATGCGGACGGAATTTCCGGGCGTGCGAGCTACTATTACGACCCCGCCACAGATGCGATGGTCCTGGCCAGGTTCGGCTGGAAAGCGTCGATGCCGACCGTCGAGATACAATCGGCCCACGCCTTTTCTGGGGATATCGGCCTGTCCACGCCGCTGGTACCGGAGCCTTGGGGCGACTGCACCGAGGGGCAGCCGGAATGCCGCCGTATGCCGCATGGTGTACAGGAGAAATTGGGCGATTCAGAAGCCCCGCCCCCCGTCCTGGACCTGGTTTCCCACTATGCCCGGAACCTGGCGGTCCCGGCCCGGCGGAACGTCGATGATCCGGCCGTCCTGAGGGGCAAGGCGCATTTTTATCAGGCCGGTTGCGCCGCCTGTCATACGCCGAAATATGTGACCAGCCGCGATGCCGGCCATGCGGAACACCGGTTCCAGTTGATCTGGCCCTATACCGATCTGCTGCTGCACGATATGGGTGAAGGCCTGGCGGATGGGCGACCGGTCGGCAGCGCATCAGGCCGAGAATGGCGCACCCCACCGCTTTGGGGGATCGGACTGACCGAGACCGTGAATGGTCACACATTCTTCCTTCATGACGGCCGCGCCAGAAGCCTGCTGGAGGCAATTCTGTGGCATGGCGGCGAAGCCCAGGCGGCCCGGGACACGGTCACGCAAATGTCGCCGGCGGCCCGGCGTGATCTGATCCGGTTCTTGGAGTCCCTGTGATGAAAACGACGAGCGCGCCCATCCTGGCGATTGTGTTCGGACTGTCCGTCGGCCTGCACCCCGACCCGGCACCGGCGGACACGGTGCCCCTGTCAGGGGCTGTTTCCAATGCCATAGAGCAGGTCATCATTCCGGATTATGAAGCCCTGGTTGCGACGTCGGAGACTGCGGTTAAGGCAATGTCCGCCCTTTGCGAGGAACCAGATTCGGTCGGCCTGACCCGCGCGCGGGAAGCATTCGCGCCACTGGCTATAGCGTTTTCTGCGGTTGAGCCCTATCGCTTCGGGCCGTCGCGGGCAGAGAACCGCTTTGAGCGGCTGTTCTTCTGGCCGGATTCACGAGGCCGGGGTCTGCGGCAGGTTCAAGGCATTCTGGCGGAAAAGGACGATACCGCCATCGACCGGGAGAGCCTGCAGCAAAAAAGCGTCGCGGTGCAGGGACTCCCGGCCCTGGAATTCCTTCTGTTTGGGACGGACAGCGATGCTATCGCGAGGGGTGAGGACACGTTTCGTTGCCGTTATGCCCAGGCAACCGCCGAAGCGATCTCGGATGTCTCTCGGCAATTGCTAAACGCCTGGAACGCCGAGGACGGCATCGCGGCCCGACTTCGCAATCCGGCGGATGACAATCCGGTCTACCGTACTTCAGAAGAAGCCATGCAGGAGCTGCTGAAGGCAGTCCGACAGCAACTTCAGGCAACGGCGGAGTTGAAGCTCGAGGTCGCCCTGGGAGACGCTCCGGACCGGTCCAAGCCGAAGACACTTCCCTTCTGGCGCTCCGGCCTGGCGCTCAAGGCCGTCGATGCCAATCTGGAAGCCGTTGCACGCTTGATTGACGCCTGGAACCTTCCGGCAATTCTGGACGAAGAAACGGCCTTGATCGCCCAGCAGCTCGATTACGAACTGAAAACCGCGCAGGATGCCGTCACCCGTGCCAACGCGATCGATCCGGACATTCAAGCGGTCGTGAAAAGCCAGGAGGGCCATAGCCAGTTGGCCTATTCGCGCATTCCCATGAAGAGTGTAATCGCCCTTCTGTCGGAGGACATTGCACATGCGCTCGGATTGACGGTCGGCTTCAATGCGCTCGACGGCGATTGATCCAAACCGCCGTACGGCCCTTGCCCTTCTGGCGGTGGGTAGCACATTCCCGCTGACCGTTCGCAGCGCATCTGGCGGCCCTGATCGCAACATGGTCTACCTGTCGTCCAGGCGATTGCCGGATGGCGGGGACGCAGGAACTCTGCTCGACGGCGACGGCCGCATTCTGGCCGAATTCCCGCTCGCAGGCCGCGGGCATGGCGGCGCGGTTTCCCCGGACGGGCGGTTCTGTGTGCTGTTCGCCCGCCGTCCCGGCACCAGCGCCCTTGTCATCGACCGGGTCCAGGGAAGCCTGGCACAGATTATTCGCGCCCGCCGCGACCGCCATTTCTATGGCCATGGTTTCTTTAGCGCGGACGGCAGGCTTCTCTTTGCCACCGAGAACGACTTCGACGGTGTGCGGGGCGTTCTGGGCATCTACGACGCCACGGATTCCTACCGCAGGGTCGGAGAGTTCGATACGGGCGGCATCGGCCCTCATCAATGTTTATCGACCGCCGACGGGCGGATGGCGGTCATCGCCAATGGCGGTATCGAAACCCATCCGGACTTTCCGCGCCGGAAGCTCAATCTGGCCACCATGGCACCAAATGTTACGCGTATCGATCTGCGGACCGGCGCGTGTCTCGACCGACAGGCCCTGCCGGACGCGCTGCGGCAATTGTCGCTGCGCCATATCGTGGAAGCCCCGGATGGCGCAATCTGGATCGGCGGCCAGTATCAGGGACCGGACCAGGACAATGTCCCGATCCTGGCGGTCGCCCGGCCCGGCGGCGGGACCCTGACCACATTGGATACGCTGGGAGAGGACGGCGCGCGGGCCCGTCATTACATCGGATCCGTCGCGTCGAACCCGCGAACCGGGCAGATTGCGGTCACTGCGCCACGCGGCGGGTTTGCCCATGTTCTCGACGGCCGGACGGGCCAAAGTCTGCGCCGGCTGGAAATCGCCGATGTCTGCGGCGTCGCCCCTCTGGCCGCTGGCTTTCTGTTCAGCGATGGCCAAGGCGGGTTGTGGCGTGACGGCGAAGCGTTAACGCGCCTGCCGGGAACGGCCTGGGACAATCACCTGACGGTTCTGACCGCCGTTTAGCGGGATCGTTTTGCCCCAGGCCGACCTGCCCGACAATGCAAGGACCCTAATACTCGTCGTTACGCCGCATCCATGGACCGGTTTCATTGCGCCCCAGCGGCGCGCGGTCCAGCCAGGCATAAACACCCCACACCCCGTCCACGCCTCGCGAGTAAGCGGAATAGGTGTGATAGATCACCCCGTCCCGGCGTATGAAGGCGCTGATCCCGGGCCGGTCCCTGCCGAAGGTCAGGCCGTCCGTACCGCAATCGGCGGCCATCTCTTCGACAGGTTCTGGAATCGGCCGCATATCCATCGCGTGGCCGCCGAGGCGGTAATTGTAGTCCACCTGGCCCTCCCGCTGTTCTTCCTCGGTGAAGGACACGTTGAAATCGAAGTTGAACGTATCGTCGCCGCTGGAATACCAGGGGAAGGACCAGCCCATTCGATCCCGATAGCCCAGCAGGGTTTCAATCGGCGCCCGCGAGACGGCGGCGAAGGTTACGTCATGGGCGTTCAGATGAACGACGCTTCCCTCGACACCATCGGCAATGGACGAACAGGACGGACAGCCTGCCGAGAAATCGGGTCCAAACATGAAATGCTACACCAGCAATTGCGAGCGCCCTTCGAACAGATCCGAGAAACCGACCGGGCCGTTCGCCGATTGAAACCGGTAATCCCGATCGATCCGCACCCAGGGCAGGTCCTGGCGCATTCTGGCCAGCCGATCCCCCATTTTGGTGTGGTCCTTTTCCGCCGTCAGAAGTTCTTTTCGGGCGGTAATCCATTCCTCACGCGTGCCGACAACAGGGTGATGTGTCATCACAGTATTCCTTACTTAATCCATTGGGTTTAAGCGGGAATACGCCGTTCGTATTCCGATCGCAGCCGAACCCAGCCGTCCCAAAACGGTTCGGGCGTTTCGCCGGACAGTTTCGAACGCAAGACGTCCAGATGGATATGCCAGCCAGGCCCGACCATGAGCGTCATGTTGCGATCCGGGAGTCCGCGGTGAATGACCGTCAGCAAGACACCCTGCCCCGCCTCTTTCAAAAGGAAGGTGACTTCGCCGCTGTCACCCCAGGTGAATGTCAGCTTGTGGGGCGGTTCGAACTCGACGATCCGGCTCGCCATGCTGTGATCATCGGAGAATCCGTCGGGGCGCGCGCCCGGAGGATCCGTCAGTTCGTCATTGCGCCATGTCAGCGTGAACGCCGTACCGGCCTTCGGTTCCATGACGCCGGCAGCCAGCCATTTGCTGCGCTTCTCGCCATCGACCAGATAGGACCAGACCCGGTCGATCGGCCCCGGCAGACGCCGCTGAATTTCCAAGGTCTTCTCGTCGGTCAGAATGCCGTAATCGGCACTCGCGGTGATAACGCTCATTTGTCATTTCCTTCACTGGATTGGGATTGTTCAGACACTCGGGCCGCTTCTTCATCCTCCTCCCGCAGCAACCGCTCGAGGGTATCGAGCCGCCCGGTCCAGAAGCGTTCGTAGAAGCTCAACCATTCATGCGCGTCGGCGAGCGGTGCGGGATCCAGTCGGCAGACATGCGTGCGCCCCTGGATTTCCCGTCTGATCAGACCCGCCTTTTCCAACGCCTTGATGTGTTTCGATGCCGCCGCCAGCGACATTTCATAGGGTTCCGCCAACTGGCTGACGGTCCGATCGCCGCCTGCCAGATCGCTCAGCATCCGGCGGCGCGTGGCGTCGCCGAGTGCGTGAAAGACCGTGTTGAGGTCCATGACTTGATAATCAACCATGAGGTTGAATATAGGTGGAGCACAAAAATAGTCAACCAGTTAGTTTAATATTCATCACCCGGCTGACTGGACCGTCCCACCTATGCGATGCTATCGGTCCTGCGCCCTCTTTCCGCGACGGGAACTGCCATGGCCGGATATCCGCCTCTCAAGAGCCTCGAAGCCTTCGACGCCGCCGCCCGCCATCTCAGCTTTCAGCGGGCGGCAGAGGAACTGAACATCACGCCGACCGCCGTCAGTCACCGGATCCGGACTCTGGAAGATCACCTGGGGCGAAAGCTGTTTCACCGCCTGCCAAGGGCGCTTCGGCTGACACCGGAGGGCGCCGCCTATGCCCCCTGGATACGACAGGCTTTCCAGTCATTTCGTCAGGCAGGCACCGCCCTGGAGGACGCCTCCGCCCGGGGGGAGTTGGTCGTCACCGCAACCATGTCCTTCGCGACCAATTGGCTCGCCCCGAGACTCCATCGCTTTTCCAGTCAATATCCGGACATTGCGGTTCGTCTGGTCGCGACGGACGATGTCCTGGATTTCGCCCGCCATGGCATTGATGTCGCGATCCGATACGGCCGGGGTGAGGTCGGCGACCTGTTCGCGGCCTGGGTTCTGACCGATGCCGCCATTCCGGTCTGCTCACCCACCCGACTGACCGAAATGGGACAGACCCTGACTGCCGATGAGTTAAGGCGCCTGCCCTTGATCCAATACGAATGGCAAGGTTACAAGCCGGGCGACCCGGGTTGGGTACCTTGGTGGGACTCGGTCGATCCCGCCCGTCCCGCACCAGCCAATGCCGCGGTCTTCGGGGACGAACATATGTGTATCCAGGCGGCGATTGACGGGCATGGCGTCGCGCTGGTCGGTCTCCTGGCTGCAGCGCGGGAGATCGAATCGGGCCGCCTTGCCGTCGCCCATCCGCAGAGCCTGCCCAGCAAGAGCTGCTATTTCACCTGTGCGCCGCAGAACGCGGATCTGCCGAAATTCGCTGCGTTCCGGGATTGGTTGTTGGCAGAGGCGGATGACTTTCGCGACGGCCCTGTCGGCGCCATGCTGGACGGCATCGCCTGATCGCAATGCCCCGATAGGGATGAAATCACTTCATCCATGGCATGCCCTATCCTCGTTTGTCGTTGCGCGTAGCCAGCCCGACATTCCCGTGGCCAACCAAACAAGGAGCCACGCGATGACGACGCTTTTGCATATCGACGCCAGTCCCCGGGCCGAAAGATCCTTAACCCGGACGCTTTCCGCCTCCTTCATCGATTCCTGGCAGCGCATTCATCCCGACGATCAAGTCATTCGGCGCGATATCGGCCTGCAGCCGCCCCCGGCACTGACGGAAGCCTGGATCGCCGCCGCCTTCACCGCACCGGAGGCAAGGACCCCAGCGCAGCACGATATCCTGGGTCTGTCGGACACATTGATCTCGGAATTGGAACGCGCGGATGTCGTCGTGATCGGTACGCCCATGCATAATTACGGCATGCCGACGGCACTGAAAGCCTGGGTCGATCACGTGATCCGAATCGGACGGACTTTCTCCTTTGATTTGGAGCGGGGTGACTTCCCTCTGAGGCCGATCCTCTCGGGCAAGCACCTGGCGCTTCTGACGTCCGCCGGCGAGTTCGGATTCGAACCGGGCGGCGCCCGCGAATCCATGAACCATCTCGACACCCATATCCGGGCAATCCAGCACTATCTGGGTATCGCCCAAACCCACCACGTGGCGATCGAGTATCAGGAATTCGGCGATCAGCGTCACAAGCAATCCGTCGACGACGCCCTGGCGGCCATCGACCCGACGGTCCGAACGATCACATCGCAGTTAAGCCTCGCCGCCTGACCGTATCCGAACCGGACACAACAAAAAGTCGCCACCTCAAACGAGCGTGGCGACTTTTTTATGATGGCTCCGCGGGTAGGATTCGAACCTACAGCCGATCGGTTAACAGCCGATTGCTCTACCATTGAGCTACCGCGGATCAGTCTGTTCAACGGGGGTTGTCGGCGTCACAATTTCGTCACCGCCCCGTTGCGAGACGGGCTTATAGCAATCGTTCCCGGCCTTGCCAAGACGGGAAAACGCCACGAAGGGACAGAAATTTTTCCAACGGCGGTTAGGCTTCGTTAACGAATTGGGACTATAGTACCGCGAGACGACGGGGGCGTCTTCAGGCATGCTGGAACGGTCCCAAAACCCGTGTTTTAATCGAGCCCTGACAAGAGATCTTTTATGCCCCATCCGTCATCGAGAAAGCCTTTCTCCGTAGAACGGCGCGGTCGATCTGCAGCCGTTTCCGTTGCCGCAAACGGCGCGCTGCCCGACGTAGAGCCCGGCGCGCTGGCTGAGGAGATCGCCGCTCTGCGCGCCGAGATGAGCGAAATGCGCGGTTTACTGAAGGACGTCCTGCCGAAGCAGGCCTCCGATCCAATCGGCGGCCACGAACGGGACGATATCAAGGCGGTTCAGGTCGAAATCGCGCAGTTGGTCAAATCCATCGCCAAGGCGAAGGCGGAGATCGCCGCGATCAAGCATCCGATGGCGGAAGACGACCGCCTGCTGGCGGCATCAAATGAGCTGGACGCCATCGTTCGGTCGACCGAACTGGCCACCCACGACATTCTAGAGGCTGCGGAGCAGATCGAAGTCGAGGCCGCCAACCTGGCCGGTCTATGCCATGACGATCAAGATGTGGTCCACGCGACGGAACGGATCGTCGCCCAGGTTGTCCGTGTGCTGGAAGCCAGCAACTTCCAGGACATTACCGGTCAGCGCATCACGAAGGTCGTGGAAACCGTCCGCTTCATCGAACAACGCGTCATCGCCATGATCGACATCTGGGGTGTTCAGGCGTTCGAAGACCTGCCCCTGCCCAACCGTGAGAGCTTCGACGAGGACGAGGATCTGCTGAACGGTCCGCAATTGGAAAATCAGGGCATTTCCCAGGCCGATATCGACGCCTTGTTCGACTAAGCGATTAAGGTTCGTTGGCCGCGCGGGATTACAGCGCGTCCAGCTGCGCTTCCAGATCGTCCATCAGCAGCGTCAGTTCATGGACCTTGAGCCGGATCGATTCCAGTTGAGCCCGCGCGGCCACCGCTGGGTCGCCCCCATTCGCGGGCGGCGCGAAATCGGCACTGCCATCCAAAAGCCAATGGGCGCTGACGCCCAGGACACCCGCCAAGGTCACGATCCGGTTGGATCGCGGATCACGGTCGGATTGTTCCCATTCGACGACGGTTTCCGGAGTGACGCCCAGCCGATGCGCGAGATCCTCTTCGGACCATTCCAAGGTTTCGCGGGCCTGCCGAATTCTTTGGCCAATGCCCGTGTCCATGTCGTTTCCGGCCGAAGCCGGCTGCGCGCTGCTCATAGTTACCTCTCGATTTTTTTTGTCGATGCGATCCGCCTAATGCGGACCCATTCTCAACGCCGGTCTTCCGACGCATCCGCCGGATCGTCGTCGAACAGGATGCGGTGCGCGGCACCATCCAAATCGTCGAATTGACCGGACCGCATCGCCCATAGAAACGCCCCGAGACCGCAGACACCGAGGAAAAGGGCGATGGGGATCAAATAGAGCAATCCCGTCATTTTATACCCTTCCCCGTTTCGCCGTCCGTTGTGGCGATGCCGGATTTGACGCTGGGCACCCTAACGGAGCGGCCGGACCCAGTCCACCCCAACCTCAGCGCGTTCAGGATAACCACCAAGGATGACGAGGACATGGCAATCGCGGCGATCAGCGGGGTCACGAACCCGCAAACCGCCAGCGGCACGGTGATCAAATTGTAGAGGAAGGCCATGGCGAAGTTCTGACGGACCAAGGCTTCGGATCGGATTGCCACCAGATGCGATTCCCATACCCCGCCCAAGCGGTTGCTCTGAAAGACGATATCGGCGGCGTTCCGGCTGATATCCGCGCCGCTGGATGGGGACAGCGAAACCAGAGCCGCCGCCAGTGCGGGCGCATCGTTCAATCCGTCGCCGACCATGGCGGGATGCCGGCCCGCAGCGCGCAAGTCTTCCAAATAGCGCAGCTTGTCATTCGGCGTGACACGACCCGCCCATTCGTCAATCCCCAGCCGGTGCGCCATCGCCTCCACGACCGGCTCGCGGTCCCCGGATAACAGTCGCACGTCCAGCCCCGCCTTTTTGAAGGCACCGATTACCCTTGCCGCATCGGGGCGGGGGGCGTCGTCGAACAGAAAGCGGACGGGATTCCAGCCGGGGCGGCCATACCAGATTTCGGGACCACCGGTTTCCGGTTCCCCGGCCGCCGACTCCGGCACCCCCAGGAACTCACGGCTGCCGAGCCGATGTTCGCCGTCCCTGCCCTGCCAGATCAGGCCGGCGCCCGGAACCTCGGTCACATTATCGACGGCCACGATCTTCTCCCCCGCCGCGGCGACCAGCGCCTTGGCCAGGGGATGGGCACTGGTGGCCGCGATCGACGCCGCCGCCCTCAGGGTCTCGGTATCGATAGCGGCGACACCCCTCAATTCGGGGCGCCCCAAGGTCAGTGTGCCGGTCTTGTCGAACACGATCGTATCGACTCGCGCCAGCCGTTCCAGAGCAGACCCGTTCTTCAGCAGGACGCCCCCCCGCATCAGACGTGCGCAGGCAATGACCTGTACGACAGGCACGGCAAGGCCCAGGGCACAGGGGCACGTCACAATCAGGACCGCAATTGCGATCATGAGACTGTCCTGCCATCCCGCACCGGCAAGCAGAAACCAACCGCAGAATGCCGCCAAGGCCATCGCATGAACGACCGGCGCATACCAGCGCGACACGGCATCCGCCAATCCGACATAGCGCGCCCGGCGCTGTTCGGCGGCATCCATCAGACGGGTAATCTCGGCCAGAAGCGTCCCCTCGCCCGCCGCCGTTACCGTCAGTTTCAGCGGGGCCGCGAGATTGACCGCGCCCGCAAAGACCGCATCCCCCTCGCCCACCGCCTCAGGTAAGGTTTCTCCGGTGATCAACTGAGTGTCGATGTCCGATCTGCCCTGCGCCACGACACCGTCCACGGGAATGCGCTCGCCGGCGGTGACCAGCACGGTCATTCCCGCCTCGACCGAGGCCGGTGCGCAGGCATGCAGGCATCCATCGGAAGACACGACCGTTACGGCGACGGCGTTCAGACCGGCCAACTGTTCGGCGGCCGACCGCGCCTTACCCCGTGCCCGCCGGTCGAGATAGCGGCCGATCAGCAGGAAGAACAAGAGCGAGATCGCGGAGTCGAAATAGGCGTGCTCGGCACCGCTCAGGGTCTGAAGGAGGCTCATCCCCGTCGCCAGGACTACGGCCAGAGAGATCGGCACATCCATATTCGTCCGCCCCGACCGTATCGCGGCCAGCGCGCTGTCGAAAAAGGGGCGCCCGGCGTAGAACACCGCCGGCACCGTCAGCAGCGCCGAAATCCAATGCAGCAAGGTCCGGGTTGCGGGCCCCATATCCTGGACGTTTCCGGCCCAGACCGAAACCGACAGCAACATGACATTCGCCGCCGCGAACCCGGCCACCGCCATGGCGCGCAGCAATCGCCGTTCCTCCATATCGCGCCCGGCATGCAACGCCACCGGGTCATAGGGAACGGCGCGGTAGCCCTGCGAATCCAAGGCCGCAATCAGATGTTCCGGCGTCACCGCGACGGGATCGAAGACCACCCGCAAACGGCTGCTGGACAGGTTTACCCGGGCCGCTGAAACTCCCCCGATCGCCATCAGCGTCCGTTCGATCGTCGAAATGCAGCCGCCGCAGCTCATGCCCTCCACCATCAAGTGGATTTCGGCGGCATCCGCCCCAACGGAATGGATGTAAGGATCCAAAGCCCCCAGCCGGTCCCTGACCGCCGCCTCGCCATCCGCGCTGGGTTGGGTCAGAACCGGTACGCAACAATCCCCCGCGAATAGCTGCGTCATTCAAACACCTCAAGCGGCAGGAATACGCGTTCCACGGTCTGGTGGGTCCCGCCGCCCGACCAAACCAACCGGCGCAGGTTCCACTGCCCGGCCACCGGGACATCGACCTGCGCGGCATAGCGGCCAGGTGCGGTTTCTGTCAGGGTGGCCCGGACATCGATGCCGTGATGGGTCGGCCGTTCCAGCCTAACCTCCACTTGCGCCCCGGAGATTGCGCTATCCGCACGATCCGTCAGGACCAGTACCACGTCAAACCGGCCTGGCGGGCCATCGGGAGCGACAACGGGGGCGATGTTGGATTGCACGGTCCAGCCCAAGGCTTCCTGAGTCCGGACGTCCTGGAGCGTCTGATTGTAGTCGACGCCCTTCAGGTAATGATTCTTGGTTTCAAGCCCCGTCCAGCTGCTCAAGGCGATCCAGATCATGATTCCGTTCGCCGTCAGCACGACCGCGAAGAAGGCGAAAAACAAGAGCGGGATGCGGCTTTTCTTGGCAGGAGCCCCGGAAACATTGGCAATGTCGATCATGTCGGCACTCATTGGCTGGGTCCTCTGAAGCGGGTGTCGAATTCGGATTGAACGGGATGGCTGAGGATGGAGTCTTCGTCGGCCACGTTTTCGATCAGGACAAAGCTGAAATCCATCGTCTCGCCCTCAAGGACCGTGGGGGGAACCGTGATGAAGGCCTTTACCGTCCGCACACTGTCCGGGGCAACCGACAGCAAGGTCGCCTGATCCTCCTGATCCCGTCCTTGAAGGGACAGTTGGAATTCCGACAGGCCATGGGCGGTGAGAACGAAGGTGCGCTGACGCAGGGTCTTGTTGAGAACACGCAGGGTGAAGCCATTGCGGATCGACCCGTCCTTCAGGGTTACATAGATCGGGTTCCGGTCCGGTATGACGCTGACATCCAGATGCGACCGGGTCAGCAGCGCGAACAGGAAAATGCCGCCAACCAGCGCGATCATCCCGGCATAGATGATTGTGCGCGGTCGCACAAACCGTCGCTTGGCGGGCAGTCCCCGGGCCCGGGCGTTTTGCCGATTGACCGAGTCATAGGTGATCAGGTCACGCGGCAGCCCGATCCGATCCATGACATTGTTGCAGGCGTCGATGCAAAGGGCGCAGCCGATGCATTCCAACTGATTGCCGTCCCGGATGTCGATGCCGGTCGGGCAAACAGCGACGCATTGCCCGCAATCGATGCAGTGGCCGCGGCCTTCGTAATTGCCGTCCTTGGCCGGCTTGCCGCGCGGCTCGCCCCGCCAAGGCTCGTAGCTGACGATCAGCGTGTCCTCGTCCAGCATCGACGCCTGGAAGCGCGGCCACGGGCACATATAGGTGCAGACCTGCTCGCGCGAGTATCCCGCCAGCAGATAGGTCGTCAGGGTGAACAGCCCAATGAAGAACAGTTGGTTTCCGGTCAGGTTAAACGCGGCGACATCGGATACGAAGGTCGGCGCGTCGTTGAAATACATCACCCAGGCGCCGCCGGTCAGCAATGATATGACAAGCCAGGACAGATGTTTCGCCGACCGTTTCCACAGCTTCCCGAGGGAGAAGCGCGCCTTGTCGAGGCGAATGCGCGCACCGCGATCGCCTTCGATCCAGCGCTCGACCAACATGAACAGATCGGTCCAAACCGTTTGCGGGCAGGCAAACCCGCACCAGACCCGCCCCAGTAGCGCCGTTGCGAAGAAGAGGCCGACCGCCCCCAGGATCAGCAAGCCGGCGATGTAGTAGATTTCTTGCGGCCAGATCTCGACCCACAGGAAATAGGCGCGGCGATTGGGCATATCGATCAGGAAGGCCTGGTCCGGCGCGCCCGGTCCCCGATCCCACCGCAGCCACGGCGCGATGTAGTAGATTGCCAATAGGACAATCAGCGCCGCCCATTTCAGCTTCCGAAAATATCCTGCGACCGTCTTCGGATGGACCTTCCGCCGCGCTGCATAGAGCGGCTGAGTCTCCGGATCCGGATCGGGGGCGACCGGTCCTGGATTCCGCACGATCAGATCGTCGGCTGTACCCGCCATGAACTGTGTTCCCATCGCATAAAAACCACCATTGGGGCGCCGATGGCGGCGCCCGATGGTGTCTTAACGCCTTTGGGAACAAGCGGCATTGCGCTGGATCAACACGCAGCAACAGCCAGTTTGGCGGCCACCGGTTAGGCGGCCGCCGGCTGCATCAGGTCATGACTTCGAATGAAGCCTGCGCATCGGACTGCAGCTTGTTGACGATCTCTTCGCTTCCGGGACTGGGGGAGGCCAAATCGCCGATGCCTTCACAGGTGTAGCCAAGGCGAACGATATCGCGCGCATAAATCACATCGGTGCGCCCACGATCTTCGCGCTCGTCCCGCAAGACATAGCGCCGGAGATAGATGTCGGTGGAAAGCTCATGGCCAAGATCGAAGAGGCTCTGCACGATCGGCAGCAGTTCCGGCGGAATTTCGCCCTTGGTCAGATCCAGGCAATAGGTCTGCGCGGTATAGTTTGTACGCGACAGTTTCACCAGCTGGCCGGTTGCTTCCTTGTATTCCTCGGCACGGGTCAACAAATGTATACCGACGAACTGCTCCGGATCGGCGGCGGTCCGCTCCTCGTACCACCACAATGTCCCGTCATAGATGCCGGGGGCTTCGGTCTCGAACCCCTTCTCCCAGGCTTCGACAAATTCATAGGAGATGTTGATTCTTTCCGCGACCGGCAGGGTCACCGCCAAATCGTTGTGAAGATCGAAGGTATTGCCGCCGATCTTTGGAATGTATTCGGGTTCCTTGGGGTTGATCTTGAACCCGCACCCCGCCACGGCCAGCCCACCGGCCATTGCCAATGCCAGAACCGCTTTCCCGTGTCGCATCTTCCCTACCGTCCTATGTCGCATACCTAGTTGACGGAACCGTATGCCGATTTGCCCACAGCCGCTAGCGCATTCGCCAGCTCTTGAACACAACATAGGCCCCTTGAACAGCCAGCCGTGAGACAACCGAAAGGCCGACAATGTCCCGAAAGACCTTAAATCTCGATTCGACCCTCTATGACTACTTGATTTCGAATTCGTTGCGCGAAACGCCGATCCAGGCGCGCCTGAGGGAGGAGACCGCCGCACTGGGCGGCCCCGCAGGCATGCAGGTGTCCCCGGAACAGGGGCAACTTCTGGCCTTTCTGGCGTCGCTGATCGGCGCGAAACGTATCGTCGAAGTTGGTACATTCACCGGTTACAGTTCGCTTGCCGTCGCCTTGGCGCTTCCGGCGGATGGGCGCATAACCTGTTGCGATGTCAGTGAAGAATGGACCGCCATCGCGCAACGTTATTGGGACCAGGCGGGCGTTGCGGGCAAGATCGAGCTCAGGCTGGCCCCCGCCTCGGAAACCTTGGACGCGTTGGTGTCGGAAGAAGGAGTGGACAAGGTCGACATGGCTTTCATCGACGCCGATAAAGGGAACTACGACGGCTATTACGAAGCCTGTCTGACGCTGGTCCGGCCAGGCGGCCTGATCGCCATAGACAATGTCCTTTGGGGCGGTTCGGTGGCAGACCCTTCCAACAAATCCGCGGATACCGAGGCGATCCGGGCGCTGAACGCAAAATTGAAAGAGGACCGACGGATTGATCTGTCGCTGCTGCCGATCGGCGATGGCCTGACGCTGTGCCGGAAACGCTAGATCAGTTGCCTTCGAAAATGGCGTGACGGACCTTATCGCCCGGAGCGAGGCCCAGACGGTCAACAGTGCCGCCGGCCAGTTCCAGAACGCCCAGAACCCGTCCCTTCGACCCAATCGCTTCCAGCGAATGCGGGATCGTGCGTTCCCGGATGTTGGCGATCGTGCCGTCGGCGCGAATGAACAGCATGTCCAGCGGGATCAGCGTATTTTTCATCCACATGCTGACCCGGCGTTCGCGGCCGTAATCGAACAGCATGCCCTTGTCCCGGTCCAAAGCCGTTCGGTACATCAGGCCCTGGGCTCGCTGCTCCGGGGTCGCGGCGACTTCGACGGTGAAGACATGTGCTGCGCCCGCGGCCGTCACGACGGTGAGTTCGCTGGTTTCAAAGTTCAAATTCGGCACGGTTTGCGCCTGAACCGGACCATTGAGGCCAACTAGGGCGATAAGCGCCAGGAGGATCGTTCGTATCGTCATGACCATGCCCATAGCCCGAAAGCGTGTCCGAATAAAGGCCGCTCGGCTCAGCGGCGCATTGCCCGGCGAACAACGTCCCGAACCTCGTCGCGGATCGGACCGGCATTTGGCGGATCCGCCAATGTAGCGAACCAACGCTCGGGCGCCGACCGCGCCAGACTGTGCCGCCAGTCGATTGCGGTAAGGACTGCTGACGCCTCCGGCGGGAGCCTGTCCGGCACATCGTGCCCGTCGATGACCGCCCAGATACCGGCCCAGGCCCGGGCCACGGCATAAGGATTGTATCCGCCGCCGCCCAGAACGATACGACGCGGGGCTAGAGCCAAAAGTTGCCCGACCGCATGCCAGTAGACCGTGTTCGACAAGCCAAGTTTCGACATGGGGTCGTCGGCCAGCCCGTCGACACCGCCCTGGATAACAATGGCCGCCGGGCCGACAGACGCCACCGTCGGCAGGATTGCGGATTCCAGGACGAACAGGAACTCATCGTCGTTGAACCCTGCCGGGACAGGCAGGTTCAGAACGGCCGGACCTAGCCCGTGATCGGCTTTCCCGGTTCTGGGCCAGCGGTTCGCCTCATGGACGGAGATCGTGGTCACCCGCGGATCATTCTGGAACGCGGCCTCGACCCCATCGCCGTGATGCGCGTCCAAATCGACATAGGCGACCGGTTCGATACCCAGATCGAGCAGCTTCAGAATGCCCAGGACCGGATCGTTCAGGAAACAGAAGCCGCTCGCCCTGTCCTGCCGACCGTGATGGGTGCCGCCCGCGGGGCTATAGACCGTCCCGCCCGCCGCGACCAACTCCGCCGCCAGGATTGACGAGCCCGCCGCGGTGGCCGGCCGCCGGAACACTTCCGGATAGATCGGATTCCCATTCCGGCCGATGTTCCAGCGGTCGCGTTCCGCCTCGCTCAACCCGTCTCGCTCCGCACGCATCAGGGCATCGACATAGTCCGGCAGATGGAAGCGGATAAGCTGCTGGGAAGTGGCAACAGGCCCGTCGATATAGCGGCTCTCGTCCAGCCAACCCAGGGTGCGGATCAGGTCGAGTGCGACCGAAACGCGCGGTATCGATAGCGGATGCTTCGCGCCGTAACGCGATTTGCGATATATTTCGGATGCGATCAGCCGGGGTGCCGTTTCCATGGCCCTGAAGCTATCGCGCCGGGCGGGGTGGTCAACGGTATCTGACTACTTGCATTTGATGCCCTCGTCGTTAACTAGGGTATCGTGAGGGTCAATAAGACGGCTATCTCGGGACATCGCTCTCGAGCCGGCGCAACGAAACTGAGGGGTAAATCCAATGACACTGACTATCGGCTCGCTGGCGCCGAACTTCCGCGCCAACACCACCCAGGGCGAAATCGACTTCCACGAATGGATCGGCGATTCCTGGTGCATCCTGTTCTCGCACCCGAAAGATTTCACGCCGGTCTGCACGACGGAACTCGGCTATATGGCGCGGCTTGAGCCGGAATTCGCCAAGCGGAACGTGAAAATCATCGGTCTGTCCGTCGACCCGGTGGATCAACACTCGAAATGGGCCGACGATATCGAGGAAACCCAGGGTTTCCGCCCGAACTATCCGATGATCGGCGATACCGATCTGAACGTCTCCAAGCTCTACAACATGCTGCCGGTCGCGACCGAAGGCACGTCGGACGGCCGGACGGCCATGGACAACAAGACTGTCCGCAACGTCTTCGTGCTGGGTCCGGACAAGACCGTGCGCCTGATCCTGGTCTATCCGATGACGACGGGCCGGAACTTCGACGAAATCCTGCGTGTCGTGGATTCGATGCAGTTGACGGCGGAACACCAGGTGGCGACGCCGGTTAACTGGAAGAAGGGCGACGAGGTCATCATCGTTCCTGCCGTGTCGGACGCCGATGCCGAAAAGAAGTACCCGCAAGGCTTCCGGAAGCTGAAACCCTATCTGCGCTATGTGACGGATCCGACGCAGTAACGCGCTGCCAAGATGCGATCCGAAAGCGCCCGGCCGGTCCATCCGGCCGGGCGTTCTCTTTCAGGCTCGGGTTGAACGCCACGGGCCGAGAGACTAGAGGGGTAGGCGTTAAAATGGAAGCGCCTGAGATCGGCATGGCGGGCCGTCGGTGCCGTCTTCGGCTCCCTGGACCGCGTCTCAGGCGCTTCCATTTTAACGCCTACCCCACTAGAACGTACCCCCACGCTTATCGGACGGAATGAGAGCTATGAGCAACAAAGACGCGAAGGTTCTGGTTATCGGCGGCGGACTTGCCGGCAGCGAAGCCGCCTGGCAGGTCGCGCAACGCGGCATCGCGGTGACCTTGTGCGAAATGCGGCCCGTCCAAAAGACCGACGCGCATCATACGGACGGCTTCGCGGAGCTGGTCTGTTCCAATTCCTTCCGGTCCGACGATCCGGCCGGAAACGCCGTCGGCCTGCTGCATGAGGAAATGCGGCGCGCGGGATCTCTTATCCTGACCATGGGCGATCGGGCGAAGGTTCCCGCCGGCGGCGCCCTGGCGGTCGATCGCGACGAGTTTTCGCGCTTGGTAACGGAAGCGCTTGAGAACCACCCGAACGTCACCATTCAACGCGGCGAGGTGACCGCCCTGCCCGCGCCCGAGGAATGGGACAGCGTTATTGCCGCGACGGGGCCGCTCACTTCCGCCACGCTGACCCAGTCCATTCTGGAAACGACGGACGAGGCGCAACTGGCCTTCTTCGACGCCATCGCCCCGATCGTTCACCGCGACAGCATCGATTTCGACAAGGCCTGGTTTCAGTCCCGGTACGACAAATCGACCGATGGCGGCGACGGCAAGGACTATATCAATTGCCCGATGACCGAGGCGGAATACGAAGCCTTCATCGACGCCCTGATCGCGGGTGAGAAAACCGTCTTCAAGGAATGGGAGAAGGACACGCCCTATTTCGAGGGATGCCTGCCCATCGAGGTCATGGCGGAACGTGGCCGGGAAACGCTGCGCTTCGGCCCGATGAAGCCGGTCGGACTGACCGATCCGCGCACCGAAAGCCGGCCCCACGCCGTCGTCCAGCTGCGCCAGGACAACAAACTCGGCACGCTCTACAACATCGTCGGCTTTCAAACGAAGCTGAAATACGGCGCCCAGACCGAGATCTTCCGGATGATCCCGGGCCTTGAGAAGGCGGAGTTCGCGCGGCTGGGCGGCATTCACCGCAATACGTTTCTGAACAGTCCGCGCCTCCTGGACCAGGTCCTGCGTCTGAAAGCACGCCCGAATGTCCGCTTCGCAGGCCAGGTCACCGGCGTCGAAGGCTACGTGGAATCGGCCGCTATCGGTCTGTTGGCCGGGCGCTTTGCAGCGGAAGAAAAATTGGGGGCCACTCCCGCCCGCCCGCCGGAGACAACGGCACTGGGGGCGCTTCTGGCCCATATCACCGGCGGGGCCGAAGCGGAGACCTTTCAGCCGATGAATGTCAATTTCGGCCTGTTCCCGCCCCTGCCGGGCGACGACAAAAAGAAAACCCGGAAACGCGGCCGGGATCGCAAGGCTGCGATATCCGCCCGTGCCTTGGAAGATCTGGCGGGCTGGGTCGGTCCTGTGGACGATTTGCGGGCCGCCGAATAGGCGTCAGACGACGCGCCCCAGCATCGAGACCCCGGCAAGGGCCAGGGCCCGCCGGGCCTGTCCCATCGTATTTCTTTCCGGCTGAAACGGATCAAAACCACCCCGCTCCAATCTGCCGGCATAGATCGACGCGAGTCGGGCCTGCGCCAGTACCGGTCGGGCTCCGCGGTCTTTGGCGGCTTCCCGCACGATGGCCAGGTCCTGCTTTGCTTGATCGACCAACCAGCGGACCCAGTCGCGCACCGCGGGCGACATCTCGGCCCGCTCGATAGCCAAATCAAGTTCGGGCGAGGCTTTGAGGATCGATGTCGGCACGGTCCGCCGGCCCAAGATCCGATGCGGATGCAATCCACGGGCAAGACCGATCCAGGCCCAGGCACGCCCGGCCGCCCTACCCGCCGCCCAATCCTTCGGTCCATCGCCGGCAGGCAATACGCAGCGCAGCGCAATCTCCCCGATCGCGCCGCCGCTTGCCTCCACATAGCGCTGCAAGGCGGTCTCGTTGGCCGGCGGCAGATCGTCTAGATCCGCGGAGCGGATATCGATAGCCTCCAGAAGAAGCGCCTGTGGCAAACCGGCGGCCTGAAGTGTCACCGCCAACGGGTGAACGACCTGATGACGCCGCGGCGTCCCCGCCACGCATTCGGCGACCGCGTCGCGCCACCATTGCAGCCGGATCTCACCCAGCATCGCCTCGCGAACCGTTTCCCGCAGTTTCGAGATTTCCAAGTTGAACGCATAGATGCTGATCAAATAGGCGCGCTGCGGCATCGGGGCCAGCATGGCGGCGGCGAAACGATCCGGATCGCCTTCCCGCACCAGACCGGCGCAGTATTCCAGATCGTCCTCGTTGAACGACAGGGTCACGGCAGCGCCAATCCCAACTGACAGGCCAAGGTAGCCCGCAGATTTTCGGTCAGCGAAGCCCGGTCCCGCGACGGCGACGGATCGACTTTCAAACTGTCATGCATCCGTTCATAGATGGTCAGTAACGCATTCAGAATGCGGCCTTCTATCGATCCCAGGGCCGGGATCAGACCATCCGCCATGGCGCGAGCGGCAATCCGGCGGCGATCGGCCCTCTCGGACAGGTCCTTCAAGAGCTCCAGGGTGCGACCGGAATCCACCGTCACGGTTTCCCGGTCGATTCCATGGGTCTCGAAGCATACCCTTGGGATCGTGATCAACTGCCCGCCCCGCGCTGCATCCTTGGCGAAATCCCGCATGATATGGACCAGATAACAGAAATTCGCCATGTCCCGCGCCTGTGTCGCCAGGCTTTTCGCGGAACGGGCCGCACACAGGCCCTCATCGCCTGACCGCTGTGCCTGCAATACGTACAGAAACACGGTCGCGGGCGCGACGGTGGCACCTTCGCAGTACCGATCAAAATCCGCCCATGTTTCCAGGGGCCCTTCTCTTACGTCGAAGGCCATCGCCTCTGCCAGGCGCTGCCACGGATCTGGCGGAACATCACTGCCACGCGCCGACAGCCGCAGCGCTTCCAGGACGGCATGGTCGCGCTCGTTCAATCCGACGCGCGGCGCGCATCCGGCAAGTGCGTCCATGGCGGCATCGCGCCAAGTTTCGACATAGGTCAAAGCAGTCGACCGCCGGGTTTCCCGATCCGCCTCGTTCAACGACAGGAAATCGTCGTCCACGAAATCGTCAATCACCCGCATGCTGGCATAGGAGGCTTCGAACAACCGCCGCTTCCGGGCGTCGAGCGCCTGGCCCACGAACCACAGGTTGGAGGCGCTTTCCCGCGTGATGCGCGCGGCGAGCTGCGAGGGATCGATGGTCTGGTCGGGCGCGCGTTTCATCGCCGCAATGAACGCGATAAGCTTACAATTGGCAAGGTTCCGGATTGCAGTTACTACTATGCGGCCTTCGTAAACGGAGGCAGAACGGCTGGGGGGCCGTGCCGGGGGAATGAGCGTTCATGAGTGAGGGAAAATCCAAGGACGAAACCACCGTTTCGCGCGATCCCCCCGCCTATCGCAACCTGCGGCATATGATCGATCTGGCGGGTGTCGGATTGTTTGAAACCTCCCTGGACGGCCATTACCGCTTCGTCAATTTGTCCCTGGTTCAAATGCTGGGCTATGATTCGGCTGTCCAATTGCTGACGGAAGGCCGCACAGCCGACAGTTTCTATCACGACCCGATGGACCGCGACCGGTTCCAGAGACGAATTGCCAAGACCGGCACAGTCCGGGCGTTCATCAGTCGCGCCGTACGCCGCGACGGGTCGCTGTTCTGGGTCAGCGAGAACGCGTCTGAGCTGCGCGATGCGCAAGGCGACCTGATCGGCTATGTCGGGTCAATGACCGATGTGACGGAGTTGCTGGAAACCCAGGCGAAACTGTCTGAGACCGAAGCGGATTACCAACGCATCTTCGAACGCGCGACCGAGGGCATCTATCGCTCGTCCTTGGACGGCAAGCAGTTGCGATCAAACCCGGCGCTCTATCGACTTAATGGCTATGACAGCGAGGAAGACCTACTTCGCGCCGTTCAGGACATCGCAACGGAATGGTATGTGGACCCAAGCCGTCGTGCCGAATTCAGCCGCCAAATGGATGAGTTCGGATCGGTCAAGGACTTCGAGTCCGAAGTCTACCGCCACAAGACTCGAGAACGCATCTGGATCTCGGAAAATGCGCATCTGGTTAGGGACGAGGACGGACAGCCGTTGTTCTATGAGGGCACGGTGCAGGAAATCACCGACCGCAAGGCCGCCGAGCTGGAACTACATAAGACCAAAGACGCCGCCGAGGCGGCCAACCGGGCGAAATCACGCTTCCTGGCAAATATGAGCCACGAACTTCGCACCCCGCTGAACAGCATCATCGGCTTCACGGAGCTGATCCAGATGGAGCCGCATGGGCCGATCGGCTCGCCCACCTATTTCGACTATCTTGGTGATGTTCGGAAGAGTGCGGTGATGCTGCTTCAGTTGATCGACGACATTCTGGACATCGCCAAACTGGACGCCGGAAAGCTGAACATCGCCCGCGCACCGATGGACCTGGCCGAGATCATTCAGGATACGGTCGCCATCATGGCGCCCAGGGCGACCAAGGCCGCGCTGGCCATTACCACGCAGGTCGCGAAGGATTTGCCGCCGCTGATCGGCGACGCGCGCCGGGTTCGGCAGATCCTTCTGAATCTGGTTTCCAATTCTCTGAAATACACAGATCCCGGCGGCTCGGTCGAAATCATCGCGCGTCGCGAAAGACCCTGGATCATCCTTCAGGTGCGCGACACCGGCGTCGGCATTCCCGAACCGGATCTGGCCCGCGTATTCGTCCCCTTCGAACAGTCGCGTTATGCCATCGGCAAGGCGAAGGACGGTACCGGTCTTGGACTTCCCCTCGCCCGCGAACTGGTCCACCAGCATGGCGGCACGATTGACCTGGAAAGCACGGTCGATGTCGGGACGACGGTCACGGTCAAGCTACCGGACATCGCGGAAACGTTCGAGGGCTAGAGCGGTACGCGTTCAGATGGAACGGCCTGGGACGCCGTCATCGGTTTCCTGGTTAGGAGCGGAGCGCGTGGCGATGCGGGGCATCGTCCAGCCGACGCGACGAAGCAGACGGCCCGCCAAACCGACCTCAGGCGGTTCCATCTGAACGAATATCGCTCTCGAGTGCGATCAGCGCAGCGGCGGCGCGGCGGCCTTCGACCATCAAGACGTTGAACGTCCGGCAGGCTGCGCCGGTATCCATGATATCCATGGAGATTCCGGCAGCCCGGATTTCCTTGCGCAGCGCCGAAGGCACCAGTGCCATCTTCTCGCCTGTGCCGAGCAGAAGAATGTCCAGTGGCGGCGAGGCGTCGCGGATAGCGGTAAGGGACTCCAGCGTCAGGTCCGATACCGAAGACACCGGCCATTCCAGAACCGCACCCGGCATCACGATCAACGACCCGGTATGGGCCTTGCCACGGACCTGAAACCGGCCCGGACCATAGGAATCGATCATCATGCGGCTGTCAGGGACAGCGGGCGTAATATCCATCGCCTCGTCTCCTTACGGAATTGAGGGAGTCGGATCAGGCCGTCTGTTCTGCGTCGCCCGACCCGGCTTCTTCGCCGCGATGCGGCTCCAGCGTCAGCAGCATCGGCACCGCCACCAGGATCGACGAATAGGTGCCGATCACCACGCCCCAGATCAGCGCGATCGAGAAGTCGCGGATCACCTCGCCGCCGAAGATCGACAGGGCCACCAGGGCAACCAATGTCGTCACTGAGGTCATCAGGGTTCGCGACAGCGTCTGATTGATTGCCAGATTGGTCAGGCCCGCGAAGGGCATGGTCTTGTACTTGCGAATATTCTCGCGCACCCGGTCGAAGACGACGACGGTATCGTTGATCGAATAGCCCGCGATGGTCAGGACCGCCGCAACGGTTGCCAGATTGAATTCCAACTGCAACAGCGCAAACAATCCGACCGTGGTGATCACGTCATGGATCAGCGCGACAATCGCGCACACGCTGAACTGCCATTCGAAGCGGAACCAGATATAGATCAGGATCGCCCCCAGCGCGAAACAGATGGCGTAGATCGCCGCTTCCTGCAGCTCGCTGCCGACGGTCGGACCGACAACTTCGACGCGGCGATACTCGACCACCATTCCGTCGATAGCCTGTTTCGCGGTGGCCAATGCAGCCTGTTGTGCGACATCGTCGCCGGGCTGACGCTGGATGCGGATCAGCAAATCGTCGGCCGCGCCGAACTCTTGGATCTGGACATCGCCAAGGCCTAGATCCGACATGACCGCGCGGAACTCCTCAACACCCTGGCCCTGCTCCGTCTTGACCTCGATCATCGTGCCGCCCAGGAAGTCGATGCCCAGATTCAGGCCACGTGAGCCAAAAAGCGCGATGGAACCGACAACCAGCAGCAGCGAGAACGCGAAGGCGATCTTGCGGCCGGCCATGAAGTTGACGTTCACATCTTCGGGAAGCAGTCGTAGCAACATGGCTCAGGCCTCCTCGGCCTTGACGATACGCGGCGCGATCGGCAGAGCCGACGGGCGTTTGACACGTACGTAATGAACAACGAAGAACCGGGTTACCATGATCGCGGTGAACATGGAGGTGACGAGACCGATGGCCAGCGTGATGGCAAAGCCTCGGATCGGCCCGGCGCCAAACGCGAACAGCAGGACCGCCGCGATCAGCGTCGTCAGGTTGGCGTCGATGATGGTTGTGAGGGCCCGCTTGTAACCGGCTTCGACCGCATTCATCACAGTCCGGCCCAGCCCGGCCTCTTCGCGGATACGCTCGAAGATCAGCACATTGGCGTCGACCGCCATGCCAACCGTCAGGACGATCCCTGCGATACCCGGCAGGGTCAGCGTCGCGCCCAAGGCCGACAGTATACCGATGATGAGGACGAGGTTGAGGACCAGCGCGATATTGGCATAGACCCCGAACCGACCGTAGCTGGCCGTCATATAGACGATCACCAGGACCAAACCGACAATCGCTGCCAAACTGCCGGCGTCAATTGAATCCTGACCCAGGCCCGGACCGACGGTGCGTTCCTCGACCGGATCCATCTTGGCCGGCAGCGCCCCCGCCCGCAGCAGCAGTGACAGATCCTGCGCCCCCTGCAGGGTAAAGTTTCCGGTAATGACGCCACTGCCGCCCAGGATTGCGGTGCGGATCTGCGGGGCACTGATCACTTCGTCATCGAGGACGATGGCCAGGAACCCACCGACATTCTCCTGCGTCACGCGGCCGAACCGCTGACCGCCCGATGCGTCGAAGGTGAAAGACACGACGGGCTGGCCGTCCTGGAAAGTCGCCTGGGCATTGTCCAGGTTCTCTCCGGAAACATAGGATTGCTTGGTCACCAGGTACATCTGTGCCGGGCTGCCATCGGCCGCCTTCTGCTGCGATGGCACCAGGATGTAGCCGGGCGGCGGGCGGCCGGACTGCACCGCCGACGGCATCCGTTCGAAGTCGGCCAGATGGAAGCTCAGCTTCGCCTGGGCGTTCAGAATGGCCTTCAACTGCTCCGTATCGGACAGACCCGGGACCTGGATCAGAATCCGGTCCTGACCCTGCCGCTGGATCGTCGGCTCGGTCAGGCCCAACGCGTTGACACGCCGCGTCACGACCTCGAGAGACTGCGACATCGTACGCTGATTGATCGCCTGAACTTCGGATTCCGGCAAGGTCAGTCGGAATTGCTTGTCGCCGACAAGCGACAGTTCGTATGTCGGCGCGTTCTCCGAAATCACCTGACGCGCGGCATCGAGATCCGCCGCATCGCGCAGACCGAAGGTGATCGCCAGGCCTTGCTGGTTCTGCGTGAAATTGGTCGTCCGGATACGGGCTTCACGGAAGCCGATCCGCAAGGATTCCTCCGTGGATTCCATGCTCTCCCAAACGACCGATTCCGTCTCGACCTCGACCAGGATATGGGCGCCGCCCTTCAAATCCAGGCCCAGGCTCATCGGTTTACCGGGCGCCCAGGTCGGGTATCCGTCGAACTGCCACGGGCCGGTCGCGTTCGGCGCGGCATAGAGGATGCCCAACAGGGACAGAATGGCGATCAGGGCCTTTTTCCAGGCGGGGAACTGCAACATGCGGAAGGTCCGTCAGTCTGTGAATGGAATACCGGTTCGGGGAACCGGGATTACTTCTTCTTGCCGAACAGCGTTCCGATCAGGCTTTTCTTCTCTTCGCCGGATTCATTGGCCGGTTGCGGCGGCGCATCCTTCGCGGGCTCGGTTTTCGAGACGACGTCCATCAGCGTGTGCTTCAGGACCTTCACCTCGACATTCTCGGCGATCTTCACGAGGATTTCGTTCTCGTCCTGAACCTTCGTCACCGTGCCCAATATGCCGGCGCCCAGAACGACCTTGTCGCCACGACGAGCCGCCGCCAGTTTCGCCTGATGCGCTTTCTGGCGCTTCTGCTGCGGACGGATCAGCAGGAAATAGAAGATCGCAAAAATCAGGATGAGCGGCAGGAACATACCCAAAAGGCCATCACCGGCGGCGCCCGCTGCCTGTTCCTGTGCATAAGCGGTCGAAATGAACATGAATACGCTCCCAATCGTCGAGGAAATCACCGGGATGCCCCGGCAAGCAAGTCGCCGGGGACTATACGGACAGTTGGCGAAAGTGCAATGCCGCGAAACGACCCGAGCGCCGGTTTTCCGCGCGATTGACCGCACAAGGGGACGGCGATAGGCTCGCCGCCCTTCCCGCCCGAACCTGCAACGGCGACACAACCGGATACATCCCATGACCGACCGCGAAACGACGGACCTCCTGAAACGCATCGCCGACGCGCTCGACCGCATCGCGCCTGAGGCCAGACCGCCCTTCGCGGTGGCTGCGGATTCGGATGCCTTCGTCTGGAATGCGGAGACGGAACGGCTGGATCCCGTCGCCAAAGTCAACCGCGTGGATATCGCCCTGCTGCAAGGGGTTAACCTGCAGCGGGATCAGATACTGGAGAACACTAGGCGCTTCGCGAAGAAACTCCCGGCAAACAACGCCTTGCTATGGGGCGCGCGCGGTGCCGGGAAGAGTTCTTTGGTCAAGGCTGCCCATGCCGCGGTGAACAAGGAGGTTGGGGGCGCCCTCGCCCTAATCGAACTGCACCGTGAAGACATACCCAGCCTGCCGAAACTTCTCAGCCTGCTGCGCGGCAGCGACCGCCGTTTCATTCTCTTCTGCGACGACCTGTCTTTCGACGGACAGGACGCGGCCTATAAATCCCTGAAGGCAGTGCTCGAAGGCGGTGTCGAGGGCCGGCCCGAGAATGTCCTGTTCTACGCCACGTCGAACCGCCGCCACCTGATGCCGCGGGACATGATCGAAAACGAGCGGTCGACGGCCGTGAACCCGTCCGAGGCGGTCGAGGAGAAAGTGTCCCTGTCCGACCGGTTCGGCCTGTGGCTGGGCTTTCATTCCTGCGACCAGCAGACCTATTTCAGCATGATCCGGGGTTATGTAGAGGCCTATGACCTGCCCATCGCGGAAGAGGAATGGCGGCCGATGGCGGTAGAATGGACCGTTACGCGCGGCGCACGTTCCGGCCGGGTCGCCTGGCAATTCATCCAGGATCTGGCAGGACGGTTGGGCGTAGCGCTCTGACTGCCGCCGCATCGCGCCTGCATACTTGCCCAATTCCTGCGGCTTCCCTTACGATACCGGTTGAGGGGGCAGCAACGGCAGGAACAATGACGCAACCCAAGGTCATATCGCTGAAAGATGTGAAGCCGACAGCCATTCGCGGTGGTGCCAGGCCGACCAAGGTGCAGTTGGCCTATCTGCGGCGCGGATTGCGGCAGCCCGGCGGCAAGCTGCCCCTATTCGATAATGAAGGGCAGCAGATCAGCGACCGAACCGTAAGAAGCTGTATCGAGCAGGGTTGGGCGGAACCCTGGTTCAACAATCCTCTGAAGCCCGACTGGCTGGTCTGCAAACTGACCGATATCGGGCGCGACCTCGCAACACCGGACCAGAATGACGCGTAAAACCGGTTCCTTCACAAGCTTGTTCCGCGCAGCCATAGGGGTGGCGGCGGTGGGCGGCGTGACCGTATTGGGCGGTGTCGTTCTGGCCGCGCTGTTCGGCGATCCGTCGGACCGGACCGCGACCAGCCCCATGGCTATCTCGCCTATCCCCTCCTCCCCAGCCCGAAGCCCCGCCTCCGCCGAAGGGGTCGCACCGGAAGCGTCCAGCGGACAGACGTCGAAGAGCGCTGTCTATGCGGAAGATTTCATGATGGTCGCGGCCCATCCGGCCGCAGCCCAGGTCGGCGCCGCGATTCTGGCGGATGGCGGCACGGCCGCCGACGCCATCATCGCCGCGCAGATGGTTTTGAACTTGGTCGAACCGCAGAGTTCCGGCATCGGCGGGGGCGGCTTTCTGCTGTATTGGGATGCGGAACGGGACGACCTCTATTCCTATGACGGGCGCGAAACCGCTCCATCTCAAGGCACTGACGACTATTTGCGCAATGCGGATGGCGGGTTCAAATCCTTCTCCGAAGCGCTAACCGGCGGCGCATCGGTCGGCGTCCCGGGCCTGTTACGAATGCTGGAAATGGCGCATCGGGACCATGGCGCCCTACCCTGGAGCGGATTGTTTCAACCCGCTATCGATCTTGCCGAATCCGGATTCCCGGTCAGCCCACGCCTGAACGCATTGATTCAGGAATCCGCCCTTCTGGGGGAAATGGAACCGGCGGCGTCCTATTTTTTCGCCCCCGAGAGCCGGGAGGCCCTAGAGGTCGGCACGGTACGGCGCAATCCTGAATTGGCTCAAACCTTTCGGGCGATCGCGGAGGGCGGCGCGGACGCGTTCTATTCAGGGCCGATCGCGGAAGCGATGGTGTCCGCCGTCCAAGGCGCAGCACGCAATCCGGGCGCGTTGAGCCTGCAGGATCTGGCCACCTACAAGGCGATGCGCCGGGAGAATCTGTGCCTTCACTACCGTATCTATCGGGTCTGTGGCATGGCGCCCCCGTCTTCGGGCGGATCGACCGTTCTGCAGATCTTGGGATTGTTGGAATACTCCCCCCGGGACATTCGGCAACAGGCCGGCGTTTCGGCGGACGGGATCCAGACATTTGCCGAAGCGATGCGGCTGGCCTTCGCCGACCGGAATCAGTACCTGGCGGACAGCGATTTCGTCGATGTGCCGCTGTCCGAGATGCTGGCTGTGCCATACCTGTCTCAACGCGCGGCAACCATGGATTTCGGAAACAGCCCCAAAACGGAACGGGCGCCGGGCGATCCCGTCGGCGACCGGGCCCTGTTGCAACGACTGTCCCCGGACGACAGCGCGGAACTGCCCTCAACCACCCATTTGGTGGCGGTCGATCGCAACGGTTCCGTCGCATCCATGACCAGTTCCATCGAAAACGGATTTGGGTCCCGCGTCATGGTCGGCGGCTTCTTGCTGAACAATCAACTGACCGATTTCGCCTGGCGCCCTGAAAAGGACGGAAAGCCTGTCGCCAACCGGTATGAGCCCAACAAGCGACCGCGCAGTTCCATGGCCCCGATCCTGGTCTTCGGCCCCGGTGGCGCGCCGCGTCTGGCGATCGGCTCTCCTGGCGGCAGCCGGATTATCGGCTATGTCGCCAAGACCTTGGTCGGCGTATTGGATTGGGAACTATCGATCCAGGAAGCCATCGAGACCCCGCATTTTCTCAATCGAAATGGCGATATGGAGTTGGAAGAGGGCCCCGATCTGGATGCCGCTGCGGTCCTGTTGGAGAAACGAGGTTACAGCGTTTCCCGCCGCGCCATGGCGAGTGGCCTTCACGGTATCGAGTTTTCCGGTGGGGTTCTGGTAGGGGGCGCGGACCCTCGGCGCGAAGGCATGGCGGTCGGGGAACGCAACTTGGAGCGCGACCTCGGAAAGGTCTTCGACACCCTCCTGAACGGTTCCTAAAGCCTATCGTGAGGCAGGCCGGACAGGGCTTGCAGCAAAGGTTCGGGATCTTTCTCCTCCGGGATCGCCAGACGTAAATCGACCCGGAAATAATCCCCGACCGTACACTCCTCTGCCGCATATCCGTTCCCAACGCCGGCGGCCAATTCCTCGCGCATCTCGCTCGGCGAAAACGCGCGGCGATAGCGAATGCCCGGAACAGCGGTCTTCATTGCATAGCCATGCTCTGCCAACGCCGCCCGCAATGGCGCCAGATCGACCCGCGGGCGTGGACTGAGAAGCAGGATAGGCCGGTTCGGTGCGGCGGCGGCCAGCAAGGCCGACATGGCCGTCGAAACGTGATCCCCGATCGCCCCGCATTCATAGACCAGATCTGCCGATCTCAAGGCATCACTTAGTGCCGGTCCTGGCGGCGCCATGACCAGATTATCGGTATGCGCGACATCAATGGCCCCGCAGGTCCTGGCATAATCCAGCGCCCTGTCCGCGATATCGATCGCGTCAATCTGGTGCGCCGCCGCCCCGCCTCCCTTGGCACGCATGTCTGCAAACCGGCCGGCATCTTCGATTGCGGAGGCGTCGGTCCGGAAGTAGTCATAAAGCCCAGCCATGGATTGGCCGGTGCGCAGACACAGGCCGACCGCACCATAGCCGGCGGCGAAATCGATCAGCTTCACCGGCCCGGCCCCGCCCGCCGCAAGCACAGGGATCAGGCGGCGCAGTGCCAATGCCATGACGCCCGGCATGCGGTAATCCCCGGTCTCGACCCCGCGAAAATAGGGCCTCGGATCCGGCAGATTGTATAGCTTGTCGAAATCGGTCCAATGCGTCGGTGTTGTCGTCATTTTGCCCCCTATCGGGAACAACCTAACATGCCGCCAACACGAGGCCAGGGGCCAAAATGGTCCGACCCCGCGAACAGACGGTTCGGCGGGGCCGGTGGGGATCCCGAGCGGCGTCCAGTGCTTCCCGGTTACCGCGCGCTATTTGCCGGACTCCGGTGACGAGATTTGGACCCGCAGATGAATTTAAAGTGACGCGTGCAGGTTATGCGTCGGGATCATCCGGCCGAGGACCATGACGCGGCAAGGACCGATTGCAGATTGTCTTCGGTCTCTTGCGGCAGGGTCAGGTCGCTATCGCCCGGTCTGGTTTCCGCCGCCATGGCCTGAACCAGTTGCAGGACATTGGCCGACGACAATTCCATACCGTCGCCCGCAACGATGTTCTCCACCTGGGCCGCATCACTCGCAAACCAGTCGGATATGGTGGCGCTTCCGGAGTTGCCGATGATCGAAACGCGAAGATCGTCGCCGCTGCGTTCGAACCACAACTGGTCGTGATTGACCGTGTCGCCAAAAACCAGGCTATCCTCGGTGCCGCCCGCGTCATAGATCGTGTTATCGCCGCCGTCGCGGCCGATCTCGTACCGGTCATCGCCGGTTCCCCCGGACAGGATGTCGTCGCCTGCGCCCGCCACGAGAACGTCGGCACCTCCGGCATGATAAACGCCGGACCGGGTCGTGCCGGTATAGTCGGACGCGATGCCTCCGCGCTCCACCTGCATGCCGGACAGCAAGACGCTGCCGGTCGCATCGCCGTCATAGAAATGCGTCGCACCGTTATGCAGATACATGTTCACGTAGCTTTGGCCGACCGCCATCTCCATGCGCGCGGAGACCCGGTACCAGCCGTCACCGACATCTTCGATATCGGCGCCCAAAAGGGCATGTGTCGTACCGTCGACGCTGCCCTCGGACAGGTCGTACACGGCGGTCCCGTAATGGGCGAAGCTTGCGCCGTCCCAACCGCTCGCCAGTTCAAACCGCAAATGGTCGATATCCTCGGCCCTGGCATAGACGGAAGCGACATAAATGCCGGCCTCCGTGACGTTCACAGCACGCCCGATACGATGATTGGCGGTGGCGTCGTTCTCCAGGACACGATCTGCATACATGCCGGCTTCCGGACCGTCCGCGACATTGGCGACGACCGAAACGCCGTCCTTGTAGTAAGCCGCGTTGTCGAATGCGTCCGACCAATTTGCCAAATTTTCCTGCCCGTCACCGATCAGGACATCCCCGGCCGCGGCCTGACGCACGGGGCCGGTGGTCGTTTCGACATAGGTTCCGGCCGCCGTGCCGCTCTCAAACTGTGCGCCTGAGATCAACAGACTTTCCGCCCCGCTGCCGGCGAAGAAATGGGTGCCCTGGTTCATCATATACACATTCAGATGCGACGTTCCCGCCGCATGAGACATGGTTGCCGTGACGCGGTACCAGCCGCCGCCGACATTTTCGATCGTCGCGTTTGCGATGCCGTGGGCCGATCCCAGGACCCGGCCACCGGCAAGGTCAAAATCGGCGGTCCCATAGTGATCGAACCCGCTGCCATTCCAGCCGCTCGCCATCTCAAAACGCAATCCGGCGAGTGATTCCGCTTTTGCGTAGATCGAGGTCGTATAGGTACCCGCCTCGGCGACAGAGATGTTCCGGTTCATCCGATGGAAACCGGTTCCGGCATTGGCGGTAAGGCGGGAGACGGACGCACCGCTGACCGGGCTGTCGGACGCAACCGCAACCGCCCGGGTACCGTCCTTCAAATAGTTGCCACGGCTGAAGGCCGCGGACCAGGTCATCAGGTTTTCGCGCCGCGCTGCACTGGACGCCTCGCCTTCCGTGCCGGCGACGAGACGGTCCCCACCGCCGCCGCCAATCAACCGGTTGATCGCCGCCGTACCGGTAATCACATCATTGCCGGTCCCGCCGACAGCGTTCTCAATGCCGCTGAACCGGTCCGACCCGGCGGCACTGCCCGTCGCGGTACCGTTCACGAGATCCACCGTGACCCCGGCTGCGTCGTCGCGATAATCCAATGTATCGATCCCGGCGCCACCAAAGATCGCATCGTCCCCTGCGCCTGCCAGAATGCGGTCGTCTCCGGCGCCGTCGACGGCATTCCGGCTGCCCTGGGTCACGTGATAGGACGATGCCGCCGCACCGGCCTCAAGCTGCAGTCCGGTGAAATAAAGGCCCGATGTCCCGTCGCCGGCAAAGACATGCGACGTGCCGTCATGCAGATAGGTGTTCACATAGGACGTACCGGCCGCAAACGGCATCGTCGCCTCGACGCGATACCAACCCTCTCCCACATCGGTTACCGATGCGGAATGCAGGGCACCATGGCTGTGGTGAACTCGGCCTGTCGCTGCGTCGAACACGACCGAGCCATAATGGTCGAACACGCCATTATTCAGGCCGCTGGCCAGTTCAAACCGCAAATGCGCAAGCTGGTCCGCCCGCACATAGGCGGAAACGGTGTGCAAGCCGCTTGTTGCGACGGTCACGGCGCGGTTCATGCGGTGCATCGCATTGCCGGCACTACCGACCAGACGTGTTGCCGACATGCCGAAGCCGAGCGCGTCGCCCGACGCGGTTTCTAGACCGATACCGTCCTTGTGGTAGGCGGCGTTCGTGAAGTCTTCCGACCAGGTGATCTGGTTCTGGGTTCCGTCACCGATCAGGATGTCGTTGCCGGCACCGCCTACGATCAGATCGTCGCCCCCCGCGCCTTCGATGATGTTGGCGTCTTCTGTGCCGCTTAACCGGTCATCGCCGGCCCCGCCGACCACGTTCTCAATACCAGACAAGGTGTCGAAGTCGATATCCGCGCCGCGGCCATAGCCTTCGTCCAAGTCGACATCGATCCGTGCCTCGGCGCTGGAATAGATAATCGTATCCTGGCCCGACCCGCCGCTGTAGACATCATTGCCGCGACCGGACCCGCCCACGATCGTATCCGCCCCCGCACCGCCGAAGACGCGGTCATCGCCGTCGCCGCCGACCAGATAGTCGCTGCCATCCTCGCCACCAAGAATGGCGCTGTCGGACGTCGCCAAATAGGCACCGACCGAATTCCCGGATTCCAACTGCGCACCGGCGATATAAAGGCCGCGCCCCTCGCCGTTCGAGAAGCCGTAATAGTTGCCGTCGTGTAGATAGACGTTGAAATACGACAGCCCCGGGTCGAAGGCCATTTGCGCCGAAACTCTCGACCATCCGTTACCGACGGATTCGACCACGGCCCCACGAATGGCGGTACTGCGGCTTTCCGCGCGGCCTTCCGTCAGGTCGAATACAACAGTCCCGTAATGGGCGAAGTTTGCGCCGTCCCAGCCACTGGCCAGTTCGAAACGCAGATGGTCGAGGTCGTCCGTCCGGACATAAAGCGACGCGGTGTGAATGCCGGACTCGTCGACCCTCACTTCACGGCTCATCCGATGGAAGCCATCCACATTTGTCGCCGACAGACGATATCCGTCGACACCGGTCAACGGACCGTCGATTTCAGCTTCGGTTACAACGGTGCCGTCTTTCAGATACGCGCGATGATCGAAATCGCCGGACCAGGTCATCTGATTTTCCGCCGAACCGCCGATCAGAACATCATTACCGGCACCGCCCGAGAGGGAATCGTTACCACCGCCGCCTTCCAGATGATCGTCGCCATCCGGCTCGAGGGTCGCGACAGCCCGGGTCGAAACATACTCACCGGCGGTCTCGCCCCGTTCCAACTGCAGGCCCGAAAGATACAGTCCACCACCTTCGGATTCGCGGCTGAAAACATCGGCGCCGGCATTGCGGACGTTCAAATTCACATAGGACGTGCCTGTCACGAACTCCATCTGCGCGGAGACGCGATACCATCCGCCCCCGATATCTTCGACCTCCGCCCCCAACACATCGCGGTTGGTGCCGGACACCGACCCGCCCTCGATATCGAAGGCAGCCGTGCCGTAATGCGCGAATGCCGCGCCGTCCCAGCCGCTGGCCATTTCCAAACGCAAGCCGTCCAACTCGTCCGCCATGGCATAGACAGAGACGGTATGGATACCGGCCTCGACTACCTCTACCGCTCGGATCAGGCGATGCATGCCTGGGCCGGTGCCAGGGACCAAACGGGTGACTTGGGCCCCCTCTACCGGACTGTCGACCTCGCCATCGGCGATCACGACATCGTCCTTGTAGTACGCATCCCGGCCGTAATGTTCGGACCAAGAAACGAGGTTGCTCGCCCCGCCGCCGTCCAGTCTGTCATTGCCGCCGCCGGCGATCAGGACATCGTTCCCGGTGCCGCCACTCAGCGTGTCGTCATTGTCGCCCGTCACCAAACGATCCGCCCCGCCGCGGCCGAACAGCGAAACCGCCGCCTCGGTCCAGGTGAAGTCTTCATCGCCGCTGCCGCCGAAACGGGACAGCATATCGGACGCGCTCAGCGTCACGCCGGGCTGATCGTCGAAGGTGAAGCCTTCGATGCGGGCGTCGCTATCCAGCCAGTTGCGCAAGCGCAGCACGTCGCTGGACGCTGCGAGTTGGAGATCCCCGTCATCGATGAACCGCAGTACCAGATCGCGGCCTTCGATATGTGCTTCCATCTGGCCCGCCGCGATGCCCGAGCCGAAGCGCAGCGTGTCACTGCCCCCGCCGCCCGGAACGCCGGTTTCGTCCAGAATGTCCGCCCCATCGCCGATCCGGTAGACGTAAGTATCGTCCCCAGCGCCGCCGATCAGGACGTCGTCACCCTTGCGACCCATAAGAATGTCGCTGCCATCCCCACCGGACAGGGTGTCATGCGCCGAACCACCCCGCATGTCGTCGCTACCGGCACTGCCTTCCGCGACAATGGTCTGGGCCGAGATATCGATATCCACGGTGATCGTGGAGGTTGCGCCATGACTGTCCTGCAGGACGTAGTCGAACGTGGCGAGACCTGTGAACTCCTCGTCCGGGGTGAAGACAATCTGCCCGTCATTCAGGGAGACCGTCCCGCCGGTCGGATTCTCGACATTGGTCAGCGAGAAGTCATCGCCATCCTGATCGCTGTCATTTGCCAGAAGATCGGCAACCGAAATGGAAACGTCGGTTTCCTCAAAGCCACTGAACTGATCCGCCCCACTGATTGGGGCGTCGTTCTCGTCCGTAACGGTAAGGGTCGAAGAGCCGACAGAGGACAATCCACCCGAATCCGTTGCGCGGATCTGGAGGACCGGAGCCGCGTCCGTCTCGTAGTCTAGGCTACCGGCAACGGTGATGACACCGCTATCCGCATCGATGGCGAAGGCACCGCCATGATCGTCGACCAGGGAGTAGCTGACACTGTCACCGACGTCTTGGTCCGTAGCGCTTGCCGTGCCGACAACCGCGCCGATCGTGGCGTGCTCGCCAATCGAGGGCACCAGCGACACCGTTGGCGTATCCGGCGCGTCATTCGCATCCGTTACCGCAATGGATACCTGCCACTCGTTGCTCAAGCCGCCGGTATCGGTGCCGCGAACGGTCAGGACATGAGCGGGTGCGGTCTCGAAATCGAGACCGGCGGCAACGCGGATCACGCCCGTTTCCGCATCGATGGAGAACAGCCCATCCGCATCATCGAGCAAGACGAAGCTATGGCTGTCATTTGCATCGGGATCGTTGACGGAAAGGGTCGCCAGAGCCGCACCGACAGCTGCGTTCTCCGCCACGGAGAAAGAGGTCAGTGCCAGGTCTTCCGGCGCCTCATTGACGTCATTGACCGACACGGTGACGGTTGTGGTCTCGCTGGACCCCTGATCGCCGCTGGCCAGGACTGTCAGTTCATAAGACGCCGCGCTCTCAAAATCCAAGTCGCTACGCGTCGTGATCTCCCCGGTGGCGGCGTCGATGGCGAACAAGCCCCCGAAATCGTCCTGCAAGGTCAGGGCAAACGTTTCCGCGCCCAGGGCGAACATTGTCACTTGGCCGACTGTCAGGCCCGCGCCCGCATTCTCATCCGCCGCGCCATTGGCGGGAAGCAAAAGAACGCCATTGCCCGAGCCCACGGTTCGGTCCGCAAATTCCAGGGACTCGACACCGCTGACGCGGTCCGTGCCATCCCTTCCGGCGACAAGGTCGTCAATAACGAGGACGCCATTGTCGACGGTCAGCGCGTATTCAGAAAAGTCACCGGTCAATGTCAGCGTATCGGTGCCCGCACCGCCATGGATCGTGTCATCACGGTCGGAACCGGCGAAACGGTCATCGAAATTTGACCCGCGCACATGCGTGACATCCTGGAAGACGTCGCCCTCCGCATGGCCGCCGCTGGCGCTGCCCTGGCCCATATCGAGAGTGATGGCCGCGTCGGAACCGGAATAATCCACCAGATTGCCATTGGTCTGGACCAAGAAATCGGCGGCGGCTGTGGCCGTGATGGTCCCGTCTTGCGCAACGGAATAGGCGACGGTCTCAATATTCTGGAATGTGATCGTGCCGATTTCCGCGCCGCTGACGACGCCATTGTCGAAATCGACCGAAACGTCGCCGGACAGATAGCCGAGATCCAACGTATCGACGCCAGCCCCGCCATTCACACTGTCCCCGTCACCGGCGAAGATGAGATCCGCGCCATCCCCGCCATAGAGACTGTCCGCGCCGCGCCCACCGACAATCGTATCGTCGCCGTCCATGCCGAATAGCGTATCGGCCCCGTCACCGCCCAGGATCGTGTCGTTTCCGCTCTCGCCGAAGAGCTGGTTCGCCGCGTCGTCGCCAATCAGCAGATCGGCGCCGCTGCCGCCAATTACGCCTTCGATGCCGCTATAGACATCGCCGGCCGCAGCCCCGGTCTTGGTACCGTCCAGCAACGATACGGTGATGCCCGCGCTATCGGACGAGTAGTCGGCGAGGTCCAAACCTTCGCCGCCGACCAGCGTGTCCGCCCCGGCACCACCGCTCAATTCGTCATCGCCGGCGCCGCCTATCAGGACATCGTCACCGTTGGACCCTGCCAGCGTGTCGTTGAAGGCGCTGCCTTCCAGAATTTCGACCTGATAGAATGCATCGCCACCGCCGGAATTGCCGGCCAAGCTGGCCTGCACGCCCGCTGTGGCGTCAGCAAAGCTGACCGTATCGATGCCGTCCCCGCCGTAAATTGTATCGTCCCCGGCGCCCCCCATCAGGTAATCGTCGCCGCTGCCGCCCGCCAGATAATCGTCGCCAGCGCCCCCGGTCAGGGTATCGCTGTTCGAGCCCCCAAACATCGCCTCGTCGGACGCCGTGCCGGTCAGAGTCACGCCGTCAGTGTCGGTGACGCGCGTAACCCTCATATTCTGGGACGTCGCGTTACCGGCGGAATCTCGCGCCGTGACGGTGAAGTTGTCGACATAGGCGCCTGCGGCCGCGCTATAGAGGAAACTTTGGCTGTAGACGTTGAAACTGATGCCGCCGTAATCCAGCCCGCTGACAGACATAGTGACCGGGTCACCGGAATTGTCGGTCGCAGTGAACCCAAGCCCCAATGTCGTAATGTCGTCCGACATCATCAAATCACGGACGGACAGAATCGGGGGTGTGTCGTCTCCGGAAACCGTTCCCAAAGCCGCTGCGACATTCAACCGGCCGCCCGATGTCGACCGACCGTTCAGGCTCGAAACCCGGTCGACATTGTCGAGAATGGCGTCGATCGCCTGGCTGTAGGTCATCGACGGATCTTCGGACAGCAACAGCGCGATTGCCCCTGTCACATGGGGCGTCGCCATGGAGGTGCCCGACAGCGAACGATAACCGCCGCCTGTATAGGTCGAATAGATCGACGAGCCGGGCGCGCCGAGATCCACCGAATAACGTCCATAATTCGAGAAGGACGACAGGGAATCCGAGCTGGTCGTCGACGCGACAGCAACGACGTTGGACTGCGTGAAACTGGACGGATAGTGGCTGAAGTAGCTGTAGCTGTAGTTGTTGTAGGTATCGTTATCGAAGGAGTCGTTGCCAGCGGCCGCAACAAAAATGGAGCCTGCGGTTCTTGCCTCGTTGATGGCGGAGGAAATCGACGAGTAGCTTCCGCGATACCCGTATCCGCCATAGGAATTGTTACTGACCCGCGCCTCCATCATCGTGGCATAACGAATGCCTTCGACGATATCTGCGATTGTGCCGTCACCATTCTGGTCCAGCACCTTCACCGCCATCAAGCTGGCGTTCCAGGCGACGCCGCTGATCCCTACCCCGTTATTGCCCTGGGCAGCGATCGTACCGGCGACATGGGTTCCGTGACCGTTATCGTCGTCCCGCGCATAGCCGGGTCCGATTCCCCGGTTGTTTACGAAATCATAGCCATTGTAGTCGTCGATATAGCCGTTGCCGTCATTATCGATCCCGTCGCCCCAGATCTCACCTTCATTGACCCACAGATTGTCACGCAGATCTTCATGATCGATATCGATCCCGGAATCGATCACGGCGACGACGACGTCCTCGCTGCCGGTCTGACGATCCCAGGCGTCGTAGGCACCGATCTTGTTCAAGCCATAGAGCGAACCGATTGACGGGTCGTTCGGCGCCGTGGCCGACGTCTCGAATTCCTGACCGGACAATTCTTCCGACAATTGATCCGAGGACAGAATGTCGGACTCGAACTGGAAATCGACGCTGAGCTGCCCGTCGAGCTCGGCAAATCCGGCCGTCTCCAGTTCGGCGAACAGATCAAGGCCCGCCGCAGCGTCGCCTTCGATATCCCAGAACTGAATGGCGCCGCCGTCGCCATAGAGAACTTTCGCCCCCAGATCTTCACGGGCCTGCAACAGGGCCGCACGGGAATAGCCATGCGACAGGTCGACGATCAGGTCGACGGCATCGGCATCGACACTATCCGAGGTGTCGCCTACGGATCCGGTACTGAACTCCACCCGCTCGATGTTCGAAATTTCCGTAGACCCGATTACGTTCGCGACGGCCGTCACAGTCCCACCCACGGACCTCATCCGCAAAACATCGTAGCCTGCGCCGCCGTCGGCGGATACGTCGTCAAGTCCGGCAATCAGCACATCGTCGCCGTCGCCACCAGAAAATTGATCGGCGCCGGTGTCACCGGTCAGAACGTCGTCTCCAGCGCCACCGACCAGCTGATCGGCTCCCTCGCCGCCTATAAGCGTATCGTTCCCCGTCCCGCCGAAGAGGGTGTCGTCGCCGGCGCCGCCGCGCGCCATAAAATGTGTTGAGCCCAGGAAAATGACGTCGCTGCTATCACCACCGTCAATAATGCCATTTTCGGACACCACAACGCGGCGAACCATACTTCCGTAGGGTTCGGTCGTACTAAGCCAATTGATAATCAGTCCGCCGGCGCCGTTCTCGGCAATATCCAAACCGTTCAGCCGCACATCGACCGGTGTGACCACAAGAGGCTCGTCTACCGTCTGCTCTTCGACGTCCACAATGCTGATATAGCCGGTGGCGAGGCCCGCATTGGCCCATTCCATCCAGGAAACCGCATATCGGGAGCCGTTGAGCGCAACCAACTCGGCTTCGTGCCGAACTTCATCCTCGCCTTGAAGGGTGACCATTTTGGTAGGACCGAAGGCTTGGATTCCATTGGAGGTCCAAGTCGACGTCCATACTGACATTTCGTCGGAAGAGTAGCTCTGCCCGTTCCAGACGAAGGCCAGGTCGCCGTTCTCAAGTTCCACAACGTTGGGACTTGTGAAGCCGACCGAAGCTCCGGCCGCAATGGTGAGTTCATCCGTCGTGGGTTGTCCATCGGCACCGAAGACGCGTGCTCGAACCTCGACGTCGCTCGAGTCGTATGTACGATGCTCCCAAGTCATGACGAAACCGCCGCCATCCAAGGCAGCGACTCGGGGCTGATATCGAATGGCCGTGGTGTCCTCCACCGGACTGCTTTGGAAAGGCCCGACAGACTGCATGTTCTGGTCGTATCTGCGGAAGAACACGCCATTCCCATAGTTCCAGGCCATCACGAAGCCACCGTCGGCAGTGCCTATCGTGGACAAATCCGAAATCAGGGCCGGGCTTGTGCTCAGATACTGGACTGTACCTCCGACCGGCGAACCGTTCTCGTCAACCAATTGACCGCGAACGTTCATTACCGAATGGTTCGAACTTAGGCTCACCCAGGTGAGCAGGGCACCACCGCCTATCAGGTGGGAAACGTGAAATTGGCTTTTGCCGTCGGAGCTCGTATTGACCGTAACGACCGGACCGGACGGGTTCCCATCGCCGTCAACCGCACGGCTAAAGACCGTCTCGGAGGCACCGTCGACCCAGAACGAGACGATCTTGTTGTCGTCGGTTCGGGACAGAATGTTGGCGTGTATGGAGGCATCTGTGGTGCCGGATACTTCCTGAGCGGATCCGATCTCGCCGAAGGCTGTCTCCGATCCATCCAGCACCGAAACTTCGATTGTCACTGTCCTGGTGCCGCCACTCGGATCTGACACGCTTACTTGGAACCAATCGTCCCCGACAAAATCAGCATTCGGCACATATCGTACCGATCCGTCCGGATTGACTGTCGCGGTACCGCTAGATGCCTCGGAATGCATCGCGTATGTGAGGGGTTCGCCTTCCGCATCGTGACCGGAAAGGACCCAGTCGGCCGGACCTGAATCCGATGACATCCGAAGGTGCAAGTCCACAATTTCCGGCGCCTCGTTTACGTCGGTTACCGACACGGTCACCGTGCCAGTCGATGCTTGCCCTAGGGTATCGGTTGCCTGATATGTCAGCACGTGTTCGCTGGCGATTTCATAGTCAATGTCGCCGGCAACCCGAATTTCTCCGGTTTCGCTATCGATCGCGAACAAACCGTCGGCATCGTCGATCAGGCTGAACGTTAGTATGTCCCCGGCATCCGGGTCCGATGCGGGAGCCGTTCCGATCACCGTCCCGAATGCACTATGCTCGGCAACCGTTACGGAAACATCCGCCGTTTCAGGCACCTCATTCAGGTCGCGTACCGACACAGTCACCGTGTGCTCGTCGGACGTTCCCAGATTGCCGGATGCCTGGACCGTCAAGGCATACTGGCTTTGCGACTCGAAATCGAAACTGCCATTGCTTGCGATCGCGCCCGAACTAGGATCGATTGTGAACCGACCGCCAATGTCATCGGCCAAACTGAACGTAAAGGTTTCGCCCGTGATCGCGTGATATGCGACAGTACCGACCGTTTGAGAAGCGGCCTCATTCTCGTCGATCGGCGCCAAATCCGTAGTCCAGACAAACCCGTCGCTGACTGAAATCGAGAGATCGCTGAACACCAAGCCGTCGATACCGGTCAGCGTGTCGGTGCCATCGCGGGACTCGGTTCGGTCCGTCACGTAGACGGTACCGTCCGAGACCGTAACATCGTAGTCCTGCAAATTGCCGGTGAAGACCGCGACATCCGCGCCGTCGCCGCCGACCAGGGTATCGTCCCCCTCGCCGCCGATGAGCGTATCGTCCCCGGCCCCGCCAAACAGCAGATCGCTACCGCCATGGCCGAAAACCACGCCGTCCGTATCGCTCAGCGCGAGGATATTGTTGCTCTCGTCTCCCTGAAGGCCCCCGTCCGACAAGGTGTAACGGCGGTGATGATGGTGGCCGCGGTAATCGTCCAAATTGGTCAGCTTCCAATGGACCAATATGGACCCGTCCGTCAGAGCCGTGACCCCGTTTTGGCCCGCCAGACGGCCGATATCACCATCGCTGACCAATTGCTCGGCTCCCAAGGCCGTGCCATCGGACGCAAAGGCGCGTGCCCGTACCTCATCGGAATTCAACACATACCAACTCGCCACGAAGCCGCCATTCGGCGTTGCGGCCAGATAGGGTGTGCCCTCCGAGCCCTCCACATCTTCGTGAATGATAAAACTGTCGGTAACAGGCTGCGCATCGGAATCGAAAATCCGTGCGTATATATCCCAGGCGTTGCCCCCGGATGCCTCTCCGCCCGCCGTCCAGGCCAATGCGAAACCGCCACCATCCAGCGCAACCAGCCTGTGATATGCCAGCCCTCGAATACTGTAACCGCTCTCTATCGTGAACGGCGCGGAATCAAGCGTCCCATTGGCATCCAGATAGCGACCCTGAATGGAATAGGTCCTGGCGTCTGCGTCATATTCAAGCCAATGCGCCAGAAGCCGCCCATCAGCCAGTTCGTCGGTACCAAATGTGCGGCGCAGATCTGTCGCGCTTACATCAAGCCGGGTCGTGGGACCCATCGCGCCGTTACTGGCGACCTGACGACCGTAAACGGCATCCGCCCCAGCCGCACCGCTCGGATTGTCGGTGCGCCAGGTAACGTAGTAAGCTCCATCGGAACGGGTCTCGATCGTGTCGGGATGGTCCGTACTGCTTGTATTCTCCACAATAACGGAAGTTTCAATCGGCACGCCGCCGGCATCGAAGCGCTTGACGACGAAATCGGTCGAACCGTCTTCATTAACCCGTTCATAATACGCAAGAAAACCACCGTCGAGAGTCCCAGCGATCGGGTCGCGCGTACCATTGCCATTGATATTGTCCCCAAGGCTAATCGGTTCTCCGACCTGTTCGTCGTTGCTGTCATATATACGGAAGGTATGAGACCGATAGGACGGGTCATCGAGTATATAAAACTCGTTACTAACCACGTACCCGCCGCTGGAGAGCGCCGCTACTCTCGGATAGGAAATGACCTCTTCGGACTCTCCAAACAGGTCGATGGACTCCGCAGCGGCCCGCAGCCCCGAAACACCAGGTGCAACTTGATCCTCGGCAACGACTTCTACCGAGACATCGACATCCCGGGACGCCCCTCCTTCATAGGATATTCGGACGGAGAATGTGTCCGTGCCGGTGAAGCCGGCATCTGCGACGTAGCTGTAGGCGCCGTCGGTCGAGAGCTGGAGCGTGCCGTTCGATACATCCGACAGAAGCTCGTAACTGATCGCTTCGCCTTCCGGATCGACACTTATCAGATCGGCGGATAGCTCCGCCCCGGCGACCATTCGTGCGTCGCCACGCCATAACTCCGGCGCCCTATTGGCATCATTCGATGTCGCGGTAACCGTCGTGGTCGCGCTCAGACCTTCATCGTCTTCGACCCGCACGATCAAGTCATGCGATGCCGGATCCTCGAATTCCAGATTGGTCGCTACGGAGATGACACCCGTCGACGCGTCGATTGCAAAACGGCCACCAGCATCGTCGACAAGGCTGAAGGTAAGAACATCCCCCACATCTTCGTCAGATGCCTGCACTGTGCCGACTGCCGAGCCGACCGTTACCGTCTTATCGAAATCGAACGACGACACCTCGACGACCGGCGCATCGTTGAGGTCGGCGACCGCAACAACGATTTCCCGGCTATCCGATCCGCCCTGATCGCCCGTCGCGACAACGGTCAAGGTGTAACTGGCCTGATCCTCGTAATTCAACGCGCGCGTTGTTGATATCTGCCCGGTTACCGAATTGAAGGAGAAACGACCGTCAAAATCGTCCGCCAGGGACAGGGAAAAAGACTCGTCGCCGAAAGTTACGACCGAAACGGATGCTGCCTGCTGGGCTGACGCCTCATTCTCATCCACGGATTGTGAAGCGATTTCCCAATTCAAAGCTGAGCCAAGCATTAACGTTCTGTCAGCGAATTCGACGAATTCGACCCCTGACAACACATTAGTGCCGTCTCGCCCGGCCGTATGATCTGAGAATGTGACCGTGCCGGACGCCTCCGAAATGTCGTACTCCGAGTAATTCCCCGTCAGGACGACCGTGTCCATTCCGCCCCCGCCAGCGACCGTCTGGTCGCCCTTGGAGAGATAGAAGGTATCATCGAAATCGGTACCGCGAAGGCTGATATCCCCGACAAGGATATCACCTTCCGCCAGACCACCCGACCCGGACGCCGTTCGCAAATCGATCGTGATCGCTTCTCCGGAAGCGCTGTAATCGATGACGGTCGCATAGGTATCGACAAAGATTTCCGTGTCTTCGGTCGCGGAAACCGATCCGCTGGCCGCATCCACATAGACGATGGATTCGATCCCGGTGAAAGTGACGGTCCCGAATTCCGCCCCCGTCGCGATGCCGTTCGCCATATCGATATCGACCGACCCAGCCAGATAGCCGAGATGCAGCGTATCCGACCCCGCGCCGCCGAAAACGGTGTCCGACCCACGGCCCGCGAATATCAGGTCGTCCCCATCGCCGCCATAGATCGTGTCGTCGCCGTCCTGACCGATCAGCGTATCGTTGCCGTCGTCGCCGGACAGGAAATCCGTGTCGGACAATGTGTCGAACTGGTGGCCGGACGATCCGATAAGGATGTCATCCCCGTCCTCGCCGAAGAGCGAGATCGTCCCGCTCCAGTTCAGGATACGGTCATTGCCCTGCCCGCCGATGATCCCTTCCATGTTGAGGTAGAGATCGCCCTCGGCATCGCCGGTCCCGATGCCGTGCGGCATGGAAATGGTCAGGCCCTCGGCCGTGGTTTCGTAGGACGCATAGTCCGTACCGTCGAGCCCGATAAGCGTATCGGCACCCGCGCCGCCGATCAGCGTGTCGTTACCTTGGCCGCCGACAAGCACGTTCGCGTCGTCATTGCCGGTCAGTTTGTCCGCCTGGTTCGACCCGATCAGATTTTCCACATTGACGATGGTATCGCCCGTCGAGGACGGACTGCCGTCCAGGGCGACCGTTACACCAGTTGCGAAACTGGAATAATCGGCCGTGTCGACGCCGGCACCGCCATCCAGGGTATCGGCACCGGCACCGCCAATCAGCGTGTCGTCTCCGTCTCCGCCGCGAATGATGTCATTCCCACCGCCTCCGGACAGCAATTCGTCAGCCGAGCCGCCAATAATAAGGTCTGCGGAATCCGCCCCGGTGATCGTGGTACTGCCTGCGGCCATCTGATTGATGAAGAACGTCGCCACGGACGAAGACCCTTCGGCATTCGTCACCCGCAGGTCGACGCGCTCGCCGTAATTGCCGGCGCCGGGCGTATAGTCGAATGTCCCAGGCTCGTCCTCGACCAGAGAGAGCGAACCGATTGCAGGTGCCGTCTGGACGCTAACCGACACGCCCGTCGGATTAATAATGTTTATGGCATGTCGGAACGACCCGACGCCTTCCGCCAAAAAGATGTTATGCGCGGTGACGATCGGGCCTTCGCCGTCCTGAACCGCCAGGAGCGCGGCCTCCAGGTTCAGGCGTCCGCCGGATGCGGTGGTTCCGGTCATGCTGGAAATGCTATCGACGCTGTTCAGCAGGGCGTCGATGATCTCACTGTAGGACAGGGATGGGTTCTCGGCCTTCATCAATGCGATGGCGCCGGTCACATGCGGCGTTGCCATCGACGTTCCGTTCAACGTGGCATAAGTGCTGTTTTTATAGGTGCTGTAAATTCCTGTGCCCGGCGCCCCCAGATCGACCGTGGTTGCGCCGTAGTTCGAGAAACTGGAAAGCCTATCGAAACTATCCGTCGAAGCGACGGCGACAATGTTGTCCAGATTGTAGCTGGACGGATAATGCGGACTGACATCATTGTTGACGCCGTCATCGTTACCGGCGGCGGCGACAAAAATGCTGTCTGCCGCCTGAGCCGCTTCAATGGCCGATAGGATCGATGTGTTGTAAGCGCCGCCGCCCCAGGAATTGTTGGTAACCTGGGCGCCCATCATGGTCGCGTATTGAATCCCGGCGATGATCGCGGCCGTGTTGGTCGTGCCCGCGTCGCTGAAAATCTTCACCGCCATCAGGCTGGCGTTCCAGGCCACGCCGGACACGCCGATGCCGTTATTCCCCTCGGCAGCGATGGTTCCGGCAACATGCGTGCCATGGCCGTGGCCGTCGCTGTTCGAGCCGGGCCCTATGCCCCGGTCATTGAAGAAGTCGTAGCCGTTGTAATCGTCGATATAGCCGTTGCCGTCATTGTCGATCCCATCACCCCAAATTTCACCCTCGTTGACCCAAAGATTGTTCACGAGGTCCGGATGATCGACATCGATCCCGGTGTCGATAACGCCGATCACGACACTGGACGCGTCGGAACGGATTTCCCAAGCATCGGGCGCGGAGATATACCGCAGACCATAGAGCGACCCATAGGAGGGATCGTTCGGCGTCACCGCGTCGGCGGAGAAATCGCCCTCTGCCTGCGCCAACAACTCCGCCGCGACGGATTCCGTGTGGACGACTTCCGGCGCATTCATTTCGAATGTCAGTTCGGCGTTCAGATCGACGTGATGGGCGAAGGAAAACTCGGCGAGCACGGCGTCGATATCGACGGCGTCGTTCATCACGTTCCAGAACTGAAGCGTGCTGTCCGCGCCATAGGTCACGACCGCGCCCAACGCTTCCTTCACCGCCGTCAGGGCCTCACGCGAATAGCCGTCCGACAGATCGACGATCAGGTCCGCATTGGCTGTAACGCTAAGTTCCATTCCGCTTAACCCGCCGATGATGTTCTCAAAATAACCTGGATCTGCCCCATCAAATTGAACCGCAGAACCCGCGTCATGAACTGTTGGAGATGCAGTGTTCAGGGCATCCATCCCATCAAAAACGAATTCGACTTTATCGAGTCCCTCTCCGTGCACGGCGATGGTTCCATCAATGGAGATCGTTCCGGATTCCGCATGTATGGCCGATGCGCCGTCCAGCCCCACAAGCCTAACAGTATCGCGACCCGCTCCGCCTATCGCCTGAACATTGGTGACGTCGTCGACGTTCAGGACAAAGGTATCGTTCCCATCGCCTCCGTCTAGGACGTCTTCGCCGGCATCCGACACAATGAAATCATCTCCGCCGCCGCCGGTCAGCGTGTCGTTACCGGATCCGCCCACAATAAAGTCGTCCCCATCACCCCCCAAAAGGGTGTCAGCCCCCGATCCGCCAAAGATCGTGTCATTACCGGCACCCCCAACAACTATATCGTTGCCCGTGCTGCCCCCCACGTCGTCACCAAGATCGCCCAGAAAAATGTGGTCGTCATGACTTGTGCCCAAATTTGCGGCGAGGCTGAGAATTCGGCGTTTTGCATAATCATAGTACGTTCTTTCACTATCAAACTGGCTTGACGCAGCTAGTATTCGACCATCGGAAAGAACCGAATAATCGGCAAAAACGGTCTCTCCTCCGGTAAGCGCATCCAAATCGATTAGCGCACCAACTGGGGTGCCGTCCGGGTCAAACCGTTGAATAAATTCTCTAAAGTTTTCCGGTTGGTTCCATTCACCCTCGACCCAGTTCACCGCAAGATTGCCATCTGGCATCAGCATAAGGCTGGTTGAATGGATTTTTAAGTCGCCGCCCGTTAGCTCCCGCACCAAGTTTGGACCGCTGATGAGTTCTCCTCGGTCGGATATATGCGAAAGAACGACACTGCTCCTAATCGGATTCTCCGGCCTACTGGGATCCCCCATTTTTTGGGTCCAAAGTGCCGCAATCGAGCCATCTGCCAACTTTTCCAAATGAACCGGATGTCCGATGTTGGGACCATCAAGAACGAATGGCCCGTTCGGTTCGGGGACACCCTCCCGGTCAAGAAACTGAATTAAAACTTGGTTGTTCAATAAGTATTCGCTTTCCCGGTCGATTTCCGTCCAGACGACCGCGACCCGGCCTTCGTCCAACGCAACCAATTGACCTACTAAGTTGTCGCTATTACCTCTTCCGTCCGCGACAACTGTTCGCTCGCCGACAAGTTCAAAGTCGGCCGATATCTTACGGGAAACTACTTGCCGCCAATTTGACGGCCCCGGTTTCGATCCGACAAAATTTCCCCAGAAGGCCGAAAACTCGCCGTCGGACGTCTCAACGACACCGGCCAAATCAAGCATCCAGTTACCGGAATGAACTTCATCGAGTATCAGAGGCTCACTGATCGCCTGCCCATCAGAACCGACGCGTTGCGCATAAATCCGCCAACCGAAGTCAGTTCTGGTAACCCAGGAAAGGATCGCACCGCCTCTGGAATCCGGATTAACAGAAAATCTGGCGATACCGCTTTCCTCGGAACGCGGCGTGAAATCCGCCAGAACACTCTGCTCACCAACCGGTTCGTCATTTGAATCGTAGACTTGACCGCGAAAAGCACCGCCGTTTTCGGTTCGGGTCCACAACACCATATATTTGCCGTCAGCGAGCGCGACTGATTTCGTGTAGTAAACATTGCCGGCTTTTGGGTTGTCGACATCCTCCCTATCGGACGATGTCGTCCTTATCGATCCTTTCTCCCGTATTTCAAACTGCAATTCGATTTGACTACTGACCCCATCAGTATCCGTGGTTTCGACAATAATGGAATCGGTACCTACAAAATCCGCGTTTGGCACATAGCGAAATCCGCCATCCGAGTTAAGGGTCAGAACACCGTTCTCTTCGCCTTTGAGGACAACAATAGAAGATATGTTTCCTGGATCATCCAATCGCAGAGAGGAATCGACTTGGGTTCCCTGTTCCAGGAACAAGGACAACATTTCGGGCTCTTGCACATCGGCAACATCGACGGAAATCGTCTTCACGTCCGAAAGGCCGGCTGCGTCCGTTGCCGACACGACGAGCTGATGCTGATCAGTGGTTTCAAAGTCCAACTCTCCGACCAGTGACAACACGCCCGACGCGGCGTCGATACTGAAGAGCCCACGCGCATCGTCCACAAGGCTGTATGTGAGGCTGTCCCCGCCATCAGGATCGGTCGCGGACAAGGTCCCGAACGCCGTCCCGATCGTCGCGTTTTCCGCGACCGAGAAGGTACCGTCCGCCAGGACCGGCGCTTCGCCTTGGTCCTCGATATCGACCGTCATCGTCGCCGTGCTGGACAGTCCGCCCTGATCCGTGGCCCGCACCACGACACCGTGCTGTGCCGCCGTCTCGTAATCCAAGGTACCGGCAACGGAGATCACGCCCGACGCGGCGTCGATGCTGAAGAGTCCTCCCGCATCGTCCACCAGGCTGTAGGTGAGTCTGTCCCCACCATCAGGATCTGTCGCCGACAAGGTTCCGAACGCCGTCCCGATCGTCGCATTCTCCCAGATCGATAAAGCGCCATCCGCCAGGACCGGCGCTTCGTTTTGGTCCCCGACGGACACGACGAACGACTTGGTAAAACTGGACCCGGAATCGCCAGCCGCCTGAACGGTAAGCGAATATGCCGATTGCGCCTCGTAATCGAACGGCGCCGTTGCTGATATCACACCGGTCGCGGGGTCCAGAACGAAGAGCCCGTCGACGTCGTCCGCGAGGGACAGTTCGAAACTCTCTGAACTGAGCGCGTTTGTGGAAACCGTTCCGACGGATTGAGGGCCGGAATTCTCAACGACCGCTTCTTCCGTTGCGGCCCATTGCACCTCGTCCCCCAGGACCACCGTGCGGTCACTGAACTCCAAGACCTCGGCGCCGCTTAATGTGGTCGTCCCATCTCGGCCGCTTTCGGAATCCGTCACCGTCAATGTTCCGGAAACACTGACGAAGGAATAGCTGTCGAAATCGCCGCTGAACCGGACCGTGTCGGTACCGGCGCCGCCGATCAGAACATCGTCGCCGGCCGCGCCGATCAGCGTGTCGTCGCCATCCCCGCCGTCCAACGTGTCATTGCCGGCCTGGCCCAACAGGGTGTCGGCGCCATCGCCGCCGAACACCGTATCGTCGCCGCCCCCGGCATCCATCAAATTGGAACGACTATTTCCAACCAGCACGTCCGCTTCGCCCGTACCGAAACCAGACTGGGCCTCGAAGTATCGGAACATGGGGCCCCAGCCCACGACGAACCCGCCATCCGCGGTCGGCGTCAAATCCGTGAAGAGGTATTGCCCCGACAAGCTGACGGTGAGAAGGAACGGCTCCTCAATGGCGGCAGCATTGGAATCGAACCGCTGCATGAAGTTTACTTTGAATTCATCCCCTGTATCGGAATGCGTCACGTCCGTTGCCCAGCGAAATCCGAAGCCCCCTTCGGGAAGACGAATCGCGTCGAAAGACGTCACGCCCTCAGCATCGCCCAGCAACGTGATTGGGCCACCGACAAGTGTGCCGTCCGACGCCACGCGCCGACCAAGGATTTGGTACCCGTCATTGCTGTTGCCGACTTTCCAAAAGGCGAGATATCCGCCGTCCCCTAAGGCGCAGACGTCGATGGAGCCGACGCCCTCGTCATCGGTCAGCGTGATCTGGTCCGTTACAGGCAGGCCGTCACTGCCGTAAATTCGGGTACGCGCGCCGTCCTTTTGCCACGTCACGGCAAAATCGGAATCCTCGAGCGCGACCACAACCGGAAACATTTCAAACCAGTCTTCATTGGTCACAGCCACGCGGCCGGTGCGCGCCGTACCGTCGGATTCGAAGATCTGCAGCGCGACGTCCATTCCGGTGTCGGCATTGCGGTCCGACCAAGCCGCCACATAACTGCCGTCGGACAGAACAGCGAAGCTATCTTTGAATCCAAAGGCGCTGATGCTTTCTTCGATATGACTTGTGTCATGGTCCATACGAAGTGCGATGGGAGCCGCGTCGGTCAGGCCGTTCTCGTCCACCTCCTGAACGTAGTGGAAATAACCAAGTAAGTTCTCGCCATCATATGAATTCACCGCCCAATTCAAAACCGCCCCCCCGGACGGTGTTCGATAGAGCCTAACCTCCTCAATGCTAGAATGCTCTATGTCAAAATCCCAGGGCGGCAGGACATTCAGATCGCCGATGGGTTGGCCGTCTATCCCGAAAATGCGTGTCGTAACGCCGTCGCCGTAATCGGATGTGGCAACCAGTAAGTTGCCATTGTCCAGACCGAGATATGCAAAGTCTTCAATTGAGAAGTACTGGCCATTGACGCTATGGGAGAATGGCTCCCAGTTCGCTTCAACTTCATCGGCGTCGAACACTGCGATGGGTATGTCCTGTTCCAGGCTATTCCCGGATGCATCCTGGACCAGGACTCGGAAGGAATCCTGTCCGGTGAATCTTACATTCGGTGTATAGGTGAAGCTGCCATCGGCGTTAACAACGGCCGCCCCGGATGTGGCTTGCTGGATCAACGAATAGGTAAGTTCGCCGCCATCTTGCGCGACCGCCTGGAACCGGAGCTGCGCGACGGCGCCCTCCAAAAGCTTCAGGGTCGGCGGCTCGAATTCGATCGCGTCCGCATCGTCCTGGGCAGCGTCGCCCGAATCCAAATCCAACGAGAATTCGCGCTGGATGACGCCGCGGCGTTCGACGTCATGGGCGTATGGCGGGTCGCCCCAATAGAGCAGGACGGTCCCGTCCTCTTTTACGAGGATATCGTGGAAAAGCCGCTCGCCCTCCTCGAGTCCGTCCAGCATTTGTGTCTCGCCGACCTGGGCGCCGTCGGCATCGAAATGCGCGACGAAAGTGTCATAGATTGTCGGGTCCGAATTGGAGGCGCTTCGACGCGACGCATGCCAGGCGGCAATGAAGCCACCGTCGGGCAGCGCTTCGACCTGAACTTGCCCCTGAGAGCTATAGTCCTCGCCATAAAAACTTTCGATGGTAATGCGCGGGCCGGTCTCTGCGCCGTCCGCGCCGATCTTCTGGACCTTGATATTCAGAGAATCGGCACGATCGCGCCAAACGATGATGGCGCCTCCCCCCTCCAAGGCGGTGACGTCCGGATAATACCCCAATTCGCTGCCGGTATTACCGATGAAGGCCTCGCCGGCGAGCGTGGTCCCGTCCGCCGCGAAACGCTGATACGCAACGGCGTCGGGGAACTCGTGCTCCTCGGCGGTCATATACGCGATGAGGACGGACCCGTCCTCCAGCAAGTCCGCCCGGGGAAATCTATGGAAGTTGGCGTCCGTTTCCCCCAACTTCTGCCGCGACAGAACCGTACCATCCGCACTGACAAATGACGCGAAAAGCCCGGCGTCGTTGAACCCGGTCTGATCTTCGAGAATGACGTATCCGTCGCCGGTGGAGACAACTCTCTCGATATATCTGGGCTCGCCATTATCGGGACCGACGAGGACGGGACTTCCTACGGCCACGCCGTCAGAATCGAACCGTTGGGCATGGGAGGTATATCGGTGCTGGACACCCTCGACACTTTCAGACCATACGGCGACAAATCCACCCCCGCCCAGAGCGGCAATGTGGCCTGCACCGAAGAGATTACCGCCTGAATCCGGCATCGCCATTTCCGGCCCAAAGGGCGAACCGTCCGCGTCAAACATCCGGAACTTATTGTCGGCAGGCCCACCGACGTTCTGGTCTTCGGTAGACCAGCCAACAACGTATTTCCCGTCCGCAAGCCTTACGGCTGACACGCCTCTCTGGGCCCCGACGGTGTCGGTGTTCACCTGAGTGGCGTCACCGTCTTCGATGACTTCGGCAAGTCCCATTTCGTTCTGAACATCAGGCAAGGACCCGCACCTCCCTACAGAGGCGCAGAACACCCAACGGAAAATCCGTCATGGCATGTCTAAACGCTAGACTGGCCTTCTCAGGCCAACGCCAAGCGACCATGTCCCAACTCGCCGCTTCGGATCCTGTCCCGGAAACTCCCCTTGCTTCCGGCACGGCGATCCGCTCCTCCCATTCATATATCGTAATTTTAGTTCTGGACCACAATGTCTTCAACTAAAAAGGGATTACGTTTCAGCGAAATTGAAACCGGATCAGCCTAGAATCAAACCACCATAACCTTTTGTTTTAACACGTTTTATTTTGGATCGGACGCAATTCGCCATTCATTGGGTAGTCAGGTACCGCCTCGGGATCCGCGACCAACCCAGGATTTTGGGCGTCACCGCTACCAAATAGAGAAGACATGATCAGCCAATCAACGGTTGGGCGGCATACCGAGCCCCCGACATTGACGCCCGTGGAACCTGAGCCACCAGCATACCCTAAAGACGGAAATTTGTCGCACGAGCCACTTTGCCCGCGGCACGTTCTTCAAAGGCCATGTTGAGATAGAAGAAATCCGCCCCCACCCCACGCCTTCGCGCAAGGCCCAGAACCGATCCCAAACCGTCCTCAGAAAGAAACAGGGGGCAGCCGATTGTGTCGGCTGCCCCCTGTATTCGTTGGTCGGAGCGGCAGGATTTGAACCTACGACCCCCACACCCCCAGTATGGTGCGCTACCAGGCTGCGCTACGCTCCGCCAATGTGGGTCGGCACTAAATAGAGGCTAACGCCCCCCGTTGCAATTCCCTATTCGGCCAAAGACGGATCGATTGGCGCGTCGAGAATGTCGCGTACGGCCTGAAGTTCCTGCCGCAGCGCGCGCAGGGCGTTCGGGTCGATCGCGGGGGTCGGTTTGGACGGCACATCGGGCTCCGGCGCCGGGACCGGAACGCCGTCCTCTCCCCAATCCAGGACGGTCTTGACCCCATTCTCGCGCAGCAGTTTCTGCACGCCGCGAATGGTGAAGCCTTCCTGGTGCAGCAGGCGCCGGATCACCTCCAGCAGTTTCACATCCTCAGGCCTGTAGTAGCGGCGCCCACCGGCCCGCTTCATCGGCTTGATCTGCGTGAATTTTGTTTCCCAGAAACGCAGGACGTGCTGCTGAACGTCCAGCAGGTCCGCAACTTCGGTAATCGTACGGAACGCGTCCGCGGATTTCTCGGAACGGGAATGCTCGGAAGGGTCGCTCATCTCTACTGCCTGACCGCTGCCCCGGCGACGCCCGCGGGGCGTGCCGTCATTGGTTGATCCGGTCCTTCAGCACATGGCTGGGCCGGAATACCAGTACCCGGCGCGGCAGGATCGGCACCTCTTCGCCCGTCTTCGGGTTACGGCCGATGCGCTCCCCCTTCTGACGGACGGAAAAGCTTCCGAAGGACGAAATCTTAACCGGCTCTCCCGATACCAGCGCGTCCGCCATCTCCGCCAGAATCGCCTCTACGAGAGCAGCCGATTCGATACGGGACAGTCCGACCTCCTGGTACACCGCCTCAGCCAGCTCCGCGCGGGTAACGGTTTTGCCCGCCATGGCCTAACTCCCCCAAGCATTTCAAAGTTTTATACCAGGGCACACTAGCCCCGTCTCAAAAGCGCGTCAACAAAGCTGCGGTATTTGGAATCGCGAATCGCGCAATGGTCGCCGGATCACCAGCGGATCAGCGCTGCGCCCCAGGTGAAACCACCGCCCATCGCAGTCAGACCGAGCAGATCGCCGGGCTTGAACAACTGTCGCTCGACGGCATGGTTCATCGCCAGCGGTATGGTTGCGGCCGAGGTATTGGCATGCTCCTCGACAGAGATGATGACCTTCTCAGGTGCCACGTTAAGTTTTTCACCGACCTTATTGATAATACGGACATTGGCCTGGTGCGGGACCAGCCAGTTCAGGTCGTCCGTGGTCAGCCCCTGGTCTTCGAGCAAGCCGGCGACAAGGGAGGACATGCGCTCCACGGCGTGTTTGAAAACTTCCTTGCCCTGCATGCGCACAAAGCCGGCTGTCCCGGTCGTCGCCGGCCCACCGTCGACATAGAGGCTGTCGTAATAGCGGCCGTCCGCGCCCAGAGTTGTGGACAGCACACCGCGTCCCGCTTCCGCTCCATTGCCGTTTTCGGCCTTCAGAACCACTGCGCCGGCACCGTCCCCGAACAGGACGCAGGTACCGCGATCTTCCCAGTCCAGAATTCGGCTGTAGATCTCGGCCCCGATGACCAGCGCGCATTTGGCCTGACCGAGACGGATCATATTGTCGGCTTGCGTCAGCGCGTAGATGAAGCCTGTGCAGACAGCCTGAATATCGAAAGCCGGACCGGCGGTGATGCCCAAACGGGCCTGGACCCGCGTTGCGGTGGCCGGGAAGGTATTGTCGGGCGTGGTCGTGGCCAAAATGACCAGATCGATCTCGTCGACCGAAATGCCGGCATGCTCCAGGGCCCGCAGCGCGGCGGAACAGGCCAGATCGGTGGTCGTTTCGTTGGCGGCGGCGATATGGCGGCGCGCGATGCCCGTGCGCTGCCGGATCCATTCGTCGGACGTGTCCACGGTTTTGGACAGTTCGTCGTTGCTCAAAACCCTTTCGGGGAGATAGGCGCCCACACCCCGGATAACGCTGCGAATATTCAAGATACCTTTACCGCCGCGCCTTCCGGCACCGGGGGCCCTTCTCTGTCCAAGGTTTCGAAATCCGCTTTCATCTTTTCGATAAAGCCGTGCGTAAACATGTCTGCGGCCACGCCAATCGCATTGGCAAAGCCAAGTGCGTCCGTACCGCCGTGACTCTTTACCGCGATTCCATTCAACCCAAGCAATACGGCGCCGTTGTACCGGCGCGGGTCGACCCGATAGCGCAATTTCGCCATGGCCCGGCGTGCGATCAGATAGCCGATCTTGGCCACCGTGCTGGATTGAAACGCCTCACGCAAGAACGCACTGATCAGGCGCGACGTGCCCTCGGCGGTCTTCAGGGCGACATTGCCGGTAAACCCGTCCGTCACGACGACATCCACCGTTCCGGCCGCGATATCGTCGCCTTCGACAAAGCCGGAGAAATGGATCGGAAGCGGCGACTCGCGCAGCATGGCGGCGGCCTGCTTTATCTCGTCCCGGCCCTTCAGATCCTCGGTGCCAATATTCAGCAGCCCGACACTGGGCTTGGCGATCCCCATGACCGTACGGGCGAAAACCTCGCCCATCACCGCGAATTGCACCAGATGCTGGGCGCTGCATTCGACATTGGCGCCGAGATCCAGCATGCAGGTTTCGCCCTTCTGTGTAGGAAAGAAGGAGCAGATGGCCGGACGGCTGACACCGGACAGGGTCCGCAGGCCGAACATCGCCAGCGCCATCAAGGCACCGGTGTTGCCGGCCGAGACGCAGCAATCCGCGTCCCCCGCATGCACGGCGTCGATCGCCTTGCGCATGCTCGATTCTTTCAGATTTCGAAGGGCGTAGGACGGTTTGTCGTGGTTGCTGACAACTTGGTCGGTATGGCGAATTTCGACGCAGCCTTCCAAGAGAGGCTCTTTCGCCACAAGCGGTTCCAGCAAGTCGGACTTTCCGAAAATCAGGAACTCGACTTTCTGCAGCCGCTCCTTGGCAAGGGCCGCGCCGCGCACGACGATTTCGGGCGCGCCATCGCCACCCATACCGTCCAACGCGATCACCAAGGGCTTCACCACCGCAACGTCCCCTCAAGCGGGCGGTTCGGCATGTTTTGTCTGCCGTTTGCCGCAGGCCCGGCCCGGCCCCGTATCGGGCCGTTCCGCCGCGCCGGGAACAGCCGCACGCCTGCCCCGACAACACCAATCGGGCCCAAAGGGGCCCGATCCGTTTCGTGCAATACTAGATCGGAAACCGGCGTCGGTCCAATATAGGACCGACACCGCCGGCAACGATCAGAAACCGCTCTTCGGCTCGATGACCTGACGGCCGCGATACATGCCGGTCTTCAGATCGACATGGTGCGGGCGCACCATTTCACCGGTCGTCTGGTCTTCCCGATAGGTCGGGTTGGTCAGGGCGTCATGCGAACGGCGATTGCCGCGACGCGATTTCGTTACTTTTCTCTTCGGAACCGCCATCTTCTCGACTTTCGTATTCGTGGGGTGTCTGTCAAAGCGGCGCGTTACATAACTGTTTTGCCGCGCCGCCGCAACCCGGATTTACCGGCTTTCGTCCTCGCCGGGCGCGGATTTGTCCTTCAAAGCCGCCAGCTTGGCAAAGGGGTTGTCTGCGGAGCTGTCTGCCGGCCCGGCCTGAACGCCGGATTTGCGCCCATCCGGCAGGGTGTCGATCACCGCATCCAGTTGGGCGCCGTCGGCCCTCGGATAGGGATCCAACGCCAGGATCAGCTGTTGCGCGGCCAGTTCCCCCAGGTCAATGACCCCCGCCTCGATCGGTTCCGGCGGATCGGCATCCGCCAACGTAAACTCCTGATTCTCCTCGATCATTCCCGGCGGGGCAAAAAACACGGAAACGACCTGATCCAGGTTCGAACGAATCGGTGCGCCGCTGACGACACAGGATTGGGTGACGTCCGCCGTCACCCGCCCTTCGACGCGGATCATCGGCCCGCCGGCCAAGGGCTTCAATTCGAACGCGGCGTCCAACGATTCAAGCGCCAGCAGGTCGAAGCGGGCCGCAAGGGCAGCCCGAGCCTCCTCGTCGGCAGAGATCTTGCGGCGCAGTCCCTTTGTCGGGATTTCATCCACTTCAATCGGGACGGAAAACTCGATCATGTCGCTCATTGGTCTATGCCCCCGGTTCGGCCGCACGCGGCAGGCCGGAGAAATCAGGGTCCGGGTCGCTAAACTCGATCCGGCCCTTCAGGATATTGGCCGCGTCCTGACCGAACAGATGCGTCGACTGTTGGTCAAAGTAATCGACCATCGCTGCGACTTGCGCCTCGGTTACCGGCTTGCCCAGAAAGAGACCCCGTCGCAGGACGTCGGGCAGGTCGTCCGCCCCATCGGCCCCGTTGACCGCCCCCCAATAGCCGTCGAACCGACTGAAGAAGGCTTGCGCCAGTTTTTTGACCTTCTTGCCGATGGACATGTCGCCGACACCCATTTCCCGCAGGGAACGGTCGAAATCGGCCACGATCTCATCCGACAGCGCGCCGCCCACGGCATCCCATCCGGGCTGTCCAGTCATCCGACGGAACACCAGAAAGGCGTGCAGCGCGATACATTCGACGCGGCCGTCCAAACTGTCCGGCACGCCGCCGCGTTCGTAGAGCACCGGCTTGCGCGCGGCTGCCACGATTCGTTCGTACAACAGCAGGGCAACCTGCTGTTCGCGTGACAGTTTGGTGCTGAAAAATCCTCGTATCATGTCCAACATGGCGGCCTTCGGTTCTCATGCCCGGAATGCTGCGACTTAGCGCCCGCGAGCCATTTCGGCAAGGCGACTTGAAAAAAAGGGCGGCGCGGCTCAGATTGGGGCGGAATCCAACGTGGCTCGAATAGGATAATGGCGCGCATGTCGGCACGGCAATATTTCAGACTGGCGGCTCTCGCAGGCGGCGCGATCCTCGCGCTGGCGGCCTGTGAGCCGAAAGTGGCCCTGCGCGGCAATGATCCGCTGGAAAGCCGGCTGGAACAGATCGCGGTCGGGCAATCGACAAAGCGCGACGTCGCCAGCGCCATCGGCACCCCGTCCATGGTCGGCACGTTCGACGACAGCGTCTGGTATTATATGAGCCAGCGCAAGGAAACCTGGGCCTTCTATAATCCGGAAGTGGTCGAGCATAAGGTTCTCGCCTTCCATTTCAGCGCCGACGGTGTGCTGCAGGAAGTCCAGACCTATGACGAAGAATCGCTGAAAGAGATCAGCTATCGCGACAAGGAAACGCCGACCTCCGGCCGCACGATGTCCCTGTTCGAGCAATTGTTCGGTAACTTCGGCAAGGTCGGCAGCTAAAGCGCCGCGTGCCGAATCCCCTCGCCCGATCGCAGGGCCCAGAAATCAGAAACCCCGGCGCCGCAACGCCGGGGTTTCCGCTTTTCGATCGAAGACCGATATCAGTGGGCCAGGGCCGCCAGCAGCAGCAGAGCCACGATATTGGTGATCTTGATCATCGGGTTGACGGCAGGACCGGCCGTATCCTTGTAGGGATCGCCGACCGTATCGCCCGTCACCGCGGCCTTGTGGGCTTCGGAGCCCTTGCCGCCGTGATTGCCGTCTTCGATGTACTTCTTGGCATTGTCCCAGGCACCACCGCCCGCGGTCATGGAGATCGCGACGAACAGGCCCGTGACAATCACGCCCAACAGCATCGCCCCGACGGCCGCGAAGGCATTCGCCTGCGTGGTGACGGCGTTGACGATTAAGTAAAGCACGATCGGGCTCAGCACCGGCAGCATCGACGGGATGATCATTTCCTTGATCGCCCGTTTGGTCAGCATGTCGACGCAGCGGCCGTATTCCGGCTTGGTCGTGCCTTCCATGATACCCGGCAGCTCCTTGAACTGACGCCGCACTTCGACGACGACCGCCGCACCGGCGCGGCCGACCGCGGTCATGCCCATGGCGCCGAACAGGTAAGGCAGAAGCCCACCCAGCAGCAGCCCGACCACGACGAACGGGTTCGACAGCGAGAAGTTCACCGTCAGATCCGAGAAGTAGCGCTCGAGATCCGCCGTATAGGCCGAGAACAGCACCAGAGCGCCGAGACCGGCCGAACCGATCGCATAGCCCTTGGTGACGGCCTTGGTTGTGTTGCCGACCGCGTCCAGTGCGTCCGTGGTGTTGCGCACGCTGTCGTCCAGCTCCGCCATTTCCGCGATGCCGCCCGCATTGTCCGTCACCGGACCATAGGCGTCCAACGCGACGACCATGCCGGCAAGCGCCAGCATCGTGGTGACCGCGATGGCGATGCCGAACAGGCCGGCCAGCGCGTAGGTCACGACAATCGCGATACAGATCAGGATCGCCGGAACCGCGGTCGCTTCCATGGAGATCGCCAGGCCTTGAATGACGTTGGTCGCATGGCCCGTTTCGGAGGCATGGGCGACCGACTTCACCGGGCGGAAGCTGGTGGAGGTGTAGTATTCCGTCACCCACACGATCAACGCCGTCAGAACCAGGCCGACGATCCCGCACAGGAACAGGTCCTGGCCGGTGAAGACGCGGCCGTTGACGGTCATTTCGGTGCCCATCCCCAGGACATAGTCCGTAATCGGATAGATCAGGATGGCAGAAATGACGGCGGAGCCGAAGAAGCCCTTATACAAGGCTCCCATGATATTGCCGCTGCTGCCGACACGCACGAAATAGGTCGCGACGATGGAGGCGACGAGGCAGACACCGCAGATCGCCATCGGATACAGCAGGAAGTCGGCCATTTCGACGCCGGACACGCCGTAGATCAGCGCCAGGACCATGGTGGCCCCGACGGTCACGACATAGGTCTCGAACAGGTCGGCGGCCATACCGGCGCAGTCGCCGACATTGTCGCCCACATTGTCCGCGATGACGCCCGGGTTGCGGGGGTCATCCTCGGGAATACCGGCTTCGACCTTACCGACCAGATCCGCGCCGACATCGGCGCCCTTGGTGAAGATCCCTCCACCGAGACGCGCGAAGATCGAAATCAGCGACGACCCGAAGGCCAGACCGACCAGACCGTTGATAACGTCCTTGGATTGCGCCGGATCGGCCACATCGAACTGGGCCGACAGGACGACGTAGTAGCCCGCGATGGCCAGCAGCGCGAGGCCCGCGACAAGCATGCCGGTGACCGCACCCGCCTTGAACGAGACGGAAAGACCTGCGGCGAGGCTTTGACGGGCGGCTTCCGTCGTTCGGACGTTGGATCGGACCGAGATATTCATTCCGATATAGCCCGCCGCACCGGACAGGATGGCGCCGATCAGGAACCCGATCGCGCTGACCATGTCCAGGGCAACGCCCAGGATGACGGCGACACCGATGCCGACGATGCCGATCGTCGCGTATTGGCGGTTCAGATAGGCGGTGGCGCCTTCCTGAATGGCACCCGCGATCTGCTGCATCCTCTCATTGCCGGCACTTAAGCTCAGGATGCTTTTCGACGTGATGGCGCCATATAGGACCGCCAGGACGCCGCATCCGATAACTGCGTATTCCATTGGACGTTTCGTTCCCTTTTGCTGCGTCCCCCCTGTCCTTTTTTTCTTATGCGGTCGCCCTCGGCAGGACCCGGAGCGACCCGGTACTTCGTTTTTCACTTAATCGGGAAGACGTGTGTTGTGTGTTTTACTTGCTTGTTTGCACCCGTATTCGGTACAGGGGCCTGCCGCTTTGGAGGACTTTCCCGACCGAACCGTTTCAGCCGATCGGATCGTCTCCCCCCTCGGGCCCCCATCCCGAAAACCGCGAAAACCCTAGGCGAGTCCCCTCTTCGTGTAAACTGAATACGCTTGCGCAACGAACGTCCGACGGGGCTTTGCGACATTTCGTTACAGACTTGGCCTTGATTGGGACACATTCCGCATTAGACTTGCGAATAGGCGAAACTGATGAAAGGAGGTGATCCCGTGTCTAAGAGCATGAAAATCCTCGCGGCTGCTTCGGTTCTGGCGTTTGGAACCGCGGTGTCGGGTGCGGCCCTTGCCGAATGTACGGGGTCCCATGCGGCCAAGAGCGACCAGATGACGTCTGTCACGAAGACCGGCGCTCAGAGCCAGCAAAGCGAAAGCTGATACGCGGCGGATTTCCGCTTAGGGAAGGCCGTCCCCGGATTGCGGGGGCGGCCTTTTCTGTTTGCTAGAGGGGCAGTCGCCTAGAACCCGCGCTGCAAGGCGCCTGCGAGGAGCAGCAATCCGATCAGGCAAACCGCGACGGATCCGAGGATCGATAAGGCGCGCGGCACTGCCGCCAGGAGCCCCACCCCGCCGCCGAGACCGGACAGTCTGACGATTCCGCGGCGGGCCAGGATCGCGGCAATTCCGACGCCGGACACGGTCAGCGCAACGCCGACGCCCATCGCAACGGCCGACAGGGCACCGATGAGGAAAATCCCGTTCGCCAGCGCGAACAGCAGAACAATCAGCGCGCCGGTGCAGGGCCGTATGCCGGAAACGATCGCGGCGCCCCAGAACTCGGCCCGGCTCGTCCGGTGGTCGTCAGCCGCCTGAGCCAGTTTATGCCCGTGATCGTGCCCGCAAGTCCCATGATGGCCGTGATCGTGATGATGGCTGTGGCTGTGCTCATGATCATGCCCGGCGCCGCCATGGTCGTGGCCGCAATCCCGCCCGGTCAGGGCGGCCCATGTCATACCGATGCCCAAGACGACGATCAGGCCATAAGAAGCCGCCTCTACGACGGGCATGCTGTCCAGCAAGGACAGGCGACTGAAATTCAGCACCCAGCCCAATATGCCGACGACAAATATGGCAACCGCCGCCTGAATCCCGGCGATCAGCCAGCCCATTGTCAACCCGCGCCGGATCTGACTTTCCCGCGCCATGAAATAGCTGGTGACCACGGCCTTGCCATGGCCCGGCCCAACCGCATGAAAAACGCCATAGGCAAAGGACATTCCGATCAAGGTCAGCGCGGGGGCTAAAGTATCCCCGTCGCGGTAGGCGGTAACGGCGTCACGCAGGGCGGCGGCGAACCAGGTCTGTTGGGTGACGATCCACCGCAACGCTTCCTGCGCCGGTCCCGGCAGCCAGGATGTCCAATCCTCCGCCGGGGGGGCACCGCGATCCCCCAGCAATCCGGCGGCGAATGAAATCTCTGTTTGAAGCAACCAAACGGCCAAGCTCAATCCGGCCACGGAAACGAACCGCATCATGCCCCTTTTCCTGAACAAGAAAGAACGGCGCGCCACGGAAACACCGCGCCGAAATAGATCGGATTGTCTGCCGCCTCTTCGAACTCGTATGTGCAGGCAACGCCGTCATTCCCCCGGAACCGCAACGGCCGATCCTCAATGAAGTCGACGGCGACATAAAAATCTGGGTCGTACAGCGATATCGTCACGGCTTGTTGGACCGGATCGACCGGTTCCGGCAGCGTCAGGGTGAAACTGTAAGATACGACACTGCCATCCTCAGAAACGGCGATCCCGAAATCCTCCGCGCCGTTCCAGGCGACCCGAGCATTGTCGATCCGTAGGTCGGTGAAGAATCCGACTTCCCCCAAGCCGGTAAACGCGCCCTCGCGCATCGCATCGATTTCTGCTTCTTCGAAGATACCGTTCTGGTTTCGGTCGAAATCCTCGTAGAGGACCAGACTGAAGAACTCGTCGAAGGCCCATTGCACCCGCAATTTGGTCAGCTTGCCGTCTTCGAATCCCAAAAAGGCCAAGGCAGAGACCCATACATGAGGATGCGCCGATAGCGGCGCCGGACTACCCGTCATCAGCGACACCATAAGGAGAGCCAAACCGAAGGCGGTCGCGCGTCTGACGCCCTGCCGCAGGTGCTTCATGCTGGCCCCCTCGCCGTCCGAAACCGGTCCAGAAGCCGCGCACGCGCATCCGGGATCGGACGCCCCATCACGTCGAAAACATGACGATCCAGGAAGTATCCGGTCATGACCAAGGCCTCGGTCAGCGCGTTCGGGCCGGCATTGCCGCGCCCGGTCAGAAAGCTCGGCAAGGTCAGGAGCTTATCCCGATACGGTTCGCCTGCCTCACCGGAGACGGCGCGACCGGTCTTGGGACTGACATAGCGCAGATCGTCGGTAACGCCCGTCGCGGCGCAGGACGTCAGATCCAACCCAAATCCCAACTCCGCCAACAATCCAACCTCCCATCGCGCGTAAGTCTCCGCCCATGTGGGGCCGTCCAGTGCGACCATCAATGCGTCCAGACTGTCAAAAAGTTCCGGATGAGGCTCCCGCTCCGGCAGGGCCGCCTCGGTCAGCGCCAGGGCCGCGCCCATCGCCAGCAGTTTGCCCGGATGATCCATCAGCAGCGCCGCGTAGCCATGAACCGGCTCCACGGTCATCGTTCCCAACTGGTCCTCCAGTCGGGCGCGCCAATTCACCGCGATTCGATTGCCGGTTTGAAGCGCTCCCTTCAATTTTCGCGACTGTCCGCCGCGCACCAATCCGGCATGCCGTCCCCGGTCGCGGGTCAGGACGGTCAGGACCAGCGCGTTCTCGCCATGCCGCCGGGTCGAGAGCAAGATCGCCTCGTCACGCCATTCGATCATGCCGGCAGCCTAACTCGTCGCGGAAATCGCGCGCTTGATGGCCCGCTGTAGATCGGGGGTCGCGGGCCGCATACGGTCCGCCAGCGGGTCGACGCCGGTCCGTACATGCATGACACGACGATAGATTTCCTGATCCAGGGAATCGTCCATCCAGGAATGCATTTCCTTCACGATTCGGCCACGCATGCTCATCGGATTATGTCCGCCGAACTTCCGCTCGACGAAGTCGTCCAATTCCTGTGGCGGGGCCGGCATCTGACGCAGGATGAAGGTCAGAACCGCATTTCGGGCCGGCACATCGTCCTCGCCGACGCTAAGCCAGCGCGTGGCATGTCCCGCCCATCCGTCCAAGGCAAAGGAAATCTTGATCCGTTCGTCGCGGATCAGTTTCAGCAACCCTTCATACTTCTTGTCGTTCAGATAATAGCGATCATCCAACACCGCGGCCTTGATCGTATGGGCTCGTTCCATCGTGTATTCGATGAAAGTATCCAGGTTGAAGACGACGACGCGCCCGGCCTCCATCACCTCTTCGATCCGCTGCACGCTGCAATATTCGGCCACGCCCTCGCGCAATTGTTCCAGAAGACGCATCTGTCGGCTGAGAAACCCGACGGACCGGGTCGAATCCTCAGTGACCAGCGAACAGATCGGCGCGGCGTAGTCGGCCAGGGTATCGAGGCGCCCCTGCAACTCGTCCCGGCTGATGGACGCACCGGAAACCACCGCGCCGACGATAATTCGCACCAGATGCAGCATGTCGGCCGGATTGCTGTCCGAAAGCGACATCAGGACCTGGCGATTGACCGAACGAAGCTGCGATTCGCCTTTGATCTCGGCGTATTTGCGCCCGAACATGGCGAGGATTTCCAGAAACGCGTTCTGAATATCGATCCGCGTGATGCTGATCTCGTTTTCCGCCAGTCGCTTGTCCCGTTCGTCGCCGGCCTCCAGATCCGCCTGCAGGCGCATGTCGCGAATGGTGATCGGGTCCAAATGGCCCTGGCGCTCGGAATAGGAATAGGAAACCCGCTCGTGCAAAAGCTTGTCCCGGCCGATCAGATCGGACCAGTTCGGCACGTCCCGGAAGGGCATGACCAGATCGTTCGAGACACGCCCCATATCGGTCCCGCCGAAATTCGGAACAATCGCTTCGAAATCCCCGAATTCGGGGTCGCGCGGCGACCGGCAGCGCAGCATCTCCACCGCGCGTCCCTGAAATCCGATGTAAACGCCGCGATCGCGGAAACTTTTATACTGGACGGCCATGGCCGGACGTCCCTCCTTGGGGATCGATCACAGTCTCGGACGACTAACTACACCGTTAACCATAGCATAGAAACCATTCCGTCCGGGATGGCGTTACGCTCTGGACCCGGCAAAATCGGGCGGGTCGAATGCGCGGACCGACGGGACCGCCCCATTCGCGGGCGCAACTTCCACCAGGCAGGTATGGGCGCTGGGCCCCTGTGCCAGACGGGACGTCCCGCGATCCGCCGTCAGAACGTTCGGATTGCCGTGCCTGTCGAGGCTGTCCGGCTGGTCCGGCGCGTCCGGATCATACCAGGCCCCGGTCGCCAATTGGACGACGCCCGGCATGACGCCGTCATCCAGCGCAACCCCGGCCAGACAGGCACCGCGGTCGTTATAGACCCGCACCACATCGCCATCTGAGATGCCGCGCTTTGCGGCGTCGGCCGGGTTCATCCGCATCGGCTCGCGCCCACCGATCTTGGTGCGGCGGCTGCCGGCCCCGGCATCGAGTTGGCTGTGCAGCCGCGATTTCGGCTGGTTCGAGATCAGATGCAGCGGATAGGTCGCCGTCGTCTCACCGCCCAGCCATTCATAGGGCGCCTGCCAGGTCGGATGACCGGCAATCTCTTCGTAGCCGAAACCGGCAATGGTTTCGGAATAGATTTCGATCTTGCCGGATGGAGTCTTCAGGCGATTGCGGTCGGGATCGTCGCGAAACTCGCCGAGGAAGCGGCGAATATGGGGACCGCCGGACAGTTTGTGGCTGCCCTTTTCCCAAAACTCGTCGAAGGACGGCAGTTCCTGGCCGACGCGCCCCGCTTCCTGACGGCTGCGGTCCCAGATGTCGCGCAACCAATCCTCCTCGCCACGGCCTTCGGTAAAGGCGTCTTCGAAGCCCAGGCGCGCCGCCGCGCCGCGCAAGATATCATGGTCGTTGCGCGCCTCGCCGACCGGTTCGATCAGCTTCTTCATCGCGACGGCCCAGGCGTCCATCTGGGTCACCGCGATGTCGTTGCGCTCCAGCGGCGTCGTGACCGGCAGGACAATATCGGCGTGACGGGCGATCGGATTCCAGAAGATCTCCTGCACCACGACCGTATCCGGCTTTGCCCAGGCCTGCCGCAACCGGTTGAGGTCCTGATGATGGTGAAACGGATTGCCGCCCGCCCAATGAACCATCTTGATGTCAGGATAGGTGATGGTGCGACCGTTATAGTCGCAGGTTCCGCCTGGATTCAGCAACATGTCGGCGATCCGCGCCACCGGGATGAACGCATCGACCGGGTTGCGGCCGGTCGGCACCGCGGCCCAGCGCAGCTGGGTTTCGGGATTGCCGTTGCCATGTTCGGCCGCAAGACCGATCGCGATCCCGCCCCCGGGCAGGCCGATCTGACCCAGCATGGCGGCCAGGACGACCCCCATCCAATAGGGCTGTTCGCCCCGGTCCGACCGCTGCAGCGACCAGGACAGCGAGATCATCACCCGGCCGCCGGAAAGCGCCTGCGCCAGATCGTTGATCGTATCGACAGACATGCCCGTGATTTCGGCCGCCCAGGCCGGCGACTTCGGAATACCATCCGTTTCGCCCAGCAGATAGGGCCGGAACGTGTCATAGCCGGTGCAGTACCGCTCCAGAAACGCATGATCCGCGCGGCCGGTGGTCTCCAGGCAATAGGCCAGCGCCAGCATCAGCGCCAAGTCGGTGTTGGGACGAATCGGGACCCATTCCGCACCCAGCTCCGCCGCCATGTCGTCGCGCACCGGCGAGATGCCGATAAACCGGCCGGACCCCTGGCCCATTTTGCTCATCCAGTCGCGCGCCGTATGAATGCCGACGCCGCCGTTCTGGATTTGCGCGTTCTTCAGCGGCAGGCCGCCGAAGGCCAGCATGACGTCGGTGTGTTCCGCGATCTCGTGCCAGCTCGGCGCCTGGACCATGGTGTGGCGCAGATTGGTGATGACATGCGGCAGGATCACTTCCGCCGCCGCATAGGAATAGGCATTCACCGATTTCACATAGCCGCCGGCCATGTTGTAGAAACGGTGGATCTGGCTCTGGGCATGGTGGAACCGACCGGCGCTGGCCCAACCATAGGAGCCGGCAAAGATCGCCTCATTCCCGAAATCCTTACGGATTCGGTCGACCTCTCCAGCGAAGAAATCCAGCGCGGTGTCCCAATCGACCTCGACAAACGGGTCCGCACCGCGCAGATGACCGGCCGTCCCAGGGCCGCCCTCCAGCCAGCTTTTCCGGATTGCCGGGCGCTTGATTCGGGCCGGGCAATCCAACGTGTCGAGGATCGAAGCCGACATATCCGAGACGTCGTCGGCGTCCAGCAGCGGTTTCAGCTCCTGGACATTTCCGTCCCGCACGATCGCCCTATAACTGCCCCAATGATTGGCTGTTGTGAGTTCAGACATAACCTTGCATATCTCTTGCATGGACTTACCTAAGCGAAGGCCATACTAGGGGCCGCGCAACCAAGTCGGAAAGCAGTTTCATGAAGCCCGGTTCCAAAACGCTTGGCCTACTCGCCGCCGGCCTGATCGGGGTCGCGGCATCCGGATCGGGGGCCGCTTATGCCGACGAAGCGCCCGACGACCGCGGAACCTTCAGCTTCATGATCGAAAACGATCTGTTCGGATCCGGCACGGACCGGCATTTCACCCATGGCACCAAGGTCACTTATACGACCCGTGAATATGTGCCCGAAAGCGACGATCCGGTCGGTGTCATCGCCGGCCTGATCCCCTTCTGGCCGGAAGACGCCCGGGCGCGGGCGACCTATAGCCTGGGGCAGAACATCTACACGCCGGACAATATCAGCGATCCCAATCCGCGTCCCGACGACCGGCCCTATGCCGGTTGGCTCTATCTCAGCGGCGGTTTGATCGCGGTCTCCCCCGACGCCAAGCAGAGCGACGCGGTCGTCCTTGAGATCGGCGTTGTCGGCCCGGCGTCCGGTGCCGAATGGACCCAGGAGAACTGGCACGACACATTCGGGTTGGAAGACCCGAGGGGCTGGGACCATCAATTGGAGAACGAGCCCGGCTTCGCCCTGATCTATGAACATGCGAGGCAGGTCTGGGACGCCGATCTGGGCGGCGGCCTATCGGCCGATTTCGTGCCCAATGCCGGCTTCGCGCTGGGCAATGTCGCGACCTATCTATCCGGCGGCGCGACCCTGCGCATCGGCGGCGACCTGACGACCGATCTCGGTCCGCCGCGCATCCGCCCCAGCCTGCCCGGCAGCGCCTATGTCCGCGCGTCCGACGGCTTCAACTGGTACACTTTCGCCAGCGTCGGCGGCCGCATTGTGGGCCGGAACATCTTCCTGGACGGCAACACGTTCGCGGACAGCCAAAGCGTCGACAAGAAAGTCTTCGTCGCCGATTTCCAGACCGGGATCGCCATTCAGTACAACGACCTTCGCCTCACCTATACCTATGTGATCCGCAGCAAGGAATTCGACACCCAGGACCGTATCGACAAGTTCGGTGCGTTGAGCCTGTCCTACCGGTATTGAGGCTTCGCACCGCCGATTTCGCGCTCCTGCGACAGACGGCGAGTTATCCGCGGGAACACGGAACATCAACAATTGCATCATTCCGGCGAAGGCCGGAATCCAGGGTTGCCGGCAGATTCCGTGCCCTATTCCCTGGACCTCGGCCTGCGCCGGGGTGGCGCATTTAACTGTTGGCTCCTTCGTTTACCGTCCCAGACGAAGCCGCTACTTCCGCGCATACGCGAAGGCCGAGTTAATACCGTCCTAGCCGGATTTCCCCTTCGGCGATCTCATCGTAGTCGTCGCCGTCCTTGATCACGGCGAAGACTTCCGCCTCGTAGGTGTTGCCCTGGCCACCGGAGCAGGGCGGCAGATAGCCGTCTGAATACCACGCACCGGTCGCGCGGTTCTTTTTCTCGAGCCAGACACCGTCGGGCATGGCGTCGGTGCCGCCCGGAACCGCCGGCAACATCGCCTCGCCCTTGCCCGGTTCAATCATGAAGCCGATTTTCCCGTGGCCGCCGTCATACGAGAGCTTCTGGAAACTGCGGTCATTGAACTCGACCACGATCGCATTCGCCTCGGCCGGAATGCCGGAAATTTTCAACGGCGGCGTCGCCCCGCTGCCGCCGAATTTCTTGCAATGCTGGCCATCCGGGATGCGGTCCCCGGTCCAGGCAGAATCGGCGAATTCCACCGTCAGATCGTCGGCCAACGCCGGTGCGGACAACCCCAGCGACAGGGTCGCCACCAACACACAAAGACCGGATTTCTTGTTCATCCCATGTCTCCCATTTCAGAAAAGGTTGCGTCTCAGTACCGCCCCAATTGCAGATATCCCTCGGCTAGGATCTCGTATTGCTCCTCGTTCAGATACCGCACGGCCAGGATTTGAACGGAATAGAGATTGCCCTCGCCACCCGAGCAGGGCGCCAGATATCCGACCTCTCCGATATCGTCGCGGTTTTCCGCCTCCAGCCAAATACCCTCCGGCATGTCGGTGGTGCCGCCCGGCACGGCGGGCAGCTGAGTCGCGCCATTCACGGGTTCGATTTCGAACCCGATAATCCCATGCCCGCCATCGGTCGACAGCGGCTCATAATCCTCATCGTTGAAGAGAAGCAGCACGGCATTGGTGCCATCCGGCAGGCCGGACAAGTGCAAGGGCGGCGTTGCCCCCTGCCCGTCGAATTCCTGGCATTGCTGACCTTCGGGGATGACCTTCCCGTCCCAAGACGGATCCGCAAACTCGGCGGTCAGTTCCGCCGCGAATGCTGCCGAAGAGAAAACGGCAGCGCCGGTCAATACCGTCAATACACACATCAATTTTCGACAGAACATGACCTTCCCCGCCAAGAATAAGGAGAAGCGTAAGCCAGCCTGCAACCGCCGGTCAAATGTCAGCACAATGACAATTGCGCTTCGAGGCCGCCAGTCGATCTATTTGCTCTCCCATTGGTCCAGGTTTACCCGGAGATATCCAGCCAAGTCTTTATAGTGAACGGCTTGATCGAATGCGACCGGCTGGAACCCAATGTTCGTAAGCTGACGCCGTTCTACGCTGTAAAAACCGTTCAATGCATTGGTAGTGTGGGAATCGAAATTATCCGCGAGACCGGAAACGAAGGCCGGAACGTCAAACGCCCGATCTCCATCAATTTTCAGAAATGAGCTGAGGATGTAATAGTGGTTCCTCAACTCATTCTCGAACTTAGTATCGAAAAGAACGCCCCATTTATTTGAGTTCGACAGGAACACGGAAAGCGCTTTCCGAAACTCGAGCTTCCGTTTCTCAAGTTCCAGCAAGGTATGGGCGGTTGGGTCATCTCGGTACCCGCCCGACGCCTTCCAGAATTCGAACAGATTTTCCAGACAGGCGTTATAGTCCACACGCAAATCGATCATCGCGGTGAGACGTTTGTCCCAGAGGGCCCGGTCATGCGCGAGTTCCGACTTATGGTCTTCCAAGGCGACATTCAAATACAAGGCGGCGACCAGAACGATGACGCCAATCAGCAACTTGTCGACCAAAGATCGATAAATCTCATGCCGGGTTTCGAGCCATTTCGCGCTCATATCCTTCTCCACGAGAAGCATAGCATCGAAAGGACAATCGACACACTTTTTAAGTGTGATCAGGCTCGGATTTGTACCAGTGCCGCTGACTTAGGATCCGCAGTGCCGCGGAATTGCTAGGCGTGACCGCATCGCGCTGCGACCCAGCGTGGCAAAAGTCAGCGCCAGGTATCAGCCAAGCGCCGCTTCGACCGCGCCGACCGCGTTGGCGGCCTGGCTGCCGTCCGGGGCACCGCCCTGGGCCATGTCGGGTCGGCCGCCGCCGCCCTTGCCGCCCATGGCTTCCGCCGCGGTACGGACAAGCTGGACCGCATCGAAACGCCCGGTCAGATCGTCGGTCACGCCGACCACGACCGACGCCTTGCCGTCATTGACGGCAATAACGGTCACGACGCCGGAGCCGATCTGGCTTTTCAATTGATCGGCCAGGGGTTTCAGCTCTTTCGGGTTCACCCCGTCCAACACGCGGCTGGCGAATTTGATCCCCGCGATGTCCTTGGCTTCCGGTGCGGTGGATGCCCCACCGCCGCCGCCCGCGGCCAGTTTCCGGGTCAGTTCGGAGACCTCACGCTGCAGCGCCTTGCGTTGCTGCATCAGGGTTTCCACCTGCTCTTCCAGATCGACCGGGCGCACCTTCAGGGCCGCCGCCGCCGCGCGCACGCGATTGTCCTGACCGCTCAGGTAATCCAACGCCGCCTGCCCGGTCAGGCATTCGACCCGGCGCACCCCGGCCGCCACCGCACCTTCGCTGACGATCTTGAACAGTCCGATATCGCCGGTGCGGCGCACATGGGTGCCGCCGCACAATTCCGTCGAATAGACATGGCCCAGATCGCCTTCCGGACCGCCCATCGACACAACGCGGACTTCCTCGCCATACTTCTCGCCGAACAGCGCCAGTGCCCCGGCCTTGATCGCCTCATCCGGCGTCATCAGGCGCGTCACGACAGGCTCGTTCATCCGGATCTGGGCATTCACCAACCGCTCAACCTGATCGATTTCCGAATCGGACATCGCCTTGGGATGGGCAAAGTCGAAGCGCATGCTGTCGGCCCCGACCTGGGACCCCTTCTGGGTCACGTGATCGCCCAGAACGCGGCGCAGCGCCTCATGGGCCAAGTGCGTGACCGAGTGATTGGCGCGCAGGCGGGTGCGCCGGTCGCCGTCGACCAGCATCTCCAGCGCCTCGCCGATCTTCAAGCTACCCTTTTCCAGCGTGCCGATATGCAAGTGCATGTCGCCCAGCTTCTTCTGAGTATCGGTGACGGTGAACACAGCGCCATCCGCCGTCGTCAGCGTGCCGTGATCCCCCATCTGACCGCCGCTTTCGCCATAGAACGGCGTCTGGTTCGCGATCAGGATCGCGCTGTCGCCCTCGGACAGGCTGTCGACCGGCTTGCCGTCCTTGACCAGCGCCGCAACGACACCCTCGGCCTTTTCTGTCTCGTAACCGAAGAATTCGGTCGCACCGACCTTCTCCTTCAGGTCGAACCAGACGGTTTCCGTCGCCGCCTCGCCGGATCCGGCCCAGGCCTTGCGCGCCTTGGCCTTCTGTTCGGCCATGGCTTCGTCATATCCGGCCTCGTCCACGGTGCGGCCCTGACCGCGCAGGATGTCGCGCGTCAGGTCCAACGGGAAGCCGTAGGTATCGTACAGCGTGAACGCGACACGCCCGGACAGCTCGCCCCCCTCGGGCAGGCCCGCCGTCTCGTCGTCCAGCAGTTTCAGGCCGCGATCCAGGGTCGTCTTGAAGCGGGTTTCTTCCAGCTTCAGCGTCTCGGTGATCAGCGCCTCCGCCCGGCGCAATTCTTCGAAATGGCCGCCCATCTGCTTGACCAGGACCGGCACCAGGCGGTGCATCAGCGGGTCTTTCGCGCCCAGCATATGGGCATGGCGCATGGCCCGCCGCATGATGCGGCGCAGGACATAACCGCGCCCCTCGTTCGACGGCAGCACGCCGTCCGCGATCAGGAAGGAGGACGCGCGCAGATGGTCGGCAATGACCTTGTGGCTCGCCGATTGCGCGCCGTCCGGATCGATGCTGGTCAGATCCGCCGACGCCTCGATGATCGCGCGCATCGTGTCGATGTCGTAGTTGTTGTGCTTGCCCTGCAGCACGGCGGAAATCCGCTCCAGCCCCATACCGGTGTCGATCGACGGCTTCGGCAGGTTGATCCGATTGCCCGGCTCGATCTGCTCGAACTGCATGAAGACCAGGTTCCAGATTTCGATGAACCGGTCGCCATCCTCGTCCGGACTGCCCGGGGGACCGCCGGGAATCTTGTCGCCGTGATCGAAGAAGATTTCCGAGCACGGGCCGCACGGACCGGTATCGCCCATCTGCCAGAAATTGTCCGAGGTCGGGATGCGGATGATCTTGCTTTCCGGCAGGCCGGCGATCTTCTTCCACAGATCGAAGGCCTCGTCGTCCTCCGAGAAGACGGTGACCAGCAGCTTGTCCTTCGGCAGGCCGTATTCCTTGGTGACCAGGTTCCAGGCCAGCTCGATCGCCAGATCCTTGAAATAGTCGCCGAAGGAGAAATTCCCCAGCATTTCAAAGAAGGTATGGTGCCGCGCCGTATAGCCGACATTTTCCAGATCGTTGTGCTTACCCCCGGCGCGCACGCATTTCTGGGACGTGGCGGCGCGGTTGTAGTCGCGGTGTTCCTGACCGGTGAACACGTTCTTGAACTGAACCATCCCGGCATTGGTGAACATCAATGTCGGGTCGTTGCGCGGCACCAGCGGGGAACTGTCGACCACCCGGTGGCCGTTCTGCGCGAAATAGTCCAGGAATTTGGCGCGGATGTCGTTGGCGCTCGCCATGTTTCTCGGTCCTTACATACCTTCAATTCGCTCCGGCGGAGCGGAAGAGGTTAGTTAGCGACGATGCCGGTTCTTGTCCAGACGCGAGGCGGGACGGTCGAATCCAGCAGCGCCTTGCCGACCGGAGCCCGACCAGAATGGAACATCGCAATAGTGACCCGGTACTGCCGGACGGAAGGAATTGGTACAGTTTCGTCGACACTGACCTGATTGCGCTAGCCAAACCGGTTCCGAACACGATAAGGCCGCCCCTCGAAATCGAAAGGCGGCCGCCGTCAATTTGCCTGAGCCGATCAGAGAGCCGATTTGTGCAGGTGATGCGACACGCTGCCGACATGGCGGTGATCCGTTCCGCAACAACCGCCGACCACGCGCAATTTCGGTAGGACCGCCGCGATGCCATTGTGCAACTCGCCGAACTCCTCCGGATTGCCCTGGTCCAGTTGTTCCGACCCATCCAGTTCGGCATGGCTGAGTCGCGACGCATTGGCTCGGATACCGCCGATGCGCGACGTCCAATCCCTGCCGTCGGCGAGGACGTCGCTGAAATGATCGGGATGGGCGCAGTTCACCATGTAATAGAGCGGCGTGCCTTCGGTCGCCATGTCCACTTCGGCGATGGCGTCCTTTAGGGTCAGTCCCGTCGGTAACCGGCCGTCCGTTTCGACCGTGAAGGAAATTACGACCGGCAGCGAATGGTTCCTGGCCGCGTTTGAAATTCCTATCGCCTCTGCCACATTGGTCATTGTGATGGCAGAAACCATATCGACGCCTTCTTCCTTGAAGACGGCGATCTGCGTCCGATGTATCCACTCCGCTTCCTGGACCGTCGGCACGCGTTCGGGCGCATAACCATCACCAGCCGGCCCAACCACGCCGTTCAGGATCACAGGCGCGACCTTTTCGGACCAGGTGTCACGCATCTCGCGGGCAAAACGAACCGCCGCGCGGTTCAGCGCGATCATATCCGAATCCGTCCGACCGACCTTTTCGGCCCAATGCAGGCCGCCACGCCACGTGTTAGTATCCAGGATATAGCCGGTCCCCGCCGCTTCCGCCATGCCGAGGAAACGGTCGAAATACCGGCGCATATCGGCCACCGCCTTGTCGTCCTCCATCAACAACATTGCGGCAAACTCAGGCGCGCTGTGGCCCTGCTGAAAGAAAAGCCAAGTCTCAAAACCACCATCAGTCAGAAAAGGGCGATCGGTGTTCAACAAAGCATCGATGTGAGGCATATCTGGTCTCCTTGAATGCGTTTCTCGATGCGGCAGACCTTTAGAGCCTCGGTCAGAATTCAGTAAGTCGACTGGTGGTACATATTCAAAACTCTCATTTGTTTATATATTTCAGAAACTTATTACTCCGAATCACTACGCCTGCGCCATCGAGTTGAAAAAAACTGTACCGTCGGTATTGTCCCGCCGGTTCGACATCAGGGAAATCCGGCCGTGGCGCGCGGAAAAAACACCAAAGAGCGCATCATGGACATCGCCCAGGACGCGGTTCTGGCGAAAGGGTTCGACGCGACCTCAATCGAAGAAATCGTCACGGCGGCCGAAATAACCAAAAGCGGCTTCTTCTATCATTTTCCGGATAAGAACGCTTTGGCACGGGCCTTGATCGAACGACATATCGAGATCGAAGGTCAGTTGTTCGACGGCATAATGGATCGCGCCCGGGAACTTTCGGACGACCCACTCCAGGCGGCGCTGATCGGATTAAAACTGCTGGCGGAAATGCTGGACGACGTCCCGTACGGCCATCCCGGCTGCATCGTCGCCTCCGCGACTTATCAGGACAGACTGTTCGACCGTAGCGTACGCGAAGCCAACCAGCGTGCTGTGCTTGGCTGGCGCCAACGTTTTCTGACGATGTTCGAAGAAATCGCCGCACGCTACCCACTGCGCGACGATGTCGGTCTGACAGACCTTGCCGACATGGTCAGTTCGGTGATTGAAGGCGGTCTCGTCATCTCACGGGCAATCGGTGAACCGCGAATTACCAGCCGCCAGGTGCTGCTGCTCCGCTCCTATATAAAGTTGCTGTTCTTACCATCCCCTCACTGAGGTTTATTTAAACACTCATTCAAATAAATATTGCACTACCCTCTGCCGGACGGGGATACTGCCGCACGTTCAGAGAAGGCAGGCAAACCCCTATGCGCGACGCCCGTTACGACATTCTGTTCGACCCGATCCGGATCGGACCCGTCACCGCGAAGAACCGGTTCTACCAGGTGCCGCATTGCACCGGGATGGGGTGGCTGAGGCCCAATATGCTGGCCGCGATGCGGGGGGTGAAGGCAGAGGGCGGCTGGGGCGTGGTCTGTACGGAGTATTGCTCCGTCCACGACAGTTCGGACGATGGGTCCTATCCCTATGCCCGGCTTTGGAACGCCGACGATATCCGCGCCAATGCCCTGATGACCGACGCCGTGCACGAACATGGAGCACTGGCCGGGGCGGAGCTGTGGATCGGCGGCAACTATATCGGCAACATGGCCAGCCGCCAGCCCACACTGGGTCTGCGCAGCCGGCCGCCGACCAATACGGACCAACTGCATCCGTTCCAGTGCCGGCCGTTGGATAAGGAAGATATCCGAGACGTCCTGAAATGGCAGCGCGACGCCGCCCAGCGCGCGGTCGAGGCCGGGTTCGACATCGTCTATGTCTATGCGACACACGGCTATCTGCTGTCGGAATTCCTCGATCCCGAAACCAATACGCGGACCGACGAATACGGCGGGTCCCTGGAAAACCGCCTGCGCATCGTACGGGAACTGATTGCCGAGACGCGCGACGCAATCGGGGACAAGGCGGCGCTGGCGGTCCGGTTCACGGCGGATCTGTCCGATCCGGAAAGTTTAGACGCCTTCGGCCTGATGGCGGAGGACCCGGACCTCTGGGATCTGACCGTCCACGATTACGGTATCGAGATGGGCGCATCGCGTTTCGTCCGGGAAAGCGCCCTGGAAGACAGCATCGCCCGCGCCAAGGCGTTGACGACCAAACCGGTCGCGGCGGTGGGGCGCTTTACGTCCCCCGATACAATGGCGCGTTTAGTGCGGTCCGGCGTTCAGGACATGATCGGCGCCGCCCGCCCCTCCATCGCCGATCCGTTCCTGCCCCGGAAGATCGAGGAAGGACGGGTCGAGGACATCCGCGAATGCATCGGCTGCAATGTCTGCTATGCCCATAACACGCTGGGCGTTCCCATCCGCTGCACCCAGAACCCGACCATGGGCGAGGAATACCGGCGCGGCTGGCATCCGGAGCGCGTCGTCCCCGCCCGGAAACCTGAAAAGGTGCTGATTGTCGGCGCGGGGCCGGCGGGATTGGAGGCGGCGCGGGTCCTCGGGCAGCGCGGTCACAACGTCATGCTGGCCGAGGCCGGGCGCGATCTGGGCGGCCGGGTTACCCTGGAAAGCCGCCTGCCCGGCCTGTCCGAATGGGCCCGTGTCCGCGATTGGCGCCTGGGGCAGATCGACAAACTGCCCAATGTCGAGATCTTCCGTGAAAGCCGCCTGTCAGTGGACGATGTTCTGGCCGTCGGCGCCGATCGTGTGCTGACCGCGACCGGCGCGCAATGGGCGACGGACGGGATCAGCCGTCACCGCAACACCCCGGTTCCGGCCGCGCCGGGGGCGACGGTCCTTACCGCGGATACCATCCTGCGCGGCGAAGCGATCCCGGACGGGCCGGTCCTGATTTATGACGACGACCACTATTATCTGGGTTCCGTCCTGGCCCTGTTGCTGCGATCCAGGGGGCATGATGTGACTTTGGTGACGCCCGCCGGCCGTCCGGCAGGCTGGGGTGCCTATACCAACGAACAGTTCCAGTCCGCCGCGGCCTTGATCGATGCGGGGGTCGAGATTGTGACCAACCGGACCCTGGAGCGCATCGAAGCGGACCATTGCGCTACCGCTTGCATCTTCAGCGGACAGGAAGGTGAGATCGCCGCCGATTGGGTCCTGCCCCTGACCCGTCGGGAGCCCTGCGACACCCTTTATCGCGCGCTCAAGAAGGCCATCGCCGATGGAGCCGAAGGCGCCCCGAAAAGCGTCGCCCGGATCGGCGATTGCGACGCACCCGGCATTATCGCGACGGCGGTCTATAGCGGCTACAAGGCGGCGGTGGAACTCGGCGCCGAACAATGAGCCGGATCAGGCGACCTCGCCGCACGCATGGCCGGACGCCCAGGCCCATTGGAAATTGAATCCGCCCAGATGGCCGGTCACGTCCACCGCTTCACCGATGAAGTAGAGGCCGGGGACGGATTTCGCCTCCATTGTCTTCGAGGACAGGAAATCGGTGTCGACCCCGCCCAGAGTGACCTCCGCCTTCTTCAGGCCCAGTGAGCCGCTGGGGGTTACCTGCCAGGCATTGATGCGATCCGCCGCGCGCCGCAGGTCCTTGTCCGGCAGTTCCGCCATACGGCCCTGCAGGCCGGTAATCTCGGCGATCCGCTGGGCCAGGCGCTTGGGCAGAAGCTCCCCCAGCACGGTTTGAATCTCGCGCTTTGAGACGGACTGCTTGGCCTCCTTCAACAGCGCGAAAGCGTCGCCGCCCGGCAGCATGTCGATGGTCAGCGTATCCCCTTCCCGCCAATAGGACGAAATCTGCAAGATCACCGGGCCGCTGAACCCCTGATGGGTGAACAGCAGCGCCTCGTCGAACCGGGTCCTGCCCAGAACGGCCGACGCGTCGACCGCGACGCCGGACAGGCCTTCCAGGTCCTGAAGTGTCTGGTCATCGAAAGTCAGCGGCACCAGACCGGCACGCGGCTCGACGATTCCGATCCCGAACTGCGCGGCGACCTCATAGGCGAAGCCGCTCGCGCCCATCTGCGGGATGGCCGGTCCGCCGGTCGCGACGACCAGGGATTCGGCTTCGAAATCCCCGTCCGCCGTCTCGACCCGAAAGGCGCGTACGGCCGGATCCGGTTTCGCAACGGCGCGAATGGCGGTCCGGGTCCGGACCTCCGCGCCCTCTGCCTCGGCCAACAGCATGGCGACGATGTCCTTCGCCGAGTGGTCGCAGAACAGCTGCCCCAGATCCTTTTCGTGATAGGCGATGCCATACTTCTCGACGAGGTCGATGAAATCGTACTGCGTATAGCGTTTCAGCGCCGATTTGCAGAAATGCGGATTGCGCGACAGGAAATTGGCCGGTGTCGTGTGCAAGTTGGTAAAATTGCAGCGCCCGCCGCCGGAGATCAGGATCTTTTCGCCCGGCTTCTTGGCGTGATCCAGCACCAGAACACGACGGCCGCGCTTGACCGCCCCGGCGGCGCACATCAGCCCGGCCGCCCCGGCGCCCAGCACGATCACATCATAGGATTTCATTCCGCACCCGAATTGCGTGGCCCAGCCACTAGATACAGCCTCTAGATACAGCAAATGCGCCGTCGTGAAACGGCGCATCCGGTCTGGCAGTCGATAATCGCCGGGGCGGCAGAGCGCGATGCGCCCGCTCCGGATGGATCAGACGATACGGATAGAGGAATCCGCGCCATACATCTCGGTGATGAGACAGGCTGCGTGATTGATCATCTTGTGGCTTTCCGTTCCATCGATCGCGAAATGGCATCCCGTGCCGGATTCCGCGAAACGAACGAAATTCTGCAAACCATATCGCAACAAAAACTGTGCTTCCGTACTCATAACGCACTCAACTTTCTCTTTGATACTTTAGCCGGTCCGAACGACCGGCAGATTGGGGTGGCCGGGGCGGCCAGACAGCCGCCCCATCCGGTCAATCCGCAATAGCCAGATTTTCCGCCGCCATTTTGCCGTTCCGGCCGGCGATCAGTTCGAACTTCACGCGCTGACCTTCGACCAGGTCGCTCAGACCCGAACGCTCGACGGCGCTGATGTGAACGAAGGCGTCGTTCGAACCGTCTTCCGGCTGAATGAAACCGAAGCCTTTGGTGGCGTTAAACCATTTAACAGTACCCGTGGTCATGACTATTCCTTTCACGACAGATGGATTGGCCCGCGCCGAATGCGGCGGACCTGAACACGCTCGAATTGTCGGAGAAGGAAACTTGGTCGTCCGGCTAGGCGGATAATCACGATCACTAAAGCGACTTCAAAACGTGGCCTAGAAATAGGGGCTAGCTACAAAATATTCAAGGAAAATCCGTTAAATAGAACTGAAGGGGCGATTTTCGAGACGGTTAGTAATGCAAACCGGCCCCCTCCAAAAACTCCCCTTATGAAGGAGCGTATCCGGAAACCCAGGCGGTTCCCCGAAGAACCTCACCCGTGACCTACGGATCAAATGGTACCCGGACCTGCCACGGCGGCTAGTAGCCAATCCCGGAACCGGCGGACATAGTCGAGATGCCGCGCCCGTTCGGGGATCACGGCATAATACCCCTCTTCGGCGTCGATCGTTCGATCGAATGGGGAAACCAGATCCCCCCGCGCCAGCAAATCCCGGATCAGCATCCCATGTCCCATGGCAACACCGGACCCGGCCCGGGCGGCGTCGATGGCCATGCTGTAATGGGTATAGAACTGACTGTCCCGCCCCGCGCACTCCGCCGCCGACGCCGCGGTCAACCAGCGGGTCCAGTCGGCCCGCCAATAGGTGTCGTGCAGCAACCGGCATTTGTTCAGGTCGCCGGGCGCGCGCAGATCCATTGCATCGCGGTAGGACGGCGCGCAAACCGGGAACAACGTGTCCTTACCCAGCGAAGCACGCTCCAACCCCGCCAGGTCGGGACCACCGTAGCGAATGCCAATCTGGGCGTCCGACCGGTTGAAATCGACGATTTCCGCGTCGGCGGAGATTTCGATATCCAGATGGGGATACAATTTCTGAAACGCGTCCAGCCTGGGAACCAGCCAGACCGAGGCGAAGGCGGGCAAGGCGGTGATCCTAAGGGTCGATCGTTTCCGTGCCCCAACCGTCCGCTCCGTTTCCGCCTCCAGGATGTTCAGCGCGTTGCGCACCGCCGAATGATAGCGCCGCCCGGCATCGGTCAAAGCGACCTTGCGGCCGGATTTTCTAAACAACCGGACACCCAGATAGGTTTCCAGATGACGGACCTGCTGACTGATGGACCCTTTCGAGACCGCCAGATCCTCGGCCGCGGCGGTAAAACTCTCCCGTTCCGCGGCGCGTTCAAAATACTGAACCGCCCGCAGCGGCGGCAAGGCTCGTTTCATCGTATAGTTTTTCCAAACAATTGGTCAGATAATACTCATTGTCCGCAATCGGCTTCGCGTCAATCATTGCGATATCGGAACACGAAACGGGGACTGGAAAAATGACGCTTTCCACCGACCAATTGGCGCAGCTCGACCGCGATGGGTTCTTAATCCTGCCGGAGGTTTTCTCGCCGGCGGAAGTGGCCGCCATTCAGTCGCGGCTGCCTGCCCTGTTCTCCGACAAGTCCGATGCCAACGTCATCGAACGCGGATCGGGCGCGGTTCGCACAGCGATGGGCCTGCATCTGCGTGATCCGCTGTTCGCCGCTCTGGTCCGGCATCCGCGTCTGATCGAACCGGCGCGCCAGATCCTGGACGAGCCGTTCTACATTCAGCAGGTGAAAGTCAATGTGAAGGCCGCCTTCTCCGGCGAAATCTGGCAGTGGCACACCGATTTCGCGACCCATCACGGCGAAGACGGCGTGCCGCGCCCGGAGGCGATCAACCTGCATATCCTGTTGGACGAGGTGAACGAGTTCAACGGCCCGCTCTATTTCGTCCCCGGCTCCCATAAAGGCCCGGAACACAAGGCCTGGCTGGACGACCAGACGACCAGCTATCCGCTCTGGGTGACGGAGATCGACCGAGTCCGCGAGACGATCTCTAGCTCCACCATCGTTTCGGCCAAGGGTGTGCCGGGCACGGTCCTGATCTTTCATGACACGCTGATCCACGGCTCCCCCAACAACATGTCCCCCTGGGACCGCGGAATCTTCTCCCTGATCGTCAACCCGGTCTCGAACGCGCTGACCTCGGACAAACGCCCCGACTACAAACATCACCGCGACCTGACGCCGGTGTCGCCGGTGGGGGATGATTGTCTGGCGAAATACGAGGGCGAAGCGCTGAAAGCGGCGGTCTGAATTGGCCGCCGGACCGTCAGTTTCAGGGAGGTAGACCGCTCAACGCGCGTAACGTATCCGTGAATCCAATCACTGGCTCAGCTACCTCACGCCACCTAGTCACAGGTACTGGCAGCATGTAATATCATTCCCGATGCATATTATTCGTAGATTGATTCATCGCTTCATGCCGGGTGAAGAAATGAGCGATCATGTTGGCTCCGGGGTCAATGAGTTCGTACGCAAACGCTTCCTCGTCCAACCTCTGCTTATATGCGTAGTAATTTTCGCCATTGCACTTGGTTCCATCGCATACGTAACACTGTTCAGCGCCCGGAAACTGGACGAGTCGGCTCAGAAAGTTTCTCAACAACTCCTGGCAACAGCTTTGCAGGCCCTGTCACAGGACTTGGCCGGACGGACGCTCGATTATGCGGGGCGGGACGATCTGAATAAGATGGTGCACACGGGCATCGACACCAATTGGGCGGGCCAAGCACTTGGGAAGCACCTTCGGACCGAATACGGTCATTCTGGTACATATGTTCTGGATTCAGATCTTCGCACAGTGTTTGTCTACAATGCCGACAAGCGCCTCCCCACAGACGCGCAATCCTTTTTGGGCAAGCATTCCAAATCGATAGTGGACCAGATTCAATCCGCGCCCACAGACTACCGGGGGACGGTCACCTCATTCATTAGTTTTGGTGATCGCGTGTTTTTGATTTCCGCCACGGCAATCGTACCGTCCAAGCCCGCACCGCAAGAGATCGCCGAAGCGGCCCGACCAATCCTGTTGTTCCATCGAGAGTTGGACCGGGCAATTGAGCGCGGGCTAGCCGGACTATACGATCTAGGGGAGCTCAAATTCCAAACACAGACGCCCAACCTTGAAGCGTTTCCTATTCCGACACTAGACGGATCCGCTGTCGCCTGGGCAACGTGGGAACATCCCCGGCCAGGCGATGCCTTGATATACCAATTGTTGCCTGCCGTGGTCATAGCAACGGCCGTCATGCTGCTCGCCTCGGGCACGGTTTATACGATGTGGTTCCGGTCTGCGCTGGCAGCCAATACCGCCAAATCTGCATTTTTCGCGAAGATGACCCACGAGCTCCGAACCCCATTGAACGCGATCATTGGGTTCTCAGAGATAATGTCGAAGGAGATGCTGGGATCGCTTTCTGTTCGATACCGCCAATACGCCGAGGATATTTTCGGCAGCGGCCAGCATCTGCGGCAGTTGATCGAGGACATTCTCGACGTGTCGAAAATGGAGGCCGGCAGCATTGAATTGCGGGAGTCGGAAGTGGACATTGTACAAGTGCTGGATGATGTCTCCCAACTCTCCCTGTCGGATATGGGGGTACCATCAACCAATGCCGGCCAGTTGAAACTCAAGCTTCGCAGAGAGATCGAACCGGACCTGCCAAAATTGAAAGCGGATGGCTTTCGGCTGCGGCAAGTGTTGATAAACCTTCTGTCGAATGCGGCTAAGCACTCCGACGGAGGAGAGATCACGGTTCGCGTCCTTCAGGAAAGCTCCGGCGGCATTCGAATTGACGTCGCGGACAAGGGGCGCGGCATTCCCGCCGAAGACCTGGACCGGGTTTTCTCTCCCTTCTTTCAATCCGGGCACAATGACATGAAGACCTCTCGCCCGGGTACCGGGCTTGGTCTTAGCATTGCCCGCGATCTGATGCGACTACATGACGGGTCATTGACGCTAGCCAGTGAATTGGGCGTTGGCACCACGGCAAGCATGCATTTCCCAAAAGAACGCACAATTAAACAGCATTAACGAGTGAATGCCTTTACCCACTTCATTGGGTTGCGATCTAGGATTCGATGGAGTCCGTGAGCAGACTGGCCTGATCCAACGGCACGCTAGATGATGACCGACGATAGATGCCGAACCGATATCGGCAATTCGTCTGCCGCCTTCACCCCCCCATTCCGGGCGGAAGCTGCATATCGGCCACATTGTCCGTCGTCTCGAGATTTCGCATGGCCCCGCAAAGCAGGTCGTGGAACGCCAGGGCGAGCTGCGAGGCGGGCCGGTGGGCCGGACGCAGGATCGAAATCCTGGACGCAATCGACGGCCTGAAATCCCGGAACACGATATCGCTGCCGCTATAGGTCGCGACGGTGATCCGATCGACAATGGACGCGCATAGGCCCCCGGCAACGAGATCGAGCGTTGGCAGCAGGGTGCGCAAACAGAAGCGGCGATTCACCCGCGCGCCAGCTTGACGGAAGGCGTCGCGCAGGTCGCGGGTCATGCTGTGCTCGTCAAACAGCATGGCCAAAGGTTTTCCGTCCAGATCCCGCGGCGTTATCACAGGCAGCGCGGCCAGCGGATCGTGACGCGACAGAGCAACGACGCAGCTCAGTTCGAACGATTCAATCTGCATCGACGGGCGCGGAGACGGCGTTTCGGCAAGACCGATATCGTATTCCTGAGAGGCGATCAGATCCTCCACGACCAGCGAGGACCTCATCATCAGATCCGCCTTCACCTTGGGCCGGTCACGCAGGAACTCGACCAGCAGTCTCGGCAGGAAAAAGCCCGATGCCGCCGGATAACAAGCGATCCGGACAGCGCCCCGCTGATGCCCGGACAATTCAGCCATGGCGTGTTGCGCCCGTTCCAGGCGTGTCAGAATTTCCGAAGCCTCTTCCAGAAAGTAATGCGCCTCGGGACAGGGCGTCAGGCGCCCGCGATCTCTGACAAACAAGGGAAATCCAAGCTCTCCCTCCAGCGCCGCGATCACGCTCGACACCGCCGGCTGGGTTCGGCCAAGCGCCCGCCCCGCCTCGGAAATCGACCCGGTCCGCATCACTTCACGGAAAGTCTGCAATTGCCGGATGGTGAGATTCGGAGTGTAAGCCATAAGATCGATTTATAGGATCAGCGATATTTCGAATTTGAACTTGTGCACGTGGTTGGCGTTAGTTCAAGCACTTCCGTGGGGGACCCGAATGAACCGTTTTGCATCCATCCTGCTGACATCGTTGATCTGCATCGTGGCCCTTGGCCAGTTCGTGCAGGTCATTACGCGATACGTCCTGGAAGTCCCGGTCATGGGGCTTGAGGAAACCATGATGTATCCCACCGTCTGGCTTTACATCCTGGGCGCTGTGAATGCGTCGCGCGAGAATTCGCATATTCGCGCGAACGTGCTGGAAATCTTCCTGAAGTCCGATCGCGGCCACACGATCCTGGCGATCGTCGGCGAGGTGATCAGCCTAATTGTCGGTCTCTGGCTGCTGGGCTGGGCCTGGCAGTTCACGCAATACGCCTGGAAGGTCTGGCGCGAGAGCCCGACGCTCTACATCCCGACCTTCTATTTCGACGTCGCGCTGGTCGTCGGCCTGGCTCTGATGATGGTCTACACCGCGCTGCATCTGATCCGACATATCCGCGACCTTCGGACGGGAGCCGCCCAATGATTGAAGTCGCTCTTCTCGCCATCGGCGTCCTTGTCATAACGCTGACGCTCGGTGTGCCGCTCCCCTACTGTTTCGGCGGCGCCCTGATGGTCATGTATTTCATCGGCGACGTCACCATGAAGGGCATGATGCTCTGGGGCGTTCAGCAATTGTCGAACCCGATCCTGCTGGCGATCCCGCTTTTCGTTCTGGCCGGGACCATCATGTCTCAAAGCGGGATAGCGGCCTCGCTGTTACGCTTCGTGAACGTCTTCGTCGGCCATGTGCGCGGCGGCCTGGGCGTCGTGGCCGCGGTGAGCTGCGCCATTATCGGCGCGATCTCGGGCTCCGGATTGACCGGCATTGCGGCGATCGGTCCATTGCTGATCCCGGAGATGGAAAAACGCGGCTATCCGCGGGCCTATGCCACCGCTCTGGTCGCCAACTCCTCCATCCTCGGCCTGTTGATCCCGCCCTCCGTCACCATGATCCTTTATGGCTGGGTCACCGACACATCGATCGCCGCCTGTTTCCTGGCGACGCTGGGGCCAGGCCTCCTGATCATGGCGTCCTTCTCGATCATGAACCTGTGGATGAGCCGCAAGTTCCCGCTGATCCTCGACGAGACCCCCAGCTTCGGAAAGCTAGCCGGCGAAGCCAGCCGACGCGGCGCCCGCGCGCTGCCGGCCCTGCTGCTGCCGGTCATCATTCTCGGCGGGATCTATGGCGGCGTCATGACACCGACCGAGGCGGCTGCCGTCGCCGTGATCTACTCGATTCCAGTCGGTTTCCTGATCTATCGCGGGTTGAAGCTGCCGAATTTCCTGTCGGCGGGCCGCGAGGCGGCGACGGCCGTCGGGACGATCATGGTCATGATCCTGTTCTCGATGATCCTCAGCCAGATGTTCGTCTATGAGAGCATCCCGCAACAGATGGTCTCCGCCATCTTTTCGGTCACCGAGAACAAGATCCTGCTGTTGATCTTCATCAACATCCTGCTGTTCCTGGTCGGCATGGTGGTCAACGACGCGACCGCGATCATCCTGATCGCGCCGCTGTTGCTGCCGCTGATGACGGCGCTTGGGATCAGCCCTGTCCAGTTCGCGGCGATCATGGGGGTCAACACCGCCATGGGAGGGGTGACGCCGCCCTATGCCTCCATTCTCTATCTCGGTGCCCGTGTCGGGAATGTGAAGGTTACCAAGATGATCCCACCGGCCATGTTCCTGATCGTCACCGGCTATGTCCCGGTGGTGTTCCTGACATCCTTCTGGCCGGACCTCTCATTGTTCCTGCCAAGGCTCTTCGGATACTGAGCCGCGGCCAAGTTTCAACCAACCTCCAGAAAACAGGGAGAAATCGATGAAAGCGAAACTGTTAGCGACGGCGCTTGCCGCCCTGGTCACCGCCTCCCCGGCCTTGGCCGAAACCTTCAAGATGAGCCATGTCCGCCCGCAGGGTGCGACCATCGACGTCGAATTGCGTGCCTTTGCCGATGCCGTGGAGAAGGCGACCGACGGCGATGTAAAAATCCAGATCTTCCCGGCCTCCGCGCTGGGCGACTACACGACGGTGCAGGAACGGATCAGCGTCGGCGCCATCGACATGGCGACCCAGCCGGCCGGAACCGCCGCCGATCGGCGCATGCAGATCGCCTCCTTCCCCTATCTCGCCGGCAACTGGGACGAGGCACAGGCCATTTACGGGCCGGGCGGCGCCGTCCGCGAGACGATGGTGGACCTGTTCCAGGAACAGAACATCACGGTTCTGGCCGCTTATCCGGTCTACTTTGGCGGCATCTCGCTGAATGTCGACAATCCGAAGGCCGGCAGCACCGAACCGAACGGCATCAAGGTACGCGTTCCGGGGATCAAGAGCTTCCAGCTGACCGGTGAAGCGCTGGGCTACATCCCGTCGCCGATTCCTTTCGCCGAAGCCTTCACGGCGGTTCAGACCGGCGTCGTGGACGGTGTCATCGGGTCGGGTGCGGAAGGCTATTACGCCTCGTTCCGGGACGTGACCAAGACCTACATCCCGGCCAATACCCATTTCGAAGTCTGGTTCATGATGCTGTCCAATGACAGCCTGTCGGAACTTTCGGACGAAAGCCTGGCCGCCTTGAAGAAGGAAGCCGAGGCATTTGAAGCCACGCGCTGGGAGGTGGCGGAAGCCGACCAGGGCCGCAACGAGAAACGGCTTGCCGACGAACTCGGCACCACGCTCGTGACGCTGACCGACGACCAGATCGCCGCCATGGCCGCCAAGGTCCGTGCCGAAGTCTGGCCGGTGGTGCTCGAGGATGTCGGCGCCGAATGGGGTCAGGCCATCCTGGACCGTGCCCAGTCGGCCACCAACTAAGTCGGATACCGGGCGGGCGGCAATCAGGTCGCCCGCCCGCTCCTCTTTCCGGAGAATTCGAATGGAATCGGACTACGCCATAATCGGTGGCGGGGTGGTGGGCCTGTCTGTCGCCTGGGGGCTGCTGAAGCGCGGCCTTTCGGTGACGGTCCTCGACGGGGATGACGGCTCCTTCCGGGCCAGCCGGGGCAATTTCGGTCTGGTCTGGGTTCAGTCCAAGGGCATGAACCAGCCGCGCTATGCCCGTTGGTCGCAGCAATCGGCAGGCGCCTGGGCGGCGTATGCGGCGGAACTTGCCGACGCGACGGGCCAGGACATCGGTCTGCGGCAGGAGGGCGGTTACGACCTTCATTTCTCCGAAGAGGAACTGCAAAACACCGTCGCGAAGTATGAAGAGCTCAAACGGAAGCTCGGCGGCGATTATCCGTATGAAATTTTGGGCAGCAACGCCCTGCGCCGGGAGGAACCGAATATCGGCCCCTCCGTCGTCGGCGCGATCCTGCATCATCAGGACGGTCACGCGAATCCGCTGCGCCTGCTGCGCGCCCTGGCCCAGGATGTCCGGACGCTGGGCGGGACGGTTCTGACCGGCAAGCATGTCACGAATGTCGACCGGAAAGACCTGTTCCGCATCACCTGTTCGGACGGGACGGAAATCCGCTCCCGCAAGACAGTCCTGTCGGCGGGGCTGGGTGCGATCGAACTGGGGCCGCTCATGGGCTTCAAGGCGTCGGTCCGCCCCCAACGCGGTCAGGTCCTGATCACAGAGAAGATGCCGAAGATCATGAACCGCCCCTCCCTGATCGCGCGTCAAGTCGACGAGGGCGGCATTCAGATCGGCGCCACAAATGAAGAGGTCGGACTCGATAATGGCGTCACGCCAGCCGGCCTGTCTCGATTGGCCGCGGAGGCCGTCCGGGCCTATCCGATCCTGGCCCGCGCCAATCTGGTGCGGTCCTGGGGGGCGCTGCGCATCCTGTCGCCCGACGGATTGCCGATCTACCAGGAAAGTCCGGAAATGCCGGACGCCTTTCTCGTCACTTGCCACAGCGGCATCACGCTGTCCGCGGCCCATGCGCGTTTCCTGCCCGATTGGCTGGAAAAGACATCGGCCGCCCCGGATCTGGAGGTTTTCGGTGAAGACCGCTTTTCGTAGCCTCAACACGGATGACAGGCGCGTCCACGTCGTCTTTGACGGACAAGACCTGTCGCTGCCCGATGGCGAGAATCTGGCCGCGTCGCTTCTGGCCGCCGGAATTCACCGCTTTCGCGAAACCCCTGCCTCCGGCGCGCCGCGAGCCCCGTACTGCATGATGGGCGCCTGCTACGATTGCCTGGTCGAAATCGACGGGATCGTGCGGCAGGCATGCCTCGTCACGGTGCAAGAAGGCATGACCATTCGCAAACCGCATGAGCCGCAAGATGAATGACCTGATCGTGATCGGCGCGGGTCCGGCCGGCATGGCTACGGCCCGCACGGCGGCCGACAAGGGACTGTCGGTGACCGTACTCGACGAGCAGATCCGTGCAGGCGGCCAGATCTACCGCGATGTCGAACGGGCCTCATCACGGCGCGGCGACATCCTCGGCCCCGACTATGCCGAAGGCCTCCCTCTAGCGCGCGGGCTGGATCATCCATCAATCGCCCATATCCCTGGGGCGACCGTCTGGCAGATCGAAAACGGCCCGCGCGTATTTTTTTCCGTGGATGGTCAGGCGCGCAGCGTCGAAGGCAAAAGATTGCTGATCGCGACCGGCGCGCTGGAACGGCCGATGCCAATTCCGGGTTGGACGCTGCCCGGCGTGATGACCGCCGGGGCGGCGCAGATCCTCCTCAAGCAGTCCGGTATCGTGGCGGAACGGGCGGTCATCGCCGGGTCCGGCCCCCTGCTCTACCTTATCGCAGCGCAGATGGTGCGGGCGGGGACCCCGCCCTTGGCGCTGGTCGAGACCCAGACGCGGGGCGACTTTCTGCGTGCGCTCAGGCAACTGCCCGGGGCCCTTTCCGGATGGCGCTACCTACGCAAGGGCGCACAGATGCTGCGGGAGATCCAGCGCGCCGGGGTGCCACGCCATACCGGTGCCACGGGGCTAGCCATCGAAGGTACCGGCCGGGCCGAGGCCATTCGCTTCAAGACCGATGGCCGGGAACACCGCATTGAAACCGATACGATCCTACTGCATCACGGTGTCGTCCCGCATGTCCAGGCCGCGCGGTCGCTGAACATTCCGCATCGTTGGGATCCGTCGCAGCATTGCTTCGTGCCGGAGACCGGGCCGGGCGGCCGGACGGCCATGGAAACCGTCTTCGTGGCGGGCGACGGTGCCGGCATCGGCGGCGCGAAGGCCGCCGCACTGGCCGGACGGATCGCCGCCTTGCATATCGCCCGAGATGTCGGCGCGTCGACGGATGCCGGTATTGCTGGTGAACTGGCTCCGCTAACACGGGCCTTGGACAAGGAACTGGCGGTTCGGCCGTTTCTCGATGCCGCCTATCCGCCCTATCGTGAGGCCCTGTCGCCGACGGATTCCACCATCGTCTGCCGCTGCGAGGAAGTGACTGCCGGCGACATCCGGCGCTACGCCGGACTTGGATGTCTCGGCCCCAACCAGACCAAGGCCTTCGGGCGGCCCGGCATGGGCCCCTGTCAGGGCCGGTATTGCGGTCTGACCGTGACAGCGTTGCTGAGCGAGGCAAACGGCGTCTCTCCGGAAACTACCGGCTACTACCGCATCCGACCGCCGATCAAGCCCGTCACCCTGGGAGAGATCGCAAGCCTTAACGACCAACAGGAGATTGAAGAGTGATCGAACGTATCGAAACCGGCAAACGCATGTCCCGTATCGTGAAGCATAACGGGGTTGTTTATCTGTGCGGTCAGGTCGGCGACGGAGCGACCGTCGCGGACCAGACCCGCGACTGTCTGGGTCGGATCAAGACGCTGCTTGAAAAGGCCGGCTCCTCGCCCGACCGCATCCTGCAGGCGATTGTTTGGCTGTCGGACATATCCGACTTCGATGAGATGAACCAAGTCTGGGACGCCTGGGTTCCGGAAGGCCACGCCCCGGCCCGCGCGTGCGGCGAATCGCGACTGGCGCGCGATGACCTGAAAGTCGAGATCATCATCACTGCGGCCGCCGACTGAATCGTCTTCGCGTCGGGCAGTCGCGCCATTCAGGCGCGGCTGCCTGCCCAGTTCTCCAATATATCAGATGCCAACGTCATCGAACGCCGACCACGCGCGTTGCAGACAGCGACGGAATGACGGCGGCTTGCGTTAGCCGCCAAACCGCCCATTTCAGACCGTATGGCGATTTGACTTCCATTTTCGCGGAAGCCCCGGACAGAGGCCCATCAAATCGTTCCGTTAGAGGCGGGTCGGATTTGGGGCGTCGCCATAGACCTGCTCAGGGTCGAAGGTCTTCCCGGACTCGGTGAACAATAGGCTATTTGCTTTGCTTCGCTCCAATCCGACGGGAATTCGCCGATAGAAGCAGGACCTGTAACCGACATGGCAACTTGCACCGTTGCCCGCGACACTTACGCGTAGCCATACGGCATCTTGATCGTCATCGATACGCATTTCTTCGACATGTTGTACGAGGCCGCTGGTTGCCCCCTTGCGCCATAAGGTCTGGCGCGACCGGCTCCAATAATGGGCCTCGCCGGTCTGGATGGTTTTCTCCAAGGCATCCCGGTTCATGTAGCCAACCATCAGGACTGTGTCCGTTGTTGCATCGGTGGTGACGCAAGCGATCAAACCGTGTTCGTCGAATTTGGGGGCCAATTCGTTCCCTTCTTCCACCTGCTCGACGGTTTGCCTCGGAAGCAGCGTCACTCGCCGGACAGGTCCATCCGGTTGAGGCGTTTCTGTCTCTTGCTTCACCGGATTTGCTCCTCAAAAGTCATGCTGGTTGCGCCAGTGGCGGCTCGAGAAAGCGCAAGGGCTGCCCGATCGGTGTCCCGACCAGGGCTTCGTCGCGCAGGACGATATTGCCTCGAATGATGGTGTGGATCGGCCACCCGTAGACGGCCAAGCCATCATACGGAGTCCATCCGCTGCGGCTCGCGATCCAATCGTTTGCGATCACGCGGTGGGCCTCCAGATCGACCAAACTAAGATCCGCATCGAATCCGAGAGCGATGCGGCCCTTGCTCTCGAGACCGAAAATGCGGGCCGGTCCGGCACTGGTCAGATCCACGAGGCGCTGCAGGGTCAACCGTCCGGCCCTGACATGATCGAGCATGACCGGAAGAAGTGTTTGTACGCCGGTCATACCGCTGGGCGACTGCGGGTAGGATCGGGTCTTTTCTTCCAGCGTATGTGGCGCGTGGTCGCTGCCGATAACATCGACGATGCCGTTGCGAATGGCTTGCCACAGTCCATCCTGGTGATGCCGGTCGCGCACCGGCGGATTCATCTGCGCGAGACTGCCCAGGCGTTCGTAGCATTCCGGTGCCTGCAGGGTCAGGTGATGCGGGGTGACCTCCACCGTCACGCGCTGTTTGTGTCCGGCCAGGAAGGCCATTTCATCGGCCGTCGACACATGCAGGACATGCAGCCGCCGCCCGGTCTCGGCAGCCAGCCGGACAATGCGTTGGGTTGCCAGGAGCGCGCTCAACTCGTCCCGCCAGACCGGGTGCTGAACCACGTCACCGCTTTCCTCGACCAAGGGTTTGCGCTCTCGCAGACGCGCCTCGTCCTCGGCATGGACCGCCAGCCGCCGGCGACCGTGGCGCAGGATATTGCGCAGGACTTCCTCATCGTCGGCCAACAGATCGCCGAAGGAGCTTCCCATGAAAACCTTAACACCCGCGCAACCAGGCAGGAGCTCCAGCTCCCCCAGCATTTCCGCATTGACGGCCGAGCCGCCGATGTAGAAGGCATGATCGCACCAGGCACGGCCTTGGGCCGCCTCCAACTTCGCCTTAAGGTCGAGGGCACTGAGGGTGAGAGGCTGGGTATTCGGCATTTCAAAGACGGCCGTTACACCTCCCAAGACTGCGCCTCGCGTGCCGGCTTCCAGGTCTTCTTTATGAGTCAGCCCCGGTTCCCGGAAATGCACCTGGCTGTCGATCACGCCAGGCAGGATATGCAGGCCTGACGCGTTGAGAACAGTCTCGGCGCTCCAAATTCGTTCCAGATCGCCCAGCGCGACAATCATGCCCGACCGGCAGGCAATGTCGATGCACTCTACCCCATTGGGCGTAATCGCCATGCCCCTCCGAACCAGCAGATCGGCGTGGCGCCGCGCCAGCCGTTGAGCAGTGTCCGTATTCATTACGTGCCTCTACAGGAGGACGACTCGTTGGGCAGCGGCGATTCCAGACGGCGACGAAGGGCTTCCCGTTCGACTTCTTGCGCCGCCAGGTCCGGTGGCTGTGCCTCCGTGGTCAGAAGCTGCCGTGCCTGTTCCAGTGTCAGGACGCCCAGATCCGTCCCGTCCCGGCGGCGCATCGCGACCTGACCGGACGCCGCTTCCTTGGCACCAACGACCAGCAGAACGGGGATGTGCCTCAGGGTCTGCTCGCGGATCTTGTAGCCGATCTTCTGGTTGCGAATGTCCGCTTCGACACGCAACCCCGAATCCCGCAGATACTGCGCGACATCCTGAGCATAGGCGGCATGGTCGCCCGTAATCGACAGGACCATCGCCTGAACCGGCGCCAGCCAGGCTGGGAGGTTTCCCGCGTGATGTTCGATCAAGATGCCGGTGAAGCGTTCCAGAGAGCCAAACAAGGCGCGATGTAGCATGACCGGTCGTTTCCGCTGCCCGTCCGCATCCATGTAATCGACGCTGAACCGTTCTGGCAGGTTCATATCGACCTGCAGGGTGCCGCATTGCCAGTCCCGGCCAATCGCATCGCGCAATACGAATTCCAGCTTGGGGCCATAGAAGGCGCCGTCGCCAGGGTTAAGCTGATATTCAAGCCCCAGGACATCCAGCGAGCGGATGAGCGCGCCTTCGAGCTGGTCCCAAACAGCGTCGCTACCCATTCGTTTTTCAGGGCGGGTCGACAATTTGATCCGGACATCCTCAAACCCGAACTGTCGGTAGATGTCCAGGACAAGCGCCACCACATCGCGGCACTCATCGTCCATCTGTTCCGGCGTGCAGTAGACATGCGCATCGTCCTGGGTGAAATGGCGTACGCGCAACAGGCCGTGCAGCGCCCCTGACGGTTCATATCGGTGTACCTTACCGAACTCGCTCATGCGGATCGGCAGATCGCGGTAACTCTTCAGGCCATGACGGTACAGCAGGACGCTGCCCGGGCAGTTCATCGGCTTGAGCGCCAGCGACCGGCCATCTTCCGTCTTGGTGGTGAACATGTGATCGCGGTAGTTCTGCCAGTGGCCGGAAATCTCCCACAGGCTGCGGTCCATCACATCCGGGGTGTTGACCTCGATGTAACCGGCCCGTTGCTGCCGACGGCGCATATAGGCGATCAACTCCTGGAACACGATCCATCCGCGCGGGTGCCAGAATACTGCGCCGGGGGCATCCTCCTGAAAATGGAACAGGTCCAACTCGCGGCCAAGCTTGCGGTGATCCCGCTTCTCGGCCTCTTCCAGGCGCAGTAGATAGGCCTGCAGGCTAGATTTGTCCGCCCAGGCGGTGCCGTAGAGCCGTTGCAGCTGTTCGTTCTTCGAATTGCCGCGCCAATAGGCACCCGAAACCTTGGTCAATTTGAAGTGTTTCAGGAAGCGTGTATTCGGCACATGCGGGCCGCGGCACATATCCACGTATTCCTCGTGGTGGTACAGCGCCATCGCCGTTTCATTCGGCATGTCCTCGATCAGCCGCAGCTTGTAATCCTCACCGCGCTGCCGGAACTCGGCGATGACCTTCTCACGCGGCGTGACCGATTTGACGACGTCATAGTTCTTGGCGATCAGCTCGCGCATGCGCTGCTCGATGGCGGCAACGTCTTCGGGCGTAAAAGGCCGGTGGAAGGCGATGTCGTAATAGAATCCGTCGTCGATGACCGGACCGATCACCATCCGCGCCTCGGGATAGAGTTGCTTGACCGCGTGGCCGATCAAATGGGCGCAGGAATGCCGAATGATCTCTAGCCCCTCCTGGTCCTTCGGCGTGATAATCTGCACCGTTGCATCGCGGGACACGACATCGCAGGCATCCGCCAACCGGCCGTCGATCTTGCCCGCCAGGGTGTTCTTGGCCAGGCCCGGCCCGATCTCCGCGGCGATCTCGGCGATGGTGACGGGGTGGCTGAAAATTCGCTGGGATCCGTCCGGCAGGGCTACGGCGATGGGTTTCTTGGCTTGGATTGCGGTCATGTTTTAGAACTCGTTCTGAATGCTTTTGTAGCCCAGCACCAATTCATTGTTGGTCCGGGCTACGTCTTCGGAAAACTCGCTGGCATCGACGGACACTTTGGGCAGGGTGGCCAGATCGGTGGACCTTCCGATGCGCATAGTCGATGGCACATGAAACCCTGACGGAAGGTGACATCCGTCGACGACCGCATTGAACCGTACGACGCAGCCATCTTCGATGCGGCAGTCGAACAGCACGCTGTTGAAACCGATGAAGACGCCGTCGCCGATGGAACAAGGGCCGTGAACGAAAGCCCGATGGGCGATCGAGGTGCGTTCGCCGATGGTGACGGGCGCGCCGGACTTGGAGTGAATAACCACACCGTCCTGAATGTTGGAATGTGCACCGATCACGATTGGCGCCATATCGCCGCTTTCATCGACCTCGTCGGCGCGGATGACGGCATAGGGTCCGATAAAAACCCTCTCTTCCACGACGACCTTGCCGCAAAGAATGGCAGTCGGATCTACAAATGCGCTGGAGTGGACTATCGGCAGATCGCCACGGGGATTCTTGCGGATCATATGGGCACTTCTATCGAACTCTTTGGGGTTGTAGAGGCACGCTCCAAAGGCGGAACAACGATAAGCATCAGCTGAGATGTAGAAGTATATGTTATGATATAAAGTAACAAGCCTTGATTGGGCCCGGGTCGACATCTGTTACGGGCCCTCTTCAGAACCCACCGGTCGATTCCCTCCCCGATCCTCACCCTTGATAAAGGGGCCAGCCCACGACCGGCGTCATTCAATTCAGGTTGTTCGGATCGCAAACCGGGCTAAATTTCCGGTGATGAATTGCAGCGGATCTCATTGGCGCCAACCCGCTGTTTCCCCAGCCGATCAGACAAGATCACAGCTGAATTCCGTCATGTAGCGCACGGTGCCCAAAATGCGGATGTGAATGAAAAGACCGTTCAGGGAAACGTCCGCAACGGACTGACCATAGTCGTCCCGGTTCAACGCCAATCTGTCAGATTGTCCTGAACCAGCAAAATCCGGCATTTCAATCTCGCACGCCCCTGCATGGGAAACGTTCGATAAGGAATCGTACGCCCCTTACTCAATCTCTCCGTCCACATAAACCCAGCCCTGCCCTTCTCGCCGGAAGCGGCTGGTTTCGGTCAGGCGGCCCGTCTTTGTCCCCTGACGCCAGCGGGCGGTGAAGCGGACGGTGGCGGTGTCGGGGCCGGTCGCTTCGTGGCGGTGGATGGTGAGGCCGGTCCAGTGCTGGGATGCGTCGAGGGCGAGCGGTGCGGGCCGGGTTTCCGGGGCCCAGCTTTTGAGCAGGTAGGGCACATTGCCCCGGCTGTAGGCGGTGTAGCGCGACCGCATGAGTTCTTCGGCATCGCGTGCCGGGGTGCCGGAATGCAGGCGGCCGCAGCAGCCGATATAGGTTTCGCCGCTTCCGCAATCGCAGGGTTCGAACATCCTCGCCTCCTTGGCCGTGCCCGCCCAAAAAGAAACGGCGCCTCCGGTCGGAGGCGCCGCTCTTGAACTCGACGGATAAAGTCCGCTTAGCGCTTCGAGAACTGGAAGCTGCGGCGGGCTTTCGCGCGGCCGTACTTCTTACGCTCGACCTTACGGCTGTCGCGGGTCAGGAAGCCGGCCGACTTCAGCGCGCCGCGCAGGCCCGGCTCGAAGTTGACCAGGGCGCGGCTGATGCCGTGGCGCAGCGCGCCGGCCTGACCGGAGAGACCACCGCCGGTGACCGTGCACAGGACGTCGAACTGGTCGACGCGGCCGGCCTCTTCGAACGGCTGGCGCAAGATCATGCGCAGAACCGGACGACCGAAATAGGTTTCCTGGTCCTTGCCGTTGATCGTGACCTTGCCCGAGCCCGGCTTGATCCAGACGCGCGCGATGGCGTTCTTGCGGCGGCCCGTGGCATAGGCGCGGCCCAGTTCGTCCTTCTTCGGCTCAACCGGAGCGGCAGCGGTCGCGGTCGCGACGGCGCCGGTGGCTTCGCCCAGCTTGGACAGATCGTTCAGGGTTTGCTGTTCTTCGGCCATGATTAGCGGCTCCGCTTATTCTTCGGGTTGCGCGCGGCGAGGTCCAGCGCGACGGGCTGCTGCGCCTCGTGCGGATGGTCCGTGCCGGCATAGACGCGCAGGTTCTTCATCTGCTGGCGACCCAGGGGACCGCGCGGAACCATGCGTTCCACGGCCTTTTCGACGACCCGCTCCGGGAAGCGACCGGTCAGGATCTGGCCGGCGGTGCGGCTCTTGATGCCGCCCGGATAGCCGGTGTGCCAGTAGTAGTTCTTGTCGGTCAGCTTGCGGCCGGTCAGCTTGACCTTGTCCGCGTTGACGACGATGACGTTGTCGCCGCAATCGACATGGGGGGTGAAGCCCGCCTTGTGCTTGCCGCGCAGGATTTTCGCGATTTCCGAAGCCATGCGGCCCAGGACCAGGTCCTCGGCATCGACGATGTACCAGGTCTTTTCGACCTCCGCCGGCTTCATCGAATAGGTTTTCATCATATCAGCCTGCCATTTTCAGGGCGCTCACGCCGGATCACCGCCGCTCGCTGTTGTCCTTTCATCCGGCAATCGCCGGAGACAGCGGGGTAATATATCGCCGTTCGGGCGCCGTCAACGCCTGTTTTCCGGACAAACTTGCAAAACAGTCAAACAAATCAATATGTTACAATTTGGGTATTATAATACCGCACAAAAAGCGTCTGAAATCGTGCAAAAAAAGCGGGCTGACCGGCCAAACGGTCGGATCAGGGTGGATCAGCGGTTGCGGTATTCGGGGTGAAAGACCAGGACGAAACGGTCGACGGTCCAGCCGTCGGATGCCAGGGGAAAACTGGCGCGGCTGTATTCCAGGATATGTTCATGGCGCCAGGGCAGACGGACATTTTCGCTGAAATCCGGCCGTCTGGTTTCGGCCATGGTCTCATAGAACGAATTGAAATGCGTCAGCGCCTCACCCGAATAAATCTCTTCGAAATAGGTGCCGGTTGGGTCGCGCCGATAGAACTGCCCGGTCACCGTCCCGACCAGGCGGTAGCGAAACCGCATCGGCCCGACGGCCGGCCGTTCTGCGTCAATCTGCATCAATACGGGCAGCAGGCTGGGCGGCATTTCTGTCGGATCGAAATCGGCACGGCCCGGCAATCTTCCGTGCGCCACCGCGAAGTCGCGCCAGAACTTGTGAAACCAACGCTGCTCGTCCGACCGAAGCGCGTCGGCCGGGAAGAGATCCTCCAGAATGTTCCGCAATGCCTGCGGGTCAACAATCGTCATACGGGAACCTATAGACGGTCTGGTACGCCTGACCTAACGGAATTCGCTCACCTGGACGCTCTTAGCGGGGCGGAATGGAATAGGTTCCGGTAACATGGGCGCAGAGGTCCCGGTCGCCTTCGGCCCGAATATCGATCCGCCCGACGGCAAGGCGCTTACCCAGTTTGAGAAGCTGGACTTCGGCGATCAGATCCGCATCCGCCGGTTTGCGCAGGAAGTCGATCGACATATTGGTCGTCACCGCCAGAGCCTGGGGACCGATTGCCCCCATCACAGCGATATACATGGCGAAATCCGCCAGCGCGAACATGGACGGGCCGCTGATCGTGCCACCCGGCCGGATATGCCGATCATCATAGGGCAGTCGGACGCGCGCCGTACCGGCCGAATAATCCTCCACGACGAAGCCGTAATGCGCCGAAAACGGCGCCTCGGTGGCCAAAATTCGGTCCAGTTCCTCGCGCGGCAATAGTTCGGACGGCATGGATCGTGTCGCTCCCCAGAAGTCGATACATTCTTGCTAGCAACCGGGCACGCCTTGAACAAGCACCGCATTTCAGGGATGATTCCGGCGATCATTATTCGGGAGATTTCGAATGTCCGCCATCGCCGACGCTCATACAGATGTCCAGGAACCGGTGGTTCTGCGCCGGACCGACGGTGCGGTCGCGACACTGACCCTGAACCGGCCAAAGGCTTATAACGCCCTGTCCATCGGCCTGATGGAAGCCTTGCTGGAGGAATTGGCCGCACTGGACCGCGACCCGTCGGTTGCCGTCGTGGTGATCGAAGGCTCGGGGCGCGGCTTCTGCGCCGGTCACGATCTGAAGGAAGTCCAGGCCAACCCCGATACGGCCTTCCGGGAACGGACCTTCAAGACCTGTTCCGCCCTGATGCTGGGCGTCGCGCGCCTGCGCCAGCCGGTCATCGCCAAGGTGCACGGCATCGCCACAGCGGCGGGGTGCCAGTTGGTCGCGACTTGCGATTTGGCGATTGCCGCGGACACGGCCCGGTTCGGGACCCCCGGCGTGAATATCGGGCTGTTCTGTTCGACCCCCATGGTCGCCCTGAGCCGCGCCGTCCATCGCAAACAGGCGATGGAGATGCTGCTGACCGGAGAACTGATTTCCGCGTCGAAGGCGGTAGACACCGGCCTGATCAACCGCGCCGTACCGGAAGGCGACCTGGACCGGGAAACCAAGGGTCTGGCGGATTTGATCGCGTCCAAATCCCACAAGGTTCTGAAAACCGGCAAGGAAGCCTTTCACCGCCAGATCGACATGACCCTGGAAGACGCCTATGCCTATGCGGGCGGCGTCATGGTCGACAATCTGGGCTATGCCGATTCCAAGGAAGGGATCGCGGCCTTCATCGACAAGCGTCCGCCGATCTGGAAACACGAATAGGGTCCGAACGCCCATGAACGCCGCGCATGCCGATTTCGATCATTCGGCCGATTTCTACACCGACGCCTATATCCGGGACATCCTGCGCGAATGCCGCGTCTTCGGCATGGTCGGGGCCAGCACGAACTGGAACCGCCCAAGCTATTTTGCGATGAAATACATGATCCAGAAGGGTTATCGCGTGATTCCGATCAACCCGCGGGCGGCGGGTGAAGAACTGATCGGCGAAACCGTCGTGGCCAGCCTGTCCGACCTGCCTGTGCCGGTCGATCTGGTACAGGTCTTCCGGCGCCCGGACCAGGTCGGTCCCGTGGTCGATGAGGCTTTGTCCCTTGCAGTCCCCCCGAAGGTGATCTGGATGCAGTTGGGCGTGATCAACCACGAGGCCGCAACCAAGGCCGAGGCGGCGGGCTTGCGCGTCGTCATGAACCGCTGTCCCAAGATCGAATATGCCCGCCTGTCCGGCGAATTGGGCTGGAACGGTTTCAACACCCGGGTCGTGACCGCCAAGAAGCGCGCGATCTAGTCGATCAGGCAGAGCAGCGCATAGCAACTGTCGAAGCCGAAGCGGAAGACCGCATAGAACAGGACGTCCAGCAGGACCATGGCGAGCAGGAACAGAATGACGCCCCGGGCGGTGATCCTGAACCCGCCGATGGCACGGCCGCGAACCGGCGCGCCGTCATACCCCGATTGTTTGCGGCGTTTGCTTTCGCCCATCGCCCTGCCCCATTCCCGGTTTCGAAGTCGCGCGTAAATGAGCACGATCCAACTGGATTGGGAAAGCCCCCGCGAGGAGGAATGGCGCCGCCGTCTGGAAAAATGCGGGCGCAGCACGGCGTTCCAGAGCTGGTCCTGGGGTGCGGCCAGTGCTGCGGTCGACGGCACAGGCGTGCGCCGCGCCTATATCCTGAAGAACGGCCGACCCGTCGGCCTGATGCAGATCTTCGAGGAGCGCAAGCTGGGCGCCTTCACCCTGGGTAAGCTGATCCGCGGACCGTTGTTCCACCAGCCCGTCATGCCGGAGGACCGGCTGGCGGCGATGGTGCTGGCCTCGCGCGACTACCCGCTGAAGCGGCTGCGGCGCTACTCCTTCCTGCCGGAGCTGCCGGATGGGCCGGCCGCGCAAGGATTGATGCGGCAGGCCGGTTTCCACCCCGCCATGGCTCCCTATCACACCGCATGGCTCGATCTGACTCAGCCGCTCACGACCATCCGCGCGGGGATGCGCCAAAACTTTCGAAATCAGCTGTGCCGGGCGGAAAGATCCGGGCTGGCCGTCCGAAAAGTGGAAGACCCCCGCCCCTTGCTGGCCCGATACGACCAACACCGCAAGCAGCGCCGATACAGCGGCCCGTCCGGGACAATGCTGGCTGCGATCCGCGAAGAGGACCTTCTCTGTCTGCAGGCGTATTCGATGTCCGGCGACAGCGTGGCCGGCGTGTTATTCGTGCTGCATGGCCGCGCGGCAACCTATCAGGTCGGCTGGACCAGCGCGGAGGGCCGCCGGACACACGCTCACAATCTGTTGCTCTGGAATGGGTTAGAGGCACTCCAGGAATCAAAACTTGAACATCTGGACCTGGGCGGGATCGACTGGACCCGCGCGCCCGGGGTTGCGCATTTTAAATCCGGCTTACCCGCGGAGCCCTTTTCCCTGCCCGGCACTTTCGTGTAAGACGCTTCTCCCGACGAGCCGGAGAGACCTTATGCCCCCGACCGATAGAAAGACACTGACGGATAGAACGACCCTGAGCCGCGACGAGATCGAAACCGGCACCCAACTGGCGCCGAAATTCGATGCGGACGGGTTGGTACCCGCCATCGCAACGGATGCCGACAGCGGTGAGGTTCTGATGCTCGCCTATATGAACGCGGAGGCCCTGGAACGGACCCTCGCCACCGGCGAGGCGCATTATTGGTCGCGCAGCCGGGGCGAGCTTTGGCACAAGGGGGCGACGTCCGGTCAGGTTCAGAAGATTGTCGAACTGCGCGTCGATTGTGATCAGGACACGATCCTGATCCGCGTCCGGCCGCAAGGCGACGGCGGCTGCTGCCATGTCGGCTTCCGCACCTGCTTCTTCCGCGTCGCCGACGGGGAAGGCGCCCTGACGCGCGATCAGGATCCGCTGTAGGACGAAATCTCGATCAGATTGCCGTCCGGATCCCGGAAGTAGACCGAGCGGATCGGCCCCAACGCGCCGGTCCGCATGACCGGTTCGGGGTCCAACGGGGTTATGCCGCATGCCTGCAGATGTGCGATCACATCCGCCGGATCGTCATCGGCGACAAAGCACAAATCTTCCGTTCCCGGTTGAGCGATCCGGGCCAAATAGCCGATATCGTTTCCCATTTCCGGATGAAGGTTGATCTTCTGATCGCCGAATTTCAGGGAAACACGTCGATTGTCTGGCCCAAAGGTTTCCCGCGTCATGCCCAGCACCGTCTCGTAGAAACGGCAGGTCGCTTCCACATCGCGAACGGTCATCACCAGATGATCCAGGCGCTTGACGGACACCACGGCCCTATTCCGCCGCCGCCGGTTGGACCGGCGCGGCATAGTCGCGACTGCGCGGCAGGGCCAGGGTCACAAAGACGACCGCCGCGGCCGCAACGGCATAGGCGATCAGAAGCTGCGTGAATTCCCCTGTCGCCGACCGGGTTTCGGTGATCAGGAACAGGCCCAAGGGCGCGGCCCCGAAGGACACCACGAATTTGATGCCGAAAATGACACCCTGGTGTTCCGCGGGGGCGAAGCGCGACAGCATCAGGTTCTCCGTCGGAAGGATCGCCGTTCCCGCCATGGCGAGACCGACCGCAGCCAAGCCCAGCGGCAGGCCGCCGAATTCCGCCAGAACGAACAGCAGCGGTGCCTGCAACAGCCACAGCCCGACATAGATGGTCTTCAGCCGGTACCGGTCGGCCAGATAGCCACCGACCAGCTGCATCACCGCGCCGATTGCATAGACGGCGCCGACGGCGGTCCCGACCAAGCCGATTTCCCCACCCAACAGGTCGACCATGCGCTCTTCGAACAATTTCGGCATAGCGTTCTGGACGGTGTTGTAGATCAGCCCCAGCATGAACATCGGGATCAGCATGACCGCCACGGCCTTCAGGTTGCCCCCTGCCCCGGCGCTGCCCTTGCGGTCGCTGGCGACCTTGGCCCCCTCGGCGATCCGGCCCGTCATCAGGGCGAACAGCATCGCGACACCCAATGCGGTACAGATCACGCCCGGGATTGCGAACGCTCCGCGCCAACCGAACAATTCGATCAGCCAACCGGTACACATTGCGGCCCCGGCCGCGCCCAGGCCGCCAAAGATGCCATTCACCGCCAGCCGCATGCCGGTCTTGCCCTGGCTGGTCTTGATCACCCAGGGAATGCCCACCGGGTGATAGATGGCCCCGAACAGTCCCAGACCGGCAAGGAAGATCATCAATCCGGTGCTGGAATCGACAAAGCCACAGGCGAAGGTCGCAATCCCCATGCCGATGAACATGACGATCAGCATGCCCGGGCTGGACCACCGGTCGGCCAAGCGTCCGGCCGGCAGTGCGGCCAGTCCGATCAGCAGCGACGCCGGGAACCACAGTTCCATCAGGACTTCGTAGGTCTGACTCCAATCCCGCTCGATCGCCAGGACGATGGTGAAATACATCGCCGCGAAATAATGGAACAGAAAATGACCCGCATTCGAGAAGCTTGCGGCCAGGGTCGCAGACGGCTGTCGCATGGTATTTGTCACCTGTTAGCGCGCGGTTCCGCACATTCGCACTGGGCGGGAACACCCACAAGCCGGATGCCGGATTAGATGTTTTGCCGCCCCGTCATTCGCGGCACGTTTATTCGCGACTCATTCACTCGCCGAGATCGAGTGGCCCCCAATCGGGATAGGCCTCGCCCGGCCCGGGATTGTCCTTCGGCGCCTCGCCGCCCAGATGGGTCATCACGCCCCAGACCGCGTTCAGCGCCGTCTGCACCGCGCCCTCGGCCCAGGCCGGGGTCCAGCTGATATCGTCACCGGCCAGGAATATCCCGCGCTCGTCCGGCGGCAGATCCCGTTGCATGAAATGGCCGTACATGCGGTGATTATAGCGGTAATGCCCAGGCAGCGCGCCCTTGAATGCCCCCAGGAAATTGGGATCGTCTTCCCAACTGACCGTGATCGGATCGCCGATGATATGCGACGGCAGGTCCAGCTTCGGATAGACCTTTTCCAGGGCCGACAGGGCCAGTTCGACGCGCCGTTCGACCGGCAGCGGCAGCATCTTCAGCGCATCCGACATCCAGGAATAGGTCAGGCAGATCACGCCCGGCTTGTCGGGCCCGTTGTCGAACAGATAGGTGCCGCGCGTCAGCCGGTCTGTCAGGGTCATCGACATGACCTGCCGCCCGGTTTCGGGGTCGCGATCGTTCCAGAACGGCCGGTCGACCATGACGAATGTCTTCGACGACTGCATGTAGCGGGTCCGGTCCAGAGCCATCCAGAGCTTCTGGCTGAACAGCCGCTCCTCGGTCTCGATGGCGGTGGTCAGAAGCCAGCTCTGGCAGGTCGCGACCACGGCGTCGAAGGCTTCCTCCCGACCCCAGCGATCAGTCACGGCCAGTTTGCCGTCCGCCAACCGCCGGATCCGGGTCGCGCCAGGGCGCGGTGCCCCGGCGTTCAGGGATTGCAGGCTGGTTCCCGCGGGCCAGTGGATCCCGGAATCGCTGGCACGCCGCCACAGGCCCTGCGGCAGTCGCTCTACACCGCCCACAAAGAAACGCTGATGGGAATCGCAGTCGGTGACATTGACCCGCAGGATTTCCAGCATGGAGTTCGGGAAGTCCGAATCCCATCCTCCGGTGCCGAATCCGACCTGTCCGAAGACCTCACGGTGGCGGAAACTCAGTTTCTGAAAGGCCGGGGAGGACGCGACGAAATCATAAAAAGTCCGCTCGTCCCAATCCCGGACAAGCGGGTCCCAGATCTCCTTGATCCGGGCCTTGTCCCGCGCCTTGATCGCATCCTTGAGGGCCGTGAAATTGGCACCCTCTTCCAGCGCCGCGTCATAGGCGGCGGCGACCTCGCGGAACAGATCCGGCAGGTCGGCAAGGCTCTCTGCGTAATGGGTCTCGCCCTCCAGATCGATCACCGTCGATCCCGACGCCGGCGTCAGCGGGTTCGGGAAAGGCCGGCTCTCCAAGCCCAACATATCGGCATAGTGATAGAAGCCCGTGCCGGATACCGGGAACCGCATGCCGCCTAGTTCGGCGACGATGTCGTCCGCGCCTTCGAAGGGCTGCGACCGCAGGCGGCCGCCCAGCTGCCCGCTTTCGAACAGGATCGGATGCGCGCCCATGCGCATCAGCTCGTATCCCGCGACCAGCCCGGACAGGCCCGCGCCGATAATGGCCACCTTGGCGCCATGCTTTTCGGCCGGCAGGCGCCCCAGCCCCGACGGATGCTTGGCCCAATCGTCGAACTCGAAGGGGAAGTCGGGGCCGAAAATGGTTACCGGGGCATCGGTCATGATGGCGTGTCCTAATAGAGGTCGGACCGCCGGTCGCGCAAATGGGTGGCTGCGCGCCGGACGCGGTCCAGATGGTTTCGGTCAAGGTCGGCCAGCAGGGTCTCTGCCCCCTTTCCAGCCCGGGCAACATCGTTGCCATCCGGGCCGACGAGGCAGGACAGGCCGCAGTAAGTCAGTCCGTTTTCCGGCCCGGCCTGGTTGATATAGGCGACAAAGACCGCGTTCTCCTCCGCCCGGGCGGGGACCAGTCTCGTGCAGACGGTCTCGAAAGGTTCCATATTCGCCGTCGGAACAAGGATCGCCTCCGCGCCCGCCAAGGCGAGATGCCGGGCGACTTCCGGGAATTCGATGTCGTAACAGATCGCGAAGCCGACCTTCCAACCGGCAAGATTCACGATTGGCGACAGGTCTTGGCCGGCAGAAAACTGATCGCGGTCCAAGTCACCGAAAAGATGGGTCTTGCGATAGCAGGCGGCAATGTCGCCCGTCGCGTCGATCAACAGACAGGAATTGTAGATGGCGTCCCCGTCAATTTCCGGCAAACCGACCAGGAAAGCGACCTTGTTGCGGCGGGCGATGTCAGACAGGCGCGCCCGATCGACCTGTTCCGCGGCCTGCCGGACTGCCGCCGCCCCGATATTGTAGCCACTGAGAAACATCTCCGGCGTGATCAGCAGATCGGCGCCACTGCCGGACGCCGTCGCGGCTTCTTCCGCCAATCGCGCGTAGCCTTCGGCCAGACCGCTAACGGGCGCGCTCTGCATCAGGGCCAACCGCATGGTGTCAGTTCCTCAGCAACCGGTGTTCGGCCAGCCGTTCATAGGCGGGCCGGCAGGCATCGGCGACGGCGCGCAATTCAGGCGGCAACTGCACCGGAACCGGATCATAGGGCAGAAATCCGGTCGACGCCTCGACGCTGGCATACCATACATCGGCCCAGATGCCGTCGCTATCCCGGCGGCCAGGCGGCCATGCCAGCATGGCATCGTCGAAGGGAATTCCGACAGCGTCGCATAGGGCCGTCAGGGCGCGGCGCGGATCGCGCAATACATCGGCCGCGTCCAGCACCGGCGGAACCGCCCCCTTGCGGTTGGCAACCTGATCGAACAATTCGCCCAGGCGGTCGAAACCGAAATCCGACGCCACGGGGGTCTCGCGCTTCTTCGCATAGGATGCGACCATCGCGTCCGGCTGCCGGATCAGGAAGCAATGCGCCATTCCGTCGGACCAGGACAGATCGTCATTGGGCAGCATATGGTGGCTCATATGCTTCTGATACCAGACCGCCGCCCCGCCGGGGGCCGGTCCCTTCAGCGCCCGCGCGACGCTATCGAAATCGCAATCCATATCGTCGATGATCCGGTCCGCCATCGGATGGTCGATCCCGGTCCGCTTCAGATAGCAGCCATAGAAGGGCTCGTCGCTGACCGCGCAATCCGGACGGTTCTCGAAGGCGCGCATCATGGCGGTCGAGATGTTGCGCGGACCCGACCACATGGCGATCCGGACGGGATCGGTCATACCGGCACCGATTTCGGCGGACAGGACCGCTCGACCAGCCGGTAATAGGCCTCGCGCAGCCGCAGCGTGACCGGGCCCGGGGTATCGCCGCCGATACGCCGACCATCGACTTCTCGCACCGGGATCAATCCCGCGAAGGTGCCGGTCACGAAGGCTTCATCGGCGGAATAGACCTTGGTCAGCGGGAAGGTCGTCTCATGGGCCGGGATGCCGATCTCCCGCGCGGCTGCCAGGACATTGCCCCGGGTGATCCCGGCCAGGCAGTAGAGCCCGGACGAGGTAAAGACCTCCCCCTTGCGGACGATGAAGAAATGCGTCGAATTGCAGGTCGCGACGAAGCCTTGCGGATCCAGCATCAACGCCTCGTCCGCGCCGGCCTTTTCCGCCTGGATGCAGGCGGAAATGCAGTTCAGCTTGCTAAGCGAATTCCAGGCCGGGTCCTGCACGTCCGGCGCACCGCGATGCACATGAACGGTGTGCAACCGCAGACCGGTCGTCAGAACCGCCGGATTCGGTGCCTTCCATTCCGGAATGATCACCACCGTCGCGCTGCCGATATTGGCCCGCGGACTTTGATAGGGCGTCGTCTTCATGCCCCGGCTGACCACCAGCCGGATATGCACGCCGCTGTCCATGTCATTGGCGCGGCAGGTATCCAGGATGGCCTGATGCAGCGCCTCCGGTGTCATGCCGACATCCAGATCGATCGCCTTCGCACCCTCGTACAGGCGCTCCAAATGGCGGTCGATAAAGGCCAGCGCACCATTATGCAGCCGGATGCCTTCCCAAACGCCATCGCCAAGCAGGAAGCCGGAATCGAACACCGATACGACCGCCTCGGCGCGCGGAACGATCCGGCCGTTGACGTAGATTTTCACCGTTTCGTTGCGCGGATCGGCTCCGTGGGCGTGACTTCCGCTTTCCATGAACGGGTCCTCTTTTCGTGTCGGGATGGAACCGGTAACGTCTTGCCTCCTATCACCAAGGCCACAGCAGAGCAACATGACCGACCATAGCCCGGCCCAACCCGGCGAAACTCTCTTGATCCTGGGCGCAGGCCTAGTCGGCTCCGCCGCCGCCGTCACTTTCGCGCGGCGCGGTTTCAAGGTAACGCTGATGGACCGGGATCTGCCGGGCTCCGGCGCCAGCCATGGCAATGCGGGCGGGATCGTGCCGTCCGCCTCCCCGCTGGCGCAGCCAGGTCTGCCCTTCGACGTTCCGAAGATGCTGTTCGATCCCCTGGGACCGCTGTCCCTGAAACCGGTCCAGGCAATCAAAAGCTTTCCCTGGTTCCTGCGGTTTCTGAAGGAATGTTCCGCCGCCCGCGCCGAAGACAATTCGATTGCGCTCTATGCCCTGACCCGGGACGCCGCGCCGGCCTGGAAAGAGCTGGTGCGCGGTACGCCGGCGGAATCTCTGCTGCGCGATGTCGGTTGGCTGAAAGTCTATTCCAGCGATGAGGGCTTTCGGAATCATGCGCCGGAGCGCGATTTCCTGAAACGGCGCGGTGCGCCGCTCGAACTTTTGTCCCAGGACGAGTTGCGGCGGATGGAGCCGAACCTCGCCAAGTTCTTCGTCCGCGCCATGTGGCAGCCGGACGGCCTTTTCGTGCGGAACCCGCGCCGACTGTGCGAAATAATGGCCGAAACCGCACGTGAACTGGGTGCGGCCATTCTGCAGGAACAGGCGACCGACCTGGCCGTTCAACCCGACGGCCGGGTGGTCGTGACAACCGACCGGGCCATCCACCGGCCGGACCGGGTCATGATCTGCGCCGGGGCCTATTCGAAGCGGTTCGCAAAGCAATTGGGCGCAGCCCCCATGCTGGTCGCCGAACGTGGCTATCACGCCATGTTCGATGTGCCGGAGAAAGGCTTGGAACGGCCGGTCTTCTGGGTCGAGAACAGCATGGTCCTTTGTCCCATGGAACACGGCATGCGGCTGACCACCCAATCGGAATTCACCGATATCGACGCGCCGCCCGATTTCCGGCGTCTGGAGCGCCTGGTCGCAGAGGCCGGCCGGATGCTGCCCGGGCTGGACACGACAATTCGGGACAGGTGGATGGGCCGCCGCCCGTCGACGCCGGATTCCCTTCCCTATCTGGGTCCGGCCCCGGCCACGCCGCGCGCCTTCTTCAATTTTGGCCACAATCACCTTGGATTGACGCTTTCGGCGGTTTCCGCCCGACGAGCGGCGGACGCTTGGATGGATGCCTGGACTGGGCGCAACGATCATTCGTCTCATGACTTATCGAAGTATCGAGCCTTGCGATAGCATTTTGAAATTATTGATTTTTGAATGTTTTCAATCGTGTGAACTTTTTGCGGCCAAGCCATTTGGTAAGTAACTGTTTAGGATTTCCGGCTATCGTCTGACCACGCGAAACCGCAAGGGTTATGTTAGGCGATGTCGACTTTCGAATCGAAGTCACGCAGTTCCGCATTTTTGGAAGCGATCGAACGCGCGGCCACCTTCGCCTTTCAGCCGATCGTCAACATTCATACCGGCCATTGCTTCGGTTTCGAGGCACTGATCCGCAATGTCGACAAGCTGGGCTTCAACAGCATCCCCGACTTCTTCGATTATGCCTGGAACGCCGGCATTCTGCACCGCGTCGACATGGTCCTGCGCCAGATCGCAATTTCGCAATTCGCGCACAGCGAGGCCTGTCGGGGATCGAAGCTGTTCTACAACATCGACGGGCGCATTTTCGAAAGCCAGGACTACCACCCGCATCAGACCGGCAAGATTTTGAATCACTACAAGCTGCCGCCGGAAAGCCTTGTCCTGGAACTGTCCGAAAAATACGACAACGCCTCGGCGCGCCATCTGTCCGATACGCTGAGGACCTGCCGCGACCACAATTACCAGCTCGCGATCGACGATTTCGGCCGCGGTTTCTCCGAAATGCAGATGCTGTACGAGCATCAGCCGGATTACATCAAGATCGACCGGTTCTTCATCAACGGCATCGCCGACGATTCCAAGAAGCGCCTATTTGTCTCCTCCATCGTGAACCTCGCCCATGTTCTGGGCATCACGGTCCTGGCGGAAGGTGTGGAGACGGAACGTGAGTTCCTGGCCTGCAAGGGCATCGGGTGCGACCTTGTCCAAGGCTTCTATGTCGCGCGGCCGACGACGGAACATTCCAGCCTGTCGACGCTGTATGAGATTGTGCCGGAAACGAACAGCCGCGACCGGCGCCAGCGGGATACCGACAAATTCCTCATACGCGACTTCATCGAACCCTTGGTCGCTGTATCCATCACCGATCCGATGTCGACGGTTTTCGAGGCGTTCCGCATCCACAAGAACCAGTCGGTCTTCCCGATCCTGGGTGAAGATGGACGGCCGCAGGGCCTTGTCCGCGAAGGCGACCTGAAAGACTTCATCTATCTGCAATACGGCCGCGATCTGCTGCAGAACAAGGCCTTCGGTAAGACGCTGAAGGACTTCCTGTCCCGCTGCCCCATCACCGATATCAATACCGAGGCGGAGAAAATCCTGGAGACCTACGCGATCGGGAATCACAATGATGGAATTCTGATCACCGAGAACTTCCAGTATGTCGGCTTCCTGACCGCCGATGCCCTGCTGCGCATCATCAACGAGAAGAACCTGAAACAGGCGCGCGACCAGAATCCGCTCAGCAAACTGCCCGGCAACAATTCGGTCGTCGACTACATCGCCGCCGGCTTAGAACAGCGCAGCGGTGCCTGGAGCGTCGTCTATTTCGACTTCAACGATTTCAAACCGTTCAACGATACCTACGGCTTCCGGCAGGGCGACCGGGCCATCACCCTGTTCGCGGATCTGCTTCGCGACGAGACGCGCACCGTGCCGGGGACGTTCCTGGGCCACATCGGCGGAGACGATTTCTTCGCCGGGTTCCGCGACCTGGATGAGTCCACCGTCACGCAGTTGATCGACCGCATCCTGGCGCGGTTCAGGCATGATGTGGAAAGCTTCTATTCGCCGGAGCATCGCGAGACAGGCGCCATCGAGGCGCGCGACCGCCACGGGCAATGGCGTCGCTATGGACTATTGAGCTGCTGCGCGGCCATCGTCCATCTGTCAGACGAGGTCACGGAAGTCACATCGGACACGATGATCGAGACGATCGCAAAGGCGAAGAAAGGGGCGAAACAGGCGGAAAGCCAGATTGAGGTGCATCGCATCGCCCCGGAGACAACCAATGTCCTTCGGCTCGCGAATTCCTGATCCTACGGCCTAGCTGGATCCGGCCGGTCTTCCGCGCTGCGGGCGCTGGCGAAGATCAGGGCGACCAGTACCGCGGCGACCCCGCCATACTGGACCGGTGTCAGCCAGTCGCCCAGCAGCAAGGCCGAGACCACAATGATCACCACCGGCTCGAAATTGTAGAGCATGGCCGCCTTGACCGATCCTGTCCGGCCGATTGCCGGGAAGGTCAGCCCCAGCCCCGCCGCATAAGCCGCCGCCGCTAGAAGGAAAGCTGTCCATCCCGCCTCTCCGGTCGGCAGGCCCGCACCACCGATCAAGATGGGCGGAAGGAACAGGACGGCCACAATCAGGTTCGACCATGCCAGCATGGCATAAGACGTGATAACCGCCGATGCGGCCGGCACGAATGTAAAATAGACCGTGGCGCCTAGTGCCGCCAGCAGCCCCATGGCGACGCCGATCCCATCCAAGTCCTGGAAGGACGGCCCGAAGACGAAGCCCAAACCGAGAAAGGCAAGCAGCAATATTCCGGTCCGGCGCGGTCCGGGCATGCGCCGTTCCTGCGCGGCCCCTGCCAGCAGCACGAAGAGCGGATAGAGGTAGAAGACCATGGCCGCCAGACTGGCCGGAATCCTGTCGATCGCCCCGAGATACCCATAGGAGATCGCCGTCGTCCCGGCAGTGATGATGGCAACCATTGGCAGCGCCCGGCGCGGCAAGGCCAGGGACACGCCCTGAAGCCGCGCCAAGGCGATAAATAGGCCCGAAATCACAATGGAACGAGCAAAAGCGAACAGGAACGCGTCGGCACCGGCATTGTAGGACAGTTTGGCAAGCGGGATCTGCAGTCCAAGCAAACCGGCGGAGAGCAGGCAAAGAACGACACCGTACATGGCCCCTCCCCCGATACGCCTCGACAATCAGCCTTCGCGGCGCAGGATCGCTGCCTTGCGGCGGTCCCAATCCCGTTTCTTGATATCCTGCCGCTTATCGACCTGTCGCTTGCCGCGTCCCAGCCCCAGGGCGAGTTTCGCAATACCGCGATTGTTGAAATACATCCGCATCGGCACGAGGGTCAGCCCGTCGCGCTGCACGGCGCCGGTCAGACGCGCGATCTCCCGCTTGTGCAACAGAAGCGGACGAATGCGTTTCGGTTCATGCTGGGCGCGCGGCGGGGCGTGCGGATATTCACCGATATACAGATTGTGCAGCAAAACCTTGTCGCCTTTGGGCGCGGCATAGGAATCCGACAGGTTCACCGTCCCCATGCGCAAGGATTTCACCTCCGTCCCCGTCAGGACGATCCCGGCTTCGAACTCTTCCTCTATGGCATAGTCATGACGCGCGCGCCGGTTCACCGCGATGGTGCCGGTCGACATCATGGTCTTTTTCTTGTCCTTCGCCATAAGAGTACCGTCGCATCGGTTCGCGCCCGCCCTTAGATCAGGCCGGCGCTTTCCATTGCCTTCCTAACTTGTGCCTTCGTGTCGTCCGTGGCGGAGACCAGCGGCAGACGCACCGTTTCGCCACTCAGGCCCAACAGACCTGCACCGAATTTCGCCGGCGCGGGCGAGGCCTGACAGAACATCGCCGTGTGAATCGGCGCCAGCGTATCGCGCGCCTTTTCGAACGAGTCCCAATCCTTCTGCTGCCACGCGTCGTGCAACTGCGCGCACAGCTTCGGCGCCACATTGGAGGACACCGAAATGCAGCCATGACCGCCCTGCCCCAGGAAGGCCGCGATGGTGGCGTCCTCTCCGGAAAGCTGGCTGAAGTCCTCGCCGATCGCGACACGGGTCAGCAGCGGGCGCGCCAGATCGTTGGACGCGTCCTTGACCCCGACGATCGTGTCGAAATCCTTTGCCAGACGGGCCATGGTGGCCACGGACATGTCGATCACGCTGCGGCCCGGGATATTGTAGATCACGATCGGGATATCAACCGCGGACGCGATGGCCGCGTAATGGGCATACAGCCCATCCTGGGTCGGCTTGTTGTAATAGGGCGTAACGACCAGCGCCGCATCCGCCCCGGCTTCCTTGGCGTGACGGGTCAGGCTGATGGCTTCCTGGGTATTGTTGGACCCGGTGCCGGCAATCACGGGAACGACGCCTTTTGCGACCTCGATGGTCATGTCGATCACACGCTCATGCTCGGCATGGGACAAGGTCGGCGACTCGCCGGTCGTGCCGACCGGAACCACGCCGTCCGTCCCCTCGTCGATCTGCCACTGCACGAATTTCTGGAAAGCGGCTTCGTCGACCGATCCGTCATCATGCATCGGCGTGATCAGCGCCGTCATCGATCCGCGAAACATCGCAGGCATTTCCATACTCTCCCACAGCAATCGAAATTGGGGCGCGAAATGCGCAATCCCTAAGCGAGCGGCGGTGTTACCACAGGCTCGCGTCCCGCAACAAGCGAGAAACCGGGCAAAAGTGTTATGTTCCCCTGTTGCGCGCGATAGCGAACCACACGATACTGATCCCGGTCCCAAAAGGGGGGGCGATCCGCGTGACAAAGCGCCGACCGCCGATCGCGGGGCCTACGGTCCGGCGCAACGACCGACGCCCTGCGCGTAAACGGAGCGAGCGAGAATGACGACCCTGCGCCCAGCGCGACGCGGATGCGGCCTGTTTGCGGCCGCGATTATGTTTGTTGCCGGGATTACCGCGACGCCAGTGGAGTCGCATTCCGCGCCACTGTCACCGCAAGACCTCAAGGAATATGAGATCGCGTTCCGCGCGGTGGACCGGGGACGCTGGGACATTGCGCTGAAACATGCCGACAGGCCCAAGGACCGCCTGCCCGCCAAGGCGATCCGATGGCTGTATCTACAGAGCGATGACTCCTCCGCCAGCTTTGAGGAAATCGTCGAATTCATCGCCGAGAACCCGAATTGGCCGCGGCAGGAACGCCTGGAACTGCGTGCCGAACAGGCGATGGACGGGCGTTTGTCCGATGCGGTGATCCTGAGTTGGTTCCGCGACCACCCTCCCAGTACCGGCAAGGGTTTCATGCTCTATGCCGCCGCGCTGAAACGCGCCGGCCTTGAGGCGCAATTGGCGGCGGAGGCCATCCGCGCCTGGCGCGAGATCGACATGAATGCCGCCGAAGAAAACGCCTTCCGCACCGACTATCGCAAGCTGGTGCCGATGGAGGACGAAATCCGGCGCCTGGACAAGCTGATCTGGGAAAGAAAATATTCGGCGGCGGAGCGACAGGCACGCCGTGTTCCGGACGCCTATCGCCAATTGGCCGACGCGCGCATCCGGCTGGCGCAGCAGGCCGGGGGCGTCGACGCCGCTGTAAACCGGGTCCCGCCGACCCTGCAGGCGGATCCCGGACTGATTTTCGAACGCATGCGCTGGCGCCGTTTGAAGGGGCGTGACGAAGACGCGATCGAGCTCTTGGCCTGGCCGGACATGCAGCAATCCTATCCGGAGCGCTGGTGGAACGAACGCGCCATCCTGGCGCGCGACCTGCTGGAATCCGGGCAGCCTCAGCGCGCCTATGACATGGCCAGCCAGCACCGCGTCCCCGACGGGGCGGATTTCGCCGAGGCGGAATGGTTCGCCGGCTGGGTCGCCCTGAGGCATTTGAACGATCCCGAAAAGGCCTTTCCGCATTTCCGCGACATGTACGGCAATGTCGGCTATCCGGTCAGCCGGTCGCGCGCCGCCTATTGGGCCGGCCGCGCCGCCGAGGCCGCCGGAAAGGCCGAGATCGCACAGCAATGGTACGCCGTCGCCGCGCATCACACTTCCAGCTTTTATGGCCAGCTCGCCGCGATGAAGCTGCCGGTCGGCCTGCGCCCGACCCTGCCGAACGAGCCCTTCATTACCCCGGTCGAGCGCGACACCTTCCAGTCGTCGGAACTGGCGCAGATCATCCGAGATCTGGCCCAGATCGGTGCGGACGACACCGTCCGGGCCCTGGTCTGGCATTTGTCGCGGAACTACCGCGACCAGACGCAGTTCCGACTGCTGGCCGAGTTGTGCACGGAAATCGGCCGGCTTGACCTTGCGGTCTTCACGTCCCGCCAGGCGATCAAGAGCGAAGTCGTCACGCTGGGCGGCTATCCGAACCTGCCGGTCACAGACAGCCGGATTGCCGATCTGACCATCGTCCATGGCTTGATCCGGCAGGAAAGCGGCTTCGACATCGGCGCGATCAGCCGTGCCGGCGCGCGCGGGCTGATGCAGCTTATGCCCGCCACAGCCAGGGCCGTATCGGGTTGGGAGAAGATCAGTTATCGGTCGGACGCCCTGACCACGGATATCAACTACAATGTTCGGCTGGGCAGTGCCTATCTGAAAGACTTGCTGGAGAAGTTCGACGGCGTATTGCCCATGGCCCTGGCCGGGTACAATGCCGGCCCACACCGGGTCACGACCTGGGTCAAACGTTTCGGCGACCCGCGCACGATGAGCTTCGAAGAAACCATCGATTGGATGGAATCCATTCCTTTCAGCGAGACCCGCAACTACGTTCAGCGCGTCATCGAAAACATCAATGTCTATCGGCAGCGCGAGACGGGCCAATCCACCCCCATCACCTTCCGCGCCGAAATCGGCTGACCGGACCGGTCGCCAACCCGAAAGGAACAGTATGACGAAGTTTACCGGCATACAGGTATGTGCCTTCGATGCGTACGGCACCCTGTTCGACGTACATGCGGCCGCCGCCGCGCTGAAAGGCGAGATCGGGCCCGAAGCCGACCGGATGTCTGCAATCTGGCGCCAGAAGCAGTTGGAGTACACTTGGCTGCGCAGCCTGATCCCCAGTTACAAATCCTTCTGGGACGTCACCCAGGACGGATTGGATTTTGCCATGGAAGAATGCGGCCTGTCGGGCCGGAAGGATCTGCGCCAGAAGCTGTTGGATCTTTACTTCAAGCTGGCCGCCTATCCCGAAGTGCCCGCGATGCTGAAACGGCTCAAAGACGCTGGCCTAAAGACCGCGATCCTGTCGAACGGGTCGATGGACATGCTGGACGGCGCGGTCGACAGCGCCGGGATCCGCGATGTCCTGGACGCGGTACTGTCGGTCGAGGATATCGGCATCTTCAAGCCCGATCCCCGCATCTACAAGATGGTCACCGACCGGTTTGGGCTGGAGGACCGCGGCGCGGTCGCTTTCATGTCGTCGAACGGGTGGGATGCGTTCAGCGCCGCGCATTACGGGTTCCAGGTGGCCTGGATCAACCGCTTCGAACGGCCCGTGGAGCGCCTTCCGGGCAAGCCGGCGGCGGTCTTGCGGGACCTGACCACTTTGCCCGACATCGTCGGCGCATGAGCTATGTGACGGCGCGGGATGGGACGCGCCTGCATGTCGCGGAGTATCGACCCAGAGCCGGCGCGCCGAAACGCCCGACGATCCTATGCCTTTCCGGGGTCACGCGGACATCCCGCGACTTCTCGCGGCTGGCCCCGGACCTGGCCGAGGCCGGTCACCGCGTCCTTGCCCTGGACTATCGCGGACGCGGACGGTCGGGCCGCGCCCTGGACCCGGACAGTTATGCGCCGACGGTGTATCTGGACGATATCCGTCAGGTCCTTTTTGCCTTCAACATCCATAGGGTCGTCGTCATCGGCACGTCATTGGGCGGGTTCCTGACGATGGGGATGGCGGTCGCAATGCCGACCGTGCTGGCGGGCGCCGTCTTGAACGATTGCGGGCCCGATCTGCCGAAAGACGGTGTCGCCCGTATCGCGGACTACATCGCGGATGCCCGAACCTATCCGGATTGGTCGGCGGCGATCGACGCGGTCAAAGCCATGCTGCCCGACCTTAACCTCGACGAAGATGGCTGGCGGCTGGCGGCGGAAGGATGCTTTCACGAGGAGGCTGACGGCAGGGTCCACGCCGACTGGGATCCCCGGATCGCCGCCCCGATGCGCCGCCCTGCCGCCCTGCCCGATCTGTGGCCGATGTTCAAAGCATTGCGTCCCATTCCCTGTCTTGCCTTTCGCGGCGAACTGTCGTCCCTGCTGAGTGACGACTGCTTCCGCAAAATGAGGGATGCCAATCCCGATTTGCGCCAGACAGTCATCGCGAACAGGGGCCACGCCCCGACCCTGGACGAACCGGAAGCCCGGAGTGCCATCCATGCCTTTCTCGCCTCCCTCTCCTGACGACGCGCCTGTTTTCGACGACATTTTGAAGGCGGCGGAACGCTTGGAGGGCATCGCGGTTCGCACGCCCCTGCTGGAATCGCCGCTGCTGAACGAACGGGCCGGCCGGCGGATTTTCGTGAAGCCGGAATGTCTGCAGCGTACCGGCTCCTTCAAGTTCCGGGGTGCCAGCAACAAGATTCGCAGCCTTACGGACGGCGAACGCAAGGGCGGTGTCGTTGCATACTCCAGCGGCAATCACGCCCAGGGCGTTGCCGCCGCCGCGCGCTATGCCGGTATCCCCGCACTGATCGTCATGCCGTCCGACGCACCGGCCATCAAGCGCGCGAATACCGAAGCCTGGGGGGCGGAAATCCGTCCATACGACCGTTTCAACGAAGATCGGATGGCCATCGCCGAAGCCATCGCGGCGGAGCGTGGGGCGACCCTGGTCCGCCCCTATGACGATCCGTTCGTCATCGCCGGTCAGGGAACCATCGGATTGGAAATCACCGATCAACTCGCCGAACTGGACGTCACGGCGGATGCGGTCGTTTGCCCCTGCGGCGGCGGCGGGCTGTCATCCGGAACAGCGCTTGCCATCAAGACGCGCCTGCCGGGGGTTCCCTTCTATGCGGCGGAACCGGCCGGATTCGACGATACGGCACGATCCCTGGCCGCCGGTTCGCCGCAAAAGGCCGATCCCTCGGCGCGGTCGATCTGCGACGCCCTGCTGGCAGACACGCCGGGGACGATCACCTTCGCCTTGAACCGGCGTCTGTTGGACGGCGGTCTGGTCGTCACGGACACGGAAGTCAGATCGGCCATGAAAGCGGCATTCCTGGACCTGAAGATCGTCGCCGAACCGGGCGGCACGGTCGCCCTGGCGGCTGTCCTGAACGGCAAGTTGCCAGCGGGTGACGGTCCGGTGGTCGTGATCATTTCCGGCGGCAATGTCGATCCGGCGCTGTTCCAGGAAGCGCTAGCGGGCTAAGCGCCGGGCATCCAACGCGCCCTGCAGGATGAAGGCGGCGGCCATCTTGTCGACGACATCCCCGCGCCGCGCCCGGGTCATGTCGGCCTGATCGATCAGAATCCGCTCCACCGCCGTGGTAGACAGCCGTTCGTCCCAGAAGGCGATGGGCAGTGCGAAGCCACGCAAGGACACCATGTTGCGTGCGAACTGACGCGACGACTGGCAACGCGGCCCTTCGCTGCCGTCCATATTGACCGGTAGGCCGATCACCAGCCCGCCGATCCGGCGGTCCGCCACGATCTCCTCGATCCGTTCCGCGTCTTTGGTGAATTTGGCACGACGGATGGTTTCCAGGGGCGACGCGATGCTGCCGGCCGGGTCGCCGATGGCGACGCCGATCGTCTTTTCCCCCAGGTCGAGGCCCAGCAATGCGACGCCGGGCGGAAGGTCGTGAACGGTCTCAAGGATCATCGCTTCCTCTTAGGACCGCACAGGACGGCACGCAAGGCGGAACAGTGGCGACCCGGCTTGCGGCGCGGCGGAGCGGGTGATAGCTTCCGCGCCGATTCAGCCCAAATCTCGCCGGGAGCCGCAGACCATGGCATTGGACCCGAAAACCGTCGCGAAAGTCGCCCATCTGGCCCGCATCAAGGTGGGCGAGAACCGACTTGCCCCGCTGGCCCAGGAACTGGACGCAATCGTCGCCTGGGTGGAACAATTGGGCGAGGTCGACACGGACGGTGTGACGCCCATGTCCTCGGCCGTGGAAATGGCCGCGCAGTGGCGCGAGGACGCGGTCACGGATGGCGGCTATCCGGACAAGGTCGTCGCCAATGCGCCGGAGCCGCAGGGCGATTTCTATACCGTTCCCAAAGTCGTCGAATAAGGACAACAAGGCGATGACCGATCTCCTCGACCTTACGCTCAGTGAGGCCCGCGACGGGCTGCGCGCCAAGGATTTCTCCGCCGTCGAACTGACCGATGCCTATATCGGGGCGATGGACCGGACCCGGTCGCTGAACGCCTATATCACCGAGACGACCGACAAGGCCCGCGCCATGGCATCCGACAGCGATGCACGCCTTGCCAAGGGCGAGCCAGGCGCGCTGGAAGGCATTCCGGTTGGCGTGAAGGATCTGTATTGCACCGAGGGCGTCCTGACGACGGCCGCGTCGCATATCCTGGACGGGTTCAAACCGACCTATGAATCGACCGTGTCCGGCAAATTGTGGAGTGCCGGCGGGGTCATGCTGGGCAAGATGAACCTGGACGAATTCGCGATGGGATCGTCCAACACGACCAGTTTCTATGGCCCGGCGATCAATCCGTGGCAGGAAGACGGCAATCCCGGCAAGCGCCTGGTTCCCGGCGGATCGTCCGGCGGCTCCGCCGCAGCGGTCGCGGCGCGATCGGCGCTGGCAACGGTCGGGACGGATACCGGCGGATCGATCCGCCAGCCCGCCGCGCTGACCGGGACCGTCGGCATCAAGCCGACCTATGGCCGCTGCAGCCGCTGGGGCATCATCGCTTTCGCCAGCTCGCTGGATCAGGCCGGCCCCTTCACCCGCACGGTGCGGGACGCATCGATCATGCTGGGCGTCATGGCAGGTCACGATCCGAAGGATTCGACCAGCGCCAGGGTCGAAGTACCCAATTTCGAGGCCGCCCTGACCGGCGATATCCGGGGGCTGCGCGTCGGCGTCCCGAAGGAATACCGGATCGACGGCATGCCGACGGAAATCGAAGGCCTGTGGATGCAGGGTATCGCCTGGATGAAAGAGGCAGGCGCCGAGATCGTCGAAGTCAGCCTGCCCCATACACGCTATGCCCTGCCCGCCTATTACATCGTTGCACCGGCGGAGGCGTCGTCCAACCTCGCGCGTTATGACGGCGTGCGGTACGGCCTGCGCGTTCCTGGCGACAGCCTGGACGAGATGTATGCGAATACACGGGGCGAAGGCTTCGGCGAAGAGGTTCAGCGACGTGTCCTGATCGGCACCTATGTCCTGTCGGCAGGATATTACGACGCCTATTACCTGAAGGCGCAGAAGGTCCGGACCCGCATCGCCGAGGATTTCCGCAAGGCCTGGGATAGCTGTGACGTGCTGCTGACCCCGGCGACGCCATCCGCGGCGTTCGGTGTCGACGAGCGCCAGGAAGACCCGATCCAGATGTATCTGAACGATGTCTTCACGGTCCCGGCCAACCTGGCCGGTATTCCGGGCATCTCCGTCCCGGCCGGCTTCGACGCGAACGGGCTGCCGCTGGGGCTGCAGATCCTGGGCCGCGCCTTCGACGAGGAAACCGTTCTGCGCGCAGCCGATGTGCTGGAACGGGCCGCCTCTTTCGACGCTGCGCCGGCTCTGCGGGCCTGAGCCTAACGCGGGATTTCCTGATCGACGTCCTCTTCGGTGACCGGCGCGTACAGTTCCGGCGCATAGGCGGCCTGCGCCGCGCGCGGTTCGTAGGCCTCCTGCGCTTCCACGGGCACGCCTTCGCGCCGCGTCATACGGTAGGCGACGAACAGGCCATAGACCAAGGCGATCACCATGGCGACATACATGAAGGCCTTGGCCCCAAAGATGTCCGTCAGAAATGACGCTGCGCCGGGCAGGACAAAGCCCGACAGCGACCAGGCAAACAGCATCGTCATGGACAACGCGACATAGTATTGCGGTTCCGCCCGGTCGTTGGCATGGGCATTCGCCACGGCATAGATCGTTTCCGTCGCCCCGGCCCAGACCCCGAATAGGGCGATCATGACCCACAGACCGATCTCGCCGCCGACCTGAGACGTGATCCCGGCGAATATGAGCACCAGCACACAGGCCATGATCAGGACCTTGCGTCGGTCCATACGGTCGCTCAACGCGCCCAACGGCATCTGCACCGCGATCATCCCGAACTGCATCAGGAACAGCATCAAGCCGATCTCGTCCTTGGAATATCCGATGGCGTTGGCATAGATCGGCGCGAAGCCTTGAACCAGCATCGACAGCCCACCAACGGCCAGCAGCCCCGCCAGCCCGACGGGCGAGATACGCCAGACGCCGCGGAAAGAGACCGTGACATATTCAGGCGGCAAAGGCGCTTTCAGATTGGTCAGGCCGACCGGCAGGATCGCCAAGGTCACGAAGAAGATGGCCAGTTGCGGGGCCACCCCGCTTTCGATGTCGACGAAGGTGATCAGAAAGCCGCCCAGGCCGATGCACAGAACATAGGCCATATAGAAAATCGCCATGACCCGGCCGCGCCATTCATTGGGGCAAGCATCGTTCAGCCAGCTCTGCGAAATGATGAACAACCCGGTCGCGGCGAGGCCATATCCTGCCCGCGCGCCCATCCACAGCATCGGATCGACGGTCAGCGCCAGCGTCAGGTGGCTTAGGATAAGGATGGCGGCCAAAGTCATGTAGGCGCGCGCGTGACCGACACGCTTCACCATCGGCCCCGTGCCCAAACAGCCGACGAAGCCCCCTGCCGCCATGGATGTCAGGATCCACCCCGCCGAAGATGGGCTGAAGCCCAGCGAGCCGAGACGGATCGGGATATAGGCGAAGATCAGCCCGCCGCCGACGGCAATCAGGGCCATGGACAGGATCAAGCCGGAAACGGCGATCGGCGGCGCGGTGCGCGGCAACACATATCCGTTCGCGGCCACCGGGGCCGGCTTCGCCGAAGTATCCGTCATGAAAGAACCTCAATCCGTAACGCTCAGATCTCTCCTTTCACCCGCAAATCCTGCCTCGTCAATGCCAGTTGGATGAAAGTTTTCGATGCTACGAACGGATTTGGGGCTGCCCGACCTTACCCATTGCCGAACCCAAACGGGGGCTTGGGCGGGCGGGGGCCGCCGGGCGGTGGCGGTCTTCCTCCAGGCGGTGGCGGACGGCCGCCCATTCCTCCGCCCTGCCCGCCAGGCGGGCCATGGCGGAAGGACGGGTCGGGCGTACCGGCGAAGCTGCGCGGAATGAAAGGAAAGGCATCCGTCAGGAAATAGGCATAGGTGCCGTCCGGAAAATCCGGGGTCCGTGTCACCCGTCCATTGTTGGCGTCCAGATCGCCTCCATCGGCGAACTCAAAATCCTCCACGAAGGTACCGTCAAAGGCCCCGCCAGGGCCGCCCGGTCGGGTGCCGCGCCTCAATCGCCAACCCGACCGCATCGGCCGAACCGGATCCCCGAGCTGGCCTGTTGCATAGCCGTATAGGGCGTAGATCGGGAATCCGTCGGCGGCAAATCCGATCAATCCCGAATGGCGGTCGGGGCTCCAACTGCGGATCAGGCCGTTCGGCAATCCGTGATAGTGATAGGCGCCGTTCGGCTGGACATGGGCGTTGCTGCTATCCAATCCCAGATCGACACGGCCGCCCATGGCCTCGTAACGCCATCCCGATCGCCGGTCCCGGTTCCAGAATTCGGCCGTGAAGGGATCAAAGGGAATGCCGTTCAGCGCCACACCGAAATTGCCATGGCTCAACGCGGTCGGCCTCGCGGCGGCTTTCGGCATCGCCGGGACGCGAAACTCGTGCGACTGGGCGGAAATCCGATTGGGATTGCGGCGGTTCGGAAAGGTGCCGGTTTCATGATTCGGGATGCCGTTTGAGCGGATGATCCGGTAACCGCCTTCCAGAGAAATCGTCACCCGATTGTCCACTGACCAGGCCATTCCCGGTAGGGCCAGGGCGGCGGGAACTAGACCCAACGCCGCCAGGACACTGCGTCGGCCGCTCTTCGCATGCCCGTCGGTCAATCCGGCCTCCTGATTGCTTGATCCGGGTTGGCGGCCACCCTACTCTTCTGCTCTTCCAATCATAGTAGCAGTCCAAAGACAGGCGAAAGATCATCATGCGTTTTTCCGGTACGTCGAACTATGTCGCTTCCGAAGATCTGGCCGTCGCGGTCAACGCCGCGGTCGCCCTGGAACGCCCGCTTCTGGTCAAGGGGGAGCCGGGAACCGGCAAGACGCAGTTGGCACGCGAGATTGCGGAAAGCCTGGGCCGGCCCTTCATCGAATGGCACATCAAATCGACCACGAAGGCGCAGCAGGGTCTCTACGAGTATGACGCCGTCAGCCGCCTGCGCGACAGCCAGTTGGGAGACGAACGCGTCCACGACATCCGCAACTACATCGTGCGCGGTAAGCTGTGGGAGGCCTTCACGACCGATCCCGCGCCGGTCCTGCTGATCGATGAAATCGACAAGGCGGATATCGAATTCCCGAACGACCTGCTGTTGGAATTGGACCGGATGGAGTTCCACGTCTATGAGACGAAGGAAATCATCCGCGCCGAAAAGCGCCCGATCGTCATCATCACGTCGAACAATGAGAAAGAACTGCCGGACGCGTTTCTGCGCCGCTGCTTCTTCCATTTCATCCGGTTTCCGGATCCGGAGACCATGGAACAGATCGTCCAGGTGCACTTCCCGGACATCAAAAAACGCCTGTTGAGCGAGGCGCTGACCCTGTTCTTCCAGATCCGGGAGGTGCCGGGCCTCAAGAAGCGGCCTTCGACCTCCGAACTGCTGGACTGGATCAAACTGCTGCTGGTCGAGGAAATCGACCCGGAAATCCTGCGGGAGACCGATCCGGGCAAGGCGATCCCGCCGCTGCACGGCGCGCTGCTGAAGAACGAACAGGATGTTCACCTGTTCGAACGCCTAGCCTTCCTGGCACGGCGAGAAGGCGCGCGGGGTTAAGACCCGCGCGCTAGCGCCGCTTCAAATGAACAGGGTGTCCCAGGACGGTCAGCGGACCGGGCCGTAGCCGTAGGTGTGCAGCAGGAAGCGTTCGATCCGGTTCAGGACCGTGGCGGTGAACTGCAGCTGCTCGGCATTGATGCCGGTCTCGCCCAGCTTCGCCTGCTGCTCGTTGATGACGTCGTTCACCTTGTTGCGGACGTCCATCCCTTTTTCCGACAGGCGGACCCGGATGGAGCGGCGGTCATGGGTGGAGCGTTCCTGGATCAGATAGCCGTTTTCGACCATCTTCCGCACGTTGTAGGAGACGTTCGAGCCGAGGTAATAGCCCCGGTGCGTCAACTCACCCACGGTCAACTCGTCCTCACCGATATTGTAGAGGATAAGCGCCTGGATGTTGTTGATGTCCCGAATGCCCAGCCGGTCGATCTCACCCTTCACCACTTCCAGAAACTGGCGGTGCAGGCGTTCGATCAATCGGATGACGCTGAGATATTCCTCCTTCACCGACACATCTCTTTACTTGTTCGTCCTGTGGTGAGAGCGGCCCGTATTCCCCGGCCGCCAATGCGACATCGGTGTTACACCGAATTCTCCCTATCGCCTAGCCGGAAACTTAGTCGACCGGCTAAAGCTTTGTCCAGTATCGTTTTTCCGCGTTAACCATCCCGCACCATTTTGATGATGCCGGAGAAATCGACGCCGCCGTTCCCCGAATCGGTAAACTGCTGATACATCTCCATCGCGCGTTGCCCCAGCGCGGTTTTCGCCTGGAAGGTTTCCGCAGCGCCCTGGCTCAACTTCAGATCCTTGACCATCATGGCCGAGGCGAAGCCCGGCTGGTAGTCGCGGTTGGCCGGAGAGGTCGGAACCGGACCCGGAACCGGGCAATAGGTCGTCAGCGACCAGCATTGTCCGGATGCCTTGGACGACACGTCGAACAGCTTCTGGTGGTCCAGGCCCAATTTTTCGGCCAGAACGAATGCCTCGGCGACGGAGATCATCTGGATGCCCAGCATCATGTTGTTACAGATCTTCGCCGCCTGGCCGTTACCGGCGCCACCGCAATGGACAATGGTCTTGCCCATCTTCTCCAGAACCGGCTTGGCCGCGCCGAACGCGTCGTCGGGGCCGCCGACCATGAAGGTCAGGGTACCCGCCTCCGCCCCGCCGACGCCGCCGGAAACCGGCGCATCGACCATGGCGAAGCCCTTACCGACCGCCAGATCCGCGACCGCACGAGCGGTTTCGACATCGATGGTCGAACAATCGATCAGCACCGCACCCGCTTTCGCATTCGGAAGTACGGCGTTCTCATAAACATCGCGGACATGCGGGCCGGCGGGCAGCATGGTCACAACCGCATCCGCCCCGGCGACGGCCGCGGCCGCACTGTCCGCGCCTTTCGCCCCGGCCTGGGTCACGCTGGCCACATGGGCCGGGTCCAAATCGAAAACCGTCACGGCATGCCCGGCGGAAACCAAGTTCCGCGCCATCGGGCCACCCATATTGCCCACTCCGATAAACCCGATCTTCATTGTTCCGGTCTCCCTATCGCTTTGTCTTTTTTGCTGTCTTTACTTCTGGTCCAGGACCAGGTCGCCTTCCGGCGGCGCCTCGAAATAGGAATGGATGTCCGCGTCTTCCACGTCCGAAAGCCGCGCCGGATTCCATTTCGGGGCCTTGTCCTTGTCGATCAACAAGGCCCGGACCCCTTCGTGGAAATCCGCACCCGGCTGCAGCGCGCGACGGACGATGCGGTATTCCATGACCATATTGGCATCGAAATCCTGCATCGCGCCCAGACGGAGCTGTTTCAGAGACACTTTCAACATGGTCGGCGACTTGCCGTCCAACAGGGCTGCCGCCTTCGCCGCGACATCGCCCGGGTCGGCCGCCAGGCGCGCCGTAATCTCTTCCAGGTCATCGCCCGCGAACAGCCGATCCAGTTCGTCCCGGATAGTCGTGATGGCCGCGTCGCCGGCAGGGGTCGCGAAGTCCTGGGTGATCGCCGAAACAATCTCGTCGGCCGAGCCACCGCCCCAATCGGCGTTTTCCAGGGCCGCGAAATAGGCATCCCGCGACGCCGAAGGCATATGCGAATCCGCCAGACCGATGGCCAGCATGTCCGCCGGTCCCAACCGCGCCCCAGTCAGCCCCAGATAGGTGCCGATCTCTCCCGGGCAGCGGGACAGGAAATGACTGCCGCCGACATCCGGAAACAGGCCGATCCCGGTCTCAGGCATGGCGAACAGGGTCTTTTCCGTCACGATGCGATGATTGCCATGGACGGAAAGACCGACCCCGCCGCCCATCGTGATGCCGTCCAGGAAGGCGATATAGGGCTTGTCGAACAGATGGATCGCCCGGTTCAGGCGGTATTCGGCCTGAAAGAAATCGCGGCAGAGCGGTGACTGCTCCTGCCCGGCGTGGCTGACCGCGATGACGTCGCCACCGGCGCAGAAAGCGCGGTCGCCCGCCCCTTCGATGATCACGGCGCGAACCGAATCGTCCTCGGTCCATTCCGCCAGCGCGTCGGCGACGCCAGCAACCATTTCGAAGGTGATGGCGTTCAGCGCTTTCGGCCTGTTCAAAAGGATATGTCCGATCGGACCGCGCCGGGTCAGGATCACCGTGTCGCCGTCTGTCATGCCGCCTCTCGTCCTTCGTGAAATCGGTGCGCGCCAATACAGCCAAACGCCGGGCGTAAGTCAACTTCACCGCCGGACGGTCGCGAGGGTCTTGTCTGTTGTGGCAAATCGGAACAAGTGAGGTCATCGTCATTCGTCCCGCCCGCAGGTAGTGTCTAGAGCGGGATCACACACCCAAACCGTCGAGCAGGATCATGTCGCTGACACTTTACTACTACCCGGACAACGCCTCCCTCGCCCCGCATATCTGTCTGCGCAAGGCTGGGGTGGACTTCACCCTGTCGCTGGTGGAACGCAATCGCGGCGGCCTGACGGATCCCGCCTATCTGGCACTGAACCCCCATGCCCGTATCCCCACCCTGGCGGTGGGCGATCCGGACCGAGGTGGCTTCGTCATTCGCGAGTCCGCCGCCATTTGCCACTACATTGCCGAAACCTATCCGGAATCGGGATTGCTGCCCGCACTCGGAACCGTGGAGCGGGCCCGTACGCTGGACTGGCTGTACTTCGCCACCAACACGATTCAGGCCGATCTGATGGTGTCCGCCTATGCCCGCCGCTATGGCGAGACATCCGAGCAGATCGCCGCCGTCAAGGCGCGCGCGGCGGACCGGGTCGGCGGGCATCTGGCCATCGTGAACCGGGAGTTGGAGAAAACCGGCGACTGGCTGGTCGGGGACCGCCCGACCTGTGCCGACTACTTCCTGTTCATGCTGGCGGGTTGGGCAGAGCAGTTCAAAATCCCCGATCCGCCCTCGATCCGTCCGCACCTGCTGGCGCATGCCCGGCGCTGCCAGGCATTGCCAGAGGTGATCGACACATTCGCCGCCGAAGGCATCAACTTCTTTATCTCGTGACGATGGAGGCGGGATTGATATGACCGCATTACTGCGCAATCCCGCCACTCTCGGCATTCTCTGCGTCGTCGCAGCCGGGGTTACCTTTTCGACCGCCGACATGATGATCAAGGCACTGAGCGACGGGTATCCGCTGCATCAGATCGTATTCACGCGCGCCTGCGTCGCCTTGACCGTCATCCTGCTGATCTTCGTCCCCTTGGAAGGCGGATACCGGAACCTGCTGAGCAAGCGCATGCCGTTGCACCTTCTGCGCGGCCTCTGCGTCTTCATCGCGAATATGGCCTTCTTCACCGGCATCGCGACCATGTCCCTGGGCGAAGCGACGGCGATCTTCTTCGTCGCCCCGCTTTTCATCACCGCCCTGTCGGTGCCCTTCCTGGGCGAGAAAGTCGGCTTGCGCCGCTGGATGGCCGTCTTTGCCGGGCTGATCGGCGTGGTGATCATCATTCGGCCTGGAACGGCCGCCTTCCAGTATGCCGCCCTGGCCCCGATCGTCGCCGCCCTCGCCTATGCCAGCATGCAGATCATCGCCCGCAAGCTTGGCGTGACGGAGAAAGCGTCGACCATGGCCTTCTACATTCAGGCGACCTTCCTGGTTGTCTGCAGCACGATCGGCCTCAGCATTGGGGACGGCCGCCTCGCGGAAGGGGTCGAGGATCCCAGCCTGATATTCCTGCTGCGAGCCTGGACCTGGCCGGTCGGCAATGACATGTGGATCATGCTGGCGGTCGGATCGCTCAGCGCCTGTGGCGCCTACCTGATCTCGCAAGGCTACCGCTTGGCAGAGGCCACCGCCGCCGCCCCGTTCGAATATGTCGCGCTGCCCCTGGCGATCTTCTGGAGCATCGTCGTTTTCGGCGACTGGCCCGACCTTCAGGCCGTATTGGGCATCATGCTGATTCTGGGAAGCGGTCTTTATGCCTTCTGGCGCGAGAATATCCGGGGCACCGACATCGCCGCGAAACACCCCCTGCCCCGAAACCGATAAGGCCCAATCTCTAGCGATCCAGGCGCAGTTTCATGCCGTCGTGGGACGCTGAGAAGCCAAGGCTCTCATAGAATTTCCGGGCCCGTCCGTCACGGCTGCGGTCCGTCGTCAGTTGAACGAGAATACAGGCTTTTTCCCGGGCGTAGTCTTCCGCCCAACGCATCATGAGCCTTCCAATTCCCGCACTTCGGCAATCCGACCGAACGCGCACCGCCTCGACCTGAAGGCGCCTTCCCGCTTTCAGGCTGACGCCCGGTATGACAGTCAGATGAAAGGTGCCGATGATCTCGCCCGCCCGCTCGACAACAATCAAACGGTTGTTCGGGTCGGCGTCGATTTCCGCCAGGGCAGCGATATGCCTGGGGTCGGACGGGTCCGGCGGCGCGATACGGGGCGCATTGGATGTATCGTCGGCCAAAAGAAAAAGGACGGCGGCCAGATCTTCCGGCCGCGCGTCCCTAAACGTCAGTTCGTCCTGAACGGACATAAAGAACCGCTTACCAGCGGTCCATTGCGCCCTTCAGGTTCTCGTCGATCTTGTCGAGGAACTGGGTGGTGGTCAGCCATTTCTGGTTCTCACCGATCAGCAGCGCCAGATCCTTGGTCATGTGACCGCTCTCGACCGTTTCGATGCACACCGTTTCCAGCGTCTCGGCGAAGCGGATCACGTCCGGCGTATCGTCGAACTTGCCACGATATTTCAGGCCGCGGGTCCAGGCGAAGATCGACGCGATCGGGTTCGTCGACGTTTCCTTGCCCTGTTGATGCTGGCGGAAGTGACGCGTCACCGTGCCGTGGGCCGCTTCGGCCTCGACCGTGTTGCCGTCCGGCGTCATCAGGACCGAGGTCATCAGGCCCAGCGAGCCGAAGCCCTGCGCGACCGAGTCGGACTGGACGTCGCCGTCATAGTTCTTGGCGGCCCAGACGAAATCACCCGACGACTTCATCGCGAAAGCGACCATATCGTCGATCAGGCGGTGTTCGTACCAGATACCGGCCTTCTTGAAGGTCTCTTCGAATTCGGCCTCATAGACCTCCTGGAAGAGATCCTTAAAGCGGCCGTCATAGGCCTTCAGGATCGTGTTCTTGGTCGACAGATAGACCGGATAATTGCGCAGCAGGCCGTAATTCATGCAGGCCCGGGCAAAACCGCGGATCGAATCGTCCAGGTTATACATGCCCATGGCGATCCCGGCGCCTTCGAACTTGAAGACCTGGTGGCGGATGGTTTCGCCATCCGGGTCTTCCGGCGTGAAGGTGATCGACAGCAGGCCCGCGCCGGGGATCAGGAAGTCCGTCGCGCGGTACTGGTCGCCGAAGGCATGGCGGGCGACGACGATTGGCTTCGACCAGTTCGTCACCAGGCGCGGCACGTTCTTGCAGACGATCGGCTCACGGAAGACGGTGCCGTCCAGGATGTTGCGGATCGTGCCGTTCGGCGACCGCCACATCTTCTTCAGGCCGAATTCCTCGACCCGCGCTTCGTCCGGCGTGATCGTCGCGCATTTCACGCCGACGCGGTGTTCCTTGATCGCGTTGGCGGCGTCGATCGTGATCTGATCGTCCGTCTCATCGCGCTTTTCGACCCCGAGATCGTAATACTTCAGATCGATGTCCAGATAGGGCAGGATCAGTTTGGTCTTGATGAAATCCCAGATGATGCGGGTCATCTCATCGCCGTCGAGTTCGACGACCGGATTGGCGACCTTAATCTTCGACATGGGTTCGGGGCTCCCCTTTTCGTCAGGTGTAGTGGTCCGGCGACGGCGCGCAAGGTGGGATGAAAGCGCCCGCGACGGCCCCAGGGTTCATTCGGCGCGGACAATACAAGACACCTACCAAACCCGCAATCCACACGCGGCGACTTGGCACGGCTCTTTTCGGGCGCTTCTGCGGTGTCAGTCGAACAGGGCGTCGATGGACGACTGGTCCATGACCGTGGCGGCCGTTTCCGAAGGACCCTCCGCCTGCAGGCGCGCCTGATATCCCTCGGAATCTAGCGCCCCGTTGATCAGGGCGCTCATCGTGTCGATCCAGCCGCGCAGGCGTCCGGTCAGTGCCGAGGCTTCCGCCTTCAGGCGATCCTCGTTCCCGGCATCCGCCAGGACACGCAGTTCGGGCAGCCCGGTCGAGATATCCGCATCCATCCGCGCGATGCAATCGTCCATCGGTTCGCGGTACTCGTCCGGTGCATGCTCATAGGCCCAGACAGCGAGTTCCTTGTGCTGAAATGCGCTGTCGCGGAAGTGCTGCTGATAGGTTTTGGGCTGCCAGGTCTCGACTTCCTCCAACATGTCAGGCATGTCGGAGACCATCTCAAGCATCATCACCAACTCATTATAATGGTTAAGATAATCGGTCGACAGCAACGTTGTGTCGTTGATCGTCGTGTTCTTAACCAGCTTGCGGTATGTCCCGGTAAGTTTCACGCAACAACGCCTTTCAGGCCGAAATCACACTAACGCTGTGGCCATTATCACGATTCATCATACCAGACAGCCGTTTCGCGTTTCTTAAAATCCCGACATCAGGCCCGGTCCAGGCGGTCCGACATGTCCGCTGCCGCTGCCGCATCCTCCAGCAGGGCCGGCACGACTTCTTCCACCGTATCGACGATGCGGAAGAATTGCAGGTAGCGTTCGCGCACGAAGCCCTCTCGAACCTGATGCTCCACCAGATGAACGAAATGGTCCCAATAGCCCTCCACATTCACCAGAACGATCGGCTTGTTGTGCAGTTGCAATTGCTTCCAGGTCAGGATTTCGAATGTCTCGTCCAAGGTACCCAATCCGCCCGGCAGGACGACGAAACCATCCGACCGTTCCGCCATGATCGCCTTGCGGTCATGCATGGTCTCGGTCTTGATCAATTCGGTCAGGTTGGTCTTGCCGACCTCCGCCCGGTCCAGGAAATCGGGAATGATCCCTGTGACCTGGCCGCCGGAATCCAGCACGGATTGGGCGACGACCCCCATCAGGCCGACAGCGCCGCCGCCATAGACCAGTCGGATACCCGCCTCCGCCAATTGCGCACCCAACCGGGTCGCGGCGTCGCTAAAGGATGGGCGGACGCCATGACTGGATCCGCAATAGACGCAAACCGATCGTACCCGGGAATGCACCGCTGACTGACTCCTTGAAATAAAATGTCCGACGGACGAACCGCCATTTAAGGCGGAGCATAGGTTTTGACACCCCGGGGCGAAAGGCGAATTTCGGCAAATCCAACCCGAAATCGGTCCAATCCCCGGAATTTCTTGATGGAATTGCACCAGGGCCTTGCGACAAGTAAAGTCCGGTCGAGGAGTTGCTCAGGGATGGGGCAATGGATAAGCGGGGGCGAGCGTGAACCGGACAATCTGGATCGGAATCATCGGGGGTGTGTTGCTGCTCTTGGCCCTTCTGTTGAATTGGCTGAGCAACCCCGAACCTATGCCGGAACCGGTGGAAAGCGCTCCCCAGAGCCAGACCGAAGAAGCGGCTCCGCCCGCCGGTGCCGGAACGGCAGACGCGGTGCAGTCGGAACCGGCCCAATCACAAACCGGGGATTCCCAACCGGCTTCGTCCGATTCGACCGCACAGACCGATACCTCCGTGCAACCTGAAGCGCCGGCAGCGGTCGGACCGTCCACAGGTGCCGGCGAAGGAACGCAAAGCGCAGCGACCGACGCGCAGCAGCAGCCTGCCGCACCGACCCTGACCCCACCGACCTTCGATGTGGTTCGAATCGATCCGAATGGCGACGCCGTGATCGCGGGCCGCGCCGACCCGGGCGCGACGGTCACGGTTCTGGACGGCGGCGCGGATTTGGGATCGGTCGAAGCAGACGACCGCGGTGAATGGGTCTATCTGCCCAGCAGCCCCCTGCCCCCGGGGCCGCATGAACTGAAACTGCGCGCGGATATGCCCGACGGCTCCAGTATTCTGGGCAAGGGAACGGTGGTTCTTGTCGTCCCGAAGCCGGGCCACGACGTCGCCGGCCGCGAGACGCAAAGCGAAACGCCGCAGCAGCCGCTGGTCGTTCTGATCCCCGACGAAACGCCCGGCGCAGAATTGATCCAGGCACCGCCCGCCGACGGCGTGCCGGCCGGCGAGACAACGACATCGGACGCGGCGCCGTCCAAAGCGCCCGCACCGGGCAGTACGACAGCCGAGCCTTCCGGCGTGAAATCCGCCGATGGCGCGCTCAGCGTGGAGACGATCGACTACGATCCGTCCGGCAATATCTCGATTGCCGGCAAGGGACCGAAATCCAGCCTGGTGATTGCCTATCTGAACAACAGCCCGATAGGATCCGGCCCGGTCGAGGAGAACGGCACGTGGCGGATCAATCCGGAAAAGGAAGTCGCACCCGGCGTCTATTCGATGCGCCTGGACGCCGTCCGGGATTCCGGTGTCGTCGCCCGTCTGGAAATTCCATTCAGCCGCGCCGCGCCGCTGACGGATCTAAGCGGCGACGCCTTCATCGTGGTTCAGCCCGGAAACAGCCTATGGCGCATCGCCAGGCGGACACTGGGCGAGGGCTTGGCCTATACGGTGATCTATGACGCGAATAGCGACCAGATCCGGGACCCGGATTTGATCTATCCCGGTCAGGTATTCGAAATTCCGAAACAATAGGCGTGGCATTCTGGGCTATGATTGCCCAGGTTTGTCGGGGTAGCGCCGCAGGTCGAGACCGTGTAGGACAGCGCCAGGAACGCACCCGTCGCTCTGGACGATTGAGGAACCGGTTATGAAGAACGCTTTGGACACCGTCTTGGTCCCGATTCATCGGGAAGGCTATCCCTTCGTTACGCTGTGCGCCCTTCTCGGTTTCGGCATCGGCTTCCTTTGGAGCCCCCTTTGGTTCGTCGGCATTCTGCTGACAGCGTGGTGCGTCTATTTCTTCCGCGATCCGCCGCGTGTAACGCCGACACGCCAGGGTCTGGTCATCAGCCCAGCAGATGGACTGGTGCAAAGCGTGTCGAAGGCCGAACCGCCGCCCGAATTGGACATGCCTGCGAAGCCGGTCTGGCGCGTCTGCGTCTTCATGAACGTGTTCGACGTCCATGTGAACCGAGCACCGGTGGACGGAACGATCACCAAGATGGAATACCGACCGGGCAAGTTCCTGAACGCTTCGCTGGACAAGGCGAGCAGCGACAATGAACGCCAATCCTTCCGGATCGAGGCGGAAGGCGGCAAGGAACTGGCCGTCGTTCAGATTGCCGGCTTGGTTGCGCGCCGTATCCTGGCAGATGTCGAAACCGGTGACGATGTGCAGGCCGGTCAGCGCATCGGGATGATTCGCTTTGGCAGCCGGGTTGACGTATATCTGCCTCCCAATGTTGTCCCGATGGCCGTCGAAGGGCAGCGCGCCGTTGCCGGCGAAACGGTTCTGGCGGATATGGGCGGCCCGAAGGGCAAGGAAGGTCCGCGCGACGGCGCGACCCGCTGACCCGACAAAAATCTGGAGTAGCCCGTCATGCTGAAGCGCCGCCGCAAATCCGGCCGCCCGTCCCGTCTGAAGGGCACGACAATTGCGCGCCTGATTCCGAACATGATCACCGTCGCCTCGACCTGCGCCGGTTTGACGGGCGTCCGCTATGCGTTGGAGGCCCGCTGGGAATTCGCCGTCGCCGCCATTCTGGTGGCGGCCATCCTGGATGCGCTGGACGGCCGCATGGCGCGCCTGCTTCGGGCGACCAGCGATTTCGGCGCCCAGTTGGACTCACTCAGCGATTTCGTGGCCTTCGGCGTGTCGCCGGCCCTCATTCTCTGGCTTTGGGGCCTCAGTGAGCTCGGCGGGCCCGGCTGGGGGATCGCCTTGTTCTTTGCGGTCTGCTGCGGGCTACGCCTGGCGCGGTTCAACAGCCGCCTGGATAAGCTCCCGCCCTATGCCTACAACTATTTCCAGGGTATTCCTGCGCCCGCCGGGGCGGCGATCGGCTTGTTGCCGCTGACGCTGGGATTTGTGCTGGGCGATGCCGCGCTTATTCCGCCCTGGGCTGCGGGGCTCTGGATGGTGGGGGTCGCGCTGCTGATGGTCAGCGAAGTACCGACCTTCTCGTTCAAGAAGTTCAAGCTGGCCCCGCGCTGGGTCCTGCCCTTCATGGTGCTTGTCGGCATATTCGCGGCCGGCCTGGCTAGCGCGCCGTGGGAGACGCTTACAATCGTCGGCGCCGCCTATCTGGGGACAATCCCGGTTTCGCTGCAAAGCTACGCCCGACTGCGCCGCGAGGCCGACCGGCTGCAAGCCGCCGAGGGCGGAGCGGAAGACGCGGCGGCGGCGTCAGAGGATGAGACATCCAAGGCCGAGACGCCCAAGGAAGGGGCATCCGTGCATACGCTGCGGGGCCAATAGCGGCGTCGTGCCACTCAGCCGCCGAGGCAGCGATAGGTCACCCGGTTCTTCTTGCTGATCGGGCAATCGTTCCAGAACGTGTCATGGTCCCAGACCTCGAGCCCTGTCGTCCCTGCCGGGCAATGGCTCAGCGCCATATCCGCCAAGGCGTCGCGGGTCGTGGTCTGCCCCGAATAGCAGATCGACACGACAGGCGATTGGGTCTTTTCGGTCGCTGTCGGTTCGGTCACGGACGGCGGATCGGCACAGGCCGACAGCAACAATACGGACACGGACAGAATTGAGGCGAAGCGGAGCGATCTCATAGCCGCTATATGGCACGTTTCATCGAGGCGGGCCAAGCGTCAACTGGCTCAACTCAGGCATCGCATCGCGTCGTCCAGGCCCTGAACGGTCATTGGGAACATACGACCTTCCATCTGGTCCCGGATCAAATGGATCGACTGGTGATATCCCCAACTCTTCTCCGGCTGCGGATTGAGCCAGACTGATCGATCGAAATGATCCAGCAGGCGCTGTAGCCAGACCTTCCCGGCCTCCTCGTTCCAATGTTCGACGCTGCCGCCCGGATAGACGATCTCATAGGGCGACATGGTCGCGTCGCCGACAAGGATCAGCCGATAGTCCTTTGAATAGGTTCGCAGTACATCCCAGGTCGACCGGCGATGCTGATAGCGATTGCGCATGTCGGAATACAAATTCTCGTAGACGCAATTGTGAAAATACATCGAAATCAGATGCTTGAACTCGGTTTCCATCGCATCGAACAGCTTTTTGCTCTGCAGGATGTGGTCGTCCATGCTGCCGCCGACATCGTAGAGCGCCAGGATTTTAACCGAATTGTGCTTCTCGCGCTGCCATCGGATATCGACATAGCCGCCGTTATCCGCCGTCTGACGGATCGTACCGTCCAAATCCAATTCGAATTGCGACCCAGTCCGGGCGAACCGGCGCAGGCGGCGAAGCGCGACCTTCATGTTGCGGTTCGACAAGGGCTCGTCGGTATCCAGGTTCCGGAACTCGCGCTTGTCCCAAACCTTGACCGCGCGGCGGTGGCGGCTTTCCTCCTGCCCGATCCTGACGCCTTCCGGATTGTAGCCATAGGCACCGAACGGGCTGGTTCCGGCAGTACCGATCCACTTGCTGCCGCCCTGATGCCTCTTTTCCTGCTCCTCCAGGCGTTTCTTCAGCGTCTCCATGAGCTTGTCGAATCCGCCCAGCGCCTCGACCATCGCCTTCTCTTCGTCGGTCAGGTGCTTCTCTGCCAGTTTCATGAGCCATTCCGTGGGCAGGTCCACGGATTCCGTACCGCCTTCCGACAGAACCCCTCGGAACACCTCCGAAAACACCCGATCGAAACGATCCAGATAGCGTTCATCCTTCACCAAAGCGGCGCGCGAAAAGTAATAAAACTGCTCCGGATCGCGCCCGCAAACATCCTTCTCCAGCCCTTCCATGAGACTGAGATACTCGCGTAAGCTGACCGGTAGGCCCGCAGCCTTCAGTTTGAAGAACAGTGTCGGAAACATAACGTCACTCCCTCGCCTCGGGCAGACTCTATTCCGCGCCAAGGCCAGATAAAAGGGAAAGCGACTATTCCATAACATTACTTAGCGTGCAGAAAGCATCGCCGAAATATCCGCTAAATTATCCTCCTTGCTCGCAGAATCGCGTTATCCTATCATACCGCTCGCCGTATGGTGGGGTGGGCGGCGAGACGCGCGGGGTACGCGCAATGGGGTGATGGAACGCCTTTTCCAAGCGGAAGAACCCGCAGGAAAGACGCCCGCCTCAACGAGGTGCGGAATGAGAAACATTCCGGTTGAACATCTGGTAGACGTCGCACGAAGTTCGCGGCGCGAGGATCGTTCGGCGCTTGCCGAGGCGATTGGGGAATTGTGCCTGAAAACCGGGCGCGATCTATCCAACAAGGAAAAGTCTCTCGCCTATGACATCATCTCGGCGCTGATCCGCGATGTCGAAACCCAGGTCCGCGCCGCTCTATCCAACCGCTTGGCCGACCAGCGCGACGCACCGCATGACCTGATCGTCCGTCTGGCCAATGACGTGATCGAAGTTGCCCGCCCCGTTATCGTCCGCAGCGTCGTGCTGCAGGATGACGACCTGATCAACATGATCATCAACAAGGCGGAATCGCACCAGATTGCCATCGCTGAGCGCGAAGTTATTCCACCGAAGGTTACGGAGACCTTGGTCCGGACTGAGAACTCGTCCGTCATCGCCGCGGCACTCAGCAATCATGGCGCCCAGTTCTCCGAACGCACGATGGAAGATGTCGTGAACCTGTCCAAGGAGGACGAGGCCCTGCAAGCGCCCCTGGACCAACGCCGGGATTTGAGCGCCGCGCAAGCGCGCAAAATGTACGAATTCGTCGGTTTCACCATGCGCAAGGCGCTGGAAGAAAAGATTACGGCAAGCGGCGAAGCCTTCGATCTGGATATGGAATCCGTCGTCGACCAAGCCGTCGCGGAGGCGCTGGAACAGGATGATTTCTACTCTCCCCTGGAGCAGCCGGACGGCTTCGGGTCCGGGGGTGGGCTTGGGTTCAAACCGCATCCCCGACTGCTGGTCGGTGCACTGGAACAGAACGACCTGTTCCGTTTCGAGGAATTGTTTCAGGAGGTCACCGACCTGACGGAACAGGGTGCGACGCGCGTTCTGTACGATTCCGGACCGGAAGCCATTGCCATCGCCTGCAAGGCGGTCGGATTCGACCGCAAGAATTTCGGCGATCTGCTCGCTTTTCTGCAGGGCGGCGGGGAACCGGAGAAATACCGGCAGACCTCCGCTTACATCAAGATCATGGATTATTTCGAGCGGATCGACCGAACCGGCGCCGACCGCGTTCTTTCCGCCTGGCGCCGTGCGCCAGATGACAGCTGGACGCGATAAACGCGCCATACGCCGAAATTGGTAGGATTTCCGGCCCCGTCAGGCGACCGGTTTCGTTCGTCCGTTGCCGGCTTTCGGATTGGCGGCATTGTCCGGAATGGCGGGAACTTCCTCGCCGTCACGCTTGCAGAGGCCCTGCAGAAAGGCCCCGGCTTCGATCGACAGGGTCTTGTGATGGATGTCGCCGATCACCCGGGCGGTATCGGCCAGAATGACGCTGCCGCCCCGGATTTCGCCGTTAACCGTTCCCGCGATGCGAATCGTTTCGCCATAGATCGCGCCGTTGACCGTCGCGCCCTGCCCGATCGTCACCGTCCGCGTCCGCAGATCCCCGTCGACCCGGCCGTCGATCTGAACGTCGCCTTCCGACTCCAGATCCCCCAGAACGCGCATGTCGGACGCTATGATGGACGGCGGGCCCGACCGCCCAGGCTTTCCAGCGATTGGCGCGCCGCCAGACGATGTCGACACGGGAGACTTAGATTTTGTGAACATGCCGGCCTGCTTCGATGAACTTTTCCGGATCCACTTCCTTGCCATCGACGATGATCTCGAAATGAACATGGGGCCCGGTGCTGCGCCCGGTACTGCCCAGGGTTCCGACCACCATGCGATGTTCGACCGTATCGCCCTTCTTGACCTTCACGCGCTTGAGATGGGCGTAGACCGTCTTGATGCCGCAGCCATGGTCGATCTCGACCATGTAGCCATAGCCGCCGTTGCGCCCTGCAAAAGTGACCACACCAGGCGCCGACGCATGAACCTTGATACCGGCCCAACCGCCGATATCGATCCCCTTATGCATCGCTGTTTGTCCGGTGATCGGATCTTTGCGCGGCCCAAAGGGCGACGTCATCTGGAAATTGTCCACCGGTGAGATCAGAGGCACACAGCGCATCAGCTCGTTTAGGGCCGCCATCCGCGACAAGCGGCTTTCCAGGATTTCGATATCGCCGGCCAGTACGCTGGCGCCCGACAAGGGTTGTACCGGGCCCGCGGCCGGAGCGATGTCTTCCGGCATGACTTCCAGCGGTCCGCCCACACCGGCTTCGTAACCCGACAGCCGCAGCAGGGTGTCGACATCCATGCCCGCCATTTTCAGGATCGATTCATTGCGGCTGATACCGCCATCGGCCTCTTCGGTCAGGCGCAGGATCAATTCGTGCTGATCCTCCTGGACGCTGGCTACCGCGTTCAGCAATTCATGGGTCAGGGACACCTTGGCTTCCGGCGCCTCCACCAGATCCAGGCGCGTCGGCGAATCGCCGGCGACGCGGGCCAGGCCGACCACCACGTCGCCAATCGCGGTTTCCATATCCGCAGCGTTGTTCCGTGCCGTGCGCAGTTCCGCCGCCAGGTCGCCGATCTGTACTTCCAATGCCTGCAGCGCACCGCTGACATCGTTTTCGACACCGACTTCGCCGTCGGTCAGGTCAGCCAGCTGGACGATCACCGCTTCCAGGCGCTCGCGCGACCGCTCGGTCGCCGTCTGGTGCAGACTCAACTCGGCCTCCACGATCGCCAGGTCGGAGGTCAGCGATTCGCGTTCCCCCGCCATCGCTACGCGTTCGCTTTCCAGCGCCTTCAGGTTCTCCGTCAGTTGCGCAACATTGGACGCCAAGCGTTCGCCGCGCACTTCCGCCATGCTGAGTCCGGATTCCAGCGAATCGACCTGGCGCGTCAGGCGCGTCCGAATGTCCGCCAAATCTTCGACCCGGGACCGTTCCTCCGTCAGCGCGGCGACGGTCAGTTCCAACTCGCTCTCGAGGCTGGCGATCTGATTGCGCGCGGAAGCCAGATCGGAATCCAGCGATTTCGCCTTGCCGCGCCAGTCGTCGCGGCTGTCGGTCAAAGCCTCGATCTCCGCCCGCTCAACCTCCAACTGACGGTCTCGCCGGACGACGTCGGTCTGCAGGCTTGCGACACGCAGCCGTGCCTCGGTCAGCGCCGTTTCCAGCTCGGCGATCCGATCATGCAGCGAATCGCGGCTTTGGATGATACGGCGGCGGTCGGCTTCGGTCAGGTCCAGGTCGCGGTTGATCCGATCGAAGGCCCCTTCGATTCCAGCGGTAACCGCGGTCAACTCGTCCAGATTGACGCCGCCCGTGGCCGGGTCGTCATTGCCGCTATGGGCCAGAATGTCCTTCGCCAGACTGGCGATGCGATCTTGATAGGTCGACAGTTCGCCGCGCAGTCGCTCATAGGCGACGCGCGCTTCGGTGATCTCCGCCTCCTTGCGTTCGATCCGCATTTCCTGGATCCAGGCGACGCCGTTCGCGCCCGCCAGCCACAGCGACAGCGTCAGGGCGGTACCGGCCATGAGCATCTGAGGAATCGGTTTCAGCCGCAGATAACGAACTTTTCCTTCCGATCGGAGGATCAGTTCGCGCTCGCGGAAAAGGCGCATAAGTTTTTTCTTAAGGCCGGAACGCGCACGCGCCCCCGTCTTGAAACCCGTCATCCGTATCCAGTGTCTGCCCCCGCGACTCGGCGTTCGCCGTGCCCCGACCGAAGCCCCTCTATCCGATGGTTGTTCGAATTCTCTCTCTTCAGCCCTTCTGAGCGACTCTTTAATAACGGATCAAAAGCCCGCACGCGAGTCCGGATTTTCGCTGACGGCGCTACTCAAACCCCGACCCGTCGGGTTCGTTGCCCACTGTCTCAAGAAGCCAGTTCCGAAACTTCACGATCCGCGGTTCGTTGCGCCTTTCCTTGGCACAGACCAGATACCAGGGAGCCCGGCTGTCGACCTTCAAATCGAAGGGAATGACAAGGCGGCCGCGCGCCAGATCGTCCGCGACGAAGGCCTGGGTCGTCAGCGACACACCCCCACCCGCCGCCGCCTCTTCCAATGCCAGAAGATAGCTGTCGAAGCGCGGCCCCGCGAGATCAGGCTCCAAATCGGTCACCCCGGCCGCCGCCAGCCAATCCGGCCAATCGTGTTTGGCGGGATAGACGTTCAACAACCTATGAGCGCGCAAATCGGCAGGTTCCCGCAAGCGTGGACCATTTTCCAGGAGAGACGGCGCACAGACCGGAAACAAGCGCGCCTTGCCCAGCGGGGTATAGTCCAGATCGGCGTGACGATGTTCGACGAACAGAATCGCGGCGTCGACCTCGCCGCGCGCGAAATCCCAATCGGTATAGGATGTCGCCAGCGCGACTTGCACCTCATTATGGGCCTTCGCAAATCCATGCAGACGCGGCAAAAGCCAGCGGACGGCCAAGGTCACATAGACCTGGACCGTCAGCGTCCCGCCGCTCTGCCGCCGGCGCAGCAGATCCGTCCCTGCGACAATGCCGTCGAACGCCTCACGTAGGACCGGGAACAGAATGCGCCCCTCTTCGGTCAATCGGACCGCCCGGCCGCCTCGGGAGAATAGAGGCACGCCCAGATTCTCCTCCAGCGCCTTCACCTGATGGCTGATCGCAGAATGAGTGACGTTCAGTTCGTCCGCCGCCGAACGAAAACTGCCGTGACGGGCGGCTGCTTCGAAAGCCCGCAACGCACTGAGCGACGGCATGCGTCGCCGCCATTGAATGCTATCTTGAGTCTCACTCAACAGACACCTGCCCCGAACACTTGCAATTTCAATGAGTTTCCCCCGGAAATCTTGCACCGCAACATAACTGAAGCGATACCAAAAAATCCACTCAAGTGAGTTCAATTGACCGATATTTGAAAATATCGCGTTTGTCGAGCCGTAGGGCGCGCCCCTAATCTGATCGTCCAGAAAAGCGGCCAGAGAAAAGGAGCCCGCCCATGTCGTCCACGGCCCAACCCTCGGCGCAGCCCCCGGTCAGCGACGCGGCGCAATCGGATCAAGGTGCCGGCCGACGGCGCGGCGGACGTTTGGCGCGCCAGGCTCTGCGGGCGGCCCCTCTGGCAGAAGACATCCGCCCTGTCCGTCCGGGTATGGAAAGCGGCCGGTATCGTGTCCTCAACGACGAGGATATCCTGCGTATTCACCACGCGGCGCTGGATATCCTGGAAACGGTCGGCCTCGCCGACGCCATTCCGACCTGTATCGAGGCGGTCACGGCGCGCGGCGGCTATCTGAACGATCATGGGCGCCTGTGCATCCCGCGCGCGCTGGTGGAAGACACGCTGTCGATCGCCGCGCGGCGCTTCGTCCTGCACGGCCAGGACCCGCGACACGATATGGAACCCTGGGGTCAGAAGGTCTATTTCGGAACCGCCGGCGCCGCCGTCCATATGGTCGACCCGATCACCGGCAAGTACCGCGACTCGACCACCGCCGACCTCTACAACATCGCCCGTGTCGTGGACCGGATGGATCATATCCATTTTTATCAACGCTCTATCGTCTGCCGGGACCTGCCCGATCCGTTCGAGATGGATTTCAACACCTGCTATGCCTCTGTTTCTGGAACTTCGAAACACGTCGGCAGCAGTTGGGTCCTGCCCGAGCATTTCGAGGCATCTCTGCAGGCGCTTCATCTGATCGCAGGCGGTGAGGAGAAATGGCGTGCCCGCCCCTTCGTCAGCATGTCGAACTGTTTCGTCGTCCCGCCGATGAAGTTTGCCGAAGACGCCTGCCGCTGCCTGGAGGCTGCCGTTCATGGCGGCATGCCGATCCTGCTATTGGCCGCGGGTCAGGCCGGCGCGACCAGCCCGGCCTCGCTGGCCGGGGCGGTGGTGCAGGAAGTCGCGGAGGTTCTGGCCGGCCTCGTCTATGTCAATTCGATCAAGCCGGGCCATCCATGCATATTCGGAACCTGGCCTTTCGTGTCGGACTTGCGCACCGGCGCGATGTCCGGCGGCAGCGGCGAACAGGCCCTGCTGATGTCGGCCTGCGCCCAGATGGCCAATTTCTATGATCTGACGGGCGGCGTTTGCGCCGGGATGGCGGATTCGAAAATTCCGGACGCCCAGTCAGGCTATGAAAAAGGCTATAACTACGCGCTGGTCGGCAATTCCGGCGCCAATCTGGTCTACGAATCGGCCGGCATGCATGCCAGCCTGTTGGGCTTCTGTCTGGAAAGTGTGGTCATCGACAACGACGCAATCGGCGCATCGCTGCGGACCGTACGCGGCATCGAAACCGACGAGGCGTCCCTGTCGGTCGAAGCGATCCGGCAGGTCTGCCTGAAAGGTCCAGGGCACTATCTGGGCCACGATCAGACCATCGACCGCATGCAGCGGGACTATGTCTATCCGACGGTCGGCGACCGGACGAGCCCGAAGGAATGGGTGGAACAGGGTTCGCCCAGCGTCGTCCAAAGGGCGGTCAAGAAGACGGCGGAGATCCTGGCCCAGCACAAGCCGGACCATATTCCGGCCGATGTCGATGCCCAGATTCGGGCGCGCTTCCCCGTCCGGTTCGAGCGCGTCTAATCCCGCTTGCGATCAGCGGACGGCACCGCCGACGATGAATGCGCCATAGACGGAGGGGGGATAGCCCTCGTCCCGCAGCCGCGCGGTCGCATCCGCCCAGGCCAACACAGGGTCATTGGAATACCTGACATGCCTGTAGAATGCCGTCATGAACTCCCGCGTTCCTTCGTCGGAAATCGGCCATAGCGAATAAAGGACCGTGTCGGCGCCGCCCAGATAGAAGCTGCGAGCAAGCCCCAGGAAATCGTCACCGGCCACCGCTTCACCCAGACCGGTCTCGCAGGCGGAAAGAACGACCAGTTCGGCCGGGAGCGGGTCTTCGAAAATATCGGCCGCCGTCAGTGGATCGGGACCGGCACCGTCCGACAGATACAGGGCCGACTTGAGCGGCGAATTGGCATCGAAGGTCCCGTGCGTCGCGAAATGCAAGACCTTGGCGCGATCTCCGATCGCCTGCCGAAGGCCCGATACAGTCGCTGCGGCACCGATCATCGGCTTTGTGTTGAACATGGATGCCAGTGTTTCGACCTCTTGCCGCGCGCCATCGAGTTGCGGCAACGCACCGCCGAACTGAGGGTCGCCGACCAGCCCGACTTGCCCCCCTTTGACGCTCTGCATTCCGTCCCGCAACAGCCAGCCGCCGTTCGGAATAACCGCGACCCGCCCCAGATCCGGCAGCGCGCCCCAGGGGATGAAATACATGTCGCCGCTGGGCACGACATAGAGCCGCTTGTAGATGCGCCATTGCCCAAGCTGAAGTTGCCTCTGCAACTGGGCCAGCAGTCTGCGCTGCATCGGCGCGCGGCCCAGCTGTACCGCCTCGCGGAACTGGATCAGCGTTTCCCGGATCTCACCCGCCGTCGCACCGCTCTGCATCAATCTAGCGCCAGCGGAATCGACGGCAAGGAACTTGATCGTCTCATCCATTTTGACCGGCAGCGTATAGAGCAACGCCCCCTCCTCGCCGAGGCGGGAGCGAATATCCGCCAGGCTGGCGGCACGCACCGCATGAACATCGGCCAGGTCGGGGTCCGTCTGCCGAAGGCGATCCACGGTATCGCGGCGTTCTGCCATGAGCCGTTCAATTTCACTTTCCAAGCCATCGCCCGCGCCGCGCGGCGCCAAGGCACGAATGCGCGCCTGCCGGATCGCGTCGTCCAAATCACGGATGGTATCCACCAGCGCGCCGCCACGTCCCCGTGCGACCGGACGGTCTGCCAGCATGTCGACGAAGGCGCGCGCCCGCGCCCGCTCCAGATCCGTGAACAAGCGATCCATGTTGCCGGCCCGCGCATCGAACCAGGCCAGTCGACGAATGATCGTCTCCTTACCGACGCCGAATCGCAGCTTCGCGCGGTCGGTGGCAAGGGCCCCCGTCACCAGATCGACGGAAGCGTCGGCCCGGCGGAAGGCGGTTTCGGCATCGGCTAAACGGCCCTGATCGAGCAGAATTTCGCCGCGCAAGGTCGATATGCGCCAAATGAAATCCGGAAAGCCGGAATCGGCTGCCAGTTGAACGGCCTCCTCCGACACCGCCAAGGCACGGTCCCGATCCTGATCCAACACGTATAGCGCCCAGGATTCGAGGGCGGCGACGGACACGCTGCCCGCCCGGTAACCGATCGCATCGAAGTAGCGGCGCGCGGCGCTGAAATTCTCTGCGCCGGCCGCGAAATCCCCGGCGGTCAGCGCACTCGCCGCGCCGCGGAACAGCATGTTGAAGGCCCGGCCGTAATAGCTTTCGGGATAGGACTTGAAGTAGATCCCATAGAGGGAGTCCGCCGCCACGGTGTGGACGGTATTGTAGCCGCGCTCCGCAGCCTCCGCCCACGGCAGCGCCTTATCGCCCTCGTTCCGCAAGACATATAGCCCGGACAGAACCGTGTAGGCCCTTAGCTGGGCCGTGGTCAGCAGCACGATTTCCGCCATATTCGTAGGCGGTCCGCCGAAACTGTGCGGCAGCACCCAGTTCTGCAGCGCCGCCGCCACGGCCAAGGCATCCGCCTCCGCCGCGTCGTAATCGCCCAGCCAGAGCCGTGCTTCGGCTCTAAGGGCCAGGGCATTCACCTCGGTCCCAAGGACCGCGCGCTCCAGCAGCGCCGTGTTGGCGGCTTCGGTTTCCGCCTCCGCCGCCCGGCCCATCATGATCAACGTCCGGACTTTCTGAGCCGATAAATGGAACCGCTTCAGCGGTGATTCGACGCTCGCCGTCGCCAACGCGGAAAGGGCCGCCTCTCCTTCTCCGGCGAAATAGGCCCGATAGGCCTCCGCCAGAGAAGCGTCTACCGGCAATTCCAAGGCATTTGTATCGCCCGCCTGGAAAAGCCTCTGTCGATCGGCCGGCAGAGGGAGCGTCGGCAGTGTGTCGGGATAGGCCGCGGGGCGCGCCACATCGTCAATCTCTGACGCCCTCGCCGATGTGTCCGCGATCGACACAGTACCGACAGGCGGTGTCGCAACTTGTTGCGCACAGGCTGAAAGTGACAGCGCCAGGACAGAAGCCATAACGGTGAGTTTTCCGCGCCCCATTAGGAGTCTCCCCAATTTCCTTGCGACTTTATCTCAATGCCGGTCAGGCGTTCCTGACCGCAAGTGTCCATAAATTTTGACCAATTAGGGCTACCGATGCCCTGTTTCATGTCCTACACTGAATGTCACAGCGGGACGCAAAGTAGTTGTTGTCAGGGGGAGCGTACCTGTGGGGGAAAGTGCCGCCAAGTTTGAAGTCGCCATCGTTGGATCCGGTCCGGCGGGGCTGAGTGCGGGTTGCCGGGCCGCGGCGAACGGCATGTCGCATATCGTCCTGGAAAAGGCCGACCATGCGTCGGATACAATCTTCAAGTTCCAGAAAGGCAAGCACGTCATGGCGACGCCGGACGTGTTGCCATTGCGTGCCGAAGTCGCGTTCTCGATGGGCAGCCGCGAAGAGGTCCTTGAGACCTGGAATGCGGGATTGCAGCAGCACAATGTCAACATCCGCTACAATGCCGAAGTCAGTGCCATCACCGGAGAACGGGGCGGATTCGACCTGACCCTGACCGACGGCACCTTGATCCAGGCGGACAATGTCGTTCTGGCGATCGGGCTGCAGGGAAACCTGAACACATTGCGCATTCCGGGTTCCGAAACGGCAACCCATCTGCAGTACCAGTTAGACGACCCGGACGAATACGAACACGAAACCATCATCGTGATCGGCGCCGGCGATGCAGCGATTGAAAACGCCCTGGGGCTGTGCGGTCACAACACCGTCTATATCGCCAATCGCGGCGATGAATTCTCGCGCGCCAAGGAAGCCAACGAATCCGCGATCCTGGCGGAAATCGAGCGTGGCCGCATTCTGCCGATCTACAATTCGGACTCGGTGCGCTGCGCGCCCGGTAATCTGACATTCGACACGCCGGATGGCGAAATCACTGTCGATTGCGACCGCGTCATCGCGCGGCTGGGCGCATCGCCGCCCCGGCGCTTCGTCGAAGCCTGCGGTGTCTCTTTTCCGTCGGATGCCCGCAATGCTCTGCCGGAGGTCAGCAAGACCTACGAATCCAACGTACCGGGACTTTATATCGTCGGCGCGCTGGGCGGATATCCGCTGATCAAGCAGGCGATCAACCAGGGTTACGAGGTCATCGAATATATTCGCGGCAATGTGCTGGACCCGGCCGACGAACCGTTGATCCACGAACGCCTGAAACCGGTCCAAGGGTTCGATACCGACACCTTCCTGGCCGAGACGCGGGCCCGCCTGCCGATCTTCGCGGAACTGAACCCTCTGATGCTGCGCGAGATGATCGTCGAATCTGCCGTGACGGCGCCGAAGACCGGAGAAACGGTCTTCGAACGCGGCGACTATTCCAACAGCGTCTTCACGATCTTCCAGGGTTCCGTCCGCATCCATATCGACGAAAAGAATCCCGACAATTACGTGGTGCTGGAACAGGGCGCCTTTTTCGGGGAGATGGGGCTGATCGCGGGCCGGCCGCGTTCCGCGACGATCACGTCGAATTCCGACGACACGATCCTGATCGAAACACCGCGCCGTACCATGCTGAAGCTGCGCGCGTCGGTCCCCAGCCTGCGCCAGACAATGGACCAGGAAGCGGTTGTCCGTCAGATCCAGGCCTATATCGCCAGTTCCCTGGACCGGGATTCCATTCGAGAGCTCGCCAAATCCGCGACACTGGAATCCTATAAGAAAGGGCAGACCCTTTTCGAGGAAGGCGATGAAGGCGACGCCATCCATCTGATCCGCAAAGGCTCCGTTCTGGTGTCGAAGCGGATTGCGGGGCGCGAGGTCGCGCTGGCCTATCGCGCGGCCGGAAACTACGTCGGCGAAATGGCGCTTATGTCGAACATGCCACGTATCGCCAGCATCAAGGCCGCTGTCGATTGTGAGACGATCAAGATCGACGGCGAGGCCTTCCGCAAGCTGATGGCGGACCATCCCGCGCTGAAGGCCGAGGTTCAGGACCGATATGGCGAGCGCGTCGTCGAAACCGAAAAGATGCTGGAGAAGCCGGAGGCCGGCAGCATCATCGAGTTCCTGATGGGCGAAGGCATCGGCGAGGCGACGGATGTCCTGTTGATCGACGAATCGCTGTGCGTCGGCTGCGACAATTGCGAGAAGGCCTGCGCCGAAACCCATGGCGGCGTCTCCCGCCTGGACCGCGAGGCCGGACCGACTTTTGCCCATGTCCATGTGCCGACCAGTTGCCGCCATTGCGAACATCCGCACTGCATGTCCGACTGCCCGCCCGACGCCGTGAAACGCGACAAGGAAGGTGAGGTCTATATCACCGACGATTGCATCGGATGCGGCAATTGCCAGCGCTACTGCCCCTATGACGTCATCCAGATGGCGCCGGAGCCTCCCCGAAAACCGGGGCTGTTATCCTGGCTGCTTTTCGGTGCCGGGCCGGGACCGGGCGAAGACAAGTCCTACCGCGCCAGCGCCCCCAAGGACGCCCGTAAGACGGCGGTGAAATGCGATATGTGTAAGGACATATCCGGCGGCGCGGCCTGTGTCAGGGCCTGTCCCACCGGCGCAGCGGTCCGTGTGAAGCCTGCGGATTTCATGAGTTTCGTGATGGAGCACCGGGGGGAGCTGGACCGATGAGCGACCCGGCAGTGCATGAAAGCTTCCTGGTCCATCGCGGCCTGAAATACTTCAAACTGGCCCTGCTGATCGTGGTCGCCGCCGTCGTCGCCTATATCTGGCACCGGCCGCTGGGAGCCCCGAATGGCGGTACCTGGCTGGGATATACTCTCGGCGGCCTATCCGCCGCGATCGTCCTATGGCTGACCTGGTTCGGCGTCCGCAAGCGGCAATATGCGCTGGGCGCGACCCGGTTGAAGGCCTGGCTGTCCGCCCATGTCTATCTGGGTATGGCCCTGGTCGTCCTGACGACCCTGCACACCGGTTTCCAGGTTGGTTGGAATATCCACACCGCGGCCTATGCCCTGGTGCTCCTGACCGTCGCCAGCGGCATATTCGGAATTTACGTCTATGCCCGCTATCCCCGCCTGATGACCGCCAACCGGGCGGGACTGACCCTGAACGGCATGATGACCCAGATCGCCGAACTGGATCAGGAAATCCGGGAGTCCAGCAAGCATCTGCCGCAGGAAGTCAGCGAGGCTCTGCTGCGCGCCGCGCAGGAAACCTGCATCGGCGGCGGCATTTTCCGCAAGCTTTCCGGCCGGGACCCGGCCTGCCCGACCGGCAAGGCACAGCGGCTGATGGAAACGAAATACGCCGAAACCGGCATCGACGACCCAAATATCGGCAAGGTCATCGCGCTGCTGGTGCGAAAATCGAACCTGCTGCGCCGGGCCCGGCGGGATGTGCAGATCCAGGCTATTCTGCGGATCTGGCTGTTTTTCCACGTCCCCTTGGCTGTCGGGCTTCTTGGTACGCTCTGCGCCCATGTCCTCGCCGTTTTCTTTTACTGGTAAGGAGCGGAGATCGACATGAAGGTCCTCGTTCGTCATATGCTGAAAAAGACCCGTTCGGGCGGCTACGCCCAACGGGACGAGATCGTCGAAGCGCCCAGCATCCGGTTCGGCCGCGGCGCCGATTGCGAAATCCATCTGGCCGACCCCCGCATTCTTCTGCACCACGTGGAAATGACGGAACGGCCCGGTGGCCTGTTCCTGGAATCGCTGGGCAGCATCGACTTCCAGGCCAATGAAAAACTGACCTCCGCCGCGTCATTGAAGCCCGGCGATTCCATTCATTTGGGCCCGTACGACCTGATCGTCCTCGAACCCGAGGACGGCGTGGACGGCGCCTTCTCCCTGGAATATGCGCGGCCACTCGGCGACGACCTCGCCGCCCTACAGGCCCGGTCCAATGTCGATACCAGCCGCATCGGTATCGGCATCAGGGGATGGGCATGGCTCATGTTCCTGGTCGCGGTCGGGATCGGCATTGCGGCGCCCGTGGCATCCCATTTCAGCAAGACCGGCGGCATCGACCCAATGGCTTCAGAAACCCGCAACGGGGGAATGGAAACACTGCTGGCGCGGGCGGATGAGGTCTGGCTGTCCGGTCCGGTATCCGGCGTGCATGCCCATTTCGGCGGACAATGCGAAACCTGCCATGTGAACGCGTTCGAACAGGTCGCCAACACGGTTTGCACGGCCTGTCACGACGATGCCGGCCATCACGCGGAACCGGACCTCTTCCCGGTAGCGTCGCTGGAAGGGCAGCGCTGCGGCAGTTGCCACAAGGAACATACCGACGGGAACGATCTCACCATTTCCGGCGAAACCTTCTGCACCGATTGCCACAACGAATTGTCGACCGTGGCGGCAGATAGCCGGCTGAAAGATGTCGGCGGCTTCGAGTCCCATCCCGAATTCCATCCGACCGTCGTCAAATCGCATGATCCGATGGTGTTCGAACGCCTTGAAATCGGGGCTCAGCCAGGGCCGGTCGACCGGTCGAACCTGAAGTTCCCGCACAGCAAACATCTGACCGAGAAAGGCATGCGCAGCCCCAGCGGCGAAGGACGCGTGCAATTGGTCTGCGGTGATTGCCATCAGCCGGAAACCGGTGGTGTCGCCATGTTGCCGGTGCGGTTCGAGACGGCCTGCGCCAGTTGTCACCGCCTGCAGTTCGAGCCCAGTGCGCCGGAACGCGTGATGCCTCATGGGGATGTCGCTGCGGCCAAACTGTTTGTCGAAGATACTTACGCCGCCCTGGCGCTGCGCGGCGGGTTCAAAGCCGAAGAAACAGATGCGCCCGCAGTGGTTCGTCGCATCGTCGGCACCGCGCTCACCGAAGATCAGCGCCAAGAAGCGCTCGACTGGGCGGATTCGAAGGCAGCGGAAGTTCTGGACGGCCGCTATGGACGCGGCCTGTGCGGCCAATGCCATGAAATCGACAATGGGGACGGTCTGCGCGACTGGTCCGTCGCCCCGGTTCATTTGACAACCCGCTGGCTTCCGAAGGGCTATTTCACCCACCGGGCCCATAAGGACCGCACCTGCACCACCTGCCATGCGGCACCGAACAGCGACAATTCACGGGACGTCCTAATGCCGTCCGTCGCGGTTTGCCAGGATTGCCACGGCGGCGAGTTCGCCAGCGGCAAGACGCGGACGGCCTGCACCGATTGTCATGGGTTCCACCGCGAAGATCTGGTACCGGCCCAACCGTCCAGTAGCGCGGCGCTGCGGTGGGAGTAACGGGGGCGAGTTAAGCCGATTCCGCCACGTCCAGTGTTTCCGGTATGGATAGGGAAACGCGCATAATTGTACCGGAACCGCGACGGCTCTCCGCCGCAATCGTGCCCCCCATCATGGTCACCAACGATTTGCTGATCGCCAGGCCCAGCCCCGTCCCTTCCTGCGCGATACGCGGATCGTTCGCGATCGTGCTGAACGGTTCGAACAGGTTCGGCAGCATGGAATCGTGGATACCGCAGCCCGTGTCCTGAACCGTGATTTCGGCCATGCCTGAACCAATATGGGACAGGGCAACTGTGACACTGCCGCCGCGTGGCGTGAACTTGATGGCGTTCGACAACAGGTTCAAAAGCACCTGCATCAAGGCACGCCGGTCGGCGCGTACGGCCACCGGCAATTCCGCCCCATGCAACGAACAGATTATCCCGCACTGCGCCGCCTTTGCCCGCATCATTTCCAGGCATTCGCTTGCAACGCCGCCGGCTTCAATGGTCGTCAGATCGACTTGATAGGCACCGCTTTCGATCTTGGAGATGTCCAGAAGATCGTTGATCAGGTCCAATAGAAAGCGGCCGCTGGTCGAGATGTCGGCAATGTATTCGGCGTATTTCGGATTGCCGATCGGTCCCAGAAACTCGCTGTTGATGACCTCGGCAAATCCCAGAATGGCATTCAGGGGCGTCCGCAATTCGTGGCTCATTGCCGCCAGGAAACTGGTCTTGCTGCGGTTCGCCATTTCCGCCTGCGCCAAGGCGCGAGACAGGTTCTGTTCCAGCGCCTTCCTCTGGTCGATGTCGCAGACTATGCCCTCAATCCCAATGACCTCACCATCCCCCCCAAGGCGATAGCGCGCACTGACACTGCACCAGATCGTCCGGTCATCCTTGTGGCGCAATTGCATCTCATAGCCGGAGACCGTGCCGCCCTGGCGCCGAAGCTCCTCGATAAACCGATCTTCGTCCTGATGTTCGGCATAGAGGAGCCGGCATTCCATTTCGAGCAACTCCTCATTGGAATAGCCCAGCAATTCAGTCGCCGAGGCGGAAACAAGCTCGATCCGCCCATCCGCGCCCGTGCGATAGTATACGTCCTTCAGATTATCCAGTATGTCCTTGGCGTCGCGTTCGCTTTCTTCAAGCGCATCCGTCTGGCGGAACAGATCCAGCTTCGCACCGACCAGCGCCGCGACCGTTTCCAACAATTCCAGATGGGACGGTCCGAAGGCACGTGTCCGCGGATCACGGCATATGACGGCCCCAAGTATGGAAGCCCCGGACCGGATCGGCACACAGATAGCCGACTGCATGGCGACGCCATCGGACAGATAGTCGGGGTCGCGGCTCAGATCGCCAATGATCACCGGGCGGCCCGTCAGAACAACGCGCCCGACCACGCCGCGCCCGTACGGAATGTCACTCACGGCCCGGGCCGATGCAGGCGGCGATCCGGCCGCACGGCGGCTGAAGGCAACCTGTTTCAACGACGTGCCGCGGGCATTGAGAAAATAGAAGGCGCAATCTTCGAAGCCCAGGGCCGAAACGACCTCGCAGGCCGCGTGGCGGGCCAATTCGCGTTCGCTGGGGATACGGATCAATTCGACCGCGAACGCGTTCAGGATTCGCAGTTCCCGCCGTTCGACATCGACCGGATTCTGGTCAAATTCATTCAACAATTTCCGCCCCCCCAGAGGTCAACGGGGCGATTCTATGCGGCTGAGTTTAATATTCCGTTACCTTAAACTGAAACGACCCGATCAAAATTTGCGGCGCAATTCCAGTCGTACACCGAACAGGTCTTCGTCATTGTCCAGCCACCCCCGGATCGCATCGGTTCGAACAAGCCATCGGTCGTCCAGATTGTGCTGATACCGAACGCTGGCAGCATATTGGTCGCCCGCGATTGTATCCGATTGCCCGCCGAAGGGCTGTACCGTCGCCGCTTCGACCACGAACTGGCGTGACAGATCGAACAGATATTCGATGCCAACCGCGCCGCCGAATGCATCCTGGGCGGTCGAATCCAGCTTGGGGAAGCCCGTCAGGGCATCGGTCTCAAAGGCGATGCCGGTATTTTTCAACAATCCGTCATTGGCCCGTGCCAAGGGTTGGGGCCGATCGACGCCGACGAAAAAGTTGCCGTAGGGGACCAGGGTCGACGGCTTATGCGTGATCAGAGAATTCTCAATCAGGAAGGCGAAACCGTCGGCGGTCTGAGTCAGGTTATTGACCGGATCCTGTCCAAAGTTCCAGTACCCGCGGACGGAGTTCGACAGCCATCCGCCATAGCGCTTCGTCCAAGCGGCGGTTGCGCTGTAGAAGTCGAAATTGCTGAGTGTCGGGCTGTCGCGCTGATCGTCGACATAGCCCAGCCCCGCTTCAAGATAGCCTTCGCGGGTTTCGATGAAGGTCGCCGCGCCATAAACCCGACCGGCGTGATCCGCCAAGGCGCCGTCCGCATCCTGAAGGCCGGCGGTCGATACCTTGTCGAACCCTGCGAAGAAGCTGAAGTCCATGTTGGAAATATCCAGCATGGGCGAGTTCTTGGCCGGTATGGCGAAGGCAGCGCCCGTGAAGGCGTCATCCACCCAGATGCCGTTCTGGTAAAACAGCGGCATCAATCCAAAGCTGAACGGCAGGTCGTAGCTGGACCATTCATCCGTCAGACCACCCTGGATCGCGCCCCAATCGCCCTCGAAGAACAGGGTCTCGATGTTGCCGTCGACAACAAGGTCGGCTTCCTGATGGTCGTCCCCGAAAAATTCGTGCCGGCTGAACTTCCCGCCCTGATCCAGCGGCCGCAGGAACATGTGAATGCGTTCCGTGGCTGTGATCTTCAGATCGACGTCCAGGTTCAATCGGGTCGCGATCTGGCCGATTTCCGTATTGCCGTTGTCGTTGAAGGCAACCGCCGTCCGCCAATCGCCATAGACCAGCAATTGCGGCCGCACGAGGTTCTTCCGGCCGACGACATTGTGGCCGGACCCGAACACACCTTCGGAATACTGCGGGAACCCCAGTTCCAATACCGGTCTGGGACTGTCGAATGCCGTCTTCCCGCCATAGATCTTGATCTGCTCTTCGACGTCGTAATCCACATCGGGATAACTGGGATCCGGGCCGAACTGATCGCGGTCGAACTCTGCCTTCCGGACGGAGGAGTCCATTTCCGGCGGGGCTTGGTGCCCCTTATGTTTTGGGCTGCCGTCGCGTTCTTCCAGAACCGTCTCAGGCGGTGCGGTGTCCCGGCGCAGCACTTGCGCCTGCGCGGCGGTGCTCAGCATCGCGGCGACGGTCCCCAGAACCGTGATCAGGAATGAGGCGCGCATCATCTCATTCCACCTCGAACTCGACCGCGTAGGGATGAATGTCGATCATCCACGCATTGATGTTTTGTTCCATATCGATCGTCGCACCGACGAACTTCATGAAATAGATCGGTTCGGCACGGCTGCGCATCCGGACCTGCAGCTTGTAAGTACCGGGTTTGGTCATCAACTCGGACGGCACCGTATACTCTGCATCGCGATAGCCCAGCGGCGGAATGGAACGCCCTTCCATGCGCACGAAGGGCGGATGGTTCAGGACCGTCGTCGGTACATTCGCCGGCCGTAGGAAGGGAAGCTGGTCGACATCGAAATTGACCGGCAGATACATTTCCCGGTCGGTTCCCTTCACATTCGTCGTCAGGAACTTGGTCTGCAGATTGAACAGCTGGTCGTCATGTTCAATCGTGCCTTCCGCCAGTTCCAGTGAATGCAGATCGACCATATCGCCATACTTGTCGATATATCCGGATTCAAAAACGCGCTCGCCGTCGGGTCCGATCAGGACGACGTTCAGCCAGATTTCCGGCTGTGCACCCAAAGATCCGGACGGCAGATTGTGCCCCAGGTCGACATTGGTAACACGGTAGCGGAAGGAGAAATCTTCGCCCGTCCGCGGCGGCCCGTCGTCAAAGAACGGCCCGTCGATACGGCTGCCGTTTTCCATCACCGCCAAACGGTCCAGCTTCTTGTCTTCCAGCAGGTTCTCGTTCTGACCGATGATGTAGCGGGCCTCTTCGCGGTTTTCCCTCGACGCCCAAACGTCGGGGAAATCCGGCGCCGCGATTTCACCTGACGCCAGCTTGTCTTCCCATGCGGGCTCGCCCCAAGGCGCGCGGTAATCGAAGGTCAGCCATTCCTTGATCGACCATTTCAGGCTGCGCGGGTTGAAGGGGAAAATTCCCGGATGCGCGATCGGATAGCCGGGACCGTAGAAGGCATGGTTCGAATGGCGCCGGTCCGGATCGCCGACGACACGGCCGTTCACAATCGCGACCGGCCAGGTGTCATAACCCTTCGCCTCGCCCGGGATCTTGCCCATATGGCATTCCTGACAGGTGATCCCCTGATCGTGGGCCGGGCTGTCGCGGTATTGATCCCAGACGACCTCAAGCTTGATCCCCAGATTGACCGTCACCTGGTGGCAGGAAACGCAGAACTCGGACTCGCCGATCGTCTCGAAGACTTCGGACGCGACATGGATGGGATAACCTTCCTGCTCAGGATCCGTCGCCACCTTGTAATAGTCGGTGTCGCCCAGGACCTCGGCCAGGCCCGGTGCGCCGCCGGAATTGTAAACTGGCTCGAAAATCGTTCCGGGTTGAATGTGGCGCTCGCCATTGACCTTCCCGAAGGCGTCGTTGACCCGGTGACAGGTGATGCAGGTAATCCCTTCACGCGCGACGAGAGACCGTTCCCACAGAGGCAGTTCGCGCGGCTCGCCCTGCTGTGTGCCGACCTGTTGGTGACAGCGGACGCAGAAGCTGCCGATCGTGCCGGAGCTCAACAGATTGATCGCCTGTTCGAATTTGTGGAACATCGGCGAAATCGACGCATAGGCGTGGTTCGAGGACGCCCATTCGGTGAAAATACGCGGATGACAGCGCCCGCACAGCGCGGCGGAGGGAAATGGCGATTCCTTCAGGACGTCGATATGCGGGTCGGCAGCGCCGCCCTCGCCCAGCATCATTTGGTCCCATTGCGTGCGATAGGCATCGGGTACGTCCGACCCGTCGAACTTCGGCGCGAATCTGGCATAGTATTCGTAATTGGGCAGGTCGCTGGCCAGGATAGGGGCCACGTCCGCCGTTTGAACCGAATTGCCGGGCTCCTCGGCCTGCGCCAGTGATGTTGCGCCGAATCCTAGGCACGCGGCCGTAGCCGCCCCTAAAAGCACCCTGCCGACGAAGGGTCCGAACAATCCCATTGGCATTCACCTACTTCCCCCGGGGACCGGTCGACGCCTGCCCGTCTCGCCACCGTCCCCGCAACGCTTACGATGCCCCGCTCCACCCGCCCTGCTATCGAAGGCTCAGCGGAACTTTGTCAAAAATGCGCCAATCTCCCCAAGATCGGCCCTTTCTAGCCTATTGAACCGCGGAGCGCACGCTTTCGATGGCCGTCAGGTAATCGGACGGCTTGAAGCTTTCGTCATTCTCCACGGCCTTATAGGCGCCATCCAACGCGGTATTCGCCCGGGCCAGGGCATCCCCCTTCAATTGACCGGACGCTTCCAACGCGGCGATAACAGTCCCGATCGCATAGGTCGCCTGCTCCGCCGCGATATAGTCCACGAATTCTCCCTCAAGGCCGACACCGATAAGGGCGTTCAGGACGCGTTCCATCTGATCGCCGCCGAAGCCGTGACCGGAAACTTTCTGGATCAGGCCATCCATTGTGCCCTTCAATTCGTCGGCGGCGGCCAGCGTCGCCTCGTGTCCCTTGGTCGAGGCCTGATGCAGCGCCAGGGTCTGGGCTTCGATCTTCGCCCCAAGATCGGCATCGATGACACCGGCGACGACCCGAAGCATGATCAGATTGCCGTCATTCAGGCGCGGAATGCCGGGACCGAGCCCGACGCTCTCACGCGGCTGCCAGCGCAGATTCGACATCGGGTGATGGCAGGCATGGCAATCGAAGAATACCAGTTCAGGGAAGATCCCGTCCTGATTCCGTCCCGGATCGGTCAACGCGGTCAGGATCTCCTGCACCGCCACGGCCTGACCGATCGCCCAGGTTTTCACGCCGTTCGTCCAGCTCTTACGCTGACGATAGTCGGTATCGACCCGGAAATGCGCGGGTTGGGCGAAGGTGTAGGTGTCCAGTTCAAACGACAGACGCGGATGGCCTGCGCCCATGATCCGGTGCGTGACGAACTTGTCCTTGGTCCCGTAATGACAGCTCAGACAGAGCTTCGCCCGCGCCACCGGCTGATCGGTGGGATACATGCCCGCCGCCAGATTGTCCGCATGCCCGCCGACACCGGCGATATGGGTCCCAAGCCAGTTCTCCGCACCGCCATGGCAGGCCTCGCAGGTGATCCCGTCCGACAGGACGAAATTCTTCGCGCGTTTGGATTGGGGAACGTTGTTGGTGTGACAGTCGAGACAGATTTTCGCCTGCTGCGCGTCGCCGATGCCAAGATTGGCGGCAATACGCTTTGCACGTTCGCCCGCCAGCGTGTCGTAGGCACCGGCATGCGGGTCGTGCTTGGCCCATGTCACCGCCTCGTTCTGCAAAACCGAGGAGTTGGGCCAGGGCTGGACCGCGCCATGGCATGTGGACCCGGCGCAGGTCTGCACCCCAAGATGACTGGAGTCGGAAAATTGCGGCAAAGTCTGCGCCTGCGCCGTGGCGGCGGAAAACGCCAAACCGACCGCGACTCCCAGTCCCGCGACAAATCCACTGAGCTTGTCCATTACCACTCCCCCAAGCGCTCTTTTCAAGCATTCGGGTCAGTATTGCGCGCCTTTCCTTTCGAATCAATGAATCGAAGTCAGAAGTTTTTGAGAAACCCACACCCAACCTATGGACAAAGCACCGAAATTCGGTGCTGATGGTCGCGATTTTCTGACCATATTCCAGCGTTTCCAAGGACCGGGATTCAGCAATGTCATACGCCCGATATGCGATTTACTTCGGCCCCAGGCCAGGAAGCGAATTGCACAATTTTGGACTCGAGTGGCTGGGGACCGATCCGGAAACCGGACGGGATACGAATTGGCGCCCGCTGCCCGGATTCACCCCGGAAACGCACAGCGACCTCGTATCCGCGCCGCGCCGCTATGCCCTGCATGGAACGCTGAAGCCGCCTTTTCGGTTGGCCGACGGACGTGACATTGACGGTCTTCGGCGCGCGACCGAGCTTCTTTCGGGGCGGAGCCGAGCCATCGTCCTGCCGCCCCCCGTCCTGAAGCGATTGGGCGGATTCATGGCGCTTTGCCCGGCAGAACCTTCCCAAACCCTGGCACAATTGGCGGCCGCCTGTGTCATGGAATTGGACGATTTTCGCGCGCCGGCCCCGGCGGCGGAACTGGACCGGCGGCGCGCGTCGGGCCTGACCGCCAGACAGGACGGTTACCTGACGGAATGGGGCTATCCCTATGTCCTGGAGGACTTCCGGTTTCACGTTACCCTGACACGCCGCCTGGATCGTCAGGAGGCGGACCGAATCGAACCGGCGCTGCGAGAGAGGCTTCGGCCGGTTCTGGAACAACCGCTGCAAATTGACGATCTATGCATTTATGGCGAGCCCCCGGACGGGGCGCCGTTTCGAATTGTCGACCGGTTCGCTCTTCAAAGCGCGGCGTAGAGGGCTGCGCGAAAATCCCGTTCCGCCTCAATCAAGGCGCCGTTGTTTCTGACAATCGTCACATCCGGGCCGTCGGGCATCTCATAAGGCGCCCGCGCCAGGCGTTCTGAAATTTCCGCTGCGCTTTCCCGACCACGACAGGCCAGGCGTTCTGCCAGAATCGACGGATCGGCGGTCACGACGATAATGCGACGGCGTTCAAAACGCTGACGGACAGTGTCTATTACGCCCCGCGAAAGGTTGGCGAGAACCGCACGCCCTTCAGACAAGGTCTCGCCGATATCGGCTGGAATTCCATAGCGCAATCCGTGAGCGGCCCAGTCGAGCGCGAAAGCGCCCTGCGCCTGAAGACGGACGAATGTTTCGTCGTCCACCGCCAGATGATCTTCGCCCCCCGCCTCGGCCGGACGCGTGATGCAGCGCCGGACGAAACGGATCGGTCCGTCGGGCCCGAAATGCGCCCGCGCGGCGTCGATCAGACTGTCCTTTCCCGCGCCGGACGGGCCGACGACCCCGATGAAACAGCCCGGCACGGGATCAGGCGACCCGCACGCCGGCGCGCCAGACACCGCGCAGGATCGGATGACGATCGGTCTTCGAGACCCGAACCAGATCCGCAATCTTGCCTGTCGCGATGACGCCACGGTCGTCCAGACCGGCGGCCTTTGCGGGATTCGCCGTCACCGTCGCGACGGCGCCGGGCAGGTCGATCCCGTCGATCGTATCCGCCAGCAGAAAGGCGGCGTGGATCAGGCTCGCCGGCGCATAGTCGCTGGACACCACGTCCAACAGACCGAGCGACGCCAATTCGGCGGCCGCGACATTGCCCGAATGGGACCCGCCGCGCACCAGGTTCGGCGCGCCCATCAGCACCGCCAATCCCTGGTCATGTGACGCGCGGGCCGCGGCAACGGTCGTCGGGAATTCGGCGATGGTCATGCCGTCGCGGACGGCCTCCGCGACATGATCCGCCGTCGCGTCGTCATGGCTCGCCAAGGCATGGCCGTATTCCTGCGCGAGGTTCACGACAAAGCGGCGGTTGCGGTCGCTATGCCGCACCTGATCGCGCTTCCGGTCGACGATGTATTGGGCCATCTCCGCATCGGTGAAACCATGCTTGCCCTGATAGTATTGGACGTATTTGGCCTCATCGACGAACTGCCTCTGCCCCGGTGTGTGATCCATGACCGACAACAGCCCGACCAGCGGACGGCCGATCAGCGGCGGCAGCAAGTCCTCCAACCCGTCGAAAGCGACTTCGCACCGCAGATGCAGCAGATGGCGGGCCTTGAACAGTGCATGGCGCTCACCCTCCTCCAGCGCCTCGCAGATGGATTGCAGCGCACGGAGGCGCAGCCCCGCCTCGTCGAACGCACCGACCGCGACGCTGTCATAGACCGTCGTGATCCCCGCCGCGACGACCTGCATATCATGGGCAATCGCGGCCGGAAGCGCCGGCCACAGCGCGCCGGGCCGCGGCAGCATGTGCTTTTCGATATTGTCGGTATGAAGTTCGACCATGCCCGGCATCAGGTAGTCGCCGTCGCAATCTATGACCGACGCACCGGCCGCGCGCGGGACGGCATCCCCTTCTGCAATCTCGGCGATCTGTCCATCATGGACAGTCACACAGCCCGTCTGAACCCGGTCGGCCAGGATCACTCTGGCATTGGCGAAGACCGTCTCGGCGCCGGTTGTTTGCTCTTCCCGGCACGCGTCCTCGGTTCGCTCACTGACTTCGTATACATCGTCCATTGGCATGATAGGGGGATGTCTCCTCAGGCAGCGACGGCATAGCTGGCGATTTCGAATTCCCGGTCACATACGGCATTTCGTGTTTCAGCATCGTGAAAAATGCCGATCAGCGCGACGCCCCTTGCCTTGGCGTCCCGGATCAGGTCCAGAACCGCCTCACGGTTCGTCTTGTCCAAAGACGCGGTGGGCTCGTCCAGCAGCATCACGGGAAACGGCGCGACGAAGCCACGCGCAATGTTTACGCGCTGCTGCTCTCCACCGGAGAAGGTGGCGGGCGCGAGATGCCAAAGCGATTCCGGCAGGTTCAGACGGGTCAGTATCGCGGCCGCCTTTTCCTGTGCCTCTTCAGGCGGAACGCCCCGTGACACCAATGGCTCGGCGACGACGTCCAGCGTGGAAACGCGCGGCACCACCCGCAGGAACTGGCTGATGTAGCCCAGCGTCCATCGCCGAAGATCCAGGATACTGCGCGGATCGGCGCCAGCCACATCGGTCCAGCCGTCCTTGTGCCGAATCTCGATGGACCCGGCCGGGCAAAGGTAATTGCCGTACAGCATCCGCATCAGGGTCGACTTGCCCTTGCCCGACGGACCGGCCAAGGCAACGCACTCCCCGGCAGCCACCGACATGGAAAGGCCGGCGAAGACAGGCAACGTCGCGCCATCTTGGTTGTGCAGGGTGAAGGACTTGGCGACATCGGTCAGCCGGATCATTTCTTGCGACATCGTCGAGTGCTCCTATGGCTGCAGAACCGAGGAAACCAGCAACTGGGTGTAAGCGTGCTGCGGGTCGTCCAGCACCTGATCGGTGAGCCCCTGTTCCACGACATGGCCGCGCCGCATGACCATCAGGCGGTGCGACAGCAGCCGCGCCACCGCGAGGTCGTGGGTCACGATGATCGCGCCCAGCCCCATTTCGGCCACCAACCGCCGCAGCAGGTCCAACAGCCGTGCCTGGACCGAGACGTCCAGGCCGCCCGTCGGTTCATCCATGAAGACCAGACGCGGCCCGGTCACCAGATTCCGGGCGATCTGAAGCCGCTGCTGCATGCCGCCGGAAAACGTGTCGGGACGGTCGTCGACGCGGCCGATATCGACCTCCGTCTTGTCCAGCCAGTCGATCGCCTGGGATCGGATATCGCCATAGTGGCGGGCACCGACGGCCATAAGGCGTTCTCCGACATTGCCGCCCGCACTGACCGCCATGCGCAACCCGTCGCGTGGATTCTGATGCACGAAGGCCCAATCGGTGCGCATCAGGAAGCGCCGCCGGGATTCCGACATGGCATGGACGTCCATCGCATCGCCCATACGGTCGGTGTATAGAACCCGCCCCTCATCCGGCGCCAAGCGACCGGCCAGGCAATTCAACAGGGTCGTCTTGCCGGAACCGGATTCGCCGACGATCCCGACGACTTCCCCGGGATGCAGATCGAACGACACATCCGCACAGCCCAGATGCGCGCCGTAATGCTTCGTCAGGCCGGTTACCGACAGCAGGGTCGGGGTCGCGCTCATTCCGCTGCCTCCTGTGCCGGGCCGACATGTCCTTCGCCGCGCCGTTTCTCACAGTGATCGGTATCGGAACACACGAACATGCGCGTGCCTTGATCGTCCATGATGACCTCGTCCAGGAAGCTTTCCGTCGCCCCGCACAAGGCGCAGGGCCGGTCCCATTTCTGGACCTCGAACGGATGGTCCTCGAAATCCAGGCTGACCACTTCCGTGTAGGGCGGGATGGCATAGATCCGCTTTTCGCGGCCCGCGCCGAACAACTGCAAGGCGGGCGTCCGGTTCATTTTCGGATTGTCGAATTTCGGCGTCGGCGACGGATCCATGATATAGCGCCCTGCGACCTTGACCGGATAGGCATAGGTCGTGGCGATATGGCCATGCCGTGCGATATCCTCATACAGCTTCACATGCATCAGGCCGTATTCCTCCAGCGCATGCATCTTGCGGGTTTCGGTCTCGCGCGGTTCCAGAAAACGCAGGGGCTCCGGAATCGGCACCTGGAAGACGATGATCTGACCATCTTCCAGCGGTGTTTCCGGGATGCGGTGCCGGGTCTGAATGATCGTCGCCTCGCGGGTCTTCTCGGTCGTTGCGATCCCGGCAACGCGTTTGAAGAATTTGCGGATCGACACGGCATTTGTCGTGTCATCGGCGCCCTGATCGATCACCTTCAACGTGTCGTCGCGGCGCAGGATCGCGGCGGTGACCTGTATCCCGCCGGTGCCCCAACCATAGGGCATGGGCATTTCGCGTCCGGCGAAGGGTACCTGATATCCCGGGATTGCCACCGCCTTCAACAGCGCGCGGCGGATCATTCTTTTGGTCTGTTCGTCCAGATAAGCGAAATTGTATTGCTGATCGGTTTCGGATTCGGGCGTCATTCCGCCGCCTCCCCGCGCATGCGCCGCACCAGTTCCAGTTCCGACTGGAAATCGACATAATGCGGCAGTTTCAAATGTTCCACGAAGCCCGTCGCCTGGACGTTGTCGCAATGCGACAGCACGAATTCCTGGTCCTGGGCTGGGGCCGTGATTTCCTCGCCCAATTCTTCGGAGCGCAAGCTGCGGTCAACCAGCGCCATCGCCATGGCCTTGCGCTCGCCATGTCCGAAAGCGACGCCATAGCCCCGTGTGAATTGCGGCGGCATCGCCTTGGAACCCTTGAATTGGTTGATCATGTTGCATTCGGTCAGTTCGATCTCGCCGATCTCGACCGGAAATCCCAGTTCCTCCGGCATGAACTCGACCGAAACCCGGCCCAGCCGGATCTCGCCGGCAAAGGGATGGGTGCGCCCATAGCCGCGCTGTGTGGAATAGGCGAGCGCCAGCAGATAGCCCTCGTCCCCGCGCGCCAGGCTTTGCAGGCGCGCCTCCCGGTCCATGGGATATTCGGGGGCCTCTCGTGTGATGTCGGCCGGCGCCGCATCGTTATTGGCCATGCCGGGGGTTTCAACCAGCCCCTCGGCAGCCAGAAGGTCCAGGACATGGGGCGCCGTTTCCCCGTCTGCATCCATCGGAAGCGCCATCGGCGCCTCCCCACCCTCTGCCGCCAGTTTGAAGTCCAACAACCTGTGGGTGTAGTCGAAGGTGGGCCCCAGAACCTGACCGCCGGGAATGTCCTTGAACGCCGCCGAGATGCGGCGGTCGATCTTCATTCTGCCCGTGTCCACCGGCAGGCTGGCCCCGAAACGGGTCAAGGTCGTGCGATAGGCCCGGATCAGGAATGCCGCCTCGATCAGATCTCCGCGCGCCTGCTTGATGGCGAGCGCCGCCAGATCACGGTCGAAGACCGACCCCTCGGTCATGACCCGGTCGACCGCCAGTTTCATCTGCTCCCGGATCTGGGCGACGGTCAGTTCCGCCACCTCGGGGTCGCCCCGGCGATCCTCGGCCATCAGGCCATGGGCGTTATCGATAGCGCGTTCGCCCCCTTTTACGGCGACATACATGGCTCAATTCTCCTCCGCCGAAATTCGGATGCTGCGCGGCAACGCCGCGATCTGACCCTGCGAGACGAAAATCGTATCGATTCCCAAGGGAAACAGGACTTGATTGCGCGTCAGGCTCTCCCAGCCCTGACCGGTCATACCTTTCGGCGCCAGATGGGCGACATCCTGAATACCCGGTCCGCGCAGGGCACGCCGAACGCCACCGGTCAGCCCGTCGCACAACACGATGGCTGTGGCAGAGCGGTCGGGATAATCGGGGTCGCCGATGGGCAGGTCTTCGACAAGCGCGGCGAACGCTTCAGCGCCCACGAAAGCGAAACGGCACCGATCGGTCCGGTCGACGATCGGACAGCCGGCATGAAACCGCAGATAGCCATCCAATGCCGCGTTGCGCAGCCCCGGATCGATCCAGACCGGCGTGTCGTCGTCCAACAGGCTGAGCGCCAGCACCGCCGCGGCGGCATCGAAACCCTTTGGCGGCTCTGGAAGCGCAGGCAGATCGACGATCCGCCCCGGCCGTGCCATCGCGTCCAGAATGGCGCGAAACGCATTGGCCGAATCATGGACGGGATCCGAGAAACCGGGTGTGAGTTCGGTGACAGCCATCTCCTCAATCCTCCCCGCGTACCATGGTGAAGAAATCCACCTTCGTGGCCGCTACCTTGGCAGCGCGCGACCGGTCACGTGCCTCGCGCTCGTCCAGCAGTGGCTGAATGATTTGTTCTTGGATGGCCGCCGCTGTTTCGGACCGTTGCAACAGGGCGTCCAGAACCGCCGCACGTTCCGCCTGCGCCTTGTCCCGGCCCGCCAGATAGGCGTGCCCCACGGTCCCATCCGCCAAACGTACAGAGCATCGAGTGACCGTCATTTCGCCGATATTGAACGCCGCGCCGGTGCCGCCGACCCTGCCGCGTGTCATGATCAGCCCGGTTTCCGGCGCCCGAAGCATCTGATAGGGCGGAATGCCGTCCAATGCATCCCACATCGCCTTCAACCTGGAACCGGGCGCGGTCGCCAGCGCGCCCATCCAGCGCTGTCGCGCGACGTTCGCCGGGTCGCCCTGTGTGTTTGACATGGACCTTTCGCCTCCCGTCCAAAACCGCCGATCCGTGACAATCGACAAACTTCCCAAAGGTCTAGACTCGCGCCATAAATTCATATAGACGTCTAGATGAACAGACATTGCAGAATTTGATGACGCGGCGCAAGCCGGTAGTTCAAACCGTGCGGTTAATTAATTGTGACGCCGCTTCGACCGGGAGGTTCAAACGTGTATTCGACCGATGGCGAACCAGTATGGCGTCAAATCGCCGGAACGCTTGAATCCGAGATTGACCAAGGCATCTACGAACCGGGCGACCGGCTGCCGACGGAAAACGAACTGTCACGGCGTTTCGCGGTCAATCGTCATACCGTTCGGCGTTCCATGTCCTTTTTACAGGAAATGGGCAAAGTTCGAATTGAACAGGGGCGCGGCACATTCGTTCAAAGCGACCTTGTCGAATATCCGATCGGGGAGCGCACCCGATTCACGCAGAATGTCACGGAATCGAACCGTCTTCCCAGCAAGACGCTGCTGCGGGCCGAACAGGTTCGCGCCGACGCCGCGGTAGCGCGCAATCTGGGTGTGCGCAAAGGCGCGCCGGTCGTGCTGATCGAGGCGGTCAGCGAAGCCGACGGTCGCCCGATCAGCGTCGCCATCCATTATTTCCCAGCCAAGCGTTTTGCGGACATCATTCCGGTCTTCCGCAAGACGCTGTCCATCACCGAGTCTTTGAGAGCCTGTGGCGTTTTGGACTATAAGCGGTTCTCCACCCGGATCACCGCAACCATGCCGACCCGCCAACTCGCCGCGCATCTTCACCAACCGCCGACCCGGCCGGTCCTTCAGACGGAAAGCATCAATGTCGACATGGACGGTCGGGCCATCGAATACGGCATTTCGCATTTCGCCAGCGACCGCACGCAGTTGATCGTTGAGAGCGAGCCCCTGGACTCCCACGCTGTCATCAAACGTCCACCAAATATTCAAGATCTTCCGGTAGAGGTTTAGCCATTCGGTTTCTATCAACCCGCTTCGACTAGGATACCTGCGAAGCGCGGTTAAACATGACATCCCAAGACGAGTTCCGGCGTGCCTTGGACTATATCAAGGCAGGACAGTTCAAGCGTGCCGACAAGGCCTTATCCCGGACCTCTCGTTCCGCACCGCAGACGCCCGAGCCCCATTTTCTACTGGGCCTCTCCGCCTACCATCAAGGCAAGGCGAAACTGGCCGAACGTCATGTAAGGCGCGCCGTCGACCTTGCCCCGGACCGCACCGACCTGCGCCAGCGGCTCGCGGAACTGCTGCTAGAAAACGGTGACGCGGATGCGGCGCTGGATCACGTTTCGGCAATGCTGACGTACATGCCTGAGAATGTCGCGGCATTGCGCATGGCGGCGAAAGCCCAGGCCATTCTCGGACGTTTTGATGAAGCCGCTGCCCTGCTGACTCGGGCATTGGCAGTTGGGCCGGATGACGGCGCGCTGCATTACGAATTGGGTATCGCCCTAACCCGGCTTGGTGACGACGAGGGCGCGGCGCAAAGTTTCGCGCGGGCGGCCGACAAATCGCCAGACAACGCCGCCGCCTTGTCGCAGCGCGGATCGAGTTTGATCCGGCTCGGCCGCCTTGTGGAGGCCGAGACCACGTTTGCCCGCGCCGCCCGCGCAGCGTCCGATCCCAATCGGCCGGGTGGCATCGAACTCTCGCCCGCCGTTCTGCGCCATGAGGCGGAGCAGATCGATTACCTGGAGCGCATCGGCATCGCCCGGCCCGACGATCTCGCCTATCGCGATAAGGTACGGTCACTACTGGATGACCCGTCCCGTCAGTCCGCGATCGACAGCGCCTTCATTGAACAATATGTGGCCATCGACCATCGCGGGTTCGGCAAGGTGCCGGACGGCGATTTTCTGAATCCCGATATCGATCCCGAACGGGTGCAGGCGGATTATTTCGCCGGCGCACGGTCCTGCATCGAGCTGGACGATGTCCTCGCCCCGGCGGCCCTGTCGGCCTTGAGGCAGTTCTGCCTGGGCGCGCGGATCTGGAAGAAGCCCTATGTTGCCGGATATCTGGGCGCGGGGCTTGGCGAAGGCTTCGGCTGCGAACTGGTGTTGCACCTGTCGGAAACGCTGCGCACCGGGTTTCCCAAGATTTTCCGCGATCACCGCCTGCGGCAGGCCTGGGGCTTCAAGTATGACAATGTCGGCAAGGGCGTGAACGTCCATGCGGATATCGGCGTGGTGAATGTCAATTTCTGGATCACACCCAGCGAAGCCAACAAGGATCCGGACGGTGGCGGTCTGACCGTTTTCGACGCCCCGGCGCCCCAGGACTGGCAATTCGCCGATTACAACACCGATGTGCAGAAAATCAGGCGACACCTGAAGAACAGCAACGCCAAGGCCATCCGAATTCCCCATCGCGGCAATCGCGCCGCGATCTTCGACTCGACCCTGTTTCACGAGACGCATGATATCGATTTCCACCCCGGCTATGAGAACCGGCGGGTCAATGTGACCTTCGTCTTCGGCCGCGGAATGCCGAAATAGCTGCCATCGACCGGGGCCCGTAGAACGGGGCCGGTGACAGCATCAAAAGGCTTGGCTAGTCTTCCCGAGGGAGAGGCACGTCGACGACGTGCGCGAGGGATGACAGTGCGGATAGACTTGCGGACATCGGGTCATTGTGCGCGCGGCCTATGGGCTATTCTGGCCCTTGCCGCTGTGCTGTCCCATGCGCCCAGCACGGCGGCGCAGGAAGCCGTCACGATCCAACTGCGCTGGAAGCACCAGTTTCAGTTCGCCGGCTATTATACGGCTTTGGAAAAGGGGTTCTACGACGAGGCCGGCCTGTCGGTGGAAATCATTGAGGGCGGCCCGGCAAACAACTCACCGATTTCGGCAGTCCTGAACCGTCAGGTCGATTTCGGCGTGTCCGGACCGGGCCTCGCGATCGAGCGCCTTAAGGGACGCCCGCTCTTGGCCGTTGCGGCGATCTTTCAATCTTCGCCGATTGTCTGGATGGTGCGGGACGGGTCCGGCATCGAGCGCCCCCATGATCTGGTGGGCCGGTCCGCAATGCTGATGCCGGCGCCGGAAAGTGCGGAACTGCTGGCCATGCTGCACCTGGAGGGCATCTCTGCGGATGCGGTGGATCTGCGTCAGACGACCTACGATCCGGACGATCTGTTCAGCGGCGCGGTCGATGCCTATGACGCCTATATCACCAACGAACCCTTCGTTGCCGCGCAGCAGGGCCATTCCGTGCGCACGATCAGCCCACGCACATACGGCGTCGACTTCTACAGCGACATCCTGTTCACGTCCGAGGCCTTTGCCGATGAAAATCCCGACACCGTGCGGGCGTTTCGCGAGGCCAGCATTCGCGGCTGGGACTATGCGTTGCGCCATCAGTCGGAAATCGTCGATCTGATCCTGGCGAAGTACCAGCCCGAGAAAGGGCGGGACGCGCTGCTATATGAAGCCGAGACGATGTACAAGTTGATCAACCCCGACATCGTCGCCATCGGTCATATGAACCCCCGCCGCTGGGACGTCATCACCCAGACCTTTAAGGAATTGGGAATGATCGACGGAGATGCCGATCTGAACGGTTTCCTGTTCGATCCGAATGTTCAGGCCGATCTGCGCCCCTATTACCGGGCGATCGCCCTGTCGCTGGCGGCGGCCCTTCTGCTGGCCCTCGCCCTGTTCTGGTATATCCGTCTGACGCGGCGTCTGCGGCGCGAGGTTGCCGAACGGATCAAGGCGGAGACGGAAGCGCGGCGTCTGGCGATGACCGACCCCCTGACCGGAATCGCAAATCGGGCGCTGTTCCGGGACCGGTTGGCGGAAATGCTGTCCCCCGATCACCGCGAACCGGTACTGGCCGCCCTCGCTCTTGTCGATCTGAATGCGTTCAAGTCGGTGAACGATACGCTCGGTCACGCCGTCGGCGATGCCGTGCTGCGCGCGGTCGCGGACCGTTTGACCTCGTCCTGCCGGGCGACCGACATCGTGGCACGGATCGGCGGCGACGAGTTCGCGGTATTGATCGCGCGCCGGGCGGGCGGGCGGGAGCCGGTGGGCCTGATGCAGCGCGTCCTGACGGGGCTGAGCGAGCCGCTCGATCATCGCGGGACGATGGTGAATGTCGGCTGCAGCATCGGCATCGCGCTGTGCCCCGAACATGCGACGGAACCGCATGACCTTTTCGAACTGGCTGACGCGGCGCTCTATGCCGCGAAAGCAGAAGGCGGCAACAGTCTTGCCGTCTACGATCCGCAGCGGCCACAGACATCGCGACAATCCGTGACGGCCTAGCTCTGGTTCGGTCAGTTGGGTTCCAAGACTGGGGAAATTTATTCGCTCACACCCGGAAGCGTCCCATGATTAACCTAAGAAAATCGCCAACCCCAACCACCGTCCAACCGTGTAAGGCATAGCCGATGAGCCTGCAGCAGAAACCGCCCCCGCCCAACCGCCGGGTCCTGTCCGGAACGGAAGATTTCGATGGGCTGCGTGAAGCTCACCCGACCCTGTCCGGCCCTTCCTACTGGGATCCGGAAGTCTACCGGATGGAGTTGGAACGGATCTTCTACCGGCATTGGATTTTCCTGTGCCACAGCGATTCCGTGGCCGAGACCCGCGCCTTCCGAAGGTTCACCATCGGCAATCAGGGAATCTTCCTGGTCCGGGATGAAGACGGCACATTGCGCGGCTTCCACAATACCTGTCGGCATCGCGGCTCCACTCTTTGCGTCGAGGAACAGGGGCGCCTGACCGGCCGTGCCATCCGCTGCCCCTATCACCAATGGGCCTACGGTTTGGACGGGCGGCTGGTGGCGACCACGTCCCATGCCGTGGCACCGGATTTCGACAAGGCGGATTACCCGCTCTACCCCGTTGCCGTGCGCGAATGGCGCGGCTGCGTCTTCGCCTGCTTGTCCGACGATGCGCCGGATCTGGAAGAAGGGTTCGAACGCGGCAGCGACCGGATCGAACATTGGCCGTTGGAAGACCTGAAGATCGGACATGTCTGGCGCAAGGTAATGGACTGCAACTGGAAAGTCTTCTGGGAGAACTTCAACGAGTGCCTGCACTGTCCCAACATCCATCCGGAACTGTGCGATCTGGTGCCGATTTACGGCAGGCGCATCTCCTCCGTCCGCGACGCCGCGGATTGGCAGGACCACCTGGACGATATGCATCCGCGCTATGCCGGCGGTCTCCGCGAGGGCGGGGAGAGTTGGACGATGGACGGCCGGCCCGTCGGTGCCAAATTCGACCAACTGACCGAAGCGGAACTGCAACGCGGCCAGAGCTATTTTGTCAGCATGCCGTCGGTCTTCATCGCAGCGCATCGCGATTACATGCGCACCGTCCGGGTGCTGCCCCTAGGTCCCGAGCAGACGGAAATCGTCGCCGAATGGCTGTTCCCGCAGGCCACTTTGGACGCGATGACGCCCGAAGACCTGAAACGCGTGACCGATTTCGGCATTCTGGTGATGCAACAGGATGGTGACGCCTCGGCCCTGAACCAACAGGGCCTGCGGTCACACAAATACGAACATGGCGTCCTGATGCCGGAGGAACACTGGGTGAAGGGCTTTCACGACTGGGTGCGCGAGGCGCTGGCGGACTGATCTCAACCCGCGCGCAGACCTTTGACGAATTCGCCAAGGCCGACCTGGCGTTTCCGTTTCAGCCGCTCTGACGTCAGGATCGACCGGACGTTCTCGACGCTCTCGTCGATATCGCGATTGACGATGACCCAGTCGTATTCGGTGTAATGGCTCATCTCGTCGGCGGCCTTCGCCATGCGGCTGGCGATCACCTCCGCCGAATCTTGGGCGCGCTTGGTCAGGCGGCGTTCCAGCTCATGGGACGAGGGCGGCAGGATGAAAACCCGCACCAGATCCTCCAGCGCGCTTTCCTCCAATTGCTGGGTGCCCTGCCAATCGATGTCGAACAGAACGTCGCGGCCTTCTTGAAGGGCTGCCATCACCGGGCCACGCGGCGTGCCATAGTAATTGTCGAAGACCTTGGCATGTTCCAGCAACTGGCCGCGATTGACCATCAGGTCGAACTCGGTCTTGTCGATGAAGTGATAGTGCTTGCCTTCGATTTCGCCCGGCCGTTTGGGACGCGTCGTGACGGAGACCGACATGGCGATATCCGGGTCGCTCTCCAGGATGGCGCGCGAGATCGTCGACTTGCCCGCCCCGGATGGGGAGGACAGGACCAGCATGAGGCCGCGCCGCCGAATGGGATAGATGTCGTCGGAAGATCCGCCTAATGCCATGTTTTCACTCGAGATTCTGGACCTGCTCACGCAGGCGGTCGATACAGGCTTTGAGGTTTAGTCCGATTCGGGTCAGGTCCAGCGCTGCGGATTTCGACGCGAGGGTGTTGGCTTCGCGATTGAACTCCTGACACAGAAAGTCGAAGCGCCGACCGATGCCCGTTCCCTCGCGCAGCAGATCGCGCGCGCCCTCGATATGAGCCTTTAACCGGTCCAGCTCCTCGCGGACATCCGCCTTGACCGCCAGGACGGCGGCTTCCTGCGCCAGGCGCTCCGATGCCAAGGCACCGTCCTTCGGCAGCAGCTCGTCCAACTGTGCCATGATGCGGTTCCGGATCGCCTCCGGCATCGCGTCGGCGCAGGTTTCGGCTTCCTCCACCAGGGTCTCGATTTCGCCCAGATGGTCGCGCAGCACGCTCGCGATACGCCCGCCCTCATCCGACCGCGCCTCGGCCAGTCGGGCGAGCGTATCTGTCAGGGTGGATTCGATTGCCGCGATCCGCTCATCGTCACCGGACAGGTCGCCGTCATCTTCCTCGGCAGCCTCGACCACGCCTCGCACGGTCAGCAATGTATCCAGGCGCGGGCGTTCGCCAAAGGCCTCACAGCGGGCGACAAGCTCGTCCAGCAGGCCTTCGTTGATCCGAACCACCCCCTTACCGCCGATCGGACGGATATCGAGATTGATCGTGAAGTTGCCGCGCTTGAAGCCATCCTGAAGGGACTTGCGGACAATGGGGTCCAGGCGTTCCCATCCCGACGGAATCCGTAACCGCGCGTCCAGGGACTTGCCGTTGACGCTTCGCGCCTCCCAGGTCCAGCGGATGCGGTCATCGCTCCCCTCGCCCCGGGCAAAGCCGGTCATGCTGCAGGCGGTCATGTCAAATCCCCCAATTCGTTGCGCCCTATTTCGCATGACGGACCCGAATTGGGAAGTCTTGCCGCCTGCGACGCAGACCCGCATTCTGCGGCGATGAGAACGATCCTGATCACCGGCGCGTCCAGCGGCATCGGCGCGGCCCTCGCCCGGGAATATGCCGCGCCGGATGTCCGGCTGGTTCTGAGCGGCCGGGACGAAGGCCGTCTGAATGTGGTTGCGGTTGCTTGTCGCAAAGCGGGCGCAGACGTCGAAACCGCCGTTTTGGACGTCACCGACACGTCGGCCATGCGCGCCTGGATCGAGGCCGCGGACGAAAGAGGCGCCATCGATATCGCCATTGCCAATGCCGGGATTTCCGGCGGCGGCGGCGAAGAGGCGGATCGGCGCATCTTCGACATCAATCTGGGCGGCGTTCTGAACACGGTCCACCCGGTTCTGGATCGCATGACCGTGCGAAAATCCGGCACACTGGCCCTAGTCAGTTCCATCGCCGGCAATCGTGGATTCCCCAGCGCACCGGCCTATTCCGCGTCCAAGGCGGCGGTGCTGGCCTATGGGGAAGCGCTGCGCGGCCGATTGCGCGGCAGCGGCGTCACAGTCTGCGTGATATGCCCCGGATTCGTGCGCAGCCGTATCACGGACAAGAACGACTTCAGAATGCCCTTCTTCATGGAGGCGGACCGCGCCGCGCGGATCATCCGGCGCGGACTGTCGGCAAAACAGGCGAAGATTTCCTTCCCCTGGCCGATGCGCTTGGTCGGCTGGGTCAGCCGCGCCCTGCCCAGCGGCCTGGGCACATGGTTGATGTCGGGATTGCCGGAGAAGCGACCGGACTAAATGTAATCTCTCTATAGGATGCCCATTCGGTCACAGCCGGAAACGCTGAGCAGACCGCCGTCCAGGCCACAACACATACCGTGTTCCCGCGAAAGCAGGAACCATCGAGCAACCGTATACTCAAGGGCCGCTTTGCGAAGGCCCCTGCTTTCGCAGGACTACGGTGACGAGAGCTGCAACCAGAGCCCGTCTAATTCAGACCCAGTCCATACCCCGGATTTCGGGGGCTCCGCTGCCGTCGATGGGCACATGCCAGGCGGTTTCGCCAACCTCTCCGAAGCCGAACCGCTTCACAGTGCCGTCCGGGAAAAGATAAAGCGCCGTCCCGGCGATTGGGTCGTAGACGGCGGTATAGATCGTCCCAAACCCGCTGGAATAGGCATTGGTGTAAAGCGGCTGGCGGCGGAAGGCCTCGACCAGCTTGGGGAAAGTCAGGCTGTCGTCTTCCAGGCGGAAGCGCAGAAACTGTTCACGCTCCAAGGTCGCGGTCGCCCGGGCATGGTCGTGCCATTCGATCCGGCCCTGATGGTTCGTCGCATAGGGTACGGATTTGATGATCGGGCGACTGCCCGGCGACAGATAGGCGGTGCGGAAACGCCCGCTGCGATCGACGGCGGTGACGTTATAGGCCATATGCGTCGGAATCTCGGCCAGCATCTCGCCGGCCTCCTCCGCCGTTTCGCAGAATTCCAGAATGTTGCGCAGGATGACCGGAATCCCGAATCCCTCGCCCACCGTGCGCCGGCCGCCAAAGGTCAGGCTGACCGCCAGCCCCTTCTCGTTGACGCCGTCCAGCACGCCCCAGAGGCAATCCGTCATCGCAATGACGCGGGTGCCGTTCCACGCGCTTTCCATGATGACGCCGTCCATCAGCGCCGGGCTGTAGTCATAGTTGCGGATCAGTTTCGGCCCATCGCCCAGCCAGACAACCTGGCTGCAGCCGGAGATATAGGCCGGCGGTTTCCACAAGGACAGGAAGCGCGACGGCAGGTCCTTGCCGCCCGCAAGATCGCAAAGCGCATCGTAAGTCGGCATCAGGCGCGGCATGTAGGTTTCCAGCGCCTCTTTACAGGCCAGCCACGTCGCCCGCTGTTCCAGACCGTCGGACAGGTACCAGGCGCGATAGGCCGGCCAATACTTCTGGAACAACGCCTGCCATTTCGGGCCCGGCGCCGCTTCCGAAAAGGATTGGAATGTCAGGTCCATCTGCGTCCCGTCCAACGCCCCATCGGCCGTCGCGCGATAGGGGCCGTCCTCCTGCGGCAAGGGCAGGAAGACGGCACCGAGATCGCGGCTTACAGGATCTTGTACGCCCCAGCCTGCGGAACCGGCTGAAGGCTCCGGCCGATAAATTTCGCGCGCATCCCATCGATCCATTTCTTGGCCCGTTTATTGAGCTTGAAATTGTCCGTCATCAACCGACCGCGCGTCACCAGGATGCCAAGATCCGCGCCCTCATACCGGTAATCTCCCTGTCCGGAAATCCGCAGGAAGAAGGCCTCGTTCTCGCTGGCCACCGCACGTCGGTGATAGTCGAAGCGGCTGTATTCGATACTGCCGTCCGGGTTCATGTGGTAGATGCCACTTTCGGGGGCTTCGGTAATGATGTCCACCGAATCCTCGGTGTGTTTCATGACATATTGGGACCAACTGTCGATATTGTCGGGATCAGCCCAGCGGTCGTTCAACGCCTGGATGTCCAGCTCGAACGGAACCCCGGAAAACTCGAGCAAATGGAACAGGAACAGCGGCGCGTCGGCATGGGCAAATGCCGCGTGGTTGGTCATGGACGACGCCCCGGTAATGCGCGGGTTCAGCTCGCCCAGATACATCTCGTTCGAGTCCATATCGATCAGGAAATCCAGCTCGAAATAGCCGCGATACCCTTCCTTCCGCAGCTGCTCGCCGAATTTGAACGTATAGTCGCGGGCCTTCTGGCGAATCTCCGGCGTGAAGCTTTCGTCGAAGATCTCGTTGCCGCACCAGCCGCCCTTATACGGCGTCAGCTCCTTGAAGCCGACCAGTTCGGTCATCAGCGGGCCGACGATGGTGCCCTGCTTGGTCGTGCAGGCTTCGATCGCGGAACCGCGGCAGTTGATCCGCTTCATCACCTTGATCTCGCCCTGGCCGACGATCTCAGCCTCGTGCTTCTTAAAATCCTTCTCGTTCGAAATGAAGAAGGTCGTATGTCCGGAATCGCCGAAGGCCGATTGCAGCACCAGATCGGTGCCCAGGCCCTTCGCGACCTCGCGCAACTGATCGTAGCCGGTGATCTCCGACAGGACGTTCGGAACCGAGGGCACGCCAGCCTTGTCGCCGATGCGCACGGTTTCGATCTTGTTGTCGACCCGGGTACGCAGGCTGGCCTTCGGGAACCAGACGTCCATATTGGCCTTCTTGGCCAGTTTCTCCGTCTCTTCGTCGAACATCAGGAAGACCGATTTCGGATGCTTCCCCATCGCCTTGACGGTATCCAGCACTTCCTTGTGCTGCAGCAGGTAATTGTTGATGTCCTCGATCGACTGGAATTCCGCATGCGGCGCCTCGGACGGGACGAAAACATTGGGGTGACGTCCGTCGAAACAGTCGATGTAGTTGATATATTTGAAGTTCCGGACCCATTCATCCATGCCCAACAGATTGAAGTTCGTAGCGCTGATGAAAACGATGGGCATTTCGTTGCGGTGGAAGAAGCGCCGGATGTCGGACATGCCGCGCAGCACCTTCTGCTTGCCGGCCTTTTTCGCGGCGACTTTTCGTGCGGGCGCCTTCTTCGCAGTGACTTTCTTGGGTGCGGCTTTCTTCGCAGCGACCTTGGCCTTCACCGGTTTGGCAGCAGCCTTCTTGGCGGCGGTCTTTTTCGCGGCGGTCTTTTTCGCGGCGGTTTTCGTGACGGCCTGCTTGGCGCTCGCCGCCTTCGCGACGGCCTTCTTGGGTTCCTTAGCGGCCTTCTTCGTGGCCTTACGCGACGCGGCTTTCTTTGCCATGATTTTTACCCCCTGTTCTTCGGTCCTGTTCACTTCTTCGCGGCGGTTTTCAACGCCTTCTCGGTAAAGACACGCAGACCCAATTCCGGCCGGAATCCGTGGATTTCCTTGACGTCCAGCGCCCGCATGAATTTCAGGATTTCAGCGCTGACGACCTGACCCGGCACCAGAATCGGGAAGCCGGGCGGATAGGGAATGATGAAGGTGGAGGATACGACTTCCCGCCCCTTCGCCATCTCTGCGTCCAGGGACCCGTCGTCGAGCCCCAGATACTCGCAATTCTCGTCGTCATAGGCGAGGAAATAGGCCGTCCGGATGTCGCCTTCGGGCGTGTCGCCCCCCTGCCCTTTCTGCGTCCCCTTGGCGCGGAAGGCATCGTGAAAGCGGCTGAAGTCCGGCTGCGGCGGCAGGTCCTCCAGAAGCGACGTCACCTGCTTCTCGTGCAACTTGCGTTCGACCGGTGAGGAATCGTCCATGCGCTCGTCCAGATCGGTCGCGATCTTGACCAGCACCTCGATCAGATAGGCGACGGACGAACGGGTCGTACCGATATTGGTCATGAACAAGACGGTGTTGCGGGACGTCTTGTTGATCTGGATCCCGTATTTGTCCATCAACTCCTTGTTCTTGAACGTGTCGCCGTCCAACCCGGTCTTGCCGATCAGCAAGGTGATCCGGGTCGCGTCCAGGGCGAACTCATCCCGGGCCCAGGCCTCCCAGATATCGTTCCAGCCCTTGCCGGCCTCGTAATAGGCCTCGATCCCGCTTTCGCGATAGGTATCCGGGATCATGTCGTGCGGCGTCAGCACGCGGAAATACTTGCTGAGCAGCGGATGGGTCGCGACTTTCTCGCGCAGGACCATCGCCATCTCGACCTGTTTCTGGACAAGCTCGAAGCCTTCCAGTTCGACCTGCCGACGGCCGACATCCAAGGACGCGACGATCTGGTAGTTCGGCGAGGTCGAAGTATGGGTCATGTAGGCTTCGTGGAAGGCTTCCTCCACCTTCGCCTTATAATCCTGATCGTGGATATGGATCATCGACCCCTGACGCAGACTGGTAAGCGTCTTGTGGGTCGATTGGCAGGCATAGACCCGCACCCGCGCCTTATCGGGATCCGGCATCAGACGCCGGTCTAGCCAGGTTGAATCCTTATCGGGATCCGCCTTGTCGAACTCTTTTTTCCAGGCCTCGTATTCGGCGCGGTACTCGCCTGTCTGATAGCGTTCGCGCAGCATGCCGGCATTGTGCATGGCGGTGCGCAGGCGATAGGTCGGACCGAAGCGCGCGAAGCCGAACCAGGCTTCGTCCCACAGGAAGACCAGATCTGGCTTGATCGCCAGGCATTCTTCCATCACCCGTTCGACATTGTAGACGATGCCGTCGAAGGTGCAGTTGGTCAGCAACAGCATCTTCACCCGGTCCAATTTCCCGGCCCGCTTCAGGTTCAAGAGCTGATGCTTGATCTCGCGCAGCGGCACCGCGCCATACATCGAGAATTCGTTCAGCGGATAGCTGTCCAGATAGACGACCTGCGCGCCCGCAAGGACCATGCCGTAATGGTGCGATTTGTGGCAGTCGCGGTCGACCAGCACGATATCGTCCGGCTTCACCAGCGCCTGCACGACGATCTTGTTGCAGGTCGACGTGCCGTTGGTCGCGAAGAAGGTGTGCCGCGCGCCGAAGGCCCTGGCCGCCACTTCCTGCGCCTGCTTGATCGGCCCATGCGGGTCCAGTAGCGAATCCAGCCCGCCCGACGTCGCCGAAGTCTCGGCCAGAAAGATGTTCATGCCGTAGAAGTCGCCCATATCCTTGATCCAGTGGGATTTGGCGATCGACTTGCCGCGACTGATCGGCATGGCATGGAACACGCCGGTCGGTTGCTTCGAATATTCCTTGAGCGCGGTAAAGAACGGCGTCTTGTAGCGCGAATTGACGCCCCTGAGGATGTTCAGGTGCAGCTCCATATAGTCTTCCTGATTGTAGAAGACCCTACGGCAATTATCGCAGACCCGGCCGGCGATATCCTCCACCGACTGATCCGTGACCATGTAGATATCCAGTTCCGGCCGCAGCTTGCCGATGGCATAGGCCAGGGAGACGCCATACTCCTCCGGGGGCAGATCCTCGAAGCTTTCGTCCCCCAACCGGTTCAGGTACCGGGTCAGCATCGGCAGGCCATGCCGCGATGTGTAGGGGAAGCCGTAGCGGATCACCACGGCCTGGATGTTGTAGTTGAACAGGACGCCGATCAGCGCGTCTTCGAAACTGCCCACCACGACGCTTTCATAGACGAAGGAGTCTTCCGCCCGGCGTTTGTCCCGCAGGGAGCGTTTCAGCGTGTATTCCTGATGCGGGGACAGATCGTCGACGATCATGACTTCGAAATAGGGCCGCGCCCGGGCCCGTTCGTCGGCGGTGTCGGACCGGTCCTCGTCGTCCTCCTCGTCTTCGGTCGGCAGGACATGGACATGACGGCTGCGGTAGCTGTCGGACATCAGCGCCCGGGTCGTCCGTGCGACCGTATGGGCCAGGGAGGTGAACTCCCCTTCGTCGAACATGCTTTTCAGCCGCTCGAAGGTGATCCGCCCGGGAAAAGCCCAATAGCTTTCGATGGGCTCAAGACGCGCCAGCAGATCTTCGACGACCCTGTGCATCGGATCGCCGGGCGCCCGCCTCTCCGCCATGGCCAGCCGGGCGGATGCGTTCTTCAATTTGCTCCAGCTATCGTTTCTTAGCTGCGAGGCGGAATAATGAGCTGTTAGGTCGCCCTTTTCACCGCCTTTTCCCTGTTCGCCGCCCGGAGTGGGCTTTTTCTTATTTTGGCTCATGTTGTCCCGGTTCTGTTTACTCCATGAATCAGGTCCACCGAATGCAGGCGGGGACCGCCGGCCCCCGTGGCTTCGCCATAGGCCTGCGTGGCGGGCGTCTCCAATGTGCCGGGGCGGACATCCAGACCGGCGCGGGATCCGCGCTGCGGCATTTCAAGCGGCCCCAGACTGTTCAGATAAGCGTTGGCCGGGTTGGCCCGGTCGTAAATTCCGAACTCTACATCCCGGTCGCGGAAACTCTTCAGGGTTTGCCCGAGGCCTTTCAGACCGGTCTCGCGCTGACGCCGGACCAAGTCCAGATCGACCTCGATCGGAATGATCTCCTCCTGCCCGGCAGCCTGATACAGGACCAGCCCGGACGGATCGACCACGCAGGATCGTCCGCAGCCGCCTGCCCCCAAACCGTTGATGTCGAAGATATAGCATTGGAACATTGCGGCGGAGGCGCGCGCGATGGAAAGCTCGACATCCCGGTCGACGGTTCCGGTCAGCACCGGATGCAACAGCACCTCCACCCCCTGGGCGGTCAGCGTCCGCGTCGTTTCCGGGAACCAGATATCGTAACAGATCGACAGGCCGAACCGCCCGACATTGGGGACGTCGAAAATCAGGAACTCGGTCCCCGCCTCGACCCCGTCCTCATAGGGCCGGAAGGGAAACATCTTTCGGTAACGGCCGACCACTTCGCCGTCCGGATTGATGACGATAGCCGTGTTGTAGATCTTGTCGCCGACCCGCTCGAAGACGGAACCGGGGATCAACCAGACTCCGTGCGCGCGCGCCATTTCCTGAAATGCCTCTTCGGTCGGACCGGGCAAATCCTGGGCGTGCTGGGGCAGCGGCCCATAGGGCGCCAGCTCCGAGAACAGGACCATTTGGACCCAGGGGAAACGGGCGACCGTCAAATCGAGGCGTTGGCGGATGGCGGAAACGTTCTCGGTATAAGCGCCGACATGCATTTGAACGCCGGCGATTGCAAAGGGCTGCATACGGGGTGTGGTCCATCCTTCGTTTTCTTTGAATAACAAGGACAACACAGGGCGGGTGATCTGTAAACAAAGCGATTTCCCGCACCGCGTCATCCCGCGCCACCGCCCAATGACACGACGACGATGCCGCTGAGCGCCCCCAGGATGACCAGTCCCAGCACGACCCGACGGAACAGACCTTCCGATATCAACCCGAACGCCTTCCGGCCGATCAGGACGCCGCCAAGGTAGAGGGGCAGTAGACTGGCCCCGAACCACAGCACTTCCACCGTGAACAGCCCGGATATCCACAACATCGGGACGACAAGCGCGTCAATCAGCGCGAAATAGGCAATGATATTGGCGCGCAAGGCCGGGCCGGGAATCTGTGCCGCGACCCATCCCAGAATGATCGGCGGCCCGGGCAGTGCCGCCGCCCCCTGCAGAACGCCCGATAGGCCCCCGGTTGTCAGGCTTCTCGCCAAGGAGAGCGCGCCGCGCAGGCGCAGTCCGGCCAGCAGCGCGACGGCCGTCGCCAGGGCGACGGCGTTGGCGCAGACCGCTACCGTGCCCGCCTCGACATAAGTCAGGATCCATATCCCCGCAGGCATGCAGACAGCGGCCGCAGATGCCAGTATCAGGACGTCTCGCTTATCGATTCGCTTCCAGGCCTCGGCCAGCAGGAAGACCGACGCAGGGCTGTCCAGGATCGAAAGCACCGGCACCATGAAAGCCGGCGTCAGCAACGCGCCGCCGATCGGCATCATGATCAACCCGATGCCGAACCCGGACAGACCGCGCGCGACACCGGCGATGGCGGCCAGGATGGCGACGACCCACCAGTCAAAGGTCAGCAGAAGGTCCACGATCCTTGCCTGTGCGGCCGCTCAGCCGGCCTTGCGATGGGCGACCTTTTCGGCCATCAGGCACAGGATTTCCCACATGATCGTGACCCCCGCCAGCGCGGTCGCGCCGGACGGGTCGAAGGGCGGTGCGACCTCGACGACATCCGCCCCGACAATATCCAGGCCGCGCAGTCCCCGCACCATGCGCTGCGCTTCATGAGTGGAATAGCCGCCGATCTCCGGCGTGCCCGTGCCGGGCGCGTAAACCGGATCCATCCCGTCGACATCGAAGGAGATATAGGCCGGACCGCCGCCGACAATTTCCCGCGCCAGTTCCGCGACCTTGTCGGGTCCCAGGTCGAAATATTCCTCGATCTCGACGACGCGGATACCCTGCGCCAATCCCCATTCCTTGTCCTTGGGGTGATACAGGCCGCCGCGGATACCGATCTGGATCGTGCGTTTCGGGTCCAGCAGCCCTTCCTCGATGGCGCGACGGAAGGGCGTGCCGTGCGTATACATCGCCCCACCGAAATAGCGGTCCCAGGTATCCGTATGGGCATCGAAATGAACCATGCCCAGCGGGTTCGATGTGTCCGCAATGGCGCGCATGATCGGCAGCGAGATCAGATGGTCGCCGCCCGCCGTCAGCGGCAGAATGCCTTTCGCATGAATCTTTCGGAAATGCCCTTCGACCCGTTCCAGCGTGTCTTCCAATTGGATCGGATTGACCGGGCTGTCCCCCAGATCGGCGCAGTTCGCCAGGTCGAAAGGCATGATGCCGGTGACGTGATGGCAATTGCGCATCATGGTCGACATGTCGCGCATCTGACGCGGCCCGTGCCGGGCGCCCGCCCGATTCGTCGTCCCGCCATCCCAGGGGACGCCCGTGATGCCGATATCGACCGCATCCGCTTTCTCCGGCGCCAGATGGGGCAGCCGCATGAAGGTCGGTATACCGGCAAAGCGCGGCAGAACGGTTCCGGATACGGGTTTGAAATCGATCTCGTCGGACATGCGGGACACTCCTGGCAAACCGGGCTTGGCCCGGAAGCTTGGCGCAGGAGTCGGAGGGCCGCAAGCGGCCCCCGGCATTCCCCTGTCAGGGTACTGACATTCCCTTCGCCACCGCCGCGCGCTGCCCCAGTTCCGAGAACCAGCGCCAGACATTGGGCAGGGATTTCAGATCAATCTGATGCCATTCCCAGCGCGCGACCCACGGATAGATCGCGATATCGGCGACGCTATAGGCATCGCCCGCGATGAACGGGACTTCGCCCAGGCGCTTATCCAGGACACCGTAGAGCCGGTGCGCTTCCGTGCGATAGCGCTGTTCGGCATAGTCGGACTTGCCCGGATTGAAATGCAGGAAATGATTGGCCTGCCCGAACATCGGTCCGACGCCGCCCATCTGGAACATCAGCCATTCATTGACCTTGGTGCGCCGACGAAAATCGGACGGCCAGAGTTCACTGCCCGTCTTTTCGGCCAGATAGGTGAGAATCGCCCCAGTCTCGAATACCGAGATCGGCTCACCGCCCGGCCCATCCGGATCGACGATGGCCGGGATCTTGTTGTTCGGACTGATCTTCAGGAAATCCGGCGCGAATTGTTCGTCCTTGCCGATATTGACCGGATGAACGGAGTAAGGCAGCCCCAGCTCCTCGAGCATGATCGAGACCTTACGGCCGTTCGGCGTGCCCCAGGTATAGAGTTCGATTGTCATCGTACGCCCCTGCCCCTCACGAATTTCATTGCCGGTAAGGAGAGAGTAAGCGCGGCCGTCGCAAACGCCAAATATGGCGCAAAGGATTAGTGGTCGCTCTCTTCCAGGAATTGCTTGCCGAGGCCCGTGTCGTAGGCCTGACCCTCCGGCGTCAGGGCGATGTCGTGCAGTTGGGGACTGCGGACCAGGCCCTTGCGCGCCAATGCGACCCAGACAGCGGGATTGGAGAAGCCGCTGGCGTCCCGCGCCGACACCACAAAGGGGCCGACATGGACATGATCGCCATGGGCATGCGGTATCCGGGCCAGCCGGATGTCCCCAGTCGCCGGATCGGCAATGCCGCCATCGGGTTGGCGCGCGATGACCTGTGCCAGCGCAAGGGTCCGCGCCTGCAGTTTGTTCAGCTTCAATGGGTTGGGTTTCTGCATAACGATTTCCCTTACAGAACTCCGCGCATGGCCGCAACAGCGCAATAGACCTTCGGTAAACCCTTTCACAAATCTGAAACCGGTTTTGCACGCTGCTGCAATGCGAGGCGGGTAATCAGTAACCACACGACGGGTAGTTGGCCGCCGTGATGGGGGAACCTCCGCAAAGCCAAGCAAGGTCGACCGTACCGGATCGGCTGATTTTCGCATATCCGGTCACGAGGATATAATGCTCGAAATTCAATCACTTACAAAACAGTTCGGCACGGTCAAAGCAGTCAATTCGGTCAATCTGCAGATCGAAGAAGGCGCGATGGTCGGCATTATCGGGCGATCCGGCGCCGGGAAATCCACGGTGCTGCGCCTGATCAACCGTCTCGCGACGCCCAGCCAGGGCAAAATCCTGTTCAACGGCAAGGAAGTCAGCAACCTGTCCGGCAAGCCCCTGCGCGACTGGCAGGCCAATTGCGCCATGATTTTCCAGCAGTTCAATCTGGTGCCACGGCTGGACGTTTTGACCAACGTCATGTTGGGCCGCCTGAACCATGTCGGGACCCTGCGCAGCGTCTTCAAACTGTTCAGCGACAGAGAGCGCCTGGAAGCGCTGCTGGCGCTCGAGCGCCTGGGCATCGAGCAGACCGCTCTGCAACAGGCCGGGACGCTGTCCGGCGGCCAGCAGCAGCGCGTCGCCATTGCCCGCGCCCTGGTCCAGAAGCCGAAACTGATCCTAGCGGACGAGCCCATCGCGTCGCTGGATCCATTGAACGCGAAACTGGTCATGGATGCGCTGAAGCGGATCAACGAGGAGGACGGCATCACCGTCGTCTGCAACCTGCACACGCTCGACACCGCGCGGACCTATTGCGAGCGCATCGTCGGGATGAGCCAGGGAAAGATCGTTTTCGACGGTGGCCCGGACGACCTGACCACCGATCAAGCGCGCGAAATCTACGGTGCCGGCGAAGAGTTCAATGAGGCCGCCACCTCCACCTCGATCCGGTCCGAGGCGGACAAAAAGTCACCTGCTGCCGATGACGACGAGCCGGCGGCGGCGGGGAATGTCGTCAATCTCTGAGCATCAGCCGGAGAGATGACGGGCTCGTGTAAGCGGGGCGGCGGGGGGTCCTCCGCCCATTCGATCACATGTCAGAATTGGAAGGGTAGACCATGAAACTCAACACGATCGCGGCCGCAGTCACGACTGCCGCCGTCATGACCCTGGCCGGCGGTGCCGGTGCCCAGGAAATCTCCGAACTCCGCATCGGGATCCTGGGCGGCGAGAACGCCAATGACCGCCTGAAAGCCTATTCCTGCCTGGAAGAAAAAGTCGAAGACCTGCTGGGCGTCGAAGCCTCCGTCTTCGCCCCGGCCGACTATTCGGGCGTCATCGAAGGCCTGCTGGGCGGCAACCTGGACCTGGCCTGGCTGGGCGCGTCGGGCTACGCCGCTGTCTACCTGTCGAACCCGGACGCGGTTGAGCCGATCCTGGTCAAGGTCAACACCGATGGGTCCTACGGCTATTTTTCGATCGGCTTCGCGCGTATCGACAGCGGTATCTCCAACCTGGATGACATGAAGGGCAAGGTCTTTGCGTTCGGCGATCCGAACTCGACGTCCGGCTACCTGATCCCGTCCATCGAAATCCCGACCAAAGGCTATTCGATGAAGCCGGGCGAGTACTTCGGCGATGTCAAATTCGCCGGCGGTCACGAACAGACCATCGTTGGTGTCTTCAACGGTGACTTCGATGCCGGTGTGACCTGGGCCGACGGCTTGGGTGCCTGGGAAGAAGGCTTCAACTCCGGCGCGCTGCGCAAGGCGACCGATGCCGGCCTGGTCGACATGACCGAAATCCGCGAAATCTGGCGTTCGGACGTCATTCCGGAAGGCCCGTTCGTCGTCCGCAAGGATCTGCCGGAAGACGTGAAGGTCAAACTGACCGGCCTGTTGGCCAGCCTGCCGTCGATGGATCCGGATTGCGCCTATGGCGTCCTGGCCGGCGACGCGAAGGGCCTCGCCCCGATCACGCACAAAGCCTACGTTTCGGTTATCGAAGCCCGCAAAGCGAAGATCGATAACTAAGCATTTGCAGAATGCGCGCGGCGTCGCCGGACCACCCGGCGGCGCCGCCGCTCTTTAGTTAGTCGGTTTTCTTTGACGGATATGCGGCGATGAGCGATCAGGCCCTCAGCATCGGTGAGCTTCAAACCCACTTCTCGGAGATGGAGCACAAGCGGCGCCTCTACACGGCGCTGTTTCTCGGCGCCTCTCTTGTCGTCTTTTTCGGCGGCTTCTATATCGCCGATGACCTCAATTCCGGCGGGTTCTGGCAAGGCCTGGCCAAATTCTTCGATTATCCCTTTGAAATTGTCGTCGAGTCCATTGAGGCGGATCGCTGGGCCGGTTTGCTGGTCGATTATTTCCCAGCCCTGATCGAAACCGTCAACATGGCCGGGGTATCGACCTTGGTCGGCGCGTTGCTGGCCATGATCCTGGCGTTCTGTTCGTCGCGCAATTTGGGAATCTTCGCCCCGTTGGTGCCCATCGCGCGCCGAGCGATGGATATCACCCGCGCCTTTCCCGAACTGATCCTGGCCCTGTTTCTGATCTTCCTGTTGGGCGCGTCTCCCATCCCCGCGATGATCGCCGTCACGTTCCACACGGCCGGCGCACTGGGGAAACTCTTCTCGGAAGTGAATGAGAATATCGATTCCAAACCGCTGGAGGGGCTGCAGGCAACCGGCGCGACCTGGCTGCAACGCATGCGCTTCGGGGTCTTGCCGCAGGTCCTGCCCAACTATTGCAGCTATGCGCTGCTGCGCTTCGAAATCAACATCCGCGCATCGGCCATTCTGGGCTTCGTCGGCGCGGGCGGTATCGGGCAAGAGTTCAAAACCGCGATCTCCTGGGGCGCAGGCGCGGATATATCGGCGCTGTTCACGCTGCTTTTCATCACCATCGTTGTGATCGACCAGATCTCCAGCCGCATTCGACGAAACCTCGTCGGCGGCACGTTCCAAATGGCCTAAGAGGGCACGCCTCATGTCGATCAGCACTGCCGATACCACCCGCCTGTCCGCCGCATTCGGTGACGTCCTGAAAGTGTCGCGACGCGCCTCCCTGTTGCCGCTCGGCATGCTGGCGGTCGCCCTGCTCTATCTGGTCTATACTTGGTTCGCCTTCGACATGGGCAAGGTGTTCGGGGCCGCGGAAGCGGAGCGCAGCGTGATCCTGTCGCGCGACAGCTTCCACTACAAATATCAGTTGGAACACTCTCAGCGCCGGGACAACTTCTCGATCACCGTGGAAGGCAATCGCGAGACCGAGATCGCCGGGACAGAGAACGTCCCCGCCTGGGTCACACGCCAGAACAACGAGACCCGCGTCGATCTGGGCGACGGCCATGTCGCGCATTTCGGCAATGGCTTCATGGACTACACCGCCCCGGACGGATCGGTGTACCAGGTAAGAACGACCGATGAGGGCGTCACCGTAAATGGGTACCGGTCAATCCTGGTGGATGATCGCTATTACCGGTTCCTGCCGATCGGGGCCGACCCGGCCGCGGGCCTCCTCAACCTGGAAGAGCTTGCGGAACTGGGCATCATTCCCCAGGGCGCGTCCTTCGCGACGACCAAGTTCGAATACGCTCCGGATTTCTATAAGCGCCTGCGCGTCACGCGGTCCCAGGTCCTGGTGGAGCGATATTTCTTCGGCTGGGAATTCTTCTGGTTCGGCCCGAAATCGCCGCTCGCAGGCATGGGGCTGGGGGAAGTCTGGGAGGTCGCAACCTCCGACCAACGCATCGACCCCGAACTGGCAAACTATGAATACGTGTTCCTACAATTCTGGCGGAACCCGGACTGGCAGCATAACGAGATGTTCATCGCGCTGCTGGAAACCTTGCTGATGGCGCTGCTGGGGACTTTCGTCGCGGCGGGTGTGGGTCTGCCCTTGGGCTTCTTGGCCGCAGCTAACTTCAACCCCTTCTTCGCCGGACGGATGGCGCTGCGGCGGCTGTTCGATTTCCTGCGCGGTATCGATCAAATCATCTGGTCGCTGATCTTCATTCGCGCATTCGGCCTCGGCCCGCTGACCGGCTCCATGGCCATCGCCTTCACCGATACCGGCACATTGGGGAAGCTGTTCTCGGAAGCGATCGAGAATATCGACAACAAGCAGGTCGAGGGGGTTCGCTCGACCGGGGCCGCCGCCATCCAGCGTTATCGCTTCGGTGTCATTCCTCAGATCCTGCCGGTCTTCGTTTCCCAGACCCTGTACTATCTGGAATCCAACATTCGCTCCGCAACGGTGATCGGCGCCCTGGGTGCCGGCGGGATCGGCCTGAAACTGGTTCAGGCGATGCAGACGCACAAGGATTGGGAAAACGTGATGTATCTGATCATCATGACCCTGATCGTGGTCATCGCCATGGACATGGGGTCGGGATGGCTGCGCCGCAAACTGACGGGGCCCGAGGCTGCCAAGGCCTGACCCCCGCGCCGGTGGCCGCTCAGTCAGCCGCGTCGGCCAGGGCCCGCCAATAGGCGGTGCGCGCGGCCGTCGCACGGCCTTGCAATATGCCGACCGCGACTTCGAAGGGCAGACAAGCCCGGACGTCGCGCGCCATCTCCTCCGGCGGGTAGTCGTCTATGCCGGCGGCCGCGAGCCCGTCCCGGTAGGCGGGCAGCACATCCTGCAAGGACAATCCGCCGGACGTGTTGTCCATCAGCAGGCGGGCGATGTCCCCGGCCCACAGATCGACCCGCCAGTCGTCCCAATCCGTCAATCGGGTCCGATCGGCGGCCGGATCCTTTGGATGCCATAATATCCCGAGCGACGGCGTGCCGTGGACCCGTGTCACCGGCGCGCCGGCCATCCATCGCGATTGCTTTGCCGCGACGGCCCCATCCAATTGCATCTCCACCCAGTCGACCATGTCCCGATTCAGATGGCCCATCCGGGACAGCAGATCGGCTGCGCGGGTCACGACCGCCCTGTCCCGCTGAACCAGCGCTCCCATCCCGAAAGGCGAGCGGCCGCCGCCCCGCAACCCCTGGGCCGGCCACCACGCTGCATGAACCCGGCCCAAGATCCGCGCCAATTCACGCCAGTCGGCCGCCGTGTCGGCGGCCATATCCCATGCCCGCCGATGGCTGGCGCGGAGATCGGCCAGCACAACACAGGCACGGCCCGCGTGGCGATCACGAAAAACCGCCCGAACTGCTGGAGCCGGAAAATCACGATTGGGTAAGGTTTCGAAGAATGCCGCCTCGCCCGGCCATTCCTTCGCAACCGCGTTTGCGCCGGACATGAACCGAACGACCAACCCATCCGACGGCGCCGCCTTGGCAATGGTGTCCGGCACCTTCAGGAAAAACGTCTTCGTATCGGGCCCGGCGGCACTGAGCAGATCCGTCGGGTTCTGCAACAGGCCGGCGTCCATGAGATTGTCGGCCAACCAGGCCATATGGGGGTGCAGCGACAAGGCGGGCGCACTTTGAGTGCCGTCGTTCAGCATCGGGCCTCTCCCTGAGAACGGAAAAAACGAACACTTCCCCCGAGGGGATAAATTGATGCGGCGGGTGCGATCTGCAATAGTTTAAATGCGGTGTCGGCGTATCGCCCGAACCAAGGACCGAAGCGAAGCACACGAAAAGGCGCGGCACCCGGTCCGAACCGAAGACCCGAAAGGTCGAAATTTCCATGAAGCTGAATGCCACCCAGCTGGCTGCCGTGAAGAGGCAGACCGGCGCCGATCCCGTTGAGGACGGCAGCGACACCCACGGCCAATTGTCCGAGGCCTTTGGCGACCACACCTTCTATGTCAGCGAGGTGGGGCTGCTGGTTCCGGAAGCCGTCGAGGCGGAAGGGGCCGATCCGGTGGAACTGATCCTGGTCGCACAATGGACCGACGATAAACGCGAGGCGATGGAACGCATTCCGCCCAAACAGACGGGATACGTTCTCGACGCCGGGGCGGCCGAGGCCTGACCCGGCGGCTGGCCGGACCCTAACCAAGGAAAGGCTGCCCGGCGAGCGCCTGCAGGAATGTCGCGATCACCAACACCATGCCCAGCACGGCGGTCCCAGCGACCGCCGTGACCGGGCGATGTGTCCAGCGATCGGCCGCCCAACCAACGACCGGCAGACCCTGCATCAGATGCGTTGCGAAGAAATGCGGGACTCTCAGGTCTCCACCGTCCCGCGCCCATCCGACGATAGGCAGGCCCCCGGCATCGGTCGGGCTGCCCCCAACCCAATGCCCGCCGACACCGCTCATATAGCCGGCAACGATCAGGGTCGCCGCGAAACCGAGGATCAGACCAAGTCCGGCCCCCCAACGCAGCCCCTGCCCCAGCCCAGGACGGGGCCGCAGCAAGACTAGAAGGCCGATTACCGCGCCCGCACCGATCAAGATGACCGCCCCGATCCCCATGGCACCATAGAGCACCTGTTCCACCACCGTCTGGTCGTTGAAATGGGAATGGCGGCCGCGCCCCGCCTGCAGCGTGATGTAGACGACCTCGAACACCGCCGAAATGGCGCAGGCCCAGACGACCGCTCGCAGCCACCAGTGTTCCAGAGCCGCCGGTGCGACGAGACGCAACAGAACCGCCAATGTCGCAATGTGTAGAACGACCGATATCTGGAATTTCAATGGCTTGACCCAAAGATTGATGCCGTTGAGCAGCCTGACCTCGCCGCTCATCGCAACAAGGGTTATCGGCACCAGCACAAGCATCCCGATCGCCGACTGCCAAAAGATCTGTTGCGTGGATAGGCCGTTACGGGCCGCGGGCCCCGCATCGATTGTCATATCGGTCATGGATCAGGCCTTCGCGTAGGTCGTGGTGCCGCGCAGGCGCGTGATGCATTGTTCGGTTGCCAGATAGACCAGCAGGCCGAGCGGCCCAAGCATGAAAGTCGCGAACAGGATCGGGGCCTGCAGAATCCTGTGCAGCCCGATGGCATCCGCCCGCCGCGCGATCCAGGCGCCGACGAACAGATCGAACGCCAGATAGTGGATCCATCCGGCCAGCAGCAGCGGCATCGTTTCGAATAGAGCCGCGACCGCCGCCAGCGTTCCGAAGCCGCCTTCGCCTTGGCCAAAGTAGAGCAGGATCAAGGTGCTGTATCCAACGCTCAGAATCGCCGGAAGAATATAGGCCGGGACGACGTTCAGAACCGCCCAACGGCGCGGCGCCAGAATGAGGATAAGCCAGCCCAAAGCCGCCAGGTTGCCGCCGATCGAGAACCAACCTTCCCAATCCAGCCCAAACAATCCATCCGCAATCATGGTGCCCTCGGTCATCGTGTCCTCCTCGGTCAGCAGGTCGAAAACGCCTAATCTTGACAGTGTCAGGTTCATATATCTCTTGTTTCTTGACGGTGTCAAGTTAAGATCCAGGCATGACAGGGAAACGGGACTATCATCACGGAAACTTGAAGGAAGCATTGATCGACGCCGGGATCGAGATCCTGGACGAGGTCGGCTGGGATGCATTGAGCCTAAGGGCCTGCGCCGCCCGGGCGGGGGTCTCACATGCCGCGCCGGCGCATCACTTCGGCAATGTGAAAGGTCTGCAGACCGCGCTGGCGGCAGTAGGCTTCACACGGTTCCGGGAAACCCTGTCGGAATTCCAGGACGCTGCCGAGCCGGACCCAAAAATCCGGCTACAGGCGGCCGGGGCCGGATATGTCACCTTCGCCCTGCGCCATCCGGGTCTGTTCAAACTGATGTTCGGCGGCGCGGATCTGGATTATGAGAATGAAGACTACCGCGAGGCCAGTCAGGGCGCCTTCGCCCAATTGGGGGAAATCGCCGCCCCCTTCCTGGCCCCTGAATCAGGGCCGGAGGAAGACTATCGATTGAGGGTTACGATCTGGTCCGCGGTGCATGGCTATACCCATCTCCTGCTCGCCGGAAAGCTTTGGGAAATGAGCGTGTCCGATGACGGCCTGAGCCATCTGCCGGACCTAACAAAGCTGGTGTCTTAGGAAGTAACGCCGCTACTCGGCGGCGTCCGAAGACGCGGCTGGCAATGGCCCGCCGCCGATCCGCTCGAACCGGTCGCCCAGATTTCCGATGCAGCAATTGCGGCCGCTGCGCTTGGCCTCGTAAAGGGCCTGGTCGGCCTTGTGCACGACGCTGTCCACCGTATCGGCGTCGAAATCGAACATGGCGACGCCGACGGAAATGGATACGCCCAGGCCCGCTTCCGGCCCGTCGCGTGTCTGGACCGGGCTGACGCAAATGCTCTTGCGCAGACGTTCGGCGACGACGCTCGCGACCTGATAATCCGCATCCGGCATGACAACGACAAACTCCTCGCCGCCGAAGCGGGCGATCGTGTCGATGGAGCGGACATTCTGGCCGATACGGCGGCTGAGTTCGATCAGGACCTCGTCCCCGGCGGCATGGCCATAGGTGTCGTTGACCTGTTTGAAATAGTCGATGTCGAACATCATGATGGCCAACGGCTTGCCGCTGGCCCGCACCCGGTCGACGAGGCCGCCCAAATGCGCCGTCAGGTACCGACGGTTATAAAGACCCGTCAGGCTGTCGGTCAGGGCCATGGCCAAGCTGCGCTCGTAATTGTCGCGCAGGCGTTCCTGATAGCGCTGGCGACGGATCTGCGTGCGCACGCGGGCCAGCAATTCCTGCTTCTCGATCGGCTTGATCAGATAATCGTTGATGCCAATATCCAGCGCCTTGGCGAGACGCTCGGTATCGTCCTCTTCCACCGTCAGCAACAGCGGCGTATGACGGTTGGCATCGCTGGCACGGACATGGCTGCAATACCGCAGCGCGTCGCCGGATTTCAGGCGCAGACTGACGACGACCAGTTCGTAGCTGCCCATCCGCAGGCGCTCATTGGCCTCTTCCACCGTCGCGGCGATGTCGGTCGACGCGTTGTCGCGCGCCAAGGCGTCGACAACTTTCTGCGCGTCGATCCGATTGTCTTCGACCACCAGGACACGGGCATTCGTCGCATCCACCTTATGGATCGGCTTTTCGTCGCGCATGACGCCCAGCTGACCGGATGTCTGTTCGCGCATGCGCCATTCGTCCATCAGCATCTTCAGACGGACGAGCGAGCGGACCCGCGCGAACAGCGCGCCGTCATTTACGGGCTTGGTCAGAAAATCGTCGGCGCCCGCTTCCAATCCACGCACGCGGTCGGCGGAATCGGAAAGGGCCGTCACCATGACCACCGGGATATGCATGGTGGTCGGGTCTTGTTTCAGGCGTTCGCACACCTCAAACCCGTCCATGCCGGGCATCATCACGTCCAGCAGGATGATATCCGGCTGATCGTGCTTCGCCATTTCCAGGGCGGTCTGGCCTTCGCGTGCGGTGATGACCTCGAAATACTCACTGGTCAGCTTCGCCTCCAACAGTTTCACGTTGGGGCGTAGATCATCGACCACGAGTACGCGAGCGGTCATACTCTGCTAGTCCTTCCAGAAGTCCGGCACGGTCCTAAGACAGGAATTTTTCCACCGTGGACAAGAAATTTGCCACCGAAATCGGCTTGGCGATATACGCCTCGCAGCCGCCTTCGAGGATCTTTTCCTCATCGCCCTTCATCGCGAACGCCGTGACGGCGATCACCGGAATATGCCGAAGGTCGTCATCTTCCTTGATCCACTTTGTCACTTCCAGCCCTGAAACTTCCGGCAATTGGATATCCATCAGAATCAGATCCGGTTTGTCGCTGCGCGCGATTTTCAGGGCTTCCATACCATCCCGCGTCTGCAGAATCTCGTAGCCCTTCGAATCCAGCAAATCATGAAACAGCTTCATGTTGAGTTCGTTGTCCTCAACGATCAAAACCGTCTTCGCCATTTGGCCCCCTATGCCGGTACCTACTCACTTGCGTTACGGTGCCATGTCGCACCGCGAATCCGATAAAAGCACCGGCCCGCCGAAAACGACAAATCGGCAAAGACGCGGCGCTCGCTTCGTTCTATATCATAATGACAGGGGTGGCGACGGTTTTCAAGCCCCAAGATGGCGAGGAGAACGGCGTGCGCATCGGTATCGACCTGGGCGGGACGAAGATTTCCGGCGTTGTGCTGGACGATGCGGGCGCGGTGCAAATTCATCTGAAACGGCCTAGCCCGCGCGGCGACTATGGAACCACGTTGAATGCGATTCGCGATCTGGCCAACGAACTGGCCGGACCCGACCGGCCTGACATACCCCTGGGCATCGGCATCCCGGGGACGGTGTCCAGGCGTACCGGCTTGGTAAAGAACGCCAATTCCACGTGGTTGATCGGCAAGCCGTTGGACCGGGATATCGAAACCCTGACCGGCCGAAAGGTCCGAGTCGCCAACGACGCCGATTGTTTCACCCTGTCGGAAGCGACCGACGGCGCCGGGCAAGGCTACCGCACTGTGTTCGGCGTGATCTTAGGAACCGGCGTCGGCGGCGGCCTTTCAGTGGAAGGCACGTTAATTTCGGGGCCAAATGGAATCGCCGGCGAATGGGGCCACAATCCTTTGCCGTGGACCGATCCGGTTACGGATCCGACATTTGCCTGTTATTGCGGCAAGACCGGCTGCATCGAAACCTTCCTCAGCGGCCCGGCACTCAGCGCGCATCATGCCCATGATGCGGGGGAAGAGATCGACGCGGAAATGATCGCGGCCGGTGACCTGCCAGGGCGCACCGCGTCCCTGGCACGTTATGCGGACCGGCTGGCCCGCGCGTTGTCCCATGTCATCAATCTTTTCGACCCGGACGCCATCGTTCTGGGCGGCGGCCTGTCACAGATCCAGGGTCTTTATCAGTCCGTTCCCGCCCGCTGGGGGCGATATGTCTTTTCCGACAGTGTCGAGACCCCGCTGCTGCAGAACCGGCACGGATCGGACAGCGGCGTCAGGGGGGCGGCGTGGCTGTGGCCGGCCGCCGCGTCCGAAATATGACCGACCGCGTTCAACTCTGCCGTGATTGCCAGAAATCCAGTGTGATCGGGGAGGGCCGCCCCCTGCCCGTGCGCTGCTCCACCTGTCGGTCGACGCGGCTGATCGATCATCCCGAACTGGACAGCCTGTCGATCGCGCATATCGATTGCGACGCTTTCTATGCGTCTGTCGAAAAGCGCGACGACCCGAGCTTGGCGGACAAACCGGTGATAGTCGGCGGGGGTACGCGGGGCGTGGTCTCGGCGGCATGCTACGTCGCGCGGATCTACGGCGTGCGATCCGCCATGCCGATGTTCAAGGCGTTGAAAGCCTGCCCCAACGCCGTGGTCATCAAACCGAACATGGAGAAATACGCCGCCGCCGGCCGCGAGGTCCGCGCACTGATGCTAGAAGCGACACCCATGGTCGAACCGCTGTCCATCGACGAGGCGTTTCTGGATCTGACGGGCACGGCGCGGCTGCACGGCCGGTCCCCGGCAGCAACGCTGGCCTGGCTGGTCGGCCGGATCGAACGGGAAGTCGGGGTCACCGCATCAATCGGGCTCAGCTATAACAAGTCCCTGGCGAAGATTGCGTCCGACCTGGATAAGCCGCGCGGTTTCGCGGTGATCGGCCGGGCGGAGGCGGTATCGTTCCTGACCGAACAGCCGGTCGGCCTGATCTGGGGCGTCGGCAAGTCCTTGCGCGCCAAGCTGGAAGCGGATGGCATTCAGACCATCGGCGACCTTCATAAGTTCGAGAAGATCGATCTGATGGCACGCTATGGTGCCATGGGGAAGCGCCTGTATCATTTCGCGCGCGGCGAGGACGACCGGACGGTGTCGCCAGACGGTGAGACGAAATCCATCTCCTCCGAGACGACGTTCAACACGGATATCGACGATGCCGAAACGCTGAAAGCGGAACTGTGGCCGCTGTGCGAGAAGGTATCCCGTCGACTGAAGGCCAAGGAGTTCGCGGGCCGTACGGTCACTCTGAAGCTCAAGACCAAGGATTTCCGCACCGTCACCCGGTCGCGTACCCTGCCAGATCCAACCCAGTTGGCGGAAACGCTTTACCGGACCGCCGCACCGCTGTTGGAAAAGGAAGCCAACGGCCGGGCTTTCCGTCTGATCGGTATCGGCGCGTCGGAACTGACCGATCCCGCCCAGGCAGACCCGCTCGACCTCGCCGATCCGGATTCGGGCAAACGGGCGAAGGTCGAACGCGCCATCGACGCCGTCCGTGCCAAGCTGGGCAAGGACATCCTGAAAAAGGGGCGCGGCTGGCACTGATGGCCCGCCGCGCCGCAATCCGTCAAAAGGCGAGGCGCGCCAGAATGCCCAGCACGGAACACAATCCCAGAAGCGTCACCACCCCCACCTTGCCGCTATAGAGCAGCGCAACGGCGACCGCGACGATCGCCGCCGCGGCGGGGTCGACGCTGCTGAGAACCGGAAGTTCCAACGCCGGCGGTGCCCAGGCGGGAACCGTCAACTCCCCGAAACAGACCCGCAAGCCGAACCAGAGCGCCATATTCGCGACAACGCCGACCACCGCCGCCGTGATCCCGGCCAGCGCCCCGGCCAGGCGCGGCTTCTTTTGAATCCGTTCGATATGCGGTGCGCCCAGAAACACAAAGGCAAAACAGGGCGCGAATGTCACCCACAGGGTCAGGAGGGCCGCCAGCACCGCCCCTGCCAATCCATGCGTCCCGTAGCCGGCCAGGAAGCCGACAAATTCAAGAACGAGGATCAGCGGGCCCGGGGTTGTTTCCGCCAGCCCCAGGCCGGACAGCATTTCGTCGGCCGTGAGCCAGGCATAGTTCTCCACTGCCTGCTGGGCGACATAGGACAGAACCGCGTACGCGCCACCGAAGGTGACGACGGCCATCTTCGAAAAGAACACCGCCACATCCGAGAACAATCCCCCGACCGGCAACAGCAGCAAGACCGGCACGGCCCAAAGAACCAATGCCAGTATTCCGGATTTGCGTGCCGAGGCCGCGTGACGCGCGGCGCGGCCGGGATCGATCCGGCTCAGCTTGTCCAGCAGGCTTTCGCTTTCATCCTGAGCCTTGCCGTGACTGCCCGCAGCAAAGACGCCCGGGATGGCCAGGCCCAGAAGGCCCGCCGCCAGGACGACGACCGGAAACGGCACGCCGAATACGAACAAGGCAACGAAGGCCGCCGCCGCCGCTAGCCAGGGGACCGGTCCGACAAGGGCCTTCTTGGCGATGCGCAAGACCGCATGGGCGACCACGGCCACCACGGCGCAGGTCAGACCGAAGAACAGCGCCGACACCACACCGACATCGCCGAACTGTACGAAGATCAGCGACAGGACCAGCATCACCGCCGCGCCGGGTAGAATGAAGGCGAGGCCCGCGACCCAGCCCCCTTTCGCGCCATGAATCAGCCAACCCAGATAGGTCGCCAATTGCTGAGCTTCCGGCCCCGGCAACAGAGAACAGAAGTTCAAAGCGTGCAGAAACCGTCGCTCATCGACCCAATGCCTGGTCTCCACGACTTCCCGGTGCATCAGGGCAATCTGCCCGGCCGGCCCGCCGAAGGACAAGAGGCCGATCTTGAACCACATCCGCACGGCATCGGCAAAGCGCGGCTCACCGGCATTCTGGACCTCATCGCGCCCGTTCATTGCGGTATCGGTCATTTGCCCCCTCCCGATTGTACCGGCCAGTCATGGGCCTCTTCCGTGGCGTCCCGGCACCAACGGTAGAATGCGTCGTATACCCCCAACGCCGCGTCCAATTGCTGAAGGTCGTCGCGATACATGCGCGACAACCCGAGCGATGCCGCAAGCAGGCCCGCGCATTCCGGCGCAAGATCGGGCCGGGCGGTGTCCGCACCGCGCACGATGACGGATAAATGCCGCAGCGCCGGCTGGTCCAGTTCGAATTCCCGCAGCATGGTATCGAAGGTACATTCCTCCCCACGGTGGCTCCAAAAGGCCCCTTCCAGATCAAAGGGTTCGGCGCCGAAGCGATCCGCAACATCCATCACTTCGGACGGTGAAACGAACAGGAATACCGCATTGGGATCGACAAACCGCCGGATCAGCCAGGGACAGGCGACACGGTCCACCTTCGGCCGTGCCCGCGTCACCCACAAAGTCCGGCCCTTCCCGTCCGGGGCAGGCAGGCGGGCCGGGTTCACCGTGGGCAGGCCGGCCTGCGCCCAGGCGACGAATCCGCCCTCCAGCGTTTCCGCCTCGACCCCCTCGGCGCGCATCAGGGCCGCGACGCCCTGACTTAACTTCTTGCCCTTATGGCAGATGACCACGGCCTTCTGACCGGCATAGTGGGACAGCCAAGTTTGCAGGTCGGTATGCCGCCTGCGCCGCGCGCCGGGAATGAAGCGCGGGTCCGCATCGAAGTCCTCGTCGATACGGATATCGATCAGTGCCGGGCAGTTCGGCAGACCGATCAGTTTTGACAATTGCTGTACGGTGATTTCAGTCGGAGACGCCATAACACGTCCTCCCTTCATCTCAGGGTTTAAAGGACGCGACTCTTGGGCTGACGCCTCACGGGGCGATCGCATGCCCCAGCGCGAAAAAGATACGAAGCCGCTTCACCGCAGTCAATATGTTGGCATTCCTGTCGCTGCCGTACATGTTCCGGGGCCGCGCGCCATCCTATTCTGCGCGCCATTGTTAGATCGCAAGGGGGAGTTACCCGATGACCGACCGTCCGAAAGTGCTGGCCACCCGTCTGATGCCGGAAGCCGTGGAAACCCGCTTCCACAGCGAATTCGCCGCCATTTCCAATCCGGACGACCGCCCCCTGGACAGCGATGCCGTCGTCGCGGGCGCAGAGGGATGCCGGGGCATCATTTGCAGCCCGACGGAGAAGATGGACGCCGACACCATCGCCCGCCTGCCGGACAGCGTCGAAATCCTGGCGACCTTCTCCGTCGGCTGCGATCATATCGACCTGAACGCGGCGAAGGCGCGCGGGCTGATCGTGACCAACACGCCGGACGTCCTGACCGACGCGACGGCGGATACGACGATCCTCTGCCTGTTGGGGGCGGCGCGCATGGCCCAGGATTCCGAACGCATTCTGCGCGAGGGAAAGTGGGGCCGCTGGGCACCGCGCGACATGCTGGGCGTGCACATGTCCGGCAAGCGCCTGGGCATTGTCGGCATGGGCCGGATCGGTCAGGCCGTCGCCCGACGCGCCCAAGGGTTCGGCATGACGGTTCTCTATCACAATCGCCGTCCGCTAAACGCCCCGGACGATCAAGGGGCGACCTTCTATGCCGATGCGGCGGATATGCTGCCGCTTTGCGATTTCCTGGCACTGACCTGCCCGCTGACGCCGGAGACGCACCATTGGCTGAACGCTGAGCGGATTGCACTGCTGCCGGACGGGGCGGTCGTCGCCAATACGGCGCGCGGCCCGGTCCTGGTCGACGATGCCCTGATCGACGCCTTGAAATCCGGCAAGGTTTTTGCCGCCGGCCTGGACGTCTTCACCGGCGAACCGAAGCTGGACCCGCGCTATCTGGACCTGCCGAACGTCTTCCTGCTGCCGCATATCGGCTCGGCGACAGTGGAGACGCGCAACGATATGGGGTTCCGCTGCCTGGACAATCTGGCCGCCCATTTCGCGGGCCGCCCCTTGCCCAGCCGGGTCGTCTGAGGCGGGGGGCGCAAAAATCGACAATGGTGCCCGAATTTCGTCGGACGGTCGGCGCAGCGCGATTAGGATGCGGGCATGCTCTTCGACCTGCCCAACCACGACCTACTGTATCAGGCCCTGATCGATCAGGATTCGCGCTATGACGGCCGGGTCTTCGTCGCCGTCCGGACGACGGGGATCTTCTGCAGACTGTCCTGTCCGGCGCGCAAGCCCAAGAGCGAGAATTGCAATTTTTATGACACGGTCGCCGCCTGTGTCGAAGCCGGCTACCGGCCGTGCAAGCGCTGCCGCCCGCTGGCGACGGCATCGGATCACGATCCGACCGTCGCCGCCCTGACAACCGCGCTGGAGGCCGATCCTGCGCGCCGGTGGCAGGAGCGTGACATCGCCGCGATGGGATTCGACCCCTCGACCGTCCGCCGCGTATTCAAACGCTATTTCGGGATCACCTTTCTGGACATGGCCCGCACCGCACGTCTGCGCAGCGGCTTTCAGACATTGTCCCGGGGCGGGCGCGTCATTGACGCCCAGTTGGAAGCCGGTTTCGATTCCGGTAGTGGCTTCCGCACCGCCTTCGCAAAACTGCTTGGTCAGTCCCCATCCCGATTTACGGGCGAAGAGATCCTGCGCGCGGATTGGATCGACACCCCGATCGGGCCGATGATCGCCGTCTGCGACAGAACCAATCTGCATTTGCTGGAGTTCGCCGACCGCAAAGCCCTTCCGACAGAATTGAAGCGGCTTCAGGCGAACGCCAAGGGCGGGATCGGTGTCGGACGCTATGATGCGACGGATCGCATCGCAAAAGAGCTGGATGAGTATTTCAACGGACTACGGCCGGAATTCGAGACGCCGCTGGCCTATCACGGCTCTCCATTCGCGAAATCCGTCTGGCATGCCCTGCGCCGCATTCCGCCGGGTGCAACGCGCAGTTACAGCGATATTGCCCGCCAGATCGGCCGGCCGGACGCGGTTCGCGCCGTGGCCCGCGCCAATGGGGCAAACCAGATCGCCATCGTCGTCCCCTGCCACCGCGTCCTGGGCGCGGACGGGTCGCTGACAGGATATGGCGGCGGGCTATGGCGCAAACAGCGCCTGATCGATCTTGAAGGGCAATATGCCCGCCAAAGCCAAGCCGGAAAGGACACACGCCATGCCGCAAGCGGATAAGGCGCAGCATTTCAATACGCTTCACGTGAAGGGAAAGCCCGTCGTTCTCTATAACATCTGGGACGCCGGCAGCGCGAAGGCCCTGGCAGAGGCGGGGGCGCCGGCGGTCGCAACCGGTAGCTGGTCCGTCGCGGCGGCACAGGGATACCCGGACGGGGAAGCCCTGCCCCGCGACGTCCTGACGGATATTGCGCGCCGGATCGCGGGAGCCGTCGATGTTCCGGTGACGATCGACTTCGAAGGGGGATATGCGGTCGATCCGGCCGATGTCGCAGCGAATTTTGCCGCGCTGCTGGATACCGGAATCGTCGGTGTGAATTTTGAGGATGGCGTGGTCGGCGGCGACGGGCTGCACCCCATCGCGGCACAGGCCGACCGCATCTCGGCCCTGCGCCGCGCGGCGGATGCCAAGGGGGTTCCCGCCTTCCTGAACGCACGGACCGATCTGTTCCTGCGCGAAAAGGACAAAACCCGACACGCCGACCTGATCCCGGAAGCGTTGGAGCGCGCAAAAGCCTACGCGGCGGCCGGGGCCAGCGGTTTCTTCGTTCCCGGCTTGACCGACGTGCAAGGCATCAGCGAAATCTGCGCGGCCAGCCCCCTGCCGGTCAATGTGATGAAAATGGGCGACGCACCGGACATACCCGCTTTGTCGGCCCTTGGCGTTGGGCGGGTCAGCTTCGGTCCCGCGCCCTATATCCGGGCCATGGCCGATCTGGCAGACCGCTTCCGCACCGAAACCGGGACCCAACCGCATTGAGAACCCTTGCGTCCGGGCGCAATCACCCCAGCTAAGGAAAGACCCATCCCCGGCGCGAAAGGAAGCCCGACATGTCCGAAGCCAAGGAAACCGCCCTGATCATCGGCGCCGGTGCGGGGCTCAGCGCCTCATTGGCGCGTCTTTGCGCGGCGGAGGGCATGGATGTGCATCTTGCTGCGCGCAATCCCGGCAAGTTGACAGCGCTATGTCAGGAAACCGGAGCGCAGGCCCATTCCTGCGACGCATCCGATCCGCCGGCGGTCGAAGCCCTGTTCGACGCCCTGCCCCAGGTTCCGGATCTGGTCGTATTCAATCCGTCCAAACGGGTGCGCGGCGGTGTTCATGAACTGGACCCTGCCGCCGTCAAGGAAGCCATTGAAATCACCTGTTTCGGCGGTTTCGTGGTCGGCCGGGAAGCAGCACGGCGCATGCTGCCGCGCGGCAGCGGGTCGATCCTGTTTACCGGCGCGTCGGCCAGCGTGAAGGGCTATGCCAACTCGTCGACCTTTGCGATGGGCAAGTTCGGCTTGCGTGGGCTGTGCCAGTCCATGGCGCGCGAGCTGCAGCCGAAAGGCATCCATGTCGGGCATTTCGTCATCGACGGCGGGATCGCCAGCGACAGCCGGACTTCCGACGACGACCGGTTCCTGTCGCCCGACGCCATTGCCCGGTCCTATCTGGACCTGCACCGGCAGCATCGCAGCGCCTGGACCTGGGAAGTCGAGTTGCGGCCCTGGGTCGAGAATTTCTGACCTTCCGCGTCAGCCCCCCGTCGTCCGATTGCGCGCGTTGTAGGTCCGCTTTTTTGCCCTGTTCCCGCACCGGGTCATACTGCACCAGCGGCGTTTTCCCGGACGGGAATAGTCGACGAACAGAACGGAACAGTCTTCGGCCTCGCAGCGTTTCACCCGGGCGAAATCTGGTCCGCTCAACAGGTCTATCGCATCCCGCGCCACCTCGCCCAATATCGCGTCCAAGGGCCAGTCATCGGACTGCGAGACGCCCCGTCCGTCCGGCGTCAGGCGCGGCGGCGGCGGAAAGATCGCCGCATAACGATTGATCCGATCGACATCCTCCGCATCGGGCATTTCGCCGTCATACAGGCTGTCCGCGATCCGCCCGATACTGTCCCGCAGGGCGCGCGCTTCATCTAGCTCCGGCTGGGTAACGGGTCGTCCCAACGGTTTTCCCGCGACCGATGCGAACCAGTCCTCCAGCGCCGCCGGGTCGGGAAGCCGTTCCAAGGGCGAACCAAATCTGTCCCCCAAGGTCGCCGCCAAATCCAGGCAGGGCCGACCCGTGTCGGTATGGAAATCCATCTCGGAAATCATGGCAGAACCTTCACGTCATTTTGGCACTAGTATAACCAGTTCCATCCTGATAGTCTACGGCACCATTTAAACTGGTGCCAACGGAGTACATCATGAACGGAACGATTGCTTGGGACGATTTTCAGCGGGAGATGATCGAAACGGCCCATGGACCGCTCTTGGTTCGCAGCGCCGGTGCCGGCCGTCCCCTCCTCATGCTGCACGGCTTTCCACAGACCGGTCATACCTTTCGCCTGACCGCCCCGGCATTGACCGACCAGTATCGCGTCATCGTGCCGGACCTGCCCGGCTATGGCGCTTCTCCGGGGCCGGCGGCGGCCGATAACGGCGCCCCTTTCGACCGACGCTGTGTGGCGCATAGTTTGGCGGCAATGATGACCGCGCTCGGCCATGAGCGGTTTCTGCTGGTCGGCCATGACCGGGGCGCGCGGGCAGCCTACCGTCTGGCCCTGGACTTTCCGGAAAAGGTCGCGGGCCTCGTCTCCATCGACACGGTGCCGACGGTGGCGGTCTGGGAGGCGATGACCTACCGGTCCGCCAACCACGCCTTTCACTGGCCGCTTCTGGCACAACCGGCGCCCCTGGTCGAAGCGATCCTGCGCCAGGCATCCGACGACCTGATCGGGCATCTTCTGGAGCGGTGGGCCGGAACGCCGCTGACCGAGGACGCGACCCGCCGCTATCTGGAAGCCTATCGACAGCCCTCCGTCCAGGCGGGCGCCGCTGCGGACTACCGCGCCGGCGCGGGGCTGGACCTGGAAGTCGACCGCGCGGACCGCGCGGCGAACCGGAAGCTGGCCTGCCCGCTGCTGGTACCCTATGGAACCGGCTACACGACAACCGACCCGGAACCCGATTGGCGCATCTTCGCGGACGACATCCGTACGATCCCCATCGATTGCGGCCATTTCGTTCAGGAAGAGGCGCCGGAAGCGTTGATCCCGGTGCTGCGGACCTTCTTGCAATCCGTGTAGCGATACTAGGAATCCGATTCCGACTCCGCGGCAGAATATCCCTGGTTAACAATCGGTTAACGACCCGTTAACTGAAAGAATCCGCAAGACTCCGGGATTCCCGGTATTGGCATGGGGTTTGAACCTTCGACCGTCGAAACGACACCGCGTGACGGGAGAGGGTTTGGCTATGACCGAGATTCTGAACAAGGGCGACCTCGTAGCTGCGAGCGGCGGAATTGTGCCGGCCGCGGTCCTGGTAGAGGAACTGACCAGCGATCTGCCGGACGATCTGGCCGAGGCACGCAGCTATCGCCGCCTTCTGGAAGACGCGCTGAGCATGGCGATGGAGGCCCGCGCGGAACTGGCCGATGCCCAGCGCCGTGTCGCGGTTCTGGAACATCAGGCGCGCACGGATGAGGTGACCGGCCTGCTGAACCGGCGTGGCTTCGAAGCGGCGATGGAAGGCGCCCTGGCCCGGACCCGCCGTTTCGGCGAGAAAGGGGTCCTGGTCATTGTCGATCTGGACGGTTTCAAGACCGTCAACGACACCCATGGCCACGCGGCCGGCGACTTGGTGCTGTCCGCCGTCGGTACCATCCTGTCCCGCCATACCCGCGATACGGACTCGGTCGCCCGTATCGGCGGCGACGAATTCGCGATCATCCTGACCGAAGCGACCCTGGACGGGGCGCGCAAACGGGTACGGTGCCTGGACCAATTGCTGAACTATGCCACCGTGCCCTGGCATGGAGTCCAGATTCCGATCCGTGCGTCCTTCGGCACCGTCCCCTACGGACCGAAAGATCAGGCAGAGACCCTGTTCAGCCGTGCGGACGAGGCGATGTACGCCCGTAAGCGCAGCCGCGCATCCTGAAGGTTCCCCAATGACTGCGCCCCGCAAGTCCTTTTCAGCGCATTTACGTCGCTAACGGGAGACCACGCGGCCCATGAATGCCGAAATCTGGATGGAACAGCCATCCGGCATGACGCATCTGGGGAGGACACGCGATGGGGTTGAATTCACGGTTCGGCGCGGGACGTCAGGCCCGTCAGCACGGCGCGATGGAGTTTTCGGAGGCGCCGGTCGACCTGGACATCGTCCGTGCCTATCGCCTGGAGCGGTTGCGGGAGAAGCTGCGCGAGGGTGACTTCGCGGGCGGCCTGTTCTTCAACCAATTAAACACGCGCTATGCGACCGACGCGACCAACATGCAGGTCTGGTGCGCGCATTACGAAACCCGCTGCGTCTTTGTCTGTACCGACGGTCCGGTCGTCCTGTTCGACTATGCCAACCACCCGTATCTGGCGGAAGACCTGCCCGGCGTCGACGAATACCGGACCATACCATCGTTCTATTTCTTCACCGTCGCCCATCGCGGCCCGGACCGCGCCCGAATTTTCGCCGACCAGATCGCCGACCTGGTTCAGAAACACGGTGGCGGCAACCGCCGCATCGCGATCGACCATCTGTCCATGATGCCGACCGAGGCATTGCGCGACAAACAGTTGAGCCTGCATGAGGGCGAAGGCCTGGCGGAATTGGCGCGCTGCGTGAAATCGCCGGAAGAGCTGGTCCTGATGCGAAAATCGATGGACGCCTGCGAACAGGGCATCCGGGAGATGCATGACATCCTGGAACCGGGCATCACCGAAAATGCGCTGTGGGCGAAGTTGCACGAGGTCAACATCCGGATGGGGGGCGAATGGATCGAAACCCGGCTTCTGTCCTCCGGCCCGCGCACTAATCCCTGGTTTCGGGAATGCTCCATGCGCCCGATCGAAGCCGGCGACATGGTCAGCTTCGACACCGATCTTGTCGGTCCCTACGGCTATTGTTCGGATATCTCGCGGGCTTGGATCTGCGGCGCAAAGCCAACGGACGAACAGCGGCGGCTCTATGCCAAAGCCTTTGAGCAGATCGAGCACAATATCGGTATCCTCGGCCCGGGCCGCAGTTTCCGGGACGTCACCATGGAAGCCTGGGCCATTCCGGAAGAGTTCCTGTCCAACCGCTATGCCAGTTGCATGCACGGTGTCGGGCTGGCCGATGAGTATCCGTCGATCAAGCACCGCGCCGATTTCGACGCGAAGGGCTATGACGGGGTATTCGAACCCGGCATGGTCGTCTGCGTCGAAAGCTTCATCGGGGCGGAAGGCGGCCGCGAGGGCGTCAAGCTGGAGGAACAGGTGATCATCACCGAAACCGGCGTGGAGCGCATGTCCTCTTATCCGTTCGAGACCGACTGGCTGTAGCCGATCGGGGCGCCGCCTTACCGGGAAGACCGGCTTTCGGGGAAACGAATCGACACCGTTGTGCCGACTCCCTTGTCGGACCGGATGGCCAAATGACCGCCGTGAATACGCATCATGGACTTGGCCAGAGGCAGGCCCAGGCCGGTTCCGGCATGGCTTTTGGAATAGGCGTTGTCGATCTGGGTGAAGGGCTGCAGCGCCAAGTCGATTTCATCCTCTGACATGCCGATGCCGTTGTCGGTCACGGATATCTCGACACGCATTGTGTCGTCGAGCCGCGCGGTGACCGTCACCGACCCGTTCGGCCCGGTGAATTTGATCGCGTTCGAGATCAGATTCAGCAGGATTTGCCGCAACAGACGCTCGTCCGCGATCAGATAGGGCACCCCGTCGACCTCTTCCAGATGAAGCCGGACCTGTTTGGCAGCGGCGGTGTCATGCGTGAACCGAATGACCGAGTTCAGTAGCGCGCCGACATCGATCTTGCTTTCGCGCAGTTCCTGTTTCCCGGCCTCAATCCGCGAATGCTCCAACAAATCGTTAACCAGAGACAGAAGGTGCGATCCGGCCTCGCGGATGGTGACGGCATAATCCTTGTATCGGTTGTCCGACCCCAACGGACCGAAGGTTTCGGCGCACATGATCTCGGAAAATCCGATGATCGCGTTCAGCGGCGTACGCAGTTCGTGGCTCATATTCGCCAGGAAGGCCGATTTCGATCGGTTCGCGCTTTCCGCCCCGGCCTTGGCCTCGTTCAATTGAGCGAAGGCACGCTGGAGACGTTCGCTGTCATCCCGAAGCCGCGCCACGACACGATTGTACTGGGCGGCGATTGGTTCGACCTCTGATCCCAATTCGACGCGGACATCCTGTGTGATGTCACCCGTTGCCTGATGGGCCTGCATGTCCTCGACCAAATCCGCGATCGGTGTCGACTCGCTATGTTCGACCACGTTCAGGCCCAGATGTTCGGCCTCAGCCGACACCCGGAACGGCACTACCCGGTTGACGATGAACAACACCGCATAGGAGACGATGAAGGTCGCTGCGCCGATGGATCCGATTCCCAGCACCTGTACTGCAATCTGCTGCATCAGCGGGTGCGACATGGTCCCGGCCTCCGCGAAGAAGGGGACCGCCAGCGTCCCGGCAATGCCGGCAAAGAGATGCACCGGCACGGCGCCGACGGCATCGTCGATGCGCATCTTCTCCAGAACCGCATTGCCCAGATAGACGGCCGCCGCGCCGATCACGCCGACAATCGCGGCGGCGTGCTCACCATACACGTCGGCGCCGGCGGTAACCGCCACCAATCCGCCCAGCGCCCCGAACAACAGCATGTCGATGCGCGTCGGGCGGCGGCCGACCATGGCAACCACTAGCGCGCAAAGACCGCCCGAGAAGCCGGCGATCAGCGTGTTCAGCAGGATCGGTGCGACCCGCGCCTCGAATGCCAGGGTCGAGCCGCCATTGAAGCCCATCCATCCCAGCCACATCAGCAAAACGCCCAGCCCGGCCAAGGGCATGTTGCTGGGTTGCGGTTTGCGACCGTCTGGCCCGAACCGGCCCAGGCGCGGGCCGATGATGAACAACAACGCGAGCGCGACCCATCCGCCGATGGAATGCACCACGGTCGATCCGGCGAAATCGTGGAAACCGCGCGCCTCCAGCCAGCCGGGCGCACCGCCGTCTATTCCCTGCCAGGCCCATCCGCCGAAGACCGGATAGACGAAGGCCGCGACCAGGGTGACGACCAGGGCATAGCTGCTGAACCGCATCCGCTCGGCCACCGCGCCGGAAATGATCGTCGTTGCCGTGCCGCAGAACATGATCTGGAAAATCAGGACCGTGACGCCCCAGCCCTGGGCCACGGTAAGGTTAGCGTCGCCCGCCGCACCACGGACCGCGATGGCCCCATCCGCGAACATCAGATGCGCGCCGATCAGCCAGAAGGCGAAACCGGCGATGCACAGGTCCACGAAATTCTTTGCGACGACATTGATGCTGTTGCGGGAACGGACCAGGCCGGCTTCCAGCGCACAGAACCCCAATTGCATGAGAAAGACCAGACAGGCGGCGGTGATAACCCACAGCATGTCGGCTGACGACACGGACAGCGTCCCCAAAGTTTAACCCCCAAACCCTCGGCCGGACGAATTATTCTCGTCTGGATAGACGATCCGATTCCTGATTACCCGTCGACGGTTAAATGCCCCGCTAACGGGCGGGTCAGCACCCGTCTGTCGGCGCCACTCCGTCCAGCAATGTTGCCGCCTTGAATGGCGTTTCCTCCCCCGGCGAGACAGTTACCCGTACCGCGTCAATGACAGCATAATCCCCAGCACCGTTCAGACGCCAGAGATTTGGCGCGGCATCGCCCCCAAACGTCCTGTCCAGGCAATAGGGGTCGGTATCGCCATGGATATACAATACGGGCATTCCGAAAGTTGCCGCCGCGTGCACCAACCTGTCCCGGATCTCGGCAAAGGCGTCGCATTCCTGGCGCTTCGTGGCGGTACAGGGACCGCTGCCCCACGGTTCGGTCAGGTCGGCCTGGGCCGCAACGATCATGGCCCGCGCATTCCGCGCCAACGCCTCGGCGACCGCTGCATCGAGCCATTGCTCATTCGCAGCATCGCGGGCGTCGACCCGGGCGAGCGCATCGTCGACATCGTCCATCAGAATCTGCCGGCGGCCGTTATTGGTGCCGACGATATGCAGGGTCAGAAACAGCGACTCGCCGTCCCACCAACGGGCATTCTCCGGATACCCCTCCTGTCGCACGACCGAAAGGGCTTGCGGCGGTTCCGGCGCCGGGTCAAAAAACAGGGTCCGCAACCGGTCCAACCGGTCGTATTCGCGCATCGCCAGACCGGACGAATCCCGGTCGCAATCGGTCCATTCATTGTCCCCCGGCGTATAGAAGACCCGTCCCGGCTTCAGCGCGTAAATCGCGTCCCGTCGCTCGATCAACAGGGCATCGGAGCAGACTTCCTTGCTGCCCTTGATGTCGCCGGCATGGATGACGAAGGGCACATCCGCCGCGACGATCGCGGGCGCGATCGCATCCCGGAAGGTCACCTCCTGTGCGGAGTTATAGGGTAAGTCGCCGACGACGATGAACTCCCCGGCGGCGGCGGTGGGGGCGGCGGCGAACAGCATCGCCGTCAAGAAAAGACCGTGTTTCACCGGGCGCATCCTTCCCTTGGGGCAGTGTCGGCTCAATGGTATTGGCCGAACGTTACACTGCGATGTGGGTGGCGGGACTACGGTTCAATTCCGGTAGAGATAGGCCCGGCTGCGTGGAACGGTATCGATCTTGCGCGCCAGTTGGATCTGAAAGACGCAAAGCTCCTGGATACGGAACCCCATCTCGCACCCCAGAAGATACATTTCCCACATCCGGCAGAATTTCTCGTCATAGAGCGCCCGGACCTTGCCGCGGTTTGCCATGAACCTTTCGTGCCAACGCAAAAGCGTATCGGCGTAATGTTCGCGCCAGACCTCGAAATCGGTGAGCCAGAGCCACTGCTTCTCGATCGGCCGGGTGATTTCGGTCAGAGTCGGCAGGTAGGCGCCGGGGAAAATGTACTTCCGCATCCACGGGCTGATCGGCTCCGGCGTTCCCATCCGGCCGATCGTGTGGATCATCGCGATACCGTCATCCTTCAGAAGGTCTTTCACCTTGGCGAAGAACTCGTCGTAGTGGCGGGGGCCGACATGTTCGAACATGCCGACGGACACGATCCGGTCGAAGCACTGGTCGAGATGTCGGTAATCCTTCAGTTCGAAACGCACACGATCGTCGATACCGGCGTCCCTCGCCCGCTGGTTCGACACTTTGTGCTGTTCGACGGACAAGGTGACCCCGGTCACGTCGCAATCGTAATTCTGGGCGAGATAGAGCCCGAGACCGCCCCAGCCCGATCCGATATCCAGGACCTTCATTCCCGGCTCGATCCGCAGCTTCTTCGCCACATGCGCTTTCTTGGCGACCTGGGCGGTTTCCAGATCCGTGTCCGGGGTCTCGAAATAGGCGCAGGAATACTGTTTGTCGGAATCCAGGAACAGTTCGAAGAACTCGCCATTCAGATCGTAATGATGGGCGACGTTTTTCTGCGCCTTGCCGACCGGGTTATAGGTTGCGGCGAGATTGACCACATTCTGAAACCGCCGGCCGATCCGCTGCAGCACGCCATCCTGCTGAACAACCAGGTTGTGACCGACGACATAGAGGAAATCCTTCAAGGTCCCCTTTTCAATGGTCATCGTGCCGTCGACATAGGCCTCCCCAATACGCAACCTGGGGAAAAACGCTGCCCGGTTCATCGCCACCGCGTCGTGGAACTTGATACGAACCGTTGCCCCGGTACCATCGCCGTATCGGTGTACCGAACCGTCGGGACACTCCAATTCCAGAGATCCCGAGCGTACCAGGTATTTCAACAGAAGATGTAGCAGCACGCCGCTGTTCTCCTTCCGAAGACCGCACCCGCGCCGCGAACAAGAAGTGCAGCGCTGAATTGCACCCTGTTTACACAAGGCAATTCAAGCAAGTAGCTGAAATTATGGCAAGGGGTTATGCCCGCCGTTCGGCGTCGATACCCTTTTGACGATAAGGAATAGAGGTGTATGCGTTCAGATGGAACCGCCTGAACACTTACGCCTCTAGTCGGTCTGGCTGCGGATTTTGCGCCATTTGGCGACGTTGCGATTGTGCTGCGCCAGGGTTTCCGCAAAGGCGTGGCCGCCGGTGCCGTCGGCCACGAAGTAAAGTTCCTTGGTCTCCGCCGGGTTCAGGGTCGCCTGCAAGGTCAACCGGCCGGGATTCGCGATTGGCCCCGGCGGAAGCCCGTCGATCCGATAGTATTGTAGGGATTGTCGACCTTCCAATCCTGGCGGGTCAGGGCGCGCCCCAGGGGCGCCTGACCGCCGGTCAGGGCATAAACGACGGTCGGATCGGATTGCAGCCGCATGCCGCGCCGCAGCCGGTTCACGAAGACCGCCGCGACCCGGGCCCGTTCGGCGGCGACCCCGGTTTCCTTCTCGACGATGGAGGCCAGGATTAGCGCTTCGCGCGGCGTCGAAACCGGCAGATTCTCCGCCCGGCCTTCCCAGAGGTCCATGAGTGCCGCATCCATCGACGCCTGCATACGGCCCAAGACATCGGCCCGCGTGTCGCCCCGGCGGTACTGATAGGTCTCCGGCAGCAGGCTGCCTTCTTCCGGCGGTGCCGGCATCTCGCCGGTCAGCCCATCGGCGGCCGCGACGATCTCCAGCACTTCCGCAACCGTCAGCCCTTCAGGGACCGTGAGGAAATGCACCAGAACGTCGTGTTCAATCAGTTTGCCCGCCACGTCGGCCTGGGAAAGACCGGCCTCGAAACGGTACTCGCCCGCCTTAAGTCGCGTGTGGTCACCGGAGTAGCGCAACATCGCAATGAAGACTGCCGGGTGATCGATCACCCCGGATTCCGCTAGATTCCTGGCAATACGCTGCAGTCCGGAACCGGGCTCGATCACAACGGTGGTATCGGCCGTCAGCGGACCGGCCTGACGATGGACGGTTTGGGCCCAGTGGAACAGCCATGCCGCGCCGCCCCCGGTCAGCAGGATCAAGAATAGAAACGAGATCAGGGCACGGCGCAGAATTCGCGCCGCAGGGCGCCTACGCGGCGGCGGGGTCTCTGCCTCCCCGCCTGCCGCGGCGTCTTCGGTCTGATCGGAATTACGCTCGGTCACGGTCTCGTGCGTCCGCCTAGGGTTTTCGCAAGGCAGGCGCCCCGCCGGGTCACGACGGGGACGGGCCGAAAATCACACTAGCATTTGTACCGCCGAAGCCGAAACTGTTCGACAGCGCATAATTTACTTCGCGCGCCTGGGACTTATGCGCCACCAGGTTCAGATCGCAGCCCTCGGACGGGTTGTCGAGGTTCAGCGTCGGCGGAATGTTGCCCGTCTGGATCGTCTTGACCGAGAAGATCGCTTCCACCGCACCCGCCGCGCCGAGCAGATGGCCGATCGCCGATTTGGTCGACGACATGGCGAGCTTGTAGGCGTGGTCGCCGAACAGGCGCTTGACCGCGCCCAGTTCGATCTCGTCGCCCAGCGGCGTCGAGGTGCCGTGCGCGTTGACGTAATCGATCTGTTCCCGGGCGATCCCGGCATTGCGAAAGGCGTTCTCCATGGCGCGGTATCCGCCGGACCCGTCCTCGGACGGCGCCGTCATGTGATAGGCGTCGCCGGACAGGCCATAGCCGAGGACTTCAGCATATATTTTCGCGCCGCGGGCCTTGGCATGTTCAAGTTCTTCCAGAACGACGATGCCCGCGCCTTCGCCCATGACGAAGCCGTCGCGGTCCTTATCCCACGGGCGGGATGCGCGTTCCGGCGTCTCGTTGAAACTGGTCGACAGCGCGCGCGCCGCGGCGAAGCCCGCGACCCCGATGCGGCAAACCGCCGATTCGGTACCGCCGGCGACCATCACGTCGGCATCGCCGAACATGATCAGGCGCGCGGCATCGCCGATGGCGTGAGTGCCGGTCGCACAGGCCGTGACAACGGCATGGTTCGGACCGCGGAAACCGTGGATGATCGACACATAGCCGCTGGCCAGGTTGATCAGGTTCGCGGGGATGAAGAAGGGGCTCAAACGGCGCGGGCCGCGTTCGTCCAGGATCTTGCTGCCGTCGGCGATCCCGCCCAGACCGCCGATACCGGACCCGATCATGACGCCCGTGCGATCCAGCTCGTTCTGATCCTTGGAGGTCAGGCCCGCATCGTCCACCGCCTGCTGGGACGCGGCCAGCGCGTAGGCGATGAAGGTATCCATCTTTTTCAGGTCTTTTTTCTCGACCCATTCCTCGGCGTCGAAAGCGCCATCGGCCTTGCTGCCCTTCGGGATCTCACCGGCAATCTTGGCCGGCAGGTCGGACACGTCGAAGCTTTCGATGGCGCGAATGCCGGATTTACCGGCGATCAGCCGGTCCCAAACCGTGTCGACCCCGACACCCAGCGGCGTCACAGCGCCCAGACCCGTTACGACTACGCGTCTCATGATCGTCCCATCCTCACACTGTCGGTCCAACACCGATAAACGGACACAAAAATGCCCGCAAGACGTCGCGACCCCGGTCAGACCGCCTTCAAAAGAAGGCGACCGCCTGGGGGCCGTGCCGCAGCGGGCATTGCGCCGACACGCGGCGCGGCAGATACGCGTCGAGCGGCCCTTACCGGGCCGCCCGATCCGCGCACAGAATTACTTGTTCGCGGCGATGAAATCGATCGCATCCTTGACGGTCGCGATCTTTTCGGCCGCGTCGTCCGGGATTTCGCAGTTGAATTCTTCTTCGAACGCCATCACGAGCTCGACCGTGTCGAGGCTGTCCGCGCCCAGATCGTCGATGAAGCTGGCATTGTCGGTAACCTTTTCGGCATCAACGCCCAGGTGCTCGACCACAATGCTTTTCACACGCTCCGCAACGTCGCTCATATCTGTCTTTCCCTTGTCTGCCGCGGCCAGGAGAACCCGGCCGACCTCAGTTTCAAACCCGAATTATGCGCCGGTCTCCAGCGCGACGGCGCCTGCCTATCACACTTCATCTGGAGAGACCAGCCTATCGTTTCACTTAAATGACCGCCCGTTTTGTCCCGGAATTCCGGGCTGGGCGACCAAATCAGATCATTGCCATACCGCCGTTCACGTGCAGCGTTTGGCCAGTGATATAAGCCGATTCAGGCGCTGCCAAGAAGAGGGTCGCAGCCGCAATCTCTTCCGGGGTCCCCATCCGCCCGGCCGGAATCGCGGATAACAGCGATTCCTTTTGCTTGTCCGCCAATGCGTCGGTCATCGCGGTTTCGATAAAACCGGGCGCCACGCAGTTGACGGTAATGCCGCGGCTGGCAACTTCCTGCGCCAGGGATTTCGACATGCCGATCATGCCCGCCTTCGACGCCGCATAATTCGCCTGCCCCGGATTGCCGGTGACGCCGACGATCGACGTGATACCGATGATCCGGCCCCAGCGCTTCTTCATCATCCCGCGCAGGCAGGCACGGGACAAACGGAAAGAGGCGGTCAGGTTGACCGCAATGACCTGATCCCACTCGTCGTCCTTCATACGCATGGCCAGATTGTCGCGCGTCAGGCCAGCATTGTTGACCACGATGTCGATGGCGCCCATGGCCTCTTCCGCGGCTTTGGCCAGCGCGTCCGGACCATCCGGGTCGGACAGATTGGCCGGCAGCACATGGGCCCGGTCGCCCAGTTCGGACGCAACGGCCTCAAGGCGTTCCGCGCGTGTACCGCTCAGGCCGACCGTCGCCCCGGCGGCGTGCAGCGCCTTGGCGATTTCACCACCGATCCCGCCGGTCGCCCCGGTCACCAGGGCGCATTTTCCCGTCAAATCGAACATGTATCTCTCTCCCTAAAAGTCACTGAGCGGCTTAGCACCGTGCCGTCACAAGGATGCCAGGAAGGTCTCGACGTCGGCGGGACCGTTAATGGCGACCCCGCTGAGATCGCGGTCGATGCGCTTCGCCAGACCGGAAAGGACCTTGCCGGCGCCGACTTCGACCAGGGTGTCGATGCCCAGATCCTTCATCACCAGCACGCTCTCGCGCCAGCGCACCCGGCCGCAGACCTGCTCCACCAGCTGACGGCGGATCATATCCGGATCGACCGTGCGGGCGGCGGTGACATTGGCGATCAGCGGCACGGCGGGCGGCTGAATGACGGTTTCGGCCAGAGCGCGCCCCATCTTGTCCGCCGCGGGGGCCATCAGTTCGCAATGGAACGGTGCCGATACCGGCAGCAGCACGGCGCGCTTGGCGCCTTTCTCTTTCGCGATCACGAGCGCGCGCTCGACGGCGCTGGCCGCACCGGAGATCACGACCTGGCCCGGCGCGTTGTCGTTCGCGGCGGCGCAGATCTCCCCCTGGGCGGCCTCGGCCGCGACCGCTTCGGCCTGTTCCAGATCAAGACCCAGCAGCGCCGCCATGGCGCCCTCGCCCACCGGAACCGCGGCCTGCATCGCCTGACCGCGCAGTTTCAACAGCCGCGCGGTATCGGCCAGTTCCAGCGCGCGGGACGCCGCCAGCGCGGAGTATTCGCCCAGGCTGTGACCGGCGACGCAATCCGCCATATCGCTGATCGGTTTGCCGCCTTCGCTTTCCAGTACGCGGATCACGGCCAGGCTCACGGCCATCAGCGCGGGTTGGGCATTCTCCGTCAGCGTCAGATCGCTATCGGGCCCTTCCTGCATCAGTTTGAAAAGATGCTGCCCCAGCGCGTCGTCGACTTCCTCGAAGACTTCCCGCGCGACAACGAAGGCGTCGGCAAGTTCGCCGCCCATGCCTATCGCCTGGCTGCCCTGCCCCGGAAAAACAAATGCTCGGCTCATTGGCGTCTCCCTTCCCCGAATTTCGCGACTGGCCCATTCGGGTCCGCTTGTGTCTCGGCGAAGTCATAGTCGGCATTGAACCGGTGTCAAGCGGCGGGCCATGCCACAACGCCGCTCCATCGCGTGCCGTTAACCAAACCTTCAGATCATTTGACCTAATATGGCACCATAATCACTTGTCGGGACGAAACCGTGGCTGACCTACCAACAACCTACGAACAACGCGGCGTCTGGGCGGGATTTAAGACGGCGAACATGAATTTCGGTCGGATTCGGCTCGACAACGGATCTTCGGATCCGAAAGACTGGATGCTGCTGATTCCTGGGTTTTCCGGCAAGAAGGAAGCCTCCATGGTCTTGCCGTTAACCCAGGTCAAGAGCGCCTTCGGCAACCTGGCAGACGACGATATCGAATTCGTCGACGATATTGTTCAGGCACCGGTCTGCGACCTGAAACCGCTGATCAGCCCGGCGGAAATCCGCGCCAGCCTACTCAAACGCATTCCACGCTTCGGGCAGTCGCTGGCCCAGAGACGCCGGGACGATCACCCGATCGAGGCAGAAATCGACAAGACGGTTGAGGCACAGACATATCTGCGCCTCGTTGTGCAACTGATGCGTCTGACCGGTGAGGCCTATGGGCAGGCACAGCTTAAGAAGATGTCGGTCAACACCTACCGGCTGCTGATGAACGCCTCCAGAAGCGACCCGGAAACGGCGGCGATCCAGAACAAGTTCAACAAGGTGATGTTCGAACATCTGGCGTCGGTTCTGGAATGCGACGTCGAAGAGGCCATGAACCGTTTGGAGAGATTCGCTGTCGCCATTGCTCCGGCCGTTCAGGTCGATTCCGCCGATGACAGCCTGCAGGGTTGGCTGATCCGTCAGCGCAACCGCCTAGGCAATGTCCTGAGCGACCTTGAAGACCGGCAGGACGAACTGCCCGATCTTTTTAAGACCGTCCTGGGCGACCTGATCTTCCCCTTCCAACAGTTTCTGGGCATTGCGGCGAAAGAGTTGGCCCGCGTCGAACGGCGCGCGAACAACCTTCAATCCAGCCTGAAGCGACTCGATAAGGCTCTGGCGGAATGTGAGGAAGCCAAACTGAACGCGTCCCTGGCTCTCGACGGCTGGCAGCCGATCTGTTCGCTGTTCGAGGCCGCTTTGGCGGCCAAGTCCAATGAGGAACTGTTCAAAGCCATCGACACCGCCTTGAAGAATACGCCCCTGGTCCCGCGCGAAGTCGTGGAGGATCTGGAAAATGAACTGACCAACTGGCGTGCCTTCAGTTCGCGTCAGCGCAAGCTGGTCGAGGCCCTGGAAGACTGGCGGACCGGCAAAATCGATCAGGAAATGGCATCGCGGATGTAATCGACATCACGCCCGGATGCGGGATTCCGGCAGATAGACGGTCGCCACAGTACCCTTGCCTGGGGCCGAGGTCAGATCAAACGTCCCGCCATGCAATTCAACCAATTGTTTGACGAGGGGGAGGCCCAGACCGGCCCCTTGCCGTTTTCGTTCCAACCCGGATTCTGCCTGAACGAAAGGTTCCATGACCCGAGCGATATCACGCGGATTGATGCCGATCCCGTTATCGATGACCTTGATAACAAGGCCTCCGTCCTGCCGGGCAACAGCCACATGGACAACGCTGTGAGGTTCCGAGAATTTCAACGCGTTTGTTAGCAGATTGGTGACGATCTGGCGCAGCCGCATCTTGTCTGCAACAAGGGGGGGGACGTCCGGGGGCATTTGGATCTCGATCCTACGGTCATGATCCGAATGGGCGGACAAGGCGTCCCGGACGGAATCGGCGATGACCGCCCCCACGTCGACTGTCTCGGTTTCCAAATTGATCGCGCCCTGGGAAATCCGCGAGATGTCCAGCAGATCGCTCAACATGCTCAGCAGATGTTCCCCGCTGCGGCGGACAATTCCGGCGTATTCTACATAAGTCGCGTTCATCACGCCGAACATTTGGCGTTCCATCGCCTCAGAGAAGCCGATCACGGCGTTTAGCGGCGTCCTCAACTCATGGCTCATATTCGCCAAGAACATCGTTTTGGCCTGATTTGCGTCATTGGCCGCAACGGCGGCGCGCAGGATCGCGTGCTCCGCCTCAACCTGCTGCGTCACATCCGTGCCGGTGCCGCGGAACCCAATGAACAGGCCCCCCTCATCGAAGACCGGCTTACCGCGTAACGCAAAATGCCGCGGCCCGCCTTCTGACCGATCCCGGACCAGCTTCAAATCGCGGAACGCCTCACGTTTGGCAAAAGCATCTCGCAGCGCGGCAAGTCCGTCGGCTAGGTCTCCCCCTTGCGGAATGGCGTCTCGATCGACATTCAACAATCGTTCGGCGTTGCGGGATAAATAGGTGAACCGGCCTTCCGCATCGGTTTCCCAAATCCAGTCGGCCGCGGTGTCGGCAATGTCCTGAAACCGCGCCTGACTGCGGATCAGCGCGGTTTCGTTCCGATCGGCATGGGCGGCAATTCGAAGTCCGGCGGCAATCGCCACCCCCCAGAGAACCGTCGAAAGTGCGGCAATAACGACAAAAGACAGTGTCTTGATCTGAATGGCGATCGCTCCGATGGCCGCCGCGAAATCGAATTCCAGCTCGGTCAGACGCGCGTCCAGGATATGGATTCTGCTCAGTACATCATCGATCACAGCATCGCTTCGACCGGCTTCGATCGCGGTGCGAAGCTGTTCGCCGGTCACCGCCAATTCGGCTATCAACGTATCGGCTTCGCGCCAGATTTCCGTTGCCGGGCGCATCAGGGCGGTATCACCCGCCAACCGATACATCAGGATCATGAAAGGAATGTCGGAATCGAGATTGCGGCCGCGCCGCAATCCGTCACGCGCGGCGTCCCAATCCAAAACGTCCATGCGCATCCTGGTATGCGCGGCACCATCCCCTTGCGGAATATCCAGGAACTCTTTGAAGCGTGCAAAATCGGCCGGGTCTTCCGTCTTGGAATAGCGCATCAGAGAATAGGCGGCCGTTTTCTGACCAATGACATAGTATTCGCTGCCCGCCGTATAGGCGCGGGTACCGTCGATCACGATCAATGTCACTGCGAACACGGCCAGTAGAACGATCTGAATGGACAGAAAGACTGCAATCAGCTTGATGATCAGCGATTTCTGCGTTTGTCCCGCTGCGCCCTTATTGTCAGAAGCCCGCATAAGTCTCCGTTTCCGTCATGCGCCCAGGCCCGCCTGAATAGGCTCGAAATTCCTTCCGTCCGGTTAACGGACAAAAAATTTCGACAGGCCTGCGCCCATTCTACGAATTTCGGAAACCTTTGCCACTGCAGGAAAACCGACGCCCCGGCCGATTTCTCGATCCGGGGCGCCAATCCCTCGCCAGGGTGAAACTGTTTGGAGCGGAGGCTTACTCTGCCGCAGCTGCTGCCGGCAGGTCCCGATAAGGCCGGGCGTCGTCGTTCACGCCGCCTTTCAGAACGGCCGACTGGACCCAACGATCTTCGGCGACATATTGCGGGAACTCGTCCCAGAAGCCGTCGAAATCGCCGACCTGACCATGGACGAACCGTCCGTCACGAACTTGGATCAGAACCTTCTTCGCGCTGAAGGCGTCGCCATCGCGGCGGCAAATGTACCAGAGCGCGACACCTTCGAATTGGAAGGACACATCCAAATCAATGTCGCCGCCAATCTCGGCGCGGTCGTTCAGAACATAATCCACCGGATCGTCGGGCTGATCCGGGTCGTAGAGCGTGTAGACCACGAGATCTGCCAATTTCGAGAGCCGTTTCAGCTCCCGGGCGATCAGGTCGGCCATCACCGCCTTCATTTCGTTCGGATCGTTCATCGCGTCATCTCCTTGTTAAGTATGAGAATCGGGCGATTCGCGAATCGGTTCAAATAAAAAATTAACTATAGACTCAGTTTTATCTATTTTGTTTTTGCCTCCAATAAATACACACCGGCCAATTGTTGATTTATATGCGCGCCCCGAGAATTTTACATCAGCCCACTGCGAATCGCTGATTCTCCCTGCATCATCCAAAAGAACGATTTTCCGCAGAAAAGCGCTGTATTCGGCTTGCATCGCAATCGGGCATCCCCTATAAGCCGCCCGTCTCGAGCCGGGTTACCTGGCTAGGGGCGATACTCCTTGCCGATATCTCCGCCGCTCACAAGGTGCCGGAACAAGAGATCGGCTAGGGCCGGGCGGCAGAGCCGATCCTGGATTTTCCAGGAGAAAGCCACTGCGCCGGACCGTGAAACAGCCAGAGGGAGTGACATCGATGGCGAACTACGAAACCGTGCTGATCGCACGGCAGGATGTCTCTGCGACGCAGGTCGAGAGCATCACCGACCTGGCTCAGGAAATCCTGACCGAAGACGGCGGCCGCATCGCCCGCCGGGAATACTGGGGCCTGCGTGGCCTGGCCTTCCGGATCAAGAAGAACCGCAAAGGCCATTACGTTCTGCTGAACTACGAAGCCAAGGCGGAAGCGGTCCATGAAATGGAACGCCGCATGCGCCTGCACGACGACGTGCTGCGCTACATGACGGTCCGCACCGAGGACCTGCCGGAAGAACCGTCCGTGGTTCTGGCACGCCGTGACGAGCGTGACCGGGATCGGGGTGGCCGAGGCCGGGACCGGGACGACCGGGGTCCGCGCGAAGATCGCGGTCCGCGTGGCGACCGTGGCCCGCGTGGCGATCGCCCGTTCCGCGACAACGACAGTTCGGAGGACTAATCCATGGCTATGCGACCTGCCCGGCGGCCCTTCTTCCGCCGCAAGAAAACCTGCCCGTTCTCCGGTCCGAATGCGCCCGAGATCGACTACAAGGACATCAAGACCCTGCAGCGTTTCGTTTCCGAACGCGGCAAGATCGTCCCGTCGCGCATCACCGCGGTGAGCGCCAAGAAACAGCGCGCCCTGGCCCGGGCCATCAAACGCGCCCGTTTCCTGGGTCTCATCCCCTACGTGATCCGCTAAGGGAGGGCTCTGATCATGCAAATCATTCTTCTCGAACGGGTCGAAAAACTGGGCCAGATGGGCGACGAAGTCTCCGTCAAGCCGGGTTATGCCCGTAACTTCCTGCTGCCGCAGAACAAAGCGGTCCGCGCCACCGAGGCCAATCGCCGCCGGTTCGAAGCGCAGCGTGCGGAACTGGAAGCCCGCAACCTGGAGCGCAAGTCCGAAGCCGAACGCGTCGCCCAGGATCTGGAAGGCCTGTCGGTCGTCCTGATCCGCGCCGCGTCCGACACGGGCCAGCTTTACGGTTCGGTCAACGCCCGCGACATTTCCGACGCGGTTTCCGCCAAGGGCGTGAAAATCGGCCGCGGTCAGGTGATGATGGAGCGTCCGGTCAAGACGATCGGCATTTTCGACTTCCGCGTCCAACTGCACCCGGAAGTGATCGTCACGGTTCACATCAACGTCGCCCAGTCGCAGGAAGAAGCCGAGGCCCAGGCCGAACGCCACGCCCGCGGCGAATCCGTCGTCGTGACCGAAGCCGAACGCGCGGCGCAGGACATGGCCGAAGAAGCCGAACGCCAGGCGGCGGAAGTCGCTGCGGCGGCGGCCGAACTGGTCGACGAGCAAACCGCCGAGCGTATCCTCGAAGACGCTGCCGATACCGAGGAAGACAAGGCGTAAAGCCTCGCTCTCGCCTTACGGCACCAAGCGTTACGAAAGGGCGCGGAGCGATCTCCGCGCCCTTTCCTTATGCGGCCCCGGGATTCCAGTTAAATCAGATTGCCCCGTGCTTCTTCGCCACCCGGCGGAACCGCAAATATTCCATATCGAGACGCCGTGCGGCCTCCGCCTGGTTACCCTCGGCGGCGGTCAAGGCATCCCGGATAAGGCGCCGCTCCACAGTTTCGATCTCGCTGTCAAACGCTGGAAGAGGACGCGGTCCCGGCGCGGGCGTTTCGCCCTCCGCCGCCGGGAATACATCAATCACGATCCGGTCGATGGCGGTTTCAGGGTCGCCGTGCCGGAATACGGATCTTTCCACCACATTGCGCATTTCGCGAATATTGCCGGGCCAATCATAAGATTCCAGAACCTTCTCCGCCGCGCGCGTGAACCCCGGATAGGTCGGCCAAGCCAAGTCACGGGCCATGCCGCGCGCGAAGTATTCGGCCAGGATCGGAATATCGAGCGGCCGGTGGCGCAGCGGCGGGACGGCAACGACCTCGAAAGACAATCGGTCCAGCAGATCCGCCCGGAAATCGCCCTTCTCCACCGCCAGCCGCAGATCCTCATTGGTGGCACCGATGAACCGGATATCGGCCGATAAGGTTCTGGTCCCACCGAGGCGTTCGAACTCGCCATACTCAACCGCACGCAGCAGCTTTTCCTGAACCGCCTGCCCGGCCAGACCGATCTCGTCCAATAGGAGGGAGCCCCCCTCGGCCCGCTCCAACAGGCCCGCCCGCATTCGCTGCGCTCCGGTGAAAGCGCCGGCTTCATGCCCGAACAGCTCGCTTTCAAGCAGGCTTTCAGTGAAGGCGGCGCAGTTTGCCCGGATATAGGGGCCGTCCCAGCGCCGCGACAGATAATGCAGGCGTGCCGCGATGAGTTCCTTGCCCGAACCGCGCTCCCCCATGACCAGAACCGGCCGGTTCAGCTTGGCGAGGTCGGACACATGATCCAGAACCGCGACGAAGGCCGGGTCCGCCCCGATGATCGTGTCTGAAAGTTCCATTTATTAAATCGCCATATTTGTTGCTTATATATATGTATAACCGATATCTCGGATCAACTGAAAATCCCTAAATAACTGTTTTCATTGAGTTTTTAAGTTGGCACAGCACTTGCCAATATACGGTCAGTTCCCGGCGGCATGGCCGTTGGGGTTCTACGACAGCCAAGGAGTTCGCCCCGATGGGTATCTTTTCCCGTATGACCGACATTCTGAACGCCAACATCAACACGCTGCTGGATCGGGCCGAAGACCCGGAGAAAATGGCGCGGCTGATGATCCAGGAAATGGAGGACACGCTGGTCGAAGTGCGGTCCAGCGCCGTTCGGATGATCGCCGACAAGAAGACCATCGTCCGCCGTCTGGACGAGGCCGAAACCGACATGGAGGATTGGGGCAAGAAGGCGGAATACGCACTGAGCCGCGGCCGGGAGGATCTGGCGAAGGCGGCTTTGCTTGCAAAGAAGCGCCTGGGCGACCATGTCGACCAGTTGAAGCGCGAATTGAAATCCGTCGAGGAAAGCCTGGAGAAATATGACGACGATTTGGCCCGCCTGCAGGCGAAGCTGGACGAAGCAAAGGCCCGACGGAAGTCCATTGAAATCCGCCATACCTCGGCCCGCAACAGGGTTCAGATGCGCCGCACGCTCTATGACGGCCGTGTCGACGACGCCCTGGCCCGGTATGAAAGCCTGGAACGCCGGATCGACGATATCGAAGGCGAGGCCGAAGGGTTCGACCTGGGCCGGCGTGAAAACCTGAATAGCGCCTTCGCCGATCTGGAGGCCGAACAGGAAATCGAAGACGAATTGGAGACGTTGAAGGCCAATATGAAAAAGAAGGGATAAGGCGCTCTTCAAACTGCGGGACGGTTTGGCATAATCACGACGCCCGGCAACCAATGCTCAACGACACTCGACAGGACCTGACCCTTCGCCATGGATATCTGGATCGTCTTCTTCGTACCGACCGTCTTGTTGATTGGCGTGGTACTGCCCATGTGGCTGGTATTCCACTATGTCACCAAATGGCGGGAACAGAAGCGGCGGCACACCGCCTCGGAAGAGGAGTTTCAGGCGCTATGGCGATTGGCCAGCCGGCTGGAGGAGCGGATGGACACGCTGGAACATGTCGTCGACGACGCCGACCGCCCGCGCCCGGGACGCGCCCAAAACTGACGAGACCAGGGTTTAGGCCGCCCGATGCCCCCTCCCCGCCGTTTGACTGATTTGAACCGACCGCGACGAGACGAGACAAAGACATGAGCTGCCCCTACCGCAATTCCCGCACCCGAGAAAATGGCGACGCCGGGTCTTCCCGCCAACCGCGCGGCGGCTTCGGCCGCAAGCTGCACGACAAGTTACAAGCCCTGCATCGGGATCCCGAATACGGCAAGATCGCCGGGGTTTGCGCCGGCCTTGCCCATACTTTCGGCCTGCGTCCCATTACGATCCGCGTGGCGGCCGTCATCTTCCTGTTCATGAACCCGCCGGCCGCGGTCGTCCTGTACGGCTTGGGTGTCCTGCTGCTGAAGCGAAAACAGGATATGCCGGTCGCGACGGCCGAAACGCCCCGCTCGGAGCCCCCCCAGACTGCGGAGCCGGCCGCGCAGGACGAGGGCCTGCCCGAAAGCCTGAAATTCGAGGCACTGCGCAAGAAATTCCGTGATTTGGAGCGGCGCGCGGCGGATCTTGAACGGACGGTAACGTCCGAGGATTACGATCTGAAGCGTCAATTCCGGGAAATCTGAATGCCGCCATTGTCGGCCTGTCCCTGGACGGGCCGACAATGGGTGGGTCACGCCCCCTGCAGGGCGACCTCGAAATCCTGTTTGCGGTACGGTTTCTCGATCCCTGTCAGAACGCGGATGCCATTGCCTTCCGCCACCTGCACAAGCGATTCGATGTAGTTCCTGGCATTGGCGGACGCAACGATCAGCGCGCCATGAAAATCATGCTCCGTCAGCGCCTTGACTACCTCGAACCCGTCGATCGATTCGCTGAGGATGATATCCAGAACGACAATATCCGCTGACGCGCATTCCGCCACTTGCTGATAAAATGCCGGCCCTTCATGCGGGGCTCGCGTCACGCCATAGCCAAGACCTTCCAGTATCGCCTTGAGAAGTTCGAAACTTTCGTCATTGTCCTCGACCACGACCGCCGTTTTGCCCACGCCACCATTCATTGCAAGTCACCTTAAAATCTGTTCGATGATGTCTGCACGCCCTTGCCTTGCCCCCAAAATGGCCGCGCTTCGCGACATTATTTAGAGCGCGAAACACAAAATGGTCAAACCCCTGAATGCAAAGTATAATTTGTAACAAAATTGCCCGGCGTTGAATTTATCGATTGTTAATGTTTCCAGGCTAGTGTGGTGGTGTATCGGGTGGTTTGTACAATGCTGGAGTTACATATCAATGGTAGTCTCGCGCACCCCTTCCCGACTTTTCCATTTTCACGCCGCGGTCATGATCGCCGCAATTTTTCTGTCCGGCGCCTCTCCCGTGTCGGCGGAGCCGGTGCGCATCGGGACGTCCAAGACGGGCATGCTGATCTGGCTGGCCGACGCCAATGGGTATCTGGACGGATTGGATATCGTTCTGGAAGAAGTCGGATCGGGCGTTGTCGCGGCAAACCGGGTCGCAGAGGGTAGCCTGACTTTCGGCACCAGTTCGGAGTTCGCTTTCATCAGCAAGACGCTCACCGCCCCCACATTGTGCATCTATGCCACCATCTCGGCGTCCCGCACCACGCGACTGATTGCGCGAGGTGACCGGATCGGACCCGCCCCGGAGGACCTGGCAGGACGGCGGATCGCCGTTACGCCGAACGGGATCGGTCAATACTTCCTGTCGCAGTATCTCGCCCTTTCCGGTCTCGACATCGAGACCGTGACATTGGTCAACGCCCGGCCGGATGAGATCGTGCGACTGATCAGTGAGGGGGAAGTGGACGCGGCCATGACCTGGGAGCCCCATGTCAGCCATATCCGGAAAGCCCTGGGCGACCTAGCCATCGATTATCCCGACCAGGCCGATCAATATTACTATTTCGTTCTGCACGGGCGATGCGATCTTTCGGAGGACGCGGCAGCGACCCTGCCGGCTTTCCTGAACGCCTTGCATCGCGCGGAACTGTTCGCACAAGACAATCCCGATGAAGCCAAACGTATTCTCGCCAACCGGCTATCGATCGATTTCACCGCACTCGAAGAAATATGGCCGCAGCATTCTTTCGCCGTCGTCTTGCCGCAGGACCTGATCAACGCGATCGAGGCGGAGGCCGATTGGCGAATTGAAAACGGGCTGGCCGAAGGTCCGACGCCGAACGTACTTGATTTTGTTCGGCCCGGCCCCCTGAACAGCGTGGCGCCGCAAGCCGTTCGCATGGTTTACTGACCAGGTTCGGGGAGGACCTGCCAATATGAAAATTCGAACACGGGCGGTGATACTGGGATGGGTCGCAATGGCTGCCATCACCACCCTTGTCGTTGTCAATGCAGTGGCCCTGTTGCGCCAGGTCGACATTGACGAGCGTCTGGTCGGCATCAACGACACCCTGTCCGACCTCCGGTTTGCGGACGAACTGGCAACGGAGATACTCCACACCCCCAATGAGCGCGCGGCGGCACAGTGGAACATCTTGATCGATCGGTTGGATGACCGCCTGCAGCACTTGTTCCAGCAACTAGATATCAGCGAAGGGTTTCAAGGCGAGATTCGCGGTCGGTTGAGCGCAATCGACCGCGCGGTCGACCGGCTGAACGACGCCGAGAAGCCGGTCAACGCCGCGGCCAAGAAAGCGCTGGCCGGGCGGCTCAGCGCCAACCGCAATGCCCTGTTTACCCAGATCGAAAGGCTTCAATCCGAACTGGCGCAGAGTCGGACGCGGCTGATCGAGACGACGGCGCTGATCGTTGCGGTCAGCGTCTTGATCGTCGCGGCGGTGGTTTTGGCGTCGTCGATTATCCTGCGGCGGACGGTACTGGCGGCGGTCGACGAAATCGGCACGGCGGTCGAAAGGTTGAAACCCGGTGAGAAGGAAGAGATTCGAACGACACGCTCAGATGAGATCGGCGACATGCTCCGCGGCCTGGAATCCGCGCGCCTCCAGCTTCAGCACGCTTTCGAGCTTGAAGCGACGTCCCGGCAGGAAGCGGAGGAGCTCAGCAAGGCGAAATCCTCCTTCATCGCCACGACCAGCCATGAATTGCGCACTCCGCTGAACGGTCTCCTGGGCAGCCTGACATTTCTGTCCGAAACCAAACTGGACGCCGATCAGCAGCGCTATACGCAGATGGCACGCCGGTCCGGGGACGCTTTGCTGTCGGTGATCAATGACGTGCTCGACTTCTCGCGCATTGACGGCGGCGGCATGCAGTTCGAGAACGTCGCCTTTCTGCCCGCGCTGATCCTGAAAGACACCGTATCCATTCACGCGCCGGTCGCTGAGCAGAAGAACCTCGCTTATCGTCTGGAAGTCGACCTCGACGACGACCTGGCCCTGTTCGGCGATGCAGACCGGATTCGGCAAATCCTCAACAACCTGATCGGCAACGCTCTGAAATTCACGGATAAGGGCGGCGTCACCGTTCACGCGTGGTTGGACAAGGCACGGCTCGGTGCGACCAAGGACCTGATCATCGATGTATCGGACACGGGTATCGGCATCCAACCGGACAAGATGCACGCGATCTTCGAACCATTTGCCCAGGCGGACGGATCGACCGCGCGACGCTTCGGCGGCTCCGGGCTCGGCCTGGCGATCAGCGCCAAATTGGCCAAGGCGATGGGCGGCGATCTCACGGCCAAGAGCGAAGTCGGCGTGGGATCGACCTTCCGCCTGACGCTGTCGCTGAAGAGTGCGAAGCGCGAAGACGTCCTCTCGGTCGCGGACGCAATCAACGCCGATACGGAGGCGAATGCCCTGAAAGGCCTTCATGTCCTTGTCGTGGACGACGTCGAAATCAACCGGGTGATTGCCACCGACATGCTGCGCAAGTGGGGGTGCCTGGTCAGCGAGGCTTATGATGGCCGCAACGCCTTGGAAGCAATCGATCAATACAGTTACAACATCGTCCTGATGGACGTTCAGATGCCCGAGATGGATGGCCTGACCGCGACCCGGCGGGCGCGCGCGAAGGGCCACACGCTGCCTATTGTCGGCATGACGGCCAACGCTTTCAGAGAGCAGCGCGAAGAGTACACAGCCGGTGGCATGGACGACGTGATCTCGAAACCGGTCGATTGGCTGAAACTGCATGAATGCCTGACCCGGCTCTGCGCCGGGGCGGTCCGAGGGGGGCAGAATGCCGGGCCAAGCCCCACGCCAAGTCCCGCGCCGCCACCGTCGGACATTACAATCGATGCCACGCCCCCGGCCGCCCCTCAGGAGCCGGGACCCGAACAAGCCCCCGCCGCGCCGGCCCTGGACGCCACGACGATCCAGTCACTGCAATCGATCATGGAGCGGGACAAACTTAGGCTTCTGGCAAAGAAGGCCGTCGACCAAGTCTACGATTCCATTGAGACCCTGCGCGCGCCGCACAGCACGGAGGAGCGCCGCCATATCGCCCATACCATCAAGGGCATGTGTGGAAACCTGGGATTCGCCGAACTGGCCGATGTATCCCGGGATCTGGAATACGAAGACGACGGCGACAATGTCCCCGGACATCTGGACCGCCTGAACCATGCGGTCGAGCGCACGCGCGCCGAGTTCGACGCCCTGATCCAATAGACCCGGATCGTAAGACGGCCCCCGATATCCCCCTTATTCACAGGCCCGGTTCGCACCCGTTCTCCGTGCCAAGGGGAACGACTCGGCGTATGGTTCCGGGATGACAATCGATCCCGCCGAGAGCCCCAGCGGCTCAAACAATGTCCGTTCGCTGCATGGCGACCGCGCCAATTCGGAAAGCCCGCAGAAGGCCTTCCGCCAGCCGCCGTTCAACGCGGAGGTGGAGCAGGCGCTGTTGGGCGCGATCCTGCGCAACAACAGGGCCTATGAGCCTGCGGCGGACCTGTTGCGCGCGGTTCATTTCTATGTCCCGGAACACCAGCGCCTGTATGAGCATATCAAGAAGCTGATCGACCGGGGCCAGGTCGCAAGCCCCGCGACCCTGAGCCATATCGCGGATACCGACGAAATACTGCGCGAGGCCGGCGGCACCGAATATCTGTACGAACTGGCGACCAATGTCGTTACCGTCCTGAACGCGGCGGAATACGCCAAGACAATCCACGACCTGCATTTGAAGCGGGAGTTGATCGGCCTGGGCGAAGACGTCGTCAACGACGCCTATGACAACAGCGACATCGATTTCACCGCCAACAAGCAGATCGAGAAAGCCGAACAGCGGCTCTACGACCTGGCCTCTACCGGCGAAGTCGACCGGTCCGTCGTCAGTATGGACGTCGCCGCCAAGCGCGCCCTGGAAATGGCCGAACAGGCCTTCAAGCGCGACAGCCATATCGTCGGGATCACCACCGGCCTGCGCGATGTCGACGAACGCCTGGGCGGTCTGCACAAGTCCGACTTGTTGATCCTGGCCGGACGCCCGGCCATGGGGAAGACGGCCCTGGCGACCAACATCGCGTACAATGCCGCCTCCGCCTATAAGAAGATCGTGACCGAGGACGGCCGCGAGATCGAAGAAGGCGGCGTCGTCCTGTTCTTCTCACTGGAAATGAGCGCCGAACAGCTCGCCGGGCGATTGATTTCCACCTGCGCCGGGGTCCCGTCCGACAAGATCCGGCGCGGCGACATCCAGCAGGAAGAGTTCGAACGCGTCGTCGTCGCCAGTCAGGAGCTGGGCCGCATCCCGCTCTTTATCGACGATACGCCGGCCCTTTCGATCACCGGCCTGCGCCAGCGGGCACGCCGCGTGAAGCGCCAGCACGGCCTGCATCTCGTCGTCGTCGATTACCTGCAGCTCCTCCAAGGGCCGCCGGACAAGCGCATGGACAACCGCGTGCAGGAGGTCTCGGAAATCACCCGGGGCCTGAAGACCCTGGCCAAAGATCTGGAAGTCCCCGTCCTCGCCCTGTCGCAGCTGTCGCGTCAGGTCGAAAACCGCGAAGACAAACGTCCCCAGCTCGCCGACTTGCGCGAATCGGGCTCGATCGAACAGGACGCCGACGTCGTCAGCTTCGTCTACCGCCCGGAATACTATCTGGAAAAGGAACATCCGGAGCAGCGCCCGAACGAGGCCCCGGAAAAGTTCGAAGAACGTCGCCTGCGCCACGAACAGATGCTGGTCGAAAAGCGCAACATCGCCGAACTGGTCATCGCCAAACAGCGTCACGGGCCGGTCGGCATCGTGGAACTGTTCTTTAACGGCGAATTGACCCTATTCGACGATTTGGACAGGGCGCACGAAGGCGGATACTGACGCCTTAAAATTCCAGTTCTTTATTGGATTGTGCCCAGATGCGTGCGGTTTCGCGGGCTTCCTCGTCCGGCATGCCGGTGAAGGCACTTAGGACCATGCTGGCGGCGACGACGCCTTCTCGCAGCGCCTGAAGGCGCGAGCCGGAACGGGCCCGCGTTTCCTGCGCCGTTTCGATGAAAGCTTCGACCATCATACAGGACGTCGAAGCGTCAATTTCCTGAAGTGTCATGGGGCCCGCTCCAAAGCATGCATCGTTGTGTGCAAGCTAGGATTGGAACGGTTGATAACCGGTAAACGCTGGCCCTCATTCCGATGAAATTTTTGTGGCACTGAACGATGTGTCGGACGGGGCTTCCGCCAGGCTGGCGCCCAGCACTTCGCGGATCAGTTTCCGGCGCATCGCCTCGGCATAATCCTCATATCCATGGGCGATCTCGATAAAGGAACCGGGGCCGTACTGGACCTGTTCGCGATAGAAGGATTCGGGATCGGGATCGGCGCCCTTGATGACCAGGCCGTTCACCGTCACATCTCGGAAATCGAAGGCATTGTAGGCGTTGGATGGCGCGAACCCCTCATTGTTGACCCCATCCCCGGCAACATCGATGACCCGGCGCAGGCAGCCCGGCGGCGACTTTTTCAGATAGACGGAGGCGAAGCCGAGCGCATAGCCGAGCGCGGTCGGGAATTCGTTCGTGCTACGTGGCGCATCCCGCAGGCGCGCCGCCGCCTGGCCGATCACCCGCAGCGAATTCAAATGCGTCCAGTCGATCAGGATGCGCTGATTGCGGCGACCGGACCATTCGAAGGCGGCCAGCCAGATTCCGCCCTGGGACAGGATCGATTCCATCACCGCAGGGTCGGTCAATGCCCGCGCCAGTCCTTCGGATTGCAGCCGGTGTTCCCCATCGTCGACGCTGGAAGACACGTCCAGCGCCAGGACCAGCGCCAATGGACAGGCGGATACCGGGGCAGCGAAGGCCAGCGATAGCATTGTCAGGCCGGCGGCGAGTCTACGGATCATCCTGTCTCCCCCAATGCGCGATTACAGGAAGACTAGGGCTCGATCCTTCCGGGGGCAACGCAGCTAGGGGCGATGGCGAAGCGAAACCAAGGACAGGACAAGGGCCAGGGCGGCGATTCCGGCCATGGCGGTCCCCAGCCATTCCGGCCCGAACTTCGATAGAACCCATCCCCCGATTGGCGCGCCGATCCCGATCCCGACATTGCAGACCGAGATGTTCAGGGACCCTGCGAAGGCCGCCGCCTCAGGGGCCAGCATCATGACCCGGACCTGACAGGCGACGAAGGCTGCGGCATGGGCCACGCCCCAAACCGCAATGATCGGACCGTCCAGCATCCAATGCCAACCCAGGACCGGCAGCATCAAACCGACGGCGGCCAGCGCGGCGGCGACCAGGGCGGTTGTTCGGTTGGGATCCCGATCGGCCATCGCCGACGCGATCGCATTGCCGATCAAACCCGCTACACCGAAACCGATCAGGATCAGGGCCGCATCCGCCGCCGTGACCTGCAGCGCATCGAGCAGGATCACCGCAACATAACCGTATGAAGCGAACATGGCCGCGAACAGCGTCAGGGACAGGGCGAGATGCTGGAGCATCCGCCGACTTCCCAGGATCGCGGCCTGACCCATCATCGTCGACGGCGCTAAAATCAGCCCCCGCGGCAGGCTTCCCCGCGTCACGACGGCGGCGATCAAGGCCAGCCCGCCGAGACAGGCATAGAGCCGATCCCATCCGAGCACGTCGGCGCCCCAGAGCCCTAATGGCGACGCTGCTATCGCGCCCAGGATGGTGCCAACATTGACCTGCCCGACCGCCCGGGCGGCGCGGTCCGGGGTGGTCAAGGCCATCGCTGCGTGGCTGGCGACGCTGATGAAGTATGTAAGGAGCGCGCCTTGAACGATCCGAACCGCCAACAGCACCCAGAAATCCGGCATCATGGCCGCGGCGATCCCTGCCCCACCATAAATCGCGAGGGCGGCCGGCAGTCCGTCCTTCGGATCGATCCGACCGGCCAACAGCGTCAGGCAGGGCCCCACAATCGCGGCGGAAAGGGCGAAGGCGGAGACCGTCCAACCCGCACGATCCAACGTGACCGCGAGGTCGCGCGACAAGGCAGGCAGCAGCCCTACAACGATGAATTCCACCAGGACCACGACAGAGGCGGCAGCGGCGAATGCCGCCACCGCCAGCCCGCCCCGCCCCACGGCCGAGCCGGAAATGAGGGGGCTTTCCGACGTCATGCGTTGACGCCGCTGTCGATGGTGAATTCCGATCCGGTGACGGTCCCGGCATCCGGCCCCGTCAGCCAGGCCACCAGACTGGCGACGTCAGCCGGATTATTGAAACGCGGGATCGACATGATGGACCGTTGCGGCTCCGCGTATTCTCCGTTGGCCGGGTTCATATCGGTGTCGGTCGATCCCGGATGCACGACATTGATCGTGATCCCACGCGGTCCGAAATCGCGGGACAGGCCCTTCGCCAGCCCGATCAGCGCCGCCTTGCTCATCGCATAAAGGCCGATGCCCGGTCCCGGCACATGCTTGGCCAGATTGCTGCCGATCAGGACGATCCGACCGCCCTCCGCCAGAAGTCGGTCGGCGGCCAATAGGGCCACATAGACCGCCCGGACATTGACGGACATGGTGCTGTCATAGCCCTGCAACCCGAGTTCCGAAAGTGGTCCGACTTCGAAGACACCCGCATTGCAGACCAGGATATCCAGGCCGCCGAATTCCTCCGCCGCGCGCTCCACAGCGCCCGTCACCGACAGATCCTCACGATTGTCGGCGTAGATCGCCCGCGCCTCCCCACCGGTATCCGTGATCGATTTGACCACGGCGTCGGCGGCATCCGGCGACTGGGCATAGGTCAGGGCCACCCGGGCGCCCTCCGCCGCCAGCTTCCGCGCGATCGCGGCCCCGATACCCCGGCTTCCGCCTGTTACCAGTGCGCGTTTTCCCGTCAGGTTGGCCATGGCTTGAACTCCTTTCTGTAATGATCGTTACAGTTCTTCTGGATCGCTTGCATCCTCTTGTCAACGGATTTATTTATTGATCGTTACAAAAGGAATTCGCATGAACGGAAAAGGCCGCCCGAGAGGGTTCGACAAGACCGAAGCGTTGCGGCGCGCGATGGAGGTATTCTGGACGCGCGGCTTTCAAGGCGCATCCATGGCCGAACTGACAGCCGCCATGGGGCTCAATGCGCCGAGCGTCTACGCCGCCTTCGGCGATAAGGTCGCGCTGTTTCGGGCCGCGATGGCGCTCTACCACGAAACCGAGGGCGCCGGGATCTGGGACGGCATAGAAACCGCCCCCACAGCCCGCGACGCGGTGGCCGGGATGCTGCGCGCATCAGCCGAAGCCTTCACCTGCGGAGAGGCGCCGCGCGGCTGCATGGTCGTCCTGTCCGCCTTGCAGAGCGAAAGTCCGCACCCGGAGATATGCGACGATCTGAAGGCGATGCGCCTCAGGAACATCGATTTGCTGGAACGCCGGTTCGAACGGGCGCGGGACGACGGCGAATTGCCGGCCGGTTCCGATTGCCGCGCCATCGCGGTTTATGTCACCACCCTACAGCACGGCATGTCGATTCAGGCACGCGACGGTGCGAATCGGGAGACGCTAAGTGCCGTCGTCGATTGCGCCATGGCGGGCTGGGATGCGATGATTGCCGCGTCCCAACTCGGCGCGGGCGACTGACGGCGACAATGACACTTGCACCGGCGGGCCGGAATCGCCAAGAACGCGGCAAGTAAGTCCGCAGACCAATTCAGGATCGCCGCATGACGCCCCCAACCGGCTTTACCTACAGTCCGACCACGCTGACCGTCGACCTGGACGCGATCGCCGACAATTGGCGGATTCTGCGCGACCGGACGGCGCATAAGCGCGCGGCCGCCGTGGTCAAGGCCGATGGCTATGGGCTGGGTCTCGCGCCGGTGGCCCGGACGCTGGCGGCGGCGGGCTGCGACACATTCTTTGTCGCCCATCTGGACGCCGGGCTGGAACTGGCGGAGATATTCGCCGACCGGGCCCCCCGTCCCCGGATCTGCGTGATGAACGGCCTGATGCCCGGGCATGAGCCCGTTTATGCCGAACACGATCTGTGGCCCAGCCTGAACGATCTGGGACAGATCGACCTGTGGCGGACCTATTGCCGGCAGGTGGACCGCAAACTGCCCGCCGCCCTGCATTGCGACACGGGCATGAGCCGCACCGGGCTGGATCGGACAGAGGCGGAGACGGTGATCGGCGAGCCGGAACGGCTGACCGGCATCGACTTGCGGTTCCTGATGTCGCACATGGCCTGCGCCGACACCCCGTCTCACAAGATGAACCGGGAACAGCAGCAGCGCTTCGCAGACTTGTCCGCCCGCCTGCCCAAACCGGCGGAAGGCGCGATGCTGGCTGCGTCGAGCGCGACCTTCCTGGGACCGGATTGGCACTTCGACTGGATCCGCCCCGGCGTCTGTCTGTACGGGGTGCGCCCCAATGCGGACGGCCCGAATCCGATGCGGCCGGTGGTCTCGCTGGAGTCGAAAATCCTGCAGGTCCGTCAGATTGACGCTCCAGAGACCGTCGGATACGGTGCCTCGCATCGGGTCGAAGGGCCGACGCGCATCGCCACTCTTGCGGTAGGCTACGCCGACGGATACCTGCGCTCCCTCAGCAACACGGCCAAAGCCTTTGTGGGAGAGGCGGAAGTGCCGGTGGTCGGTAGGGTTTCCATGGATCTCATCACGGTGGATGTATCGGGCCTGCCCCAGATTGGGCCGGGCGACAGCGTCTCTCTGATCGGCCCGCATCAGGATGTCGACGCGGTCGCGGACCAGGCAGGCACGATCGGCTATGAGATCCTGACCTCCCTGGGGGCGCGCTATGCCCGGCGCTATGTCGGGGGCGCCGCGTGAACCCGTTACGGGCGATCGGTGCCGCCAGCCTGCGGTTCCTGGCAGCGACCGGGCGGCTGACCGTCTTCGCGCTGAGTGGCGTCGGCCATTGCGTCCGACCGCCGATCTACCCGCGCCTGATCCTGCGCCAAATGGTCGATATCGGCTATTACTCCCTGCCCGTGGTCGGTCTGACGACGCTCTTCGCGGGCATGGTTCTGGCGCTGCAAAGCTATACCGGTTTCGCCCGCTTTTCGGCCGAAGGCGCGATCCCGTCGGTCGTCGTCCTGTCGATTTGTCGGGAACTCTCGCCGGTTCTGGCCGGGCTGATGATCGCCGGACGCATCGGTGCCGCCATGGCCGCCGAACTGGGCACGATGCGGGTGACGGAGCAGGTCGACGCGTTGGAAACCCTGTCGACCAATCCAATGAAATACCTGATCGCGCCGCGCCTGCTGGCCGGGGTCACCATGCTGCCCTTCCTGGTGCTGATCGGCGACATCATGGGCGTCTTCGGCGGTTTCGTCGTCAGCGTCTATAAGCTGGGCTTCAACGAACAGACCTATCTGATCAACACCTGGAACTTCCTGGAAGCGCAGGATGTGATTTCCGGCCTGGTCAAGGCGTCGGTCTTCGGCTTCCTGGTGGCGCTGATGGGCTGCTATCACGGGTTCCACAGCCGCGGCGGTGCCCAGGGCGTGGGCGCGGCGACGACCAATGCGGTGGTCAGCGCGTCGATCCTGATCCTGATCGCCAACTATCTGATCACCGAGATGTTCTTCGCGACATGACCGACGCCACCGCCCAAACCCCGAAGATCCGACTGACGAATGTGCATAAGCGCTTCGGCACGAAGCATGTCCTTCAGGGCTTCACGTTGGACGTCATGCCCCAGGAATCCGTCGTCATCATCGGCGGGTCCGGGACCGGCAAGTCGGTCATGCTGAAATGCATCCTGGGCCTGCTGACACCGGACGAGGGCGAGATCGAAATCGACGGACAGCCGACGGTCCATCTGTCGAATTCGGACCGCGAGGCGGTCAATGCCAAGATCGGCATGCTGTTCCAGAACGCCGCCCTGTTCGACAGCCTGTCGGTCTGGGAAAACGTCGCCTTCGGCCTGATCCAGGGCAAGCGCATGAAGCGCAAGGCGGCGAAGGAAATCGCCATCGAGAAGCTCGCCCAGGTCGGTCTCGGCGCGGATGTCGGTGCCCTGTCCCCGGCGGAACTGTCCGGCGGCATGCGCAAGCGCGTCGGCCTGGCCCGCGCCATTGCCGGCAATCCGGACATTATCTTCTTCGACGAGCCGACGACGGGCCTGGATCCGATCATGGGCCATGTGATCGACGATCTGATCGTCAAATGCGTGAAGGAAGTCGGCGCAACCGCGATTTCCATCACCCATGACATGCCCAGCGCGCGCCGCATCGCCGACCGCATGGCCATGCTCTACAAGGGCGCCGTGATCTGGAACGGTCCGGTCGCGGAGATCGATCACAGCGGCAATGCCTATGTCGATCAGTTCATCAACGGATCCGCCGACGGTCCGATCCAGATGGAACTGCGAAAGCTTTGAACCGCGGTTGACAATCGAACCGGTTCTCCGCGATAACCCGCGTCGGGTCGAGGCCCCTGCCGCTCGCGGGCAAAAGCCATGGTGAAGCCTCGAAATTCATTCGTTTGACCGCAATCCGACGTTTCGCGGCAAGACGGCAATGCGAGCCCCGTTCGATATCCGCGGAATGCAACGACGGAGGCAAACGAATGCCCGCTCCCCAATTGCCGGCTATCCACGACCTGAAAAGCCAGGCCAAACGCCTGCGCACGGTCCTGAACGAATGGCACCAACCGGCTTCACACAGCGCGGCCCTTGAACTTATGGCGGCCCAATACGGGTATCGCGACTGGAACAGCCTGCACGCGGCCGCTGGAAAGTCCGAACCGCCCGCCTGCCCCTATCAGGTCGGCGACCGGGTGACAGGCCGGTATCTCGGACAATCGTTCCGGGCCACAATTCTGACCGTCCAGACCCGGTCGGACCCGACGCTGTTCCGCGTGACCTTCGACCTCGAAGAACCCGTGGATGTCGTCCGGTTCGACAGTTTCTCGGCCTATCGCAAGCGAATATCGCTGACCTTGCGAAAGGACGGGACGACGATGGAGAAGACGTCAGACGGACAACCCCATATGGTTCTGGATTTGATCAAGGTGTAGTCAGGTTCGCGGGCGGCGGCGTCATCGGTGGCGTCGCCGCCGCGCTTACGCCGATGACGCGGACAGAGGTCAACCGACCTCGATCCGCGCCAGGAACTCCGCCATGTCGCCGTCGAAATGCTGTTTGCCGAGACGCACGATGGAAATGCCCTCCGGCAGATCGCGTAAGGCGGCGTGATCCAACGAAAAACTGGTCAGGACGCCGACTGGCACATCGGCCGTCGCCGACATGGCGCGAAAGGCCCGCGCCAGATCCGCCCCGGACAACTCGTCCAAGGTCATGGCGAACAGCATGGCATCCGGTCGCGCCCGGACAGTCATGGTGAAACAGTCGATCATCGTCGAGGCCCGAACGACACGGAACCCGCAATTCTGCAACACATCGCGGACGATCTTCGCGGTCAGCTTGGACGGAACGCCGATCAGCACCTCGACATCGACCGCAGTAACGGTGATATCCGGCGGAGGACGCCTGGCCGGCAGGGACCGCAACAGCTCCGCGGCGGCGTCTTCGGTCGGCTCGCTGCCCGCTCGGGCGATCTCGCGAATCCGGTCGGTGAATTTGCCCACTGACCGGGCGATATCTGCCGTCAGTTCGGTTTCCTCGTCGAGATAATCCTCAAGACGATGCGCGATGGCACTGGACAGTTTGAACCCGAAGGACGCCGAGAGACCTTTAATCGAATGAACCTGCCGCCGCACCACGTGCAGCGCGGCTTTCGGATCGCCGCCGCCCCGCACCGCGCCGTCGACAGCGGCTTCCAACTGATCCAACGCGTCATCGGTCGCGTCGAGAAACTCCGTCTGAAGCTGCTGAAGCAGCTCGTCGTCCAACATCGCCATATCCTGTTCCCACACCCGTAACTTTCTTATGGTCCGACCGTACATCGAAAGCCTTTCCGGAGTCTTAAGGTTAATTTTTCCGGAAACGCCCCCTTTTCCCGCCGTCATTCCTTCCCCTCCGAACCCGAATCGCACAACCGTCGTTGCAAGCATGGGGACTGTGGGATAAGTCCGCACCATGAACCCGACATGTCTCTGAGGATTGCCCGGTCGAACATGGCCCGCACCAAGTCGTCTTTCGTCTGCCAGTCCTGCGGCGCGGTCTATCCCCGCTGGACCGGCAAGTGCGAGGCCTGCGACGCCTGGAACTCGATCGTCGAGGAGACGGTAGAGGCCGCGCCGATCGGCGGCGGCAAGCGATCCGGTGGCGGCGGATCGGGCAAGGCCCTGGATTTCGTTAGCCTGAAAGGCACATCGGAGGAGCGGCCGCGCCTGACCTCCGGTATCGCGGAACTGGATCGTGTTCTGGGCGGCGGGCTGGTCGACGGCTCTGCCACCTTGATCGGTGGTGATCCCGGTATCGGCAAATCGACCCTGTTGCTTCAGGCCGCCGCCGCCCTTTCGGCACAGGCCCGTGTCGCCTATATCTCCGGCGAGGAAGCGATCGACCAGATACGCATGCGCGCCTCGCGTCTCGCCGTCTCGGATGCCGGTGTCGACCTGGCGTCGGCCACATCGGTGCGCGACATATTGGCATCGCTGGATCGGCCGGACGGCCCGCGGATCGCGATCATCGATTCCATCCAGACCATGTATGTCGATCTGATCGATTCCGCGCCAGGTACGGTCGGTCAGGTCCGCGCCTCGGCCCAGGAACTGATCCGGGTCGCCAAGCGGCGCGGCATCGCCTTGCTGCTGGTCGGTCATGTCACCAAGGAAGGCGCCATCGCCGGTCCGCGCGTCCTGGAACACATGGTCGACACGGTCCTGTATTTCGAAGGCGAGCGCGGCCATCCCTTCCGCATTCTGCGTGGGGTGAAGAACCGTTTCGGCCCGACGGACGAAATCGGCGTCTTCGACATGACCGAGCGCGGACTGGAAGAGGTGAAGAATCCGTCCGCCCTGTTTCTGGCCGACCGTCAGGACGGCGTCGCCGGCGCGGCCGTCTTCGCCGGGATCGAGGGATCCCGCCCGATGCTGGTCGAAATTCAGGCGCTGGTCGCGCCCTCCGCCTATGGGACGCCGCGCCGGGCCGTGGTCGGGTGGGACAGCAACCGGCTGGCAATGTTGCTGGCTGTACTGGAAGCGCGCGGGGGGCTGGATTTATCCGGTCGCGATGTGTATCTGAACGTCGCGGGCGGCCTGCGCATCGGGGAGCCTGCGGCGGATTTAGCGGTGGCTGCGGCAATCGTATCGTCCCTGACCGGGGTACCGGTGACCGGATCGACGGTTCTGTTCGGCGAAGTCGGCCTGTCCGGCGAGGTTCGGGCTGTCGGCCGGCCGGACGCGCGGCTGAAGGAAGCGGCCAAACTGGGCTTTCATCACGCGATCGCCCCGAAAGGGCGCGGCGCGAAGGACGCCCGGAACGGATCGGAAATGACCGTGACGGCGGTCGCGGATGTCGGCGCGCTTATCCGCAGATTGGAAGCCGCCGCGGATGGCCCGATCCGCATACTCGACGCGGACGCCCGGCGTTAATGGGTGCCCCGGCGCAGGTTGATAGGACGAAACCCGGTTCCCGGACCGCGATGCCAAGGGCGTCGGCCCGGCGGAGGCCCTGAATGGAAGATCTTCCCTTTACGGTGACGGATATTGTCGTCCTGGGCGGTATCGCCCTGTTCGGCTTGCTGGCCGCCTTCTGGGGATTTGTCGGCTTGGTCACCGGGATCGGCGCCTGGGTTGGCGCGCTGGCGGTGACCATCCTGGGCTATCCGCATGCCCAGGCCTTCGCCCGCGAACAGATCGAACAGGAATTGTTCGCCGATATCGCGGCGGGCGCAGGCCTGTTTGCCGGGTCCCTGGTTCTGTTGATGATCGTCAGCTCCGTCCTGTCCCATGTCGCCAAGGAAAGCCCCCTCGGCTCCGTAAACCGGGCGCTGGGTTTCGTGGCGGGACTTGGCGTAGGCTATCTGGTCTGCTGCGCGGTGCTGGTCGGTTCGGTCCTGATCTTCGACGAGGGTTCGATCCCCGACAGTGTCCGGGACAGCCGCAGCTATACCCTGGTCCGCGCCGGCGGCGTGCAGATTCTGGAAGCCCTTCCGCCGGATGTTGGCGGCTATATCCTGCAGAAGCTGGAAAAGGGCCGTCAGACGGTCAATACGATCGAAGGGCTAAAGGACGTGATGCAGCCGCCCGTCGAAAGTGGTACATCAGGCGGCGACGCCGGATATTCCCCTGAGACCAACCAGGGCATTCAGCAAGTGATCGACAGCTCGGATAACCAATAGGAACCGATGACGATGGCGACAAACTTCGGCACCAACCCGTTCGACGACGACAAGCTGCACGAGGAATGCGCGATCTTCGGCATCTACGGAACGGAAGACGCCTCTAAGCACACCGCGCTGGGGCTGCACGCCCTGCAGCACCGCGGACAGGAGGCGACCGGGATCGTCTGCTACGACGGCAAGGAATTCAACGCGCACCGCGAGCTGGGTCACGTCGGGGATGTCTTCGACAAGGACCGCGGGATCGTCGAGAAGCTGCACGGTTTCGCCGCCATCGGGCATAACCGCTATTCCACGACCGGCGACCCGATGGTCCGGAATATCCAGCCCCTCTTCGCGGATTTCGAATTCGGCGGCCTGGCCGTCGCCCATAACGGAAACCTGACCAACGCGCTGAATTTGCGCAAGGAACTGGTCCAGAACGGCGCGATCTTCCAGTCGACGACGGACACCGAAACGCTGATCCATCTGATGGCCCATGTTCAAGGATCGCTGACCGAGCGCCTGGTCGCCGCCCTGCGCCGGGTCGAAGGCGCTTATTCCCTGGTTTGCCTCAGCCGCAAGAAGCTGATCGGCGTGCGCGACCCGATGGGTGTCCGCCCGCTGGTCCTGGGCAAACTGCACGAGCCGTCCAAGGGCACGACAGCCTATATGCTGGCATCCGAAACCTGCGCCTTCGACATTATCGGCGCGGAGAAGATCCGCGACGTGCAGCCGGGCGAGTTGATTGTGATCGACGAGAAGGGTGTGCACAGCCAGTTCCCCTTCCCCAAGATGTCGGAACGCTTCTGCGTCTTCGAATACATCTACTTCTCCCGCCCGGACAGCATCGTCGAAGGCCACTCTGTCTATGAAGCCCGCAAGGCGATCGGCCGTGAGCTGGCGCGGGAAAACCCGGTCGAGGCCGATGTCGTGGTCCCGATCCCCGACAGCGGCGTGCCCAGCGCCATCGGCTACGCCGAAGAAAGCGGCATCCCCTTCCAATACGGCATCATCCGCAACCACTATATCGGCCGGACCTTCATCGAGCCGACCGACGAAATCCGGCATCTTGGTGTGAAGCTGAAGCACAATGCCAACCGGGCGGTGGTCGAAGGCAAGAAGGTCGTGCTGGTCGACGATTCCATCGTGCGCGGTACCACATCGCGCAAGATCGTCGAGATGATGCGCGCCGCCGGGGCGACCGAGGTGCATATGTGCATCGCCAGCCCGCCGACGACCCATAGCTGCTATTACGGCGTCGACACGCCGGAACGGTCGCAATTGATGGCCGCCCGCATGACCCGTGAGGAAATGCGCGAGGCGATCGGCTGCGACACGCTGACCTTCATTTCCATGGACGGGCTGTATCGCGCCATGGGCCTGCCGGGCCGCGACAATGCGAAGCCGGCCTATTGTGACGCCTGCTTCTCCGGCGATTATCCGATCAACCTGACGGATTTCGACGAGCGCGGCGACAGCCCCGCCCAGCTCTCCCTCCTGCGTGAACAGAAAGCCGGTTAAGGTTTCCCCATGTCCAAACGTCTTGAAGGCCGTCTCGCCCTGGTGACGGGCGCGAGCCGCGGCCTTGGCGCCGCCGTTGCCAAACGCTTTGCCGCCGAGGGCGCCCATGTGATCCTGATCGCCCGCACCCAAGGCGGGTTGGAAGAGGTCGACGATGCGATCCGCGCCGCGGGCGGCCAGGCGACCCTGGCCCCGCTGGACCTCTATGAAGCGGACAAGATCGACATGGTCGCGGCCTCGATCCATCAGCGTTTCGGCAAGCTGGACATTCTGGTCGGCGCCGCCGCGCAATTGGGCGTCCTGTCGCCCGCCCATCATATCGACGGGAAGACCTGGGACCGCACGCTGTTCCTGAACCTGACCGTCAATCAGCGCTTGATCCGCGCCTTCGACCCGCTGCTGCGCCTGTCCGATGCAGGCCGGGCGATCTTCCCGACCTGCGAAGCCGGATCGGTCCCCAAGGCTTTCTGGAGCGCCTATGCCGCCTCCAAGGCCGGCTTGGAAGCGCTGGTTAAGTGCTATGCCATGGAACTCGCCAAATCCCCGGTCGAGGCCCACCTGATCGACCCCGGCCCGATGGCCACCAAGCTGCGCCAGGAAGCCTATCCCGGCGAACCGCCCGACACCCAGATCGACCCGGAAGACGCGAGGATCACCGATCTCTTCGTGGAAGCGGCGGTTTAGATAAGTCGCTTACCGCGCCTTTTTCATTTCCCATTCGCCACGGCAGACCTTGTTCTGCCAGATGCCCTTGGCGGTCTCTTCACCGAAGGTGCCGGTGAATACGACATCGTCCTTGGCGTATTGGCCGGTCAGAGTGGCATAGCGGATGCTACCGTCCTGGTCGACGACACCTTCGAACTCGCCCTCGGTCGTATCGAACCGCGCCACGCCTTCCATCTGGCCGCCCTCGACCCGGACGCGCAGGCCGCCGCGCCGCAGGCGGCATTCCTGCTGGCGCAGGCCCAGGGTCATCAGACCGATCCAGGCACCGTCATACTTGGTGGAGGTCGGGGTGAACAGCTTCGCCCCCTGTACCGTGTCGCAGGCCGACAGCGCCAGCAGGCCGACCAGGCCCAATACCGCCAATCCGTAGTGCCGCCCGTCGTTCCGCATCACTGCCTCATCGTCGTTTGGTGGGTTGGAATGGGTTCTTACCCTGCCGGATATGCAACCGCAACGGCACGCCGTCCAGGCCGAAATCCGACCGCAGCCCGTTGCTGAGATAGCGGATATAGGCCTCCGGCAGGTTTTCCGCCTGGGACGCGAAGATTGCGAAGGTCGGCGGGCGCGTCTTGGCCTGGGTCATGTAGCGGATCTTGATCCGTCGGCCCTTGGACAGGGGCGGCGGATGGGTCGCGACCATGCCTTCCAGCCATTGGTTCAGCTTCGCCGTCGAAATCCGCTTGTTCCACAGGGCGTGAATGCGGAACGCCTCGGACAGCAGCTTATCCAGATTGCGCCCTTCCTTTGCGGACAAGGTCACCACCGGCACACCGCGCAACTGCGTCAGAGAGGTCTGCAACCGGTCGCGCAGCTTCTGAAGGGCCGCCTCGCGATCCTTCACGGCGTCCCACTTGTTCGCGGCGACGATCAGCGCCCTGCCCTCGTCGATGACCTGCCGGGCGATGGTCAGGTCCTGCTTTTCCAGCATGTCGTCGGCGTCCAGCAGCAGGACGACGACTTCGGCGAAATCGATGGCGCGCCGGGTATCGGCGGCGGAGAGTTTCTCCACCTTTTCCGTCACCCGGGCGCGGCGGCGCAGGCCGGCCGTGTCGACCAGGCGGACATTCTTGCCCTTCCAGGTCCAGTCGACGGCGATGGAATCCCGCGTGATCCCGGCCTCGGGCCCGGTCAGCAGGCGATCTTCGCCCAGATAGCGGTTGATCAGCGTCGATTTTCCGACATTCGGCCGCCCAACAATGGCGAGTTGCAGCGGCCGCTCGGGCGTGCCGGCTTCCGGCGGCGCATCGTTCTCGGCCTCCGGGTCGTCGCTCAACGTGACATCGAGTTCGGGGCGGAACAGTTCCGCCTCGGCGACCGGCTCGGCCTCGCCCAGGCCGATATGGTCATGAAGCGCATCGTAAAGGTCGCCCAGGCCCTCGCCATGTTCGGCGGAAACCGGGATCGGATCACCAAAGCCCAGAGAATAGGCTTCCATCAGGCCCGGCTGACCGGCCCGGCCTTCGCATTTATTGGCCAGCAACAGCACCGGCGTACGGCCCTTGCGCAACAGCGCGGCGAAACGCTCGTCCAGCGGCGTCACCCCGGCGCGGGCGTCGATCAGCAACAGCGCGACATCGGCCTCGGCAATCGCCTGCTCCGTCTGGCGGCGCATGCGGGCCTCCAGGCTGTCGTCATAGGCGTCTTCGAACCCGGCGGTATCCAGGATACGGAAACGCATATCTGCGATCCGCCCCTCGCCTTCCCGACGGTCGCGGGTCACGCCCGGGGTGTCGTCAACAATGGCGAGGCGCTTGCCAACCAGACGGTTGAACAGCGTCGATTTGCCGACATTCGGTCGGCCAACAATGGCAACAACAGCCATGATTCCAGCTTTCTACGCGTTACCGAAGGGCGATCAGAACGCCGTCATCGGTCTGAACATAAACGGTGCCGTTCGCGACGATCGGCGGCACATAGATCGGGTCACCCAGATCGATCCGCCCCAGCGGCTTGCCGTCATAGGGGGAAATGGACCACAACTCACCCATCGAATTCCCGATCAGAAGGCGGTCGGACACCAAAACGGGGCCGGACCAGGTGATCGGATCTTCAAGGTCTTCCGGGTCCTCGAAATTCGGCAACGGCGTCGCCCAGCGAACACGCCCGCCGCGCCGCGTCATACACAGGACGGTCTGGTCGGACGTGATGACATAAAGGAACTCGCCGGCGATCCACGGGGTTTGGGTGCCGCCGATCCGGCGGTCCCAGGCACGCGACCCGGATGCCAGATCCAGCGCAACCATGCGCCCGCCATGGCTGATGGCATAGACCACGCCGCGGTCGACGATCGGGCGGCCGCGGATATCGGCCAGGGAGGCCAGGGCATCGATGCGGCGCACGGATACCAGGCTGTCGGACCAATTCGCCCGGCCGGTAGACAGGCGCAGCGAATAGATCTCGCCCGACGAATAGGGCACGACAGCGGTGCGTTCGGACACGGCGGCACTCGCCCCGCCCAGTAGGCCGGCCGTTTCAGCGAATCCGGCATGGAACCAGATTTCCTCGCCCGTATCGGCATTGAAGGCCGTGACACGGTTGTCGATGGAAATGGCCAGCACCTTGCCCTCGCCGATCGACGGCGCGGCACGGATCGGGCCCGGCGCCTTCTGATCCCAGATCAACTGTCCCGTTTCGGCGTTCAGGGCAAACACGCGTGCATAGCCGGTCGTCACGAAGATCATGCGGTCGGCATAGGCGATGCCGCCGCCGAAGGCCTCGTCGTCCTCATCGGGGATTTCCGGTTCGAAGCTCCAGACCCTCTTGCCGGAAACAGCGTCGAACGCGCGGATCTCAAAATCCGAATCCATCGTATAGACACGATTTTCGGCGACGATCGGACCGGACAGGAGGCGACGGTCGCCATCCGATCCGCTGCCGATCGAGACCCGCCAGGCCTCGCGTAAAAGCTCGTTGGCCTCCAGATGATGCATCGCGTGATCGGGATAGCCACCGCCCTGCGGCCAAGCGTCATTGGCATAGGGCGCAGGCAGTTTCACCCGAAGATCCGCAAGGCGCGGATCCGGCTCCGCGTCAGAATCCACCACCATGACTGCGATACGGGTACCCGGCAGCGGCGGTGCGTCGCTTTCGCCGAACCAGTCGCAGCCGCCGAGGAACAGGCCGGCGGCAATCATCGATGCAATCGGGCGCAAATACTTCATGCGATGCATTAGACTTCCACCTTAAGACCCGATGGCCTGCAGAATTTCGACGGCCTGCGTTCTGGCGCTGTTAGGCGCTCCGTCGTCATCCGAAACCTGGGTCAGATAGGCTTTGGCCTTTTCCATATCGCCGGCTCCCATCGCCAGAGACGCGGCAACCATGCGCGCCGAATAGCGCCACGGCTCGCCGTCGAGCGTCAGGGGTTCGATCTCGGTCAGCAAAGCCGCCGTGTCTTCCCCAGCGACGGAACGGTGCAGGATCGCCTTCAATTCAGCCAGGCCGCGATACAGCGGGTCGACGCCGTCATCCGCCGCTACGGCTGCATAGACCTCGGCCGCCTCGGCATGACGGTCCTGGTCCGCCAGAATGCCCGCCCGCTGGAAACTGGCGATCATGGCGATGCCTTCGCCGTCCGCTTCCTGCGACAGGGATTGCAGGGCCGCCAGGGCCGGATCGGTCTCGCCGGCATCGGCTTGGGTCAGCGCATGGCCGTAACGATCCGCCAATTCGCGCAGTTCGGCGGTACGCTGCTGTTCGAACCAGGTGTAACCACCGGCGGCCGCGACCACGACCACACAGGCACCAATCACGAACTTGCCGTACCGGCCCCACCACTCCTGCGCCTTGTCCTTGCGCAGTTCTTCATCGATCTCATTGAAAATATCGGCCACGGGTTTCCGCTCTCCGCTGCAAAGTAACGCGTCTTGACCGCCCTATTTAGGCGAGACGACCGGTTTTATCCACGCCATTTAATCGAACAGCCCATCGCGGGTGGCTGATCCGTCGGCGCGGGCTGTCCCGAAGCCACCGCGATCATCGCGTCGACCAGGTCGCGTTTGGCGTCTTTCGGACCCGGCATCCGGGCGCTTTCGTCCAGCCGGCCGCGATACACCAGCTTCAGATTCGCGTCGAACCCGAAGAAGTCCGGTGTGCAGACAGCGCCATAAGCCTTTGCGATTTCTTGGCTTTCGTCGATCAGATACGGGAAGTCAAAGCCATAGCGCGCGGCGAAGTCCACCATCCGCTCCGGCGCGTCCTGGGGATAGGCCGTCCAGTCATTCGACATGATCGCGACGAAGCCGATATCCTGGCTCCGCAGATCCCGAGCAGCCGGGCCAAGGCGATCCGCGACCGCGACGACATAGGGGCAATGATTGCAGATGAAGGCAACAACCGTCCCGTTCTTGCCGCGCAAGGCGTCCAGCCTATGCACGACCCCGGCCGGGTCCGGCAGGGCGAAGGGTGGGGCTTCCGTGCCGAGGGGCGTTTCCGGCGACACCGCTGCCATTTCGTCCTCCTGGGAAAATCCTTGAAATCCGTGGGCCTTTGTACGCATTGGCCCCAAGGATCGCAATGCCGCTCCGACCTGGCGGGCTAATGGCCCGGTTCTTGCTAAACAATGTGGCGAAATCTGGACGATCTGATTACCGGAGCACCGATACATGCCCCTGCGCGCCACAGCCCGTAGAACATCCCTGCTCGCCCCACTTTTCGGCCTGACGGTTCTGTTAAGCGCATGCGGCGGCGGCAGCGAGTTGATCACGCCCGCGACCGCCATTATGGCCTCCGGTGCCGTCATCATCGCCGAAGACAAGACCCCGACGGACCTAATCGCCAGTGCCGTGACCGGCCTGGATTGCGACACGATTCGCAAGAGCCGGGACAAGGGCCCGCTCTGCCGTCCGGAAAAGGAAGAGGTGATCGAGGCCCCGCTCTATTGTTATCGCACCCTGGGCACCGTGAACTGCTTCGAGCGCCCCAACCCCTACGGCTATCAGCAACGCACCATCAACTGACCGATCGGCGGTCATTATTTTGACGCTTCCGTGACCATCCCGAATTGGGGTAGGCTTTCCGCCAGGACCCATCGACGGATGCGAGGCCGATGACGGAGCTGATCGATTTCTCCGAGTACCGCCGCCGAGGCGCGGGCAAACAAAGGGTGTATTTCGATCAATCCGAACTGCGGCTACTGCTGGATATGTATTCCAGGCGCGTCGCCACCGGCGAATGGCGCGACTATGCCATCGACTTCAACGGCCCCGTCGCCGTTTTCTCAATCTTCCGGCATACCCATGAAACCCCGATCTATGCGATCGCCAAGCGCCGCAACGGCAAGCATTGGGAATTCATCATCCGAACCGGCGGCCAGACCGTGAAGCGTGGGCGCGAATTGCCGGATGTCCTGAAGGTTCTGGAAAAGAAACTGCGCCTCGTCGATGCGTAACCGCTACCCGCCGACCACGTGATCGGCGACGAAGGGGTTCGACCGGCGTTCTTCGCCGAATGTCGAATAGGGCCCGTGGCCCGGAATAAAGACCGTTTCGTCGCCCAGCGGCCAGAGCTTTTCGACAATCGACCGAACCAGTGTCGGCCCGTCGCCGCGCGGAAAGTCGCTGCGCCCGACCGAGCCCTGGAACAAAACGTCCCCAACCCAGGCGATCCCCGCCTCGCGGTCGTGAAAGACGACATGACCCGGCGTGTGACCTGGGCAATGATAGACATCCAGAACACGGTTTCCGACGGTGACCGTGTCGCCTTCGATCAGCCAACGGTCTGACGCAAAGGCTTCGGTCTCTGGAAAACCGTAGCGGGCGCAATCCTCTTTCAGGCGGTCGATCCAGAACCGGTCTTCCTCATGCGGCCCCTCCAGCGGGACGGACAGGCGGTCGGCCAGAACACGGGCAGCGCTGCAATGATCGAGATGACCGTGGGTCAGCAGGACCTTTTCGATGGTCACCCCGTTCTGCTGAGCAGCGGCGAGGATGCGGTCGATTTCACCGCCCGGATCGACGACGGCGCCCTTCATCGTATCGGGGCACCAGATGACGGTGCAGTTCTGCTGAAACGGCGTGACGGGGACGATGACGGCTTTCATGATCAAGGATGTAGCCCGCGCCGCGCCCAGGCTCAACCATTCCGGTGTGCGGTTTATACGTGCAAGGCTTCCCCGAAGACGTGATCGCTATGGCCAATCAGGTGGCTGGCCGGTCCGACGATGCGCGGATCCGGCTCCTTCAGCACCTTCCTGTCCTTCCCGGCATAGGGAAGGTGGTGCAGGAAGTGGGTCATGCAGTTGAGGCGCGCGCGCTTCTTGTCGTTCGATTTGATCACCGTCCAAGGCGCGTCCGCCGTGTCGGTATAGAAGAACATCGCCTCCTTCGCCTCGGTATAGTCGTCCCATTTGGACACGGCGACCTTGTCGATCGGCGACAGTTTCCATTGTTTCAGCGGATCGGTCTCGCGCATTTCGAATCGGCGCAGCTGCTCGTCCTGCGTGACGGAGAACCAGTATTTGAACAGGCGAATGCCGCTGTTCACCAGCATCCGCTCCAATTGCGGGGTCTGGCGCATGAATTCCAGATACTCCATGGGCGTGCAGAACCCCATGACCCGTTCGACGCCGGCCCGGTTATACCAGGACCGGTCGAACAGAACGATCTCCCCCGCCGTCGGCAAATGTTTGATATAGCGCTGAAAATACCATTGCCCGCGCTCTTCCTCGGTCGGCTTTTCCAACGCCACAACGCGCGCGCCGCGCGGGTTCAGATGCTCCATGAAGCGCTTGATCGTCCCGCCCTTCCCGGCCGCGTCTCGGCCTTCGAAAAGGATCACGACCCGCTGGCCGGTTTCCTTCGTCCATTTCTGGACCTTCAGCAGCTCAACCTGAAGGTTGGCCTTGCGGCGTTCATAGACCGTTCGGCTGATACGGTTCTTGTAGGGATACTCGCGGCTTTGAAAGCTGCGCACCGCCTCCTCGTGTTCATCCAAGTCGGCCTTGTGAAGGGACGATTCCGATTTCGCCGTATCGCCGTCGGCGGTCTGTTCCGGCGGCAGTTCCTTGGAATCCGGGCTGTCGGCCAGAACCGGCTTTTCCGGCATTTCGGTATCGTTCGTCATGGTTCCCCCTTGATCACGTTCCGGCATTCTGTCGGATTGCCGTGACGGACCAATGACATAGGAAAAATTTCAAGCGGTTTGCCGCCGCGCCGCGTCCCGTTCCCTTAATTCGGTCTTCAGCACCTTACCGTAATTGTTCTTCGGCAAGGCATCGACGAATACATAGTCCTTGGGCCGCTTGAACCGCGCGATCTTCTGAAGACACAGCGCATCCAACTCCGTCGGAGGCGCGGCACCAACCACATAGGCGACCACGACCTCGCCCCATTCCGGGTCGCGCCGGCCGATGACCGACACCTCGTCGACATGGGGGTGTTCCAGCAGAACCTCCTCGATCTCGCGCGGATAGATGTTCGTGCCGCCGGAAATCACCAGATCCTTGGATCGGTCCATCAGCGTCAGATACCCATCCGCGTCGAACTTCCCGACATCCCCGGTATGCAGCCAACCGCCCCGCAGGGTTTCCGACGTGGCCTCCGGATTGTTCCAATATTCCTTCATCACACTGTCGCCGCGGACCAGGATTTCCCCGGCCTCCCCCACCGGAACGGGGTTGTCGTCGGCATCCGCCACCCGGACCTCGGTATTCGCGAAGGGCAGTCCGACCGATCCCAGACGCTCCAGATAGCGCGGCTGTGCCGTATCCGCGATGGCCTGACGTTCCAGACATGTGATGGTCATGGGACTTTCGCCCTGACCGTAGATCTGGACCAGGCAAGGCCCCAGTTTCGCCAGCGCGGCCTGCGCGTCTTCGACATACATCGGCCCGCCGCCATAGATCAGCGCCCGCAGATTGCCGGTCGGGCTGGGCCCGCCATGCCGGGTCAGGCGATTGACCATGGTCGGTGCCGCGAACATGGAAGTGCCCGGCCAGCGCTCGATCGTGTCGAAAATCTCCGCCGCATCGAAGCCGCCGCTTTCCGGCGTCACCTGACAGCAGCCACGGGCCAGATGCGGCAGGATGTAAAGGCCCGAACCATGGCTCATCGGGGCGGCATGCAGGATCGCTCCGCCCGGTTGCAGACGATCGATGGAAGCGAAATAGGCCCAGGTCATGGCGGCGATATTGCGATGGGTCAGCACCGCGCCTTTGGGCCGTCCGGTTGTCCCGGACGTATAGAACAGCCAGGCGAGGTCGTCCGCCCCGACATCGCACAGCCCGATCCCGTCGGAACTCAAAAGCCGCTCATGCTCCGTGGAGGCGAAGCGGATCATCGGAACGCCTTCGGGCAGTCCGGGCGCGGCGGTGTCGGCCAGATCGTCCGATACGAATACGGCGCGAGCCTGGGAGTTCTCCAGGATAAACGCGACCTCGCTTTCATGCAGCTTGCCATTGATCGGCACCGCGCCAAGGCCGGCCCACCAGATCGCGTACAGGGTTTCGGCGTAATCCGGGCCGTTTTTCGCGAAGACGGCGACAGTGTCCCCTGTCGACAAGCCAAGGCGGTTGCGAAGCCCGCCGGCCAAGCGCGAGACCCGGAGCGCGCTTTGCCGGAAGTCGCGCACCACCCGGCCGCCGACACCGATGGACGGCAGGTCGCCGAACGCCTTCGCCGAACGGTCCAACCAGATCGCCAGATTCATCGCATGCTCCCTCAAGACTTTCTATTTTGCCGAAAACTGTAACGTCTTCGCAGCAACTGCCAAGCCATGGGACACGATACGAACCCTTTTGGCCCGTGGCGGCGTCGGATAAGGTCTGGCGAAACGGGGGAGGAAATCGCGATGAAGAACAAAATCGTATCGGCGGACGAAGCGGTCGCGATCATCCGCAGCGGCGACACCATCGCCAATTCAGGGTTTGTCGGCGCCGGGACGCCGGACGCGCTTCTGGAGGCCCTGGCGCGGCGCTTCGATCAGTCGGGGGCGCCATCCGATCTGACGTTGATCTTTGCGGCGGGTCAGGGCGACGGCAAGGAACGGGGGTTGAACCGGCTGGCGGCCCCGGGGCTGGTGCGCCGGGCAATCGGCGGCCATTGGGGCCTGATACCCAAGCTCGCCGCCCGCGCGGTTGCCGGGGAAATGGAGGCCTATAACCTGCCGCAGGGTGCGATCTCCAACATGTACCGCGATATCGCCGCCGGCAGGCCCGGTTCCTATTCCAAGGTCGGCCTGGGCACATTCGTCGATCCCCGTCAGGACGGCGGGAAGATCAATGCCGCCACGTCCGAAGACATCGTCACAGTGGAGACCCGTGGCGACGAGGAGTTTTTGTTCTATCGGACCCATCCGATCCAGATCGCTCTGATTCGGGGCACGACGGCGGATTCCGCCGGCAATATCACGATGGAACGCGAGGCACTGACCCTGGACAATCTCGCCATGGCGATGGCGGCCAAGAATTCCGGCGGTTTCGTCCTGGCCCAGGTCGAGCGGATTGCCGAACAGGGATCCCTGCCGCCTCGTCAGGTGCGCATTCCGGGTAATCTGGTCGATTGCGTCGTGGTGGCCGAAGGCGACCTGCACCGGCAAACCTATGCCACCGCTTATTCCCCGGCTTTCGCCCAGGAAATCCGCGCGCCGATGACCGGCCTGGCGGGCATGCCCCTGGATGAGCGTAAGATCATCGCCCGTCGCTGTGCCTTCGAACTGCCGATGAACGGCATCGTCAATCTGGGGATCGGCATGCCGGAGGGGGTAGCGCGCGTCGCGGCGGAGGAAAAAATCCTGCGCTATGTCACCCTGACCGCGGAATCTGGCGCCATCGGAGGCATTCCGGCGTCGGGCCTGGATTTCGGCGCAACGGTGAATGCCGACACCATTCTGGATCAGAACCAGCAATTCGACTTCTATGACGGTGGCGGTCTGGATCTGGCCTGCCTTGGCCTCGCCCAGGCCGACCGCGCAGGCAATGTGAATGTCAGCCGCTTCGGCCCACGCCTCGCCGGGGCGGGAGGGTTCATCAATATTTCCCAGAACGCGAAGAAGGTAGTCTTCGCCGGGTCGTTCACGGCGGGCGGCCTGGCCATCCGCGTCGCCGATGGCGGATTGCGGATAGACACGGAAGGGAAGGCCCGAAAGTTTCTGCCGGATGTGGAGCAAATCACCTTCTCGGGTAGCCGCGCCCATGCGTCGGGACGGCAAATCCTCTATGTCACGGAAAGATGCGTCTTCCGGCTTGGCGAAGGCGGCCTTGTCCTGACCGAAATCGCTCCGGGGGTGGATCTGGAGCGCGATGTCCTGGCACAGATGGATTTTACGCCTCAGATCGACGGTCCCATCCAGATGGACAGCCGGATCTTCGACGATGCCCCCATGGGGTTGATTGACGATCTGACACGCATTCCCCTGAAGGACCGCCTGACCTATCGCGCTGACGCGGGGGCGCTGTTCCTGAATTTCGAAGGGTTGTCGGTGCGAACGACCAAGGATGTCGACGCCATCCGGGATGCCGTCGCACGGGTTTGCGATCCCTTGGGCCGTAAGGTACGGGCCGTCGTCAATTACGACAGCTTCACGCTGGACGAAACGGTGGCGGATGCCTATGCAACCATGGTCTCGGAGGTTGTGGACACCTACTATACGGATGTCTCGCGCTATACCACGTCGGCTTTCCTGCGGCTGAAACTGGGTGAGATGTTGTCCAGACGAGGTCTGGCCCCGCATATCTACGAAACCGAGGCCGAGGCGCGGCAAGGCCTGGGAGGCTGACATGATCGACATCAGGCGCGCCGTGCCGGCCGACGCGGGCACGCTGGCCGCCCTTGCTTATGCGCTGAACCAACATTTCGGCATCGACGAGCCCGCCTTTACCGCGGATGCGATTGAACCGCTGATGAGCGGCAACGACCCCCTCATGGTCGGCTACCTGGCTGAGGCCGATGGCGTCGCGGTCGGCTATGCGCTGTGTCAGAAATTCTTCGATACGGACACGGGCACCATGGCGACTTGGCTGTTGGATTTGTATGTCGACCCGAACTACCGGGCGGGTGGGCTGGGTCGGCGCATGCTGGCCCAGGTCGCTTCTGACGCGCAGAAAAAGGGCCAGCGTTGCGTCGGTCTGGCGGTCTATCGCGACAATCCCGCACGGCGCCTTTATGATCGGATCGGCGCAGCCCTGTCGCCCGAAGCCCTGGTCTATGAATTGCGCGACGAGAATCTGGACAGCCTCGCCCAAGAGGCCCAGTTATAGCCGCATGACCGATCCCTCCCCCTTCGGCGGCCCGCAGCCGCCCGCTCGCCCCATGTTCAACGCGCCCAAAATCGTCCTGTGGACAATCGGCGCAACATTGTTGGTGTTTCTGTTCGTTCAATTCGGACCGGACCCGTGGGTTCATGAACTGCTGCAGTATCTCGTCTTCAATCCGGCCGATCTGGCCTATTTCGACGCTTATCCGATCACCATCGGGATTCGCTGGATCGGCTATGCGTTGATGCATGGCGGATGGATGCATGTCCTGATCAATTGCGCCTTCCTTTTGGCCTTCGGAACACCGATCGCCCGGCAAGTCCCGGTCGGAACCTTCCTGGCACTCTATGCGCTGGGCGCGGTCGGCGGGGCCCTGGCCGTGATGCTGATCTATGAAGGGCGGGAACTGTATCTGGTCGGCGCGTCCGGTGCAGTCTCCGCCCTGGTCGGGGCCCTGTCCCGCATGGTCTATTTGCGGCGCGGGCGCGAATTCGTGCCGCATCCGTTTTCCGATCGCCGGTCGGGCACGATCTTCATCGCCGCCTTTTTCGGCATCAACCTGATTTTCTCCTTCCTGCCGGGGCCGGGCGGCATGTCCGTGTCGGGCGAAAGCCATATCGGTGGCTTCGTCACAGGGTTCCTGATGTCCCTGATTCTGCCCTGGCATAAGTCTCATGCGAAAGGACGCGCCGCCAATGACTGACAGCAAGGATCCGATCCGGGCGCGTTTCGGTGACGGGCCGGCACTGACCGCAGATACGGCCCCACTCGCCGGTATGCTGACGCGGGGATCCTGCCGGAAGTTCACTGACGAACGGATTTCCGACGAGATCCTGCAAAGCCTTGCCGCCGCAGCCCTATCGACGCCGACGAAAAGCGACCTGCAGCAGCGCGATATCCTGTTCGTCGAGGACGCGGCGCTGCGCAAATGGATGGACGGGTTGTTCCCGGACATGCCATGGATCGCGGACGCCCCGCATTTCCTGCTGTTTCTGGCGAACAACCGGCGGCAGCGGCAGGTTCACGAATGGCGAGGCCGCGATTTCGCAAACGATCATCTGGATGCGTTCTTCAACGCCTCCGTCGACGCGGCTGTCGCTCTGACGGGCTTCACCTTGGCCGCGGAAATGCTGGGATATGGGAGTTGCCCGATCAGCGCGGTACGCAACCATGCCACCGCGATCTCGGACCGGATCGGCCTGCCGGAGCATGTCTTTCCGATCTGCGGGCTGGCTCTGGGCCGGCCGGCGTCGGCGCCCCCCGTCAGTCCGCGGCTGCCGCTCAGCCACACGCTGCATCGCGACCGGTTCACCGAAGACGGCATTCGCGACGCGGTCGACGCCTATGACGCCCGACGGAACGAGACGCATCCCTTCAGGACCCAACGGCTTGCGGATCGGTTCGGGGAAACCCAGCCTTATACTTGGTCGGAAGACAAGGCGCGGCAATACGCCGTTCCAGAACGCGCAGATTTCGGCCAGTTTGTTCGAAACAAGGGGTTCGATCTTCGTTGACCCTTGATCGCGGGGTCAGGGACCCCAAATAGGGTTTTGCGAATGATTCTTAATTGGAGATGCTGAATGAGCAATAAGTCGGTGGTGCTGTCCCATATTTCCGAACGACGCTCGGTCAAGGCAGACATGCTGATCGAGCCCGCGCCGGACGACGCGCAATTGACGGCATTGCTGCAGACCTGCATGAGCGCCCCGGATCACGGCGCAATCCGGCCCTGGCGCTTCAAGGTTATTCGCGGAGACGACCGGCACAAGCTGTCGGACCTGTTCGAAACCGCCCTGAGAAAGCGCGACCCGGCGGTAGACGACCAAACCGTCGCGACGATCCGCTCAAAGCCGCTGCGGTCCCCCCTGATCGTCGCGGTCGGTGTCGACGTCATGGAAAATCATCCGAAGGTCCCGGTTGAGGAGCAGCTAGTGGCCGCGGCCTGCGCCACGCAGAACCTGCTGCTGGCCGCACCGGCCGCCGGGTGGGGCGCAATCCTGCTGACCGGTTGGCCTGCCTTCGACGAAACGGTTCGCGCCGGTCTCGGATTCCAGCCGAAGGATAAGCTGGTTGGGTTCGTCTACCTGGGGACGCCCAGCGAGGCACCGCGCCCGATGGCCCGGCCCGACGTATCGGCATTCATCGAGAATTGGCCAGGCGCATAACGCTCAGGCCGGCCGTCAGGCGACCTTGACCGCCGGCGTGCCGTCGGAATGCTGGTACATGCCGCGCAGGTTGGGCACCGGCTTGAACTTTTCCGTCACGCCCAGCACCGTCTCCGCCCCGCCCAGATAAAGCACGCCATCCTTCGCCAGGACGTCCGAGACCTGGCCCAGGACCTTCGCCTTGGTCGGTTGATCGAAATAGATCAGCACGTTACGGCAGAAGACGATGTCGAAGTTTCCAAGTCCGCGGGGGTGTTCCAGCAGATTGAACGGGCGGTAGTCGATCATCGAGCGCAAACCGGCGTCGATATGCCATTTGTCACCGTTCTGCTTGAAATACTTCACCAGCATTTGGATCGGCAGGCCACGCTGCACTTCGAACTGGGTGTAGATCCCTGCCCGCGCCTTTGCCAGCATCTCCTCGGAAATGTCGGTCGCGACGATCTCGAAACGCCAGCCCTGAAGTTTGGCCTGATCTTCCTTCAGGATCATGGCCAGGGAATAGGGTTCCTGACCGCTGGAACAGGCCGCGCTCCAAATCCGGATCTTGCGGGTCGCGGCGCGGTTGATCATCAACTGCGGCAGCACGACGTTGCGGAACTGATCGAACGGCTTGGTATCGCGGAAGAACAGGGATTCGTTCGTTGTCATCGCCTCGGTGATATCGGCGATGACCTTGGCGTCCTTGCGCAGCCGAACGGCGTCGCAAAGCTGATCCAGATCCTTCATGCCATGCTTGCGCGCGACAGGCATCAGACGCGTTTCCAGAAGATACGCCTTGTCCTTGGTCAACACCAATCCCGAACGCTGCTTCAGCAGCGTTGCAAGCATATCGAAATCTTCGATCTTCATGGCCGTCCTCCGTCGACCGCGAAACGACGAATCTCCTGGCCGATCTTCTCGAGCGGCAAAACCGCTCCGCATATTCCCGCTGCGGCCGCCGCCCCCGGCATACCCCAAACGACGCTCGTCGCCTCGTCCTGTGCCAGAACCTGCGCCCCGGCGTCAATGCAGACTTTGCCGCCCTTGACGCCATCGGAGCCCATACCGGTCAGGATCGTTACCAACAGTTTCGCCCCATAAACCGCCGACAAGCTGCGCAGCATCGGATCGACCGCCGGCCGGCAGAAGTTTTCAGGCGGGTCTTCAGTCAGTTCGATCACCGTGCGGCCACCGGACGACCGGATCAGCATATGACGTTCGCCCGGGGCCAGATAGATGCCGCCGCTTTCGACCGCCATGCCCGTCGCGCCCTCGACGCATTTGCGACCCGTGCTGCGGCCGATATGTTCGGCCAGGATCGTGGTGAAAGTCGGCGGCATGTGCTGCGTGATAAAAATCGGCTGACGCACCTCCCCAAGATCCTTGAGAACCCGCATCAGCGCCTGCGGCCCACCGGTGGAACTGCCGATGGCGAGCGCATCCGGACGGAACGGCTTCAAAGGACGCAGGACGATCTCGCGCCCCTTTGCCTGCAGCGGCACGGCGGCGGTCGATCGGGCCGGATCGGCGCGGAACGTCGTTGACTTCGGCGCCAAGCGGCCGGCACGACGGCGCGCGGCTTTGCCGAGCGAACGGACTTTCTCGACCAGTTCTCGCTTGAACTCATCGGCAGAACGCAATTCACCGGTCGACCCCGGCTTCGTCACGTAATCGGCGGCGCCAAGCTCCATCGCCTTCAGCGATATTTCGGCATTCCGCTTGGTCAGGGTCGACGCCATGACGACCTGAGTATTCGGATGCTCTGACACGATTTTGGGCAGGGCCTCGATGCCATCCATGTTCGGCATCTCAATGTCCAGCACGACGACTTCGACCGGATTGCGCTTCAACTGCGCCAGGGCGCGCTCGCCATCCCCGGCAGAGGCGACGACGGAGATGTCGCCCGCCTCTTCCAGCATCCGGCTCAACATACCACGGATCACAAGCGCATCATCCACCACCATGACGCGGATCGGGTCGGCGCTACTGGCCCCCGCTGCTGCTTGCGATGCGCCCAGGCTGCTCATTCAAAGAAGCCCCACCTGTGCAAATTTCGAGGATACGATCTCGCTGTCGAACGGTTTCATGATGTATTCGTCCGCACCCGCCGAAATCGCTTCCTGAATGTGATTCAGGTCGTTTTCGGTAGTACAGAACACCACTTTCGGGTCACTACCATTGGGCAGTTTGCGCAACTCCTTGAGGAATTGCAGTCCGTCCATCACGGGCATGTTCCAGTCGAGAAGAACGCCGTCCGGCATCGACTTCTTGCACGCGTCGAGCGCCATTTGGCCGTCTTCCGCTTCGATGACCTCGAAACCGAGTTCCTCGAGGATCTTTCGCGCCACCATACGGATGACGCGGGAATCGTCGACGACAATGCAGGATTTCATTGTTCTACCCCACTGAACACTAACCGAATTCAAACACTTTGATCCGCCGCAGGCCCGAGTTTGCGCCCGGCGATGCCGACTGATCCCATCCGAGATTAGCCGTCGCCTCTACCGGTCGCAAGGACGCCGTGACGTCAGCCGGCCTGTCTCACGAACCCGTCGCTCAAGGTCTCCGACAGCGCCTGCAGCAGGCCGTCCCGGTCATGCTTCGCGACATAGTCCGTAAATCCAACCTCATGGCCGCGCTCCAGATCTCCCTGGGTCGTGTGCGATGACATAGCAACGATCGGAAGGTCAGACCACCGGCCGCCGCCGCGCAGTTCCTCAACCAGTTCGAAACCATTCATGCCGGGCATTTCGATATCCGAGATGATGGCGTCGAAATTCGCACCGCGTGCCTGAAGTTTCAGCGCCGCTTCCGCACTGTCGACCGAAGTGACCGCATAGCCGGCAGCCGACAGCATCGGCGACAGCAAGTTGCGGAAAAAGGCGCTGTCGTCGACCAGCAGAATGCGCTGTTTCTGGCTTGTGTTGGTTTCCAGCGCGCCGCCTTTCTCGCGGCCGAACCAATCCGGGAAGGCAACCGTCAGATAATGCGCCGTGTCGATGATTTCGGTCGCATGGCCGTTGACGATCGCGCTGCCCACGAAACCGTCGCGCGTCGCGCCGTGTTCGACGGTCAGGCGGTCTTCGACAATGTCCAGAATCTCGTCGACGACCAGCCCCATGGATCGCGACCGATCGGAGAAGACCAGGGTCGGCTTCTTGCCGGTCTCCGGGAATTTTTCGTTGGGGTTGACCGGCACCAGCGGCATGAGCGACCCGCGATACTGCACCATGGCCCGGCCGTTGGAATATTCGACTTCGTCGAAATTGATTTCCTCCAGGCGTGCGACCAGCGCCAGCGGCACCGCCTTCGGCTGTTTGCCGTCGGCGCGGAACAACAACAGGGCGACACGCTCCTGCCCCTGGTTCGCGCGGGCATCGGCCGTCTCCAGCGCCTGCTGTTCGGCGACCTGAATTTCGCCGGTCGATTGCGCAATACCGTTCGGGTCCAAGATCATGATCACGCTGCCGTCGCCCAAAATGGTGTTCCCCGCAAAGATCGGGATATGCCGCACCAGCGACGAAACCGGCTTCACGACGATTTCTTCGGCGTCGTAGATCTTGTCGACGATGATGCCGAATGTATAGGCGCCGACCTGGCTGACGACGATGAACGCCTCGTCCAGATCGGTCATGTCCTCGGCGCCTTCGACGTCCAGAAGCTTGCGCAGATTGACCAGCGGCAACAGACGGTTGCGCAGACGCAGGACCGGCGTGCCATGGATCATTTCGATCTTGTGTTCGGCATCGGCCGACGCGCGGACCAGTTCGACAACGCTGATCTGCGGAATGGCGAAACGTTCGGCGCCGCATTCCACGATCAGGGCCGACACGATCGCCAGCGTCAGCGGGATCTTGATGGTGAAGGTCGTGCCCTTACCTTCGATCGACTTCAATTCGACGGTGCCGCCGATCTTGTCGATATTGCTTTTCACCACATCCATGCCGACGCCGCGGCCGGAAACGGAGGTGACCTGGGCTGCGGTGGAGAAGCCGGCGGCGAAGATGAACTGCTGAATCTGATGCTCGCTCATCTGGTCCAGCTCGGCCTCGGTGGCCAGGCCATTGCTGATCGCCTTTGCCTTGATCTTGTCGGCGGCGAGCCCTTTGCCGTCATCCTTGATTTCGATCAGGATGTGGCCGCCTTCGTGGAAGGCATTCAGGGTGATTGTACCGGTTTCCTGCTTACCCGAGGCGACACGTTGCGCTGGCATTTCGATGCCGTGGTCGGCGGAATTGCGGACCATATGGGTCAGCGGATCTTTGATGATCTCCAACACCTGACGGTCCAGTTCCGTCTCGGCGCCGATCATCTGCAGATCGATTTTCTTGTCCAGTTCAAGCGACAGGTCGCGGACAATACGCGGCAGCTTGGCCCAGGCGTTCCCGATCGGCTGCATGCGGGTCTTCATGACCCCTTCCTGCAGTTCAGAGGTCACATGGGACAGGCGCTGCAGCGGCGCATTGAACTCGCTGTCGCCCTGGGACCGCAGGATCTGCAGCAGCTGGTTACGGGTCAGCACCAGTTCCGAGACCATGGTCATCAGGTTTTCCAGAAGATCCACGTTCACGCGGATGGTCTGAATGACCCCGGCCCCTTCCTTCTTCTCGGCGGGCGGCGCGCCTTCGGCGGCTTTGGCTTCCTTCGCGGCGGGCGCGGTGGCCGGTGCGGGCGCAGGCAGGTTGGCTTTTTCCGGCTCCGCTTCCGGCTCCGACGCGGGCTCGCTGCCGCTGTCCGCCGCCTTCTTGCCGGCCATGGGATCCCCCGGGCCCTTGTAGACGGCGTTGTCGAACGCGGCCTGAAGTTCGGGGGAATCCTCGGCGACCTCGTCGGAATTCAGCATCGCGTCAAAGGCGGCGCTGCCGACGGCGGTCTTGCTGGCTTCCGCTTCCATCGCGGCTGCGGCGGCAGCGTCCTCTTCGTCGGTATTGTCGGAGGTGGCCGCGGCGGCCGGCGCATTATCGGCGCCCGGGACCTCGCCGGTTTCCGCAAGATGGTTCAGACGTTGAATGAGATCCGTGTCGTCGCCTTCCGGCTCCGCCTCGGTCTGTTCCAAGCCTTTCAGGATCAGCTTGATCTGGTCGAGGGATTCAAGGACCAGCGACACGGCTGCCGGCGAGACGTCGAGTTCGCCGTCACGGATCCGGCCCAGGACGTTCTCGGACGCGTGCGCAACCGCTTCCAACCTCGGCAGGCCGAGGAACCCACAGGTGCCCTTGATGGTGTGAACCAGTCGGAAAATATTGGACAGGATCGCCTGATCGTTTGGATTCTGCTCCAGCTTGATCAATTCGGTGTCGAGCACATCCATGCTCTCCGCCGTTTCCGTCAAGAATTCGCTGAGAAGATCGTCCATACGGTGTCTCCAGTCCCTAACCTTATACGCCCCGAATCCAGGCTTTCGTAATCATGCAGTCGAAAGGTAGTCCGGTAAAGGTTAAGAAAGAATTTAACCATCGCCTCGCGAAAGCGACAAAGTGACAGTTCCGCCCTGTTCTTTCACAGCGATGACATATCCGTTGTCGCGGGCGAAAATTCCGGCCAAAGCGCCATGGACGGTGCGCGGTGAAAGGTCGGCGGTGGCCGTGCGGCCGGCGATCGCATCGGCCAGGGCCGCCTCCATATGAGAATCTTTGCCGTCGGCGGCGACCTGCACAGTGCTGTCCGATACCGTTACCCGGATCGTACCGCCCCGCACGAGGCACTCTTTCGCCAATTCCGTCAGGATGAGAAGGATGCGCCCTGCCCCGTCCCCGAGCGTCGGGAGAACCGGCGGTAACGGCCAGGACAGATCGTGATGCGGGGCATCATCAAAGAACGCAGTGGCCGCCGCCCGCAATTGGGCCATGTTGGTGACCCCAAATCCGGACCGGCCATAAGCCATGCGATAGAATTGCAGGCGCGCGGCAGCCTGACGTGCGCTGTCCGCGACCAGTTTCAGGGCGTCTTCTCCAGCGTCGGCCCCCAACTCCTCCATCAGTTCCAAACCATTGGAAATCGCCCCGACGGGTCCGACGACCTCATGCGCAATCCGGGAAGCGATCAAATCCGCCAGGGCCGATTCAAGACTGGGTGTATGGGCTGGCGAGTCAGGGGCAACTGCGGGCATATCGGAACCGAACGTCATTTTTTCTGGCCTCTTCATTCGAATCGACGCATGATTTGTTGCACTGCACAATCAGATCGTCGGATTGAGCGTGAGGAGCGAGTAAACCCATGATCACCGATTATACGGGCGAACAGGGCCTCGTGCCCGGTGCCTATGTCCGCCATCCCGATGCACCGGACTGGGGGATCGGACAAGTCCAATCCTGCGTCGGAACCCGGGTGACCGTCAATTTCGAAGACCGGGGGAAGGTGCTGATCGACACTGCCGTCATCGGGCTGGTCGCGGCGGACGCAGAGATTGACGTTTAACGGCCAGAACGGCCGTCCTACCTTCCGTTAAAAATCGGCACGGGATTCGATCCGTCGCGGTCGACTCCTTTTTGCATGAGGGAACAGGTTTACCTGCCGCCCCCATGTCGTCACTCTGTGCGTTCTCGATACTGGCAGGAGAGTCTCTATGCCCGACGGCGATACCCGCGTCCGCCAATTCCGGAGCCCTGGCTTCGGCCGTCGCAAGACGACACCGCATCCGAAAGGCCGGCAGACCGATCCGGATGCATTGCGGGAAGTCGCCGATCTTTTGGGCGACGCGCCGCGCGACCGCGATCTGCTGATCGAACATCTGCACCTGATTCAGGATCGTTTCGGATGTCTGCACGCCCGTCATCTGCTGGCGTTAGCGGACGAAATGAACATGGCCATGGCGGAAGTTTTCGAAGTCGCCAGTTTCTACGCGCATTTCGATCTGGTGATGGAAGACGACCCGGCCCCGCCCGAACTGACGGTGCGGGTTTGCGATTCCCTGACCTGCGAGATGCTGGGGGCGCAGAAACTGATGGGCGACTTGCAGGAATGGGCCGGTGACGATGTCCGTATCCTGCGCGCGCCCTGCATGGGCCGCTGCCACCAGGCACCGGTCGCGGAGGTCGGGCACAAGCATCATGTGCATGCCAGTTTCGACACATTGAAGGCCGCCATCGAGACCCGCGACACCCATGCAGTGATCCCGGACTATCAGGATTTCGACGCCTATACGGCTGAGGGCGGCTATGCGCGCCTGAAAGCCTGTCTGAGCGGCGAAACCCCAGTCGAAAGGATCATCGAGACGCTGGAAGGCGCCAATCTGCGCGGTCTGGGTGGCGCAGGCTTCCCGACCGGCCGCAAGTGGAAGTTCGTCCGCATGGAAGCCAAGCCGCGACTGATGGCGGTCAATGGCGATGAAGGCGAGCCGGGTACGATCAAGGATCATCACTATCTGGCGCGGCGCCCGCACCAGTTTCTGGAAGGCATGCTGATCGGCGCCTGGGCGGTCGAGGCGGAAACCGTCTATGTCTATATGCGCGACGAGTACCCGGACATTATCGACGTCCTGAAGCGCGAAATCGCGAAGGTCGAGGCGGCAGGCCTGTCCGATCACGTCAAGATCGTCCTGCGCCGCGGCGCCGGCGCCTATATCTGCGGCGAAGAAAGCGCGATGATCGAATCCATCGAAGGCAAGCGCGGCCTGCCCCGGCACCGCCCGCCCTTCGTCGCCCAGGACGGGATCTTCGGCCGGCCGACCCTGGTCAACAATGTGGAGAGCCTGTACTGGGTCCCGGAAATCCTGACCAAGGGCGCCGATTGGTTTGCCGGTCACGGCGCGAACGGCCGCAAGGGCCTGCGCAGTTTCTCGGTGTCCGGCCGCGTGAAGGAACCGGGCGTCAAGCTGGCCCCGGCCGGCATCACCATCCGGCAATTGATCGAAGACTATTGCGGCGGCATGGCCGACGGCCACGTCTTCAAGGGATACCTGCCCGGCGGCGCGTCCGGCGGCATTCTGCCGGCCAGCATGGACGACATCCCGCTGGATTTCGACACGCTGCAGCCGCATGGCTGTTTCATCGGATCGGCGGCGGTTGTCATCCTGTCCGACCAGGACGACATGCCCGCGGTCGCGTTGAACCTGATGAAATTCTTCGAGGATGAAAGCTGCGGTCAATGCACGCCTTGTCGCGTCGGGACGGAGAAGGCCGTCAAGCTGATGGAACTGGCGAAATGGGACGTGCCCCTGCTGGAACAATTGTCGAAGACGATGATGGACGCGTCCATCTGCGGCCTGGGCCAGGCGGCGCCGAATCCGATCCTGACCTTGCTTCGATACTTCCCGGAGGAAGTGCCCCGATAGCCGCCTCCTTTTTCAACAATGGGTCACAACTGATTGCCTGAGCCGCCTAGTGGTAAGCCCATTGGGCGGGCTCTACTCTTCGGGTCATGGATTTCCGCAAAGACCCCCGGGTCGCAATCGACCCCCCGGATATCGCATCCTATCAGTCCGGCGCGACCGGAAGCCCCTTCGTTCAAGTCCTGGAAGGCGATGCCGATGGCCCGACCGCGATGATCTCCGCGGTCGTCCATGGCAATGAACTGTGCGGCGCGATCATTCTGGACGAGTTGCTGCGCTGCCGGTTTCGACCTGCGAAGGGCCGTCTGTTCCTGGCCTTCATGAACGTCGAGGCCTATGAGGGATTCAGTTGCCGGACCCCCGAGGGATCGCGCTTCGCGGACGAGGATTTCAACCGGGTCTGGACGGAAGATCGGCTGGACGGTCCCGGCGACAGTATCGAACTGCGCCGCGCCCGCGCGATCAGGCCCTTGCTGCACGAGGTCGACTATCTCCTGGATCTGCATTCGACCAGCAGCTATTCCGCGCCGATGAGCCTTACTGGACTGTCGGAACGGTCCTTGGACCTCGCCCAGGCGCTGGGCGCACCGGCGGCGATCGTCCAGGACGCAGGTCATGTGGAAGGCCGTCGTATGCGCGACTACACCCCGTTCGCGGGCGCCGGCCCCGGCCCGACATCCCTACTGGTGGAATGCGGCCAGCATTGGCAGCGGGCGACCGTCGATTGCGCCAGGGATATTACCAGACGCTTCCTGCGCCACCTCGGCATGTTGAAAGGCGCCGTACCGCCTGCTCCGCGCCAGATGGTGCTGCAGGTGACGGATGTGGTGACGGTGGTAACGCACAATTTCACATTCGCAGCCGATTTCCAGGGTCTGGAATCCATCGACCGGGCCGGAACGCGGATTGCCATGGACGGCGATAGGCCTATCCTGACGCCCTATGACAATTGCGTCCTGATCATGCCGACCCATGGCGCCGCGCCCGGGCAAACCGCGGTGCGCCTGGCCCGAGAGATACCGCGTTCATGACCCTGCCTTCCCTGGATTCCCTGCCCAAGATCGCGCTTGCGCTCGGTCTGGGGGCGGCCGGCGGTTTTGTTGCCGACAAGCTGACGATTCCCCTGCCCTGGATGCTGGGGCCGATGATCGTCTGCACCATCGCGTCGGTCTTCGGCGCGCCGGTGAAGGGACCGATGCCGCTGCGGCCGTTGATGGTCACCGTGCTGGGCGTCATGCTGGGTTCCGGCTTCACGCCGGAAATGCTGGACCGAGCCGGACAATGGGCGATCAGTCTCAGCCTGCTGGCGGTCTATGTCGCCGTCGGCGGCGCCTGCTGCTATCCCTTTTTCCGACGCATCGCGGGTTACGACCGGCCCACCGCCTATTTCGCGGCCATGCCGGGCGGGCTGAACGAAATGATGATCGTCGGGAAAGAGATGGGCGGCGACGACCGGCGCATCGTCCTGACCCATGCCAGCCGCGTCCTGCTGACCGTCCTGACCATCCCGGTCCTTTTCCGGCTGACCTCGGAAATCGACATGACGGACCGGTCACGCTTCGGCGTGGGGTTAGGCGATGTAGCCTTGCGGGACTACGTGCTGCTAGGGCTTTGCACCCTGGGCCTGCCGATCGCCAAGAAGCTGAAAATTCCCGCCCCCATGCTGGTAGGACCGATGATTGCCAGCGCGACCCTGCATCTCAGCGGGGTTACGTCCGCGCAGCCGCCGATGCTGATCGTGAATACGGCGCAATGGGTCATGGGCACCATCATCGGCTGCCGCTTCGCGGGCACGGCGCGCGCCGAGGTCCTGCGCGTTATTCTTATGAGCGTCGGATCTACCGCGATCCTGCTGGCCGTCACCGGCGCCTTCGCGCTGATCGTCCATGTTGCCGGGGATATTCCGGTCGAAAGCGCCGTGCTGGCCTATGCGCCGGGCGGCCTCGCGGAAATGAGCCTTGTCGCCCTGGCACTGGGGGTCGACGTGGCCTTCGTCGCAACCCATCACGTGGTACGCATCATCTATGTCGTGATCGCCGCGCCGTTGGCCTACCGCAAGTTTGCCGGCGATTCAGCGCAGCCGCCGCCACCTGACGGTTAGACTTCCAGCGCCACCATCATGCCTTCGCGGATCGCGCGTTCGGCATCGACCTCTGCGGCCAGCTTGGCCCCGCCGATCACATGCACCGGCAGCCCCATCGCCGTCAGCGGTGCCTGAAGGTCGGTCACCGATTCCTGCCCCGCGCAGAGGACGATGGAATCGCAGGCGATCACGCGCCGTTCTCCCCCCGCCGAGATCGTCAGGCCCCGGTCGTCGATACGCTCGTAGGTCACTTCCGGAATCATTTCGACCCGCGCCTTGCCCAGGGTCAACCGGTGCACCCAGCCGGTCGTCCGGCCCGGGCCGATTCCCATCTTGCCGGGGCGGCGCTGCAGCAGCGTGATTTCTCGCGGTGGCGGCGGGTTTTCCGCCGGTTCATCGACGCCCCAATGCCGGCGAAAAGCCACCGGATCCATGTGGGAGTCCGATTTCTCCTCCGCCAGGAAGACGGAAACGTCGACGCCGATGCCGCCGGCCCCGACCACCGCGACCCGCATGCCGGGATCGCGCGCGCCGGACAAAAGGTCGGCATAGGTCATGACGCTGGGATGATCGACGCCATCGATATCCGGGATACGCGGCACGACGCCGGTCGCGAGCACGACTGCGTCGAACCGTTTCAACCCCTCCGCCGTCACGCGGGTGTTCAGCTTCAGATCGACCGACAAATCCGCCAGCCGGATGGAGAAATAGCGCAGGGTCTCGTCGAACTCCTGCTTGCCCGGGATCGCACGCGCCAGCGCGAACTGGCCGCCGATATGGCCGTTGCCTTCGAACAGCGTGACCGCATGCCCCCTCGCCGCCAGGGTTTCCGCCGCCGACAGGCCCGCCGGTCCGGCCCCGACGACGGCCACCTTCTTCGCCTGTTTCGCTGGCGGAAGGCCCATCAGGGTTTCATTACAGGCGCGCGGATTGACCAGGCAGGACGACACCTTGCCTTCGAAGTAATTGTCCAGGCAGGCCTGGTTGCAGGCAATGCAGGTATTGATCCGGTCGGCGCGGCCGGATGCCGATTTCGACACGAAAGCCGGATCGGCCAGGAAGGGCCGCGCCATGCTGACCATGTCGGCCTCGCCCTTCGCAAGGATCGCTTCAGCGGTCTCTGGGGCGTTGATTCGGTTCACCGCGACGATCGGGATCGCTTTCAAAGCGTCGCGCACCCGCGCCGTCGCCCAGGCAAAGCCTGCGCGCGGCACGGCCTGGGCGATGGTCGGCACCCGCGCCTCATGCCAGCCGATGCCGGAATTGATCACATCCGCACCCGCATCCTCAATCCGCTGTGCCAGATCCCGCACTTCGGACAAAGGGCTTCCCCCATCGACGATGTCCAGGACCGACAACCGGTACATGATGATGAAGTCCGGCCCCAGCGCGGCGCGCACGGCTTTCACGATCTCCAGCGGAAACCGGATGCGGTTCTCGAACGACCCGCCCCAGCGGTCGGTGCGGTGGTTGGTACAAGGCGCCGTGAACTCGTTGATCAAGTAGCCTTCGGACCCCATGATTTCGACACCGTCATACCCCGCGTCCCGCGCCAGTACCGACGATGTCACGAAATCCTGGACCGTCTGTTCGATCTCCTGATCCGTCATTTCGCGCGGCGTATTCTTGTTGATCGGCGCGCGGATCGGCGACGGCGCGACCAGTTTGGAATGATAGCTGTAGCGCCCGGCATGCAGCAGCTGCAACAGGATGCGACCGCCATGGGCATGGACCGCGGCAGGCACCGGCCGGTGCGCCTCGGCCATTTCCGGCGTATCGAAACTGGCGGCATGGGCGTTCAACTTCCCGGCCTCGTTCACCGAGAATCCGCCGGTAACGATCAGGGCACAGCCCTGTTCCGCGCGTTCGCCATAAAAGGCGGCCAGCCGCTCTACCCCGTCGTCCCGTTCCTCCAAGCCGGTATGCATCGATCCCATGACGATGCGGTTGGGCAGCGTATGCGTCCCGACCTGAATCGACTGAAAGACGTGGCGGTAGGGGTTATTCGGCATGGCGCGTCTTGATCATTGTCATGGAGGACATGGTCAGGACCGTGTCACCGTCCTGATTACGAACATCCCAGGACAGGTGCAGAATGCCCCGGTCCGGCTTGGAACGCGACCGCCGCGCCTCGGCAACTGTAACATGGGGTGTCAGCGAGTCGCCGGGGCGAACCGGTCGAACCCAGCGGATTTCATCCATGCCGGGCCCGGCCAGCGAAACATCGACAAACAGGCCCATGCGCAGAAAGGACGCGAAACTGGCGGCGACGGTCTGGAATCCGCTGGCAATCAGGCCGCCGAACGGGCCGCTCTCGGCGTAGTCCTTGTCGATATGGATGCCTTGAGGGTCGTATTCCTTGGCGAAACCGACGATGTAATCCTCATCAAAACGAACGGGCGGCGCGACGATCACTTCGCCGACCGTGTAGTCTTCCAGGTAGCGACCGGTCATTCAGCCAATCTCCGATACAGGATCTTTCCGTCCGTGCATTCCTTCCGGATCCGGCCCAGCGCCGCCAGATGATCCAGATGGGCGACGCTCTCGCCCAGGGCGAACATGACATGATCGTCGCCAATGGCGCGCGGGAAGATCGTGGGCATCAACTGCCATGCGTCCCGCGGTACGCCGTCCGCCAGCGCCTCGATCAATTCACCCAGCCGGTCGCGATGATGCGCCTGCAGATCCGCAATGCGCCGGTGCAGACCGACAAAGGGCAGCTTGTGCGATGGCAGGACCAAGGTGTCTTCCGGCAACGTCTCCGCGATCCGTTCCAGACTGTTCAGGAAGTCGCTCAACGGTTCGGAACCGTCCTTGAACCAATGGATGGAAATATTCGGACTGATCTTCGGCAGCACCTGATCGCCCGCGATCAGAACGTGCAGGTCCGGACAGTATAAGGCCGCGAGGTTTTCGCTGTGCCCTTCCAGTGCCATGACACGCCAGACCCGGCCGCCGATGATCAACTCCTCCCCATCCCGGATACGGGTGAAGCCATGGGGCGGCTCGTGGACGCAATTGCGGTATTCATTGCCGACGGCATGCAGGCGCCCCCGCACATCGTCCGGGACGCCATGGCGAATGTAGAAACTGTCCTGCCCGTTGGCGAAGGCATCGTTGCTCAACATCACCAACAGCGTCCCGACCAACCATTCCTTTTCCGTCATCAGGCATGGAATGCCGTAGGTCCTGTTCAACCACCCGGCCTGTCCGAAATGGTCCGGATGGTGATGGGTGCAGATCAGCCGCCCCGGATGCCGATCCTTGGCGGGGCCGTCAAAGGTCTGACGCCACAGGTCGCAGGTTTGGTCGGTCCCGAACCCGGTATCAACCACAACCCATTTGTCGCCGTCTTCGATCAGCCACAGGTTGATGTGATCCAGCGAGATCGGCAAAGGCATGCGCAGCCAGTGGACACCCGGCGCGACCTCGATCATGCCGCCGGTTTCGGGCGGGCCATCCCAGGGATGGTGGATCGGTTGGGACTTTATTGAGATGGAGGTCATTCGGGTCCTTGCATCTTGGCCGATACGGGGCGTTCAGGCGATGGCCGCGGCGAAATCCGCGATCAGATCCACCGTCCGTTCGGGCTGGTCCCGGTGCGGGGAATGGCGGCAGTCCGGCAGGATAAGGGTTTCACAGGACCCGGCAACCTGTCCGCCGATCGCCTCGATCTGCGCCCCGGTCCCGTATTCGTCCTGTGCACCCTGAATTGCCATAACCGGGCAAGTGATGCCGGGCAGATATTCCTCGATATTCCAATCCCGGAAACTGGGCGCCAGCCAAGCCTGGTTCCACAGCCAGAACGCCCCTTCCGGATCGTCGTGATACCGGCCAAGCTTGTCCTTCAGATCCGTGGTCTCGAAAGCCTTCTTGGCCTGTTCGATCGATGCGACGCAAACGTCCTCGTTGAAGACATGGGCGGCCAGGGTGACAACCCCACCGACCGGTCGCCCCGCGCCGCCGGCATGGATCAATGCGATGGACCCGCCATCCGAATGTCCGACCAGAATCGGCCGCTCCAGCCCGCGTCGGTCAAGCAGTTCCGGCAGCGCTTCCAATGCCTCGCGGTGCATGTATCTGTCGCCGACCGGATGGGTCGTACAGGGCGTCGACCGGCCATAGCCATACCGTGAATAGACCAGAACGCCGCGCCCCGTACGTTCCGCCAATTGCGCGGGGAAATCCCGCCACATGGCAACGGAGCCTAGGCCTTCATGCAGAACGACCAGGGCCGGGCCTTCGAGACGCGGCGCGTACCATGCGCATTCGAGACGATGGCCGGTGACCTCCTCGAAGAAAACTTCGGGCGTCATTCGGCGTCCCGCAGCTTGAACCGCTGAATCTTACCAGTCGCGGTTTTCGGCAATTCGCCGATGAACTCGATCCAGCGCGGGTACTTGTATCCGGCCAGTTCCGCCTTCACGAAGGCCTTGATCTCATCGGCCAGCGCCGCATCCGTCACGACACCGTCACGCGGCACGATGAAGGCCTTCGGTTTGATCAGACCATCCTTGTCGGGATGGCCGACGACGGCGACTTCCAGCACTTTCTCGTGCCGCACGATGGCGCTTTCGACTTCCACCGGGGACACGTAGATGCCGCCGACCTTCAGCATATCGTCCGACCGGCCGGCATGGGCATATACGCCATTCTCATCGCGGATGTATTTGTCGCCCGTACGGGTCCATTGGCCCTGGAACGTGTCGCGGCTCTTGTCCCGCTGGTTCCAATACATGATCGCCGATGTCGGTCCGGATACTTCCAGCATCCCCATTTCGCCGGCCCCTTCGATGACCGAACCATCATCGGCGACAAGGCGCAGCTCATAACCCGGCACCGGCCGGCCCGATGCGCCGGGCGTAATGTCGCCGACCCGGTTCGAAAGGAAGATGTGCAGCATCTCGGTAGACCCGAGGCCGTCCAGAATATCGACCCCCGTCGCCTCCTTAAACCGGCGCAGCAGATCGGCCGGCAGGGCCTCCCCGGCGGAGGTCGCGAGGCGCATGGCGTGGTCGCCGGGCCCGGGCAATTCGCCCGAGGCCAGCAACATGCCATACAGGGTGGGCACGCCGTAGAAGATGGTCGGCTTGTGTTCGCGGATGATCTGGCAAACCGATTTGGGATCGGGCGGCCCGGCCAGCAGGATCGTCGTCGCGCCGACCGCCATCGGGAAGGTCAGTCCATTCCCAAGACCATAGGCGAAGAACAGTTTCGCGGCCGAGAAACAAACATCGTCCTCTTTGATCCCCAGGGTCGGGATCGCATAAAGGTTCGCCGTTTCGATAAGATGGGTGTGCAGATGCACTGCGCCCTTCGGCTTGCCCGTCGTCCCGGACGTATAGAGCCAGAAGCACATGTCGCCCTTGCGGGTCGGCGCGGTTTCCGCCTGGTCCGGCTGGCCTTTCAGCAAATCCGCCAGAAGCGCATAGCCCTTCCCGTCCGCACCGGAGACGATTACGGTTTCCAAGAGGGGATGGTTCCCGATATGCGGCAGGAAGGCGTCCAGCAATTGCTCGGACACGACCAGAACGCGCGCCCGGCTGTCCTCCAGCATGAAATCGTAGTCTTCGGAGGTCAGCCTTGTATTGACCGGGATCGGCACGGCGCCGGCGCGGATTGCCCCCAGAAAGCAGGTCGGCCAATCGATCGTGTCCAGCATGCACATCAGCACGCGTTCTTCCATCCGCACGCCGCGATCGCGCAGCAGGTTGGCGAAGCGGCTGACACGGCCGTTCAGATCGGCATAGCTATACGCGCCGGAATGATCGATGAAGGCGGGCTTGTCGCCCCGACCTGCCTCCAGGTTCCGGAGGATCAAATCATCTGCGGCATTGTAAAGGTCGTCTGCGGCGGAATGGCCGGCCATGGTGCTCCCTCCCTAACAGGAACGTCTGAAATTTGGCTGCGGTGGGGGAGCCTGTTCAGCTCTTCTTGGACCGCGTGAACTCGATTTCGCCGTTGGGCAACAGATACAGGACAATCGCCTTCCCGCCGGTGACCGTCGGATAGTGCGCGGTGCCCGGACCGTAGACCAGCCAACCCCGGCCCCGACCGTCGAAGGTGGCATCGCCTTCCACCGGCAGGATCAGATCGATCTCGCCCGTCGGATGGGCGTGGTGTGGCCCCTTGCAATCGTCCATGACGACCAAGTCGACCGAGAAATTGTGCTGTGCCAAGGACGGTTTGATCGGGCGCCCGAAGCGGATGCCGCCATGTTCGTTCTGGCACAGCCAGCCCTCGGCAATCCCGGTCTTGCAGGCATCCTCGATCTTCGCGACGACATCGCCGTCGCCGGGATATGTTTCGTTCAGGAACGCGTCCAGTTCGGCGTCCAGGGGTCTGGCGCCGATCGTCTCGGACACATCGTTCAACAGCTTGGAAAAGTCGTCTGGCGTCATCGCTACCCCCGGAAAGCGCGATTGGCTGGATAGGTCGGATCGAACTCAGGCGGCGGCGAGGCTGCCCTCGTACCATTCCTCGGCCCATTCTGCTGCGACGTCTTCCGGCAGTTCGCCGGACGACGCGTCGTGTTCGCGCCGATCGCCCAGGCGCTTGGCACCCAGTTTCGCGAACAGCTCGTCGAATTTCTTACCGCCGAAACAGAAGGTCTGCATATAGGTGCGGTCGCCCAGCGCGAAGACCCCGTAATGCAGGCCGGACAGGTCCGGAGCCGCCGCTTCCAGCGCTTCGTAGAAATCTTGCGCGTTGTCGGGAATATCGCCCTGGCCATAGGTCGACGTGCAGATGATATAGAGCGGGCCGGTCGTCAGCGCGTCCGGCTTCAGATTGTCCATCAACAGGACCTCGACATCCGCGCCCTTGTCTTCCAGAACATCGACGATTTCATCCGCCACCAGTTCCGCCGTGCCGGTCATCGTCCCGACGAGAATCTTGACCTCGTTGCTCATCCGTCGCCTATCCTGCTTCTTCTCTATCCCATAATCCCGGCCCTTGCCGCGCCGGGGATTTAGGAACTATAGTGCATGTTGATGGATGTGAAAAGAACCATAGTGCATTTTTTCCCATCGACACAGAAGAGCGGCCGGAAAGCCGCCTCTTGGGGGACCGATGAGTGACAAACTGGCCGAAGATCCGGCCCTGAAAGCCTATCTAGCCGCCCTGGGCGCCCGGGTTCGGGAAGCCCGTGCCAAACGCGGCATGGCCCGCCGCATTCTGGCACGGGACTCCGGCGTCTCCGAGCGGTATCTGGCGCAATTGGAGGGCGGGTCCGGCAATCCGACCGTGGCCGTTCTGCGCCAGATCGCAACGGCGGTCGACTATCCGTTGGCGCAATTGGTGACCGGCGAAGGCGGCATCGAAGCGACGCCGGAACTGGCACCGCTGATCGCGCGGCTGCGCGCCCTGCCCCCGACCTTGCTGCCGGAGGCGCGCGAGGCTCTGAATGCGGTTGGACGCACGGGCAGCGCGACGGAGGATTCTTCCTCGGCCAAGGCCAAACGCATTGCGCTGATCGGCCTGCGCGGCGGCGGCAAGTCCACCTTGGGCCGGCTCCTCGCCCAGAGGATGGACGTGCCCTTCGTGGAGCTTAACCGGATCGTCGAACGGGATTACGGCGGCAGCGTCGGGGAAATAATGGCGCTAAGCGGTCAGCCCGCCTTCCGCCGCCTGGAACGACGCGCATTGGAAAACATCGTCAAGGAAAACAAGGCGGCGATCATCGCCACCGGCGGCGGGATCGTCTCCGAATCGTCGACATTCCAGTTGCTGCTGGACCGCTGCCATACGATCTGGATCCAGGCCCAGCCCGAAGAACATATGAGCCGCGTGATCGCCCAGGGCGACCTGCGCCCCATGGCGAAAAACGAAGAGGCGATGGAAGACCTCAAGGCCATTCTGAAGGCGCGCGAACCGGCCTATCGGCAGGCCGATGCCAGCATCGACACCAGCGGCCAAACGGTTCAGGAAAGTTTGGAATCGCTGGAAATCGCTTCCCGCAAGCTGATCGCCTGACCCCTGTCAGCCGAACAGGATTGCAGCCACGCCGTCCATTTCGGGTACGACGAAATGCGCGCCCGCGGCGCGCAATTCATCCTCAGCGGTATCCCGGCTGAAACCGATCACGCGCATGCCCGCCGCCACGGCGCCACGCACGCCCGTGGTCGAATCCTCGATGACCGTGCAGTCGGTGGGCGGCCATCCCATGCTTTGGGCGGCATGCAGGAACAAATCCGGCGCCGGCTTCGGGCGGGAGACCATGTCGGCGGAAAAGACCCGGCCCTCGAACAATGGCCACAAGTCGCTGCGCCCCAGGGAGATCTTCATCTTGGCGACCGATGCCTGACTGGCGACGCAGAAGCCTCTCTTGTCCGCAACCAGGCGGTCGATGACGGCGCGGACACCGGGGATCGCCTCTGTCTCTCGCTCCAGCGCCGCGAATTGTTTGGCAAAGAACCGGTCGAGGAAATCGGGGCCCAGGTCGATCCCGAATTCGGCTTCAATCTGCGGCGGCAGAGATTTGATCCGCCCACCCTTATAGCGCCGGACGGATTCCTCCATCGTCATCGGCCGCCCGGCCTCGGTGATCGCCTCAGCCAACAGACGGTTCGAAATCGCCTCGGTATCGACCAGAACGCCGTCGCAATCGAAAATGATCACAGGATCTTCCTGAAACCGTTGGTGATGGGATAGCGCCGGTCGCGGCCGAAAGCCCGGGCGGTAATCTTGACGCCCGGCGGCGCCTGACGGCGCTTGTATTCCGCGATATCCAACATGCGCCATACCCGCTGAACCAGTTCCGGGGGATGTCCGCGCGCCGCGATCTCGGCCACCGACATTTCCCGTTCGATCAGACAATTCAGGATATCGTCCAAGACATCATAGGGCGGCAGGCTGTCCTGGTCCTTCTGATCCGGCTTCAGTTCGGCCGATGGTGGTTTGGTAATGATGCGCTGGGGCATGACCGGTCCCGCGGGGCCCAGCAGAAGCGGGTCGTCGTTCCGGGTCAGCCCTTCGTTGCGCCATTCGCACAGACGAAAGACGTCGCTTTTGTAGATGTCCTTCAGGACCGAATACCCGCCGCACATATCGCCATAGAGCGTGGCATAGCCGGTCGACATTTCCGACTTGTTGCCGGTCGTCAGCACCATCGCGCCCTGCTTGTTCGAAATCGCCATCAAGGTCAGACCGCGCGACCGGGACTGGATGTTTTCTTCCGTCACGCCGCTTTCGGTGTCGCCGAAGACCGGGGCCAGCATGTCCTGAAATGCCTTCATTGCCGGTCCGATATTCACCTCGTCCAGCCGAACGCCCAATAGGGCACAGGCGGCGGCAGCGTCGTCCAGGCTTTCCTGGCTGGTATAAGGGGACGGCATCATCACGCAATGGACGCCCTGCGGCCCCAGCGCATCGACCGCAACCGCCGCCGACAGGGCGGAATCGATCCCGCCGGACATGCCCAGAATCACGCCGGGAAAGCCGTTTTTGCGCACATAGTCCCGCAATCCCAAGGTCATGGCGCGATAGATGGATTCCATCCGCTCCGGCGGCTTCACCCGGTCGCCCGGCCGGCAGTGCCAGCCGTCCCCCGTCCGTTCGAACACCGCGACCGACACCGCGCTTTCGAATGCCGGCATCTGGATGGCCAGGCTGTAATCCGGATTCATCACGAAGGACGATCCGTCATAGACCAGTTCGTCCTGTCCGCCGACCTGGTTCAGATAGGCGATGGGAAGTCCGCTTTCGCGCACGCGGTTGACGCCAAGCTGGATGCGCACATCCTCCTTGCCGTCCTCATAGGGGCTGCCGTTCGGGACCAGCAGGATTTCGGCGCCGGACTCGTCCAGGCATTCGACGACATCGGCGGTCCAGATATCCTCGCAGATCGGGACGCCGACACGCACCCCCTTTATGCTGATCGGTCCCGGCATCGGGCCCGCATCGAAGACGCGCTTCTCGTCGAACACGCCGTAATTCGGCAGATCATGCTTGAAGCGCGCGGTTTCGATCCGCCCTCCCGTCAGATACAGAACGGCGTTGCGCGGCTTCACACCCTCGCCGCGCCAAGGCGTGGGCAGCAGCACATCCGGCCCGCCATCGGCCGTTTCGGCCGCCAGCGCAGACGCCGCCTCTTCCAGCTTGTCCAGGAAGAAGGGCTTGAGCACCAGATCTTCCGGTTGATAGCCGGACAGGAACAATTCCGGCAGCAACAACAAATCCGCGCCCTCGGCAGCGGCATCGGCACGCGCCTTGCGTGCCAGGGCGGCGTTGCCGGCGATATCCCCCACGGTCGGGTTCAATTGCGCCAGGGCGACGGTCAGGCGATCTGTCATCGGGCGGGTCCTTCGGGAAGACGGGGCACCGTGGTCCAGGACGGCCCATGGGTCCGGGCCGCGCCGTGACTATCTTGGCCGGGCCGCTTGAAATCAAGTCCCGGCAGGGCGATACCTTAATGCGGAAGCGATTGGGAAAGACAGAATGGCTGACGAACTGGGCAAATCCGAGAAACCCGCCGCCCCGGGGGCGGAAAAACTGGGCGACTTCGCGCATCGGGTCAGTCAGTTGCTGATTGACCGCCTGGCGGCACATTCCGCGCGCGGCGATGGAAAGCTGACCGCGCGCGACATTCAGGCAGTGGTCAACGCCTATACCTACGACCAGGACGCCACACTGCGCGGCCTGTGCGATTCGGCATGGTCGGGCCTGCAGCAGCAATTCGAGGAATCCTTTTATTCCCGCATGCGGAAGTTTCCGCTGGAACGCCTGATTGTCGCGCGCTTCGTGCATCTGCTGCCGGATCGCGACAAGGACCCGATCCCGGGTCGAACCCTGTCCCGCCGCGTTATCCCGGCCTTCATTCAGGCCCTGCATCAGATGGTCGGCCCGGAACTGTTCGACGAATACGAAGACCGCGCGCGGGAGATGATTGAGGCCTTGCGCGCCCGGGAAGGCGGCTCCCTGGATTGGGAGACCCTGCATGAACGGCCGGTGGCGCAGGTTCTGGTCAACGATATTCTGATTTACATCACGCGCTATTTCCTGGACGTGGCCAAACGCCGAAGCTGGATGGTCAGCTTCTTCGAGCGCACCATGCCGTCGGCCAAGTCGGAGGCGGAAAAGGCCTGGCATTTCGGCGACATGGAGTTCCATAAGCTGATGTCGGCGCTGTACAAGGAACTGGCGGAAACGCTGTTCGATGTCGAAGGCCGCCAACGCTTGGAACAGCGCTATGACGCAGGCAGCCTGTCACAACTGGAACAGATGCTGGCCGGCCTCGCGCAGGATCAGAAGCGGGTTCTGAACAACCGCTAGCCCTCGACGAAGGCCTTGAACATCTTCTCCACGGGTGCGTGATTGAGGTCCCGGGCGATGATGACCAGGCGCGAAATGCGGTCGTCCCCGTCCGGCCAGTCCTCCAGCATAGCCGGCGGATGAAAAACATGCTGCACCCCGTGTACGGCGACCGGTCCCTGCGCCTCCTGCACGTTCAATATCCCCTTCATCCGCAGAAGGTTCGCGCCGTGAGTGGAAATCAGGGCTTCGATCCATTCCACGAACTTGTCCCAGGCGATCGGCGCCTCATGACGAATCACGAAAGACCGTATCCGATCATCATGCCTGTTCGTGTCATGGTGATGCGCGTGGTCGTGATCGTGGTGGTGCGCCTCGGCATAGGATTCTTCCGCCAGCCAGCGTGCGACATCCGGCGATTTGGTGGCGGGATCGTATAGGCCGGTCCCGAACAGGCTCGCCGGGTCGACCTTGCCCTGAACCACGGGCAGAACGGGGGCAGCCGGATTGATCCTGCCCAGCCGATCGATGAGATCCGCGTTGTGGGGCACGATATCGGTTTTGGTCAGCAGGATCCGGTCGGCCACGGCAGCCTGTTTCACGGCCTCGGGCTGTGCATCCATCGTCGCCTCTCCCGCCGCCGCATCGACGGTCGCGATGACCCCGTCCAGACGATACCGCGCCGAGATCACCGGATCGGTCATCAGCGTATGCAGAATGGGCGCCGGATCCGCCAAGCCGGTCGTTTCGATTACAAGCCGTTCGAAAGCCGGAATTTCCGAACGCCAGCGGCGCCGGATCAGGCCCCGCAAGGTCTCGACCAGGTCGCCCCGGATGGTGCAGCACAGGCAGCCGGAATCCATCACCACCATGTCCTCGCTGGCGGTTTCGACCAGCAGGTTGTCGATGCCGACCTCGCCGAACTCGTTGATGACGACCGCCGTCTGGCCCATGTCCGGATGTTTCAGCAGGGCGTTCAGCACCGTCGTCTTGCCGGACCCCAGAAATCCCGTCAGTACGCTGACCGGAATACGCTCCAGCATCGGGTCGCTGACAGCTTGATCGGCTTCTTCGGACATCGGGCGGGCTTCCTGTGTTGGGTAACTGATCCGGTTGACCTTGCTGTAGGGTTTCGTCACCGTCTTTTCAACTTTCCGTCCCGCGAGCCCCATTTGAAAGCCCGACGATGACCGATTTGATCCGACTTACCGCCTGCGATGCCGTCGACCTGCTGAAATCGGGCGAGGTCAGCGCCAAGGAGATGATCGCCGCCGCCTTCGACCGGATCGAGGCCGTGGACGGAACGGTCAACGCCATGGTCATCCGCTGCCGCGACCGTGCCGAGGCACAGGCCGAGACCGCCGACCGGGACAGCCTGCTGGCGGGCCTGCCGGTCGGCATCAAGGATCTGACCGAGTTGGCGGGCGTCCGCTGCACCTACGGCTCGCCGATCTTCAAGGATTTCGTACCGGATTTTACCGACATCCCCGCTGCAAATCTGGAGGCCAATGGCGCAATTCCGATCGGTAAGACGAACACGCCGGAATTCGGCGCAGGGGCCAATACGTTCAATGCCGTCTTCGGCATCACCCGGAATCCGTGGGATATCTCCAAGAGCTGCGCCGGATCGTCGGGCGGATCGGCGGTCGCCCTGGCCACCGGTCAGTGCTGGCTGGCCAGCGGATCCGACTTGGGCGGCAGCCTGCGCACGCCGGCCAGCTTCTGTGGGGTGGTCGGTCTACGCCCCGGCCCCGGTCGCGTGCCGCGTCTGAATCCGGGCGACCCATTCGGTTCGATGAGCGTCGAAGGCCCGATGGGTCGGACCGTCGAGGACACGGCATTGATGCTGGACGCCATGGCCGGGCGCGACCCGCGCGACCCGATCAGCCAGCCGGCCCCAGACAGGCCCTTCCGCGACACCTGCCGTCTGACCCCGCCGCCCAAGCGCATCGCCTACAGCCTGGATCTCGGCGGCATCATCCCGGTCGACCCGCAAGTCCGCGCGGTCTTTGAAGCAGCCCTGGCGACCCTGGCGGATATGGGCGTCGACCTGGTCGAAACCTGCCCCGATTTCAGCCGCGCGATCGAGACCTTCGGCGTGCTGCGTGGATTGGGCTTCGTCAACGGACATCGCGACAAATATGCCGATCCCGCGCAGCGCGCGCTGCTGAAGGACGACGTCATCTGGAATATCGAATTCGGACAACGTCTGACCGCCGACGCGATCGCCGAGGCCCAAAGGAACCGGGGGGCCCTCTATATGGAGATGGTCTCGCTGCTGACCGCACAAGGGTTCGACGCCTTCGTCTGTCCGACCGCCATCGTCCCGCCTTACCCGGCCGAACAGCTTTGGGTCGACACGGTGAACGGCGTCCGTTTCGACAACTACATCCATTGGCTCGCCATGGTGTCCGCCATCACACTGACCGGCATGCCTGCGGTTTCCGTCCCGGCCGGTTTCACGCCGGAAGGCCTGCCAATCGGCATCCAATTTGTCGGCGGCCCCCGGGGCGAAGGCCGGCTTCTGGGACATGCCCGCCATTTCGAAACGGCGGTGGGGTTGAGCACCGGTCTGCCCATCGATCCGCGCGGATCGGTCTAATCCGGCGGACGATCCGGACTTGCCGCCGCACGGCGCAATCGATAGCGTTGCACCGCAGCATCAGCCGCGCGCCCGTATTTCCGGGCGGCACGCCAGTTTAAATGCCGAGGAGCCGATCCGATGGACAGTCCGCGCCTGCACACCGATTTGAACGGGTTTTTCATCGAAGACCTATCTGTCGGCATGACGGCGGTCTTCGCGAAGACCATCACGGAAGCGGATATCGTCATGTTCTCCGGCGTCACCGGCGATATGAACCCGGTTCATGTGAATGAGGAATTCGCCGCCGACACGATGTTCAAGGGCCGCATCGCCCACGGCATGCTGACCGCAAGCCTGATTTCAACCGTTCTGGGCATGAAAATGCCGGGACCGGGCTGCATCTATCTCAGCCAGGATCTGAAATTCCTGGCCCCGGTTCGCGCCGGCGATACGGTGACGGCCAAGGCGGTGATCCTGGATATCATCCCGGAGAAAAAGCGGATCATCTGCAAGACCACGGCCTCGGTCGGCGACAAGCTGGTTTGCGACGGCGAGGCGAAGATGATGGTTCGCAGCCGTCAGGAGGAAGAGGCCGCGAAAGCCGCCTCCGCCTGAGACATTTTCAGCGGCGTCGGAACCGGTTAATCTCGACCCGCCCATCAATCCAGCCGGAGCGGCAAGCCTTCATGCAGATTTTCAGGGAAACCGGCGCCTATCCGGTCGAGCGTCGGGGCGCGGTCGTTGCGCTTGGTAATTTCGACGGCGTTCATCGCGGCCATCAATCCGTCATCGGCCAAGCCGGCGAAGTCGCCGAGGCCCAGGGTGTGGACCTTGCGGTCATGACCTTCGAACCGCATCCGCGCGCCTATTTCCGCAAAGACGACCCGCCCTTCCGTCTGACCCCTTTCACAAACAAGGCGCATCAGCTTCAGGCGCTGGGGGTCGATTCCCTGATCTGTCTGAATTTCGACGCATCATTGGCGGCATTGGAGGCGGAAGCCTTCATCCAGTCCGTCTTGGTCGACGGAATCGGCGTCGGGACGCTGGTGGTCGGCTATGATTTCAAATTTGGCCGCGGTCGCGGCGGCGATGTCGAGACCCTAAAATCCGACCCACGCTTCGAGACCATGGTGATCGAACCGTCTGCATCGGCGACCGGCGAAATCTATTCTTCGACCAGAATCCGCGACTATCTGAGCGGTGGCGAACCCGGTCAGGCCGCCGCCCTGCTCGGCCGCCCCTTCGAGATCGAAGGAGAAGTCCTGCACGGCGCGCAGATCGGCCGCACCATCGGCTTCCCGACCGCCAATCTGGATCTAGGCGACTATATTCGACCGGCCTACGGGGTCTACGCGGTCCGGGTTGGTGTCGAGACGGCCCACGTTGGCCAGACCGTCTGGTGCGACGGCGTTGCCAATCTGGGCAAGCGCCCCACGGTCGACGGACTGACGGAGAAATTCGAAGTCCATTTGTTCGATTTCGACCGCGATCTCTACGGCACGCATATGCGCGTTGCGCTGATCGAATTCATTCGCGGCGAACGGAAATTTGACGGCTTGGACGCGCTGAAAACTCAGATCGCGAAGGATTGCCACAGCGCACGGGTCATTCTGGACACCCGCGCCGCCGGGGCCTAACGCTCCCACTGCAGCCGTATTTCAGAACTTCGCCACAGCGCCTTATTCGGCGGGCTGCGCCACGACCTTATGCATGTTCTCCGGACGGACCCGGTGGGCAACCATGCGGTCGTGCAGTCGGGAAATCATACGACTGCCGGTCTTTTCGAAGGCAAAGGGCAGCACGGCATGGACGACACAGCACAGACCGGCGAGAAGCAGTGGCCCGGCGAAGCTGAAGGCCGTTCCCATATGCTCGGTATAGGTCTCACCGACGGAAGCCGGATGTTTCGTGAAGGCGCTGCGTACCATGATCGTCCCCTGAATTGAGTGTCCTGATTATGCCCCTATCCTCTGGAAATTGGTTTCTAAACATGCTGGCATTTTACGCCGATAGTGATATTTTTTTCTAATCGAGATAACTTTATCCGAGTTCCATTCTATGGCCTTGGACAATATCGACCGACGTATCCTGCAGGAACTGCAGCATGACGCGTCCCTGTCGACGTCGGATCTGGCCGATCGTGTCGGCCTGTCGACGACACCGTGCTGGCGCCGTGTCCGCCAGTTGGAGGCGTCGGGCTATATCAAGAAGCGTGTCGCCCTGTTGGACCGGGCGCGGCTAGGGGTTGCGACCACTGTCTTCGTCGCGGTCAAAACGCGGTCTCATGCCGCCGATTGGCTGGACAAGTTCGCCCGCGCCGTCAGCGACATGCCGGAAGTCGTGGAGTTTCACCGGATGAGCGGCGACATCGACTATCTGATGAAGGTCGTTGTGCCGGACATTCCGGCCTATGATGCCTTCTACAAAAGACTGATCTCCAAGATCGACCTGTCGGACGTGTCCTCCAGCTTCGCGATGGAAGAAATCAAGACGACCACGGCCTTGCCGCTGGACTATCTCGACTGACCCCCTACACAGAACGGCGGACGCCTTCTATCTTGGTAATGAATATGTGGAACAGGGAGGTACTCACCATGGGCGACATGATCAATTATCCGTGCCCGGACGGCAGCAGCGCGAAGGGGTATCTGGCTAAAGCCGCGACAGCAAAGGGATCCCTCGTCCTGATTCAGGAATGGTGGGGATTGAACGATCAGATCAAGCGTGTCGCGGACCGGTTCGCGGCTGCGGGGTATACCACCCTGGCCCCGGATCTCTTCGACGGCCGCGTCACCCAGGACGCGGACGAGGCCAGTCACATGATGACTGGGCTGGATTTCCCGGGCGCCGCCAACCAGGACATTCGCGGCGCGCTGCAGTTCCTAAAGGCCGGTGGCGGCAAGGCTGCCGTGTTGGGATTCTGCATGGGCGGTGCGCTGACGATCATCGCAGGGGTCAAGCTTTCCGAATGCGATGCCGCTGTCTGCTATTACGGCATTCCCCCGAAGGAAGCGGCCGATCCGGCCCAAATGCGCGTGCCTTTCCTGGGCCATTTCGCGACCCAGGACGATTGGTGCACGCCGGAGGCCGTCGCGGCCCTGAAGCAGGACATGGCCCAGGTCGCGACGCCGGTCGAGATCTTCGAATACGAAGGCGAGCACGGCTTTTTCAACGACAACAGGACGGTCTATGACAAGGCCGCATCCGACCTGAGTTGGACCCGCAGCATCGCCTTCCTGGAACGGACCCTGGGCTGAGTCCGGAACGGTGTCGTCGGCGCGTCTGGCGGTTCTGGCGACCGCTGTTCTGACCTTTCTGAGCTTTTGCGGGCCGTTTTCGGATACGCTCGAACTGCTGTCGCATTGGCGCGTCCAGATCCTGGGTCTCGCGATCCTGTCGGCCGTTTATGCGGCCTGGCGCGGCAGCCGCAGGATCCAGTTGGCCGCCCTTGCCGTATGCCTGCTGAACGCCTGGCCCTTGGCTCAACACCTTTCGCGGTCCGCGCCGCTGGCCTCGGGTGCCGCTCAACCGACCGACATCACCGTGCTGGCCGCAAATCTGCACGGCGGTCATGTCGAGGCCCTGTCTTTCGGCACACTTCTGGACGAAACCAAGCCCGATATCGTTGTCCTGACAGAAGTGACGAAAGCCACCGAGACCCTGATCCGGTCGCGCTTGCCCGACCTCCATTTCGCCTGGTCGGGAAATCCGCACCGCCTGTTCTCGGCACTGATCGGTATCCGGGGGCAGAAGCCGGAACTGACAGTACGCGACACGCTACCGGAACATAATCTGCCCTGGGCCAGTTTCCGAGCCTGCCCAAAGGCTTGCGCATCCGTTATCGCTGTCCACAGCCCCCATCCGGACGGCCTGTCACCCTTCAATGCACAGTCGCTTCAGTTCTCGGACATCGCCGTGGAAGCCGACGCAATCCGGCCGGATATCTTGCTGGGCGATCTGAACACCACCCCCTGGTCACCGCATTATGTCAGGCTGATGGACCGGACGGGCCTAAAGGACGCGGCATCGGGCATCGGCTGGGTCAATACATGGCTTTCCGCCCTGCCCGGTCTGGGCCTGCGTTTGGACCATATACTTGTCGGCCCGAAGGTGGCCGTACGCGCTTACCGGGTCGGTCCCAATATCGGTTCAGACCACCGGCCGGTCATCGCCAAATTGGTGGTGACGGAATAGCGCGCTCCTCACTACTTCCCGCTTGTACCGACGGCCGGACGGACTACTCTGCGGCTCATGTCGGAAACCTACACTTTGCATCGCGGGAAGACCCCGCTTCTCGTCAGCGTTCCCCATGCCGGAACCGCCGTGCCGCCGGACATCGCCGAACGCCTGTCCGACGCCGCGAAGCCGGTCCCCGACACGGATTGGCATGTCCATACGCTTTATGATTTCGCGGCCGGTCTCGGCGCGTCTGTCCTGATCGCGCACTACTCGCGCTATGTCGTCGATCTGAACCGTCCGCCGGACGATGAAAGCCTCTATCCCGGCCAAACGACCACCGGTCTTGTGCCGGTGGACACGTTCGACGGCGACCCGATCTATCGTGACGATATCGATCCGGATGTGTCGGAAATCATGGCGCGGGTATCGGGATACTGGCGCCCCTATCACACGGCGCTTCGCAACGAGCTGGATCGACTGAAGAAGGTTCATGGCCATGCGGTTCTGTGGGACGCCCATTCCATCGCGTCGCATGTGCCGCGCCTGTTCGACGGCCGCCTGCCGGATTTCAACCTGGGAACCAATGGCGGGAAAAGCTGCGCCGAGGACTTGGCTGATGCAGTCAGGGCCAAGGCGGAAGCCGCCGCGCCGGATTTCTCATGTGTCCTGAACGGCCGGTTCAAGGGTGGCTTCATTACCCGCAACTACGGCGCGCCAAAAGACGGCTATCACGCGATACAACTCGAATTGAGCCAGGCGACTTATATGAGCGAGGGCCCGCCCTGGCCCTACCGGATCGACCTGGCAAAGAAGGTCCGGCCCCACCTGCAGGGCTTTCTGCAGACCTGCATCGATTGGCGCCCCGCCTGATCCGACTACCGGTTGGACCGGCCTACTTCGACAGGTCCTGCGCCAACATCAACGCGTTGCCATCCGGATCGTAGAAGGTGGCCGTGCTGACCATGCCTTCAATCGTCTCGGTCTCGCCGTCGAACCGCACCCCGGCATCTTCCAGGGCGGTCCTCGCTGTGGCGATATCAGGCACACCGAATACCGGCACCATATTGCCTGGCATCGGTTCCATCTGCTCCCCAAGACCCAACGTCACGCCTTCCGTATTCGTGCGCAGTTCACTCCAGCCGGCCTCGTCGAAGTGAACCAGCAATTCGAAACCGAGGTTCTTTTCGTACCAATCGGCACTGGCATGCCGGTCGCGGACGGATAGGGCCAGGGTGATGGTATTATCCAAAGAAACGGTGGGCATGGCGCTTCCTAATGCAGTAAAAGTATAGTAACTATAATTCATGGATATCGAACTTCTTGTCAACCTCACGTCCCGGGCCTGGTCCTTGAAGATTCTGGCCCTGCTGCAGGGCGGCGTGCCGGGGCGGCAGGCGCCGTTGATCGCGGCATCCAAAGCAAGCCGAACCGCCTTTGCAGCCAGCCTGGACCATCTGTTTCGACTTGGCTTGCTGGAACGAAATCCGGGCTACGGCCATCCGTTGCGGCCCGAATTCCGCCTGACCGAGCGGGGGTCCATTGCGGCCGTATTGGCGGGACGGGTCGAGGAGATTGTCCCTGATGACAATTCCTTCGCCCTCGTGCGGCGAAGCTGGACTGTGCCCATCCTGGCGGTCACCGCCGCCCCGACGCGGTTCTCGACCATTCGGGACGGATTGGCCCCAATTACGGACCGCGCTCTGTCACAATCGTTGGTGACCTTGGAGAAACAGAACTGGATTCGGCGGGAGATCGACGTCTCTCAACGCGTCCCCTTCCCGACATATCGCGCCGTCAATGCCGGCCACCTCATAAACCGGGCAGTAGGTGTGGACGCCCCATCGGTGGATTAACGCGCAAGGTTTTTGGGGTCAGTCTTCCTTGGCCTTCTTGCCGACCGCGTCGAGACCCAACAGGCGCAAGACCCGTTGATGGTCGCCGCCGCCTTCAACCAGTTCGACCAGCAACTCGCCGAAACTCATATTACCCCAGGTGACCGCGCGTTTGACCAGATAGGGCACGGGGCTGTGCGGTTCCGTCCGGATCAGATAGTCCGCCGCTTCGCTCAGCCGCTGATAGGCCTCGGCGCGGCTTTGGATCGGTCCCGCCGGGCCGGTGGCGGGTTGCGCCTTTGTCTCGCTCGCCATCTCAGGCGCCTCCTCTGATTCAGTCGCGGCCGGCTCAGGTGCGTCCTCCACCTCTTCGACGTCACCGGGCAGGACCCCGCCCTTCTGTTCCATCCAGCCGCGCGCCCGACCTTCGATGTCCTGCAGAACCGATCTGATTCGGGCCAGGGAGGGGGATTCCTTCGGGCAGTGCTCCTCCAACAGCAAGTCGAGCCGCTCCAATTCGCCCAGGCAGGCTTCCGCCACACCAACCAGGTGGATGTAATACTCCACCGGCGTCAGCTCGACCGAGGCTTCAAACTGCGTCCGGTTAAAATACCGCTTCTGCTCTTTGGTTGCGGCATTCGGATCGCGCTGCTTCAGATTCTCGATCCGGAGCACGTCCTCCCAGTTCTTGATGCTCATCGGCTGGGCGTCGGCACCGGCCGGCGCAGTGATCTTCACCAGGCGCAGCATGATCGGAAACTGCTCGGACGCCCAACGCAAGGGGCCGAGCCGGTAATCCAGATCGCCGTCGTCGTCGATCTTGGGGTGAATGTCCGGCCAGTATTCTTCGATAAGCGAACAGGTCAGATCGATGCCCCGCCGGAAACCGCGCAGCCCTTCTTCATGGGTCCATGCTTCGGTCAGCCACAGGGCGAGATGCAGATCCTTGCTTTTTTTCGACAGGGCCTCCTGGCACAGCCGGTCGACTGCCGCCCAGTCCGCGCGTTTGACATCCGTCTCCCAAACCCCCTGGGGCAGGTTCGGATCCTCGTCGCGGCGGTGCTCCCGGATGGCGTCGAAGGTTCCTTCATAGCGAAGGTTGTCGCCGCAGGAATCCTCACCCTGCAAAGGCGCCAGCAGCGGTTCCGGGGGGCCGTCATCGACGACTTCAGGCGGCGGCGCGGCCTCTTCCTTCTCGGCATCTTCGGCGGCGTCATTCATCCTCAAGGCTCCAGGCGCGGGGCTTCATACGGGAACGGCGTCATGACCAACGGCACCGGCTGCCCTTCCTGCAACGTCGACAACTCGACCCTGAGGAACAGTCGCGCCAGCTCGATCGGGCCGCCGCCCTCCGGTCGCGTGGGGATTTCCACCCGCAGCGTATGCGGCCGGGGGTCGACAAATTCCGAGAAATCGTCCGATCCGGACCGGTGCCGGCGGATCAAATCCATCAGAGACCAGAGATTGTCATATACGATTTCGACCCGGCGGCCGTCGACCCGGATCTGCGGCTGGTCCACCGCCACGGCCGGAACCCGCGTGGAATTGTCGGCCCAGCGGAGACGCAGAGCGATCGGCTCGCCCAAACTCCACCGCAATGGCGTTTTCTCGCCCCGAAGGGTCACCACGTCCGGTCCGGAAGACAATTGCCAATCAATGACCTGATCGCCGCCGGCCTCCCGGTCGCGATTGACGCGGAAGGTGACCGCCATATCGAAAACCGGCGTGTCCTCGCCGCCGGTCGACGTCAGCCAGGGGCCGAAGAAGTCGCGTATCCGGTCCATCCGTGCCACGAATTCCAACGCCCGGTCGCGGCTGAAACCCAGATCGTCGGCCTGTTCCAGGGCGAGGCGCGCCGCTTCAACCTCCCGGTCATAACGGGCGAAGAAGGCGCGCAGATCGCGGGGCGCGGCCTCGCGCATGTCGGCTTCGAAAGGCGTCAAGGTAAACGGATAGCGGCCGGCCAAGTGGTCGTCGAACGCGTCGGCAATGGCGGAATACGCCGTCTGTGCTTCAATCCCGGCAAGATCGAGGCAACGCCCGCGGATGCCCCTACTCAACCGCGTGATCCGATCGAGGAAGAAATCCGCGGACCGGCGCTCCGCCACAGCGTCGTCCAGCGTCGCGGCACAGGTCGCAAATTTCACATCCAGCATCGGCCCGGTGATGAAGCGTTCTAATTCGGCGACCGTGTTGTCCGCCTGTTGCAGCTCATATTTCTGCAACTCCTCGATAATGCGCCGCCACTTGCCCAGCAGACCGGCCTCGCGCTCCGACAGACGGATATCCAGATTGCCCAGAAAGTCCGATACCGGCTTCACATAACCGTTCGCGATGATGCCGATACGCCCACGCTGTTGGGACAGGATATCGCGCAGCTCGAACGGGTCGCGGGCGCGGAATGCCTCCAGCGCCAAGCCGGGCGTTCCATCCCAGAAATCGAAATCGCCGCCGCGCGGAACATAAAGGGCGCCCGCAGAGAACAGGGAATCCGCCTCCTCGATAAAACCGATGGCCGTTGCGACGCTCAAATCCAGAAGGTCCAGATAGCTGTCCTCCAGGCCCAATTGATCATAGGCGCCCAGGATTTCCGACATGACGATCCCCGCCTCCCCGAAGGCGGTAACGGCGCGGCGAAGCGCGTCTTCGGATTGGACGGAAGATGTCGATCGGCCGCGCGGCGGAATAATCGCCGCCGCGACGCGGTCGTTCACTGCTCGCTCCAACATCTCGCCGCCCGCTGTCCGTACCAAAGGCTGCAAACCACGCGGCACGCGGTCGATTTCATCGCGCACGAAGGCTTCGTAGGATTCGACCAGATCCAGCCCCTCGCCGAGGATATTCGCATTCCATTCAACCGTGCTGCCGGTCGGCGGCGGACCCGGCAGGGGTTGGTGGCGGCCCTCGCGCATGAAGGGCTGAAGGAACAAGGCTTCCACGACGGCGTAGAATTCGGTCACGGCCGGGGCCAGGCGCAGAACCGTCCGGTCGCCGTCTCGGTCCAATATCGGCCCCACGGAAATCGCACGCAGATCCGGCATGGCCGTGCGCAATTCGGCCAGGCCGTTGATATGCGCGGCGTTGAAATTCGCGGCCTGCTGCGGGCCGAGCAGCCGGGACCCGCCGATCCGATCCGCTGCCGAGGCATAGGCGATCGCGGGATCGAAGGACGGGTCGTCCATCCAGGCGTATGTCGGATCTTCCATCTTCTGCCGAATTTCCGCGATCTGGCCACGCAGGTTGCGCAAGGCATCGATACTGGCGGACCGTCGGGTCGACAGATCATCCAGCGTCAGGGCCAGCTCTGACAGGGAGCGCATCAACGGGTTGCCGGCATAGAGTTCGTTCAGCGCCGCGTTCATGTAACTTTCGAACCGGCCGCCGATCTCCCGCTGATAGGCGGCCAGCGGGATTTCGCGATAGTTCGAGCCGATCAACGCGTCGCGATAGAGATCGGTATTATCCAGGAAGCTTTCCGGCAGTTGGACGCCGAACAGATAGGAAACCAGTTTGCGTATGTCTTCCAGGCTATGGGTCTCGCGCAGGGAATTGTACCGCTCCACAGCGGATTCGAAATCTCGGATCGCCAGAACATAGTCTCGCAGACGGGCATACTCCGGACCTCGCTCCGGCGGCGCTGCAAGTCCCGGTGGCGTCGCTCCTCGGCCCCCGTCCGCCATGGACGCGGCAATTCGTTCGATCGCGGAATCCTGTGCGAATCCGCCTTCGCCCCGGGGCGGAATGCGGCCCGCACCGATCGCCACACCACGTTCGTCCAGCGCCGCCCCCATCGCCTGCAGAATGAACAGGCTGAAGGCGTCCGTCGTCACGCGGACAACCCGGTCGTCCACGCCTGCAACCCAGGAGGACGGAATGAGCAGGGACGAAAAGGACCCCGTTTCCAGCGCCGCCATGCCTTCCAGCAGGACCAGAGCACGCTCTCGGCTGAACCCGGCCGACGAGGAATCGTGATCACCCGCGCGACGGTCGGCGCGCACCTCCCGAATGTCGCGGGCGACCGTTTCAATGAAGGGGGTCACCGTGGAGACGTCGCGATGAATCTCGCTATGCAGATACCAGAGGGCCAGCCCCCCGAAGACGGCGACGCCCAAGGATGCGGCCTGGGCACCCGTCGCCATCTTGTTGCGCGCGGTCAGTGCCCGTTTGACCGGTCGCGCCATGTTGCGCTCCGGGAAAATTTTGGTTTCGAACAGGTCGCGCAGGAAAACCGGATAGGCCTGACGCGATCTCGGGCCGCCATAGACCCCGGACAGAACCGGGACCGGGCGCTCCATATCGCTGAATTCAAAGCCGCTATCGCCGGTGAACCAAATGCCGCGCAGCGTGAAGCTGTCATGATAGACGCTGGGTTTGAAAATCTGGCGCAGATAGTTGCGCAGCGGTTCGCGCAATCCGTTGAATGCCGCCGGCAGCCGATAGATGTCCTCGGCGACGGCCGCCTCACCGACCGTTGCGAAAATCTCCATCTGAATGGCTTGCAGGCCCGTCCCGACCGTGTCGATCGCCTCGTCAATCCACGGCTCACGGAACTCCGTCTCGAAACTATAGGGGCTGGCCCAGCCCAGCATGTCGGCCAGGGCATGGTCCGGCAACTCGCCGACCAAGGTCTGAAAGCCTGGCAGCCGATCCAGCTTGGTCACGACGACATAGACGGGGAAGCTGAGACCCAGGCGGGTTTGCGCCTGCCAGAGCTTCTTGTAGATCGCATCGGCGCGTTGGGCGATGTCCTCTTGCGGGCGCAGCGCGCCCTGATCGTCCAGAAAATCCTCGATCGGGATCGTCAGGACGATGCCGTCGGCCGGACGGCGCGGCCGGTAGCGGTCCAGGAATCCCAGGAACCGGGTCCAGGCCTTTGAATTGGAGCCGCGCCCGTCCTTTTGCCGAAACAGGGCCCCGGCCGTGTCCAGAACGACCCCGCGGTCGAAGAACCACCATTTGCAGGCCGGGCGCAGGTCCTCGTAATCCTCCGCCGGATGGCCGACGGGCAAATCCATGCCGGTATGGGCGATCAGAGAGGACTTGCCGGATTGTTCGGGACCGACCAGCAGGTACCAGGGGATCGCATAGCGCCAATCTCGGCCCGAAACATGGCGACGCAGAATCTTCAGCGCGTGCTGAAAGCTCTTGCGCATGGGCAGAAGCGGCAGATCGTCCGGCTCCGCCGAGAATGGCTCGTAGTCCGGATCGTCGTCGACGCTCCGGACGCCATCCTCTTCGCTCTCTTCCGGATCCTTCTTCCGCATCCGACGCGTCACGATGATCAGGAAGACCGTCAGCGCGATCGCCAGAAAGACCAAGAACCCCACGATCCCGGGCAGATACGGTGTGATGCGGAAAAGCAGGTCCCGGATCGCGTCCCAAACGCTCATGATCGCCACACCCCCGTCATTGGAGATGCTCCTCCGCATCCAAGGCTTCGATCAATGGCGCCATGGCGTCATGAAAGATGAAATGGGACGCGATCAGATAGAAAATGATCACGGCCCCCAGCAGCCAGAACCAACGCGCGGGTGAAGGCAACAGACGCGCCGTCACATTGCCATGGGTGTGGTGATAGGATTCGGGAACGATCCGCGTCGACGGATCCTCCAGATCGGGCCGTTTCTGAAAAATGTAATAGTAGAGCTGCTTGCGATACTCGGCGATCCGCGCCTCGTGCCCGCCGCCGGCATAGCGGCCGCGAAATCCTAGCGTCAGGGCCATCAGATATACGACGGCAATTTCCGCCTGAACCCGGTCGCCGGTCTGCAACAGTTTTTCCAGACGCTTGAAGACGACGTCACCGGCGTTGTAGCTGCCGAAAAGTCGTGTTTCCAACAAGTCATTTCGCCAGAAGTTCCTGCCGGTCCAGTCGAGATTGATAAAAATCTCGTCGGCCAGCGCAGCCATCACATATTGCGCTTCCCGATAATAGAGAACGCCATATTCCCCGCCGCGGTGCCCCGCCTCCAAGGCCTGCATTTCCAGAAGCGTCTGAAGTTTCTGCAGCGCCTCTTCCGCCGTCATGCCAATACTGGGGCGCGCGGCTTGCGGGACAGGACCGTCGTCTTCATCCATTTCGTCCGGGTCCGCTTCCGGCGTCGGGGGCAATGGCGGCGCGGCCTCCCCTGGCAATGGCGGCGGCCCGACGGCAAATCCGGGCAATGGCGGCGGCGCGGCGGCCGGCCGGTCCGCCTCGTCGGCATGCAGATCGTAATCGCCCGGCGCACGCCCTGATTTCAGCGCCGCCTCGCGAAGCTGAATGACCTCGTCATAGAATTCTCGGAATTGGTCCAGAACATACGCGCCCGCACCGCCCATTGCGGTGGCAGCGGCGACGGAGGCGGACCGCGCAGACATGCCCGGGCCCTACCGGTCGTCGACCGACGAATTGCGGACGTAGAGAACGATTTCCTGAGGAGGTTCCCGCCGGCCGCGATCGCCGGATAAGATCGACAGGCGTTCGCCCGGAACGATATCGTCGAAATTGACTTCGATCTTGAACAGAACGACCCCACGGGTCGGTACGACATCCAGCGCTTTTTCCCGATCGATACGATGGCGCGGCGCCCCCAATACGCGCTTCGCCCGCATTGGCGTGATCACGGATTCCGATCCGATCAACGCAGTGTCCATCCAGGCGATGACATCGGATTCCGTCATGTCCGCCCGCGCGCGCACGCCGATGGTCAAATCGTCGTCGCACCATTCCGGTTCAATCTTCAGGCTGAAGATGCCGTCCGCCTCGGCAAAGGGCAGCGCCATATAGGCTTCGGAAATGCGGTCCAGCATCTGGACGACAAAGTCGTGAGCGGCGGCGAAACTGCTGCGCGGATCGTTGTGATCATAGGCGGGCAGCGCCGGTGGCACCAGGGCACCCCCCACGGCGGTCATATGCCCGACGATGCTGCAAAGCGCGAGATACAGCGGATAGGGATGACTGGAATCCGTCTTCAGCATCGCTTCGAATACCGGCAGCCCAGCAACCAGCCCGTGGATCGCGGTTTGCGACTCCTGTAGCATCGGCCGATCCGACTGGCCCAGCGGTGTGCGGGCGCGTTCGGCCAGGAACACAGCCTTTTCCCGCAGGCGTGTCGAGAGTGTCTGACACATCTCGCCAATGACCGACACACGGGTCACCGCCAATTGCGGCGGTACGAAATCGGTCAGAGTAAACGCCTCTTCCCGAAGCGCCACTCGAGCGATCGGTATGCCGACGAATTTCTGCGCCAAGGTCCCGGTCATTTGCAGCGACAGACGGGGCCGAATGCGCGGGATGGCCAATTCACCTTCACCGGTCTGCTCGTCGGCAATCGGCAGGCCCTCTGCTTCGGCATAGCGCGGCAGGTCGCCCCGGGTCGCCCGCGCACCCATACGGCGGACAGGCACGCACAGATAGACAGGCATCGCGCCACCGGACAATTCGTCCTGATGATCGGCGATATCCAGTTCCAACGGATTTCCATCGCCCTGCTGGTGACTGACGATCAGGCCGTCGGGCAGGATCGCTTCCAGTTCCAGAATGCGAAAAATACCGCTGACGAGTTGCACCGGATCGATCTTGATGTGCCGGACGCCCCAGTGGAACGGACTGCCGGTCAGCGCGTGATACGCGACCAGCTCCTCGCCGCGAATGGCCAATTGCTGGAAATGCTGCGGCGCCAGCAACATGCCCTCATGCCATTGGATGGCATCCGGCAATTCCCTTGCGGATCGCGGCATTCCCTTTCCTTTCCTGCTCCCCCGGTCAGAGCTGCGACGCGGGACCGGTTAGAAGTCCCTGATTCCGCGCCCTTGGTCAAGAAACGCAGCCGGTGCGGGCGGGTCAGGATTCGGGCGTGAACGGCGTCAGCGCGAAGTCGTCGCGCCCCAATTCAATGCGGATCCCCCGCCGCGATTCCAACCGTGCGCGGTGGGCGCCCGGCGAAAGGTAGTCCGCAAAGACAAAGGCCGCGACGGCGTTGTCGCCGGATTTGTTCTCCAGCAGCGTTTCAGGGACTTCTTCGGTCGGCAGCGTGTCGTTGGGGACGACCTCCCAGGACCGCACGCCGATCCCTTCCGGAAAATCCAGCAGGAACTGACGCTTGCGGGTGAACCATTCGACCGCAGTAAGGGTCTGCAACATGTCGACGACCGCCTGATCGTAAACGAAGACCATGTCGACACGTGTGGCCGAATTACCGTTCGCGTCCGGAGAGGAGCGGACCTGCACGGCTTCCACCTGAAAAACCGGCGAGGTCGCGGCACCGACAAGCCCGCATCCGGCCAGCAGGAGCCCGGCCAGGACAAGCGCGAACGGAACTCTCCCCACTCCCCTTCCCATCATCCGGATCACCCGGCGCCACGGTTGGCATGGACAAATGTGACGATGCCGGTCCGATCCCTCAGACTGCGAACCGCCTCCAATGCCTCCGCCCGCGTTCGGAAAGCGCCCGCCCGGACATAGTAGAGCACCGTGCCCGACACTCCGGTTTCCTCGGCGATCCCGCCTTGCGCAACACGCGCGATTTCCCGGACCAACGCCTCGGCGTTGCTGCGGTCCCGGAATGCCCCGAACTGCAGCGAGTAATTGCCAGACGGCGCGGTGAGACGGCCATCCGGAGGCGCGCTGGCCACTGCCTGCCGGGGTGGCTCCGCGGGCTTGGACGGCGGGAAGATGATCGCGTCCGTCACGACGACACCGCTACTGCGTGGCGTGGACTGCGTCGCTTCCGGGCCGGTCTGTCTGTCCAGAGTGCCGGATTGAGGCGCGGCAATGACCGAACCCGTCACCGGCTGTGTCGGCGCCGCCATCGGGGCTGGCGCAGCGGCACGGTTATCTTCGCCCAAGGCGGATTGACGCGCGGCCTCGGCGGCGGCGATTTCGGGCGACGGCGCGGGTAAGGGTTCGCGACCCGCGGTAGCACTGGGCACCACGGAGCGTCCGGCGTTTTCTGCGGCGGTGCCGCCCGGCGTCGCAGCCCGCTCCGAACCGGATACCCCGGCGGCGACACCTTGTGTCCTCTCCTCCGCCGGCATCGGGGCCGTACGGATCGCGAGTTCGCCACCTTCGTCCGGTTCACCGAAGATCAGCACCGCCGACAGAAAGCCGGCTACAAAGATGATGAAGATCGACAAGGCCGCCCCGCCGATCAACGCGCCCATGGTTGCGAAGGACGCGGCGTTACGACCGCGCGATGCCGGATGCGCGATCTTCGGCGCATCCTCATAGGCGTCGTCGCGATAGCTGCGCGGACTCGGCTCCATATGTTCAAAGAGTTGGGTGATGCTGAGCCGTTCGGCATGCCGCCCCGCCTCTGCACGTCCGGGCGCCGAAGGTTTCCAGGCATTGCCGCCATCTCGGCGCGGATCGGACCCCAGCGCCGGATCGGGCGACCACCCGCCCCGCGCACCGGCACGCAAATCCGATCGCCCCTCTATCCGGGACGGTTCGACCGGCAATCCGATCCGGGGACCAGTACGCCCGATATGTCTGCCGCCGCTTCTGCCGCTCATCCGGCTTACCCTCAGTTCGAAAAAATGCCGCGCCCCCAGTATCTTGTGGGTCATTCTGAACGTCACGCCAGATATCGGATCACGCACCCATATTGTAACACCCGGCGAATCCGAGGATCAAGAAAGGAAATGCAAGAAAAAACAAGTAATTAGAGATCAACATATAGCATGAACATTAAGCCGAAACACAGGATATCGGATGCCGCGATTCCTGCCAAAAGGAACAAAATAGAGTCATGCGGCAGACCGGCACATAGCCGATGCTACATCTAATTTTACTTGAATCTGACTGCCTATATTCGGCGCCTTGATACCCGTGTCAGGGCAGAAGCACGGTCGGCATCGGGACGACGATTGCCCCACCATGCGCACAGGTATCGCCAATTCGGGACATTGGGATCCCGCCGGCCAGGGCAGTCGGGGACCCCATTACGACAGAATCCGGCGGACCCACACAGACCGCCACGGACCCCGGACCGATCGCCGGCAGACCACCAAGCAAGACCGTCGGCATCGAAGGCGACGACACCGGGCCCCCGACATGGGGCACGATACCTGTCACCATCGGACAGACATGCATTGCAGTCACAGTCGCGGCGGGCACCGCCATAGCAGACTTTCCCGGTAGTAAGGTTTGCACCGAGGGAAAAGACTATGGCTGTTCGCGGCCGTTAGGAAGCCTGGATTTCATGCCTGGCCAGGCGCATCCCCCGGTGAGGCTCAAAGCTTGGTCGGAGTCAGGGTGAAGCTGAGAACCGAGCCGCCTCCGGCATTCGGTTCGCACCAGATCGACCCGTCATGACGCTCCACAATACGTCGGCAGGTGGCTAGGCCGATGCCACTGCCTTCGATTCCACGTTCCGGATCGACCCGATGGAACATCTCGAATATCCGTTCGCGATGCTCTTCCGGCACCCCCCGACCATTGTCGGCGACGGCGACAATGACCTGGTGTTCCCGCTCACGGACCGCAATCCGAATCCTGGGCGGCGCTTCGCCCCGATACTTCAGCGAATTGCCGATCAGGTTCTGCAGCAACAACAGCAGCAGACCATGATCGCCAATAACCGCCGGTGCAGCCTCAGGCAATACCAGTTCGGCCCCTGCCTCTTCAATCCGGTCGGCCATCAGTTTGCGCACATCTGAGAACACGCCATCCAGCGGCACGCAACCAGCCAGGGCCTTGTCCTGCTTCACCGTCGAAAACTGGTAAAGCGCGTGCAGCATACGATCCATGCGGTCCAGTCCCTCGGTGATGTTGCCGAGATACTCGTACCGCTTGTCCGGGGGCATATCCGGGTTGAGCTGCAGCATCTCGCTGTAGCCTTTGACGAAGTTTATCGGGTTACGCAGGTCATGAGCCAGACGCGCCGCGAAATTCGTCAGATCCGCGTTGCTGCGCTCCAGTGCAGCGTGATAGCGCCGCAACTGCCGCTGAATTCGAAAGCGCTCGACCGCCGTATCAACCGACCGACGGATGCTGTTGCGCGTCAGCCGGTCCTTGGTCAGGTAATCTGTCGCTCCAAGACGCACCGTGTCGGCGGCGACCGCCTCCGACCCGTTCCCCGTCACCACAATCACCGGCGGATGCTGATTGGGCATATAGGGGCTCATGTCGCGCAGAAAATCCAACCCTGTAATATCGGGCAGGCGATAGTCGATGATCATGCAGTCCGGCTGTCCGACCTGGCAGGCGTCCAACGCCTCCGAACCGGAGGAGGCCTCACGGATCCGCGCGATCTTGCCACAGCGTAGCGGCGCATTTTCCAGGCAGCGCCGCAGCATCTCCCGATCGGCGGGGGAATCGTCGACGATCAAAATGTCCAGCATCGGTTCGGTTCCTTCGCTCATGGCGGAAGCTCCGCCACATCGCGCCAGTACTTCAATAGCCCTTCCAGTGCCTGGACCAGGGAATCGAAATCGGGCGGCTTGGTTACAAAGCCGTTAGCCCCCTCCCGATAGGCCGATTTGATATCACGGCCTGACCGGGAACTGGAAAAGATTACAACCGGGATATGATTAAATTTTTCGTTTGTTTTTAATGTGCTGAGGACCTGCAATCCGTTCGCTTCAGGCAGGCTGAGATCCAGAAGAACGAGGTCCGGCAAGTCCTCGTCCCGCCCCAGGCGCTGCTCCAAATGGGTCAGAGCATCCCCGCCGGAACCGACGGAATCGAGACTGTGCCCTCCCCCAACCCGGCGCAGCGCCCGCGCTACGGATTCGACGTCAATGACGTTGTCATCGACCAACAGCAAACTGCAGCCCTGATCCATGCGACTCGTCTGTCCGTAACCGGGCATGGCGATCATGGTCTTGTCTCCGATCAGGCTGACAGCGTGAAATAGAACACAGAACCGCCGCCTTCTACGGGGCGCGTCCAGATTGTCCCGCCATGCCGGTCGACGATGCGCTTGGCGATGCTGAGACCGACGCCATGGGAGTCCCCATTATCATCGTTGTTCGACAGTTTACGGAACACCGTGAATATCTCGTTACGCGACTTTTCGGGAATGCCGATCCCATTGTCACGGACGAAGAAGACCGGCCCGGACGTCTTGCGCAAGACCGACAAGGCATCACCATCCGGAAGATCGGACACGGATCGAACCCAGCCGATTTCCACCATCTTCGATTCCGAATGATTGTACTTTAGGGCGTTGGCAATCAAGTTGCGATAAAGTTGCTGAACCTGCTCGGAATCGACCCGCATCGTTGGCATTTTGTCATCGACTTTCACCACGCCGTCCTGGGTGGCGATGTAACTGGCCAAGGTTTCAACCGCCGCCTGGGCGCACTCACCGATATTTGCCCGGTTGACCGGATTCCAGCGTCGTCCGCTCTTTGCCAACCGGTACAAGGAATCGATCATACCCTGAAGCCGCGATGCCATGGTTCGGATGTCGATCAGGCGCGACTTCACATCCTCGGGCAGGTCGTCCGGGTGATCCTCCAAAGCAAACGTCGCATAGTGCGAAATGCCGCGCAGCGGCTCCTTCAGGTCGTGAGAGGCGGTATGGGCGAAACTGTCCAGCTCGGTATTACTGATCTCCAATTGGCGTGCATACTCCGCCTGCTCGATCTGTGCGCGTTCACGCATCGCCACTTCGTCGACCAATTGCTTGTTCACTTCCAGCAATTCGTTTTGAGCCGACTTCTGGGCTGTCACATCGGTGGCAATTCCCCCGACGGCGATAACGACGCCCCCTTCCGACAAGATGGGGAATTTGGTCGATACGATCGCCTTCACCTCGTCAGAGGTCGTCAGCGGTTCCTCCTCACGCAGCGGGCGGCGCGTCGCGATGACCTGACGGTCATTCCGGACAAAGGTGTCCGCCATATGAGGGGGCAGAATGTCATGGTCGGTAAAGCCGATCGCCCGATCTCTCGGAATGCCGGTTATCTTCGACCATTCTTCGTTGACCAATTGATACCGGTTGTCGACGCCTTTGACCCAAATCGCCGACCCGGCATTGCCGATGATCGATTCCAAGAAGCGCGACTGTTCCCGTAGCCGCCGATTGACGTCCTGAAGCTCTTCAGTGCGTTCGGCGACGCGGACTTCAAGCTCATCCCGCGCACGGCGAAGATTGGTTTCCGCTTCGCGCCGCACTTCGATCTCGTCCTGAAGCGCCCGGTTCGCCGTTTTCAGATCGCCGGGGGATGGCAGCGCGATAAGCTGCGGCATGATGGCCCAGACAACGATGGCGGTGGAAACCGACGCCAGGGCCGTCAGCATCTTGGCTGTCGCCTGCACGCCATAGATCGGATACCAGATCGTCACCAGGTCGGCGACATGGGTGATCCCGCACCACAGGATGAACAGGATGAACAAATGGGCGATCCATTTGAACTCCAGATCCTTGCGCTCCTTGGCGAAGTACATGATCGCCAGCGGGATCGAAAAGTAGGAAAGCGCGATTACCGCGTCTGATCCGACATGGGTTACAATCAGATCTGGATCTTCCGCGAAACAAATCGAATGCGGCATGTACCGCTCAAGCGAAAAGAAATCCCACATGGGTGCTCCATACCGGTAGCCGAGACCACGTTGCGTCTCAGGATAGCACCCATACGTCTTAACGAAGATTTAACGGTTCAACTTATTCTTCAGCCTCTTCATCCATTTCACGCCGGCCAAACCGCGTTTTCTCGAGCTTTGGTCCTATTGGTTCCCCGTCGCGAAATTCCTGCCGAAAGGCTTCCTTCGATTTATGGTTGTATTCTACAGACCAGCCGTGAAGTTTATCGTCGCGATACCGGCTTTCCTTCAGGACGGTACCGTTGGGCAGCATTTCGACGGCCGGCCCGTTCAACTTTCCTGCAACGAAGGTCTCGCGCTTGACCAAATGGCCTTCCAAATCGAAATAACGCGCTTCCCCGTGCTTTTTTCCGTCCTTGTAGGGGATTTTGGCCATCGCCTTGCCGATCGGTGAATAGGTCGTCAGCCACCCGTTCTCCAAATCCGACTTGAACTCTATCTCCATCAACCTCTGGCCCTTTTCATAGAAGACGCACAATCCTTCCTTGCGTCCGCGTACGAAGACCACGGTCTGCTGAACCTCGCCATCATCATTGAAGAAGACGGTCTCCCCGTCCAGATAGCCGTTCACATAGATCGAACGCTGGGTCATGCGTCCGTCGCTATAGAACTCCGAAGGGCCGTTCAGGACGCCGTTGTTGAAATGGTGCCGCGCGGTCGGCCTGCCTTGGCTGTATTCGATGTATTCGCCATGCAGCTTGCCGTCTCGATGGTTCGAAAGCTGGACGATTTCCCCGTCCGAATAGAAACGGTTCTCGCCATGCAGCTTGCCGGCCCGGAAATTGCCCCATTGGGACAGTTCTCCATCGGTATAGAACTGCGCAACGCCGTCCAGCTTGCCGTCGGCGATGGTGTATTCCGCCTTCGGACGGCCCTCGTCATCCCGTTCCTGGTAAATGCCGTCCGGCGGCCGGGGTTTGGCCTTCTTCTTCGGGGGGTCGCCGTTTTCCGCCATGTGCCTAGCCCAGCTTTGCGATCGCGGCTTGCAGCATCGCCATCACACCGCCCTTAAGCGTGCCGTTCAATCCGCCCTCATAGGTGCCGGACAATCCGCCCTTCGCCGTCAGGGACAGACCGCCCTCCTGCTTCAGGCTCATGCCGCCCTTCATTTCCATGGACATGCCGCCTTCTTCCTTCAGCGACATCCCGGCCTTCGATTCCGTGTTCATGCCGGATTTCAGGGTCAGCTTCATACCAGCGTCGTCCGTGACGTTCATGCCGCCCTTGTTCGTCAGGTTCATATCCGCCTTGTTGTCCATGTTCATACCGGCGGTGTTGGTCATGTTCTGGCCCGCCGAATTGTCCATGTTCATACCGGCATCGTTGGAAATGTTCTGACCGGCGGAGGTGTCGATACTCTGCCCGGCCTCCACACTGATGTTCTTGCCGGCCTTGATCGTGATATTGCCATCGACATCGATGGTCAGGTCGCCGGACACGGTCAGCGAATAGTCGCCGGTGACCTTGTGAGTGAACCCGTCGCCGGTGGTGTGGTCCTGCGCCCCGTCGATCTTGAGCGTCCGCGTACCCTTGACGTAATGGTCCTCATTCCCGGTGTTGATCTTGGAAGTCCGATTGCCCTTTTCGACGGTCAGCGTGTCATCGGATTCGTTGATCGTCGTGGTCCGCGCATTTTCGACGACGCTGTTCCAGTCCTTTTGGGCGTGCAGGTAGACCTCTTCCTCACCCGCCTTGTCCTCGAACCGGAATTCGTTGAACCCGTCGCCGCCCTTGGACGAGTTGGATTTGATCGTGAACTTGGTCTGGTCGTCCGGCAGCGTATAGGGTTGGACCTGTTCGCCGTTATAGACGCAGCCGGTGATCAGCGGCCGGTCCGGGTCGCCTTCCAGGAAGGTCACGACAACTTCCATCCCGATGCGCGGCAGAAACCAACTTCCCCAGCTCTTACCAGCCCAGCCTTGGGCGACGCGGACCCAGCAGGACGTGTTCTCGTCCTTCTTGCCTTCGCGGTCCCAGTGGAACTGGACCTTCACGCGGCCGAACTCGTCGGTCCAGATCTCCTCTCCCGACTTGCCGGTCACCAGGGCCGTCTGCGTGCCGTGGATGCGGGGCATGCGAGTGCGGCGGCCCGGCCGGTAGGCCAGCGATTTGGGAAAGGCGCGGAACGTGTTCTCATAGCGGTCTTCCTCGGCCCGGACCGACAGTTCGCCCAGGACGTATTCGTCGTTCAGCGATTCCCGCCCATGCCAGATCAGCGAGAAGGAATAGCCCGCCGTGAAGGATTTCATCTGGGAACGGCCGTCGAGCGATTTCGACAGCGCCTCGAATTCCTGAACGCGGATATTGGCCCGGCCGTCACCGGCGCTTTTGGCCATATAGCCGCCCGGATACTCATAGACTTCCATATCCGAACCGGTACCGTCCCCGTCCGCGGTCGTTGCCAGTTCGGTCGACGGCGTTTCGAAATTATAATCGTCGGTGGCGAAATGGTCGGACACGACCCGTTCGGCATAGGACAATTGCAGGATCGCGTCTTCGTCCTCGCGCCCCTGCTGGCCGGTCGGGCGATAGGTCGCCGTATCAAACCCTTCGCAGGGCGCATGGGCGTCGGCATCGTCGGCCAGGACCAGCGTGTGCTTTCCGTCCTCGTGCCGGTGGTAATAGAAAATCCCTTCATCCTCGAACAGACGGTTCAGGAAGTCGAAGACAGTCTCGTTATACTGCACGCAATATGTCCGCGCCGTGTAGGACGAGGTCGTCTCATCCGCGAAATTCGTGACGCCGATCTCTCCCAGCACCTTGGCGGCGATATCGGTCACGGACATGTCCTGAAAGATGCGGCAATCCGTCTTGCGCGTGCCCAGCCAGAATTTCGGCCGGATGACGGCGCGATAGGTCCAGAAACGCGGGTCGGAATCGTGCTGCGAGAATTCCGTGACCATGCCGTCGAAATAGCGGGCGCTTTCACCGTCCGACATATCGATCTTCGCAGTCACCGTCTGGCCGACGATGCTGGCGAAATCGACCTCCGGATCCTCGGACATCATTTCCAGCTCATACCGGAACAGGGTCGACAGCCCCTCGGTCCCGCGGATAGCGCGCAGAATCATGGTGTCGGTGCCCAAGGGGGTCGTTACCGACAGATAGCGGTTCTCCTGCGTAAAGCCGATCGGATCAGCCATTCCGGGACCTCATGACCGCACCGCATCGAGACCGCGGCATCGGGATTACTCGAAAGAAACGGCGAAACCGCCGCCGTCCAGGCGGACGATGGCCTTATCGAACGGCTTTTCCTCCGCCATCCGGGCAAGAACGGACTGAGCCAGGGTCGGAAGAAGATTCTGGGTCACGACATTGTCGATGGCGCGCGCGCCGCTCTCCACCTCGCCGGACCGGGCTGCAATCGCCGCCGGGATCTCCGCGTCGATGACGAGCTCGGCGCCATTGTTCTCGCGGAAACGCCGCGCGACCTTGTCCAGCTTCAGGGTAACGATATTCGCGATCTCCTCCCGGCCCAGCGGCAGGTAGGGCACGATGACCAGCCGGCCCAGGAAGGCCGGCTTGAACCGCGTCAGCAGATCAGGACGGATCTTCGCGACCAGCCCGTCCAACGACAGATCTTCGCCGGAGAAAGCGGTGTCCATGATGACCTTGTCGCCCAGATTGCTGGTCAGGATCAGGACAGTGTTCTTGAAATCGACCTCGATCCCCTCGCCGTCTTCCATCTGGCCCTTATCGAAAACCTGAAAGAACAATTCCATGACGTCGGGATGGGCTTTCTCGACCTCGTCCAGCAGCACGACGGAATAGGGGTTGCGGCGCACGGCCTCCGTTAGGACGCCACCCTGGCCATAGCCGACATAGCCCGGCGGCGCGCCCTTGAGGCCAGAGACGGTATGCGCCTCTTGAAATTCGGACATGTTGATGGTGATCAGGTTGCGCTCGCCGCCATACAGCAGCTCCGCCAGCGTCAGGGCGGTTTCCGTCTTGCCGACGCCGCTGGGCCCCGCGAACAGGAAGACGCCGACCGGCTTGCCCGGATCGTCCAGACCGGCACGGTAGGTCCGGATCCGGCGCGCCACCACATCCAGGGCGTGGTCCTGGCCGACGATCCGCGCCTTCATGCGATCTTCCAGGTCGATCACGCCCTGGATGTCGTCGCGCATCATCCGGCCAACCGGAATGCCGGTCCATCCCGCGATCACGGAGGCCACGGTATCACCGTTGACCTCGACCGGCACCATCGGCGTTTCGCCCTGCATCGCCACCAGCCGGTCGCGCAGATCGGCATAGGCCCGTCCCGGCGGTTCGCCTTCCAGCTTCTTGCCGAAAACGGCGATCATCTCATCCGCGATTTCCCGTTCCGCCTCCCAGCGCGCCGTCAGGTCGTCGCGTTCCGTCTCCGCCTCCGCCATCGACGCTTCCAGGGAATCCAGGCGCTCCGCATGGTCGTCTTCCAGAATGCGTTCGCGGCGCAGAATATCGATCTCGACCTGCAAGCGCTCCACCCGCCGGGCGGCGGCCTCGACCTCGGCCGGACGATCACCCTGCGCCACCGCGACGCGGGCGCAGGCGGTGTCCAGAACGCCGATTGCCTTATCCGGCAGTTGCCGTCCGGCGATATAGCGGGCCGACAGCGACACCGCCTCGGCGATGGCCTCGTCCAAAATGCGGACCTTGTGATGATCCTCCAGGCGGCGCGCCAACCCACGCACCATCGCGACGGCACGTTCGACATCGGGCTCGTCAACTTTCACGACCTGGAAACGGCGGGCCAGCGCCGGGTCCTTTTCGATGTACTTCTTGTATTCCGCCCAGGTGGTCGCGGCGATTGTCCGCAGCTCGCCGCGCGCCAGGGCCGGCTTCAACAGGTTCGCCGCGTCGCCCTGCCCCGCCGCGCCGCCCGCGCCGATCAGGGTATGCGCCTCGTCGATAAACAGGACGATGGGCCGCGTCGACGAACGGACAGAGTCGATCACGGATTTCAGCCGTTCTTCGAACTCACCCTTCATGGAGGCGCCGGCCTGCAGCAGGGCCAGATCCAGCACGCGCAGGTCGACGTCGCGTAACGGTTCCGGCACATCACCGTCCGCCAGACGTTGGGCCAGGCCTTCTACGACTGCAGTCTTTCCCACCCCGGCCTCGCCGGTCAGGATCGGATTGTTCTGCCGCCGCCGCATCAGAATGTCGATCATCTGACGGATCTCGCCATCGCGCCCGACGATCGGGTCGATGGCACCGACCAGGGCCTGATCCGTCAACGAGACGGTATAGAGATCGAGCGCATCGGCCTCGCCGGCCGTCGTTTCGCCGCCCTCCGCAGCAGGTTTCGGCGGTTCGGCGGGCGCCTGGCGGGCTTCCTTGCGGCGCTCCCGTGCGGCCTTTGCATCGGCCTTGCTGGCCTCAAGAGAGGTCGGCATGGCTTCCGGCGAATGCCGCAGTATTTCATTCCACGAATCGCGCAATCCATCGCGCGGGATGGTTTCGAAGGATGGCGCGCCGTCGATCAGCGGCCCCCGTATCGTTTCTGTGTCCAGCGCCGCCTGCAGCAATCCGGCGGAACGGGTGGCATTCTGTCCCAATGTCAGGGACGAGAAGACCCAGGCTTCCTGCAGCAGGTCGTTGATATGGGGCGACAGGGACGGCGTGCGCGTATTTCCGCGCCGAAATCCGTCGATGGAAACCTGCAAATCCTCCAGCAGATCGGCAATGTCGACGCCATGGGCCTTCAGGGCCTGCACCGCGTCCGTGTCGGTCTGTTCCAGCAGTTTCAGCAGAACATGCTCGACTTCGACATTGAAATTCGTCTGCTGGACGCAATAGTTCGCCGCCTGCTCCAGCGCGCGCTTGCAGGCCGGGTTCAGCTTTCCCAGCAAGGTTCTGACGTCGAGCTTCATCAGCCCAGGCTCTCCTCACGCCGTCTTGTCAGGGAGTCGGGCGCGATTCGAGTTCCGGCGCAAGGAATGGCTATACTTCGGCGGGTGCGAGGCGGGAACCGTCGAAGAAGCGCTGATAGGCGAACGGCGCCGGATCGACGCAAGTCGGCGCGCCACTTACCATCTCGGCAACCAGTTTGCCCGCCCCGGGGCCAATACCGAAACCATGGCCGGAGAAACCGGATGCCAGAACCAGTCCGGGCATGGCCTCGATCGGCGCGATACAGGGGACCGCGTCCGGCGTCACATCGATCATCCCGGCCCAGTATTCCTCGACCTGAAGGTCCGCCAAAACGGGGAAACGCCGGCGCAGATCGGCCAGACCGGCATCCAGGATTCTCCGGTCGGCGGGCGGGTCCAGAACCCGGTTGCGCTCAAACGGCGTCTCGCTGTCCAACGCCCATTCCTTATCCTCGCGCAGGTCGCGCAGGAAAGCCCCGTCCAGGCGCAGCTTCACACTGCCCCGTTCGGCCAGGAAGGCGTTCCAGAACTTTCCGAACCAGCGGAAAGCGTCCGGCACCAGATGGAAGGTCGAATGGAACCCGCGCGACAGGGTGTACTTCCCGTCATTGCGTCGGCGTATGGAGAATTCCGGGGTCGACAGGCCGCCCGGCGTCACCTCAGGCCCTTCGGTCGTCCGCATCACGGAGGACCGGACCTTCAATTGCGGGAACTCGATCCCGTGCCGTCGCAGGAACAGGGACGACCACGCACCGCCCGCCAGCACCACCGCGCTGCAGTTGATGCGTCCCTTCTCGGTCACGACGGCGGACACCTTGCCGCCGCTCGTTTCCAGGCCCCGGACCGCACAACCGGTCAAGATCGCCGCCCCTTCCCGCTGCGCCGCCTTGGCGATCGCAGGCGCGGCGCGGGACGGCTCGGCGCGGCCATCGCTCGGCGTCCACAGCGCGCCCGGCCAATCCGATTCCAGTTTCGGCAGCAGATCGGAAAGGCCCTGCCGGTTCAGAACCTTGGTGTCCAACTGGTACTGGCCGGACAGGCTCTGCCATTTCTCATAGCTCGCCATGTCCTTTTCGGACTTTGCGACATAGATCACACCGGTCTGAACGAAGCCGGTTTCCGCCCCAATTTCCGCGTCGATTCCGCGCCAGATGCGCATGGATTCAATGATCAGCGGCAGTTCCTTGGGATCGCGACCCTGCTGGCGGCAATACCCCCAGTTGCGCGAGGACTGCTCTCCGCCGACGACGCCCTTTTCGCACAGGGCCACGCGCAGACCGCGCTTGGTCAGGAACCAGGCTGCGGAAACACCGACAATACCGGCGCCTATGACGACGACGTCGACTTCTTTGGGCAGCGTTTCGTTCGGGGTGACCGGATCGACGGGGGGCGACATGGCAGGACCTGCATCTCTGAAAGGAGCGCTACGATAGGCGGGAGTCCGCGCCCATCGCAAGCACCGCCACGGGACGAGGAATTGTGATCAGGTGGTTTCCAATGCGTGTTTGCTGCGGATCCGGATCGAGACCTGGGAATCCGTCTCGTCGGAATCCGCGCTGCGCAGCCAGCTTGTCCAGCCGAGCCGCAAATCGCTACCGAGACGGCTCGCCGGCACCGCTTCCGGCGCGGCGATCAGGCGGGCGGTGAAATTGTATTCCGGCGAGACATAGAACATGACCAACGCCAAGAGGGGCCGGTACCGGTGCCCCCCCGGCAGGAAGCTTTCGAACGTCTCGCGGTCCAACGGGCCGATGCGCAGTTCCAGGCCGGATTGCTGATCCCAGTAACGGGTCCCGAGAAAGGCCTGCGTTCCCAGCGCGTTGTTGCGCCCCGACAGGCCCTGCGCCTTGCCGCCCAGCACGGTTTCCTGGCCGGCCTCCAATGATACCCATTCGCCGATGAACTGCTGCGCCTTTACCGGCAGGCCGTAATAGTCCTGCATCATGCGCTCCAAACCCACGGCGGTGCGTTGCCGGTGCGCCAGCAGTCCCGCATAACGCAGCAACGCCCGGTCGTCGATCGCCATCCGGTCGCGCAATCCGCGCGTCCCCAATCCGATAAAGGATCGCAGCAGCTTTGCGATCAACGTCTCATGCGGTGGATGGGTGTCCAAGCCGATGCGGTGCGCCTTGCGCACCCGCACCATCAGCGAGGCCAGTCTGTGATTGAAGATATCCAGAAAGGCGCGCCAGGCGGTATCCTTCTTGGAAATACGACGGATAAGCCGTTCCGTGAACGGCCGGGGCAGCGGTCCCATCGCGCCCGCCAATCCCAAGAAGCGGATCGTCATATCGTCCGGCTTGCCCGGATCGCGCGGCAGATAATCCTTGATCGCACTGGGTGGGAAAGCCAGTGACGGGTCGGCGGTGAAGCGCACCGCCTCCTTGCGCGGATCCGGCCCCTCGCCCAACGGAATCTTGCCCGAGGACGGATCGACGCCGACGCCATGCGCCAATTCGACCAGCCGCACCGCCTGATAGAAATCGAAGCGGTAGGGCCGATTGCGCAGCTCCTCGATCAGAGGAGGTGTTGATCGCCTGCCCTTGGCGGCCATTCCTTCCACACTCCCTCTCGCTGGACCGAATGAACGACCAGCCTGGAAAACGAATTGATCGACGCGTAGAGGCCCAGGAACCGGTCCAGGACCGAGGCCAGCAGGATCGCGCTGGACCCGACATAGGCCCGTTCATCCATCGTCAGATGCACCTCGACCCCGCGCGCGAAGCCCCGCCAGGCGTCCGAGCCCAGGCGCGAGACCGCGCGGCGGCAGTTCATATCGACGATGCCGTTGATCTGTTGTTCCGTCCCGGGCGCCGCATCGTTGGTGTAGAGCCGCAGGATCTCGCGCAGCGCCTTCAGCGATCCGTCGAACTGACTCAGCGACAGATAGTTCAGCGACAGATGTGAAATCAGACGCCACAGCGTCTCGCCCCCGACCGGCGGTTCGATCTGCGGGGTCGGTTTGTAGAGCGCAGTGATCGACGAGACAGGTGCGCCCAGTTCCGTCTGCAACACCGCACCGGCCCGCAATTGTTCCGCCAGGCCGCGATTGGTGCACAGGGTATGGGCATAAAGCGTCGTCGTCGCCGGTTTGGCCGGCCGGTAGTCCAGATCGACAAAGGACAGATAGAGATCGGTCCCTTGAATGTCCGACCGCCCGGTCATGTCGCGTCGCGCATACCAGAATGCCCGTGCATTACGGCCATGGGCGGCGTGATTGAAGGAAAAGAACGGCTCGACCCGATAGGCCTCCGCCTCCTCCTGATTGCTGGCGGTGACGCTCAGGATGGAATGGATTTCCGTCGTCAGCTCCCGCCGGCGGTCCCCGATCAGCCGGTATTCCGTCGCGCGCCCGTCGATCCGGATCGGTTCCGACGTCTTGCGGAACAGGTTGACGACCGGGGTCGTGAACAGCCGAAAATTCTCCGCCTCGACCGTCACGCTGCTGGGCGGCGGGGTATCGAGCAGGATCAGGATATCCAGCTCGGTCTCCGCCCCGGCGGCGGACAGGCCCGTGACATCGAAATACAGGAACTTGTCCGGGAAGGTGAAGTATTCCCGCAGCAGATGATAGGCCGGCTGACCATGGGGCGGGACTTCGATGACGGCCTCATCCCGCTCGAACCCGACCGGTTGGATCGCGCTGGGCGGGCGTTGAACCGGCGTCCGCGTCTTGCCGTCCGCTATAAAAGCGACGCCGCGCGTGTTGACGAAAATCTGCTCGCAGATCGCGTCGCTGAGAACGCGGTCGGCATGCAGATGAAACCGCAGGCGATCCATGCCCAACGCGCTCAAGGCATCGGCCTCAGTCCGGATGCGCAGACGCAGCACCGCATTCACATCGACCCGGCTGTCCAGAAAATCATACCGATCCGTCGATTCAATGGCGGCCTCGCTGACCCGGACCGGCCATAGGGTGACCGGATAGGTCGTGCGCATGCGGCAGGTCATACCGTTGGGGGCAGTCGCAAACAGCTCCGACCCTTTGGGAATGGCATATCCGTCCGTCAGTTTGCCCCGCGCGCTGTCGACATTGAACTGCGCGATGGTCATGGACGGCACGGGATCGACGAATTGCGGATAGAGGATGCCCAGCAGCGCCTGCGGGATCTGCGGAAACTCCGCATCGATATTCTGCTGAATGCGCCCGGTCAGAAACGCGAAGCTCTCAATCAGCCGTTCGACATGGGGGTCCGGCGATTCCGCCCCACCAAATTCCAGACGCGCGGCAATCTTTGGATAGGTCTCGGCAAAGGCCTGCCCCATGCGGCGCAGATAGCCCAATTCGCGCTGATAGTGCCCCAGCAGGTCGTCGCGTGTTCCACGCGCCATGCCCTAAACCCCTTCCGAACTCGCGGTACCGTCCACACGTACAGGGAAGGAAATCGGTTCGATCGCATCGCCGAACCGCAATCCGCCTTCCACCCGCAACTCGATCCGCCCTGTTTCCTTCTGGATCGCCTCCACCGTAACGGCGACCTGGGTCAGGCGCGGTTCATAGGCGGCGATGGTCCTGGCGACATGGCGGGCGATCTTCTTTCGGTCCTGTATATTCCCCGTGAAAAGATGGGACAGGTCGACAAGACCGAAATCCGGAACCCCGCGCTGGTCATAGTCGATCTCGGACTCGCCCCAGCCGCACCGCGTATTCACCAAAACCTGGATTTCTCTTTGAACGGATTCCGCCAGCCCGTCGAGGTCGAGATAGCGCCGCGGGACGGGCTCGTTCGGCACACCGGGATCCTCGTCCGTCAGGCGGTCGAACAAGGGGGCCAAAGCGCCGGATTTGGTGCGTAACGGTCTCATCCCGATCCTCCGATGGGCCGCCCGGCCCGGGGAGGCGTCACAGGCTCAATAGATCGTGTTTGCGAACCCGTTGGATATTCGTCCCCTCTTCCAGGTTGGGGATATAGAACTGATATCCGACGAAATTCTTGGCCGATCCCGGCGCGGCGGCGGCCCCGCCGCCGGTTCCGGCACTGCCCGACGCGGTTGCCGCTGCGACCTGAGCCGCCGATTTTCCCTGACGCCGGATCGGTCCGAAAAACGCGTAACAGGATCGCTTCAACTTGCCGACGATGGCATAGCGACCGCCTGGATGCTTGCCATAGAAGGCGGAAAGTTCGGTGAACAACTCCTCCGCCTTCATGCCGCCGGCCTTGGCCATCTCCACACGCGCCTGAAATCCCGGATCGTGCTTGAATTTCTTGTAGGGCGACCAGAAGGTCGGCACCCCGCCAAAGGCGCCCGAATTCGTAAAATTGCCGCGGTTCGACACCGTAAACAGCATCATGCCGGCCTTCAGGTGAACCCGTTTGGCATGACCGTTCTTGAACGACCGCTTCACATAGGAAGGCATGTCGCTCACACTTAAACCGGTGTTTAGCTCGGCATCCATCCGTCACCCCGCCTACCCGCGATGGGCGCCGAATTAACCGTCGCCCTTGTTGACCGTAACGTCCCATTCCGACGCGATCGAACCCGGCTCGGCCATATCCTCGGACTGGACCTTCACTTCCCATTTGATCTTGGTGTAGTTCAGGCTGACCGACTCGACCGGGGAGTCGCTGCCACCGCCGGCGATCGCGATGTTCGAAACCATCGTGTTCTCCAGGGTGTAGATCATCTGCGGCGTGTGGGCCGCCTGACCGGACGCGCGCAGAACGGTGAAAGTCACCGTCCCCAGATTGGCGCCCATGCAGCATTTGTAGTTCAAAAGCGGGCTGGATTTGTCCGCGTATTTCGTGATCGTGAAATCCGTGTGCTCGACACGGCCACGGGCACGCCCGACGTTCGAAACGTCGGTATGAAGGTGGTTGTGAACCGAATGCGAGAAGCTCTGACACATGATCTGCTTCTCGTATTTTTCGATCGTGGCTTCCCCCTCGATGCCGTCGATCTTCATCACCAGAACGTCCATAGCGGCCTTCCTTGTTTAATGCCGTGTTTCCTTGTGCCCCGTTCGGGCGCGATTAAGCGGCCGGCGGCGGCAGTTCCGCGACCAGACGCACCGACGCAGTCAGCTCTTCCAGTTGGAAATGCGGCTTCAGGAAGACGGTCGCATTGTACGCGCCCGGCTTGCCCGGAATCTCCCGCACATCGACGCGGGCCTCACGCAGCGGATAGCGCGCCTTTGTTCCCTGCGGCGCGTCGTCCGTCAGCAGCACATAGTTCGCAATCCAGGTGTTGAGGTATTCTTCGACATTGGCCGCTGTCAGGAAACTGCCGATCTTGTCGCGCATGATGACCTTCAGGTAATGCGCGAAACGTGAGGCCGCCAGAATGTATGGCAGGCGCGCCGACAGGGCCGCGTTGGCATTGGCACTGTCCAGATTGTACTTCTTCGGCTTCTGCGTCGTCTGACCGCCGAAAAAGGCGGCATAATCCGTGCCCTTGCAGTGACACAGCGCGATAAAGCCCAGATCGGACAGTTCCTTTTCGCGCCGATCCGTGATCGCGATTTCGGTCGGGCATTTCAGGGCGATATCGCCCTCGTCCGTCTTGAAGGTATGGGTCGGGAGCCCCTTCACAACGCCGCCGCCCTCGACGCCGCGGATCGCCGCGGTCCAGCCATAGAGCGAGAAGGCGTTGGTGATACGCTGAGCCATCGCCCAGGACGCGCTGCCCCAGAGATACTTGGAGTGATCGCGCCCGTCGACATCTTCGGTGAAGCCGATCCCTTCGACCGGGATGGTTTCCGGGCCATAGGGCAAACGCATCAGCGTATGCGGCAGCGTCAGAACCATGTAGCGGCTGTCTTCGCTGTCGCGGAAGCTGCGCCACTTGATCATCTCGGCGCTCTCGAAAATCTTCGCCAGATCGCGCGGCGTCCCGAGATCGGTGAAGCTGTCCATGTCGAACATGCGCGGGCCGGCCGACGCGATCATCGGGGCGTGCGCCGCCGCGGCGACTTCCGCCAGCTTCTCCATCAGGGCGAAATCCTGCGGGTGGCGGCCGAATTCGAAATCGGTGACGAGGCAGCTATAGGGGAAGCCGCCGAACGTGCCGTATTCCTCTTCATATATCTGCTTGAACAGGGCCGACTGGTCGAACTCCACGGCCTTTTCCAGGTCGCCCAGAACGTCCTTTTTGGAGGCGTTCATCAGGCGCAGCTTGAGCTGCGTGCCGGTTTCCGTGTTCATCACCAGATAGTGCAGGCCGCGCCAGCTGGCCTCCAGTTTCTGGAAGTCGGGATGGTGCATCACCTCGTTCAACTGATCGGTGATCAGCGCGTCAATTTCCGCGATCTTTTGATTGATCGCCGCGACGGTGTCATTGGAGACATCCGATCCGCTTTCGACGACTGAATCGATGAATTCGCCGATCAGGTCGCGGGCATAGGCCTTCTGACCTTCGTCTCGCGCCAACTTGCCCTCGACCATGATCTGTTCGAGAACATTCAGTTCTTGGGCTTCTTCCGCCATCCTGCTTCCCCTTTATCGGGATCCCGTCGCCAGAACCGGATCCCGTCCACCGGTCCTAAACCGGATTATTCCTCGCCGCCCTTGGATTCCTCCAGGAGCTTTTTGACCTCGGCCTGGGTATCGCCGTCTTCGACCATCTTGCGCAGCAGCGCGTCCAGATCGTCATTGCCGTCCAGCTTGGTCTTCAGATCCTCCAACCGGCGGCGCGCCTCATAGAGTTTGCGCAGCGGCTCGATCTGCTTGACGATTTGGACAGGCTCGAAGTCTTCCAGCGACCGAAACTTCAGCTCGACATTCATCTTGCCGCCGTCTTCGCTGTCCTCGTCCGCCATCTTGTTATCGATCTGGAAGGCGAGGCGCGGCTTGGTCGCGGCCAGAATGTCGCCGAAATTGTCGCGATCGATCTCGACGAACTTCCGGTCCTTCATCTTCGGCAGCGGCTCTTCCGGCTTCCCGGACAGATCCGCGATGATGCCCATGACGAAGGGCAGTTCCTTCATCTGGATCGCGTTGCCGATCTCCACGTCATAGGTGATCTGGACACGCGGCGGGCGGACCCGGCCGATTTTATGCTGTATACTATCGGACATCGATGTCCCCCTTCATCGGTCCGCCCCCACGGCACCCCCGATCTTAACCGGTCAGGCACGGGCGGCCCAGTGTCGACTGCAGGCCTCAACTCGCATCCTGGTAAGCGCGCGACGCAAACCGATTCGCACCATGCCAGGGTGATTCGCAAGACAAGGTAAATGAAAGTCGGTTAGTATTGCAAGAGTTTCCATGCTCTATGTTTTTTTCAAATTTCGTTACTTGAATCGCCTTGTGAGCACCTGTCTGGATTACTCGAATCGCCACGCGCTATTTATTTCTGTTTCGAATCAAGGTTAACGTCATGAAAACACACAATAAAGGGTTGTGCTGGCGGGACTGGGCATTTCCGCCTAGACTGAAATGACGAAATGAAAGCAAGGGGAGGCCGAGGGCACCGATGAGCGATGAAGTGATCGAACTGATCGGCACGGAAACACCGACCGGCAGTATCCGGGTCCGGCTCGACCTGGAATTGCCGCACGAGCAGGCGATGCAGATCCTGGCGACGGTCCACGATTACAAGGACCGGAAGCAGAAGGAAGAGGAAGCCGCGCGCCGGCGGGAGGAGGCGGAACGCCGGAAGGCGGAAGCCGCAGCCCGCAAGGCTGCAAAGGCCGAAGCCGCGAAGGTGAAGAAACCGGCCCCGGCCAAGGACGCCGCGACCAAGGGCGACGCCGAAAAGAAGGCATGACGCCTCGACGAATCCGGCCTGAGTTAACCTGAAACACTCCTGAAACACAGACGATCGAGCAAAGCCATGTCCGACAAGATCCTGGAATTCAACGGCAGCGCAACCCTGCCCCATTCCCTCAAGGTCAACATCCAGATGGAAATGCCTTACGAACTGGCGGTTAAAATTCTGGACCTGATCCAGAAGAACATGCCCGCCGAGCCCGAGGCGGATCCGGCGGAGAATGCCGAGGGTTGATCCCCGGCCAAGAGGTTTTGCCATGGATATCGGCGTACCGTATCGCCGCTTGGGGCCGGTCGAAATTGAACCGGCCCTCGCGCTATTGCGTTCCCTGACCGATCAGGATTGGAACACCAACCGCATCCGTCAGGAATTGATGGCCGCATCACCGCATCGCGACACGACCCGCGCCATCATGCTGAAGTACAATTGGCTGCCCTATCAGAAGCCCTGGGGCATGCGTACGATGCGGGAATTGGTGGAGGCATGGTGCCGTCAGGAAAATGTGCCAACGGATGACCTGCTGCCGGAAATCGAGGCGGAGACCGACCAGGGCCATGTGAACGTCTTCCCGCAATGGGCCCGGTTCCGGGACGTCATCGGCCCGCTGGTCGAGCAGGCCACATCCTATCTGAACGCCCCGCGCGGCATCGCCACGCGGGTCGCCATTGTCGAGATGGTTCCAAACGGCAAGATCGCGCCCCATGTCGACGGTCAGGCCCATGCGGCCGCCGCCCATCGTCTGCATATCCCACTGATCGCCCCGCCCGGAGCCGAATACAAGGTCGACGGCAAGAAGTTCAAGATGCAGCCCGGCTTCGCCTATGACTTCAACAACCGCAAACAGCACAGCGTGCGCAACAAGAGCCCACGCCCGCGGGTCAACATCCTGATCGACTTCCTGCCCAATCCGGGCGCGCCGATGCAGACGGCCCTGCCGCCGAAGTTCGGCTAGAGCGGTATGTGTTCAGATGGAACCGCCTGAGACGCCGTCTTCGGCTTCCTGGTTAGGAGCGGCGCGCGTGGCGATGCGGGGCATCGGACGCGTGCCGCGACGCGGTCCAGGGAGCCGAAGACGGCGCCGAAGGTCGGCATGGCGAGCCGTCGGTGTCGTCGCGACGGCTGGACGATGCCCCGCATCGCCTGCGCCGACGCTCCTAACCCACAACCCGCCATACCGATCTCAGGTCATTCCATCTGAACCCATACCGCTCTAGGCGCGTAAGGCCGCGGCGGTCAGATCGGACAGGCGCTGCTTCTGATTGCCATCAGCCGCAAAATTGTCGGGCGACAGCCAGGCCTGAAATGCCTGTTTCACGGCCGGCCACTCCCGGTCCAGGATGGAAAACCAGGCCGTGTCCCGATTGCGCCCCTTAACCACGCTCATCTGCCGGAAGGTCCCTTCATAGGTGAAGCCGAGCCGGACGGCGGCCCGTTTCGATGCTTCATTCGCGGCGTTGCATTTCCATTCATAGCGCCGGTATCCCAATTCGTCGAAAACCCGCGCCATCATCAGATACATGCATTCCGTGGCGATCAGGCTGCGCTGCATCGGCGGGGCATAGTTGATATGGCCGACCTCGATGGAGGCGACCTTGGGATCGATGCGCAGATAGCTTGCAACGCCGACCGCTTTCCCGGTCGCCTGGTCGATGATGGCGTGGAACAGCGGATCGTCGCCAAGACAGGCCTTGTCCATCCAGACGCGATAGTCCTCCAGGGTCTCAAACGGCCCATAGGGCAGATAGGTCCAGTACCGCCCGTCCGGCGCCGCACGGTTGGCGGCGAACAAATCCGCCGCATGCCGGTCAGGATCGATCGGTTCGACCCGGCAGACGCGGCCGGACATCGGCGTCCGCGGCGGCAGTTCTGCGGGACGAAAATTGGAGACGGGAAAGCCGACCGGTTGGCCGAATTCGTTATGATGCTGTGTCACGGAAAGACCTTCGGATCAAATGCGCGAATGCGGCCCGGATACCAAGCGCCGGCGGATCGAAAAAGGTCCAGAAAGAATGGCCCCATGGGGCCACTTACGCAGACAAAGGTCAGCTGCGCGGCGCGAAGACGATACAGTCCATCTTTTGCGACTTGAGCGTCCGGCAGGCCGCGAAGGCTCCCGACTTATCGAAACCGGCGACGCGGGAGCGATGCAGCTTTCCGGCGCTGTCGACGACGACGACCCGACTTTCGCCCAGCGCGCCCAGTCGTGTCACGGCTTGCTGAGCAACGGTCCGGGCGGGTTCGGCGCGGCTGAACGCACCGACCTGAATGGTCCATTTCGTCGCCTGAAGCTCCGTCAGGTCGATATCGGCAGCGGCGTCGCCCTGCGGCAGTTCCTCTTCCGCCGGGGCGGCCGTCTGGCCGGCCGGTGCGTTGTTCATCGCGACCAGTTCGTTCTGACGCAGATCGTTTTCGAACAGCTTCGCAAAGCCGCGGTCCAGCAGGGTCTTCATATGCTTGTCGCGGGACGCGCCGGTCTTGCCGCCGAACACCACGCCGATCAGCCGATACCCTCCGCGTTCCACCGACGCCACGAGGTTGAAGCCGCTGGCATTGGTATAGCCGGTCTTGATCCCGTCCGTGCCCTCATAAGAAGACAGCAGCGTATTGTGGTTCTTGTAGGTCCGATTGCCGTACTTGAAATGGGTCGTCGCGAAATAGTCGTAGAAGTCCGGATGGTCTTCGCGGATACGAAGGCCCAGCAGGGCCATATCGCGCGCCGTCGACAATTGCCGGCGGTTCGGCAGACCGCTGGCGTTGCGGAAGGTCGTGCGGCTCATGCCCAATTGGCGCGCGCGTTCCGTCATCATGCGGGCAAACTCGATTTCCGTGCCGCCGAGACCTTCGGCGATGACGACCGCGACGTCATTCGCGGACTTGGTGACCAGTGCCAGGATGGCGTCCTTCACCGTGATCGTGTCGCCGGTGCGCAGGTTCAGTTTGGACGGGGCCATGCCGGACGCGCGCCTCGAAACCTTCAGTTTCGTGTCCAGGCTGATCTTGCCCGCTTCCAGGGCGTCGAACGCCATATAGAGCGTCATGATCTTGGTAAGCGAAGCGGGATAGTTCCGCGTGTCCTCGTTCACGGCATGCAGGACGCGGCCGGTATCCGCATCGATTACCATCGACGCGTAGCGGGCGGCCGCTTCGTGCGGCGCGACGGCGATCAGCATCGCCATGGAAAGGAAAAACGCGGTTATGACTTTCACGACGTCACCTTAGTCTTTCGGATTTCTTCCTAAGTCCTAAGGGGCGAATAAAACCGTCCCCCATTTGAACGCGAATCTTTAATACTTCAAGTAACACCCTATGTCCATTACAAAAATTGGCAGGGTGAAAAAACCGTTTGCCGCCTCTTCCCAAGACAGCCATATCAGAACGACCGTCACCAACAGCGGAACGGATTCCAATCGATGCGCCGACAAGCCCTTAGCCTCGCCCTCGCCACCGTTCTGACCGGCCTCGTCGCCGGCTGTACGTCGAATGGCGAAATCGACAATCCGGTGCAACGCCGGGCGACCTGGTTCTCCTTCCTGAGCGGCGACGATATCGCCGCCGAATGCGAGGCAAGCGGCCGCGAGCGCTATCGCCTGACCTATCTTGCCGACAGGGAAATCCAGGTTCGGATCTACGATATCGATGCCGACATGCCGCCCAAGCCGCAGCTGCGCACCCGCGTGATGCAGGTGGCCGCCAGCGAATGGTTCCCGCTGCCCGTCCTGGAAGATCCGTCCCGCCCCTTCCGTCCTTACGACACGGTAACGACCGTATCCGAAGAGGACATGTCCGCGATCCGCGACGGCTTGCTGAACGCCGGATGGTCGACACAACCGCCGCCCATCGGCCGCAAGATCGCATCGCATTCCTATGCCTGGCTGGTCGCCGGGTGCCGGGACGGCGCCTTCTCGTTCCAGGTTTGGGAATATCCCGACGCAGAGTTCGACGCCCTCGCCTTCCCGGCGGTGCTGTTCGCGGCGGAAAACAGCGGCATCGATGTGGTGCCGCCGCCGACGGACGGCGAACGCCGCACCTTCGACCGGTTCATGGGCCGCACCGGCGACAACATGCCGTCCGACGGGCGCGAACTTTACAATATGCAGGTCGTCCCGCGCGGCGTCATTCTGGTCAACTGACGCCTATTTGCGGTCGTCCTCGCGCACCAGCGACAAGGTCGACATCTGGGTCGATGTCGCGGCCGTCCCCGGGACCAGCGCCGTCTTCCACGGCGCCTCCGGCATTTGCATCGCCAATTGGGTCAGATTCTCATTCCACCAGCGGCGCTGCACCATGACGTCGTCATAGTCATACTGCGCTTCGCGCCACTTCCCGTCGGCCTGGGAGAAGGTGATCAGATCAATCGGGAAGCCGACATCGGCCGCACTGATCCGCGTGGAATCGAACGACAGATAGGCAAGGTTCGCGGCAGTCGCCAAATCCGTCTTGGAGTTCAACGCACGGTCCAGGATCGGTTTGCCGTAGCTGGTCTCGCCGATCGACAGGTAGGGCGTGCGGCTGTCCACCTCGATCCAGTTGCCTTCCGGATAAACCATATAGGCGGTCGGTTCGTCGTCCTCCGGCATCTTGCCGGCGACGATCGCATGCAAATTGAACTTCAGCTTGGACCGCTCGAGATCTTCCGCGTCCTCGTTGAACACCCGGCGCAGCGCGCCGCAATAGGCTTCAACCGCGTCCAGCATCGACGGATAGCCCTTGGCATCGCCGCGCCGCAGGTCGCGTTTCAGGTAAGCCAGCGTCTTGTCTCGAAGCGACCGCAGACCGGAGGTCATGGTCAGAACCGGCGCCGAGGCAGGTCCGACGAACTCGACCTTGCGGGCCGTCGTCACCTGTGTTCCCGCCGTAATGCGCCCGTCTGCAAGGCAGACCAACCCATCTTCAACCTTGATCGCAAGACAATATGTCATTCACACGCGCTCCCAACCGCCACCTTAGCAATCCGTGAATTTACTCGGACTCACGCCCGCTGGTCCATCGGAAAGACCGCGCCGCGAAACCATGAGGGGCCATCCCCGGAAGCATTGGCCAAGGTACGGCTTGTTCCCGGACGACAGTCTATAACGCGCTGAAATTAAAAATGAATTAACGACCTTCATTCGGAAAATGTTGCAGTGCACAAAAATATCACTTGACCCGAAAAGCAAGGTGCAACATATACCGTGTCATGAAATTGTTGCGGTGCAGCATAACCAACTGGGATGTGGCACCGACAAGGAAGGCGCCGGGCGGTCCGGCCCTTCAGTTTGGACACGGTCCGACACCGCACTCGCGCCCGGACCCCAGTGACACTAGGAGAATTGAAAATGACCACCGCGAAGAAAACCCCGACCATCGACACGAAGCCGATCGAAGAAGCCGTCGCCGCCGGTAAGCAGACCGTCGAACAGGCTGTTGCCGCGACGAAGGAACAGGTCGAAAAGGCCTCCACCGCCGCGATGAAGAGCTACGACGAGTTCGCTGCCCTGAACAAAGACGCCGTCGACGCCTATGTGAAGGCCGGCAACGTGTTCGCCAAAGGCTTCGAAGACCTGGGCAAGACCGTTTTCGCCTTCGCCCAGTCGCAGGCCGAAACCAACGTCAACGCCGCCAAGGCCCTGATGTCCGCCAAGACGATCAATGACGTCGTCGAAATCCAGTCGGACCTGGCCCGCACGCAGTTCGACGCGTTCGTCGCCGAAGGCACGAAGGTTTCCGAAATGTCCCTGAAGGTCGCCAACGAAACCGTTGAGCCGATCCAGGCGCAGTTCAACGTCGTCGTCGAAAAGATGATGAAGCCGGTCGCCGCCTAATCGGCACCGTGGTTCCGCCTCTTGGGCGGAATCGTTTCGAGAAGGCCCGGTCCATGTGACCGGGCCTTTTTCGTTGCATGAACGCTCAAAGGGAATTTCAATCAACTTGCCACTATGCGGCGTCGCGACTCATTGTTAGTCTCAACATTGGGCGAACCCGGCCAAGCCCGGTTGATCAGGGAATGAAATGCGTTTTACAACCGTTGCGCTGAAGCATGTCATTCTGGCCGGTGTGGCGTTTATCGAAGTCGTGACGGCCGCGGCGTTTCTATTGGCTTTCCACTTCTATGCGACCCAATCCGCAGAACAACATGCCCGATCCAGCATGCATTGGGCTCTCACCGCGGTGGAGCAGGAATTGTCCCTGTTCCTCGGCAAGGTGGAAACGGTAGCCGATCTGACGCTAGGTCTGTCGCAGTCCGAAATTCTAGACTTCGCCGACTCAGATCGAATCGAACGTTACTTTTTTGATGCTCTCCTCGCGTCGCCGCGTTTCACCGGCATCTATTTCGCCGGTACCGACGGTTCCTTTGTGTTCGTCACGCGCGAAGCACCGCAGATCGCCGATGGAGAGGTCTTCATCCGTCGCGTTTCCGTTGAAGATGCCGGACGAACTCAGAAGCTCTACGCACGTGGCGTGGATTTCCGCACGAAACGTAGCATTCCAGACGATGGCCCGGTCTTCGATGGCCGAACCCGGCCGTGGTATTCCGCCGCCATGGAACACAATCGTGCGCATTGGAGCGAACCCTACGTCTTTTACACCTCCGGGCAACCGGGCATCACGGTATCCAGCCGCGTCCACAATCCCCGCACAGGGGAAGTGCTGGGGGTGGTCGGCCTGGACCTCAGCTTCCAACGCCTCTCGCAATTCGTTCAGGGCCTGGAAATCAGCGACAATGGCAAGGCCTTCATTGCTGATCGATCCGGACGCCTGATCGCTTTCCCACTGGAATTGTCCGGCGAACCCGGCAATTTGCCAGCCATATCCCAAATGGCCGATTCCGTCGCTGCAGAGGCCTTCCGGTTGGCTAATATCGGGGAGACCGGGGTCGAGGCAGCGGTGACCTTCGACCATAACGGAACCGAATATGTCGCGGCTTTGAACGTTCTGAGTTGGGAAAACGGCGAATGGGTGGTCGGGGCCTACGCGCCGACAACGGATTTCTTGAACTGGTTCGGCGACGTACAGGTCGCCACATTCTGGCTGACCATGATCCTGATGGCAGCGGGCATGTTGGGCGGCCTTGCCTTGTGGCGAACGGTGCAGACCCGTTTGGCCCGGATTCAGGCCGGCGCGGAAGAAATGATCCGCAATACCGGCCAGCCATTTGTCTACGAACCGTCCGGATTCCTGGAATTGCAGACGACAGAGCGTGCCCTGACCGTGATGGCCGATGCCGTGGTCGAACGCGAAGAAGCCCTTCAGGCGCTGAATGAAAAACTCGCGGAGGTCATGCGCGCCGTCGACCGGATGCCGATTGGCATCGGTGTTTTCACCCCGGACGGCCCGATCCGCTATGTGAACGCCGTTGCCGCCGCAATTCTGGGCCTGCACGGCGATGGTGTTGAAAAGTTCGACGCCAATCTGATCGGCCGGCTGGACGGCTGCGCGGCCGCCAACGGCAGTACGCATGCAACGCTTTCCGCAGCACTGGAGAACCAAACGAGTTGGGAGGGGGAACTTTCCGCCGCCACCCTCCACGGACGCGACGAGACAACCGTCTACCGTATGATCGCGGTTCCCCTGCCGCCGAAATCGTCCGGAAAATGGGTGTTCGCCGTCGAGGACGTCACGGTTCAGAAAGGCATGGAGCGCGACCTGATCTCCGCCCTGGAAACGGCGACGGAGGCATCCCAGGCAAAATCCATGTTCCTGGCAAACATGAGCCACGAGCTGCGCACCCCGTTGAACTCCGTCCTGGGATACGGCGATATGATGCGGAACGAGATTTTCGGTCCTGTCGGCGACCCGCATTATGCGGAATATATCGAAAATATCCTGACCAGTGGCCACACCCTGTTGGACATCCTGTCGAACCTGTTGGATCTGACGGCGGTCGAGACGGGGCGGATGACCTTGAAGGCCGAAAGGGAAGACCTGACCGACATCATCGGCGAGGCGGTCCGGCCCCACCGTGCCGCATGCCAGTCGGCCGGCCTAGCGCTGGCCTTGGACTTGCCAGACGCTTTGCCTGTCGAGGCCGACGCAACGAAACTGCGCCAGGCCATCGGCAACCTGGTCCAGAATGCCGCCCGTTACGCGCACGGCGCGACGCGGCTTAGCGTGAGCGTGACCGACGCGCCAGGCCGCCGCGTTCGCATTGTCGTTGAGGACGATGGCATCGGCATTCCGCCGGACCGGTTCGAGCGCGTGCTGCAGCCATTCCGCCGCTCCGTCGAAAACTCCCATCTCGCCGCGTCCGACGGCGTCGGGCTGGGACTGCCGATTGCCAAGGCCATCGTGGAATTGCACGGCGGGACCATGACGCTGGAACGGCCTGAGGACGGTAAAGGGCTGCGGATCGTGCTGATCCTGCCGATCTGCGCGGCGGGCTAGAATCCGCCGTTTTTCTTTGCGTCGACCCGACACGATTGTTATAAGCGCGTCGATTTTCCCGAAACGCGTGGATATCCCGCCACCGGCCAAATCTCGGCCGGGCACCCTAGGAACTGGCGGATCCCGCCGGACCAGACCATGGAGCGCACCTGACTATGGCAAAGCTGTTGATGCCGAAAGCGACCGCCGTTTGGCTGATCGATAATACCGGCCTGACCTTCGAGCAGATCGGCGATTTCTGCGGCCTGCACGAATTGGAAGTCCAGGCGATCGCCGATGGTGAAGTTGCGCCCGGCATGCACGGGATCGATCCGGTTCAAAGCGGCCAGTTGAGCGCCGAGGAGATCAAACGCTGCGAAGCCGACCCGGACTCCAGCCTGAAATTGTCGGTCAGCGACATCCCGCAGCCGGTCATCCGCCACAAGGGTCCGCGCTATACGCCGGTGTCCAAGCGCGCGGACAAGCCGGATGGGATCGCTTGGCTGGCCAAGCATCACCCGGAACTGGCCGACGCCCAGATCAACCGGCTGATCGGTACGACCAAACCGACCGTCCTGGCGGTGAAGGAACGGACCCACTGGAATTCCGCCAACATCCGTCCGCGTTCGCCGGTCGAACTGGGCCTGTGTTCTCAGGAAGAACTGGCCATCGAAATCGACAAGGCCATCAAGGCGGGCCGCAAGCCGCTGGAACAGCCGATCATGGAACCGATCAACGAAGATCCGGATGCCGGCGGCTGGGAAGGCCTGGAATAAGGGTCAGCCGAACATTGGCACGCGTTACCGGCGGCCGGTCTACAGCAGTAGGCCGGCCGCTTTCTCTCTGCGCAGCAGCGCGACTTTCGTTTCGACCCCGCCCTTCGCCGAGAACCCGCCCAGACCGCCGCCCGCCGCCAGCACGCGGTGGCAGGGGATAATGATCGGGATCGGGTTCGACCCGCAGGCCTGACCGATCGGCTGCGGCGCGACACCCAGGTCTTTCGCCAGATCGCCATAGCTGCGCGTGTGGCCATAGGGAATGGCCAGCATCAAATCATAGACCTGCTTCTGGAAGTCCGATCCTGCAGGGTTCAGCGGCAGATCGAACGCCGTCAGATCGCCGTCGAAATAGGCCGCCAGCTGCGCCAGCGCTTCCGTCAGCAGGGGCGTTTCAGGGTCGCCCGCCCGGCTGTCCCAATGGACGGAGACGATGGCACCATCCCGCTCCGTCAATCCGATCCGGCCCAGCGGCGTATCGATGGCGGCGGTCGGCATGGCGGTCGTCTTTCCTCAATAGGGACAGTTCGGTTTTCCGCAGTCGGATATGCCCTCGACCGAAACGAAGGCCTGACAGGTCGGGCAACGTTCCGTGTCCTCGACATCGCCGCCACGCGGCTGATCGGCATCCTTCGCCCGCATCGATTTGCGCAGGCGCTCGCCCAGGGTTCGCTCGCCGGTGCCGCGCTTGCCGGAACTGACCCGGTCGCGGCGTTCCAGATAGCGGAAGCCGAACCAGACGATGGCGACGACCGCCACAAGAAGCGCGATTTTCAGAAACATAAGACTTGTCTAAGCAGCGCCGTTGACGCGGTCAAGGGCGCTGGCCTTACAGTCCGATGCGCTGACGCAGGGTTTGCTCCTCCGCACGGTCAATGACGGCATCCGCCAAGGCTTCCATCCCCAACAGGCGCTGAAACTTCGATTTCGGTTTCACCGTCGGGCGGATTTTGACCTTTTTGCCGAACCGCTCGCGCAGCACGGACCGCCGGTCGCCCAGACCGTCGACCAAGCCCAATGACTGCGCCTCCCGTCCGGTCCAGAACGCGCCGGTGAACAGATCCGTCTCCTGCGTCAGGCGATCTTTCCGGCGGGATTTGATCCAACCGATGAACTGATCGTGCAGATCCTCCTGAATACGCTTCAGCGTCCGCAGATCCTCTTCCTTCTCAGGTCGGAACGGGTCCAGGATCGCTTTCGATTCGCCCGCCGTATGCACCCGGCGCTCGACGCCCAGCTTGGCGATCGCTTCGACGAAGCCGAACCCGGCGGACACCACCCCGATCGACCCCACGATCGATCCGGGCATGGCGTAGATCTCATCCGCGGCACAGGCCAGCCAATAGCCGCCGGACGCCGCCGCGTCTTCACAGAACGCGATCACCGGTACGTCCTTTTCATCCGCAAGTGACCGGATACGCCGCGCGATCAGATCGCTTTGCACCGGTGATCCACCGGGCGAGTTGATTTCCAGCGCCACGGCGGCCAGATTGCGGAACGCGAAGGCACGATCAATGGCCGGGGCCAACGTATCCAGTGTCAGGCCGCGGCGGCCAAGTCCGCCCTGCCCGATCACGCCGGCCAGACGAATGACACCCACAACAGGTCCGCCGCCGAATCCAGGCACTTTGGAGAGAACCCCGTCGGTGGGTCGCGGGGGCTGCTTTGTGGTTTGATTGTCTGTCATGGCGCTAAAGGTGTGGGGCGCGGCACCTGGAAACAAGGTCTATTCGCAGACCGGCCCATTTTCGGGTCACATCGCGGCCTGATCCTGCATCGGATCGTGTTTGTCGAGGATGTGGCGCAAACTGTGCAAGCCTTGCTCCATCCGTTCCTCCGTCCGCGGCGGCCCAAGACAGACCCGCACGGCGAAAGGCGGTCGTTCGCGACCGATGGAGAAGGCATGTGCGGCGGACAGGATCACACCTTCCTCCCGCGCATGATTGACGAACTGGCTGGCATGCCAAGGGTCTGGCAGATGCAGCCAGGCATGCAAGGACCCGGGCGGCATGTCGAAATCCAGCCCCTCCAGGATCATTTGCGCCTTCTCCCGCCGCGTCTCGTCAATCCGTCGGCGTTCCATCAAAATGCGCTCGCCCGTCCCATCCAGGATCCAGCGGCTGGCAATCTCGGTCGTCAGCGGCGACGCCATCCAGGTACTTCCGCGCACCCCGGCAGCGATCTGGTCACGGCTGCGCGCCGGGCCGCGAATGAAGCCGACCCGAAGCCCCGGCGCGACGCTTTTCGACAGGGAAGTCACGTAATAGCCGATATCCGGCAGACGCGCGGTCAGTGGCGTGGGGGCGTCCTCCGGCAGCAAGCCAAACAGGTCGTCTTCGACGACGGGCACGTCGAACTCTCGGAAAATTGCGGCCAGCGCGTCGCGTCTTTCTTCGGACTGGGTGACATTGGTCGGGTTCTGCAGCGTCGGGACGGTATAGACGGCGTCGATCCCGCCTGTCGCCAATACTTGGCGCAGGGCATCGGGCATGATCCCTTCGCCATCGATATCGATAGGGACCAGTTCCAATCCCAATAGCCGCGCAATCGCGCGCAGTCCGGGATAAACCAGCCGTTCGGTCGCGACACGCCCGCCGCTGCGGCAAATCGCAGCCAGGGTCGCGAGAATGCCGTTATGTGCACCGGATGAAATCACCACCGTATCCGGTGGTGCGGAAAGGCCACGCTTGCCCATCCAGGTCTCTGCCGCCTGAAGGTGAAGCGGGTTACCGGTGGGCGCCTGATACCACAACAATTGCCCCAGGCGCGGATCCTGGCTGAGTGTCATCATCGCCCGGCGTAGGTCTTCGGTTCCGACATCGCCCGGCGGAAAGTTGAACTGCATACTGATCGGCGCGTCGGGATCGTCCTCCTCGTCCGGCGCGTCCAGACTGTACCAGTCGGTCGGCATGCTGGTGCTCTTGGATCCCAGACTGTGATCGCGCATCGGCCGAACGAAGGTGCCGCGGCCGACCTCGCCACCAACCAGTCCCCGGCGCTCGGCCTCCTGATAGGCGCGGGTAACAGTGCCGACCGTCACCTTCAGTTGCCAGGCGAGTTCCCTCTGCGGCGGCAGCCGGTCCCCCGGCTTCAAAACACCGTCGCGAATATCCGCGGAAACCGCATCGGCGATGGCCCGGTACTTCGGACCTTCGAACCGGTTCAGGTCCGGAGCCCAAATGTCAGCATGAATTGTCATGGTGACAATATAGCAATTGACCCCGACAATTGGAAGACTTTATTCATTGAACCGAGACAATCATGTCTCATCTGGGCAGATAGGAGAATTTGTATGGGTACAATTCATCTTTCGCCCGGATCGATCGGGTTCTCGAAGGGATCGGACCGCTCCGGGCAGTTACGTGCCGGATTCCGTAAAACAATTGGCCGGATGACGGTCAACGCCTTTCACCTGATCTGGAATGTCCTGGTGGACTACCAGCGACGATACGAAATGCGATGCCGGTTGCGGACGATGGACGATCGCCAGTTGCGTGATATCGGCATCACCCGGCGCGAGGCGAAACGCGCCGCGGACAAAACGTTCCGGCTGTTCTAGGGGCGGCCCGCAAGGGTAGCCTCGTCCCCGATCCCGCTTCGGTTTGACCGTTTGGGATTGGACAGTTGGAAACGGTATCGGGTGGCCCGTCTAATAGCGCGGACGGCGGGCCGCCCGATTTCCGTTACGATGTTCCTGGAAACCGCGCATCCGGACCGGACCAATTCGGGACCAACGCAGGGGGGAGCAATCATGACGGCCATCACGAAATCCCAATTGGAAACCGCCCTGGATACCGTCCATTCGGTCTTTCCGGGCACCCCGCAGTATTCCTGGCCGCTGCTGAACGCGCGGATGGGCTGCGAGGTCTGGGTAAAACACGAGAACCATACGCCGGTCGGCGCATTCAAACTGCGCGGCGGGCTGGTCTTCATGGCAGACCGCGCCAAGTCCGGAGCGACACGCGGCGTAATCACCGCGACGCGGGGCAATCACGGCCAGTCCATCGCCACGGCCAGCCGCCGCTATGGCATGTCCTGCACCATTGTCGTGCCCGAGGGCAACAGCGCCGAGAAGAACGCCGCGATGCAGGCCCAGGGCGGAAGACTGATCGTCCACGGCCATGATTTCCAGGCCGCCGCCGAACATGCCGCCGCACTGGCAGACGGCGAAGGTTTGGACATGCTGCCCAGCTTTCACGAACTGCTGGCCTGCGGCGTCGGCACCTATGCGATGGAGTTTTTCCGGGCTCAGCCCGATCTTGAAACCGTCTATGTCCCGATCGGTCTCGGATCCGGGATCTGCGGCGTCATTTCAGCGCGCGACGCCCTGGGCTTGAAGACCGAAGTGGTGGGTGTCGTGGCGGACACCGCCCCTGCCTATGCACTGAGCTTCGATGCCGGGGAGCCGGTCTCCACCAACACCGCCGATACCATGGCCGACGGCGTTGCCTGCCGGGTCCCCGTCCCCGCCGCGGTCGACATAATCCTGCAAGGCGCGGCCCGTATCCTGCGCGTCACCGACCCGGAAATCCGTGCGGCGATGCGGTGGTATTACCGCGACACCCATAACGTCGCCGAAGGGGCCGGCGCAGTGCCGCTGGCCGGCCTTTGGCGGGAGCGCGCGGAAAAGCGCGGCCGCAAGGTCGGCGTGATCCTGACCGGCGGCAATATCGATCGCAAGATCTACGCGGATGTATTGATGGAGTCAGACGATGTCGATGCGTGACGACTATCAGAACCTTTCCGATTTGCTGCAGGATGTGGTTTCAGCCACTGAAACCTTTCACGGCGCACTTCCGGAACGCCCTGTCGCCGCACGCAAACGGACAGGCGGTCCCAGCACCGATCTGCCGGGGCATGGCATCGGCGGAAAGGCCGCTTTGCGGGAGTTTCTTGATCAGTTCGGCGGCGACTTGTCGGGCAGCGTCGGCTCGCGCTATTTCGGCTTTGTCACCGGCGGAGCGACCCCGGCCTCCATCGCCGGGGACTGGCTGGCCGGCGCCGTCGACCAGAATGTCGCCTCTCCCGGCGATTCCGTTGCCGTCGCCATTACGGTCCAGGCCCTGAACTGGCTGAAGCAATTGTTCAACCTGCCGCAAACGTCCTATGACGGGGCGTTCACGACCGGTGCGACCGGCGCCAATTTCGCCTGCCTTCTGGCCGCCCGCGAATGGGCGGGGGAACAGGCAGGCTATGACATTGCCCGCAAAGGATTGGCCGGCGGCCCGCCGATCGCGATCTACAGCGCCTGCCCGCATGCCAGTTTCGTGAAGGTCGCCCGATTCAGTGGCCTGGGCGAAGACTCGATCCACGCCATCGCGCGGATCGGCGATACCGAAGAAATGGACCCGAACGCGCTGGAGGCGGCGCTGGCTGCTGCGCCTTCGGATCAACAGAAGATCGTCTGCGCCAGCGCCGGGACGGTCACGACCACCGCCTTCGACGACCTGGTGTCGATCGGCTCGATCTGTCGCCGCTATGGGGCATGGCTGCATGTCGACGGTGCGTTCGGCCTGTTCGCGCGCACGGTCCCCGAACTTGCCGGCCGGACATCCGGCATCGAAATGGCGGATTCGATCACGGTCGACGGCCATAAATGGCTGAATGTGCCTTATGACAGCGGTTTCTACTTCACACGCCGGGTGGATCTGATCGAACGCGCGGCCGGTGGCCTTCCGGCCTATCTGGATGTCGAAAGCGACGGCCTGCCGCACTACATCAACCGGGTTCTGGAAGGGTCGCAGCGGTTTCGCGCCCTGCCCGTCTGGATGACGCTCTGCGCCTATGGGGCCGACGGCGTGCGCGAGACGGTGCGCGCCAATGTAGGCCAGGCCGCAAGACTGGCGGCGTTCCTTCGGGACAGCCCGCATTTCGAACTTTTGTCGCCGACCACCTTGAACGTCGTGTGCTTCCGGGGCCTGCCGCCGGACGGCGTGGAGAACGCCGATGCCTGGAACAAGCTGCTGCTGGCGGAGCTCAATGCCGGCGGGACGGCCTTCATGACGCCCGGCGCCTATGGCGGCAAGGGCGGTATCCGTGCGGCGTTTTCGAACTGGCAGACCCGTGACGAGGACCTCGACCAAACCATCGTGGCGTTGCAGACTGCGCATGAAGCCGCGACCCGGAAAGGAAGCCTCGCCGCATGACGACCCGCCTGCCGATCTATCAGGTCGACGCCTTTGCCGAAGCGCCCTTCACGGGCAATCCGGCGGCCGTCGTGCCTTTGGAAACCTGGCTTCCGGATGCGGTCCTGCAGCAGATCGCCATGGAGAACAATCTGGCGGAAACGGCGTTCTTCATCCCGATTCCAGGCGCGCGCGATGCCGACTTTCACCTGCGCTGGTTCACGCCTGCCATCGAAGTCGACCTGTGCGGCCATGCGACCCTGGCGACCGCGGCCGTGTTGTTCGACCGGCTCTCCTTCGGCGGCGACCTGATCCGGTTCCAGTCGCAATCGGGCATTCTGAGCGTGCGCCATCTGGATGGCCGCTATCAGTTGGACTTCCCGGCGCGTCCGGCGACGCCGACTCGTGTCCCGGACGGCTTGGCCCTGGCCTTGGGTGGAATTGAGCCGGTCGGCTTTCTGCGGGCGAAGAAATCCATGGCGGTCCTGGCCGACGAGGCGGAAGTTCTGGCTGTCCGGCCGCATTTCGACTTTATCGCCGGGCTGGATGGGGACGGCTTGATCGTCACCGCGCCGGGCAGCGAAACCGACGCCGTGTCCCGGTATTTCGCCCCCCATGCCGGCATCAACGAGGATCCGGTCACCGGATCGGCTCACTGCACCATCGTGCCCTATTGGGCGGAACGCCTGGGCAAGACCAGCCTGCATTGCCGTCAGGTTTCGGCACGCGGCGGCGACCTTTTCTGCGACCTTGCCGGTGATCGTGTCCTGATGGCCGGCGCGGCGCGGTTTTATCTGGAGGGGGCAATCAATGTCTGAACCCGCCGCCCGGATAGAAGAGGCGTCGGAAACCGGTGACGATATCGCCTTCGTCAAAACCCTGTTCGTCGAATATGCCGAAAGCCTGGGATTCTCGCTCTGTTTCCAGGGTTTCGATGGCGAATTGCAGAATCTGCCGGGGAAGTATGCGCGACCGGACGGCAATCTGTGGCTGGCCCGGGTCGACGGTGCCCTGGCCGGATGTGTCGCAATGCGCCCGCATGAGGATGGTGCGGCCGAAATGAAGCGGCTGTTCGTCCGCCCCGGCTTCCGGGGGCATAAGCTGGGATCGCGCCTGGCGACAACGGTCATGCTTTACGCTCAGTCGCGCGGCTATACCGCCTTGCGGTTGGATACGGTCATCGACCAGATGCGCGAAGCCCAGGCAATCTACAAGCAACTGGGATTCGAAACGCGCGCGCCCTATTACGACGGCGCACCGGTCGATCTGGTCTTCTATGAACGCGATCTGACGGCGCCGATCGTTTAGCCTCAGGACCCTTCGCCGCCCTTTACGCCGGCGGGCTGGACATCCTCCGCCAGGTAGCGCGCGAAGATTTCTGCCAGCCTTCCGTCCGCCTGCATCTGGCGCAATACATCCTCGACCGACTCGGCAACGCCCTTAAGTTCCGGCGAGAAGGCGAGATAGTTCGGCTCTGTCAGGATCGCCGGCTCCAACACCTTGACGTCCAGCCCTTCCTCGCGGGCGACCTGCTTGGCCCACAGCATGTCTTCGAACGACACGTGACGCCGGCGCGATTGCAGGATACGCAGCGGCTGCATGACATCCTCCTGCGAGGAGATGCCGACAGCGCCTGGTTTCTCGATCAGGGGCCGCAAGATTTCCGGATAGGTGTAGCTGACGAAATAGATCGGCGTATAGGCCGCGAACTGATCCAGCGACTCGAACCGGTCCAGCGGGTCGTCGACATGCACCACTGCCGCGATCTTCCAATAGGCCAACGGGACGTCGACATAGGTCAATCCATCCTCGCCCGGTGAGACGGTCAGAACCGCATCGACCCGTCCCAATCGAACGGACAGCAGACAACGCGCATAGGGCAGGATCTGAAAATCCGCCGAATGTCCCAGCTCGGCCAGGGCAAGAGACAGAGCGTCGACGGCTGCACCGCGTGCGACTCCGTCCTCATCCACGCTGTAATAGGGATACCATTGTTCCAGACACACGGTTAAGGACGCGGACTTCACGTCCGACGCGGCAGCCGCCCAGGCCCCGCCGGACAGAACTCCGGCGAGCAGAACCGATTTCAGGAGCCGATACATGGCATGTCCCACGCCGCGCGTCGCTTCAGCGCGACAGAATACGCCCCCACCGGTGGATAAGATAGTCCGCGGGGCACCGATTAGAACCCGTTGCGGGTAGAACGGCCGGTACCGTCCGGCGCCGACCGGAATCGGCGCCGAAACAAGGCGTCAGTGATCGGCGATGTCCCCGTCCTTGAACAGAAACTCGCGCAGATAACCGTCGAAATCCTCACTGTTACGGCGCATCCACTCCAGGACCATGGCCGCATGTTCCATTTCTTCGCGCATGTTGTGGAGCAGGATTTCCTTCAGCTCCGGATCGTCGCAATCGTCGGCGCGTTGGCGGTACCAATCCACTGCCTCCAACTCCTCCATGATCGACACGATCGCGTGGTGGAGATTGAGCGTTTCCTTGGTCAGTCGTTCGCGCGGCGCATGAAGCGAGGAACTGGCTGCGGCCATGGCTTGGTTTCCTTTCCGGTTTGGCTGTGTCTCTGGCTAACCCAGTAAATACTGGTCCGCTGCCGGGCTCGGCGCAACCGTGCCCGGCCCGCGGCTGCATTTCTTTAACGCATCAGACGTCAGCGCGTTCCCTTCCAAACGATAAACGCGAACAGAACCATGTTCAGTACCAGAATGATCGACGAGATGGCCGCAATCGGATCGCCGCCTTCCGGATCGCCGCCATAGACTATGAACAGACCAACGACCAGACCGATCAGCGCGGCATGGGCCAGGACCGCATGGATCCGAGGCAACACGCCGGAAGCGGCATCAGGATACAGGCGATAGAAAACGGCGTAGATCGTCATTCCGACCCAACCGAACAGCATCAGATGGGCGTGGGTCGGCATCTGCCCATGATCGTGCGTGGCCGCCATATGCAGACCCAGCGCCATTCCCAGAAGTGCATAGATAACGGAACTGCGGAAATACGTTGCCACTAGCGTGTTACCCATCATTCCCCCAATCGCGGTCCAAATGCGGGACCGTCATCAAGAAAGCCGCCACTCGGGATGAGGGCGGCCAGTATCTGAGTATACGCTATGGCGGGACGGGAAAATAGTAGCCCTATGCGCCCGCCGATGTCCGGGAAGTGGCCAGGAAAGCGGCAACCAGAGCATCGGGCGCCGCGGACGCGGTATCGATCCGAGCGACGTCGTCGGTCCAGGCCCGGTAATCCCGTTTCCGGACATCCTTCCATCGTGGGGGAACCAACCCCTCGATATCCGGAACGCGCGTTTCCACCCGGCGCTTATGCTCCTTCTTGTTGGAACAGACGAGTTCGATTTCCTGGATATCGGCCTCGGCGTCCCGTGCTGCCCGGCGCCAACCGTCCCGCGATTCCGGAACGGGGTTGACCGAATCCGCGACGACGGTGCGGCCCTTGCGCAGATGATCCCGCGCGACGCCATATCCGATCAGATACCCGGCCGGGCCGATGTCCTGACCGGGTTTCGCGCGCAGGGCCTGTTCGATGGAATCGATCCGGATCAGGACCGCGCCCGTCTCCGCCGCGAGGGCGCGCGCGAATGTGGTCTTCCCCACCCCCGGCAGGCCGGACAGAACAATCAGTTGTGCCAAACCTTACCCTTTCGTTTTCAGTGCCGCCGGATCGTAAAGCGGCTTCAATTGGGCGGTCGCCTTGTATCTTTTGAAAGCGATCTCGACCTCATAGTCACCCGATTCGATCCAGTCCTTGGTCGCTTTGCCGCCTTCGTCCCCTGGGCAGGTAATGTATCCCATGCCGATCGACTTTTCGATCCGGTGTCCCCATGCCCCGGACGTCGTGGACCCGACCAGCACGCCGTTGCGGTAGATCGGCTCTTCGTGGAACATCATCGGCGCATCGGCATCGTCCCGTTCCAAACAGATCTGCACCATCCGCTTGGCGGGGATGCCCGCTTCCTTCTGGCGCAGCACCGCCTCACGCCCGATAAAATCGGGCTTGTCCCAGGCGACGGCGAAACTCAGCCCTGCCTCGACCGGCGTGTCCTCATCGCCGATATCATGTCCCCAATGCCGGAAGCCTTTCTCGGTACGACAGATATTCAGCGCGAAATAACCCGCATGCTTCAGCCCGAACTCCGCCCCGGCTTCGGCAATCCGGTCATAGACATGGGTCGAGAATTCCGCCGGAACATAGATCTCCCACCCCAGTTCGCCGACATAGGTGATGCGCCCCGCCCGGACCTTGGCATAGCCCAGTTCCAGTTCCTGCATCGTGCCGAAGGGAAAGGCCTCGTTCGACAAATCCGCCCCCGTCACCTTTTCCAACAGGGCGCGGCTGTTCGGCCCCATCACCCCGAACATCGGCAGGCCGCTGGTAATGTCGGTCGCGATGCAATGGGCGTCTTTCGGGATGTGACGGGTCAGCCAGGCGAAATCGCGCACTTGTGCGGCACCCGCCGTTACCACCAGATAGACCGTCTCCGACAGGCGGGTCACGGTCAGGTCCGCTTCGATTCCGCCACGGTCGTTCAGCCATTGGGTATAGACCATCTTGCCAGGCGGCACGTCGACCTGATTGGCGCAGATCCGGTTCAGGACCGCGCAGGCATCGCGCCCCTCGACACGGAACTTGGCGAAGCTGGATTGGTCGTACAGCGCGACCGAGTCCCGCGTCGCCCGGCATTCTTCACCGACATGATCGAACCAGCCCGGGCGATGAAAGGAGTAATCGAACCGCCGCGCCACGCCGTCCGGCGCGAACCACATCGGCCGTTCCCAGCCGGCTGTCTCACCCCAGACCGCCCCGGCCGCATCCAGCCGATCATGCAGCGGCGTCCGCCGCACACCGCGCGCGGTCTCGACCTGGAAATTCGGCCAATGCATGGAATAGAGCAATCCCAGCGTTTCCGTCGTGCGGTCGTGCAGATAGCTCTTGTTGTTCTGAAAATGTGCCATTCGGCGCACGTCGACATCGGCGAGATCCATCGGCGGATGACGGTCGCGGATCCAGTCCGCCAAAACCTTGCCAACCCCACCCGACGATTGAATGCCGATCGAATTGAAGCCGCAGGCAACGAACAGGTCCCGCACTTCCGGCGTTTCGCCCAACAGATAACGGTCGTCCGGCGTGAAGCTTTCGGGCCCGTTGAAGAATAGCGCGATACCCGCTTCCTGCAGGATGGGCAGCCGGTTCATGGCGTATTCCAGGACCGGTGTGAAGTGATCGATATCTTCCGGCAGGGTCTCGAACTCGAAATCCTCGGGAATGCCGTTCATGCCCCAGGGTTTGGCGCCCGGCTCGAAGGCGCCCAGCAGGATCTTACCGGCATCTTCCTTGTAATAGGCATGCTCGTCCATGACCCGCAGGACCGGCAGATTGCCCGGCAGGCCGTCCAGCGGCTCGGTAACGATGTAGAAATGCTCTGCTGCATGCAGCGGCAGGTTCACGCCGATGGAGGCGCCGAGATCGCGCGACCACATACCGCCCGCAATCACCACGGTGCCCGCGCGGATTTCCCCCTTGTCGGTCAGAACGCCGACCGCCCGGCCGCCCTCGACCAGGATTTTCGTGACCTTGGTATGTTCGAAGATCTTCGCGCCGCCCATGCGCGCGCCCTTGGCGAAGGCCTGGGTCGTGTCGATCGGGTTTGCCTGGCCATCACCCGGAAGGAAAGCGCCGCCGACCATGCCGTCGGTATTCAGCAACGGATAGATCGACTTCAAATCGTCAGGCGTCAGCAGTTCGACCGCCAGACCGAAACTGTTCGCCATGGATGCCGCGCGTTTAACTTCCTCAAAGCGCGCTTCGTTCAGCGCGGTATGCAAGGAACCGTTCTGTTTGAACCCGGTCGACTGGCCGGTTTCCTTCTCCAGATCGAAAAGCAGGTCGGCCGTGTACTTGGCCAATTCGGTCATATTCCGGTTCGGGCGCAATTGGCCGATCAAGCCCGCCGCGTGCCAGGTCGTGCCACTGGTAAGCTGTTTGCGTTCGCACAGAACGACGTCGCTGATACCGATCTTGGTCAGGTGATAGGCGATGGAGCACCCGGCCACGCCGCCGCCAACGATCACCACATCCGCCCGATTGGGAAACTCCGCCATGTCACGCAACTCCCTGCCGAAAAACTGTCCTGTATGAGCCGAAGTTTCGCCAAACCGGGCCCGCGTTCACAACGTTAATTTTCTGGATTACCCGTTACATGGCCTAACCGGTCGCCCGATCAGCCGTCCAGCGCCTCCCACCGGGTCCAAACCGGCGCGCCTTGATCGGGTCTCGTTTCCTTCTGATAGGCAGGGCTTGCCGGATTGTTGCACCACCCGGTGCCGTCCGCCGAAACGGTGCCGCCGCCTTGACCGATCCTGCGCTTTCCACCCCAGTAGCGGCAGGTCGCGCATTTGCCTTCCGTACCGGCGGCGAATTCGGCGCCCTGCACCGCGCGCGCTGCGATCAGCATGGCCGGCGCCGCGACCGCAAGCCCCAAAGTGGCACGAAGGGCGCCTCTCCGGTTGGAACCGAGAAAAATCCCTTCTGATTTATTCGACCCCTCAGTCACGTTCCGTCTCCCGTTGCGACGTAGGAGAACCCGATTGTTCCCGTCGTCTCGCGCCTGAAAATTTACGCCCGGACCACGTGTGTCGGAAGCCGAAAGCTGTTTATTCACAAAATCTCTATTGGAGCCGATGGAGAAAACCGGGTTTACTGACGTCATCTTTCAAACAGCCGGTCGCGCCGCATTCCGCGGTGCGCAGCTACGCGTATGGAAAGGGATAGATACATGGCCGGAAATGTCGTCTTTGGTGTGGGTGGCTTGATCATCGGCGCCGCCGCCGTCTTCGCTTACACTCACTTCGCCGCCGCGCCCGAAATGGCCGCGCCGGAAGTCGCACCGGCCGAAACGATGGCCGCCACCGCCGTCGCGCCGGATCAGAACTACATGCTTCGGAATTCCGCCATGAAGGCCATCGCCGGCCATATGAAGGCGCTCGGTGCCGTCGCAAAGGGTGAAGCAACGGCCGACGCCGGTACCGTTGTGCATGCGCAGGGCCTGAACTCCCTGGCGCAGACCGTGCCGCTGCTTTTCGATGTCGAGGCGATACCGGAAAAGAGCCGAGCCAAGGCTGAAATCTGGTCCGACTGGGCCGGATTCCAGAAGGCGGCCGACGATTTTTCCGCCGCAACCCAGACCGTGATTGCCGCCGCAGAATCCGGCGATCCGGCCCAACTGGGTGCGGCGCTGGGTGAAGTCGGCAAGACCTGCGGTGGCTGCCACAAGCCCTTCCGGGCGCCTGAACAGTAACCTGTCATCCGCTATGACAGGGGTTCAGCGTCACGCCGCCGGTCTGGCGGTACTCCTCGCCTGGGGCATGGGTTTGCCCTCGGGCATGGTGCTGGCCCAATCGGCCGGTACGGCGGACGATGCGCTGGCGCGCGGGGCGTATTTGTCCCGCGCGGCAGGGTGCATGTCCTGTCATACGGAATCCGTCGAAGGGGCCCAACCCTTCGCCGGCGGCCGGGCGCTCGAAACCCCTTTCGGCACCTTTTATTCACCGAACATCACGCCGGACCCTGAAACGGGGATCGGCGAATGGTCAGACGCGGATTTCATCACCGCCTTGCGAACCGGCACCGCACCGGAAGGCCATCTCTACTACCCAGTCTTCCCCTATCCCAGCTACACCAAGATGCGGGAAGACGACATGCTGGCCATCAAGGATTACCTGTTCTCGCTGGTCCCTGTCCGGGCGGCGAACAAGGACCATGAAGCCCAATTTCCACTGGGCTGGCGGTTCCTGTTGAACGGCTGGACGATGATGAATTTCACCGAAGGCGAACTGGCGGACGATCCCACGCAAAGCGCGGAATGGAATCGGGGGCGTTATCTGGTAGACGCCATGTCCCATTGCGGCGAATGCCACACGCCGCGGGGTATCTTCGGTGGAACGGATTCGTCGATGTATCTGGCCGGGACGGCCGACGGTCCGGAAGGCGAACTGGTACCCAATATCACGCCGCATGAAACCGGAATCGCGGATTGGAGCGAGGCCGACATCGCCTATCTCTTAAAAAGCGGTTCGAAACCGTCCTTCGACAATGTCCAGGGCAGCATGGCGGAGGCCATCGAGGACGGGCTGAGCCATCTGAACGACGCCGATTTGAAGGCAATCGCGGTTTACCTGAAATCGATCCCCGCGATTGAAAACCGGGTCGAGAAGCCGGAATAGCGGTCAGCCGTCGGCAGCATCGAGAATCTGACGCCAAGTCGGCGCGGGCAGCATCAAGCCCTCAGCGCGCGCCCGTCGCCGTGCGTCGCTCTCCCTTTCACCCGGCACCTGGACGCGGTCGAAGCCCGGCGCCGGCGGGCAGTCCCGCAGCTCCGCCAGGATCTCTTCCGCCACATCCTGAATCGCCGACGCGGACCGATAGCGGGTCGTGTCCAGAACGACCATCAGCCAGTTCATCTCCGTCGTCGCCGGGCCCAGCATTGCCTCGCCGATCAGTTCGGCCAGAACCGCCATGGCATAGCCCTTCGGCCCCCCGGCCGGCAGTATCGCGCCGCCCCGGAAATAATCTTCGGGATCCGTGCTGGGCATGCCATCCGGGTCGATCAAGACACCCTCCGGCAGCCGCGCACCGGCATTGCGCGCCGCATAGATCCAACCGCCGGCGATCATGGCCGTCGCGAAATCCAGGACAACCGGCCCCTGCAAGCCACCCGGCATGCCGATACAGTAAGGGTTGGTCGGCAGCAGCGCCTTACGGCCGCCATAGGGCGCGACCTGACGCCAGTTCTCGCGTCCGCCTCCGCCGATTATGATGGACAGGCATCCCTGCTCCGCGATCCTTTCGGCATAGGCGCCGAGCCGGCCCGTATGCCCGACATTACGGATGGCGATCGCCGCAACGCCGGTACGGCGCGCACCGGCTACCGCTTCTTGCGCGGCCAGATGCATGGCGAGAATGCCGATACCGCCCTGCCCATCTACGATCGGGACCGGGTCCGTGTCATAGATCGGGGACGCAGCCGGATCCATGTAACCGCTGAGGAACTGATCGGCATATTGCAGACAGCGCATGACCCCATGGGATTCGACGCCGCTCAAACCGGAATCGACCAGGTGGTCGGCAACGATTCGCGCCGTGACGTCCGGGCATCCGGCGCGGGTCAGAACCGCTTCAACGGCCCTAAATGCCTCATCCGCCGGGACCGCAACCCGCTCCCCTTCATACACCAGTTTTCCGGATTTTCCGGTCATCGCCTTGCTCCGCCGCAACGAACTTCGTCGACCAGTCTAGGCGACTGGCGCTTGGCGGTTGGCTCAGTCGCGACGCGAACCGGCGTGCTGCCGCCGTCAGTTGCTGGTGGCGACGGCCTTTTCGGATGCGGTGTTGCCCCGCGCTCGTTTGCGACGGTCCTTGACCCGGAAAATGGGCTGCGGTTCCTCGAAGCCCTTCAGATCGAAACGGCCGATTTCCTCGAAGATGAAACTCTTTCCGCGGCACATTTCGCGGACGATGCTGCTAACCGCCGTTTCATGGGCACTGGCCTTCGACAACACGCGGGCGGCCAGATTTACCGGCGTCCCGAACAGATCGCCGCTCTCGTGGATCGGCTCCCCGGCGCTGATCCCGACGCAGATTTCAAAGGCCAGGTCCGGCATCATCTCGCTGAACTTCTGAATGCCGTCCTGCATGGCCAAAGCAGCTTCGACCGAGGATACGACTGCCGGGAAGGATGCCATGATCCCGTCGCCGGTATGTTTGATCTCGCGGCCGCCATGTTTGGAGATCGCTTCGCGGACGATATCGTTATGGGCCCGCACGACATTCATCAGCCAGGCATCGCCCATGGTCTGCTGCTTATGGGTCGATCCGACGATGTCGGTAAATAGGACCGCAACGAACCCGTAATGTTCCTGATCGCCGGGCGCGTTGTCGTAATGTTTCGGATCGTCCGCCGCATTGCGGTCCTGACCGGGCGGCGCCTTGGGCGTCTTCCACAGTTTGAAAGCGGTCGACATGCCGCTGTCGCCCTTCGTGTCCTCGCCCTGCCCCAACACGCCCCCCCGGCCGGCGGCGTACATTTCGAAATAGCGCTTATCCAGCAGGTATTCGTCGATATTGGCCGCGAAACCCAAAGCCATCGACGCGGAAACCCCCAGAGTTTCGATCTGTTCGCTCAATATTGTCGTCACTTCCCGGGCGGCGACCTTGAACCGCCGGGCCAGCGTTTCCGCCGCGCCCGCCAGGAAAAGGATCACCCCGAACCGCAAGAAATGGTCCTTATCCAGCGAGTTGTTGGACAAGCGCTTCGCTTCGTCCACCAGTTCGGCGAGGGCCGCACGCAGCGGCGCGGGTCCCAAATTCTCGCTTTTCGGCTCGGCTGGCAGTTCCGGTTCGTCCTGCGGTTCGGGTGTTTCGATGGGCTCATCCGGCGGAACCGTCTCTTCCTGTTCACTGTCCTCGGGCGGCGGCGCGCTCTCCTCCGGCTTCGCGGTCAGGGCGTCCAGCGCGCTCGCCGCGTCGGACAGCGCCTTCGCCGCCGCATCGGACTCGCGTCGACGGCGCATCGCCTCCTGCATATCGACGCTCGGACCGGGTTGCGCCAAGGCGGCTTTCGCGCGGATGCCGGACAGGATCTTCTTCAGCAAGGGGAAGAATGTAACGGCCCAGCCAAAGAACCACGCCCCGATCAGGATGAACTGATTGACGTTAAGCCCGAAGACGATCCCGGCGACCGACAGCAGCTTGATGGCGTAATAGGCCAGGACGCCCGCGCCGGTGCCGACCACGCAGGCCAGCAGAAAGGCGATGATCATCTTGGGAATGGCGGCGGCCCAATCCGCCTCGTCCTCGCGCCGACGATCGCCTTGCTTCGGTGGGCGGCGAAGATCCGGCTCCTTTGCCGGACCCTGCTTGTTTGCGGCCTTTTTGGCAGCCGCCTTTTTCTTCGCTTCCGCGGCGGCATTGGCAGCGGCCGAACCCGGCGGCGCATTCTTGACGCCGCCCCGCGCGCCGCCGCCCGCCGACGCGGCACTGGGCTTCGCCTTGCCGTCATCGCCGGCGGTGATGAAGGCGACCGGTGGTTTGGTCTTCAGTTTCGGACTGTGATAGATGACGGATTCGGAAGCGGTTCCGGTCGCGTTGTCCCAGCTTTCACGCACGACACAGGCCGCATCGAAATGCCCCTGGCTGTCGAGCCGTTTGGCCTCCTCGATCGCATTATCCCGCTCGCTATAGGTATAGCGATGATGGATCTGCCAACGACCGTATTGGAGGTAGTAGACCTCATAAGAGACCGACCTGCCGCCCGCCATATACCTACCCCGGTTTCAAACGTTTCTTCGTAAGAATTCCCACCCAATCGGACGGCCGAAGAGCGACCGAAGACCTTCCTTCTGGATTGTCTGTTAGTCGCGCGACCCCCATTCGGCGTTACTATACCGCATTCGGCCCATAAATGATGTACCAATACTCCTTCCAGCAGGTTAACTCGCTACGCGCGGGAAACGATCCAACTAGAATTCGCACCATTCACCAAGAAAGCGCCGGAGAACCGGCTTAAGACGCAAGGGGTTAGCGGGCACCGGTATCCGTGCCGCCGCAGCAGGCAATCAAGTTTCGTATGCGTGAAACCAAGGCGAATTCAGCAACCGGATTGCGGTTTTAGGCCGCTGCCAGCGCACGAAACCCGCGAATCGGCCGATTTCAGGCAGCGGCCAACCTCGTCCGGCGTGCCTTGCCCCAGGCGTCGGACGGCCTTGCCTCCAGCCGCTCGGACAGCAGCGCGCGGGCCAGGGCCGGGCGTCCGGCTTTCATGGTATTGGCGATCAGCAACCGTTCGAACAGGTCCCGCTGGGCGTGGCTGCCGCCGATGCGATGCAGATCGCCGCGCGCCGCCAACAAAAGATCGATCACCTGCTCCGCATCGCCGGCCGCGTCGGCAAGTACCGCCATGCATAGCGAACGTCCGACATCGGCCGCGACCTGTGCCTGGGTGCCTTGCCGCGCAGCGAACCGGTCCAGGTCATCCAGAAAATCAGACAGCTCCTCGGCCCGGCCCGCCATGGCGAGCGCCAGCGCGACATGACAATCGGCGAAGACCAGCCCGTGGTCCCGCGCTTTCTTCAGGGCCAGATCGGCGACGGGATCGGCGCGTCGGCCGATATCTATCCCACATTCCTCAAGCCGCCACAGCAAGGATGCGCCGTTGGACAGATCCAGATAATCCTCGACCCGATCCGTCCAGACATCGTTATCGAAAATCGCCAGCGCCTTCGCGACATCGCCGCAATCGAGTGCGAACAAGGCGCGGTGCCAATGGGCGTGATGCACGAAATTGTGGATCTGGCCCCAATGGTCCCGTAGCCCGTCCAGCCAGGACAGTCCGTCCGCGCTGCGTCCGGTCATTTCCAGGACATGCGCGACGGCATGGGCGGCCCAGATATCGGCCGGTTCCAGGTCGATTGCGCGGCGCCCCAACCGTTCGGCCCGGGCGTATTCCCCCGCCTCCTCCAGCGCGAAGGCATAGGAGCCGGCGATGAAGCCATAGCCGGGCACCGTCGCGTCCCAGGCATACCAGGTACGCCCGGCGGCGTTGCGCATATCCTTCGCCACGCCGAGATAGAACCGGTTCAACTGGGACAGTTTCAGGGCAAGGACGTCGCGCGGATGATCGACCAGGATCGCCTCCCACCCCCGGCAGGCGGCTTCCATCTCGCCATCGACCCAGGAAGCCAACGCGGACAGATGGGCTTCCTCGCGCGCGGAGACCGGGCGGCGGGCGATCGCCTCACGGGCGGCGCCCAGGGTCTTGCGGGCGCCCTCCTCCATCGCGGCGGTCGCGAACATCTTCAGGAAGGCCCCTTTCACGATCAAGGCCATCGGCATGTCCGGATCGGCCGCGAAGACTGACTTCAGACGGTCGCCGATATCGATCCGCATCGCCATATAGGCCATCAAGGTCGCGTCCAGCGCGTCGACCGCCTCGGCATTCGCGGCGGTCACGGGGTTGCCCCATTGGTCTTTCCGCTCAGGCGTCATCGCTTCTGTTCATCCGGTGATAGGCGCTGTTCGGCATCATCTCCAACCCATGCGCCATGCGGTTCGTGTAGTTGAAGAAGGCGGCGGTCTCGACGATCTCCCAGATCGCGTTTGCGTCGAAGCCCAGATCCATCAATACCTCCCGGTCTTCCGCATCGATGTCGTTCGGGGCCTCGGTCAGCGCCCAGGCGTAATCCAGCATCGCCATGGTGCGGTCGTCCAAATCCGCGACCCGGTAGTTCAGGGCGATCATCTCCCCCAGTTCCGGATCCCCGGACAGGGCGCGAACCTGCTGACCGTGGGCCACAAGACAGTAGTAACAACGATTGCAGGACGAAACGACGACGGCGATCATCTCGCGCTCCAGTTTGGTCAGCGCGCCGTCGGACAGCATGATCTCGTTGTAGCTGTCGATGAAACGGCGCAGTCGTTCCGGGCGGAAGCTGTAGGATCGCAGAACATTGGGCAGCAGGCCCAGTTTCTCGCGGCAGATGTCGAAGTATTTGCGGATGTCCGGATCCAGATCGTCCTCTTCCGGAACCGGCAAGGCGTGAACGCTGTCGCGTGACGGCATGACGGGCAACCCCTTCGGTCGTTGGATCCACGCCCGAAGGTCTACCCGTTCCGGCGAGTTTGTCCCAGCGCTTTCTTGCCCGCCCTACCGTGAAACGACGCAGAGTTCCGGACAGGAGACCGCGGAAATCCGCCACGCGTGCCCTATGGTTTTGGACCGTTCCGACGAAATTCCTTGAGACACGACGTCACGCGCGGTCGAGACAGTCACCGTCCGCTTTCAGTTGTGAGGCGGACGGTCCAGTCGCCGGACGAGAAAACGCGACTGTAGCCAGGAACAGACTCTACTGAAATCTGAAAGAAGTTTGCCGTCTCACGTCATTTTGTGCCAACGACCAACGTCTTAGGCCGGTAGATCGGAAGTCGGAGGACAAACTCTGGATTTTGGATTTTCTGGGCGACACTGCACATTTTTCAATGGCCTTGGATCAATTAAGATTGACCCCGTTTGAAGGGCGGTTCCTTGCTTTGTTCCAGACGACGAGAGGTAAGAGGGTGTGGATGCTTAACCTAAGACCAGGAATACTCCTAAAGGGTTTGGTAATTGCTTTGCTGGTTGTGTTTGGGTCTCAAGCTCAAGCAGGTCGGCCGATGCCCTGGCTTGAAGGTTTGGAAACTCTACGGCTCAAGATTGGTGTCTCTGAGGATCCGAAGTGTCCAATCGAGAAGGAAGGATACTACAAAACAAAATTCACGAACAATATAATAAATAATTTCGACCTGAATGTGAAGGAAAGCGATGATGTAGATATTGTTTTTTATTTTGTTTTCGCTTCAACTTCTACAGTTGGTGGAGAATGTGTTTTGCGTGCAGCGATAAGGGTGGAGCAGGTAATGGAGGAAGAATTACTGCGTCACAATGATCAGACAATGAATCCTGTTATAGTCATGTTTCACGAAGATTCGTTGATATTTACCACCTCAGGTGCATCAAAAGAAGAAAGTCGTGGTATTTTCATGGATTATATAGACTCTATTTACGAGGAAATTGAAGGAAATAGATAGAAGTCGGGGTTAATTTAATAAATTCGTCAATTGAAATGCGCCCATTCTTCTTAAGAAAAACCTGATCGATATCAACTGCGAGGAACAAACTTTGTTCTGCCCCACTCTAGTGGTCCAACCCGACTGGTAGTGTCGGAAGCATTCAGGTGCGAAGAAGAATGCATCTAAGTCCGTTTCGGGTCAGGCACGGTCTTTCGGGCATGGGCGGCGGATCGTCCGGTAGGCTTGGCTAGCGGACAGGACGAGAACCGGGAGGCGATCTGCGGCCGCGTTAGACGGGCCGTCGAGACCGGCCTGATGCGTCAGGAATTCCGGACCTATGAGTCGGAATTCCGGCGCCATGCGTCCTTTCCCCCTACTCGGCGGCGGCCATGGCCGGTTCGGTGAACGGACGGGAGCGCTTGTCGGCGATGACCGTGACACGGCGCATTTCCCGTTCCTTCGGGAAATGGTCGCCGGTCGCCATATGCTGGGTCGACCAATTGTCCCAGACCGCCAGCATGTCCGGCTTCCAGCGGATACGGAGCTGATGGCGCGGCTGATGGATCAAATCGTAGATCACATTCAGTAGCGCCGTACTCTCGGACTTGGTCAGGCCCAGAATGCGCGTCGTGAAGGCCTGGTTTACATAGATGAAGGGCCGGCCGCTGGACGGATGATGTTTGATCACCGGATGGTCCGTGTTCCGGTTGCGGATGGCGTCGGTCATCAGCATATCCGCCCGGTCATGATGCCCCATCTCACGCAGATAATCGAAACCCTTGTCCATGCGGTGCTCGGCCATCAGCCCCGCCAAGAGGGTGCGAACGGGTTCGGACAGCGCGTCATGCACGGCGCGCATGTCGCAGAACAGGGTATCGCCGCCGGCATCCGGGATGATCTTGGACAGCAACAGCGACACGAAGGGCGGGTTGGCGTCGCAGCTGATATCCGTATGCCACTTCTCGCTTTCCGGCGGATTCTTGGCGTCGTTTCGGATGATCATGATGTTCTCGAAACCATCCGGCGTCGGATAGAGCGGATGTTTCGGGGCCAACGGTCCGAAGGCCTCGCCCAGCGCCAGATGCGCCTCGGAGGTCAGCGGCTGATCGCGGAACAGCAGGACCGCGCGGTCCATCATGATCTCATACAAGTCCGCCGCCTGGTCGGCCGACAAACCCTTGCCCAGATCGATCCCGTCGATTTCGACGCCGAAGCTGGCCGTGATCGGGGTGACGCGCATTTTCAATCCCTCCGCTGTAAAGCAAAGCATGTTGGATTTGGCGATCCTATGACTTTCCAATACGCTGTAAATTAACGTTTTCTATAATCAGACATTTGGAATTCGTATGGCATATCTGGAAAAGCGCCTGCCGCCCATGAATACGCTGGTTGCCTTCGAAGCCGCGTTCCGGCACCGCAATTTCACCCGCGCGGCGGAAGAACTGCACCTGACCCAGGCCAGCGTCAGCCGGTTGATCCGGCAATTGGAACAAGGCCTTAACACCAGATTATTCGAGCGCGGCCGCCGTGATGTGACCCCGACGCCGGCCGGGGAGGTTCTGGCGGAGACCGTGCGCCGGACGCTGGGCGACCTGGCCATGACGGCGGACCTGCTGCGCGGGGAAAGCCGGAACAGCGAGACCCTGACCGTCTTTTCGGAACTGGTGGTGGCCAGCCTGCTGATCGCGCCCTGTATCGGCGCGTTTCAGCACCGCTACCCGGACCTGACCATTCGCGTCTTCACGTCTTCGGAACCGTTGGAGGCGTTCGACAAGGACTTCGATGTTGGACTGCGCAGCGGCCGATGGGCGGAACATTCCTATCTGATCGAGCCCGTCGCCGACGACGCCATCTTCCCGGTCTGCGCACCAAAACTGTTGCAGGGCCTGGGCGGCGAGGTCACGGCGGAGACAATCCTATCCTGCCCCCTGCTGCACCTGGCCCAGGCCGGCGGTCCCTGGCCCGACTGGAAACACTTCCTGCACCATATCGGCGTGTCCCCGCCCCCAACCCTGAAGGGCCCGTCGATCAATTCCTATGACGTGCTGCTGGATTTCGCGGAGAATGGCGAAGGCTTGGCATTGGGATGGGCACGATCGGTCAAGGCGCGGATCGACGCCGGACGCCTGGTGCGTATCCCCAACATGCTGCTGCCCCTTCCCGACCACATCGCGGCGCACTATTCCAAACGCGCGCGCCCGAACCCGATCGCCCGGGAATTCGTCGCCCTGCTGAGGGAAACGGCCAGTCCGTTGGATGCTTTTTCGGGTTGAATTTGGTCAGCCGCACTGGCCGCGGTGGCGCAGCAAATGGTCCAGCAGGGTACAGGCCATCATTGCCTCGCCCACCGGCACGGCGCGAATGCCAACACAGGGATCGTGGCGCCCCTTGGTCACGATATCGGTTTCCCGGCCGTCGGTCGTGATCGTGTCGCGCGGCGTCAGGATGGAACTGGTCGGCTTGACCGCGAACCGGACCACAACCGGCTGTCCGGTCGAAATCCCGCCCAGAATGCCGCCGGCCTGATTGGACCGGAACAGCGGCTTGCCGTCATTGCCGATGCGAATCTCGTCGGCATTCTCTTCGCCCGAAAGGGCTGCCGCGCCGAAACCGGCACCGATTTCGACGCCCTTCACCGCATTGATCGTCATCATCGCGCAGGCCAGGTCGGAATCGAGCTTCCCATAGATCGGCGCGCCCCAGCCCGCCGGGACGCCTTCGGCTACGACTTCGATGACGGCGCCGCAGGACGATCCGGACTTGCGCACGCCGTCCAGGTAGTTCGCCCATTCCCCGGCGGCGACCGGATCGGGGCAGAAGAACGGGTTCTCGTCGACCTCGGACCATTTCCAGCGCGCACGGTCGATGACATGCGGGCCCATCTGGACCAGTGCGCCGCGAATGGACAGGCCGGGCACCAGACATTCCAGCGCCTTGCGCGCCACGCCGCCGGCCGCAACGCGCATCGCCGTCTCACGCGCGGAGGAACGCCCACCGCCACGATAGTCGCGGATGCCGTATTTTTCCCAGTAGGTGAAGTCGGCGTGCCCCGGACGGAACTTCGCCGCGATTTCGGAATAATCCTTGGAGCGCTGGTCGGTGTTTTCGATCTGCAGCCCGATCGGCGCGCCCGTCGTCAGGCCGTCGAACACGCCCGACAGGATACGAACCTCGTCCGCCTCGCGGCGCTGGGTCGTATAGCGCGACTGGCCGGGGCGGCGCTTGTCCAGGAAGGGTTGAAGATCGGCCTCGCTGAGGGGGATTTTCGGCGGGCAGCCGTCGACGACACAGCCGATCGCCGGCCCATGGCTTTCGCCATAGGTCGTCACCCGGAACAGATGGCCGAAACCATTATGGGACATTACCCGGCCTTCTTGTTCAGCCCGGCGAGAAGATCCGACACCGCCTCGGCCTGATCCACGGCGACCATACCGACCGTGTGATAGCCGCTGTCGACATGGTGCACCTCGCCGGTGACGCCGGAGGACAGATCGGACAGGAAATACAGGCCGGCGCCGCCAACCTCGTCGATCGTCACGTTACGGCGCAGGGGCGAATTCAACTCGTTCCATTTCAGGATATACCGGAAATCGCCGATCCCGCTGGCTGCCAGGGTCTTGATCGGACCGGCGGAAATCGCGTTCACCCGGATGCCGGACGCCCCCATATCGGCGGCCAGATAGCGCACGGAAGCCTCCAACGCCGCCTTGGCGACGCCCATGACGTTATAGTGCGGCATCACCCGCTCTGCGCCGTAATAGGTCAGGGTCAGGATCGACCCGCCCTCGGCCATCATCGGCGCGGCGCGCTGGCATAAAGCGGTCAGCGAATAGCAGGAAATGTCCATGGTCCGCAGGAAATTGGCCCGGGAAGTCTGAAGGTAATGCCCCTTCAGCTCATCCTTGTCCGAGAACGCAATGGCGTGAACCATGAAATCGATTTCGCCCCAGGCGTCCTTCAACGCCGCGAAGATCGAATCCATGCTGGCCTCGTCGGTGACATCACAAGGCAGCACGATCTTGGACCCGACGCTGTCCGCCAGCGGTTTGACCCGCCGCTCCAGCGCCTCGCCCTGATAGGTAAAGGCCAGTTCGGCGCCGGCATCCGCGGCGGCCTTGGCGATGCCCCAGGCAATGGATTTATCGTTCGCGACGCCGAGAATGACACCGCGCTTGCCTGCCATCAGGGATTCCGACTGGCTCATGCCCCCACACTCCAAAAATGTAACCGATACCGCCCGTCCGGAAGGTGCGCCATCCTATAGGGACCCTTCCGATCCGTCAAAGCGAAGCCCCCCTATCGAAAGGCGGCTTCAACCCGCTATACTAACTCAGGCAGCGATGGGAAAGCCGTATGAATGACAGTACAGGACGGGCGGGGCCGCCCGGGTCAAGTTCCCCAAAGCGGGGCATCGATATCATTGAGGGATTTCGCCGGATAATCGGCTTCGGATTATACGCGGCGGCGCGATTCGTCATGGATGGATGCCAGCAACGGGCGGCGTCGCTGACCTTCACGTCGCTGCTGGCGATGGTGCCCTTGCTGGCGGTCAGCTTCGCGATCTTCGCCGCTTTCCCGGCCTATGATTCGCTGAAATTCGAAGTCCAAACCTATCTGTTCGAACAGTTCGTCCCGTCCGTCGGATTGGAAGTGCAGTCCTATCTGGAAAGCTTCACCGAAAAGACCGGCCAGCTGACGGCGGTCGGCATCGTCTTTCTGGCGGTCAGCGCCGTCATGCTGCTGATGAGTATTTCCTCGACCTTCAACCAGATCTGGCAGGTGAAGCAGACCAGGGGCCTGATTTCCCGGCTTCTGGTCTTCTGGGCGGTGCTGACCCTGACCCCGATGCTGTTCGGCGCGTCGATATCGCTGTCCAGCTATCTCTTCGCCGCCGCCCGGGCCAGCGGCGTCGAATCGGTGACCGGCAATCTGACGAATTTCGCCTTCGTCGTGCCGTTTCTGCTGCAGACGGCGGGCCTGGCGATCCTTTATCTGGTCATGCCGAACTATCCGGTCCGGCGCCGGGACGCCCTGATCGGCGGTCTGGTGGCGGGCATCATGCTGGATGTGCTGAAGCGTGGCTTCGGGCTCTACATCACCTATTTCCCGACCTATGAGACGATCTATGGCGCGATGGCGACGGTGCCGATCTTCCTGGTCTGGGTGTACCTGAGCTGGATGGTGGTTCTGTTCGGCGCGGAAATCGCCGCCGGCCTGCCCGAATGGCGGCATGGTGCGCGCAGCCCCCGGCGCGAAAACCTAAGTCCCCTGATCCGCCTCACCGCGACCTTGTCGGTCCTGAATGCGCTGCTGCGCGCATCTTCGGAAGGTGTCACCCTGTCGGAGCGGCGCCTGCAGCGCAGTTCCAAGATCGGTCCCTTGGCCTTGGGGTGGGTTACTCGCACCTTGAAGAAGAAGCTGTATATCGCGCGCACCGAAAAGAACGGATGGGTTCTAAGCCGCGATCTGGGCGGGGTCAGCCTGTCGACACTCTATGTCGATCTCGGGATCGATCTGGGCGGCCGCATGCCCGGCGGTCAGTTGAACACGGCCTGGGGTCAGCGTTTCGCGGAAATCCTGAACGAGTTGGAGCGATCGCAAAACGACATCATGTCGACCGACCTGAAGACCCTGCTGTCCCCGCCGGCCGTCGGTGACGAACCCTTGCCGGCGGAAGATGAAGACGAGGATGAGACAGTCGGGACCGGTTCGACGAAGAAATCGTTCAACGCCAAGGTCCTGGCGCTGATCGGTCTTGGGACGCTGGGACAGGCCGGCTAGGGCTTGTCCAGCCCGGCGCGTTTCCGGACGTCGTAGTCGAAATCCTTTGACCATTCCTTCACGAAATCGACCAGCGCCTTGTCCGGCTTGTCCGGCAGGACGACCGACAATTTGACGAACTGATCGCCGGATAGGCCGGGACGCGGACTGATCCCCTTCCCGCGCAGGCGAAGGGTGGTGCCGGAATTCGACCCGGTGGGTACTGTCACCGCCACATTTCCGTGGATCGTCGGTACCGTGATCTTCCCGCCCAGCACGGCCTCGGCCAAGCTGACCGGAACATCGACGAAGATGTCATTGCCGTCGCGTTCGAAGAAGCGGTGTGCGTCGACCTGGACCTCGATGAAGGCGTCCCCGGCCTCGCCGCCGCCCATGCCGGGCATGCCCTGGCCGCGCAGGCGCAGGGTCTGACCGTCCTCGGTCCCCGGCGGAATCCGCACGTCCAGGCTCTTGCCGTCATACAGATTGACCCGACGCGTCGTGCCGCGCGCGGAATCCAGAAACGAGACCCTGAGGGAGTAGTTGACGTCCTTGCCCTTCATCCGGACGGTGCGGGTGCGCGCCCGATTCCGGCCGAACAGATCGGCGAAAATGTCTTCCGCGCCGTCGCCGCCAAACCCGCCGAATCCCCCGAAGCCGCCACGCCCGCCATGGGCGGCGCTGCGTTGGGACCCGTCGGCGTTGATCTCGCCCCGGTCGAACTGAGCGCGCTTTTCCTTGTCCCCCAGAATGCCGTAGGCCTGGGAGATTTCCTTGAAGCGCTGTTCGACGATCGGGTCGTCGGGATTGAGGTCCGGATGGAACTCTTTCGCCAAACGGCGATACGCTTGTTTGATTTCGTCCGCGCTCGCCGTCTTCTTGACGCCGAGCACGTCATAGGGGTCCTTCATACCGGTCCTGACGCTCATGCTACCTTGCTGCTCCCAAACACGCCGGGCGCGACTGGCGCCCGGCGCATAACTTAAGCAAGATTCGTTCCGGCGGCCGGAATTGTCCAGGTATTAGCTGACGATTTTCCAGGAACCATCCGCCTGACGGCAGGCCGTTCCATAGGCTTCTTCGGATTTTCCGCCAATCGTCACGGTCTGCGTGAATTCCCGGCACGGCTGGCCGCTTTCGGTATTGTAAGTCTCTTGCGGGGTGACCGTTCCGGAATGCCCGGTATTCGGATTGACCCAGCTGGACGTCGAATTGTCCGGCTGCTTTTCCAGCGCCGTCTGTGTGGTGTCGTGCATCTTCATCTTGTCGACATCGTCCAGCGACCGGCCGATCGAGGAGCCGACCAGGCCCCCAAGAACCGCGCCGGCACCGACGGCGACCAGTTGCCCGGTGCCCTTGCCCAGCTTCGACCCCAAGACGCCGCCGATCACGGCACCGCCGACGGTCCCGATCGTTTCCTTGTTGCCGGCGCCTTCACAGGCGCTCAGGCCCAAACCGGCGACCAGCGCCAGCGCAACGGCTTTCGCCGCACGACGGGGGGGCTGGTGAACACTGTAACTCGTCATCTTCCCTTCTCCTGTTAGGCTGGCCCTCGCCATCCTGATCGGGCGGTCCAACGCGCCGATGCCCCATCAGGACGCGCCAATTTCGAAATTCCGTCGCGAAGTCTTCGGAACCGATTTCGGCACGCTTCATTGAGGCCGTGCGGTTCGACCGCTATATATCAACCGATCCCACCTCTATATGGCGCAGATATGACCGATTTTAAAGAGACCGACCCCTACGCCCTGTTCGCATCGTGGATGGCCGAAGCGGAAGCATCGGAACCCAACGATCCCAACGGGATGGCCCTCGCAACATCAGACGCGCAAGGACGCCCTTCGGTTCGCATGGTGCTGCTGAAAGGCTATGATGAGACCGGATTCGTCTTCTATACGAACCTGGAAAGCAAGAAGGGCACCCAACTGGCGGAGAACCCCAACGCCGCCCTGTTGTTCCATTGGAAAGGCCTGCGTCGGCAGATCCGGGTCGAAGGGTCCGTGACCCCCGTCAGCGAGGCCGAGGCCGATGCCTATTTCCACAGCCGGCCACGTCAGAGCCAGATCGGCGCCTGGGCCAGCGACCAGTCGCGCCCGTGCGAAGGCCGGTTCGAGTTGGAAAAGCGCGTCGCGACCTATGCCGCCAAGTTCAATATCGGCACTGTGCCGCGCCCGCCCCATTGGTCGGGTTTTCGGATCGCCCCGCGCTATATCGAATTTTGGAAGGACGGGAAGTTCCGTCTCCACGACCGCCAGATCTTCCGCCGGGAGGACGAGGCCGAGCCGTGGACGATCGAACGCCTGTTCCCGTAAGGGAATGAGCCGCCCAGAACAAAATGACCGGGCGCATACCGATCCCGTCCGAACGTTATTCAGGGGGCACGCCGAAACACAGCGTTTGCTGCGCCTTGCGACCTATGCCTCGGCCGCGACCGCGACACTTCTGATCGCCGCCAAATTGGTGGCCTGGTTCATGACGGATTCCGTCGCGATCCTGTCGAGCCTGATCGATTCCCTGTTGGATCTCGGCGCGTCCCTGATCACGTTGCTGGCCGTCCGTCAGGCCATGGTCCCGGCGGATTCCGAGCATCGGTTCGGCCACGGCAAGGCGGAGCCCCTCGCCGCCATCGCGCAGGCCGGGTTCATCGCAGGGTCCGCCGTCCTGCTGATGATCGAAGCGGTCGGGAGGTTGATCGACCCGCGCCCCATCGCGGCGACGGAGGTCGGTCTGGCGGTCATGGGCCTGTCGATCATCGCGACCTTCGCACTGGTTGCGTTCCAGCACTATGTCATCGCCCGTGCCGGATCCGTCGCGATCAAGGCGGATTCCGCCCATTACCGGGCGGACCTGGCCGCCAATCTGGGCGTCATCGCGGCGCTGGCGGTCAGCGGCTACTTCGCCCTGCCCTTCGTCGATGCGATTTTCGGGGTCCTGATCGCGATCTATATCGCTTACAGCGCCTGGGCCGTCGGATCGGAATCGCTGCAAATGCTGATGGATCGGGAATTGCCGGACGAGGATCGGGAGAGAATCAAGAAAATCGCCCTGTCCTATCCGGATGTGGAAGGTGTTCACGATCTGCGGACCCGGCGGGCCGGCCCGGACACGTTCATTCAAATGCATCTGGACTTCAACGGGCAGTTATCGCTGAATCGCGTGCACGCGACCGCCGACGCGGTCGAAAAGGAAATCATGGAAGCCTTCCCGGACGCGGAGGTCCTGGTGCACGAGGACCCGGTGACACCCAAGGCATCAAGCGGCGCGCCGCAACAAATGGAACCCGACAAGACAGATGAGTAGTCCAGAAGCCAGAAGAACCGTCATCCTGACCGGCGCCAGCCGGGGCATCGGCCATGCCACCGTGCAGCGCTTTTCCGACGAAGGATGGCGGATCATCACCTGTTCGCGGGAGGGGATTCCCGACCATTGCCGCGCTGATCCGAACTGGACCCACCATATTCCGACCGACCTCAGCGATCGGGACGATGTTGCCGCCTTCATCCGGGCCGCGAATGACATCGTCGGGGACGAACCGATCCATGCCCTGGTAAACAACGCCGCCGTCTCGCCCAAAGCGTCCTTCAAGGAACGGCTGGGCTGCCTGAACGGCGATTTGGACAAGTGGCGGGAAGTCTTCGAGTTGAACTTCTTCACGCCGCTGACCCTGTGCCGCGGATTTGCCCGCGCCCTGGGCCGTGGTGCCCGGAAAGGGCCGGCCGGCAATACCGGCGGCGCGGCCATCGTCAACATCACCTCGATCGCCGGGCACGCCATCCATCCATTCGCTGGCTCCGCTTACTCGACCTCAAAGGCCGGCCTGTCCGCCCTGACCCGCGAATTGTCCGTCGAATTCGCGCAATTGGGCGTACGGGTGAATGCGGTCGCTCCGGGCGAGATCGAAACCGAGATGATCGGCGAGGAATACGAACCGCTGATCGCACGCATTCCGATGCAGCGTATGGGCAGCGCCCAGGAAGTCGCATCTTGCGTCTACCGCCTGTGCGGCGACGATTTCAGTTACGTCACGGGAACGGAAATCTTCGTGACGGGGGGCCAGCATCTCTACTGATCCGAACCAACCGAGGAGGACCTTTATGAGCGTATGGACCGAAACCTTCCGGGGCGCCGTGATGGCGTCGGAATACGATCCCGAATCCTCGATGAATTCCCGCCTCTATATCGAGCGGTTCGACCAGGCGACTTGGTTCCTGATGCACACGATCGGCGTCACGCCGCGCAGCATCCGCCAGCAGGGCCGCCGGGTCGCTGTGGTCCGGCAGAATTTTCAGTATGTCCGCGAGTTGCGCGGCGGCGAACTGGTGCGGATCGAAAGCGGCTTCATCGCGGTCGGCCGCAAACATCTGCGCTTCCTGCACCGGATGTTCGATGTCGAAAGCGGCGCGTTGATCGCCACCTCGGACGTGACCGCGGTTCAGGCCAGCCTGGAAACCGGCACGACCGTCGCCTTGCCGGACGATCAGACGGCCAAGGCACAGGAACGCACGATCACCGACGCCGAAATCGACTGACGCCCGTCGTAGCGTTCAGATCGACAATCTTTCCCGCAGCGTCCCGGCAATGCCCACCCGCTCGGGCGGCAGGATGACCGTTACGGTCGTACCCTCTTCCGGGTGGGAGCGCAGCCGCAACGTACCGCCGTGCAGCTCCACCAGCATCTTCGCCAAAGGCAAACCGAGCCCCGCCCCTTCATGCGACCGGTCCAGCCGTGACGAAATCTGACCGAAGGGCGCCAGAGCCGTCGCAATGTCCGGTTCCGCGATCCCGATCCCGGTATCGGAAACGGCGATAGACAGGCCGCCATTCTCCGTCAGGGCACCGTCGATACGCACCCGTCCGCCTGTCGGCGTGAACAGCACGGCGTTCTTCGCCAAGTGTCCCAGAGCCTGGCGCAGCTTGATCTCGTCGCCCCAGACCTGGGGCAGGCCTTCGTCAATGGCGAAGGATACGGCGACACCGGATTCTTCCGCCAATGCCGATACCTGATCGACCACCGCCGCTGCGATCCGCCTGATATCGATTGACGTTTCGTTCAACTCCTCGCTGCGCCCCTCGATACGGGCATAGGCGATGATGTCGTTGACCATCTCCAACAAGCGCTGGCCACTGTCATGGATCATCTTGGCATAGTCGACATAGTCCGGCGCGTCGATCGGGCCGTGTGCCTGGTCCCGGATCATGCCGGAGAACCCGATGACGGAGTTCAGCGGCGTGCGTAATTCATGCGTCACCCGCGCGACGAAATCGGATTTCGCTTCGGCCGCTTCCTCGGCCGCCTTCAAGGCCAGAGTCTGGGCCCGGTGCGCGGCGTCCAAGGCTGCCGTCATCTCATTGAAGCGCATGGCTAACGCCTGTAGTTCCGTGACCGCCATACCGGTAGAGATCGGCACGGAGACATCGGAGCGGCCTTCGGCCAGCCGATCCGCCGCCGCGGCGACGGCGCGCATCGGCCGCGCGATTACCCCGCCGATCAGCCAACCGACGATCCCGGCGATTCCAGCGCCGAGTGCGACAATCCCAAAGGCGGAATTGCGTACTTCATCCGCCCGTGCCTCCAGCTCCCGCAACGGCTGCGGGATCATGACGCCCCACCCCGTCATGGGGACCGTCGTAAATCCGGCGATCATATCCAACTGCGCGGCCGGGGAGAAGAACTGGGAGACTCCCGTCTCCCCATCCATCATGCGGGCGACGGCGTCGACCTTGGCGATGTTCCGGACTTCGTCTTCCCAGGCCTTGTTCGGATGTCCCAGGACATTGCCGGCGGAATCGACGATGGCCGCATGCCCGCCTTCGCCGAAAGCAATGGCCTGCTGGGTCTCGCGTAGGTATTTCGTGCTCAACTCGCCGAGCGCCAGGAGGTTCGGCCCCACCTTTTTGGTCAGATAGATCGCCGGAACGCCGTTGGGGTTCAGCGTCGCATCCGAGAACATCATCCGGCCCAACGCGCGCTCCGCCCGGGCGATATATTCGTCCAGCGGCGGCAGGGAAATCGAACTGAGGCTGGTGGAGGTTGCGGTCGAGACCGAAATGACCCGCTGGCTGTCCACCTCGATCAGGCAGATATGGCGGAACTGAAGCGATTCCAGCAATGCCGACAGATGCTCCGACCCACCGGAGTTCGGATCGGATTCGACGACATGGGAAAACACCGCCGCCACATCATGAGCATAACGGTCCAGGGCACGACTGAGGTTCCGCGCCAGCAGCAAATGCCGATCCTCGACCTCGGCGATTTCCCGGTCCAGCGCGGAGGCGCTGACCCAGGACGCCCAGGCGGCCAAAGGAACGATCGCCGCGACGATAAAGGCGCCGGCTAGAATTCCGCGAATGCCGAGTTTCACGACGGATTCCGACTCAATTGACGATCCTCCTCCCCCGAGAAGGGAGACACTATCTATGCCGCGCTTCGTCGGCGAAAGCCAAGAAAACCCGCGGCAACGAGAGCAACCGCAACCAGAATGGACAGCCAGAATCGCTGAAGCTGCAGCGCGTCGCGTTCCGCCTCAACCCGCGCCAGCGCGTTTTCGGTTTGCGCTGTCTCCGCGTCTCGCGCTTCCAGGGCCGTCCGGGCGCCGTCGAGAGACTCCTTCAGTTCTTCGGTCTCCGCTCGAAGACTTTCTAGCGCCGCTGCCTGATCATCCCGCTCACGCAGTGCAAGGTTCAATCGGTCGATCTCGGCCCGCGCTGCCGCAAGGTCCCCCTGCAGCGCTTCGATCGAACTGCCGGAGTCGCTTACCCGCTCCTTGAGCTCCAAAATCAGGCTGTCTTTTTGGCGCAAGGCAGCTTCGCCGGCATCCGTCGCCGCATCCGCTTCCGTCTGGGCGGCGGACAGGGCACTTTCCAGACCGGACAGGGCCGCAGCCTGATCCGTCAGGCGCGTGGACAGGGCCGCGGCCTCGTCCGACTTGGCCTTCAAATCGGCCTGCAGCGCATCGAGCGAGGCACCGAGACTGTCCAATTGCGTCCGTAGCGTTTCCAACGCCTCCACCGCTTCCCCCGACAGGGTCGGTTCGTCCTCCGTGCCAGACTGTGCGGTCGCGGCACCTGGCATACCGCCCAAGGCCATTCCCAGCGCCATGGCGGCGATCATGTTTCGGATCGAAATGGACACCTTTTCGGTCTCCCCAGACTGTTGAACATCGACTGCCGGCAGCGTCGCATCACGAGAACGCGCCATGTTGCGGACAGTCTAACGATAAGCGGCAGGCGGGTCATCCACCGGGAAAACTTTAAGCAATTCCATCGATATTCCTTATCCCCGGCATTTCATTTTCGCCCTTGGTTGGATTAACATGGAACAGGGTGGACAACATGGGCGCGCCGAGGCGACGCCATCGGGAAAGGAAGAATCTGGGCCATGAGCGGCATGAACCGACACGCGGCGCGACGCCGCCATTCCGGTGCGAGAGTTTCCGCAATCCTCCTGGCGCTGATCTTGCCATTGGCACCCTGCACAGCCGGTGCGACGTCCCTGTTGGACAGTGCCAAATCCTTGCTGAACAAGAATCTGGGGCAGTCCGGATCGGATGCGGGATCGGCCCTGGGCGGCGGCGAGATCGCAGAGGGGCTGAAACAAGCCCTGGAAGTCGGCAGCAAGCTTGTCGTCGACAATCTGGGCGCGGTCGACGGGTTTAACACCGATCCCGTCGCGCATATTCCCCTGCCGCCCGAATTGCAAAAGGCCCAGAAACTGATGGCAAAGGTCGGTCTGGGCGGACTGGGCGACGAGGTTGAACTGAAAATGAACCGCGCCGCCGAATCCGCAATGGACGAAAGCGGCGAAGTGGTGCTGAACGCCATCCAGGCCATGACCCTGGACGACGCGAACGGCATTCTACAGGGGCCGGACGATGCGGCGACGCAGTACCTGCAGCGGGTCGGCGGCGACGATATCAAAAGCCGCATCCGCCCCATCGTCGAACAGGCCCTGGCGGAAGTCGGTGCCATCGACGCCTTGGACCGCATGATGGAGGGCTATGACACCCTGCCCTTCGTGCCCAATGTCAAAGGCGACCTAACGGAACACGCAACCCAGAAGGCCTATGACGGCCTGTTCCACTATATCGCGGTCGAAGAGGCGGCGATCCGCGAGAACCCGGCGAAACGGACCACGGAGCTGCTGCAGCGCGTCTTCGCGCAGCAGTAAGCGCACCGGTCCTTCTTTCGCATGGGCAGCACCGCCAACATTCTGAGGAAGCTTGTTCCGGTCTTGATTTCCTTCGCGGTGCTGGCGGCCTGCATTGTCATTCTGCGCGCGGACATCCCGCTGAATGCCCGGCTGCGGAATGTCGTGTTCGACACGTATCAACAAATTGACCCCCGCGCGCCCTTCGAAGGCAGCCCGGTTCTGATCGTCGACATCGACGATGTCAGCCTACAGAAGATCGGCCAATGGCCCTGGCCCCGCGATTATCTGGCGGCCATTACCGGCTATCTCCAGGATATCGGGGCCGCGGCCATCGTCTATGACGTGTTCTTTGCGGAACCGGATGGATCCTCTCCCTCTACGGTGTTCGAGCGCCTGCCGGGAGACGCTCGGTCGCTGTTGGACGGCATCACCTTGCCGAACAACGACGAAACTTTCGCAAGCACGATCGCTCGTGGCCGGGTTGTTCTGGGAATGTCGATCAATGACGGCTCCCTGGAAGACGGACGACCGCCTCCGGACCTCCATTACGGCATTACAACCAGCGAACCTTCCGCTCTGGGATATATGCCCGCCGCTCCCGGCCTGACGAGAAACATTGGCTCCTTGGAAGAGGCTGCCGCCGGGTTGGGCATGATCACGATATCGCCGGATGTGGACGGCGTCATCCGCAAGGTTCCCATCATGTACCGGGTCGGCGATCAGGGCTACGCCTCGCTGGCGCTGGAAGCGCTACGCGTGGCGCAGGGTGAGAACACCTACAGTTTCAAGACCGTAGGCGGCAGCGGCGAACAGGGCTATGGCGAGAATACCGGCATTGTGAAGATGAAGGTCGGTCAGTTCATCATCCCAACGGATCACAAGGGGGCAATGCGGATCCACTTTGCCCATGCCGGCGCGGAAGAGGTCGTCCCAATCTGGAAAATCGTCACCGGCGATGTCGATCCTGCAACGTTACAAGGTCGGATCGTCCTGATCGGGACCTCGGCGAGCGGCTTGCGGGATCTTCGTTACAACACGCTTGGCGAAGAAGTGCCCGGCGTGTTCATGCATGCCCAGATGATCGACCAGATCCTGACCGAAAGCTATCTGGTGCGTCCGGATTGGGCCGAGGGTGCGGAGTTCATTCTGACGATTGTCGTGTCCTTTCTGCTGATCATCGTCGTCATGCGGTTCGGTGCGGTTTGGTCCGCCATTTTGGGCGGGGTGCTGGTTCTGGCGGGGGCCGGCGGCGCGCTTTGGGCCTTCCTGGAAATGCGCCTGCTGTTCGATCCGCTGTTGCCGTCGGTCGCCGCGCTGGCTGTCTTCATGGTCTGCTCCAGCGCACGCTACTGGCAGACGGAACGGGAGCAGAAATTCATTCGCGGCGCGTTCAAGACTTTCGTCAGCCCGAACCTTGTCGACAGCCTCGCACTCCACCCGGAGGCACTGAAACTGGGCGGAACGCGCAAGGAATGTACTTTCATCTTCACCGACCTCGCCGGTTTCACCAGCTTTGTCGAGAAGTCCGATCCCGAAGTCGCCGTGCCGCTGTTGAACGATTATATCGACAACATGGTCCGCATCGGACTGAAGCATGGCGGTTATCTGGACAAGATCGTCGGCGACGCGACCGTCTTCCACTTCAATGCCTTCCTGCCGCCCCTGGACCAGCCCGATCACCGGCAACGCGCCTATGATTGCGCAATGGAAATGAATGCCTGGTCCGACGCCTATTCGAAACAGAAACAGGCGGAGGGAATCCCCCTGAACGAAACCCGGATCGGGATCAATTCCGGGATGGTCACGATGGGGAATTTCGGCGGTGCTGTGATGGACTACACCGCCCATGGCGACGCCATCAACACGGCTGCCCGATTGGAAAGTGCGGGCAAGTTCCTGGGGGTGCATGTGTCGCTGGCCGGGGCGACCTTGGAAGGCGTGTCGAATTTCGTCGGGCGGCCGTGTGGCACCCTCGTTCTGAAGGGCCAGACGACCGGCACGCCGGTTTTCGAACCGATGACGCCGGAGAGGCTGAACGGACCAGCGGTTCAGAAATACCTGGAAGCCTACGAACTCATGAAAGCGGAAGACCCGAAAGCCGAGGAAGCCATGGAGGAGGTGCTGCTGCTGGATCCCGATGACGGATTGGCAAAAATGCATCTTCAACGTCTGCGCGACGGCCAGAACGGGATCCGTATCGTGATGACCAGCAAGTAGCGCCGCAGTCACATCACAAATGGAGGCCCGGCCGGTGCAATCAGCCAACCTGTTCGATCCCCTGACGCTGCCTTGCGGGGTGGTCCTGAAATGCCGAATTGCCAAGTCGGCCATGTCGGATTCACTGGGTGACGGTACCGGGCATCCGACCGAGGATCAGATCAGGTTGTATCAGCGTTGGGCCAAGGGCGGGACGGCCCTATCCATCATCGGAGAGGTGCAGGGCCATCCCGGTTATGCGGAGAAGCCGGGTAATCTGCTGCTGAACCCGAATGCCGATCCGGCCCCCTTCCGGGAACTTGCCCGCAAAGGAAGCGCGAATGACACCCGGATATGGCCGCAACTGGGTCATGCAGGCGCTCTCGCCCATGCTCCGACAAGTACGCCCCGAGGGCCGAGCGCACTCGACCTGCCCGGGCTGCGTTGCGCGGAGATGTCTCTGGCGGAGATTCGGCGCGTCCCGGAGGATTTCGCCCGGACAACCCGTCTAGCCCGGGACTATGGGTTCAGCGGCGTCCAAATTCATGCGGCGCACGGTTTCCTGCTCAGTCAGTTTCTCTCGCCGCTGTTCAATCGCAGAACGGATGAGTATGGCGGGTCGATCGAGAACCGGATGCGCCTGTTGCTGGAGTCCGTCAACGCATGCCGCGAAGCCGCCGGGCCGGACTTTGCAATAGCGGTGAAACTGAATGCGTCGGACATGCTTGAGGGCGGTCTGGAAGAGGCCGACTCCCTCGCTGTCGTCGCTGCGCTGGATAGGACGAGCATCGATCTTCTCGACATCAGCGGCGGCACCTATTTTCCCGGCGCGAAATCAGCGGCGGATGGTGGCGGAAAGGGCCCGTACTTCTTGGGGTTTGCCCGTCGCGCCCGATTGGAAACCACCAAGCCCCTGATGCTGACGGGCGGCTTCAAATCCTATCATCAGGTTGAGGAGACCTTGGCGGACGGGGTCGCCGACATGGCCGGCCTCGCCCGGGCAATGGTTCTCAATCCCGCGCTGCCTGACGACTGGCGTGCCGGGCGATCCCTTGTACCGGCGTTTCCAAGATTCACGTCTGCACCGGAGGGCGGGATTACGGCATGGTACACCATGCGCCTGACCGAAATCGGACAGGACAGGGACACATCGGAAATCGGCGATCTGGATCAGGCGCTGCGGGACTATGAAACGCGCGACGCGGAGCGATCCGAAATCTGGTCGCGGCATTTCGGGCACCCATAGACGCGCGCGAAGGATATCCCCCTGAACGGCACCCGGATCGGCATCCATTCGGGGATGGTCATAATGGGAGATTTCGGTGTGCGACCCTGCGGCATCCGCGTTCCGAAAGACCAAGCGTCCAGCACGTCGGTCTTGGCACCGATGACGGTTTGGCGAAAAGGCAACTTCAACGTCTGCGCGACGGCCGGAACGGGATCTGCATTGTCAGGACCAGCAAATAGCCGGTTTAGTTGTTGTTCCCCCCGACAGAGCCGTTGCTGCGAGTGGTATCGGTACCGCTTCCGGTTACGGTCTGATTCAGAGTGGTATCGGTCACCGTGACCTCGTGCTCCATGGCACCTGCGACTTCACCGTTCAGGCTACGGAACTTCATGACCACCGCGCCGTTGCAGGTATTAGCCCCGCAGTTGAAATTGATGTTGTTCTGGCTGTCGAAAACGGCCTGCCCGTCGCGCCCGGATGAAAAATCATTCGACAGAATTGAAAAAGAACCGCTGCCGAACCCAGCAGGTGAGACGGAGACCTCACTGTTGCCCCCCCCGATCGTCCGGGCTGAGAAATCGATATCGACGGCAATAGAATAGCTGCCGCCGTCGCTCAAATTGCCTGTGTCGCTGAAATGGAACAGGCCGGTGCTCCCATTCAGCTGAGCGATGGAATTAATCGAGCCGATCGCGCTGCCGACTTCATTGGCGCCGACATCGCCTTGTCTTGGGCCTCTGCCAATATTGTCTGTCGATACGGAATTCTGAAATGCGACACTGCCGCTCTGCCCGGTCGCCGAGGAAGCATTCGACAGGACACCGCTGGCTCCATTCTGCCCACCCTGCGGGTCATTCGTTTCATTGGTGGTGTCGTCGGTGCCACCATTCTGACGGCCGGTGTCGACCGGTGTTCCTGACCTCAATCCTTGCAGGAAGGCCGACCCGCTGGGCGCCGGCGGCGTTGGTGGCGATTCCGGCAAAAGGACAGTGCCGTAACCGGTCCGTTCGATGGTCACGGCGCCCTGCCCATTCGTCACGACAATAGCGCCGGATCGTTCGGGCGTGTTGTTGTTCACACCCGGCCCCAGCAATACGATTTCAGTGCGCGCCAAGCTGACCGTGCCGCCCCCGATTGTGCCGCGAATGCCGATTGTCCCCAGCGGGGTTTTGATAGCCATATTGTCCGGATCGTTCTGCGCGACCTGTCCGGTAACGAAGCGGAAAACGCCCTTGGCGACCGTGGCCGCGACCTGGCCCGCGCCGGTCGCAGGGTCATAGACGAATTCATCGATGGTCATTTCGCTGTTCGGCCCGATCGTGAAGACGGTTTCGTCCAGCAGAAGGATCTGCATGCCGGAATCCGCACCGGATCTGATTTCGTCTTGCAGATAGATCGGGTCGCCGCTGTCGATCTGCCGGCCGACGACCGTTTCGCCGCGGGCCAATTGCACGACGCCGCGCACGGCGGCGGACACGCCGGCCTGAACGCCCTCCTGTGCTTGGGCGCTGCTGACCGAAAGTCCGGTCAGCAGGGATATCGACAGAATTATTGCGAAATGGCGCATCGATAGGGTCAGGTCAGGACGAAACCGGCCAGGAAGGTCGGTCCATGGCGAAAATGTCGTTTACCCGGGCATAGTCCCGGTATCCCAACCGTGCGATGGCATCGACCTTGTGTATGTCGATCATCCCGTTGTCGATGACGGCGTCGGAAATATGGATGCCGACGACTTCACCGAAGACTACCGTATTGGAGCCGCCCTCCTGACTGGCCGGCAGATCGACGACCTTGACCAGCTTACATTCCAGATGGATCGGGCTTTCCTTCACCCGGGGCGGCGCGACCATTTCAGCAGGTTCCTTGGTCAGTCCGGCGACGTCGAATTCATCGACACCATGCGGCGCGGCGACAGAACTCAAATTGACCGCCTCCCGCAACGACCAAGTCGCCATGTTGTGAACGAACTCGCCGGTTTCCAGAATGTTGCGGACGGAATCCTTCGGCCCGACGTCGTTGGTATGGGGACTGGTCGCGCAGAACATGACCTGCGGCGGATGGTACGCCACGGCATTGAAGAAGGAATAGGGCGCCAGATTGATATTGCCGTCCTTATCCATGCTGGATATCCAGCCGATCGGACGGGGCACGACCAACGCGTTGAAGGGGTTGTGCTTCATCCCGTGCGGGTCGGATGCCTTGTAAAACATGAACTGTCCCTCTGCGTCCAAAGAATGCGATCCGGCAACACATAAAGGACCCGACCGCCCGGATCGAGTCTTCCTTGGGCGGGTCGCGCCGGGCGCTTCGTTCCGGCTAGTCCGCTTCGCCCCGCATCGCCAGAATCTGGTCGCACATGTTCAGGTTGAGCTTGATGACCTTGTCCAGAAGGGCCGCGTCTTTAGCCCCATCTTCTGCCATCGCGACGGTGACCTTGGTCATGAAGCCGCTGATCTTTGACAACAGGTCCGCAGTGTCTCCGGACACCTCGTCACTGAAATGCCGTGGCAGGAAATTCGAAATGAACCGCCAGAGGAACAGGTTGGTCTCAAAAATTGCCCGCCAGGCCTCTTCACTGGCGCCGTTGATCTTGGCGGCTTCAATCTTTTCGGCGAGGTCCAGGAAGGGCAGCGCCATGTCGTCGATCAGGTCCGCACGACGTCCGTCGGTCAGGTCGATCTCGCCCAGGCGGATCACATTCCCATCGGTAATTTCGGCCATTCCAGTCGCCCCCAATATTATAAAAGCGACCGTCGACGGCGCTTTCGTGATGTTCATTTTTGCACAGCCGAACCCAGCAAGTCCATGAGAAAGCTAACCGAACCCGGCTTACTTGCCGCGCGAGAATTCGCGTAAAACTTCCGTCAAAAAAGTGCTGGCGGTACCTGAATTTTGCTGCCAGTGTTTCCTCCAAGGACGCGGCGTTTTGCCTCTTGTTCCAAGTCGTCACGACTGGGGACCGCCAAAAAGGCGCCGCGTCAAACGGGAGGTCGGCGACAGGGTTTGCAAAATCCGCAGGGATTTGAAATATTCCCAGTCACCAAACCAGATAAAGAGCTGCGACAGCAGCCGTTTGGGAGCGCTAGAGGGCCTGAGCAGGCTGCTTGACCGGTATTTACTGGCATCAACCAAAGCATAGGGGACAGTAACACAATGAAACTCAAATCGATCCTGGTCGCAGGTGCGGCTATGGCTATGTCGGCGACGATCGCCAACGCGGCCACGCTGGACGACGTTAAGGCGCGTGGCGAGCTGAACTGCATCGTCACCACGGGTCTCGTCGGCTTCGCGTACACGGACGAAAGCGGTAAGTGGAACGGCTTCGACGTCGACTTCTGCCGTGGCGTTGCCGCCGCGGTTCTGGGCGACGGCATGAAAGTCAAGTTCGTTCCGACCACCGGCAAGACGCGTTTCACGGCGCTGAACGCCGGCGAAGGCGACGTGCTGTACCGCAACACGACCGTCACGATGAGCCGCGACGCCGACCTGAAGCTGACGTTCCTGGGCGTCAACTACTACGACGGTCAGGGCTTCATGGTCAGCAAGGACCTGGGCGTGACCTCGGCGAAAGAACTGGACGGCGCGTCGGTCTGCATTCAGACCGGTACGACGACCGAGCTGAACCTGGCCGACTACTTCCGTGCCACGGGCATGTCCTATGAGCCGGTTCCGATCGAAACCAACGAAGAAGCGCGCACCAACTATCTGGCCGGTCGCTGCGACGTCTACACGACGGACGCCTCGGGCCTGGCCGCTAGCCGTGCCACCTTCGACGATCCGAAGAACCACATCATCCTGCCGGAAATCATCTCCAAAGAGCCGCTGGGTCCGGCGGTCCGTCAGGGCGATGACGACTGGGCGGACATCAACCGCTGGGTCCTGAACGCCATCATCGAAGCCGAAGAATTTGGCATCACCTCGGCCAACGTCGACGAAATGGCTGCCAATCCGCCGAACCCGTCGATCGCGCGTATTCTGGGTGTCGAAGGTAACTACGGCGAAATGATCGGCCTGGACAACGAGTGGGCCAAGCGCGTGATCAAGGCCGTCGGCAACTACGGTGAAATCTTCGACCGTAATATCGGCCCGAACACCGAAATCGGCCTGGAGCGTGGTCTGAACGCTCAGTGGAAAGACGGCGGCATTCTCTACTCCGCCCCGATCCGCTAAGACCGAATGAATGTCGGGGCGGCACGCAAGTGCCGCCCCGATCTTCTTTATTTCCAATATTCCATGCGTTTGTCGATTTTCATGGCAGACCTCGGCCCGAATATTCTCCGGGTTCGACCCTGCCCTCGACTGGGCCCAGCCCTTACAGAAATTTGGGGGACCGTAAGTGTTAACGCTCGGGGAGTATCTTCATCATGTCCGCTGTAGCTGAATCGGATCGGCCAAGCGCCGGCCTGCTCAGCCTCTGGTACAATCGAGAGGCGCGGCAGGTAATCATCCAGATCTTCACCATCGCGGTGGTTTTCGCAGCCATATTCTATTTGGCCCGCAATGCCGCCATCAACCTGGAGCGGATTGGTAAGGATCTGGGCTTCGCCTTCCTTCTCGAGCCGTCCAGCTACGACATCAACCAGACGTTCATCGAATATTCGTCGCGCAGTTCACATCTCCGCGCGGCGGTCGTCGGTGTTCTGAACACCTTCGCCGTCGCGATCTGCGGCGTGTTCCTGGCGACGGTGGTCGGGTTCGTGCTGGGCGTCTTGCGCCTCAGCAAGAACCTGCTGATGAACAAGATGGTCTATTGCTACGTCGAAGCCGTTCGCAACGTCCCGGTTCTGCTGTGGATTCTGCTGATGCACGGTTTCGTCGTCCACACTCTGCCGCATCCGAAGCAGGCGGGGGACATCGCGGAGACCTTCTTTTTCTCGAACCGCGGCATCAACATGCCGAGCCCGACATTCGAACCCTTGTTCTGGGCCAGTGCCTTGGTTTTCATCGCCGGTATTGTCGGTGCAGTCGTCTACAAACGACACGCCAAGAAGGTTCAGGACGAGACGGGCAAGATCCTGCCGGTTCTATGGGTTTCCCTGGGTCTGGTGATCGGAGCTCCGCTTGTTGTTTTCTTGATCACCGGCATGCCCATCGAATGGAGCATTCCGGAGCTCAAAGGCTTCAACTTCAAAGGCGGCGTGACCGTGAAGCCGGAGTTGATGGCCCTGACCTTGGCGCTGGCGCTCTACACCTCGGCCTTCATCGCCGAGATCGTCCGGGCCGGGATTATGGCGGTCAATTACGGCCAGACCGAAGCAGCCCACGCGTTGGGTCTTCGTAACAACCGCACGCTTCAGCTTGTTGTCATTCCACAGGCACTGCGCGTCATCGTTCCGCCGCTGACCAGCCAATATCTGAACCTGACGAAGAACTCGTCGCTGGCTATCGCCATCGGGTACATGGATGTCACCGCGACCCTGGGCGGTATCACGCTCAACCAGACCGGCCGGGAAATGGAATGCATGCTGTTGCTGATGGCGATTTACCTGTCCATCTCGCTGGCCATTTCATCGTTCATGAACTGGTACAACAAACGTATCAAACTGATCGAGCGGTAGGAGGTCAGACATGGGTATCACGACACAATCCTACGAGCCGATGCAGACCAGTCCGCCGGAATACAAGCCCGGCGAGCACCCCAGCCTGCCGCCGCCCAGAAACTTGGTGGGGCCGGTAAAATGGGCAAAGGACAATCTGTTCGGCAGCGTCACCAATACGATTCTGACGATCGTCGCGGTCTATCTGCTGTATCTGATCGTCCCTGCTATCCTGGACTATTTCTTCTTCAACGCGGCCTTCGAGGGTGCCTCGCGCGCCGAGTGCCGGGAAATCGCGAAGGGCGCCTGTTGGGCGTTCATTGACGAACGCATCTCGGTCTTCACCTATGGGTTCTATCCGGTCGAAGAACGGTGGCGACCCAATATTGCCTTCATCCTCTTGTTCGTCGCACTGGCGCCGATCCTGTTCGACAAAGTGCCCTACCGCGGCAAGCTGATCGTCTTCTCGATGGTCTACCCGCTGTTGGCCGTTCTTCTGATCGTCGGCCCGATTGAAGTCGAGAGCATGCACTTCACACAGGGCGTATCCGGTCCGCTGACCTGGCTGGTCGTCTTTGCAGCGGCCGCGGCGCTGTCCGTGTACGGCAGCAAGACACATAACGCCCTGGCCATGGTTGTGGGCATCGTCCCTGCCGGCTTCGTTCTGGTTGCCTTCTTCCTGTCCGACGCCTTGTGGATTTCGTTGCCCGACTCGATCGGCCTGACGAACGCCGCAGAAGACATCTACATCTTCGAACCGGTCGACACGCACCTGTTCGGCGGCGTTCTGCTGACGATCATCATCGGGGTCACCGGGATCACCCTGTCGCTTCCGATCGGCATCGTCCTGGCACTCGGCCGGTATTCGAACCTGCCGGCGATCAAGACGCTGTGCATCATGTTCATCGAGTTCATCCGCGGCGTGCCGCTGATCACGCTGTTGTTCGTGGCCTCGACGATGCTCAGCTATTTCCTGCCGCCCGGCACGGATTTCGATCTGCTGCTGCGGGTTCTGATCATGGTGACGCTGTTCGCATCTGCCTATATGGCAGAGGTCATTCGCGGCGGTCTGCAATCCCTGCCCAAGGGGCAGTTCGAAGCCGCCGACGCCATGGGTCTCAAGTATTGGCAGACCATGCGGCTGATCATCCTGCCGCAGGCGCTGAAGGTTTCGATCCCGGGGATCGTGAACACCTTCATCGGTCTCTACAAAGACACGACCCTGGTCCTGATCATCGGGCTGCTGGATATCCTGGGGGTCGGCAAGACGGCGATCTCCGACCCGGCCTGGAATGGCCTGTCCACGGAAGTCTATGTCTTTGTGGCCCTCTTCTTCTTCGTATCGTGTTTCGGCATGTCGCGGTATTCGCTCTATCTCGAGCGGAAACTCCATACCGGCCACAAACGATAAGATTGCGAATAAAGGAAATCCGTCATGAGCGACGTCGCTGAAAAAGCAAAAAGCATGGTCAACACCGACGAGGTGGCGATCCAGATCAACCAGATGCACAAGTGGTACGGCGAGTTCCATGTGCTGAAGAACATCAACCTGACCGTTCCGCGCGGTGAACGCATCGTCATCTGCGGCCCGTCCGGGTCCGGCAAGTCCACGATGATCCGCTGCATCAACCGGCTGGAAGAACACCAGCAGGGGCAGATCATCGTCGACGGGATCGAACTGACGAACGATCTGAAGAACATCGACGCGATCCGCCGCGAAGTCGGGATGGTGTTTCAGCATTTCAACCTGTTCCCGCATCTGACAGTGCTGGAAAACTGCACGCTGGCGCCGATCTGGGTCCGCAAGACGCCGAAGCAGGAAGCCGAAGAAACGGCGATGCACTTCCTGAACAAGGTGAAGATCCCGGAACAGGCCCACAAATACCCGGGTCAGCTTTCCGGCGGTCAGCAGCAGCGCGTGGCCATCGCCCGCTCGCTGTGCATGAACCCGCGCATCATGCTGTTCGATGAGCCGACATCGGCGCTCGACCCCGAGATGATCTCCGAGGTTCTGGACACGATGATCGACCTCGCCAAGACCGGCATGACCATGCTGTGCGTCACCCACGAAATGGGCTTCGCCCGCAAGGTCGCCGACCGCGTCATCTTCATGGATGGCGGCGAGATCATCGAGGAGAACGAACCGGAAGAGTTCTTCACCAATCCGCAGAACGAGCGGACCAAGCTTTTCCTGAGCCAGATTCTGAACCACTGATCGGTCCAGGTTTAGGGGGGAGGACGTCGCCGCCAAGGCTGCGACGGATCTCAGCGGAAACGGGCGCTGCCGCTATCGCGGGCAGTGCCCGTTTTCTTTTTCTGTAGGCGGGGTTACAACGCCCGAAAGTCACCGTAAGAGGGTAACGAAATGCGGATTGCCATTGTCGGCGCCGGAGCGATCGGCGGCATGCTGGCGGCCATACTCACAAAGGCTGGACAAGACCCTCTATTGATCGCCCGTGGCGCGACATTGGAAAAGATTCGCGCCGGCGGCATCGACTTCCAAGAGGGCGATACGCATTTCAACGTCAGGCCCCGCGTCACGGACGATGCGGGCGACGAAGGCTTCCAGGACCTGGTCGTGATTGCCGTGAAGGCGCATCAGATCGAAAGCGCCCTCCCCGCGATGCGGCCGCTGATTGGTCCTGAAACCCGGATACTGACCGCGATCAACGGCGTGCCGTGGTGGTACTTTCAGGGCATTGGCGGCGAACGGGAAGGACGGGTTCTTCACCGGGTCGATCCGACCGGCGCCCTGGCGGCCGCCTTCGATCCGGGTCGGATCATAGGCTGCGCCGTCTATCTGGCAGCCGAGGTCCACGCCCCCTATCGGATCGAAAGCGCCGGCGTCCGCAAACTCATCGTCGGCGCTGCTTCAGGCAAGGATGAAGACTTTCTGGCCCGCCTTTCCGCGATCTTCGAAGATTCCGGGCTGCCGATGCCCGTCGTGCCCGATATCCGCGCCGAAGTCATGAACAAGCTGATGGGCAATCTGTGGGCAAATCCGCTTTCCGTCATCGTCGACGGCACGATGTCCCAGATGACGGAAGATCCCGGTGTCTGCGAGATCGGACGGAAGATGATGGCGGAATTCGAAACCGTGTGCGGCGGCCTGAACGTCACCCTGCCGATTACCATCGAGAAGCGTTTGGCGGGGGCGGCGCGCTTGGGCGCTTTCCGAACCTCGATGCTGCAGGATGCGGATCGGGGCCGCCATATCGAGTTGGAGGCGATCCTGGGAAGCGTCATAGAAATCGCGGATATTCTGGCGATTCCGGTTGAAACCATGCGCATGGTCTACGCCCTGACCCGGCTGAAGGCGACATTGGCGGATTGCTATGCCGCGCCCCCCGGCCTGTCTCCGCTTGCCGCAACAGCCTGAATAGGCACGCCGTCGGCGTTTGACGGCGATCGTCCCTCGGGCTTACAAATGTAGACCCTTCCAATCGAGGATTCCGGCCATGGCCCCCAAGCCCGCCCCGCCCCTCCTGCCCGGCAAGACGTGTGGTCTGCCGGACCGGCGGCAGGTCATGGCGGGCGGCCTCGCGGGATTGGCCTGCATGACCTTTCCGGATATCGCAAATGCCGAAACGCGCGAAGCCCTGACCTTCTTCCGGATCGGCACCGGGCCACCTTCCGAAACGCTCTATAGTCTCGGCACGGCGATCTCCGCCGGTATCAGCCGCCCGCCGGGCAGCAGACCCTGCGACGAGGGCGGCGTGTGCGGCGTACCCGGTCTGATCGCGGTCGCGCAATCGCGCGAGGGCTCAATCCCGAATATCCGCGACATGCGGAACTACGAGCTGGAATCGGCACTGGTTTACGCCGACATCGCCTATTGGGCCTATAAGGGTGGCGGTCCCTTCACCGATGGGCGCGGCGTGCCGGATCTGCGCGTGATCGCCGATCTGATCCCGGTCTCCCTGCATGCCGTCGTCCGGGCCGATTCCGACATCCGCTCCATCCGGGATCTGCGCGACAAGGTCGTGTCGGTTGGACCGAACGGATCCGGGACCGACCGGATCGTCGACGTACTGCTGCGCGCGAACGGGTTGAGCATGACGGAAATCCATCCGGTACGGTTGGGACCCGGCCCGGCCGCGGACCGCATGATCAGCGGCGATATCGACGCCTTCTTCGACATGGGCGCCTATCCGATCGACGCGGTGGTCGAACTGACGGATGAAATCGACATCCGCCTGCTGACCATCGATCCGCTGACCATGGAAACGCTGAAGCCGTTCTTCCCTTTCCTGCGCAACGGCCGCATTCCGATCGGGGCCTATCGCGGCACCGAAGAGGCCGATACCGCGAAACTGGGCGTTCATTGGGTCGTCCGCGAAAGCACCGATGCCGCCCTGATCGAGGCGATTACCCGGGCCCTGTGGCAGAGCAGTACGGCAGATGTGTTCAACCTGAACAATCCCGGCCACCGTTTTCCGACAATCGGGGAAGGCAGGCCCCAGGGCCTGATCCCGACGCATCCCGGCGCGGAAGCCTACTACAGCGAAGTCTCGCGGACCGGCTGACACGCCGCCGGCAGCCCCCCGCCGGGCCTAATGCGACATCAGAACCGGCGCGGTCATACCCTTGAGCACCGTCCGGGTCGCGCCGCCCATGATGGTCTCGCGCAGTCGGGAATGCCCATAGGCTCCCATCACGATCAGATCGGCACCGGTATCCGATGCCTCGTTCAGAATGGCCGTCCCGGCATCGATGCCGGCGGAGGAGGCGCGGCGCACTTCCGCACGGACGCCGTGAGCGGCCAGATAACGGGCCGGATCGTCCCCGATATACTCATCGGCGGGTGTGTCCGTTCCAGCAGTCAGGATCGTTACTTCCGAAGCCGCATTGAACAGGGGCAGCGCGTCTGCCAGGGCACGGGCCGCTTCCCGCGTATCCGTCCAACACAGCAGGACATGGCCGCCGACCGGTGCCTTCTGACCGATATAGGGCACGATCAAGACGGGCCGCCCGGCCGCCAAGACCAGATTATCCGGCAGTTCCTCGATCTCCGCCGGCTCCTCGTCCGGCTTGGCCTGTCCTAGTACGATAAGGTCGCAACCGCGCCCGACCCTGCATAGGGTCCGGACCATATCGCCACGGCCTTGTGCGAATTCGGAACGGTCGATCCGGCCGGCGTTTCGGATGCGGGCCTCAAATCTGGTGCGCGCCTCGGCGACCAGACGGTGCTGGTCCTGGATCAACGCATCCACGACATCGGCAGGGATCTGCGCCGCCGCATAGGTCGGGATGCGCGGTTCCATCTCTATGGCGCAACCGATCAGATGCGCGTCCTGCGCCTCCGCCAATTGAAGCGCCGCATCCAGCGCGCGGTCGGCGCGCGCGGTCCCATCATAGTGAACCAAAATGCGTTTCAGGGTCATCGGTCTCGCTCCTTCCATTTCCGGCCTGTCCTAAGGCCGGGGACATGATGCCCCCATGGAACGGACGCCGCCTTGATATCCCTCAATTCCTGAAAGTCGCCCTAAATCATACCCAGCGCGCGCCACCACAGGAAGTTCAGCGGCAGGATGACGATGAAGCTGATCACCGCGACCAGCAGGACAAGCTTTGTCGCATCCGCCAGTTTGGCCCCGCCCAGTGCGACCGCCAGAATGATCGGCGGTGCCTGATAGGGCAGCAGGGTCGTGGAATAGGATAGCACAATTGACGCCAGGATGGTTTCGAGCGGCAGACCGGACGCCTCGCGCAACGGCTCGACCAGCGGCACCATGACCGCAGGCAGACCGGGCATGGTGGTTACGAGTGACGTCGCGCCGCCGCCAAAGGCCAGCGCGAAGTAGTTCAGCAGCCCCTCACCCTCCCGCAGCGGCAGGATATCGGCCATAATTGCGCCCAATCGCGCGCCAAGGCCGCTATCGGCGATCAAGGCGCCCAGAGCCAGAATGCCGGCCACATAGATGACCAACCCGACATTGACCTGTTTGAACGCGTCGCTTCCCAGAACGCCGATCCCGGGCAACAGGCACGCCGTTGCCGCCATGAGTCCGATCCAGGCGGGCGAGACACCGTGTAGGACATCTGTCGCCCAGCCCAGCAGGGCAAATATCAGAATGGCCGCCAAGCGTTTCTCCGCGGCGCTCATCGGGACGGCGTCGCCGTCGCTCTGGTCCTTGTCGATGCGATCCCGGAACAGGAAACAGGCGACGGCCCAAATCAACACTGCCTTGCACAGGCCCAGGAAGGGAAAGTGCAACAGCATCCATTCGCCATACAGCGGCGCGATGCCGTACTGTTTCTCCACTGCGCCGACATACACCATGTTCGGCACCGTCGCGGGCAGAATGCCGTTCGGCGGGTTGAAACAGGCAAAACCGGTGGTCAGGGCAACGCCGATCCGGCCGATTCGGCCTTCCTTCAGGCCGTACCGGTCCGCCAGCGCAAGCGCGATGGGCATCAGCAGCACGATCCGGCCCATGCTGGACGGCATGAAGAACGAAATCGTCAGGGCGACGGCGACGATCCCGGCCAGCAGCCCGCCATAGGTCGCCGGGAACATCCGCGCGAGGCCCCGCGCGACCCGCGCGCCGAGCCCCGTCTGATTGATCGCCGCGCCGACGATCAGGCCCGACAGGACCAGCCAGAAGGCCTTGCTGGCGAAGCCGGAAAAGATCAGTTGCGGCGGCGCGATGGCGAAGACCATCGCGACGGTGAAGAACAGCAGCGCCGTGACATGTTCGGATGTGACGCCTGTGGCGTAGAGGGCGATCGTCCCGATCACCAGGCCCGCGATGGGGGCGACGGTCGGTCCCAGCCCTGTCGGATCCAGGAAGGCGATCACCCCGCCGGCAATAAGTCCCGCCAGGGCGAGCAAGGCCGAGGGTTTGGCCAAGTCCGCCATGACGGGTCCGGCCTAAACCGACAACCTGGCGTCACGCGCCGCCAGGAACCATTCATAGGTTTCCGCCAGGCCGTCGCGCAGCGCGATTTCCGGCTTCCAGCCCAGGCCACGCAGCCGGCTGGAATCGGCGAGTTTGCGCGGGGTGCCATCGGGCTTGGTCTTGTCGAAAACCAGTTCGCCCTGGAAACCGACGACGTCCCGGATCAAGGCAGCCAGGTCGGCTATCGACAGTTCCGCGCCGGATCCGACATTCACCATGTCATAGGGCACATCGCTTTCCAGACAGAACCGCGCGGCGCCCGCCATGTCGTCGACATGTAGGAATTCGCGCAGCGGCGTGCCGCTGCCCCAGATCGTCATGGTCTCCGCCGCAGCCAGCTTCGCCTCATGCGCCTTGCGCATCAGCGCCGGGATGACGTGGCTTTTCTCCAGATCGAAATTGTCGCCCGGCCCGTAAAGGTTGGTCGCCATCAAGGTGACGGATTTCAGGCCGTATTGCTTGGCATAGGCCCGGCACATCATCAGCCCGGCGATCTTGGCCACCGCATAGGCCTCGTTGGTCGGTTCCAGCGGCCCGGTCAGCAGATGCTCTTCCCGGATCGGCTGCGGCGCGTGTTTCGGATAGATGCAGGTGGAGCCGAGATAGATCAGCTTCTCCACCCCGGTCTCGCGACAGCTTTCGATCACATTGGTCTGGATCGCCAGATTGTCGTGAATGAACGTGCCCGGGTAATCGTTATTGGCGACGATCCCGCCGACCTTGGCTGCCGCGCAGACGACATGGCGCGGTTTTTCGGCACGGAAAAAGTCACGTACCGCCGCCTGGTCGCGCAGATCCAGTTCCTTGGACGTCCGCGTCATGAGATTGGTGTAACCGGCGGATTCCAGTGCCCGGCAGATCGCGGACCCGACGAGCCCTCGATGCCCGGCAACAAAGATCGGTTCCGACCGGTCCAAGGCCATCTGCGTCAGTCCCCGGCGCGGCTGTGGACGGCGTGACCGGCGTCCAGCAGCGTGCGCTCGCGCTGGGCCAGTTCCATATCGTGATCGACCATCATCCGGACCAATTCCTCGAACCCGACCTTCGGCTCCCAGCCCAGCCGCGCCTTGGTCCGGCTGGGATCGCCCAACAGGTGATCGACCTCCGTCGGCCGCAGATAGCGCGGGTCGAATTCGACATGCTTGGCGGGGTCGAGACCGGCATAGCCGAAGGCCATATCCAGGAACTCGCGCACCGAATGTGCCTCGCCCGTTGCGACGACGTAATCACCCGGCTCGTCCTGCTGCAGCATCAGCCACATCGCCTCAACGAAATCGCCGGCGAAACCCCAGTCGCGCTTGGCGTCCAGATTGCCCAGGAACAGCTTGTCCTGCAGGCCCAATTTGATGCGGCCCACGGCGCGGGTGATCTTGCGCGTCACGAAGGTCTCGCCCCGGCGCGGGCTCTCGTGATTGAACAGGATTCCGTTCGCCACGAAGATGTTGTACGCCTCGCGATAATTGGTCCCGAACCAATAGGCGGCGACCTTGCCGACCGCATAGGGGCTGCGCGGATAGAAGGCGGTATCCTCGTTCTGCGGCGGCTTGGCCGCGCCGAACATTTCGGAACTGCCCGCCTGGTACAGCTTCACCTGGTTCTTGGTGGTGTGAATGTAGTCGCGCAGCGCTTCCAGGAGGCGCAGGGCCCCGGTCCCGACCACATCGGCGGTATATTCCGGCTGATCGAAACTGACCCGCACATGGCTCTGCGCGCCCAGGTTATAGACCTCGTCCGGCCGGACATGCTCCAGGATGCGGCGCAGGCCCGTGCCGTCGGCCAGATCGCCATAATGCAGGTTCAGGCGCAGATGGCTTTCATGGGGGTCCTGGTAGATATGGTCGATCCGCTCCGTCGTGAAAGTCGACGCGCGGCGCACCAACCCGTGGACCTCATACCCTTTCGACAGCAGCAATTCCGCCAGATAGGAACCGTCCTGACCGGTAATGCCCGTGATCAAAGCCTTCTTCATATCGCGCCCGTCCGCACCGCTATTTCAAATGTCCGGAAAATGAGCCGCATAGCTACGCGCGCCGCCGCATATGGTCAAGGTTGACGGGCCGTTCCGTCTTGTCACGCCGGGCACCGCGCCGCAAAATCACCCCATGACCGAGGTTAGCGATATCGGCGGCTATCACGCCCATGTGTATTTCGACGCCCAGTCCCTGCCGCAGGCACGGGCGCTGTGCGAGGCGGCGCGGGACACGTTCGGCGTGCAGATGGGGCGCGTCCATGAACGGACCGTCGGGCCGCATCCGATGTGGTCCTGCCAATTGCTGTTTCCGGCGGAGAAATTCGCGACCGTCGTGCCCTGGCTGCATGTCCATCGGAACGGATTGATCGTCTTCGTTCACACATTGACCGGCGACGATCTGTGGGACCATACCCACGGTGCCATGTGGCTGGGCGAGAGCGTCGCGCTGAAACTCGACATGTTCGAGATGGAGGGCGCCGACTAGCGCCCTCCCCCGAATGCCTCGGATCAGGCGACCTCTTTCAGCACGTCGCCCAGAATGCCGACCAGATCGTCGATATGCTTTTTCTCGCAGATCAGCGGCGGGGACATGGCGATGATGTCGCCGGTGACGCGGACCATCGCGCCCTTCTCATAGGCTTTCACCATGATGTCGTAACCGCGCTCGCCCGGCGCGCCCGGACGGGCCGACAGTTCGACGGCGGCGACAAGGCCCATATTCCGGATATCGACGACGTTCGGATGCCCTTTCAGCGAATGGATGGCATCGGCCAGATAAGGCTCCAGCGCCAGCGCATTCTCGAACAGGCCTTCTTCCTTATAGGTCTCCAGCGACGCCAGACCGGCGGCAGCGGCGACCGGATGGCCGGAATAGGTATAGCCGTGGAACAGCTCGATCGGCGCGTCGGCCTTGTCGAGCATGGTGTCGTAGATTTCCTTGCGGACCGCGACTGCCCCCATGGGGATCACGGCATTGGTCAGCCCCTTGGCGCAGGTCAGGATGTCCGGCACGACGCCCAGGCGTTCCGCCGCCGTCGCAAAGCCCAAACGGCCGAAGGCGGTGATGACCTCGTCGAAGATCAACAGAATGCCGTGCTTGTCGCAGATCTCGCGCAGGCGCTTCAGATAGCCTTTCGGCGGCAGCAGCACCCCGGTCGATCCGGCCATCGGCTCCACGATCACCGCAGCGATGGTCGACGCGTCATGCAGCGTCACCAGCTTTTCCAGGTCGTCTGCGAAATGCGCGCCATATTCCGGCTCGCCCTTGGTGAAGGCGTTATGTTCCAGATCGTGGGTGTGGCGGATATGGTCCGCCCCGGCCAGAAGCGAGCCGAAATACATCCGGTTCTTCACGATGCCGCCGACGGTGATGCCGCCGAAGCCGGTGCCGTGATAACCGCGCTCGCGTCCGATCAGGCGGGTTCGCGTGCCCTGGCCCCGCGCCCGCTGATAGGCCAGCGCGATTTTCAGCGCCGTATCCGCCGATTCCGACCCGCTGTTGGTGAAGAAGACATGGTCCAGGTCGCCGGGGAACATGTCGCGCAGACGGCTGGCCAGTTCGAAGGCCTTCGGGTGACCGAACTGGAAGGTCGGCGCGAAATCCAGTTCCGCGACCTGCTTCTGCACCGCCTCGACGATTTTCGGGCGGGCATGACCGGCATTCACACACCACAGGCCCGCCGTTCCGTCCAGAATATCGCGGTTGTCGTGGCTCTTGTAGTACATGCCCTCGGCGGAGACGAGGATGCGCGGATCCTTCTTGAATCGCCGGTTTGCCGTGAACGGCATCCAGAAGGCGCTGAGGTCGTTTTGAGTCATTCCGTCGGGCATGGGTCCAGGCTCCGCCACCAGTATGTTTCGAAGGCCGGTACGGTAGCGATCCGCCGATCGTTAACACAACCCCTTTTCTTCCCCCGGATAAATCCATGATTTACCTAACAGAACAGGCCTGTATGTTATTCATACTTAACAGATGAAACACTCAGGAGGGGCAGCGCGTGGAAATCGGCGACAGATTGCGGGCCGTGCGGCAATCCTTCGGCCTTTCCCAACGGGCGCTGTCGCGGCGCTGCGGCGTCACCAACGCAACGATCTCGCTGATTGAATCCGGCAAGCTGAGCCCGACCTTCGGGGTCCTGAAGAAAATCACGGACGGCCTCTCGCTCGACCTGTCGGAGTTCTTCGGTTTCGAGGAACCGAAATCGGAACAGGTCTTCTATTCCGGCGACGAGTTCCGGGAGCTGCGCAACGGCAAAATCCTGTACCGCCAGGTCGGCCGAGACCTTTCCGCCCGCGCGCTGCAGATGCTCTATGAGACCTACAATCCCGGCGCGGATACCGGCAAGGTCATGCTGAAACACGAAGGCGAGGAGGCCGGCGTCGTCATCGAGGGCCGGTTGGAGGTCTGGGTCGGCGGCGCCAAGCGCGTCCTGAAGGCCGGCGACGGATATTCCTTCCAAAGCAGCATCCCCCATCGCTTCCGGAACCCGTTCGACGAAACCTGCACCGTCGTCAGCGCCTGTACGCCGCCATCGTTCTGATCGTTTCTGTTAGGAAAAATCCAAGCACACGACTATAAATCGACAAAATGCGATCTTTAACACGCGTGGGGTAGAAATGCTGCGATTTGCTGTATTGCTTTCAATTCTACTTTTTATTGCATCGTGCAAAAGTGCCTTCTACTACGATGGTATCGCTTACGACAGTAGGATGGCTGCGCTTCGGGCCGCCAACCTTCACGTTGACCAAAACGTTGCCGGTGTACGCCCAGTCGACAAACCACTTGGTGGCAGTGCTTTGGTTGTGATCCCAACATTCGATGTAATTCTCAAAAATGGAGTCAACGCAACAGGCAACGCCACAATAGAGATGAGATCATATGTGGCTGAGACGCTGGAGATTGGATTTCTCGGAATTGGACGCGCAATCAAGAAGTCTGGAATCTATGACGATGTCTCGATTGTTAGATCCATTGATCCCTCCGCGACGCCAATCGCGGATCATGACTACAAGATTTGGCTTGTGGGCTTATCCCCAGAAAGATGGCAATGGTATGTGGACAGTCAGGGAGGCAACAACCCTCAGCCGGTTTCGATGGACTTAGGGCAAGTTGGCTCCGCCCGAGCAGATTCATTCGTTTCTTCTCTTGAGGCTTACGCAAGCCGAATAGCGCAAACGACCAAGGTCGCTCCAGACTCCGAACGAGTAGTGTCAAGCGGAACAGGTTTCTTTGTAAACCAACGCGGGCAGATACTTACCAACGCGCACGTCGTTGATGAATGCCAAAGCATCGCCATACGACTGCCAACATCAGAGGTGGGCAGTGCTCGTAAAGTTTCTATAGATCAAAGAAACGATCTCGCTCTGCTTCAATCAGATTTCCAAAATAGACCGTATGCAAATTTCAGGTCCTCTAACCCTCCCGTACAAGGGGAAGATATAGTTGTTTTTGGCTTCCCTTTGTCTAGCATGTTATCATCGGGAGGAAATCTTACTACCGGAACGGTCAGCGCACTTAGCGGTTTATTCAATGACTCGAGTAAAATTCAACTCACAGCGCCAGTGCAGCCGGGAAATAGTGGAGGTCCTGTTTACGACCGAAGTGGAAGCGTAATTGCTGTTGTGTCTAGCAAGCTAGACGTACTTCGGGCTGCCAAATATACTGGAGATATCCCACAGAACGTGAATTTTGCGATTAAGTCTGAAATTGTGTTCTCATTTTTGAATTCATTATCTATCGATTTTGATAATTCTGCTCCAGGCAAGCTCTTAACAACCACCGAGATAGCGGACCTAGGCCGTAATCAAACCGTCAGAATTGACTGTTATTAGCCGACACCTACTCGACTGCATCGCCTTAGGTCTATTCGAAATGCATTCACAATTCCCTGTCGGCCTTGCCGTTTGGGGACTCCGGGACTAGAAACGGCGCGTTCACCCCGTATTGATCGCCGTGTCCGGAGCCGCGATGGCGCTGCATCAGGAATATTCCAACGGATTGCTGCTGGCCTGGCCGACGCCGATCCTGCAGCGGCAGGTCGATGACGCCGCCCTGCTGTCCGCTCTGCGCGATCAGATCCTGGCGCGGGAGAAGGACGATCCCGAAGGTTTGCCCCGCGCGCTGGTCAATGGATGGCATTCCCGGCTGGATCTGATGGAATGGCCGGGCGACGCGATCGCCGACCTGAAACAGCATATCGGCGATGCCCTGTCCGACTTCATGTCGATGATGACCAATGGCCGGCATGTATCGGGAACCGCACATATAACCGCCTGGGCCAATATCAGCCGCCGCGGCGGTTTCCACCGCCTGCATACCCATCATTCGTCGATGGTGTCCGGCGTCTTCTATGTCGATATCGGCCAGGCCGATCCGGAGGACACGCGGTTCAACGGGTCGCTGACCTTCGTCGATCCGCGCCAGGCTGTGGAGATGATCCAGCTTCCCGGCCAGCCGTTCGGCGAGAAGATCAAGTTCGATCCCAAACCGGGCATGCTGCTGTTGTTTCCCAGTTGGCTGAAACATTTCGTCGACCCGTTCCGGGGCGAGGGAACCCGCATGTCCATCGCCTTCAACATTGCCATGCCCGACGCCCGCGTCGCCGATGCGGGGGCCGGCCCATCCACGGAGAAGAAGAGCCCATGATCCCCCGCTACAGCCGCAAGGAAATGGCCGACATCTGGGAACCCGCGAACCGGTTCCGCATCTGGTTCCTGATCGAGGCCCATGCCTGCGACGCACTGGCGGAACGCGGCGTGATCCCGAAGGAAGCGGCGGCGGCCGTCTGGGCGCGCGGCGACAAGGTCTATACCGAAGACCGCATTGCCCGGATCGACGAGATCGAGCGAGAGACCAAGCACGACGTCATCGCCTTCCTGACGGAACTGGCGGAACAGGTCGGCGACGAGGCCCGCTTCGTCCACCAGGGCATGACCTCGTCGGACGTGCTGGATACCTGTCTGGCAGTGCAGCTGACCCAGGCGGCCGATCTGCTGCTGGGCGATCTGGACCGGGTACTGGCCGCCCTGAAGAAGCGCGCGCTGGAGCATAAGAACACCGTCTGCATCGGCCGGTCGCATGGCATCCATGCCGAGCCGACGACCTTCGGCGTGAAACTGGCCGGCCATTACGCCGCCTTCGCCCGCAACAAGGAACGCCTGCTGGCCGCCCGTGCCGACATCGCCACCTGCGCGATTTCCGGCGCCGTGGGTACCTTCGCGAATATCGACCCGTCCATCGAGGAGCATGTCGCCGCGAAGCTGGGCCTGACGCCGGAGCCGATGTCGACCCAGGTCATCCCGCGCGACCGCCACGCCCAATTCTTCGCGACGCTGGCCGTGATCGCAGGATCGATCGAAAACCTGTCGGTCGAAATCCGTCATCTGCAGCGCACCGAATTGCGTGAGGCGGAAGAATACTTCTCGCCGGGCCAGAAGGGTTCTTCCGCCATGCCGCATAAGCGCAACCCGGTCCTCACCGAGAACCTGACCGGTCTTGCCCGCATGGTGCGCGCCTATGCCCTGCCCGCGCTCGAGAATGTCGCGCTGTGGCATGAACGGGATATCTCTCATTCGTCGGTCGAGCGGATGATCGGCCCCGATTCCACGGTCACTTTGGATTTCGCGCTGAACCGGATGGCCGGCGTCGTCGAAAATCTGGTGGTCTATCCCGAAGAGATGATGGCGAATCTCAACCGATTGGGCGGCCTGCATAACTCGCAGCGTGTGCTGCTGAATCTGACCCAGGCCGGAATGAGCCGGGAAGATGCCTATCGCGCCGTTCAGCGCAATGCGATGGAAAGCTGGAAAACCGGCAATTCCTTCCAGGAGCTGCTGAAGGCGGACGAGGAGGTGGCCCGTCACTTGCAGGCGGAGACTATCGACGCGCTGTTCGACATGGGCTACCACGTGAAGCATGTGGATACGATCCTGCATCGGGTTCTGGGAGAGACCGGCACGGCCTAAACGGCCCCTCGCCGCGCTCCTGCTCGCCACGACGCTGCTGTCGTCGGCGGTGGTATTGCCCGACCGCGCGGGTTTCGCGCAGTCTCAGGCCGACACCGTCGACGGCATGGAGCGGCCGCGTTTCGACGTCACCGACGAATTCAGCGCCAGCAACATCGACCCGGTGACGCAGGCGATCCTGAACGATGCCCTGAAAAGCCTGCAGTTCTTTGCCATCGCCCAGTTGGAGGCCGACGAGGATATCGGCCTGGCACAAAGCGGCGTCGTCCGCGGCTATCTGGCCCGGCGGCAGAAGCAGGACGCCATCGACAATGCCGAACGGATCGAAGATCCGATCTGGCGCGCGCGCTCCTATATCTGGATATCGGACTATGTTCAGGTCGTGGAAAAGAACCACGACGAAGCCCGGCAATGGATCGACCGCGCGGTTCAGGAAGTGCTGGCTTTGCCCAACATGCGCGACAATGGGGAATCGCTTCAGATCGCCGCGCTGAGGCTCGCCGCGCGCGGCTTTCCGGAAGCCGCCACCAAATCGGCCCAGGCGATCCCGGATACGCGAACCCGCGTCGGCACTTTGCAGCGGGTGGCGGACATCTCGCTGAGCCTAAGCGAGTCCGCCGCGACGCGAGGGGAAACGGCCACCATTCTGCGCGCCGCCTTCGCCGAGGCAAATGCCCTGACCATGGATCCGATCGACAAGTCGGATATCCTGATCGAAATCGGCGCGGTGCAGCTTAAGGCGGAGGACGGCGCCGGCGCTCAAGCCAGCTTCCAGGCCGCCCAGCAACTTATTCTCGACGTGCCCGGCGCCCGCAAATACGACGCGCTGACCCGGCTGGCGTCGAAAATGGTCGAGGCCGGAAATCAGCGCGGCGGCATGACCGTCGTGCGGATGATCCCGGAAGGCGCCGACCGCGCCCGTGCCTTGGCCGCCGTGTCGTCCGCGATGGGCCGCCGCAATATCGACGCCGCCGTGCCGCTGTTCCGCTTGGCAATGGAAGAAACCGAAAGGATCGAGGACCAGCAACAGCGGTTCGACACGCTGGCCTATCTGATCGCCCGCCAGTCAGAGGTCGGCCGCCTGGCCGACGCCTTCGAAGGCGCGTTCTTGATCACCGAGGAAGTCCCCCGGTCCGAGGCGCTTCTGGGCATGGGACGGGTTCTGATCGCACAGGGGAAGCTGACCGAGGCGCTGGTCTTGAAGGACTACATCCCCTTCGTCGGCATGCGCGCGCAGCTCATGGCGCCAGTGGCCCTCGGCCGGGGCCTGGAACAGGATCCCGAAGGCGCCAGCGCCTTGCTGGCGGAAGCCCTGGACCCGACCGGCTTCCCCTATATCCCGGAATATGTCCCGGCGGCCCTGGATGCCGTTCTGACCGCCCAGATCCGCGGCGGGCTGAAAAGCGCCGATCAGGCGATCTTTTCCCGCGCCCGCGACTTGGCGGAGGTGCTGCCGGGCGACCTGCCGCAGGTCGAAGCCCTGGTTCAGGTCGCCATCGCCGAGGCTCGGCGCGGCCGCCTCGACGACGCCCAGAAGACGATCAGCGCTGCCTACCGCATCGCTTTCGAAAACAATCGCACGGCCGGCTTCGACCGCGCGCTGATGGCGATCTCCCTGGCGCAGCTTGCGGCGGGCGATCTGATCGGCGCCTATGACACCGCCGCGCGGATTCCGGAACCCCCGCCGGGCGGCCCCTTCCCGCGCACCCAGGACGGCGGCTTCGACGTGCCCCGCTATCAGGCGCTGATCCGGGTGGCGGCGGCGGCCGGGCGGTTGGGCGATCCGCGCTTCGGCGGTGAAATCGTGACCCGCAAGATCGCCCATGCCCCCGCCAAGGCAACCGGACTGGCCGCCGTCGCCATCGCCATGGCGAACCGCACGACGGATCTGATCGACGTCATCAACGACATTCGCGACGGCGCCTTGCTGTCACCGGATTTCGACTATCTGAACAAGGTGGCCCAGGAGGTCGAGGGCGAGACCGGTTCAGGCGGCGGCCGCCTCGGCGACGCGCCTCAACTGGCGCCAATGCCCCAGGGCGGATAGCCAGGCGCGCGCCGGACACCGCAAAAGAAAAAGGGCGCGCCCGACGGCACGCCCCTGATCCGGTTGATCCATGGAATCGCGCTTATTTGGCTTCGCTGCGGATCTGCGCGCGGGCCGTGACCAGCAATTCGTCCATTTCCTTACGGACCAGATGTTCGGACGTATCGACGCCCTTCGCCTGCAGGTCGCCCAGGACCTTGCGCAGAACATCGTCGTCGCCCGGCTCGTCGAAGTCGGAGATCACGACGTCCTTGGCATAGGCGTCGGCATCCGCGCCGGTGATACCCATCTGTTCGGCAGCCCAGAGGCCCAGCAGCTTGTTCCGGCGCGCGACGGCCTTGAACTCCTGCTCACGGTCGTGGCTTTCCTTGGCCTCGAAGCTCTTCTCGCGATCGTCGAACTTGTTCATACCTGCGGTCCCCCCGGCATAGTCTTTCCTGGTGAAGCCCCGCACGGCACCAGAGCCGGCAGGGTCCGGTCGGGGCTTGGGCTCCTTCCGGCGGTGCCCTGTATGTAATCGGTCCTGCACCGACGATCAACGACGGAACCATCCCCGCGACAGGATTTCCCACCCTGAATCGGCCCCGCCGCCCGTCAGGAAGATTGTAACCGACCGGTGGCATTGCTATACGCTGCGAATTCTCACCAATCCGGCGGCAAGGGCGGGTCCAAACCGATGGCGCGACGCAGACAGATTTACGAAGGCAAGGCCAAGGTCATTTTCGAAGGTCCGGAACCGGGCACCCTGGTCTGCTACTTCAAGGACGACGCCACGGCGTTCAACAATCAGAAAAAGGGCACGATCACCGGCAAGGGCGTGCTGAACAATCGGATCTCCGAATTTCTGATGCTGCGCCTGCAGGACCTGGGCATTCCGACCCACTTCCTGCGCCGTCTGAACATGCGCGAACAGCTGGTCCGCGAAGTGGAAATCATCCCGGTCGAGGTGGTGATCCGCAATGTCGCCGCCGGGTCCATGGCCAAGCGCCTGGGCATTCCGGAAGGCACACCGCTGCCCCGCTCCATCGTCGAATACTGCTACAAGTCCGACGAGCTGGGCGACCCGCTGATTTCCGAAGAGCATATCACCGCCTTCGGCTGGGCCAGCCCGCAGGATATCGACGATTTCCTGGCGATGTCGCTGCGCATCAACGACTTCCTGTCCGGCGTCTTCCTGGGCATCGGCATCAAGCTGGTCGATTTCAAACTGGAATTCGGCCGCATCTATGACGAAAACGGCGATGTCCGCATCGTCCTGGCCGACGAGCTGAGCCCGGACAATATGCGCCTCTGGGATACGCAGACCGGCGAGAAGATGGACAAGGACCGCTTCCGCCGCGATCTGGGCAATGTCGAGGATGCCTATCGCGAGGTCGCCCGCCGCCTGGGCGTGCTGCCGGAAGGCGCGAACATCGAATCCATCGACAGCGAATCGAACTAGGAAGTTCTGGCTCCGGCACCGGCCCGCTCCCCCTCCCGGCCGCCCAACGACAGGGTATGCTATGGGTGGCCGGGAGGGGGAGCGGGCCGGTGCCGCCAAGGACCATAAGGAAGCCAGACCATGAAAGCCAATGTCACCGTCACTTTGAAACGCGGCGTGCTGGACCCCCAGGGCAAGGCCATCGGGCATGCGCTGGAGGGCCTGGGCTTCGACGGGATCGGCGAAGTCCGTCAGGGCAAGCTGATCGAGGTCGAACTGGACGAAACGGACCGGGCCGCCGCCGAGAAGAAGCTGGACGAGATGTGCCGCAAGCTGCTGGCCAACACCGTCATCGAGGATTACCGGATCGAGATCGTAGCCTAAGCGCTGCACCGGCCCGCCAAAGCGACCATCGGGAGCGAGAGAATATGAAAGCCGCCATCGTCGTTTTCCCCGGCACGAACCGCGAGCGCGACATGGCCGCCGCGCTGGAAAAGGCCGCCGGACATAACAGCAAGCCGGACCTGATCTGGCACGGCGAGACCGAGCTCAAGGGATACGACCTGATCGTCGTGCCGGGCGGCTTCTCCTACGGCGATTACCTGCGCTGCGGCGCGATGGCGGGGAATTCCCCGATCCTGCGCTCCATCAAGGAACAGGCGGAACGCGGCGTCACGGTCCTGGGCGTCTGCAACGGCTTCCAGATCCTAACGGAAACCGGTCTGCTGCCCGGCGTCCTGATGCGCAATGCCGGGCTGAAATTCATCTGCAAGATGACCCATATCCGCTGCGAACGCCGCGTCGCGCCCTTTACCGGCGGCATGGCGGAAGGCCAGGTCAGCCGCGTCGCCGTCGCCCATAACGAGGGCAATTACTTCGCCGACGAGGACACGCTGAACCGCCTGGAAGGCGACGACCGCGTCCTGTTCCGCTATTGCGACGATCGGGGCAATGTCTCCGACAAGACCAATCTGAACGGCTCCCAGCGCAACATTGCCGGCATCCTGAATGAAAAAGGCAATGTCCTGGGCATGATGCCCCACCCCGAAAACGCCATCGACCCCATCGCCGGCGGCGTCGACGGCCTACCGCTCTTCGAAAGCCTCGCCAAGGCGGTGGTGGAACGGGCCTAGCGATATTTCGCGTGAATTGCGTCGTAGATTCCGTCGGCGCGCATCGCGGCCAGGGTGGCGTTGAAATCCTGGGCCAGGATTTCAGATCCGGCATAGGCGCGGCTGAAACACAAATGGAAGCTCTGTCGGTCGATCGGATGAAAACGTACGCGGCCGGACAGGCCCAGGTCCCTTAGGACGAACTCCGTCGATTCCCGGCTGAGATAGAGATAGTCGAACCGTTTCGCCATCAGCATACGGACGGCGGATGCCGGGTTGGGCGCGGAGATCGGATCCAGCCCCGCCTTCCGCAGCGCGCCGAGACTTTCATAGGAATCGACAGACGCCGTCCGCTGGCCGCGCAGATCCTCCAGAACTGCGGGGGCCGGGCCGTCATATTCCCAGCGCACAAAGAAGCCGCTGGTGAATTCACTGATCGGGTCGGAATAGAGGATGTAGATTTCCCGCTCCGGCACATAGGCACAGGTCAACGCCGCGGACGTCTGCCCCAGTTGCACCTTCAGCAACGCGCGGCTCCAGGGCAGGAACTCGATCTCTGCCGCATATCCCATCCGGGCGAAGGCTTCGGTCACGACCTCATAGTCGAATCCGCGCAGCCCGTTGACCGGTTCCGCCATCTCATAGGGCGGATAGTCTTCAGCGGTTATCGGGATTGTGCGGAGCGTTTCCTGAGCCGCGGCGCGCGGGCCCATCGCGGATATCAGCACGACCGCGATCATCCCCGCAAAAGATCGAATTCGATCATGTCGACGCATCGGCACTCCCCCGCACCGACCTGCTCTCATCCACCCCCAGCCCATGCCACCACATGATAGGTGAACTTTATGTGAAGAAGCCAAAAAATGCGTCGGATATTGCGACAGGGAACCGATATTCCTGGTGGCGGTACACTCCATAAATCCTTCATTTGCCGCCAACCAGGCTTCATTTTTGAGAACATCTCTAAACCAATAATCATATATGTCAATAATTTGAATTATTGTTTTTATTAATTGTAACATGCATTCGCAATGTTTATTTGAAATGAGTTCGCTTCAAGCCCGCCCACATACTGGAACCCCACATGCTGAACAGCTTTCGCTCAAAGATCGTCGCCACGATCGTTGCTGCCACATTCGTTCTCGGCGCGGTGGCCGTTACCGATGTCGCGATTACGATGCACGGCACCCTCAAAGCGACGGTTCAGGCCCAGCAATCGACCAATATCCGGATCGCCGCCGCTCTTCTGCAGGAGCGCCTCCCGGGTTTCTCAGCACGGTTTTCAGAGGACGCGCCACCGCGTCTGATCCTGGACGGGGTGCCGGATTTCGGGGATCACCGTCTGGTCGACGAAATCGGCCGTATTACCGGTGAGACCGTGACCCTGTTCCTCTACGAACCGTCGAATGGGGATTTCTGGCGCCGGACGACCAACATCCGACTACCCGACGGCGGCCGGGCGGTCGGCACGGCGCTAGGCACCGGCGGACGCGTCCATCCGGTCGTCAGTACAGGCGGAACCTATACCGGCGAAGCGACGATCCTGGGGCGAGACTACTTCACCCAATATACGCCGATCTTCGCCCCGGGCGGCCGTCAGGTCGTCGGCGTGCTCTATGCCGGATTGGACAAGGCAGTCTTCGACGCCCAGCTTCTGTCGCTTCTGCAGCGCAATGTCCCGATCCTGCTGGCGGCGATTTTCCTGATCGGCGGCGCGGCCTTTGTGACGGTCACCAAACTGACGGCACCCTTTGCAGCCCTGACCCGCGATGTCGAACGCCTGAGCAGGGGCGAGTCGCTTCAGGACACCGATTCGAGCCGCCGCGGGGATGAATTCGGGCGGATCGGGCGGGCCTTGCTGTCCTTCAGCGACAGCCTGACGGAACGGCACCGTTTGGAGGCCGAGGCCGAGCGACGCCGCCAACGCGACGCGGAGGAAGCCCAGAACCTGCACAGCGCGGTCGCTGATTTTCGGTCGGGCATCTCTCACGTTATGCAGCGGCTGGAAACCAGCGCGAAAGAGCTCCACAATTCCGCCCAAACCATGAACCGCTCGTCCAACTCGACCGCAGGCGAGGCCACGACGGTGGTGACGGCGGCGGATCAGGCCGCCCAAGCGGTTGCCAATGTCGCCACGGCGACGGAACAGGTCTCAGCCTCAATCCAGGAAATCTCCGGCCTCGTATCGCGTGCCGAACACGTCTCCGAAGCGGCCCGCGCGACCGGTCGACAGACCACGGACCGGATCCGCCAGCTCTCGCAGCAGGTCGGCGGTATCCGAGACATTGTCGGGCTGATCAACGACATCGCCGGACAGACCAATCTTTTGGCGCTTAACGCAACGATCGAGGCCGCACGCGCCGGTGAATCCGGCAAGGGCTTCGCCGTCGTCGCCAACGAGGTGAAATCCCTGGCAACCCAGACCGGCAAGGCGACCGGCGATATCGAAGACGAAATCGGCAAGGTCCTGACGATGACCGATCTTTCGGTGTCCGCCGTCGACGAGATGGTTCAGATCATCGAAGACCTCGCCAGCATTGCCGTGGCAATCAGCGACGGGATTCGCCAGCAAACCGGCGCCACCCGCGAGATCACGGAACATATCGCCCAGGCCTCCGTCGGTACCCGGGATGCCTCGACCGCGATCCAGCGGATCGCCGACACCGTGCGTCAGATCGGGGATGAAATCGGCGGAATCGTCAATCAGGCGGACGGCTTGTCGGGTCATACCGCCGAGATCGGTGACCGGGTCGGCCGGTTCATCCGGGTCGTCGGATAACGCAGCAGCGGGGACCCGAGACCGGCTTTCGTGACCGGACCGAACCTGTTTAAGTGGGGCTGGCCGCGATCGTTCCCCTTCGACAGAGGTGCCCCTTGTCCATCGCCAACGATACCCATCCCGCGCAGCGCAATGTCATCGGCGAGGCGCTGATGCCCTGCTCCGTCGATCCGGTCACTGGGTTCTTCCGCGACGGATGCTGCAATACCGGACCGGAAGATATCGGCTCTCACACGGTCTGCGCGGTGATGACCGCGGAGTTTCTGGAATTCAGCCGGCGGCGCGGCAACGACTTATCGACCCCAATGCCGGAATATGGCTTTCCCGGTCTCAATCCCGGTGATCAATGGTGCCTGTGCGCCGCGCGCTGGCGTGAGGCCTATGAGGCCGGCTGCGCGCCCCGCGTCGCCCTGCTGTCGACCCATGAACGGGCGTTGGAAGTCTGCGACCTGGCGGCATTGAAGGATCATGCCGTCGATCTGAGCTGACCCGCCCGATCTCACGTAAGGGAGCCCGCCATGTTACCCCGCGCCGCCGCCCTGCTTCTTCTGTTGGTCCTGACGCTCTGGGCACCCTCACCCCGGGCCCTCGCCCAGGATTCCTGGCAGCCGACCCAGCAACTGAACGAGCAGCTTGCCGCCGCAACGGCCCAATTCTGGGCATTGTTGGACGCGCGCCGGTTCACGGAAGCCTACGGTCAATTGGCTCCGGGCCTGCAAAACCAGCTCACGCTCGAACAGTTCACGGACCTGATGACCACGATCACCGAACAGGGCGGCGCAGTCTCGGCCCGGCGGCACGGTCGCGTGACCTGGTACCGCAAGCCCGACCCGAACGGCGTGCCGACCAGCTTCGCCGCCGTCGACTTCCTGGGCACGATGGAGCGGGCGGAACTGTATTGCGGCTATCTGCTGTGGCATGTCCCGGACGACGGCGGCATCGGCGTGTTGCGGGTGGAGCAGAACTTCATCCCTGACCAGGTGCGGGCCAAGATGACCGACGACGAAGTTCGGAAGATGACTTCCGCCTGGCGCTGCATGCGCTGACCCGTCCGGAAGGAAAACACAATGCCCGTCCGTCAACACAAGACCGATTTTCGCCGCCTGCCGCAAACGATCCTCGACGCTTTTGCCGAAATTCCGACGGCCGTCGCATCGGATTGTCAGGAGCGCGGCTGGACAATGGCGGCCGCAATCTCGCCGCTGGCGCCGTCCATGCGGATTGTCGCCCAGGCGCGCACGGTGGACTGCATGGCCGCGGACAACAGTGCCCTGCACGCCGCCCTGAATCTATGTGAGCCCGGCGAGGTTCTGGTCTGCGATGCGAAAGGTTTCACGGATTCCGCCGTATTCGGCGGCCTGATGACCCGTGCCTGTCTGGCGCGCGGCGTCGCCGGTCTGGTAATCGACGGCGCGGTACGGGACAGCCAGGAAATCGTCGAACTGGGCTTCCCCTGTTTCGCGCGTGGCGTGGTCCCGCGCGGCCCGCACAAGAATTTCGGCGGCGCCATTGACGGTCCCATCGCCTGCGGCGGCCTGCCCGTCTCCCCTGGCGACCTGATTCTGGGCGACGCCGACGGCGTCACCGTCATCCCCCTCGCCCGCGTGGAAACCGTCCTGGAAGCCGCCCGTGCGATCCTGGCAAAAGAAGCGAAGGCCCTTGCTGCCATCGCCGAGGGAAAGACGCTATCCGACTTGTACGGTGTGCCGGAGGTCGTTCCGGCGGACTAAGGCGGTTTCGCGATTCGGAACCTTTGCATTTGCGTCTGAGTCGGGCTAGAGAACCGGCGATTTCCGAACATGCCAGCCGGAAGGGACTCCATGTCGCTGCCCCAAGTGGACATCACGCCCGAGGTCGTCGCCGAACACGGGCTGACCAAGGACGAGTACAAGACCGTTCTCAACATCATGGGGCGCGCGCCCAATATCACGGAACTGGGGATCTTCTCGGTGATGTGGTCGGAGCATTGCTCCTACAAATCGTCGCGCGTCTGGCTGAAGACCCTGCCGACCGAAGGGCCGCAGGTCATTCAGGGGCCGGGCGAGAATGCCGGCGTGGTGGATATCGGTGACGGCGACGCGGCGGTCTTCAAGATCGAAAGCCACAACCACCCCAGCTTCATCGAACCCTATCAGGGCGCGGCGACCGGCGTCGGCGGCATCATGCGCGACGTCTTCACCATGGGCGCGCGGCCGATCGCCAACCTGAACGCCCTGCGCTTCGGCGATCCCAGCCATCCGAAAACCCGCCATCTGGTGTCCGGCGTCGTCGCCGGCATCGGCGGCTACGGGAATTGCATGGGCATTCCGACCGTCGGCGGCGAGGTCAATTTCGACAAGGCCTATAACGGCAATATCCTGGTCAACGCCATGACCGTCGGCCTGGCCCGTACCGACAAGATCTTCTATTCGAAGGCATCGGGCATCGGGAACCCGGTCGTCTATGTCGGGTCCAAGACGGGCCGCGACGGCATTCACGGCGCGACCATGGCCTCGGCCGAATTCACCGAGGATTCCGAAGAGAAGCGCCCCACCGTCCAGGTCGGCGACCCCTTCACCGAAAAGCTGCTGCTGGAAGCCTGCCTGGAATTGATGGCGACGGACGCCATCGTGTCCATTCAGGATATGGGCGCGGCCGGTCTGACCTCGTCTTCCGTCGAAATGGCGGACAAGGGCGGCGTCGGGATCGAATTGCAGCTCGACCGCGTTCCGATGCGCGAAGAGGGCATGACGCCCTATGAGCTGATGCTGTCCGAAAGCCAGGAACGCATGCTGATGGTCCTGAAGCCCGGCCGCGAGGACGAGGCCAAGGCGATCTTCGACAAGTGGGAGCTGGATTTCGCGGTCATCGGCACGGTCACGGATACCGGCAACCTGACCCTGAAATGGCATGGCGAAACCGCGGGCGACATTCCCGTCGCGCCGCTGGTCGATGCCTCCCCGATGTATGAGCGCCCGTGGGAGCCGACCCCGGCCTCCGCGCCGGTCGGCGAAATCGATCATCCGTTGAGCCCCGGTGACGCGCTGAAGAAACTGATCGGCTCCCCCGATCTGTGCTCCCGCCGTTGGATCTGGGAACAGTATGACCACCTGATTGGCGGCGAGACGGTACGGGCGCCTGGCGCGGCAGACGCCGCTATTGTGCGCCTTCCCGGCCGCAAGAAGGCCGTCGCGGTGACAACCGACTGCACCCCGCGCTATTGCCTTGCCGACCCGATCACCGGCGGCGCCCAGGCGGTGGCGGAGGCCTGGCGCAACATCACCGCGACCGGGGCGACGCCGCTGGCGATCACCAACAACATGAATTTCGGCAATCCGGAACGCCCGCGCATCATGGGTCAGTTCGTCGGTGCGGTGAAAGGCATGAGCGCCGCTGCGAAGACGCTCGACTTCCCCGTCGTGTCCGGCAACGTGTCGCTCTACAACGAAACCAATGGCGAGGCGATCCTGCCCACCCCGGTGATCGGCGGCGTCGGTCTGATCGACGATGCGGCCAAGGCGGTGGGTCTGGCCCTGAAGAAGATCGGTCAGATCCTGATCCTGATCGGCGAGTCCAAGGGGCATCTCGACCGGTCGATCTATCTGCGTGACGTGGTCGGCCGCGATGCCGGGCCCGCGCCGAAGGTCGATCTGACGGTCGAGCGCCGCAATGGCGACTGCGTGCGCGGGTTGATCCACAAGGGCCTGGTTCGGGCCTGTCATGACCTGTCGGATGGCGGGCTGGCGGTCGCGGTCGCCGAAATGGCGATGGCCGGCGGAGTCGGCGCGACCCTGGATGCGGCCCCTCCGGGTTTCGGCATTCATGCATGGCTGTACGGCGAAGACCAAGCCCGCTACCTTGTGGCGGTGGACGATGAGAAAGCCGTCCTGTCCGCCTGCGCGGCGGCAGGGGTCCCGGCCCAGCGTGTCGGCATCACAATCGGGCGCTCGTTGACGCTGCCCGGAGGCGACACCATATCGCTGGAACAACTGGCCAAGGTTAACGAGACGCGCCTGCCGAACTACATGGCCGGCGCCGATTGGACGTGATCCTAAGGCACGATCTGTAAGGGGGCTAAGACCATGCCGATGAGTGCAGGCGACATTGAACGCTTCATCAAGGAGGCACTGCCGGATGCCGAGGTCATCATCAACGACCTGCGCGGCGACGGCGACCATTACGCCGCCTTCGTGAAGTCCGCCGCCTTCGCCGGCAAGTCCCGCGTCCAACAACATCAGATGGTCTATGCCGCCCTGAAGGGCCGCATGGGCGGTGAGTTGCACGCGCTGGCGCTGCAGACAGCGGTGCCGGAAGACGCATGACATCCGGGGCGATCTGAGATCAGGCCCCGCTAGGAAGGAAGTAGAGATGGACGATCAAACGCAAAGCCGCATCCAGGGCGAAATCGACGCGACGGACGTGGTGCTGTTCATGAAGGGCACGCCGGTTTTCCCGCAATGCGGTTTCTCCGCCGCGGTGGTCCAGGTGCTGAACCATATGGGCGTGCCGTTCAAGGGCGTGAACGTTCTGGACGACATGGCGGTCCGTGAAGGCATCAAGGAATTCTCCAACTGGCCGACCATCCCGCAGCTTTACGTGAAGGGTGAATTCGTCGGCGGTTGCGACATCGTCCGGGAAATGTTCGAAACCGGCGAGTTGAGCGATCTGCTGAGCGAGCGTGGGATCGAAACCGAAGTCGACGCCTGACCTGGCCCAAGACGGCCGGCACGTCATGCGCCTGCTTCGATGGGCAGGACTGACGTGTGCCGCCGGGATTATCCTTGTTCTGCTAGTCTCAACCGTCGCCAAGACGGTGTTGGAGAGCTACGCGAAATCGGAAGCCCGCGCTTTTGCCGTCTCGGCCGGCGACGACGCGTCTCTGCCTATTCCTGAACGGGCCAGACGCGTCGCAGCCGCAGTCTACAGATTCTACAGCCAACGGGATCTGTCTTCGCCCTCTCTGCTGTTTCGCCTGCAGCCTTATCTGACAAATCAGGTCCTGCCCGAAATCCTCCGGGTCCAGAGCGGCGCCATCGAGACGATCCTGATCGAGGGGGCCTGCGACAGCGCTTCGCGTGCGTCTGTCTTTATCCTGCGCCAGCTCGGAATCGACACGACCCAGGTTAATCTAGTCACCCCCCATAACGGTCATTCGATTGTTGGGGTCAATCTGGACGATGGATCCCAGATCCTGCTGGATCCGACCTATGGATTGGCGCCGATCCAGCATGGTTCCCTATTAACAACCGCTGAAACTCTGGAGCTTCAGCGGATGCAGGTCCCGGCCAGCTCAATCTGGGCAACCATCGCGGAAGGGGCGACCTATCACCCAGTCTATGACGACTTCGCGTCGGCCGCCCAGGCATCTCAGGGAGAGCCGCTGCATTGGACCGTCCACCTGGATTTGGGCCAGTCCAATGGATTGCGCCTGGGCGAGGCCGACGGCGATCCCCACGATGTGTCCGAAGACGGTGCAGCGGCCGGGCTTTCCCCCTATCTGCACTATCTCGGCCACAGGTTCGATCGCGGTTGGATTCGGGGTATTCGGGCCGCACAGGACGTCACTGTCACCTTCCATACCGTCGGCGAACCGATCGACGGCACCCTGACCGCTGACCGAGCACCGGCCGAAAGAACCGATCGGTATGTACGCTATGTCCTGAATGCCGGCGACGAGCTGCGATTGCACGACGGTCGCGCGGAACGGAACTGGCGGACCCTGCGCAGCTACACCAATGTCGATTGGGTGGAATTCGAACGCCGGTAGATCAGCCATGCATAGCTGACGATCGCGAAGGACACGACCTGCTCGAACCATTCGTCATAGAGATGTGAGGCAAGCAGGATCGGGATCAGCGGCAGGTAGCGACCGTCGGGCTTCAATGCCATGAACCGCCCCCTCAGGCCCGGCACCGCGTCTCGCGGCAGCAACAGCAGCACGGCGGACAGGATGCAGGCCAGAACCATTCGGACGACCTCGTTCCAGCCGACAGTCAGGTTGTGCAGGTTGATCTCGCCCTGGACGTTGCTTTCCTTAAGCGCTTCCGGCGTCTCGATGCCGAAAATCCGCTGGCCCCAGCTGATCTCTTCCAGCGCCAGGAACAGCATGCCCCCGAAGAAAACCCACAGCAGGATCCGGTCCGGCTTCGGCAGCGTTTGGCGGCGGGCGGCCAGCCCCGCAAAGGCCGCGGAGGCCACCAGAAGCAGGACGGTCAGATATTCCATCGGCCCATCTTCCACGAACAGAAAATCCGGCAACAGGCCGTGGTGCGACAATAGGAAGACTGGGCTGACGGCAATACAGGACCAGAAGAGGATGGGCGACCAGACGACCGGAAGCGGCCGTTCCGGGCCGTGGTGACGGTGGAGGTACCAGCCTGCCCAAATCAGGAAAAGCCCCAGAATCCCGACCGAAATCCAAAACCGGAAGGGATCGTAATACGCATTCGTCTGGCGCAAGGCCGGGATAAGGCTCTCTAACGCAGCATCGTCCCACCTGCCGATCAATCCGGCGACGGTGACAATCACCAACAGAATGCCGGCGCCCCGCAGCCCGTTCCAGCCCGTCATGGTGACCCTAGCCTTCCGACAGGGCCGCCGTGCGGTCTCGCAACAGCGCGATCAGCCCGTCGAAGCCCTTATCGTCCAGAACCTTGGAGACCTCAGCCCGGCGGACCGCCAATTCGCTGATATCGCCGTCGATCCGCAGATCCACGATGCGGTATCCATTCGGCGTATCGGTCAGCACGAAGTCCAGCACGGATTGACCGGACTGAGGGCCGGAATAGGTCGCACGCACGGCCGCCAAACCAGACGGGCCGTCGTTGACCGCGCCGACGGCAAACCCAGTCGCGTCAAACTGCGGCAGACGGCGGATGTAGCTGGCGACGGTGAAGCGGGTATAGGCTTCGACAAAGTCAGCCTGCTGACTCTCGCTGAGACCGCGGAAGCGCCGCGCGCCGATCGTGTTGGCGGCAATCTTCGGCAGATCGAAATATCGGTGGAGCAGATCCGAGACCGCGTCCAACCGCTGTGCACCATTCATGGCCTTGGAATCTCCGGCCAGCTTACCCAAATCCTGGCCTAGTGCAGCCACGATCTCCGCGGGTTTGGCAGGCGTGCCCGCGGCGATGGCGACCGGCGCCGAAACCGCGAATCCGGTTGCAGCAACAGCCGCGACAAACGAACGTCGGGACAGGGTCCCAGAAACAAGTGCCATCAACAAAAACTCCTAAATGTTGGTTCGCGTGCCGTTTCCCCGTAACGTGGCCCACGAAGCTTCCAATGTCTTGACCCGCGATATCTCCGCCATATGACAGAAACGAACCCAATCCGCCACGGAATGACGCTACTGTCCGAATTCTCCGCGCGGCGCCCTCTCGTCGTGTTGGCGGCTGCCGTGATGGTCGCGGTGTTGTCCGTTCTCGGCGCCATCCGGTACCTGTCACTTAATCCGGACGCCTATGCGCTCCTGCCGGAAGATGTGCCCTTCCTGCAAAATTACAACGCCTATAAGGACCGCTTTACCTATGACCGGCGCACAAACATTGCCGTAATCGACGCGCCCAGTCCGGAAACCGCCGTGGCCGCACAAATGGAACTAGCGGCAGAACTTGAAGCGCGGAACAACGGCGTCTTTCACGCCATCCGGGCGCCCGGCACCGATCCCTTCCTACGCCGGAACGGGCTGCTCTATCTCACGCCGGACACGTTGGAACAAGCAATCGATCGGTTGGCCGCTGCCGAGCCGGCCATCGCCATCCTGGCCCAGGACCCCAGCCTGCGCGGCATCGCCGATCTGGCCGACAGAATGCGGGCCCTCGGCGCCAACGATCCAGAATTCCAAGGCGCGCGAACGGCCCTGGCCGCAATGATCGAAACGGCGGCGCGCGAAACCGCGTCAGGGGCCCCCAACTCCGTGTCCTGGACCCGCTTTGCCCTTGGACCGGATGCGGGGTTGGATCTGGCATCGAACCGCCGAATTCTCCTGCTTCAAGGGAGGCTCGACGGGGAAGAAAGCGCCGTCGGCGGAGACGGTACCGGCCTGATCCGGGCCGCGGCGCGCGATCTTGATTTCGAGGCGCGCGGCATTTCGATGCGCCTGACCGGGCGCGGGCCCTTGTCGAAGGAGGAAATGACCCACGCCGTTGCGGATATCCAAATGGCGGGGGCCCTGTCGCTTACCTTGCTGGCTTTCGTGCTCATCATCGGATTCCGATCCTGGCGCGCTATCGTTGGCTGTTTTGGCGCGTTGTTCTGCGGCTTGGCCTGGACCTTCGGCTTCGCGACACTGGCGGTCGGCTCCCTGACACTTCTTTCGATCGTCTTCTCGGTGCTCTTCATCGGGCTGGGCATCGATTTCGCAATCCACTATGCCCTTCGCTACCGAGAAGAGGCTACGAACACACCCAACGCGCCGGGCGCGGCCAAGCGGTCCGCGGCCAGTTGCGGTGGGACTCTGGGGCTCTGCGCGGTGACGTCGGCGGTCGGGTTCCTGTCCTTTTGGCCCACCGATTACCGGGGCTTGGCGGAGTTGGGCCAGATCGCGGCCGCCGGGATGGTCCTGGCGCTGATCGCCAGTTTGACCGTCCTTCCGGCCCTGTTCAGCCTGATGCGGCTGCCTGGCGGCGCGCATGCCACGATGCCGGGCGGCGGTGCGGTCGGTGGCTGGATCGACCGACGGAAGCGGCCGGTCGTGGTGGCGGCCGCCATCCTATCGATTGCGGCGCTCGCCCTGTCGACCCGGGCGGAATTCGACTTCAACACGTTGGCGCTCAAGGACCCGAAAGCGGAATCCGTCCAGACCCTGATCGACCTGCAGCAGGATGGGGCGATCACCCCCTATACCCTGTCTATCCCATTCGCCGACCGGCCGGCGGCCGAAGCGGCGGCGGACAGACTGCGCGCCCTGCCGGAAGTCGCCGGTGTGCGGACGCTGGATGACCTCGTTCCAGCCGAAGCGGACCTGAAGCAGGCGATGATCGAAGAGGCGGCGGTCTTCCTCTGGCCGGCACTAACGCCTCCCTCAGCCAATGACGCCGCCGGCGAAGGTGGAGCACTGGCTGCCTTGCGCGATCTGCGTGCGCAATCCTGGGACGACCTGCCGCCGGAGAGCCGCGAACGGCTTGTCGATGGGCTCGACGCATTGGGCGACGCGGACGCTGCGGCGTTCGAGGACCGGCTGACGACGCCCTTGCGAGTCACGCTGGAAGGATTGAAGGACGCGTTGGGGGCCCGTGCCTTCACGCTGTCGGGTCTGCCACAGGACATGGTCGACCGGTATGTCGCGCCGGATGGCGGCGTTCGGATCGCCGTCCTGCCCAAGGAGGACCTGCGGGATTTCGCGGCGCTGGGTGACTTCGTCGACGCGGTAACCGCCCTGTATCCCGATGCCACCGGCCGTCCTGTACTGGAAGCGGGGACCGGCAAGATCGTCGTCGCCGCATTTCAGCAGGCGGTCGTAATCGCTCTGGGCGTGATCCTGGCCTTCCTGATCTGGCGGTTGCGCAGCCTGCGCGACGCCATCCTGGTTCTCATTCCCCTGATCCTGGCCGGGGCGGCAACGACGGCTTTCGGCGTCCTGGCCGGCATCCCGTTCAACGTCGCGAATGTGATCGTTTTGCCACTCATCCTGGGGCTCGGGGTCGATAATGGTGTTCATTTTGTGGCAAGGTGGCGTGAAGAGGGCGACCTGAGCGCCGTTCTGAAGTCCTCCACGCCCCGGGCTGTTCTGCTCAGCGGCGGGACCACTCTCGCCTCCTTCGCAACACTGGGAATCGTAAGTAATTCAGGGATTTCCAGCATGGGAATGCTGCTCAGCGTCGCCATGATCGCGATCATTTTATCGACAATGATCGTTCTGCCGGCGCTGCTCGCCTGGCTCGGCACGGATAGGGCGCATATTCGGCAAATTTAAACAGAACGACTTGAAAACTACGTCGATTCGTAACAAATAGCCTGCTGCACCGCACACACCACTCTGTGCGGCCCATTTTGTTCAGCCGGCAGTCTCCGTTGTCGGTGTCACTCACGCTCAATCGGCGACGGATTCCGAATGCGACATATTACGACGACGTTGGTTCGGTACGGGCTTTGGCCCGGGCTCCTCGCGCTCTGCCTCGGCACGACGATTTACGGCGTTCTGCACGACAGTGGCTTTCTGCTGTTCAACATTGCCTATCTGGCGCTGGCGGTCGTGCTGTTTTTTGCCGAGCGGGCCCTGCCTTTCGAGCGGGCCTGGCTGAAGAACGACGGACAGATCTGGGTCGATCTGGCGCATACCGCGTTGAGCAAGGGCGTCGCGCAGGTATTGATCGTCGTCGGCGCGGTTTTCGGTTTGGCCGAAAATTTCGCGGAATCGGGCCTGAACATCTGGCCGACCGAATGGCCGTTGCTGGCGCAGGTCGCGCTGGGTCTGGTCGTGATCGAGGCCGGCCTCTACGCCGCCCACCGGCTGTCCCACGAAGTGCCCCTGTTCTGGCGCTTTCACGCCGTCCATCACAGCGCCAAGCGGTTGAGCTTTATCAACACCGGCCGCTTTCACTTCGTCGACACGGCGGTTTCGATCCTGCTGAGCCAGCCGCTATTGTTCCTCGCGGGGGCGCCGATCGAAGTCTTCAAGCTGACCAGCGCGACCACCGCCTTCATCGGCATGCTGACCCATTGCAATGTCGATATGCGGTTCGGCTGGCTGTCGTATGTCTTCAATACGCCTACGCTGCACCGGTTCCACCATTCCAAGGATCTGCGCGAGGGCAACAAGAATTACGGCGAGAACCTCGTCCTGTTCGACCTTCTGTTCGGCACTTATTACAACGCGTCCTATCGCCCGCCGGTCGATATCGGTATCGACGGACCGATGCCCGATGATTTCCTGGGACAGTTGGCACAGCCGTTCCGGAACGAACGGAAGGCCGCCGTAACGCCTGCCGACATCAGTCCCGCCGGCCAGAGCTAGCGAAAAAAACAGATCTCTATTTGAGACGAATCCTTAGCGGATTCAGGGAATCTTCCGTTTCCTGATGTATCGATAGGGATTCGGCCTCCTAGATTTATAGAGATTACCTGTTCAATATCTAAAATAACTTGATATGCTGGCACAAAACTTGCTGAACGAATCGGTAAGTGATTGGGGCGCCCTACACCCTGGCAGGCGATTCGGGCGTCGATCTGGTGGTTATCGAAAGACGGGAACGAGACGGCATGGGACTTGGCCTTCCCGAGTTCGTTCACAATCCGGAGAACCGGTGTCCGGTGGCATTGCTGCTGGACACGTCGGCATCGATGCGCGGCGAACCGATCGCAGAGCTGAATGCCGGGCTGCGCTCTTTCCAGCATCACATCCTGTCCGACGAACTGGCGAGCCTCAGGGTCGAGTTATCGATTGTCGCTTTCGGCGGCGATGTGCGTATGGTCCAGGATTTCGTGACGGTCGACGAATTGGGTCCCCCGCAGCTGGAAGCGTCCGGGAACACGCCCATGGGCGAAGCCATGGACCTGGGACTGCGCATGGTGGAAGCCCGCAAGGCGGTCTATCGCTCCAACGGGATACACTATTACCGGCCCTGGATTTTCCTGATCACGGATGGCGCGCCGACGGACGGCGAAGCCTGGCAGCACGCGGCCATGCGCATGCAGGAAGCGGATCTGACCGGCCGCGCAACCTTCTTCACCGTCGGGGTTCAGGGCGCGGATATGGACATCCTGCGCGAAATCTCCTCCCCGAACCGGCCGCCGCTGATGCTGCGCGGCCTGATGTTCCGCGATCTGTTCCGCTGGCTGTCCGCCAGTGTGCGGCGCGTATCGATGAGCCGCATCGGCGGCGAAACCCTGGCCCTGCCACCGGTTCACGGCTGGGCGGAAATTCATCCCTAGGCGAGGAGGCACGGCGATCATGTCCTGGATGGCGGCCCTCGACTACCGGCAAGGCGCATCGCACCGCCGCGCGGGCATTCCCTGCCAGGATTTCGGGCGCCTGGCTCTGCCTGACGAAAACACCGTGATCGCCGCCTTCGCCGACGGCGCGGGATCGGCGAGGTTCAGCCATCTGGGCGCGCGCGCCGCCGTCGATGCCGCCCTGCCCTGGATCCGCGATCGCATCGCGGATGCCCCCGGCCTGCGCGGCGCAGTTAGCCGCCTGTCGCCGGAACGCCTGTTCGACGGTCTCACCAACACGGTTCAGGCCGCCATTCGCGAAACAGCCAACGACAACCGGCTGTCGCTCGACGACCTGGCCTGCACCCTGACGGTCGTGGCCTTGGCCCCGAATGGCGTATCGGTAGCCCAAATCGGGGACGGTATCGTCGTGGCGCGCCTGTCGCATCAGGATTACACCCTGCTGATCCAGCCGGATCGCGGCGAGTACGCAAATGAGACAAGCTTCGTGACCGATCCCGATGCGGCCGATCGTTTGCGCGTGCGCTCCCTGGAAGGTCCGGTACGGTTCGTCAGTGCGGCCACCGACGGCCTGGCCGCCGTTTCGGTCGACAATCGCGCGCAGACGCCGCACGCCCCCTTCTTTTCACCCATCGACCTTTTCACCCGCCAATCCGGCAGCGCCCTGGAGGTGCATGACGGCATCCGCGCCTTCCTGGCGTCGGATCGCCTGTCTGCCAAGGTCGAAGACGACCTGACGCTGATGGTCTGCGGCTGGCGCGGCCTGGACGGCTGAGGCGCGGCAATGGCGATCCGACCGTCGAACATTCCCCGACCCGACCTGTTTGACGATAACGGGGTACGGCTCTCTCTGGGAGAGCGGATCGGCGACAGCGGCGAAGCCACGGTTTTCCGCGACGCCAACGATCCCGGGCGGTTGATCAAGCTGCACCATGCGCCCTCCGCTCGGCTGCGCGCGAAATTGAGGGCTCTGCCAGCCCTGGCGCCGCAGGACCCGTCCCTGGATGCAAGGCATGTGAACTTCGCCTGGCCGGTCTCAACGGTCTGGAACGCGGCTGGAGACGCGGCAGGGACGATCCTGCCCGCCGTCGCCGACGCCCGCAGCCTGACCGCCCTGGCCAATCCGAAACTGCGGGCGCGCCGGGCGGCGGAGATGGATTGGCATTTCCTGCACGCCGTCGCCGCCAATGTCGCCTTCCTGTTCGACTATCTGCACGATCTGGACATCGTGGTCGGCGACGTCAGGCCCGAGAATATTCTGGTCGGCGGTCGTGCGCTTGCGACAATGATCGACTGCGATTCCGTGCAGATTGACGGGCCGGACGGTGTGGCCCATCTGTGCACCGTCGGCAGCGAAGGCCATACCGCACCGGAATGGATCGGCCGCCGCTTCGACGAGCATCCGCGCGACGTCCGGTCGGACCGGTTTGGCCTGGCGGTCCTGATCTATCACCTGCTGACCGGCGCCCATCCCTGGACCGGGGAATGGATGGGCGCGGGGGATCCGCCGCCGCGCGATCAACTGATCCGCAGCGGCGACTGGCCGTTCCGTCCTGGCGCGAAACTTCGGCCGGTGCCGGGCATGGTGGCGCCGGATGAACTGGCCCCCGGCCTAGACGCCCTGTTCCGGCGCGCCTTCATCGCCGGACATGCGGACCCGGATGCCCGGCCCAGCGCCGCCGAATGGCAAGAGGCGCTGTGCATCGCGCTGGCCGATCTGGAGAGCTGCGCCCGCAAACCGCACCACCATCACGATGCCGCGCTAAAGGCCTGCCCCTGGTGCGCCCGGGCGGAGGCTGGCTTGCCCGATCCCTTCCCGGCGCCGCCCACCGCCCGCGATCCGTTCGCGCCGCTGATCCTGGCCTTCGAGCGGGCCATGGCGCGGGGTGATACGCGCATGGCCGTCGAACTGTGGTTCGAGAACCCGGTTCTAGCCCGCGTCGCCGATCTGAAACACCTTCACGACCGCATGACGGAGTTGCGCGACGCCATCGACGCCGCAGACCGCTGGCAGGCCGCGTTGGAGCGGCACCCTGAGGATGTGCAGGGCCTCGCGGCCCTGGCCGACGACCTGCCGCAACTGCTGGACGGTCGGCTTCTCCGGCATGAGCATATCGAGGGGGAGACGATCCCGGCCTCCGTCCGCCGCATTGCCGCCGCCGCGTTGGATATTCCGCCCGCACCGATGCTGACAGCCCGGCCGGTGCCGTTGCTGATCGAGTCGGAGCGGCATGTGCCTCCGCTGACGTCCTCGGCCCGCTCCATAGCGCCCCCGCCGGTCGATGCAGCGGCCGGACCGGCGCCGACGTCGATCGCCTATCGTGTCGAGGGCGGATGGCGCGGTTTGCGTCCGGCAAGATTGATCCTGACGGCGGAGAAGCCGGGCCGCATTCCGGCGCTGTCCCTGATCGACAGTCTGACGGGTACCCTACTTGTGACTGTTCCGGCACAGCGGCTTCGGGGCACCGCCGCCTTCCCCTTCGATCAGCCTGAAAGCCGTGTCATCGTCGAGTTGCATGCTTCCGACACGGGGTCTGTCCGCATCAAGCCGGCACCGAAACGGGCGCGGACGATCGGCGCGGCGGCGGGTGGCTTCCTGACCCCCGCCCCGGCGGCCGGGTAGGTCCAGAGGCAAGCTACGATGGTAGGCATTCCGGATCCCGACCATCCGCCGCCCGGCAACACCCCACGTTTCGACGCCGCAATCGTCATTCCGACCGTGCTGCGCGAAACGCTGCCGCAGGCCGTCCGATCCGTATTCGGGCAACGCGGGGTCGGGCGTATCCAGGTTCTGATCGGCGTGGATTGTCCGGCCGACGCGCCCCGCGGCATGCTGGACACGCTGAAACAGGAATGTCCCGACAATGTCCAGATAACCGTCGTCGATCCCGGATATTCGACGTCGAACCGGAGCGGCGGTATGCATGCGGCGCTGGATTGCGGGGCGCTGCGCACGGTGATGAGCTATCTGGCCCACAGCCGCTATGTCGCCTATCTGGACGACGACAATTGGCTGCACGAATCCCATCTGTTCCATCTGCGCGAAGCGATCGCCGGAAAAGACTGGGCCTATTGCTATCGCTGGTATGTCGATCCGGAAACGGACCTGCCGGCCTGCCTAGACCGTTGGGAATCCGTCGGCCCCGGCCGCGGCGTTTACGCCAAGGTACTGGACGGCTTCGTGGATCCCAATTGCCTGATGATAGACAAGGTGGCCTGCGAACCGGTCCTGCGGCTCTGGTCGATCTCCGGGTCCAAGGACAATATCCACCTGCCGCCGGACCGGCTAATCTTCGACACACTGAAACGCCATTTCCGGGCCGGAGAGTCGCGCAAGGCAACCAGCTATTACCGGCTCAACCCCAAAAACGACGCACATCCCTACCGGATGAAGTGGATCGCCGAAGAGGCCCAGAAAACAGCGGCGGTCAGGAAATCCGAACCGACTGAACAAGAAAGTCGATAAAGACCCGCGCCCGGGCCGGCAATTGACGGGCGCTTCCGGCATAGACTGCGTGAACATCCAATCGATCTCCGGAATCGAAGTCGCGCAAGACCTCTACAAGGTCGCCGCTGGCGATATCCTGTGCGACCTGAAATTCCGCCAACCGCGCGATCCCCGCACCGGAAAGGGCCAGTCGCCTTACGGTCTCCCCATCAGCCCCACGCAGCTTTCCCTTGGGTCTGACCATGCGCCGCCCCCCGTCGATCCGGAAGGGCCATCCAGTCTCTTCCCGCGGGAAGGTGAAATCCAAACAGGAATGCCCGTCCAAGTCTTCCGGCCGATTTGGAGTGCCTGACCGTTCAAAATAGACCGGAGATCCGACGACGCAGAGACGACTGTCCCCCAGCTTTCGGGCAATCAGGCTCGACGCAGGCAACGGGCCCGTACGGATCGCGATATCCGCGCCGCCGGTCACAAGATCGTCAATCCCATCCGTCAGAACGAGATCCAGGCAGACTTGCGGATATTGCGCGGCAAAGGCCGGAATGGCCGGTAGTAGGAATGCGTGACCGACCGGCACATTAACGCTGACCCGCAAGCGCCCGGTGGGAACGTCACCGGCGGCCGCCTCTTCCTCGGCCGCGGCGATATCATTCAGGATTGTCGTGCAGCGCCGATAGAAGGCTTTTCCTTCATCGGTCAGATGCAGCCCCCGGGTAGATCGTTGAAACAATCGGGTATGCAGGCGAGATTCCAGCCGCCCGATCAGCTTGCTGACCGTCGACGGCGCGATCTTCAGTTGATGGGCCGCTGCGGAGAAACCGCCGGTTTCCACCACGCGGGCAAAGATTTCCATCTGACCGGTCCGGTCAACCGCTTGATGCCGCATTATGAATTTACTTCACTTCAAGGTTCGTGTTCTTCCTTATAGTTCATAAATTGTCCCACACCAAATGTCTGTCTCAACCAAGGAGGCAGATATGGAATATCGGAAACTGGGTCGCTCTGGATTGGATGTACCAGTACTGAGTTTTGGCACCGGCACTTTCGCGGGCAGCGGCCCGCTGTTCGGGGCTTGGGGGACGTCAGACGTCACTGAGGCAACACGGCTGATTGATCTGTGCCTGGATGCCGGCGTCTCTCTATTCGACACAGCGGATGTTTATTCGAACGGGGCGTCAGAGGGCGTTCTCGGCGCCGCCCTGGAGGGGCGCCGGCAGAAAGTGTTGATTTCGACAAAGATCGGCCTGCCAATGGGGGACGGTCCGAATGAGGCCGGCACCAGCCGGGCGCGGATTCTGATTTCGGTCGAGGCGGCCCTGCGCCGACTGCGCACGGATTGGATCGACATCCTGCAACTTCACGCCTTCGATGCGGCGACACCGGTGGAAGAGGTCCTGTCCGCGTTGGATGAGGTCGTCCGTAGCGGCAAGGTTCGCTACACCGGCGTCTCGAATTTTGCGGGCTGGGAGATCATGAAAAGCCAGGCGGCGGCCGATCGGTACGGCTATCCCCGCTATGTCGCGAACCAAGTGTATTACTCGTTGATCGGACGGGACTATGAATGGGACCTGATGCCGCTCTCCGCCGATCAAGGGCTTGGCGCGCTGGTCTGGAGCCCCCTCGGCTGGGGCCGTCTGACCGGAAAACTGAAGCGGGGGCACGCATTGCCGCCAGGGAGCCGCCTCCATGAAACTGCCGGATTTGGCCCGCCGGTCGACGAGACGAAACTGTTCACAGTTCTTGACGCTTTGGAGACGATATCTCACGAGACCGGGCGCAGTGTCCCCCAGATCGCGATCAACTGGCTGACGCGCCGGCCGACTGTGTCTTCCGTCATTCTGGGCGCTCGGAACGAAGCGCAATTGCGTGACAATCTGGGTGCGGTCGGTTGGACGCTGTCCGACGGCCATATGGACCTGCTGAATCAGGCTAGCGGGACCGAGGCCCCCTATCCGCACTTTCCCTATCGCCGGCAGGACGCGTTCGCGCGCTTGAACCCGCCGATGGTATAAGCTTCACCGCACCCAGAAATCCCGGTCGAAAACCACCAACAGCGCCAGGATTTCCAGTCGGCCGGCCAGCATGGCGCCCGTCAGCGCGAGTTTGGCCGCGTCCGGCAGGGGGGCGAAGTTGCCTGCCGGGCCGACGATCGGACCGAGGCCCGGACCGACATTGGTCACGGCGGTCGCGGCGGCGGTAAAGGCTGTCAGCGTATCCAAGCCCAGCAGGGCAAGGACAAGGAACGTCGCCGCGATGGTCGCGATAAAGACCGCCAGGAACGCCATGACGGACAGAACGAGGGCATCATCGACGACCCTGCCCTGATAGGTCGGACGGACGACCCGGTTCGGGCTGAACAGGCGTTTCACATGATTGCGCACCACGCGCCAAAGGATCTGATACCGGAAAATCTTGATCGCCCCGGAGGTCGACCCGGTACATCCGCCGACAAAAGTCAGGATCAGGAAAAGCCCTGCCGCCCCCGCGCCCCATGTGGTGTAATCCTGCGACGCAAACCCGGTCGTCGTCACGACGGAGACGATGTTGAACGCGGCGTCGGTCAACGCCGTACCGAAGGGCAGGTCGTTGATCAGACTATGGGCGACCGCGGCAACACCGATTACCGCCGCCATAAACGCAAGGAACGCCCGGACTTGGCTATCCCGAAGCAGCGCCCTGCGATCCCGCCGGATCGTTCTGAGATACAGAACGAACGGCAAGGCGCCCGCGATCATGAAGACGATGCCGGTCCAATATAGGATCGGCGACTGAAAATGGCCGAAGGACGCATCGTGCGTCGAGAACCCGCCCGTCGAGACGGTTGAGAAGGTATGTGTCAGAGCGTCAAACAACGACATGCCGAAAACCGCATAGAGCCCGGTGCAGATCGCGGTCAGCGAGGCATAGACCGCCAGCAGCAACGACAAGGTCGCCAGCACCCCCGCCACTTTCTCCGAGGAGGTATCCGAGCTTTCAATCTTGAAGATCTGCATACCGCCGACCCGCAGCAGCGGCAGGATCAGGACGGCCACGGCGATGATCCCGATCCCGCCGATCCATTGCAGCAAGGCGCGCCATAGCAGCAATCCAGGCGGCAGCCCGTCGAGACCGGTCAGGACCGTCGACCCGGTCGTCGTGATCCCCGACATGGCCTCGAACAACGCGTCGGTGAAGCCGATGCCCAGGCTGAGCATCGGCAGGGCACCCAACCCGGCGACCAGAATCCATCCCAGGATGGTCGCCAGAAACGCCTGCCGCAGATCCAGTTTCAGCGATCCGGCCCTTGACCAGGTCGAAAGGGACAGAATGAGGCCGATGCCCACCGCGAAACAGGTCGATTCCGCGAAGGGTATCCAATCCGGACTGCCGGCCGCCAGATCCACCGCGGCCGGAATCGCCATGAAAAGGCCGACCAGGATGGAAAGCCAACCCAAGACATGGACGACAGGTCTGATCTCGATCATGGGATCGATTTACGCCCGTCCCGGCATTTTGACCAGCGGCCGATTAGCGTCCGATCAACCGCCGTCCCCCAACACCATTTCATAGGCCGGCAGTGTCAGGAAGGTCGGGAAATCCTCGGCCAGCGCCATCTGTTCGAACAGGCTGCCGGCCTGCTCGAATTTGGTGCCGGACAGGTCACCCCCGGCTTCGGCACGAATCTTGTCCATTTCCTCGGCAATCATCTGAGAAACGGATTCCCGGCTCAGGACCTTGCCGTCGGCGGTCTTGGCGCCGTGTTTCGCCCATTGCCAAAGCTGGGCGCGCGAAATCTCCGCGGTCGCGGCGTCCTCCATCAGATTGAACAGCGGCACGCAGCCATTGCCCCCCAGCCACGCTTCGGTATAGCGCACGCCGACCTGGATATTGGTACGCACGCCCGTTTCGGTGATCGCGCCTTCCGGCACCGACAGCAGATCGGCGGCGGAGATCGACACGTCGTCGCGCTGACGATCGATCTGGTTCTGCCCTTTCATCACCGCGTTGAATGCCGCCAGCGCCACCGGGACCAGCCCCGGATGGGCGACCCAGCTGCCGTCATGGCCGTCATTCGCCTCGCGTTCCTTGTCGGCTTTCACCTTTGCGAAGGCCTCGGCATTCGCAGCCTCGTCGCCCTTCACAGGAATCTGCGCCGCCATACCGCCGATGCAGGGGGCGCCGCGCTTGTGGCAGGTCTTGACCGCCAGCAGCGAGTAAGCGCGCATATTCGGCACCGTCATCGTGACCATCGACCGATCGGGCATGACAAAGTCCGGATTGCGCCGGAATTTCTTGATGATCGAGAAAATGTAATCCCAGCGCCCGCAATTCAGGCCCGCGGAATGGTCGCGCAATTCATACAGGATCTCGTCCATCTCGAAGGCGGCCAGGATGGTTTCGATCAGGACTGTGGCCCGGATCGTCCCATTCGGCACGCCCAGCAACCATTGCGCCTCGACGAAAATCTCGTTCCACAGCCGGGCCTCCAGATGGCTTTCCATCTTCGGCAGATAGAAATAGGGACCGGTGCCTCGGGCCTTTGCCTCGGCGTGGTTGTGGAAGAAGTAGAGCGCGAAATCGACGATACCGCCGGACGCCGCCTGTCCGTCGACCAGAATATGTTTTTCTTCCAGATGCCAGCCGCGCGGCCGGACCACAAGGACCGCCGTATTGTCGTTCAGCGCATAGGATTTGCCGGATTTCGGATCGTCGAAGGCGATCTTGCGCGCCACCGCGTCGCGCAAATTGATCTGCCCGCCGATCATGTTGTCCCAGGTCGGACAGTTGGAATCTTCCAAATCCGCCATGAAGACATAGGCGCCGGAATTCAGCGCGTTGATCACCATCTTGCGATCCGTCGGGCCAGTGATCTCGACGCGCCGATCCTTCAGATCCTCGGGCAGCGGGGCGATCTTCCAATCGCCGTTCCGAACCTCCGCGGTCTCCGGCAGGAAGTCCGGCAATTCGCCGGCGTCGATCCGAGCCTGGCGCGCCTCGCGCAGGGCCAGCAATTCCTTGCGGCGGGCCCCGAACTTGCGTTCCAGCGTCGCGACGAAGCCGACCGCCTCGTCCGTCAGAATTTCGGCGAATCCCGGCTTCATTTCGCCGGTCAGGCGGACGCCGGTCGCGGCAGCGGCTAGGTCGTTTGCGGACATGATCTAATTTCCCCCGGGGCTGACAGTGTCGTTTCTGTTCTGCAGTGCAGCATTCCAGCGACGTTACCGTCAGACGGAACGGTTTCCAAGACCCGAAAAAAGGAAGTCTTGTCGCAGCCCTAGACGTGACGGCGCCGTCTCAGAATCCCCAGGGCGAGAATCGTCCCAACCGCGACGAGACCAAGACCGATCAGATGTCGCATTGAAGGAACCTCTCCCAGCGCCGGATAGGCAAACAGTGCCGCCAGCCCCGGAACCAGGGCACCGAACACTGCGGCGCGGCCCGCGCCCAGGATGGACACGGCCTTGGTATAGAAGATCAGTGCCAGAACGGCGGAGAACACACCTTGAGCCAGTCCCTGAAAAACCAGTTCGCCGACTGGCGCATCCAAAAATGCGGTCCCCCGCCGGATCAGGTAGATCGGGGCGAACATGATCAGCGACAGAACAGAGACCAGCGCCGTCGCGTGCAGCGGCTCGACCGACCATTTCCGGCTGGCAACGGTATAGCTGGCCCACAGAAGGCCGCCGCCAGCGAACAGCAGATGCCCCTTCCATAAGGCTTCAAAGCCGGTCTTATCCAGGACGGCCGCGCTGGCCATGGTCAGAATACCGGTCAGGACGATGGCAAGGCCGAGCCAACGCATGCGGTCCGGCGCATCTTTCAGGACGAACCAACCGACGATCGTCGACGTGGTCAACATGAAGCCGGGGATGATCAGACCGCCATGACCGGCGGGCGCGAAGGTGAACCCGCTGGACGTGACCAGCATGTAGGGGGCTCCTGCGCCGACGGCCAGCACGATGGCACGGCCCCAGCCGAGCCCGCCATGTCCGCGGCGCAACACGATGGGCAGCAACAACATACCCGCCACCAGGAAACGCAGCATGGTCAGATCCATCGGGGTCAGCGTCTGCTGAACGCCGAAGCGAGACGCGACGGGCCAAGCGCCCCAGATCGCGGCGGCCGCCAGCCCAGCCAGGATGCCAGTCCAGGGAATGCCGGCCGTCGCGGCAGCATGCGGGGAAAGGGGAGTTGCGCCTTGTGTCATGCCTGCCGCCAATTCGTTATCTCGCTCGTCGGAGACGCGCCCCGTGATATCGGCTACCGGGGCCGGGTGCGAGTCCCGATGCGTCACAGCATTTGATACGCCGGGGCCGGAGCCGACAGGCGGCGAATGCCCCCCAGTCAGCGCCGAATTAATGCTTTATCGGGATGGTTATCGGTGAAATCCTGCAGCCATGCAGGAAATCGACGATTTCGACAGAAAGATCCTGTCCCTGATGCAGGACGACGCGCGCCAAACGACAGAGGCTATTGGCGCGCAGGTAGGGCTATCCGCAACGGCTGTGCAGCGGCGTCTGAAACGCCTGCGCCAAGCCGGCGCGATCCGACGGGAAATCGCGGTTCTCGACGCGGCCGTCACCGGCAAGCGCATCACACTGATCGTTCAGATTACCCTGAACAAGGGGCGCGGTCATGCCGTGGACGGGTTCAAGGCCCGGATGCGCGCGCTGCCGGAAGTACAGCAGTGCTTTTACACGATGGGGGATTCCGATTTCGTCTTGATCGTGACTGCGAAAGACGTCGCGGATTACGAGGCGTTCACCAGACGCGCCTTCTTCGACGACGCCACGATCGCGCATTTCAAGACGACGATCGCGATGGACACGGTGAAGTCTGGTTTGGACGTGCCGCTGGACTAGCGGGTCAGCGCAGCAGCTCGGCAACCTTTGCCAGCAATCGCTCCCGGTCAACCGGCTTGTTCTCATAAGCCGTCACGCCGGCATCGAAGGCCTCGTCCCGATCTTGGGCGGTCGTGTAAGCCGACAGCGCAAGAATTGGCAGTTTCTCACAATCCGGTTCGGCGCGCAGACGGCGCACGACATCCCATCCATTGGTGCCGCGCATATTCAGGTCTGTAACGATCAGGTCCGGCCCCGGTGCGCCCAGGGCCGCGTTGATACCGGACTCCCCGTCCGGGGCGACGGACACGGTGTAGCCGCCCGCCTCAAGAATCGCCTTGACCAGATCGCGGGTCCGCGCGTCGTCGTCAATCAGAAGTATGCGAGACATCCTTACCTTCTCCGATACCCCTGCCCCGCCGCATCTCTAACGATAGTTTGCGCGGACCGCAATATTTCGCAGAAGGAAGCAGTTGACGCATAAGGTCGGTGTCTTTCTGATCAGACGAGTTCAGAGCAAGGGTATATGGTCCAATGTGGTCAGACGCCGCCGGCGTAGACGGCGAGTTGTGGGTGTTCGGGTATGGGTCGCTGATGTGGCGTCCCGGCTTTGCGCATCTGGAAGCCATACCGGCAACCCTTCACGGTTATGCCCGCAGTTTCTGCATTTGGTCGGAGCATCACCGCGGGACGCCGGAATGCAGGGGTCTTGTACTGGGCCTGGCACGGGGTGAGGACGCCGCCTGCGAAGGCATGGTTTTTCGCGTCGCGCCCAGGGATTGGCCCGAAACGGCAGCCTATCTGGAAGAGCGGGAATTGCGCGGCTATGCCTATCGGCCGGCCCATCTGCCGGTGGATCTGTCAGACGGGCGCCAGGTCGCGGCGCATTGTTTCGTCGCGGATCCGTCGCATCCGCATTATGCCGGGCGCGTGCCGCCGGACGAGGCGGCGCGGATCATTCTGCGGGCGCGAGGCGAGGCAGGGCTGAACCGCGATTACCTGATCAACACCGTCAAATCGCTGGAACAGCATGGCTATCGCGAGCCGCATCTGCATGCCTTGCTACGGCGAGTCCTGGAACTGACCGGCGAATTGGATGCCGGCGCGGGCATTTAGGGGGACCGGCTTGAAACTGCTCATTCAACGCGCGCGCCGGGCCTCGGCAACGGTCGAGGGAGAAACAATCGGCGCAATCGGCCGGGGGCTTGTGATCTTCGTCTGCGCCGAACCCGGAGACAGTGTCGAGGATGTCGATTTCCTGGCGCGAAAGGCCATCCCCCTCAGAATATTCTCTGACGCGCAAGGCAAGATGAACCTCGCCCTCGGCGAAATCGACGGCGAAATTCTGGCGGTCAGCCAATTCACCCTCGCGGCCCGCTGGCGCAAGGGCAACAGGCCCGGCTTTTCCGACGCCGCCCCGCCGGAGGAAGGCTTGGCCCTGTTCAATCGATTTGTCGAAACCCTGCGCGGCGCGGGCGTGACCGTCGCTACGGGCCGGTTCGGCGCCGATATGCAGGTTGAATTGATCAATGACGGTCCGGTGACCCTCTGGCTGGACGGCCGGAATCCGGCATGAGGGCGAGCCCATGAAATTCACAATTTCGCCGATCCTGGAAACTTTCCCGACCTATCGGGTCGCGGTGCTGCTGGCCGAGGATCTGACCGTCGCACCGGACCGGGGCAACGCGCTGGACGCCCTGATCGCGCAGGGCGAGGCGGAGGCGGCGGAACGCTTCGATCCTGAAGACCTCGGCGGTGTGCCCGCCATTGCCGATTGGCGGCGCGCCTATCGCGATTTTGGGATCAAGCAGACCAAATACCGGTCCTCCGTCGAACGGTTGCTGCGCTCGGCGGTGAAGGGGCGCGGTCTGCCGCGCATCAACCGACCGGTCGATGCCTATAATCTGATCTCCATACGGCACCTGGCCCCAATCGGCGCGGATGATCTGGATCGCGTCGACGGCGACCTCGCCTTCCGTTTCGCGGCGGGTACGGAGAGCTTTCTGCCGCTCGGCAAGGAAGACCAAGGCGAAGACCCGCCGAAACCAGGCGAGGTGGTCTATGCGGATGCCGCAAAAGTCCTATGCCGGCGTTGGAACTGGTACCAGGACGGACGGTCTTGCATCTCGCCGCGCACGCGCCGTGCCGTCGTTACCCTGCAGAGCTTGGGCCATGCGGATGTCGAGGCCGCGGCAGAGGATTTGTCACGGCTTTGGCGGGACTTTTGCGGGGTTCGGGCCAGTTGGCAGGTCGCAGACGCGGCCCGCCCCGACCTGACCTTCGAATCCTGAGGTTCGAACGGGGATCAGATTACCGTCACCACGGCGACCGTGCCGATCAACAGGAAGCAGACGGCAATGCTGACGGCGAACTGTACGGCCGGACGGCGCGGCTGATAGACACGGCGGTTGCGGTGCGGCGCAAAAGACAGATCGGCCATTTTTCAATCCTCTTCGGGTTCTTTTAGGTCCGCTCCTGCGATCCCTGTCTTCCCTTCTGACAGCAGATATGGGCCTTAATGCGGCGAAAATCTGTGACGGCTGTCACGGTTAACAGGAAATTTTCTTATTCAAGCCAAAGGATATCTAGACGTTTACTTCCCGTTCGCGTTAACGTGAAATTAACCATGATTAATACATGGTTGCACCTTGGGGAGGGTGACGTTGGGAATCCTGGCGGTGAATGCGATCTTGAAAAATAAGCGCAGTGGAGATGATTACATTCCGTTCCACGTTCGGTTTCAGGCCTGGTGGGAAGGCGAAGATCCGAATGCGCTTCTGATCCGGAAATACGGCGCCGCGCCGGAGAACCCGCTCGCCATTCAGGTGGATGACGAGGCCGGGGACGACGAATCCGGTTTGGTCTGGCCGAAAGGCCGCGTCAGTTTCTGCCGCCGTCTCTGGGAATTGGATGAAAAGGACGAGGTCGTCCATCCGGGCGGCGCGGACTATACGTCCTGGCTGATGAAGCCGATGAACCTGAATCACGAGATGAGCAGCATTGATCTCTCGGCCGGTTTGGGCGGCGGCACCCGCAAGACCGCGAAAAGCCTCAGCACCTATATCGACGGCTATGAGATCGATCCAGAACTGGCGGCGCTTGCCCAAGAATTGTCGGTCAAGCACGGCATGGAGCGCCGGGCGCCGGTGTCAGTCTACAATCCGGACGAACTCGACCTGCCCGCGCGCCGGTTCAGCGGCGTTCTGTGCCGCGAGCGCGCCTATCGTTTCCGCCGCAAGGACCTGTTCCTGAAGACGGCCTTCAACAGCCTGCGTCCGCGCGGCCATTTCATCCTGACGGACTATGTGGTGGTGAACCCGGCCGATGCCGACCACCCGACTATTCGCGGGTGGATGAGCCGCGAACCGGGCGAATTCGATCTTTGGACCGCCGAGGAATACCGCAAATACATGGTCAATCTGGGCATGGATATGCGCATCACCGAGGACGAGACGGACGAATACCGGTCGATGCTGTTGCAGGCTTGGTCGCGCTTCGTTGCCGGATTGTCCAAACAGGACCTGACCCGCGACTTCATCAACGACATGATGCGCGAGGCCGAATACTGGTTGATGCTGATCCGGGCCCTGGAATCCGGCAAGCTGCGCTATTACCGCTATCACGCGATCCGCGGGATCGAGAGCGCCTGACCCGTCCCCTTACTGTTGCTGAGACTGGGCCGCCTGCCATTGCCGGGCGAATTCGGCCAACCGAACCGTCTTGCGCTGACGCCCCCATGTGCCGGGCTTCGGTTCGAACCGGCCCGCGATGGGCGTACCGCATTCGGTGCAGTGACCGCCCTGCCCCAGCTTCCATGCCGTCAGCATATGCCAGTCGCGGCCGATCACCTTCGTCCCGCAGCCAGGGCAATAGGTCGACCCGGTCGGCTCGTGATGGATGTTGCCGGTATAGACATGGTTCAGCCCCGCCTGCCGCCCGATACGATGGGCACGCAGCAGGGTTTCCGGCGGCGTCCGCGGCTTGTCCATCATCTTATAATCGGGATGAAAGGCCGTGAAATGCAGCGGCACATCCGGGCCCAGCGCCTCCTGCACCCATTGAGTCAGCGCCTCCAGCTCCGCCGGCCCATCGTTCTCGCCGGGGATCAGCAAGGTCGTCAGTTCGACCCAGGCGCCGCGCTCCTTCACTAGATAGACAGCAGTCTCCTTCACGGATTCCAAAGAGGCGGTGCAGAGCTTGCGGTAGAAATCCTCCGTAAAGGCTTTCAGGTCCAGATTGACCGCGTCCATGCGACGGAAGAAATCTTCCCGCGCGCCTTCCTTCACATAGCCCGCCGTCACCGCGACATTGGCGATGCCCGCCGCATGGCAGGCCGCCGCCACATCCGTCGCGTATTCCAGGAAGATCACCGGATCGTTGTAGGTATAGGCGACCGAGCGGCAGCCGGTGCGCCGCGCAGCCTCCGCAATCGCGCCCGGCGGCGACTGGTCCATCAGCCGGTCCATCTTGCGGCTCTTGGAAATATCCCAGTTTTGACAGAACTTGCAGGTCAGGTTGCAGCCCGCCGTCCCGAAACTGAGCACCGGCGTCCCCGGCAGGAAATGGTTCAGCGGCTTCTTTTCGATGGGATCGATGCAGTATCCCGACGCCCGGCCATAGGTGGTCAGGACCAATTCATCCCCCCGCCGCGCCCGCACGAAACACAGCCCCCGCTGCCCGTCATGCAGCTTGCATTCACGCGGACACACGTCACAGCGGATACGGCCATCCTCCAGCGCCGCCCAGTGCCGCGCCGGGACGCCTTCGATGATGTCGTCTTGCAGTTTCACACCGTCGGTCACGGAAACGCGCGCTCCTTCATTCCGTCGGTCGACTACGGTACACTAACACCAGACCAACGACGATGGGATGAGAGACATGGCCTTGATCCGACCGCCCGCCGTGGCGGGCATGTTCTATCCCAGCGATCCACGCGGGCTGACCGGGGCGGTGGCGGATTTCGTGAATGCCGCCGTCAACGCGGCGGGGATCGGCAAGGAGACGCCGGCGCCGAAGGCGATCATCGCGCCCCATGCCGGCTATAAGTATTCCGGTGCCTGCGCGGCGCAGGCCTATGCCCGCCTGATGCCGGATCGCAGCCGGATTTCGCGCATCGTGCTGATGGGGCCGTGCCATCGGGTTGCGGTGTGCGGGCTGGCGACCACGACGGCGGATTACTGGAAGACGCCGATCGGCGCGGTCCAGATCGACCGGGAGGCGCTGGACGCGCTGTCCGATCTGGCGCAGGTCATCCCCCATGACGGCGCCCATCAGCAGGAACACAGTCTGGAAGTCCATGTGCCCTTCCTGCAGGTCTGTTTCCCGCATATGAAGCTGGTCCCCTTCGCGGTCGGCCAGGCGACGGCGGAAGACGTCGCCGAAGTCCTGGCACGGCTCTGGGGCGGGGAGGAGACGCGGATCGTGATCTCCACCGATCTGAGCCACTTCCTGGATTACGATGCCTGCAACGCGCTGGACGCGAAGACGGCGGAGGCGGTGGAGCGTCTGGATCACGCCGCCATCGGCCGCGACCAGGCCTGCGGTCGCATCCCGATGTCCGGCCTGCTGCATCTGGCAAAGGAACGCGCCATGTCGATCGAACGGGTCGGCCTGTGCAATTCCGGTGACACGGCGGGCGACAAGTCCAGGGTTGTCGGCTATGGCAGCTGGATCCTGCGATGATGAACACGGCCGATATCGCGGCGAAACACGGGCCGCTGCTGCTGGATTTCGTGAAACGGTCGCTGGCCCATGGCGTCACCCAGGGCAAGCCGCCCGCGGTGAATGTCGACAGTTTCCCCGAGGAATTGCGGGAACCGGGCGCGACCTTCATCACCATCGAGAAACGCGGCAAGCTGCGCGGCTGTATCGGGTCGCTGCAGGCACACCGTCCGCTGGTCGCCGATCTGGTGGAGAACGCCTTCAAGGCCGGGTTCAAGGACCCGCGCTTCCCGCCACTGACCAGCGACGAGATGGGCCAGATCAGCTGGTCGATCTCGCTTCTGAGCGAGCCGGAGCAGATGCTGATCCAGGACGAGGCGGATCTGTTGCGCCAGTTGGTGCCGAAGGTCGACGGCCTGATCATCGCCGACAAGGGCCGCCGCGCCACCTTCCTGCCCCAGGTCTGGGATCAACTGCCCGATCCGGTAACCTTCCTGTCCCATCTGAAGCGCAAGGCGGGTCTGCCGCCGGACCATTGGTCGCCCGACTTCACCGCCCAGCGCTATCGGGTCGTGAAGGTCGGTTAAAGCACCTGCGCCGGGGCATGAATTGACCGCTGTCGCAGCGCCTCTATGATCTGTTGCGACGCACCATCCCCATCCCGCACAAGAGGGCGATTTATGACGAAGTTCGGTATCGGACAGGCCGTACGACGCACGGAAGACTTACAGCTTTTGACAGGCGCCGGTCAGTACACGGCGGATGTCGACTGGCCGCAGCAAACCTATGCGGTCGCCGTACGCTCCCCTTATGCCCATGCGCATATCCTGTCGATGGATACGGCAGATGCCGAGGCCGCACCGGGCGTGCTGGCCGTGATCACGGGCGCACAGATGCGCGCCGACGGCGTCGGGCCGATGGCCAGCAACATCGTCGTCACCCAGCCAGACGGATCGAAAATGGTCGACCCGCCGCGCTATGCGCTGGCCGAGGGCAAGGTGCGCCATGTCGGCGATCCGGTCGCCTTCGTCGTGGCCGAAACGCTGGATCAGGCCCGCGACGCGGCGGAGCTGGTCATGGTCGATTACGACGACCTGCCCGCCGTCACCGATACCGATCTGGCCGATGCCGACGGCGCGCCGCTGGTCTATGACGATGCGCCGAACAACCGCTGCTTTACCTGGGAATACGGCGACGAAGCGACGGCCGATGACGGCATGGCCAAGGCCGCACACACGGTCCGCCTGAAGCTGATCAACAACCGCATCGTCGTGAACTCCATGGAGCCCCGCGCCGCCCTGGCGGCCTATGAAGGCGACGCCGAGACCGGGCGATATGTCCTGCACACCCCGACCCAGGGCGTCCATTCGGTTCAGCGTCAATTGGCGCAAGATGTGTTCGGCGTCGACAATTCGCGCATGCGCATCCTGACCGGACATGTCGGCGGCGGATTCGGCATGAAAATCTTCCTGTACCCGGAGCAGGTCTGCGCCCTCTATGCCGCGCGCAAGCTCGGCCGGCCGGTGAAATGGGTCGCGGAGCGATCCTATGACGGGTTCACCACCGACAAGCAGGGCCGCGACCACGTCAGCGATATCGAGCTGGGTCTGGATGCGGACTATCGGATCACCGGATTGAAGATCACGCTGAAGGCCGCGATGGGGGCCTATATCTCCGGCTTCCAGGCCTTCATTCCGACCATGGCCAGCGCCAAGATGTATTCCGGCGTCTATGCCATTCCGGCAGTGTTTCTGCGTGTCCATGGCCTGTTCACCAACACGACGCCGGTCGATGCCTATCGCGGCGCCGGGAGGCCGGAAGCGGCCTATCTGCTGGAACGCCTGATGGACAAGGCGGCGCTGGATCTGGGCGTCGACCCGGTGGAACTGCGGATGCGCAACTATATCCGGCCGGATCAGATGCCCTTCCCGACATCCACCGGCCCGACCTATGATTCCGGCGATTTCCCGCGTCTGACCAGGATCGCATTGGAACGGGCCGACCGTGACGGTTTCGAGGCACGCCGCGCCGAGGCGGAGGCGCGCGGCAAGTTGCGCGGCATGGGCATGGCCTATTACATCGAATGCTGCGGCGCCGGTCCGGGCGAACAGGCCGACATCCGCGTCGACGAAGCGGGCCGGGTCACGCTGTATATCGGCACCCAGGATAACGGTCAGGGTCACCAGACCGCCTATAAGCAGATCGTATCCGATCGGCTGGGTCTGGATCTGGACCGGATCACTGTGGTTCAGGGCGACACCGATCTGGTGGAACGCGGCGGCGGCACCGGCGGATCGCGTTCGATCCCCGAAGGCGGGGTGGCGGTGCGCAATGCCGCCGACGGCGTCGTCGACAAGGGCAAGATCATCGCCGCCGGCATCCTGGAGGCCGCGCCCGGCGACATCGACTTCGCCGACGGCCAGTTCACCATCGTCGGCACCGACCGCCAGGTCGGATTCGAGGATGTCGCCCGCGCCGCCCACGACCCGTCTCGCCTGCCGCCGGATACCGAACCGGGGCTGGATGTGAAGGTCCGCCACAAGGCGGAAGTCCAGACCTATCCCAATGGCTGTCATGTCTGCGAGTTGGAGATCGATCCGGATACCGGCGATCTGGAGATCGTGAACTATGTCGTGGTCGACGATTTCGGCACCGTGGTGAACCCACTGATGCTGGCCGGTCAGGTCCATGGCGGCATCGGCCAGGGGTTGGGGCAGTCGCTGCTGGAGGAAACCGTCTATGACAAGGAAACCGGTCAGCTTCTGTCCGGGTCCTTCATGGATTACTGCATGCCGCGCGCGGACGACATCCCGACCATCGATTTCAGCTATGTCGACGACATTCCCTGTACGACGAACCCGCTGGGCATCAAGGGCGCGGGCGAAGCCGGTGCCATCGGCGCGCCGCCCGCGTCAATTAACGCCATCGTCGATGCATTGAAAAATCTCGGCATCCATCATATCGACATGCCCGCGACCAAGCATAAGATCTGGGCGACGATACAGGCCGCCCGGGAACGCCAAGCTGCGGAGTGAACCGACCCGTGACCCAGACACTCGACCCGTCGGCCCTGTTGCCCGCCATCGAAAAGGCCGCCCGCGATGCCGGTGCGACGATCATGCGGATCTACGCCACCGATTTCGAAACCCGCACCAAGGACGACGCGTCGCCGGTCACGGAAGCCGATGAAGCCGCCGAGGCGATCATTCTTCCCATGCTGAACGCGCTGACGCCGGACGTGCCGGTCGTGGCCGAGGAAGCCGCGGCGGCGGGCGACATCCCGGATGTCGGCGACGGCCCGTTCTGGCTGGTCGATCCGCTGGACGGGACGAAGGAGTTCCTGAAGCGGAACGGCGAATTCACGGTCAACATTGCCCTGATCCAGGATCGCGAACCGCTGGTCGGCGTGGTGTTCCTGCCGGCCAAGGGTGTCCTGTATTCCGGCATTCGCGGCGAAGGCGCCTGGCGCACACTGGAAGACGGCGCACGGGGCCCGATTTCGGTCCGCCAGCCGCCGGAGGAAGGACTGACCGTGGTCGGCAGCCGAAGCCACGGCGATCCGGCAGAGATGGAAGCCTTCCTGAAAGGCCGGCCGGTCGCGGAGAATCTGGCGGCGGGCAGTTCGCTGAAATTCTGTCTGGTCGCGGAAGGAAAGGCGGATGTCTATCCGCGCCTTGGCCGCACCATGGAATGGGACGTCGCGGCAGGCCACGCGGTCCTGTCCGGCGCCGGGGGGATCGTCACGACGACCGACGGCACACCCTTCCGCTACGCCAAGAACGCGATCTTCGAGAATCCCCATTTCGTCGCCTGGGGCGGCGCGCGGCCGTGACGCAGACCGCCCCGCGCGCCGGCGACAGCAACACTCATCGGGTGTCGGCGGTAGAGCGGGAAGTTGAGAAGGTTCCTGCTTTCGCAGGAACACGGTGTGGGATGAAGCGATGACCCGCGTCTATCTGGCCGGACCCGACGTTTTTCACCCCGACGCCGTCGAACTGGGCCGCCGCAAGAAGGCGATCTGCGAAGAAATCGGGCTGACCGGCGTCTATCCTCTGGACAATGACCTGCCGCTGGACGGGCTCTCGCCGCACGACCAGGGCATGGCGATCTATCGCGCCAATATCGCATTGATGGACGGTTGCGACGCGGCGATCGCCAACATGACCCCATTCCGCGGGCCGTCCTGCGATGCCGGAACCGCCTTCGAGATCGGCTACATGCGCGCCCTGGGGCGGCCGGTCTTTGCCTATAGCAACGTCGCGGCGGCCTTCACCGAACGCTCTACCGGCCTGGACCGGTACGCGGTCGAACGGTTCGAGATGACCGACAATCTGATGCTGGATGGCGCGGTGGCGGACAGCGGCGGTCAGCCCATCACCGGCGACGCCGCAGATCCATTCACCGACCTGTCGGTTTTCCGTCGCTGTGCCGAAAGCCTGAGGGACGCCCTGGCACGGTGATCAATCCCGGAAACTGGGGTCCTTCCGGTCCAGCATGCGCAGATAGGCCGGCCATTCCGGCAATTCCTTGGCGCGCATGCCTTCGATCCCGTCATCCCACTGCTTGGCGGTGTGTTCGCAGACCTCATGCGGCGGCATGTTGATCTTGCGGCCGGTCTGCATGACCTGGATCTGCACCCGGCAGGCCTGTTCCAGATAATAGAGACGGGTGAAGGCGTGGCTGACGGTCTGGCCCAAGGTCAGCAAACCATGGTTGCGCAGGATCATCGCCCAGGACTTGCCCAGATCGGCCACCAGGCGGTCGCGCTCGGACAGGTCCAGCGCGATGCCTTCATAATCGTGATAGGCCATCCGATTGTAGAACTGGAAGCCGCCCTGGGTCATCGGCAGGAAACCGTCTTCCAGGCAGGACACGGCGGTACCGGCGTCGGAATGGGTGTGCAGGACACAGACCGCGTCATGCCGCGCGGCGTGGATCGCGCTGTGAATGGTATAGCCCGCCGCGTTGATGCCATAGCTGGACCCGTCGACGACATTCCCGTCCAGATCGATCTTCACCAGGTTCGAGGCGCAGACCTCGTCATAGGCCAGGCCGAACGGGTTGATCAGGAAATGCGACGGCTCGTCGGGTACACGGGCGGTGATGTGATTGTAGATCTGATCGCACCAGCCATGGGCATGGATCAGGCGATAACAGGCCGCCAGATCGACGCGCATCGCCCATTCGGCTTCAGAGCATTTCAGCGACCGGCGAACCGGCAGTTTCGTGGCGACGCTGGACAAATCGGATCCTCCGCTGTTCGAAGTTTCCCGGCCTTATCCGCTTATTCCGCCGCGCGGGCGAGCGCATGCAGCGCGTCGTCGTCCCCCGGCATTAGCGGCGAGCGGTCCGGGTTATTGTGATACCAAGCCCGATTGTTCCCGCCGGTCGGGACATTGTCGACGGCGTTATAGTTGAAATACATGATCCCGCGCGGCCAAGGGCTGACATTGTTGGACGAGCCGTGGACCAGATTGCAGTGGATGAAGGCAACGGTCCCCGCCGGGCCCATCAGCGGCACGATGCCGTTCTTGTCGGCATAGTCCTGGACCACCGTCGCGTCGATCTGCATCAATGTATAGCCGGTCACATCTTCCTTCGACACGGCGTCGACAATACCGTGGCGCTGGGTGCCTGGCAGGACCATCAACGGCGCGTTCACCGGCGATGCGTCATCCAGAAAGATCGCCGTCATGACACAGCGCGGCTCCGGCATGCCGTCCTCGCGGTGCCAGGTGCCGAAATCCTGGTGCCAGTTCCAGGCGCCGCCGGAGAAACCCTGCTTCGGATTCAGCCGGCTTTGATGGATATAGGCGTCGCCGCGCAGCAATTGCCGAACCGGGTTCAACAGGCGCGGCATGACCGACAGTTTGGCAAAGGGCTCGGCGAAGGAATGCCCGCCATAGGCCAGCCTGATCCCGCCGCCGTCGCTCTCCCGCACCACTTCCGGCCCGTCGCGGTCGTACAGGTCAGGGGTCGAGGCTTTCAGAACGCGGGCTTCTTCCTCATCCAGCAATCCGGGAAAGAGGAGGAAGCCGGTCCGGTCAAACTCTTCGATCTGTGCGTCGGATAAATGCATGGGCGCGAGCCTACCCATGAACGACCCCGTCGCCAAGCCGCCATTTCCCTTTCACCGGTCCCGGGGGTCCGGCACTATGCGCCGCGACAAGGGCAGTAAGGCGAAGAAGGGCGTTCCGTGACCGTTTCGATCCGGTTTGTGATGATTGTCGGATTCTGTGGCCTGCTGGCCGTGTCGGTCGCGGCGGTCATTGTCACCGGCGTGGCGGGCGCTCTGGGCAATACGCTGACCCTGATGGCCCGAGATTCAGCCCAGATGGTGGAGGAGGCTCGGCGCGATCTGGAAACCGAATTGGCGCCGATCCAGAACCAATCCGCCTATATCGCGGACCAGTTCGCCCAGGGCCGCCTGCGCTTCGATCAACCGAACCGGCTGACCCTGGCGCTTGAATCCTCCATGGCGGCCCTGCCCGATCTGGCCGGCATGCTGGTCATGGACACGAACGCCATCGGGTTTCGAATTCTGGGCGAGCGGCGGAACGGCAAGCTGCCGGCGGTGACGATCGGGAACTTCCAATCGGAACCAGGCCTCGCCCAAGTCATCGAACTGGCGCGCTATGCGGACAATCCGGTCTGGCGCCGCCCGGTCTGGATTCCCGAAATCCAGCAGACGGTGATCAACCTGCACACGCCGCTTTACCGCGACGGGGAATATATCGGGCTTCTGATCCAGGGGAAGGCCGTTGCCGACCTGTCGTCCCGGCTGCGCGACCTGGAGGAGGATAAGGGCAAGATCCCCTTCCTGCTGTATGGCGAAGGGCATGTGCTGGCCCATCCCGGTCTTGCGGAACTGGCGCTGGACGTCACGGAGGAAATGCCCCTGCCCTTGGTCTCCTCTTTCCAGGACGCGATCCTGGCAGAGTTTCCGAACCTTCGGGAAGTCATCTTCGAGAAATACGCGGAATCTGAAAACCTGCGTATGGGGCGCACCGAATTCGCCGACCGAAGTTATCTGTTCTCCTATACCGAAGTGACCGGAATCGCTGCCGACCTGCCAATTGTCGTCGGCCTGTATGTCGACGAGGCACGCTATCAGGATTTCCGTGACCGCCTGCGCAGCATGATCCTGGTCGGGATCGGTGTGTTGATGATTTCCGGCATTCTGGCCCTGCTGATGGCGAAGGCGACCGTGCGGCCGATCCTGGCGCTGTCGGAGGCCTCCGCCCAGGTCGCCGCCGGCAATTACGACAACCTTCCCGTCCTGCCGAAAAGCCGGATGCGGGAATTGCGTGAGGCCTCCAACGCCTTTGAAGCCATGGTACATGGCTTGAAGGAGCGCGCACGTATTCTGGACCTGTTCGGCCGCGTCGTCCCCGAGAAAGTCGCCGAACGGATGCTCAGCGCCCCGGATGAGCTGGCACCGCAGACCGTCGAGGCGACGGTCCTGTTCTGCGATATGGCGAATTTCACCCATATGACCGAGGAACTGGGCCCGGCCAAGGTCGTCGCCGTCCTGAACGCCTATTTCACCGACATCGTCGATGTCGTCCACGGGCATGGCGGCATCGTCACGCAGTTTCAGGGCGACGCGATCCTGGCCGTGTTCAATCTGCCCATCGCCGACGCGGCGCATGCAGAGAAGGCGGTCAATGCGGCTCGCGAAATTCAGGTGCATTTGGCCGAACGGGAATACGAGGGACGTCGCCTGTCCTGCCGCATCGGGATCGCGACCGGCCCCCTGATCGCCGCCAATGTCGGCGCGGCGTCGCGGATGAACTACACTGTCCATGGCGACACGGTGAACCTGGCCGCCCGTTTGGAACAGTTGAACAAGGAACTGGGCACCACGATCCTGATCGCGGGATCGACGGCGGCGCGCGTCCGTAAAGGCGAGCTCCTGTCCCTGGGAGAACGCACGGTGCGCGGCCGCGATCATCCGATTGAAGTCTATGCGCCGCTGAAAGACACGGTCGAGGTCGACGCATGAAGGAATTGCTGCGCACGAACGATCCGGTCCGGCTGTCCTTTATCGCGTCGGTGCTGCGCGATTCCAGTATCGAGAGTGTGGTCTTCGACGAGCATACCAGCCTTCTCGAAGGCTCCATTGGCGCCCTCCCGCGCCGCCTGATGGTGCTGGACGAGGATTACGACGCCGCCAAGCGCCTGCTGCGCGATACCGGTCAGGACGATTCATGACGCCGCCGGACGAAACCGTCACGGACAAGTTCCTGGACGGGCGCGTGATGGTGACGCAACCCCGGCACGGCTATCGCGCCGCCATGGATCCGGTCCTGTTGGCCGCCGCCGTTCCGGCCGTGCGGCCCGATGAGCGGGTGCTGGAACTGGGCTGCGGCGTCGGCACGGCGTTGCTGTGCTATGGCCGGCGCGTTTCGGATTCGCATCTGACCGGACTGGAGATCGATCCCGCGACCGCCGATCTCGCGCGCGCCAATGCCGCCGCAAACGGCATGGCGGATCGCGCCTCGGTCCTGACCGGCGATATCCTGGCGCCACCGGAGGGTCTGACACCCGGCGGCTATCACCAGGTCTTCGCCAATCCGCCCTATATGGATGCGGCCAGCGGGGACGCATCGCCGGTCGAGGGCCGCGCCCGGTCCAACGTGGAAGGCGATGCGCGGCTGAGGGATTGGATCGCCGCCCTGTTGAAGTTCGCACGGCCCAAGGGGGGGATCGCCCTCATCCACCGCGCCGACCGGGTCGACGAAATCCTGGCGCGCCTGCACGGGAAGGCGGGGGAAATCACCGTCATTCCCCTTTGGCCCCGCACCGCCACACCGGCGAAACGGGTGATCGTCCGGGCGCGGAAGGGCGTGCGCGGCGGCGCGATCTTGCATCCGGGCCTAATCCTGCACGGCGAGGGCGACACCCGCTACACTGATGCCGCCTCCGCAATCCTGCGCGACGCCGCCGCATTGGATTAGCCCCACAGCACGGTCCCGTCCCCGTCATGCACGCCTACACGGGAATGACGGAAGGGTAAACGTATCTCTTGGTGCAACCGCAACCTTTGGCCGCCCTCATGCTCCTGCGAAAGCAGGAGCCTTCTTGGAGAGCGCACGGTGCCGGAACAGCGAAGGTTCCTGCATTCGCAGGAACACGGACGGTCTCGGTCCCCGCCATTCCGGCGAAAGCCGGAATCCAGGGCCTCCGGCAGGGTCATTGCCCCTGGACCCCGGCTTTCGCCGGGGTGACGAATGTGAACCGCCGCGGGAACGGCCAGTACGGCCGGGCGGCGCGTGCGAAGTAAGCTAGCCTCGCCTGCTTCCTCTTCGCCTCCATAACCCGTCGTTCCGGCGAAAGTCGGAATCCAGGGCCTCCGGCACGGTCCTGCCCCCTCCCCTGGATCCCCGCCTTCGCGGGGATGACGAAAGTGAGCCGTCGCGGGAACGGCCAGTAAGGCCGAGTGACATGTGCGAAGTGAGCTATCCCCGCCGGCTTCCTCTTCGCCTCCATAACCCGTCATTCCGGCGAAAGCCGGAATCCAGGGCCTCCGGCACGGTCCTGCCCCATCCCCTGGATCCCCGACTTCGCGGGGATGACGAAAGTGAGCCGTCGTGGGGACGGCCAGCACGGCCGAGCGGCTCGTGCGAAGCAAGCTATCCCAGCCTGCGTCCTCTTCGCCTCCATGCCCGTCATTCCCGCGAAGGCGGGAATCCAGAGCCGGCGGCACGGGCCTGACCCTGTCCCGACAGCCGGCGACGCGCTATCAGGCCGACCGGCCCTTGGCGTGGAAGATGAAACCCAGGATGTTCATCAAAAGCTGCGCGGCCAGGAAAGCGGTAGAGCCCGAGTGATCGTAATCCGGCGCGACTTCCACCAGGTCGATGCCGACGATCTCGCCCTTGGCCGTCAGCCCCTGCATGATTTCCAGCACCTCATAGTACAGGAACCCGCCATGGCTGGGGGTGCCGGTGCCCGGCGCAATGGACGGATCGAACCCGTCGATATCGATGGTCAGATAGTAGCGCACGCCGTCGGGGATTTTGGCCAGCACCCCGTCGCGTCCCAGCTCGCGGCAATGTCGGACCGACAGGATGGTCGAACCGGCCTTGCGGGCGGCCTCGTAGTCCTGCCGGTTGGAGGACGAGACATTGCGGATGCCGAGTTGCGAGAAGCCAGTCACATGGCTCATCTCCGACGCGCGGCGCAGCGGGTTGCCGTGGCCGTAGCGGACGCCGTGGCGTTCGTCGACGAAATCCAGATGGGCGTCGATATGGACGATGTGAACGGGGTCCTGGTCGTCGAAGGCGCGAATACAGGGAATGTGAACCGAATGGTCGCCGCCGAGCACGACCGGCAGCGCCCCCGCTTTCAGAATCTTCCGTACGCCGTATTCGATGTTGTCATGGCTGCGGATCGTATCCGTGTGGATCATGTCCGCATCGCCGATATCGACCAGACGTACCTGATCGACCGGCAGATAAGTGACATCGTCTTCGAAGTCATAGGCCCCGTCATGGCCGAAGGAGAACAGGGTCGACGCTTCCCGGATCGACCGCGGCCCGAACCGCGCGCCGGCACGGTATTGCGTCCCCATGTCGAAGGGCGCGCCCATCACCGCGATATCGGCGTCGATGTTGTCCCAATCCAGGCAGGCCGGTTGCTTTCCAAAGGTGCAATGCCCGACGAAAGGAAGGTTCAGCCGCCCGCCGTCATAGCCGTGTTTTGCCATAGCCTGTCCCCCGAATGTCCGATGGTTCCTGGGTCGGAGCCTAGGATCACCCGGCGGTGATGGAAAGCGCCCTGTCGCGGATCTCGGCCACCAGACCGTCCCGGTCCGTTTCGATGCGGCGTACCAAATCGGTTCGCGCCTGATTCATACTGAAATGCCGCCCGGTCCACCGGATGATCTCAAGAAGCAGGGGAATCAGATCCATGCCCTTCTCGGTCAGTCCGTAATGAAAGCTGCGCCGGTTCTGGGGGTCCTGCCGACGCCAGACGACGCCTTCCTCCTCCAGCGACCGCAAGCGGCTGGCCAGGATATTGGTCGAAATCCCCTCCCCCGCCTCCAGAAATTCGCCATAGGTCTTGCGCCCATGCAGCATCATGTCCCGCAGGATCAGAAGGGTCCAACGGTCCCCGAACACATTGGCGCCCAGATAGACCGGACAGCCGGTTCCCGATGTCGATGTCGTTGCCATGATCGAAAGATGATTTTTCCACTTGCATTTTGCAAGGCAAATATCCAATTAATCACTTGCATAACGCAAGTCATTTACAAGGACCAGAACGATGCAAGTCTACGAACATGCTTTCCCTCACCCCGCCGTGGACCGTCATCCCGGCATCCTGGATTCGTTGCGCCGAGTAGCCGGCGCTGTGACGCGGAGATTGCCCGGCAATCCGATCCTCGCCGTGGCCCATGAAATGGACCGGCTGAGCGCGGCCATGACCGACGAAGAACGGCGAACGGTTTCGGCGGACGCAATCGCCCGGCGTTTGCGCGGTCGCGCCTATCGGGTGGCCGTGTCGGGTTTGATCGGCGGCTTCGGAAAAATTAGACGCCTTTGAAGCGTCAGCCGCGTTCCGGCCCGGCGCGGCGCAGGGATTCCACAATGCCGTGCAGGGTGCGGATATCCTGGTCCGTCAAATTGGCCCGCTGAAACAGGAGTCGGATATTGCGCATGACGGTCGGGCGCATCTCCGGTGCTCGGAAAAAGCCGCCTTCGTCCAGGCCCCGACCCAGCCGATCGATATAGATGTCGATCTCTTGCCGGGTGGCGGGCCGAGAGCCACCGATATCCAGATCGAAGTCCGGCGTCTCATCGGCCGCGATGAACCATTCATAGCCCACCAACAGGACCGCCTGAGCAAGGTTCAATGACTTGAAGTCGGGGTTCAGCGGGACCCGAAGAATGACATCCGCCTTGGCGACATCGTCATTGTTCAGGCCGGACCGCTCTCCGCCGAACAGAACGCCGCAACGCTCCCCGCCGACGGAAGACACTTTCCGTATGTCCGACGCGGCCGCACGCGGGGTCATAACGGTTTCCACCATCTCCCGTTTGCGGCCGGTGGTCGCGTAGACGCGGGTCAAATCAGCGACCGCATCCTCGACCGTTTCATGCAAGGTCGCACCGTCGATCACGTCCAGAGCGCCCGACGAGGCGTCACGCGCCTTCTGGTTCGGCCAGCCGTCGCGCGGCCGCACGATCCGCATCTTCGTCAACCCGCAATTCAGCATCGCGCGGGCGCACATCCCGATATTTTCGCCCAGTTGCGGGTCGACCAGAATGATAACGGGGGAGAGATCGGGGACGGTTTCTTCGGTCATGCCTTAAAATCGAGATTCCAGATTCGATAGCGTTCGGGATCGTCCTGCCAGCGGTCGCGCACTTTCACATAGAGGAACAGATGCACCTTGGTCTCGAACATCTCCTGCAACTCTTCGCGGGCCAACTGTCCGACCGTCTTCACCTTGGACCCGTTCTTGCCCAGGATGATGGCGCGCTGGCTTTCGCGTTCGACATAGATGACCTGTTCGATGCGCACCGACCCGTCCTTGCGGACATCGTAGCTTTCGGTTTCGACCGTCAGGGCATAGGGCAGTTCCTGATGGACGTTCAGGAACAGTTTCTCGCGCGTCACCTCGGCCGCCAGCAGCATTTGCGGCATGTCCGACAATTGGTCTTCCGGGAACAGCCAGACGCTTTTCGGCATCCGGTTGGCCAGATGCCCGATCAGGTCGTCCGTCCCGTCGGCACGCGTCGCCGACACCATGAAGATGTCGCTGAAAAGGCCCGTCGCATTCAATCGGTCCGCCAACTGCAGCAGGGATTCGCGTTTCACCAGGTCAATCTTGTTCAACGCCAGGATGACCTTGCCGCCGCCGTTCTGCAGCCCTTTCAGGATATCGTCGACTTCCTCCGTCACGCCGGTTTGGGCATCGATCAGAAGCACGGTCGCATCGGCGTCCTGTGCGCCCTGCCAGGCGGCGGAGACCATGGCGCGATCCAACCGCCGGCGCGGCTTGAAGATACCGGGCGTATCGATGAAAGCGATCTGGGCTTCACCATGTAGCGCAATACCCAGGACGCGGGTTCGGGTCGTCTGGACCTTATGTGTCACGATCGACACTTTGGCGCCGACCAGTTTGTTGACCAGGGTGGACTTGCCGGCATTCGGCGCGCCGATAATGGCCGCAAAGCCGCAGCGGCTGTCCTGCCCGCCTTCGATGTCACTCATTCTCGTGCTCTTTCTGCAATCGGCGCAGCATATTCCCGGCCGCGGTCTGTTCGGCCTGGCGCTTGGCCTTCCCCTCCGCCTCTTCCGCGCCATAGCCCGGGACGGAGACCCGGACGGTGAAGACGGGGGCGTGGTCCGGACCGCTGCGCGCCACTTCCTCATATTGCGGCAGGCCCAGCCCGCGCGCCATCGTCCATTCCTGCAGCCCCGACTTGGCGTCGCGCGGCGGCGTCTGGTTGTCGTCCAGCAACGGCTCCCACCGTGCGGTGACGAATTTGGAGGCGGCCTCCAGCCCGGCATCACGATAGATCGCCGCGATCAGCGCCTCGCACACATCCGCCAGAATCGCCGGGTTGTCACCGCCCTCCGCTTCCTCGGACGTACCGAAGCGGATCTCACCGCCCAGTTCGAGGCCGCGCGCCACCTTGGCCAGCGTCTCCTGGCGGACCAGGGCATTCAGGCGGCGCGACAGATGCCCTTCCGGCTCCTTCGGGAAACGCGTCAACAGCATGTCCGCGACCAGAAGTCCCAGCACCCGGTCGCCCAGGAATTCCAGGCGCTCGTAACTGCCCTTCCCGGCTTGGGAAAGGCTGCGATGGGTCAGGGCCAGTTCCAGAAGACGGCGGTTCGCGAATTTATGCCCCAGCCGGGCCTCCAGCGCGGCCCGGTCCGGATCACTCGACGACATTGAAGAAGCGTTCGAACCGGATGCCCGGATCGCCGACCGAGAAGAAGATGATCGTGGCCTCGCCGATGAAATTCTCGATCGGAACGAAGCCGACATTCTGAAGCACGCGGCTGTCCGAAGAATTGTCGCGATTGTCGCCCATCATGAAGAAATGGCCGGACGGCACGACGAATTCGCCGGTATTGTCCATCGGCCCGGTGTCCCCGTTCTCTTCCAGGATCGGGTGTTCGGAGCCGTTCGGCAGCGTCTCGATATACTGCTTCACCCAAGGCGACATGTTTTCCGACGGTTCGGACCGATAATCACCGACCGGGCGGCGCGTCACCGGTTCCCCATTGATATGCAGGATGCCGTGGCGCAGTTGAATCGTATCGCCGGGCAATCCGACCACACGCTTGATGAAGTCGGTTTCCGGATCGGACGGGTTGCGGAACACCGCGACATCACCGCGTTCCGGCAGGCTGCCAAGGATGCGGCCGGAATAGCTGACCGGGCTGAACGGGAAGGAATACTGCCCGTAGCCATAGGAAAATTTCGAAACGAACAGATAATCGCCGATCTTCAACGTCGGCAGCATGGACCCCGACGGAATGTTGAAGGGCTCATAGGCGAAAACCCGGCAGCCCACGGCGATCACCGCGGCCCAGAACACCGTCTGCGCCGTATCCAGGAAGGACGCGGCATAGGGATGTTTCAGGTATTTCTTCAGGCGCGGCACAATGCCGGACGGCATTTCGCTCTCCGAATCCTGCGAGGTCTTGTTGCTCATGCGGCGCGGCCGTTCCGATTAGTCCGTGCGATGCGCGGGATATGGCCCGCCGCCCCGTCGGGTGTCAACCCTGGCCACCAGCGACGTCCCGCCAACAGGCCCTACAACTCGCGATACTGGGTCGCCAGGGCGACCAGACCGGCGTCCACCGCCGACAGAATTACCATGGCATGGGCCAGGCCGGCCTCGTCCGTCAGCGACACGTCGATCAACGGCGCATACCCGGGCGGCATCAAGGATTCCGCCCGCGCCTTGGCGCCGCCATGCAGTACGAGACGCGGCTTGCCGCTGGCCAGCGGCACCACCTCCATGTCGCGCCAGAAAACGCCCAAGCGAAGTCCGGTGCCCAGGGCCTTGGAACAGGCCTCCTTCGCGGCGAACATCTGGGCATAACGGTCGGCCCGTTTCGCCTTCTTGCGTTCGGCACGGGCGCGTTCGCGATCGGTGAAACACCGTTCGGTGAAACGGTCGCCGAACCGCTCCAATGAGGCGGCGATCCTGGAAATCTCGCAAAGATCGGTGCCCGTACCGATGATCATGCCGGATCCTGGCCGATCGCCTGTCCGGTCACGGCCACTTCCGTCGACCGTTTTCTGAGACGGCGTTCGAAACGCATCTTGCGGAACCGTTCGATCCCGCGCGCCAAGGGGAAATAGAACAAGGGCCAGACGATCACGGACAGGACCGCGCCACCCAGCATCATCGGCACGAGAACGTCCTCGATATGGTTCCACAAATAGGACAGCGACAGGTCGTCCAGCGGCACGCGGCTTTCCGAATCCAGCATGATCGCGGCACCGACCTTATAGATCGCCAGCCAGATGAACGGAAATGTCCAAGGGTTGCCGACCAGCGTCCCCAAGGCCGAGGCGATCAGATTGCCGCGCAATGCCCAGGCGACCAGCGCGCCCAACAAGAAATGAAACCCCATGAAGGGCGTAAAACTAACCGCCGCCCCGGCCGCGAACCCGGCGGCGATGCTGTGCGGCGTCCCGGGCAGACGCGCCATCCGGCTCTTGTAATAGCCCAGCACCCGGCGGAAGCTCATTTTCGGCCAAATCAACTCTCGGAGTCTCGATAGGCGGGTCGGCGGTTTTCGACGGCGAAAAAGCATGTCGGTCAGGCGCGCTCCACCGAATTAACGTGTTTGGACGCGCGCAGGGCGGCCAGAATATTGTTCAACTGTTTGGCGTCGACGACTTCGATGTCGATCAGCATTTCAAAAAAATCCGCGCTTCTGCTGGTGAATTTCAAGTTCGATATATTGCCTCCGTCGCGCCCGATGACGCCCGTCACCTCCGCCAGCGCCCCCGGCTCGTTCAACAATACCGCCCGAATGCGTCCGGTGAAAGCCGATCCGTCCACCGCCTCCTGATCCCAAGAGATATCCAGCCACCGTTCCGGCATGTCGGAGAAATTCTCCAAGGTCGGGCAGTCCATATTATGGATGGTAACGCCCTTGCCGGTGGTGACGATCCCGATGATCCGGTCGCCCGGCAGGGGATGGCAGCATTTCGCGAAGTGGATCGCCATATGCGGGATCAGACCGCGGATCGGGATTGCGCCGCCCGACGACGGATCGATCTGTTCCTTCGCCGCGCGTGGCCGGGGCGCCTTCTTTTCCTTTTCTTTTTCCTTCGCGCCGGGATAGGCGGCGTACAGCACGTCACGGGCGCTGATCCGCCCCTCGCCCACAGCGGCCTGGATATCCTCGGCATTCTCGGCATCGAACCGCTGCACGATGCCTTTCAGCGCTTTTTCCGTCGCTTCATAACCGGCGGCCTTGAAGGCACGATCCAAGATTTCCTTGCCGAGACGGACATATTGCTCGCGCTGAACGGAGCGGACGAAACGGCGGATGCAGGCACGGGCCTTGCCGGTAACGACGAAGTTTTCCCAGGCGGGCGACGGTGTCTGTGCCTTGGACGTCACGATTTCGACCTGATCGCCGTTGCGCAGTTCCGTCCGCAGCGGCACCAGCCGTCCGTTTACCCGTGCCGCCGTGCAGCGGTTGCCGATATCGGTATGGACGGCATAGGCGAAATCGACCGGACAGGACCCGCGCGGCAGGGCGTGCAAATCCCCCTTGGGCGTGAAGATGAACACCTGATCGGAGAACATCTCCATCTTGGTGTGTTCCAGGAAGTCTTCCGGCCCCGACGCATTGTCGAGGATCTCCAGCAGTTCCCGCAGCCACCGATATTGGCGGCCTTCCGTCGACCCTTTGCTTTCCTGGTCGGGCTTGCCGGTCTGCTTGTAGCGCCAATGGGCCGCGACCCCCAACTCGGCGATTTCATGCATCGCCCGGGTTCGGATCTGGATTTCGATCCGACGGTTCTCCGGACCGATGACACCGGTATGGATCGACCTGTAACCGTTCGGCTTGGGCAGCGAGACATAGTCCTTGAAGCGACCCGGGACCATCGAGTACTTGCCGTGCAGCGCACCCAGCGCCTTGTAGCAATCCTCAATGGAATCAACGACGACCCGGAAGGCCATGATATCGGACAATTGTTCGAAGCCGATATTCTGGCGCTGCATCTTGCGCCAGATCGAATAGGGCCGTTTCTGCCGCCCGGAGACGTCAGCGCTCAGCCCGGCATCATTCAGGTTCGCCTGCAGCGCCGCGCGAACGCGCTCCACGACATCGCCGCCGGATTCCGCCAGGAACTCCAAACGCGCGACAATGGAGGCCCTTGCATCCGGATTCAGTTCCTGGAAGGCGATATCCTCCAGTTCCTCCTGCCAGTCGCGGATGCCGATGCGCTCCGTCAGAGGCACATAGATGTCCATCGTTTCGCGCGCAATGCGGCGGCGCTTGTCGGGGGCCTTGATGAAATGCAGCGTGCGCATGTTGTGCAACCGGTCGGCCAGTTTCACGATCAGCACGCGGATGTCCTGGGACATGGCGAGGACAAGCTTGCGGAAATTCTCCGCCTGCTTGGTGCGGTCCGACTGCAGTTCCAGCTGCGACAACTTCGTCACGCCGTCGACCAGCGCGGCGACTTCCTCGCCGAAAGTCTCGCTGATATCCGGGATGGTGACCTCGGTATCCTCGACCGTGTCATGCAGCAGCCCGGTGATGATCGAGGCACAGTCCAGCCGTTTGTCGCTCAACAGCCCCGCGACTTCGACCGGATGCGAAAAATACGGGTCCCCGCTGGCACGCTTCTGATTGCCATGCGCCTTCACGGTGAAGACGTAAGCCTTGTTCAGCGCATCTTCATCCGCACCGGGTTCATAAGCTTTAACCCTCTCAACAAGTTCGTACTGGCGCATCATGGCCGGGGAATATGCCTCTCAACGATCTGAATACATCCAATATAGGCACAGTATGAATGCCGCGCCGGAAGAAAAGGAAATTTGCATTTCCCAGGCCAGAAACAAGGCCTCTGACAGCATCCGTCAAAAAGCAAGAAGGCCCGGCGTCGCTGCCGGGCCTTCCCAATACTCGTCTTCACCGTCGCACGGATCAGTCGTCGGCGTCGATGTCTTCGAACTTCGGCATGTTCAGCGGGCCGTCTTCGTCGCCCGGAGCGGCCGGGATCGGGCCCGGATCGGGCATGGCCGGCATTTCCTTGCCGCCGATCATCGCCTGCTCATAAACCTGGACGTCATCGTCTTCTTCCGGCTCGTCCGTGTCGATGAAGCGCTGCATGCCGCGGATCAGTTCGTCCTGCAGCTCCGCGGTGTCGACCTTGGACTCGGCAATCTCACGCAGGCTGACGACAGGGTTCTTGTCATTGTCACGGTCGACCTGAATCTGGACGCCGTTCGAGATGTCGCGGCTGCGCTGGGCGGCCATCATAACCAGATCGAACCGGTTCGGAACTTTCTCGACGCAATCTTCTACGGTAACGCGGGCCATATCGCTTCGTCCTCGCAATCCAGTGTCGGCGGTCCGTCAAGAGAGAGGCGTATGCCTTGCCCATATGCGGAACGCACAAAAAGCGCTAGGCGCTATCGCGAGATAGCGCCGGGAGGTGCGATATACGCCCCCTCGCCCGCGATATCAAGCCCACAGAGCCCCGAAACGCGGCCTGGAAAGAATGGCATACGATACAATATCGCTTGAAAGGCACATGGACCCTCGCTACCAATTGCGGCCACGGGGCGTCGTGAGGTGCAACGCCGAATTCTCGTTGTCCTCCCGCCGCCTATCGGAATTTCGCTAAGTCATTTCAGTTGGAGGCTACTGGCCGTGAAACACGGTATTTACAGAGAAGAGAAGTTTGCCATTTTCATCGACGGAGCCAATTTGTACTCGGCTGCCAAAGCTTTGGGCTTTGACATTGATTACAAGAAACTTCTGACCTCTTTCAAATCAGAAGGCCGATTGATGCGCGCCTTCTACTACACCGCCCTGTTCGAAGATCAGGAATACAGCCCGATCCGCCCGTTGGTCGATTGGCTGGACTATAACGGCTACACGATGGTGACCAAGCCGGCCAAGTCCTACACCGACTCCCAGGGCCGTCAGCGGATCAAGGGCAATATGGACATGGAACTGGCGATCGACATGCTGGATATGACCCAGTATCTCGACCACGTCGTCCTGTTCTCGGGCGACGGCGACTTCCGCAGCTTGGTGGAAGCCGTTCAGCGTCGCGGCGTGCGCGTCAGTGTCGTCAGCACGATAAAGTCCCAGCCGCCGATGATCGCCGACGAGCTGCGCCGCCAGGCCGACAATTTCATCGAACTGTCCGACCTCGCCGATTCCATCGCCCGGAACTTCCACGATTCGCAGCGTCCGCAGGCGCCCGCCGCCCAGCAGCGCCGGTCCGTTCGCGGCCCGTCCGCCGATTTCGAGGGGGATGAGGAATACGAAGACGACGATGAGTACGAGGATGAAGACGATTACGCCGGCGTCGAGGCGATCGTCGAGCGCACGGACCGTTCCGGCAACCGTTGACCGGGACCGGCGGAACAGTGACCGGATCGCCCTTCACCGACCCGCCGCGCGATTGCCCGCGCTGCCCGCGCCTCGTCGCCTTCCGGACCGAGGCGCGGTCCGCCAATCCCGATTGGTGGAATTCCCCCGTGCCCAGTTTCGGACCGATCAATGCCCCGTTGCTGGTGCTGGGGCTGGCCCCGGGCATGGGCGGGGCGAACCGCACCGGACGGCCGTTCACCGGCGATTGGGCCGGAGACCTTCTTTATAAGATCCTGGTCGAGGAAGATCTGGCGTCGGGCAATTACGACCGGCGGCCGGATGACGGGTTGACCCTGACCCGGTGCCGGATCGCCAATGCCGTCCGCTGCGTCCCGCCGCAGAACAAGCCCATCGGCCAGGAAATGACCGCTTGTCGGGACTTTCTGGTCGACGAGATTGCGGACATGCCGAACCTGCGGGTGATTTTCACCCTGGGCCGGATCGCGCATGAGGCGGCCTTGCGGGTCCTGGGTGTGAAGCCGTCGGGCGTCAAGTTTGCCCACCAGGCAGTACATGACGTGGGCGCATTGGGCGGAAAGTCGGTCAATGTGGTCAACAGTTATCATTGTTCGCGCTACAACACGAATACGGGGCGGCTGACGGAAGACATGTTCCGCGACGCCGTCCGTACCGCCAAAAACGCGGCCGGTCTCTGACCCGGCATATCGGGAGACGTCACCATGTCGGAACGGGTACTGGGCATCATCGGCGGCAGCGGCCTGTATGCCATGGACGGAATCGAAGGCGCGGAATGGACCAACGTCGACACGCCCTGGGGCGCGCCGTCCGATGCGGTTCTGTGCGGGACACTGGAAGGCACCAAGGTCCGGTTCCTGCCCCGGCACGGGCGCGGCCATGTGCAGACGCCGTCCTCCATCAACTACCGCGCAAATATCGACGCGCTTAAGCGGTTGGGCTGCACCGACATCCTGTCGGTTTCGGCCTGCGGGTCTCTGAAGGAAGAATTGCCGCCCGGTCATTTCGTGATCGTCGATCAGTTCATCGACCGCACCTTCGCGCGCGAAAAGAGTTTTTTCGGTCCGGGCTGCGTCGCACACGTCTCTCTGGCGCATCCGGTGTCGCGCTGGCTGGGCGATCTGTGCGAAGACGGGCTGAAATCCCTGTCGATCCCGCATACGCGCGGCGGCACCTATCTGGTCATGGAAGGCCCGCAATTCTCGTCCCAGGCGGAATCGGAACTCTACCGGAGCTGGGGCTGCGCCGTTATCGGCATGACCAACATGCCGGAAGCCAAGTTGGCGCGCGAGGCGGAACTGCGCTACGCGACCGTCGCCATGGTGACGGACTACGATTGTTGGCATCCGGATCACGATCATGTCGATGTCGAAATGGTGATCAAGACGCTGCTGGAAAACGCCGATCATGGCCGCGATCTCGTGCGTCACGTCGCGACGGTTCTGAATACCTGGGCAGCGTCACCCGATTGCGGCTGCGACACGGCGCTGCAGAACGCCCTGATCACCGCACCGGAAGCGCGCGATCCGGCCATTCTGGCGAAACTGGACGCGGTGGCCGGCCGGGTTCTGCGCTGATCCCGGGTCAGGACTTGTCGAGGCGGAAGGTATTGCCGTCCTCGGCCGTGGCATAGATTCCTTCCGCCTTCTGACGGGCCAGCCGCTCATGGTCCGCCCGCCGGAAATCGTCGATCAGGATCGAGATTTCCTCAGCGTCGATTTCCAGACGCCGCAAGCCTTCCTCCGCCAGTTTGATCGAACTTTCCAGCGTGTCCCGGATCAGGAAATCCGCCCCGCTGTCCATCAGATCCAGGGCATGCAGCCGGTCATGTGCGCGGGCCATGATGCGGACCGCCGGGAAGTGATGGGAAATCAGGTCGATCGACTTGGTACAGGCGGCCGCGTTGTCGATCGTCACAAAGACCAGATCAGCGCGCGCCATGCCGGACGCGGCCAGAACGTCGACCCGGGTCGCGTCCCCGAAATAGACTTTGGCGCCGAACCGTTTCGCGGCCTCGATCCGTTTCGGATCCGCATCGATAGCGGTCACCGCGATGCCTTTCTGACGGAAGATCTGACTGACGATTTGACCGACCCGGCCGAAGCCTAGGACGATGACATTGTTTTCCTCCATCCCGTCGCCGACGCGCGGGAGGTTGTGAACCGGTTCCGGCCAAAGTTTGGGCGTCAGACGCTCGAACGCGATCCGCAGCGGCGGCGTCAGTGCCATGGAAACCGTGATCAGGGCGGTCAGCATGCCGGATTCCGTCGCGCTCAACAGGCCCAGCGACACGCCCTCCGCCATCACGACAAAGCCGAACTCCCCGCCCTGCGGCAGGGTCGCGGCGATCCGCCCGGCATCCGGTCCAGGCGACCCGAAGGACCGGCACAGTCCGAACAGGATCCCCGCCTTGGCGATCAGCAACAGCAGCGCGCCACCTATCACCAACGCCCATTCCTGCAAGACGACCGGCCAATTGACCGACATGCCGACGGCAATGAAGAACAGGCCGAGCAGCAATCCACGAAACGGTTCGATATCCGCTTCCAATTGATGGCGGTATTCGCTTTCCGCCAGCATCACCCCGGCGATAAACGCACCCAGCGCCATGGACAGGCCGAACAAATGCATCAGCAGCGCCGATCCGACCACCAGCAACAATGCGGCGGCCAGAAAGATCTCATGCGAATGGGTCTGCGCGATGATCCGGAAGATCGGGTTCAGCAGGAACCGTCCGGCCAGGATTAGGCCGACCACTGCGCCGACACTTTCCAGAGCGTCGGTCCAGCCGCCACCGGCCGTATCAATGCTCGCCCCCAGGGTCAGCAATGGCGCCAGCGCCAGGATCGGGACGATCATGATGTCCTGCAACAACAGGATAGAGAAGGCGCGCGTTCCGTGCGGGGTGGTGAACTCCCCCCTTTCCTGCATCAATTGCAGGGCGAACGCCGTCGACGACAGGGCCAGCGCCATGCCGACCAGGACCGCCGCCTGCCAGACCGCCCCCAGGGCGAAAATCCCAAAAACCGCAACCGCCGCCGCCGTGACCAGGACCTGCGCCGTGCCCAGGCCAAAAATATCCGCCCGCAACGCCCACAGCCGCGCCGGCTTGAGTTCCAATCCGATCAGAAACAACAGCAGGACGACACCGAACTCCGCGAAGGCGAAGACGCTCTCCGCATCGCCGACCGCCCCCAGCGCATAGGGACCGATGACCGACCCCGCCGCCAGATAGCCGAGGACGGAGCCCAGCTTCAAACGCTTGAAAATCGGCACCGCGACGACGGCAGCCGTCAGATAGATCGCCGCATCTTCCAGAAAGCCCAATTCCCCGCCGGCTGCCATGACATCCTTCCGCTTGTGAACCGCCCGGTCTCAGGGTTCCACATCTCAGCCCCGGACTGCAATGGTATCCCGCGAAAGCGCCGGCATTAGTCGAACAAGGCGCGCAGCCCTTCCTCGCTGGCGTCACAGGTGCCGCGTTCGGTGATCAGGCCGGTCACCAGCCGCGCCGGGGTGACGTCGAAGGCGTCGTTACGGGCGGTCACCCCTTCCGGGGCGATGTCGACGGTCACGACCTCGCCGCTTTCCAATCGCCCGGCGATGCGGGTCAGTTCCTCACCCTTACGCTGTTCGATGGGGATTTCGCGGACACCGTCATGGACGGTCCAGTCGATGGTCGTCGACGGCAGCGCGACATAGAAGGGCACGCCATTGTCCTTTGCCGCCAATGCTTTCAGATAGGTTCCGATCTTGTTGCAGACATCGCCGCTGGCCGTTGTCCGGTCGGTCCCGACGATGCATAGATCGACCAGCCCGTGCTGCATCAGATGCCCGCCGACATTGTCCGCGATCAGCGTATGGTCGACGCCGTGCCGTCCCAATTCCCAGGCGGTCAGACTGGCCCCCTGATTGCGCGGGCGGGTTTCGTCGACCCAGACATGGACCTTGATGCCCTTTTCATAGGCCATGTAGATCGGCGCCGTCGCCGTCCCCCAATCGACCGTCGCCAGCCAGCCGGCATTGCAATGGGTTAGGACGTTGACCGCCTCCCCGGCCGGCTTGTCGGCTGCGATCTTCTCGATGATCTCCAGCCCGTTGCGTCCGATCGCCTTGCAGATCTCGACGTCGGAATCGCAGATCTCCGCCGCCCGCTCCCAGGCCAATGCGGCGCGCTCTTCCGGCGCGCGGTTGTCCAGCAGCGCGCGCATCTCGTCCAGCGCCCAACGCAGATTGACTGCCGTCGGCCGCGTCCGATAAAGCCGGTCATAGATCGCCTGCACGCCCGCATCGCTGGCATCGGCCTCCAGCCCCAGACAGAAGCCATAAGCCGCCGTCGCCCCGATCAATGGCGCACCGCGCACAATCATGTCCTCGATCGCCACGGCGGCTTCTTCCAGGCTGGTCAGGGTCAGTGTTTCGAACCGGTGCGGCAGCTTGGTCTGATCGATGACCCCGACCGACTTGCGCGGCTCCTCGACCCAGATGGTGCGGTATGGTTTGCCGTCGATTTCCATCGCCTATTCCTTCCCCGGCTGCTTGCCGTAGGTTTTGAACTTTTCCAGCACCTCGGCCATCTCGGCATCGCTCAGGATTACCGGTTCGCCCAATTGCCGCGCATGGTGGTACTGGCGGGCCAGGCTTTCGACCTCGATGGCGAGGCCCAGCGCCTTTTCCAGATTGGCCTCGAAACAGATCATGCCGTGGTTCGCCAGGATGCAGGCCTTCCGGTCTTCCAGGGCCGCGACCATGGTGTCGGATAGCGCCTGCGTCCCGAAGGTCGCATAGTCCGAGCACCGAATATCCGTCCCGCCCGCGACGGCGACCATGTAGTGAAAGGCCGGGATGCCGGTGCGCTGACAGGCCAACGCCGTGCAGAAGGTCGGATGGGCATGGACCACCGCCTGCGCTTCCGGCTTGGCGCGGTAGATGTCGGCATGCATGCGCCATTCGCTGGACGGCAGGAGTTGCCCGTCTTCGACCGGCGTGCCGTCGAGCCCCAGAAGGACGATATCCATCGGCTTCAGCGCGTCATAGGAAACCCCGGACGGCGTCACCAGCATGGCATCGCCGAACCGGGCGGAAACATTGCCGGACTTGCCCTGATTGATGCCCGACGCGTTCATCGCCAGGCAGGTGTCGACGATGCGCCGGCCCAGCGCATGGCGCTCGTTCCGGCCCGGAAGCCTCATCGCACCCCGTCCCGCATCAGTTTATAGGCATAGGCATCGTAAAGGGCGATAACGGAGGCGTCGATGATGTTCGCCGACACGCCGACGGTCGACCAGCGGTGTCCCATCTCGTCCTCGCTTTCGATGGTCACGCGGGTCACGGCATCGGTACCGGTCGAACCTTTCGGCGGCGGCAGGATGCGGACCTTGTAATCGACCAGCTGCATGTCGGTCAGGTCGGGATAGATCTCGCAGACGGCCTCGCGCAGGGCCGTGTCCAGCGCGTTGACCGGGCCGTTGCCCATGGCGACGCGCATGACCTGGCGGCCTTGAACTTCGACCTGAACCGTCGCCTCGGATTCCGTGATCAGCTTGCCGACGGCATTGTGGCGACGTTCGTCCATGACGCGGAAGCGGCTGATGTCGAAATAATCTGGCACGTCACCCTTGGCGTGGTGTGCCAGCAGTTCGAAACTGGCCTCCGCACCGTCATAGGCATAGCCCTGGAACTCGCGGTCCTTCACGTCTTCCAGCAGACGGCGCAGCGCGGCTTCCTCCATCTCGATCCCGCTTTCCTCCAGCCGCGCGACGACGTTCGACCGGCCGGCCTGATCGGACACGACGATGTGGCGGCGGTTGCCGACCGTCTCCGGCGGGATGTGTTCGTAGGTGCGCGGGTCCTTGGCCACGGCAGAGACATGCAGCCCGCCCTTATGCGAGAAAGCAGCCGCCCCGACATAGGCCTGATGGCGGTTCGACGGCCGTTCCAACCGCTCGTCCAGCAGGCGCGACAGATGGGTCAGTTCCTTCAGGCCATCATGTGAAATGCCCGTTTCGAACCCCATTTTCAGCATCAGGGACGGGATCAGCGAACAGATATTGGCGTTGCCGCAGCGCTCCCCCAACCCGTTGATCGTGCCCTGCACCTGACGGACGCCGGCACGGATTGCGGCCAAAGAATTGGCGACGGCGTTCTCGGTATCGTTATGGGCGTGGATTCCCAACCGGTCCCCGGGGATGTGTTCGGTTACTTCGCGGACGATGGCCTCGACCTCGTGCGGCAAGGTTCCGCCATTGGTGTCGCACAGCACGATCCAGCGGGCACCCGCCTCATAGGCGGCCTTCACACAGGACAGGGTGAAGGCCTTGTTCGCCTTCCAGCCATCGAAGAAATGTTCGGCATCGTACATCGCCTCCGGCTTGCGCTGTCCGGCCAGCCGGATCGAGTCGGCGATCATCGCGACATTTTCCTCATGCGGGATTTCCAGCGCGACATCGACGTGGAAGTCCCAGCTCTTCCCGACCAGGCACATGGCGGTGGCCTTGGAAGTCAGAAGCGGGGCGAGACCGGGATCGTTCTCCGCCGACCGGCCCGGACGCCGCGTCATGCCGAAGGCGACCAGCTTCGCCGTCTGCAATTCCGGCGGATCGCCAAAGAAGGCATCGTCGGTCGGATTGGCGCCGGGCCAGCCGCCCTCGACGTAATCCACGCCGATCCGATCCAGCGCCTGGGCGATCGCGACCTTGTCGGCTACGGAAAAATCCACGCCCTGGGTCTGCGCCCCGTCCCGCAGGGTCGTATCGAACAGATAAATGCGCTCGCTCATACGCTCAGCTCCAAACTGTCTTCCGCCTCAGGACGGCGGGAAGAAAACCGCAAAGGACGCGAAGGAGAAGCCAAGGACGCAAAGTTCCTTCAAGTCCTGCCGCCCCGCCAAACCATCTCCCTCTCCCTCGAGGGAGAGGGCCGGGGTGAGGGGGAATTCGTGCCCCGTTCACCGCCGGCTGCCCTCACCCGGCCCTGCGGACCCCCCTCTCCCTGGGGGAGAGGGTTCCAACCGTTACGCCCGCCGCCATTCGGTGATGCCGCCGGGCTTGTCCTCCAAAACGACGCCACGATCCTTCAGTTCGTCCCGGATGCGGTCCGCTTCGGCGAAGTTCTTGGACGCCTTGGCCGCCTTGCGGGCTTCGATCAGGCTCTCGACCTCTTCCGCCGACGGACCGTCGCTGCCGCCCTTGAACCAGGTTTCCGGGTCATCCACGGCGATCCCCAGCAGATCGAGCGCGCCCAGGAACCGCGCCGCGCCCTCCCCGGTCGTCACCCCATCGTTCAATTCATGCAGCTTCGCCAGGGCCAGCGGCGTGTTCATGTCGTCCATCAGGGCAGCGTGCACGGCGTCGTCCCGGACGGCCTGCGCACCGGTTGCCAGCGCCGCCTGCTTCAGGCGGTACAGCCGGTCCAGTGCCGCCTTTGCCTCGCGGCATTTATCCTTGGAGAAATCCAGCGGCTGGCGGTAATGCGCCTGCAGAATGACGAGGCGCAGCGCCTCGCCCGGAAACTCTTCCAGCAGTTCGGCGACGGTGTAGAAGTTGCCGAGGCTCTTCGACATTTTCTCGCCTTCGCTCATCAGATAGCCGTTATGCATCCAATAGCGCGCGAAGCGGTCGTCCCGCGCCCCTTCCGCATGGGCGCAGCAGCTCTGGGCGATCTCGTTCTGGTGATGCGGGAAAACCAGATCGATCCCGCCGCCATGAATGTCGAAATCCGGGCCGAGATATTTCTCGGACATGGCGGAGCATTCGATATGCCAGCCCGGCCGTCCCTTCTCGCACCAGGGGTTCGGCCAGCCGGGCGTTTCGGCATCCGACGGCTTCCACAGCACGAAATCCGCCGGGTCGCGCTTGTAACTGGCGACGTCCACACGGGCGCCCGAAATCTGCTCGTCGCGATCCTTGTTGGCGAATTTGCCATAGTCCCGCCAGGACGGGACATGGAACAGGACATGCCCGTCATCCAGCGCATAGGCATGCCCATTGTCGATCAGCTTTTCGATATGCGCGATCATTTCCGGGATGGTTTCCGTCGCGCGCGGCTCCACATCCGGCGGGGCGCATTTCAGCTCGGCGCAGTCTTCCCGGAAGCGCGCGACCGTGGTCTCCGTCAGGTCGCGGATATCGATGCCGCGCTCCTTGGCGCGGGCATTAATCTTGTCGTCGATATCGGTGATGTTGCGGACATAGGTGACATCGCCATAGAGCGTCCGCAGCAGGCGCGCGAAGACGTCGAAGACGACGATCGGCCGTGCGTTGCCGATATGGATCCGGTCATAGACGGTCGGGCCGCAGACATACAGACCGACCTTCCCGGCCACGCGGGGTTCGAAGGTCATCTTCTGTCGTCTGCTGGTGTCGTAGATCTTGAGGTCCATTATCCGCTATCCGCTCTTCATCTCGTCAAAAACTGAAAACCCGCGGGAGGATCATGCCTGCCGCGGGGTCGATGGTCTCGCTGTTCTATGTCCGGAAGGTCCGGATCAGCACCGCCAACGGCCGCCGCGCGCGCGACAGCCGCAAATAATCCCGATGGTGTCGATCGTAAAGGCCATGAGCCCGATCCGCCGTCTGGTGCCGATTTCGATGAGCGCACTATAGCCGCCGCCGCGCCGGTGGCAAGGTTCCTATTGGTCGCGCCCCAAAATGCCCAGCAGAAGGTCGCGCTGGAACAGGGCGGTCTGGTTGTTCGGATGCGCCGACAGGACAGCACCGACATCGTCCAGCGCCTGTTCCGGCTCACCCATGGCGCGGAGAATCTCTGCCCGCGCCAGCCGAGCCTCCCAATCCCCTGGATCCCGTTCCAGTACTAGGTTCAGATCGTCGAAGGCGGGCCAGGGCGTGCCCTGGGCGATGCGCGACAGGGCCCGGCGGCGATAGGCGGCGATGTTGTCCGGGTTCAACCGGATCGCCTGATTGGCCGCGTCCACCGCCGCCGTGTGGCTGCCCTCCAGCGCATGAAGCCGTGCCAGACGCAGATAGCCTTCCGAATGGTGCGGATCGATCGCCAGGACGACATCGTAGTCCATCCGCGCCTCCAGAAAGCGCCCGTCGAGGACATAGAGGTCCCCGCGCGCCAGATAGGCTGCCAGCTTCTCGTCCTGCGGCAGGCCCGCCTGCAGGCAGCCGGAATAGGCCTGGATCGCGGCATCCAGGTCACCGCTCGCCGCCCGCTCCTGTCCACGTGGGCAGGGGTCGGCGAAGGCGGTGGCGGGTAGAAGACAGAGCAAGGTGACGACGATGCGGCGCATGCTGCGATGGTAGCATCGGAAATGGGTCATTGGCGTGGCAGGAAATGTACCCCGTTCCCCTCACCCCAACCCCTCTCCCCGAGGGAGAGGGGCTTTTCGGGGATTTCAATCAATTATAGATTTCTCTAATGAAACACACCAAGAGAGCTCGAGAGCTTCGCCGCAATTCAACAGATGCGGAATCCAAGTTCTGGAGCATGGTTCGAAATCGACAGTTTCAGGGCCTGAAATTCAGACGACAGGTTCCCGTTCAAGGTTTCATCGCCGATTTCGTTTGTTATGAGGTGAAGCTGATCGTTGAAATCGATGGAGGGCAACATGCCGACCAGACAGCGCGTGACGCGTTCCGAACCAATCGGCTGCACGACGCAGGCTATCGCGTATTGCGATTCTGGAACAACGACATACTGACCAACCCTGACGGTGTCTGGCAGGCGCTTGAATCAGTGGTCGAGCATCAAAAAGCCCCTCTCCCCGGGGGAGAGGGGTTGGGGTGAGGGCGATGCGATCCCGCCCCGTCACACCCCCATATAGCGGTGCATCAGATCTTCGTTCGCCAGCAGCGCAGCGCTGGATCCGGTCCAGACGACCTTGCCCTTTTCGACGATGTGGTGGCGGTCTGCGATGCGGGCCAGGTCCTTGACGTTTTTGTCGATGACCAGGATCGACAAGCCTTCGGACTTCAGTGCTTCCAGGCTTTTCCAGATCTCGTCCCGGATCAGCGGGGCCAGGCCCTCGGTTGCTTCGTCCAGGATCAGCAGTTTGGGGTTGGTCATCAGGGCGCGGCCAACCGCCAGCATCTGTTGTTCGCCGCCGGAAAGCAGGTTGCCCATGCTGCTGCGGCGTTCGGCGAGCCCCGGGAACAGGTCGTAGACCCGCTCCGCCGTCCAGGGATTGGAAAGCTTGCCCCAGTTCGCTGCGGTCGCCACCAGATTTTCATGCGCGGTCAGGTTCGGGAAAACCTGGCGCCCTTCCGGCACAAGGCCGATGCCCTTCCGGGCCACGGAATACGGCGCCAGGCCACGAATGGCCTCGCCCTCGAAGTGGATGTCGCCGGAATTGGCGGGCACGATGCCCATGATGGAATGGACGGTCGTGGTCTTGCCCATGCCGTTGCGGCCCATCAGCGTGGCGACTTCGCCCGCCTTGACCTCCAGCGACATGCCGAACAGCGCCTGACTGTTGCCGTAGAATGTCTTCAAACCCGATACGGTCAACATGGTCAGGCAGCCTCCTCACCCAGATAGGCCTGACGCACGGCCTCGTTATCGCGGATCGCCGCGGGCGTGTCCGTGGCGATGAGCTCGCCATAAACCAGGACCGAGATCCGGTCGGCGAGCGCGAAAACGGCGTCCATGTCGTGTTCGACCAGAAGCATCGTCTTGTGACCCTTGAAACGCTTCAGGATTTCGATCATGCGCTGGCTTTCTTCCGTCCCCATGCCGGCCATCGGTTCGTCCAGCAGTAGCATCTTGGGTTCGGTCGCCAGCGCCATGGCGATCTCCAGCTGGCGGTGTTCGCCATGCGAGACCTCGCGGGACAAGACATGGGCCTTTTCCTGCAATCCGACTTCCTCAAGGAAAGTCATCGCCTTGGCATTCAGCGCCGCGTCCCGTCCGGCATCCGCCCAGAACCGGAAGGAATGGCCGTCATGGGCCTGAACGGAGACGGAGACATTCTCCAACAGGGTCATGTCCTGAAAGACGGTCGTGATCTGGAATGAGCGCGCGATCCCCATATGCGCCCGGGCGGGACCGGACGCACGGGTGATGTCCTTGCCCGCGAAGCGGACACGGCCCGAATCCGGAAACTGTTCACCGCAAAGCTGGGAAATCAGGGTCGTCTTACCGGCCCCGTTCGGACCAATCACCGCATGGACCTCGCCCTCGAGAACGTCCAGCGACACGTTCTTGGTCGCATGAACGCCGCCGAAGCTTTTCTGCAGGTCGCGAATTTCGAGAAGCGTCGTCATTATCGGTTCCACCTGTCGAGAAGACCGTTGATCCCGCCGCGCACGAACAGCACGACCAACACCAGGATGATGCCGAAGGGCAGATGCCAGTAGATCCCGGCGTCCTTAGAGAACAGATCCATCAAGTCGGGCAGGAATTCTTCCAGCAGCAGGAAGGAGAGGACGCCGTAGATCGGCCCCATGACGCTGCCCGATCCGCCCAGGACGACCATGAAGATCAACTCGCCCGACCGGGTCCAGCCCATCATTTCCGGACTGATGAAATTGGTGAAGTTGCCCATCAACGCCCCGGCGTAACCGCAGATCGCGCCGGAAATAACATAGGCGGTCAGCTTGTAACCGTATGTCGGATAGCCCAGCGCCTTCATGCGCTTGTCGTTCGACATCGACCCGCGGATCACCCGTCCGAAGCGGGAGTTGACGATGCGGTGGACGAGAAAAAGCGCGCCCATCAAGGAGATGAAGCAGAGATAATAGAAGGTCGTCGGATCGTCGACATCGACCCCATCGACGAACTCACTGTCGGACCAGATCAAAAGACCGTCGTCGCCGCCGTATTCCTCCAGAGAGATGAACAGGAAAAACACCATCTGCGAGAAGGCCATGGTGATCATGATGAAATGCACACCCTTGGTGCGCAGACTGATCGCGCCGGTAATCAGCGCGTAGAGCGCGCTGACTGCGATGGCCAGAGGGAAGTGCAGCCAGCCGGAATATTCGTCGTAATAGATCGGGATGCCGACGGCATAGGCGCCGATCCCGATAAAGGCCGCATGGCCGAAGCTGACCATGCCGCCATAACCAAGGATCAGGTTAAGGCTGACGGCCGCGATCGCGAGGATCAAAATCCGTGTCGCGATGTCGAGATAGAAGGCCTGATCGGCGATCGCCGTCAGAACCGGCATGACGGCCAGCAGCAGGATAACCGCGGCGGCGATCAGTCCTTTGGGCGTCAGGATGTCGGAAGCGTTCATCGTGTTTGTCCTTTCGCTTCCGCTTAGCGTACGCGGGGCGGGAACAGACCCTGCGGCCGTACCGCCAGGATCGCCGCCATCAGAATGTAGATCAGCATGGCCGACACCGCCGGCGCGGCGGTCTCGGCATTCTGATCCGACATGAAGAGCTTCATGAACTGGTCGAGATAGGACCGGCCCATCGTATCGATCATGCCGACGATCAGCGCGCCGACGAAGGCGCCCTTCACCGACCCGATACCGCCGATGATGATCACGACGAAGGCGACGATGATGATATCGTTGCCCATGCCGATTGACGCCTCAGTAATCGGCGAGACCATCATGCCGGCCAGGCCGGCGATGGCGGCCCCTGCGGCGAAGACCAGCGAGAACAGGCGCTTGATGTCGACCCCCAGCGCCTGAACCATGGTCCGGTTCGAGGCACCGGCGCGGATCAGCATACCGATGCGGGTCCGCGTCACGAGGACATAGAGGCCCACCGCAACCGCGAGCCCGACCGAGATAATCGCGATGCGATAGGTCGGCAGCAGGATCGTTTCGGAGACGGCGATCTGACCATTCAGCCAATCCGGCAGCGGGATCGCCATGCCCTCGGCACCCCAGAACAGATGCACGGCCGTATCAAAAATCAGGATCAGGCCGAAGGTCGCCAGAACGTGGTCCAGGTGATCGCGCGCATAGAGCGTCCGGGCGACCACCAGTTCCGCGACATAGCCCACGGCCAGCGTCAGCGGTATCGCCAGGATCACGCCCAGGACGAAACTGTCCAGCAGCGCAACCAGCGTCCCGCAGATATAGGCACCGACCATATAGAAGGAGCCGTGCGCCAGATTGATGAAGTCCATGATCCCGAAGATCAGGGTCAGTCCCGCCGCCAGCAGGAACAGCAACACGCCCAGTTGCAAGCCATTCAGCAACTGCGTGATGAGAAGCGCCGTATCCATTCACTTATCCCCGCCACGTCCGCAGCCTCCGTGAGAGAGGCCGGCCGAGGCCATTTCCCTATCCCAACCGCCATACCCCACAGTTCGTGATCGAATTCTGGTGGGGGAAAAACAGCGGGGCGGACCGTGGTCGGCCCGCCCCGCCGGTTACGCAAGGCGGATCTTACATACCGCAATCGGCGGCGTGCGGATCCTGATGGTCTTCATACACCGTCGACACGACTTTCGTCGTCCAACGCCCTTCCGAATCTTCGACCGCTTCACGCAGGTAGAAGTTCTGGACCGGGAAATGGTTGTTGCCGAACTTGAAGCCGCCGCGGGTCGACGCGAAATCGGCCTTGGCCAGCGCCGCGCGCACCGCGTCCTTGTCGGACAGATCGCCCCCGACCGCGTCGACGGCCGATTTGATCAGCATCATCGCGTCATAGGACTGCTGGGCATAGAAGGACGGGTAGGAACCGTACTTCGCCAGGAAGTCCGTGACGAACTTCTTGTTCGCTTCGTTGTCGAGGTCCGGCGACCAATGTTGCGTCGCGCGGCTGCCCAGCACGCCCGTCAGGCCGGCATCCTTCAGACGCGGCAGGGACAGAGCGTCCACCGTGAAGACCGAGTACAGCGGCAGGCTGTCCTGCAGGCCGGCCTGGGTGTACTGCTGAATGAACGCACCGCCGGCCTTGCCCGGATAGAAGACCCAGATCGCTTCCGCGCCCGAGGCCTTCGCCTTGGCCAGTTCCGCCGAGAAGTCGAGCTGCGCGTCGGCGCCCCACTTCGTCAGGTCCTTGCCCTTTACTTCGCCTTTGAACGTGCGCTCCACGCCCGCGACCATGTCCTTACCGGCGGCATAGTTCGGCGCCATGATGTAGACGGAGTTCACGCCGTTGGCGTTCAAGGCTTCACCCAGCGCCATCGGCGTCTGGTCGTTCTGCCAGGACACGGAGAAGAAATTCTCGTGGCAGCCCTTGCCGGCCAGCTGGGACGGGCCCGCATTGGCGCTGATCAGGAAGGTACCGCTGTCCAGGACCGATTTGGACGAGGCCAGCAGGACGTGCGACCAGATGAACCCGGTGACGAAGTCGACTTCGTCCTGTTTCACCAGCTTGTCCGAGGCCTGCTTGCCGACTTCCGGCTTGAAGCCGTCATCTTCGTAGATCACTTCGACCTTACGGCCGCCCATTTCGCCGCCGATATGTTCCAGCGCCAGATCGAAAGCGTTCTTCATGTCGTTGCCGATCACCGCGGCCGGGGTGGTCAGCGTGGTCACGAAACCGATTTTGACCGGTTCGCCATGGCTGGCGCCGAAGGCCGGCCCTGCCATCATCACGGCGCCCAGCGCGGCGCCCAGCAACATCTTCTTCATACCCGTACCTCCCTGTTTTTGGGACATTCGAATACCGAACATCCATCGCGTCGAAACCCACGGTTCAAGGAGAACGCGGAAGCATGCGCGGGGTCAAGCGCCCGCTTGGGCATACCTTACGCTTACCGTCCTCTCCCATCGGTCTTGCTGCACTATAGTTCATCCACATCAATCCGCAATGCGGATTTCTGCGCTATGTTGCATGCAATCCCATACTATTGTTTTAAGCTTTGACTTTTTAAGCCTAAATCATTTCTCGCGCGACCCGCAAGAGGAAATGATCGAACCCGCCGGATTCGGCGGCTTCACCCCCGAAGGCCGGGACGATCAGACGATTTTCACCGTCAAGGATCCAACGCCCTCGGCGCTGCCTTCCAGCACATCACCGGCCACGACAGCGCCGACACCGGCGGGCGTCCCGGTAAAGATCAGATCACCAGGATACAGCGTGTGGAACCGCGACAGATCTTCGATCGTCTCACGCACATTCCAGATCATCTCATCCATTTCGGCGTCCTGGCGCATCGTGCCGTTCACCGACAACTGGATCCGGCCGCCGGTGATTTCCCCGGTCTTGGCCATGGGCACGATCTCGCCCACCGGCCCCGCCTGAAAGAAGCTCTTGCCGTTGTCCCAGGGACGGCCCTTGTCCTTTGCCGCGCCCTGCAGATCGCGTCGGGTCATATCCAGGCCGATGGCATAGCCGAAGATATGGTCCGGCGCATCGGCCTGAGAAATCCGGAAGCCTTCCTTCCCGATTGCCACCACCAGTTCGATCTCATGGTGCAGATTCGACGTTTCCGGCGGATAGGCGATATCGGTCGCCGCGCCCGGCGGACAATAGACGATGACGTCCCGGCATTTGGTGAAGAAGAAGGGCGGATCGCGGTCGGAAACCCCCATTTCCTCGCGATGCGCCCAGTAATTGCGCCCGACGCAATAGATGTTGCGCACCGGGAAGTCCCCACCGCCCTGAACGGGCACGGCAGTGACGGGCGGCGGCGGCAGAACGTAACTCATATCAGCGGTTTCCTCTATTTCGGCCTTTCGGCGCAGATTGGGCGGCGGCGCCCCTATTTTCCGAAGATCTCGGCATAGCGGTCCGGCTTGAACCCGATTTCGATCCGCCCATCGGCAGTTCGGAGCACGGGGCGTTTAATCATCGACGGCTGTTCGACCATCAGGGCGATCGCCCTGTCGCGGTCGAGACCGGCCTTGTCGGCGTCCGGAAGCTTGCGAAACGTGGTGCCGGCGCGGTTGAGGACCTTTTCCCAACCTTCGGCATCGCACCAGTCCGCCAGAGCTTCCGTCGTGACGCCGGATTTCTTGTAGTCATGAAACTCATAGGCGATGCCTTGCCCGTCCAGCCAGGCGAAGGCCTTCTTCATCGTGTCACAGTTCTTGATGCCGTGGATTTTAACGGACATGACCCCTCCCGCTTTCTCAGACGCGCTCTTCTCGCCAGATGCCGAGAGAGTCCTGCATGCCCTTGTCCGAGAAGACAAACAAAACGAGGTCGTCACGGGCTTCCAGGCATTGCCGGTGCCAGGGCGGGATGACGAAAACATCGCGCGGCTTCAGATCGAAGACCTCATCCCCGACAATGGCGTTTCCGGTCCCTTCGACAACCGTGCAGACCATGGCATCGGTGGCACGATAGGTCCTGGTCGAGAACCCCTTGGGCAGAAGCTGCACGAAGCCGGAAATGGTCGGCATCATCGGGCCGCCCGTGGCCGGGTTGATGAATTCCAGTTTCAGGCCCTGATGCGGATCCCATTCCGTCGACCTTTTCATGTCCTCCAGGGCCTGCCGGTATTCGGCATAGGGATAGTGGAAGACCGGACTGGTCTTCGGCGCGTCGAAACCGACCGGCAGCATGTTCCGCCCGAACTGCGCGCGGCTGAACCCCGGCGGGCGGCGGTCCAACTGGTATTCGTCATTGCCCTGCTGCGCGAAACCGGCGTCAAAGAAACGCACGGTCGGGATATCCAGCCCGTCCAACCATACCATCGGCCCGGCGCCGTCATTGCCGTGATCGTGCCATTGCCAGCTGGGAGTCAGAATCAGGTCGAATTCCCGCATCACCGCGCGCTCGCCGTCGACGGCCGTATAAGCCCCGTCGCCCTCCATCACGAATCGAAGCGCCGACTGGGTATGCCGGTGGCAGGGCGCAACCTCGCCCGGCAGGATCAGCTGCAGGCCTGCGTAAAGCGTCCCCGTCGCGGCACTCTCGCCCGGACAGCCCGGATTCTCCAGGATCAGGACACGCCGTTCCGCTTCCTTGGCGGTGATCAGATCCCCGCTTTGCATCAGATACGGCCGGACATCGTCATAACGCCAGCGGACCGGCTGAACCCGCGTCGCCGGCTGCTTCGGCACCAGCGCGTGCAGCATTTCCCACAGCGGCGTCATGTTGAGCGGCCGGATTTCGTCGTAGAACGCCTGGCGTTCGGCGGAGACCGGTTTTGCGTCACTCATCGCGGCATTTCCCTGTTCCCGAAATCGTTCATGTGCCAGCCAGCAACAGGCGCTTGCAGGCCTGGCGGTCGATCTTGTCGGTACCCGTCTTCGGCAAGCTGTCCATATACACGATCCGGCGCGGATATTTGTAGGGCAGCAATTCCGACTTCACATAGGCCTTCAACTCTTCCCCCAGATCCGAACCGCCCTGGACGCCCGGCATCGGAGCAATCACGGCCGCCAGGGTGGTACGACCGTCCTCCATCGGCAAGCCCATGACGGCGCATTCCAGGATCTTCGGATGCTCGTTCAGGCACAGTTCGACTTCCAGCGGATAAACCCATTGGCCGCTGACCTTGATGAGGTCGTCGGCCCGGCCGCGGAAAAAGTGGAACCCATCCGCATCGACCGTGAACCGGTCGCCGGTCCAGATCCAGCTGTCGCGCATCGTCTCCGCCGTCTTGTCCGGCCGGTTCCAGTAACACGGCGCGGAGGACTGCCCGCGGACCCAGAGAATGCCCTCCTCGCCCGGCGCTACCGGGGCTCCGTCACGGTCGGTCAGTTTCACTTCATATCCCGGCACGCGCAGCCCGGCGGATCCCAGGCGCTTCCGGTCGACCGTGTTGGACAGATAGATATGCAGCACTTCGGTCGACCCCAGCCCCTCGACGATCTCGTGACCGAACCGGGACTTCCAGGCGTTGAACACATCGCCCGAAAGGACCTCTGCCGCCGATATGCACATCCGCACGGAGCCGAGGTCGGCCGCGGCCGCATCCGGGCTTTTGATCAGCGCGGTATAGACCGTCGGCAGCGCGAAAAGCAGGGTCGGTTTGCAGGCACGGATCAGATCGAATATCCGCCCCGGCACCGGTCGGTCCGGCAGAAGCGCGGTCGTCGCCCCCACGGCGAAGGGAAAGGTGATCGAATTGCCGAAACCGTAGGCGAAAAAGATCTTCGGGACGGAAAAGCAGACATCGTCTTCCCGAATATCCAGGACACGCCGGGCATAGCTTTCGACCGTATAGGCCATGTCGTGATGCAGATGCACCACCCCTTTCGGCCGACCAGTCGAGCCGGACGAATACATCCAGAATGCCATGTCGTCGCGATGCGTGTCCGCCATCGGCAAATCCGGGGAGCAGCCCGCGACCCAATCGCGCCCCGCCGGGCCATCCAGCACAATCAGATTGTCCACGGACGCGCCCTCAAAAAGGCCGCGATGCTCCTCATGGATCAGGGCGGCCTTCGCAGCCGAGTCCTCGACGAAGTAAGCGATCTGATCGGGGGGCGACAGGGTATTGATGAGCACCGGCACCAGCCCCGCCCGCAATGCGCCGAAAATCGCGGCCGCATAATCCGGACTGTCATTCAGAACAAGGATCACCCGGTCGCCGGGCCCGCATCCCAGGCTCAGAAGGCCGTTGCCGATCCGGCAGGCTTCGGCGCAAAGATCCGAATAGCTGGTGGCCCCGGCTTCGGTCAGGACCGCCGCCTTATCGCCGCGCCCCGCCGTCAGATTGTCGAACAGGATGGATGCCGCATTATAGCGGTCCGGCAGAGCAAACCCGATTTCCCGCGCGCCGGGACAATCATCCGATACCAAATCCGCGATATCACTCATCCTGCTGGCTCTTGCTTGGCGCGATAGAGGTCGAGCCCGGCCATGAAGGCGGGCGCCAGTTTGCGCAGGCGGTCGTCGTCGATTCGCCCGGCGCGCCGAATGTAACTGTCCGCAAACTCCCAGGCCGGCATATCCATCCGCGCCGCGAAGCCCTCATACCAGTCGGCGCTCTGGTTGGCGGCGGTGACGATCTTCTTCACGATCGGCTGTCGCGCCGCCTGATAAGCCGCCAATCCGTCGCGCACCGCCCCCGGATGGTCCTTCAAAGCGCGGACCAGGGCAATCGCATCCTCCATCGCCAGCCGCGTCCCGGATCCGATGGAGAAATGGGCCGTATGCAACGCATCGCCGATCAGAACCTTGTTGTCCCGATGCCACGTCTCGCACCACAGTTTGGGGAAGTTCCGCCAATGGGAATTGTTGGCGACCAGCGGCGCGCCCTCCAGCACGTCGGCGAATATCTCCTCACAGACGGCGCGCGCGGCCGGCTCGTCCATGCCGTCGAACCCGGCCGCCCGCCATGTCGCGGAATCCGTTTCAACGATGAAGGTGCTCATATCCGGCGTGTAGCGGTAGTGATGGGCATTGAAGCGGCCATGGCGCGACTGACGGAAGGATTGGGTCAGGGTCCCAAAGGGACGTTTCGTGCCATACCAGACGAATTTATTGTCGAGGTAATCCAGCGTCACCCCGAAGTCATCCGATTGCCGGACAAGGGAGTTCAGACCGTCGGCCCCGATGATCAGATCGTGGTCCTGGAAGCGGGAAAGATCGCCGATATCCGCATCGAACTGCGGGGACAGCCCGACGTCCCGCGCCCGCGCCGTCAGCAATTGCAACAGATGCAGCCGGCCGACCGCCGCGAAACCGACGCCATCGATGGCCACGCGCTCCCCCAGCACGTCGAGGGTCAGGTCGCGCCACATCTCCATATGCGGCACGATGGCGGCATGTGTCTCGGGATCGTCCTCGCGCAGAAAATCCAGTGCCGTGTCTGAGAACACGACCCCAAAACCCCAGGTGACGTTTTCCGGGTTGCGCTCATAAATCTCGATGTCGCTGTCCGGAAAATGGCGGCGCAGTAATGTGCCGGCATACAATCCCGCCGGTCCCGCCCCGATGATGGCGATGCGCATGAACCTGCTCCTCCCTCGGGTCGTTTGCCCGTTTTCTTATTCACTAATATACAGTACATTCACCAATAGACAATTGCAGAATCCGAATTGGGGAGGAAACATGCTTCAGGATACCGAAGACCGGCGGGGGATCGGATCGGTCGACACGGCGATGACGATCCTGAAAGTGTTCGCCCGCGACTCCGGACCTCTGTCCCTCAAGGAAGTCAGTGACAGGACCGGTATGGCGACCAGCAAGCTTCATCGCTACCTCTCCAGCCTGGTCGCGCAGGGAATGTTGAGCCAGAAGGCACGGTCCGGTCGATACGACCTCGGCCCATTTGCGACGGAACTGGGCCTGTCGGCCCTGGCCCGGACGGATTTCGTCAATCGAACGGCGGATGTTCTGCCGGACTTGGTCGCGGCGACCGGTTGTACCGCCATGCTATCGGTCTGGGGGGCCAGCGGGCCGGTCATCGTCCGATGGGAACGCGCGCGCAATCACATCGTGACCGCCCTGGGCCTCGGGACCGTCATGCCGTTGGTTCATTCGGCGACAGGCCGGGTCTTCCTGGGCTTCGCGCCGGCCAATCTGACCGATCCGCTGATCGGCGAGTCCGATGCGAAGCTTATTGAGGATTTGAAGAAGGCAATTCGCCGCGACGGGTATTCATCGGTCGGCGGTGATTTCATTCCGGGCCTCTATGCCCTGGCCGCCCCGGTCCTGAACTGGCAGGGGGAAGCGGAAACGGTGATCACCCTGATCGCGACCGACCCGGCCCTGATCGACCCGAAAGGGCCAATCATCAAGGCCTTGATCCGAACCTGCCGATCAGTCTCCTTGCCGTCGGCCGACGCGGATGACTAGCCGGTGGTGATGTAGTCGCGCATCGCGCTGGCTTCCTGCTCCAGCGTGTTGATGCGGTTCTTCACGACGTCCCCGATCGAGATCACGCCGACCAGTTTCATGCCTTCGGTCACCGGCATGTGGCGGAACCGGCCTTCGCTCATCCGCCGCATCACATCGTCGGCGGCGTCGGACGGCGTGCAGGTTTCGACCGGGGCGGTCATCAAATCCGCGACCCGTTGGGTCATCACGGATGCGCCGCGGGCGGCAAGGCCGCGCACGATATCACGTTCGGACAGGATGCCGACAACGCGATCCTTGTCCTCCGTCACGACCACCGCCCCGATCTTGTTCTGGGCCAACAATTCGGAGGCCTCGCGGATCGAGGTCGACGCGGATACCGTTATGATCTTGTCGCTGGGTTTTTTACTCAGCAGGGCGGCGACGCTCATCTTTCCGTTCCCTTCTTTTTAGGAAGGGCGCGGGGGCCTAACCGTAGGGGGGCGGTCCCCACCCCTTCTGGTTCTCGGCAATCGCGTCGCAGTCCGGCGCGTACCGCCGTCAATTCAACACCTGTCCAAAAGTATCTGACGATTTGCGCGCGGATTTCAATCCTATGAGTGTGCGCCGCAGCAATTGGGCGGTCAGAAGGACGAACCCGGTTCCTTCAGAAAGGCGGTTTCCTCCGCGGTCGACGGGCGGCCCAGCGCGGCGTTCCGGTGCGGGAACCGACCGAACCGGCGAATGATCGCGCGATGTCGCTCGGCGTAATCGGTAAACATCTCGTCCCCGACCGCCTCACAGAAGGCGCAGCACCAATCCTGATCGGCCAGGCTTTCGCTGTGTTCGAAGGGCAGGATGAAGAACTGCCCGGCCAGGGGCGGCAGATCCGGGTCCAGGTGCTGGCCGCGCACCACGGCCCGGCGCGCGATATCCCGCGCCAACGGGTCCGCCGCGAAGGCCTCCGCCTGCCCGCGATAGAGGTTTCGAGAGAACTGATCCAGCGCCAGCAGCACGGCCAGCGCGCCCCGCGCCGTCTCCGCCGCCGCAAAGGCAGCATCCCGATCCGCAGCCAACCGGTCGCGCAACGCACCGAACCTGTCCCGGATCGCCTCGTCGACCTTTGTATCGACCGCGAACCAAGCTTCCCGGTTCAGTTCATCGAACCAGAAGGAAATAACCCCATCTACGAAATCCGCCACCACGCACCTCTTTCTATTTCTTGCTGCCTCTTCGAGCAGCCGCAGACTATGCCGGGTCGCCGGAAAATAAAAATTCCGTGTCGCCGGATCATTCCGTGTCTTGCGTCGCGCCATCCAGGGCGTTATAAGCCGATCCGCTTCGGCCAGGGACGGACCCGACCGCCCCTCACGGAAAAGCCGACGCATCCAGCCGGAGTGTAGCTCAGCCTGGTAGAGCACTGTCTTCGGGAGGCAGGGGTCGTTGGTTCGAATCCAGCCACTCCGACCAACAAAAACCCCGCAAACTCTGTGAGTTGCGGGGTTTTTAGTGTCTGGCCATCCTTTGGTCGGCAACGAACGGATTGGATCAGCCGAAAATCGGTCCGGATACGCCCTATCAATGTCCGAATAGGTGCAGCGAGGCGGTATCAGCCGCGCTTCTTCGTTCGGGCCCGCTGCCGAAGGCGGACAATGGCGAATGCGCTCAACAACAGCACCGCGCAATGGATCGCAATCATACGAGCCCCGATCCAGTAGGATTGGGCGGTCAGTTCGATCGGTTGTCCGCTGTCGGCATCGATACCCATGACCGGGCCGTCAAACTCGAAATAGACCGATTTCATCGCCTCGATCAGGACATAGCTGGTCATCGCCACCTCCGACGCGGCCTGCGCGATATCAGGCAGGCTGGGCACGATCACGCCGGATAGAATCAGTTGGGGGACCAGGACCAGAGGCACCACGGTCGTGGCCTGTTCGGTGGTATTGGTTGCGGCGGAAATCAAAAGCCCCATGGCGCAGCCTGCGAAAGCCGCCGCCAGCGAGAAACCGAACTGATAAAGATCGTCGCCCGGGATTTCCTTGCTGAGACCGACGGCAAGCGCATAGACGAGCCCCATCTGCGCCATGGTGAACGCGCTGGCCACCAGCAGTTTCGATAGAACAAAGGCAACGGACGACAGGTTCACATCGTATTCGCGTTGAAAGATCGGCAAATCGCCGACGATCTCCTTTGCGGAACTGTTGCACCCGATCCAAAGCCCGGCGAGACCGATCAGCAAAAGCATCGCAATCTTCGAATTGACCAGCGTCGCTTCCGGGCCGAAATCGGTAAACGCATAACCGATCAGCGCGCCGATCAACAATGCCTGAACCAGCGCCATGCCCCATAGCCGGCTGTCTGACGCCAGCAGCAGGATATTGCGGTGGGTCAGAAACTCGGTTTGGCGCAAAGTCGTCGCCAGGGATTTAAGTGGCTTGAATGGCGGCTTCGCGGGTGTGGTCTCGGCGCGCGCCGCCTGTTGTGTCGATTGCGCGCCGCTGACGGCCACTTGCTGCGCGTCGAACCGCTCGCGCCAGGCCGCCGGCGATTCGCCCGCCAGGCGCGGAAAAATCTCCCCCATTCGGTGGGCACCGAAATAGGGCAAGGCTTCGCCGGGAGGGCCATAGAAAGCCGGCACGCCGCCGACATTCATCACAATCAGCTTGTCGGCATAGGGCTCGATATTTGCCAAGGTATGCGTGACGCAGACGATGGTCATGCCGTCATCCGCCATCCGTCTCAAGAGGCTCATCACCTCCTGATCGGTCTCCTCGTCCAATCCGCTTGTCACCTCGTCCAGGAACAGCAGCGCGGGGCGGTCCAGAAGCTCGCTTGCCAGCGAACAGCGCTTCTTCTGACCGCCGCTCAACCGTCCAATCTTAGTATCGAGGCGTTCCGAAAGGCCGACGCTTGCGGCCGCCTCCTCGACGATCCGGGTGCGTTCCTTCCGGCTTGTATCCGACGGCAGCCGAAGCTTCGCGGTGAAAGTCAGGGCCTGCCGCAAGGTCAATGCCTCATGCAGGACATTGTGCTGCGGCACCATGGCGATCACGGATTTCAGATGTTCGAAATTCCGGTGCAGATCCATCCCGTTGAAGGTGATCGTGCCGCCGGTTGGCGTGACCCGCCCAGACATGGCGTCCATCAATGTGGATTTCCCGGATCCGCTCGGCCCGATGATGCAAACGAACTCCCCGGCGCCGATCTCCAGCGACACATCGTCCAGAATGACCAGCGGCGACGACCGTCCGGCAACGCGCACTTGTCGGCTGACGCCGTCAAGCCGCAGGGACGATTCATGGGCCGCGTCGACCGCAACCACATCCTCGCCCGCGACGTCCATCCGATAGGGGCCGATATCGACCCGGTCGCCACTGTCGACCTTGGTCCGGCGCAGCACCCGCCGACCATTGACGTATGTACCGGACCCGCTGCCCAGATCCTCGACGAACAGATCGGAGCCCTTCCGGATGTAGCGCGCATGACGCGCGGCGATGCCGGGATGATAGATGACGCAATCGCTGCTGGACGGATCACGGCCGACGACCGTTCCACCCTCACTGGGCCGGAACCGGACGGGTGCGGACCGGCCGCGTCCATTGGCGGGCGGCGGATCGACGGCCGGTGCCTCCGAAACCGGATCCTGCGCGCCGCCTTCCGCCATGAACCGGGCCAAAGTCCCTTTGGTATTGCGGTCGCCGCTGCGCCGGTACCCCCAATTCACCAGAACCGGCTCATCACCGACCCGGAAAACGCATCCTTGGTCCGGCACGTCCAGGGCATGCGACAGCGCCGCAGCCGCGCGCCGTTCATTCGCCCCGTCCGACCCATTCAGCCGGTCGACCAGATTTCGAATGTCGGAAACCCGGGCATTGAGTTTGGACCGCAGGGCAGCCTTCTCGTCTTCGGAAAGATCGTTATAGGCACGGACAGTGCCCATGCGATCGGTCAGCCAATCCAGCGATTTCCCATTGGCAGCAGATTGAGGCTCCGCGAAGAGAGCCGCATGGTCGGACCCAAGCTCCCGCTCCAGCACCGATTTCAGGAATTCCGCCGACCGTGAATCACCCGGTCCAACCGGTTCGAAATCGCCCGTTACCGTACGACAGATACGCTGGTCCGCCACCTGATCCCCCCAACCAGCCGCACCCGTTCAGAACTCCGTCGATCCGGCGACGGCCCCCGTGCCGACGCGCGTACCGGAAACCTTGGGGCCCGTATCAGGCCTGACTCTCGGCTTCGATGATCTCCAGCAAGGCGGCTTGTTCCTGCTCGAGCGCCGCGATCTCTGCCTGCAGGCTTTCTGCAGTCCCGTCGGTGCTTAGCGCGGCCTCACTCAGCGCACGCTTTTTGTCTTCCAGCGCCCGCTGCTGCGCCAGGAGATCATCCAGTTTGGCTTGATCGGCGTTCCGACGCGCGCGCATTTCGTTCAGGCGGTCGAGAGCCGTCTGACTGTCCCGATTGACGCGGGCCAACCGCGCGGCGGCATCCGCGACGTCCCCCTCGCTTTCGGCGGCCAAAGCTTCCAACCGTTCCGCCCGGCGCTTCGCCTGAATATTCGCCAGTTGCAGCTCCTCCAATTGGGCGATCAATTTGGCCGTACAGGCCTCATACTGATCGGTCAGCACGCTGCCGGTCGCGCCGAGGAATCCCTGCGTTTCGCCGCGGTAGTCGCAAGGATCGCCGGTCTTCGTGGTCTGGCACGCGGACAACGCGACAAGACAACCGAACGCAAGCAGCACCGTTGCGATCCGCGGCCGCACAAGGCCGGAACCTTCGACTACGAGCTCCTGATCAAGCATGGGTCTCTCCCGTTAGACGGCGGCGCTGCGGATTTCATCCGGAACGTCCTCGATCAGGCCATTCATCGCATTAAGCTGGGAGGTCAGTTGCTGATTGACCTGCTGCAGCGCGTCACGCTGCTGCTTCAGATCCGCCAGATTGGTATCGCCCGATTTCTCCCGGCCCTCCAACTCCAAATTCATGAAGCGAAGATCGTTCTCCAGCTGCGACTGAAGCGCTTCGATGCGGTCGCGATCGCCTTCCATGTTCTTGTACTGCTGCACGCGATAAGCACGTTCGGAATCTGACGCTGCAGCAGTGTCGTTCATGGCCTGGACGGCAGCACGGTTCTGCGCCACGACTTCCTGCGCGACGTCGGCGCGTTCCTTATAGGTGTTCAAGGCGGCTTCGGCGGAGCTGATGGAGCCCGAAATCTGGTCCTGCTCTTCCTTCGCCAGCTGGCTTTTCTGGGCGACATACATGCCCGCGCCATAACCGATCGCCGCGCCACCCGCCGTCGCGGCAACGCCGCAGACCGAAATCGGGCTGTCGCAGATCGTTAGCGCCAGAACGACGCCGACCCCGAGACCGGCCAGGAGCGCCTGCCCCCGGATTTCCTCGGATTCCTTGGTCAATTGCGCGAGGCGGAACTGTTCCGGGGTCTGGCCTGGCGTCGGTTCCGTCGGCGCGGCTTCAAATACCGACGTGACATCCCGAACAGGGTTGTTCTGACAGGCGACAAGTGCGGTGCTTAAAACCGCTGCCAGCACGATTCTGCTGCACGAACCGGTTGAAACAGTCATAACCCCTCCCCAAGAATGCGACGTCTACCCACAAAAAAGCTAACGTCATTCCGGTTGTGTTGCAAGTATCTCAGCCTTGGTCATGTCCGGTTTCATGCGGTAAGCGGATACTGTGTCAGAAAACTGACGTATTGGACCAACCATTTGCAATTGATCGGTTTTTTGCATTTCCGCCAGCAACAGCTCTGTCGCCTTCCGTAGACTCTCCTCGGTAGAAGACTCATAGACGGCAACCACGCTTGTGACAAAGTTGGTCTCGTCGATCGCGCGTTCCCCGGCATATTCCGCAAGGCGTTCGTCATTGGTGGCAAGATTGGCTTGCAACTTGTCGATCAACGATCTGTTGACGTTCAAGACACTCTCGGCTTGCCCTGCCTTTTCCGCAGCAGCCAAGCGTTCTTTCGCGGCTTCCAGGTTTTCCAAGTACTTATCCTTGGCAATCTGGGCCCGTTCGATCCGGTCGGCGGTGAGACTGATGGCGCGCAGGGACGTCGCACCGGCGAAGACGGCACGCCGCAAGGCGAGTTCGGTCGCTTCCTGACTGGCTTGCAGTGCCGAGACCAGGGCGCTTTGTACGCTCTCCAGCTTCGCGACCATGTCCACGACCGTTTCCTGCTCGATCATGCGGGTCAGGATTGCGTTGGGGTCGTCCTCGTCTTCCGGGTTCAGCGTTTGCTCCCAGGCGTCTTCGATTGCGAAGATGACTTTGTCGGACGTCAGGACCGAGGCCGACAGCACCAGGCGAAATCCGACGCTTTCGCTCTGGAAGGGCTCGGCCGCATCGACGAAATAGAACGGATATTCCGCGCGTGTCGCGGAAGAAATCTCCGCGCTTTTGTTCCGGTAGGAACCGCCACGCGTCACAAAACCACCCAACTGACCGTGATCCCGCCCGCCCCGGTTCAGTGAGTAGAGGCCAAGGACCATCTCCTCGGCATTGCCGTACATATCGTGGAGGCCCAGCGGGTTCGGCCGCAGGACGCCGATCGGCTTTATGTCGTTCCCGGCCGATCTACGGCCGGAGAACCAGACATAGCGTTCTGTCCGGCCGTCCATTTCAAACGTCTTGCTGTTGAAGGCTGCGGGATCCGGGACAGCCGTGCCGCCCCTGACGGCAAATTCCCATTCGGTTTCGGTCGGCAGCCGGAAATGCCCCAGAACACCTTCCTTACGCGGCATACCCTCTGCAAATTCCTGGCGCGCATAGACCGACAGTCGTTGCGCGGCCAGTTGCGCGTCATGCCAGGTGATCGCCGTCTTCGGCAGGACACCGTTCTTCGGGTCGGATTCAGGGCACGGCGCGCCCGTCGCCCAGGCGTCTATAACCGCGTGCTGATCGCGCGACAGCTCGTAGCGCGCCATGTAATAGTAGGTGTTGTTCTTCTCCTTATCCTCGAACGCACCGCGGATATAGGCCTTTCTCGTATACTGATAGGGTGCGCGGCTGATGTCCGGTGCCCCCATCCGAAACCGCTGATCGTCCAGCGGATCGTCCGCGCGGGCTTCGGTGTCGACGCGCATGAAAGCCATCGCCCCGCCGCAGGGCAACGGCACCAGCAGGTCCGCCGGGGCGGCCGCGCCGTCGACGACAATCGCCGGATCGTACTGGATCGGCTCCCACTCGATAGCGACATCGGCGGAAGCGTGGGACGACACACAGGCAGCGACGGTCAGGGCGCCCAAGACATGTCTTCGAAGTTGGCGCGTCATCTCAGCTACTCCTTATCACTTCCGCAGGGTCGGTTTTCAGCACGGTAACGGCGGCAAGCGCCGAGGCCGCAATCGACGCGGCCAGAACGACCGCCCCGGCCACGGCCGCCACCGGCACCGGCAGAACGGCGATTTGCTGATCCGTGTTCAGCATTCCGGCGAACCAGGCGGAAATGGTGGTGACCGCCGCCGCATAGAGGCCAATCGCGAACAGGAAGCCCAGGACCGACACGATGACAGCCTGAACCACCGGTATGAAGGCGAGCGACAGCGGCGGCAGACCGATCAGTGCCAACATGCTCCAGGTCTGCTTCTTGCGGCGCACGGCACTCCAGAAATGGGCCGATAGCACGACGACCAGCCCGATCATGGCGGTCCCGGATAGAAAGGCGAATGTCGCATCCAGGCTGCCTTCAAGCTGCAATATCGCCTGCACTTCATTGGTGCGGGATGAGGTCTGAACGTTGAAGCGGTTCTCGATCAGTGTCGTCAGTCGCGGCAGATCTTCCAGGGACCGGGCATAGAGCCGGATTTTTTCGAACCGGTTCACGCGTTCGTCCAGGGGCGCCCCATCGGTCACGCCCCAATTCGGAATCTGATAGCCCAGGGCATAGGCCTCGATTTGGCTGACCGTCTCCGCCGGCAGCAATGCGAAGTTCCCGGAGATACGCTCTTTCGGCAGTATCTCGGCCACCCGCAACGGCCTCTCGATGCGGGCCCGGGTCGGTGCGCCCCTTTCCAGGATCAAGGCGACCATGCCTTCCTCGGCGACCTGAAGCCGACGCGCGAAGGCCTCGCTGAGGATCACGCCGCCATCGGACAGGTCGGCACCGGCATCGGTCAACGGATCGCCTGGACCGGTCGTCCCGTAACCGCCGCTGATACTCCGACCGCCATCCGGATAGGCAACCAACAGAATGGTGCCAGTCGTCGTCACGATATTCTGACCTTCGGCGAAGGCGACTTCGGGCCAGGCACGCACGGACTCGATATCCGCCGGCGTGAATTGATGGTTTCCCTGGATGAATACGGCCCGATTGTCCGGCAATCCTCGCATATCGGAAAACAGGGCCGATACAGCCCCGATCTTGATCCCCAACAGCACCAGCATCGGCCCCAGTATCGCGGCGATCAGAATTGTGGCGCAGAAGAAATGCAGCCCGTCATGGCGCAGATCCTTGAATGCCAGGACGACCGACCTCATGCGTTCGCCATCCGCACAGAGGAGCGATAATGCCCATCCTCGACCGACGGTTCAGGGACCGTCTCGATCCGAACCGCATCCGGAATGTCATAGGACGCCGACTGATGGCTGCACAATACGATCCCGGTACCGAGATCCCGTGCCAGGCCAAGCAGGAGGTCGATCACGACCCGCCCGCCGTCAGGGTCCAGGGATGCGGTCGGCTCGTCGGCCAGAACGAAGCTGGGCCGGGCGGCCAGGGCGCGCGCCACTGCCGCCCGCTGCCGAAGGCCGGGCGACAGCGTCGCCGGGATCGCCCGCTCGCGCCCGGACAGCCCCAGATAGTCGAACAGGCGCCGGATGTATTGCGGGTCCGGCCGTCCCGCGACGGACTGAACCAATTTCGCATTGTCCCAGATCGACATGAAGGGCAGCAGTTGGCTCATCTGCATGACATAGCCGAAGCCGCGGGCACGCAGTGCGGCGAGTTGCCGGCGTTTGCCGCGCCGCCACAGGGCACCGACATCGTAATCGCGGCCATCCAGCCGCAGCATCGACTGCCCGGCCATCGGTTGCGAGGCCAATCCCAGAAGCTCGATCAATGTGGTTTTGCCGGTACCGTTCGGACCTGTCAGAACATAAAACTGCCCGGACAGGATCGCCAATCCGTCGACCTGAAGCGTAAACCGCCGATCCGCGCTTTCCCATGCCTTCGTCACACCGCGAAGAAGGATCATGGAACCGCTTTGACCGGCGTCGCTCACGGCAGCGCGTCCAGGGGCAAGGCGTAGACATGTTCGCCTTCCGGCTGCCCGTCATATAGCGCGGTCCAGATATCCGCCTTGCGATAGAGGATCTCGTAGAGGTCCAGCTTACTGCGCAGGTCGTGGATCGTGTTGATCCGAAGCGATGCGTCGTTGCGCCATTCGGTCTCGGTAATGGTGTTGATGCGGCGCTTGCTCATATAGGGCATGTATTCCAGGAATTCGCCGATCATGCCGCCCAAGGTATCGGCATCCTCGTTGATGAGGCGCGATCCGTCGGCGCCGATCCCGGCCACGACATTGCGGACATTCTCGAAGAACAGCTCGTTCTGCCCTTCCCGCGCGGCCTCCTCTGCTTCCCGGACAATCCCGGTCATGACCTCTGACATGGTCAGAAGCTGATTGCGGGTGACCAGTACACGGGGTTCGACCGCGACCTCGACAAATTCCTCGAAAGACCGGTCCAAGGTCCAGCCGCGCAGGATCGGCGGCACGTTCTCGCCGGACCGCCGCGCCAGATAGGCCAGGCGCATCGCCAGTCCCAAGCCCCCCTCGTCGTCGCCGATTTCATCGTCGACCTCGATCTTGGGTTCTTCGGAAATGGCATTCACCAGCCGCCCGATGACCCCTTTCAGGTTGCGCTTGAACTGGTCCGGATCGCGTGCGTCGACCGGGTAGTACATTTGGTCGAGGACGTTGTGAAATCCGGAAATGGCTTCGTAGGCCTCTTCCGCCGCGCCGTCATAGTTTCGGCTGGATTTGGATTTGATGTGCAGTGTCGCAATGCCGACTTTGGCGTCATCCGCGTCTGTCCGCACGTCCTTCGGACTTAAAGCGTAGCCTGCGTTTTCATCGCCCGGGGGTTTGGGGGGCGCGTCGGTGATCAGGATGATGATCCGACCGGCGAAATCGACTTCCTTTGTTTCCCAAACGGTTTCGTTGATCGCGTGCGTCAGACCCGCGATCGAATCCTCCGGGAACCCCCAGGTCGAAACGTCCTGCAACGCCTTCATTTCGCCCAGTGCCGTCACGATGGCATCGGCCGGCGCGTTCGGGTCCAGCGCCAGATATTCCTTCACCCGGTATTCGATCCCCGGGCGGCCTTCCGGATTGTCGCGGAACCCGACCAGACCGAAACTGACCGAGCCCTCATCGCCGCTTTCGCGCAGTTGATCGACAATCTCACGAACCGTAACCAGGGATTCTTCGATAAAGGGTCCCATCGACTGGGTGGTGTCGATTACGAAAACGATGCCGGTTTTCAGCGGTTCGTCAGGGATCAGAGACCCAGCCGCCGTTTCCTTCAACGGCACCGCGGCAATTTCCATTTCCAGCGCTTCATACTGGGAATAGCCGACGACGCGTTCGCGGAAATCGGTAATCGGCATCAAATAGAAACTCTCGGTCACGTCGACCGCCAGTTCCGGCTCGATGGAGACGACGCCGCTATCCGTCAGGTCCTGCTTTTTCTCGGCGGCGCTGCGGTTCTTGGTGACGATATCCAGATAGGATTCCTGCTGCAGCAGATCGGCCAGGCGCGGCTGCGTGTCATAGATCAACTGCCGGACCCGCTCGTCCCCCCGCAGCGTGAAGGCACCGACAATGTTATGAACCCAGGGGACGGTGCCTTCGGATTTGATCCAGCCGTCCACCTGTATTTCGCTTTTGCCTATCCGCAGCCAATCGCCGTCCCGTTCGTAGACATAGACCGGCTGCAACGGCCAAAGCGCGCCCGCTTCCTTACCGTCTTTCGCGTCATAAAGGGCTTGGCCGGGTTTTGTCAGAACCCGCTGGAAGATCGTCTTCGTATCTTCAAAAAGCAGCGGGCGCTCCGCGAAGGCGCCGCCGGTACTGAAGACGGAGACAACCGCCAACAATGCGCCCCCTGCCAATGATCGGATCCGCGACCGCCCCTTATGCGGTGAGGAACCCGGTTCGCGTTGGTCGATGCGGAACACTGTCTCAACTCCCCTGGCAGAACTTCTCATGCGTGACCTGTTCGCTCAGCCCCGTCGCGCTTTCCAGAACCTTGCACAGCGCCTCGGACAAGGGATCGGCCTCGCTAAGGCCTGCCTTCTTGGCGCTGTCATATAGCCGGATCGCGGTATTGGCATTCTTGCTTCCCATCGGATTGTCCCCGTCCAGATTTGGGTCCATCCATTTGCCCAATTGCAATTGCGCCTCGGGATAGGCCTCCGCCACCAGTGCCTCCACCAATTGCAAGGCCGATTGGGTATTTCCTTCGGTTATGCAGCTCTGCGCCATGGCCCATCGTTCGTCGGCGGCCGCGCCCTGAACCCCGGCAGGATCGCAGGCACCGGACGCCGTGTCGGATTGAGTGGCATCCGCCGGCTTTTCCTCCTCCTGCTCTACGACAGGAGTTTCCTCGGTCTTCGGTTCGTCGCCCGACATGCCGAAATAGGCGCCGGCACCGCCAAGCACCAAAAGCAGGCCCAGCACCCCAAGGATCAGCGGCACCTTGCTTTTCGGCGTCTCCGTTTGGCCGTCGTCGGGCTTCGGGTCGTTCACAGGCCCCGGCACAGGCTCCGGTTCGGGCGCCGGCGGTGTCGGCTCCGGCGTTGGTTGCACGGGCGGGCTCGGTGGCTCAGGGGGGCGTGGAGGCGGCGTGTCGCCGCCGGGCGGGGTTGGGGCAGGCTGCGCCGGACGGCCGGGAGACACCTTTCCGATACCCACCTTCCGGGCATGGACCGTTCCGCGCCGGGCGGTTCGTTGGGTGGTCGCAACATCTTCCGGCCATTTCAGGGTACCATCCACCCCGGCCTCTAGCACTTCCACACGGATTTGCTGGAACGGCGCCATTTGGCCGACAATATCCGGGCCCAGGATCAGCGTATGCGCGCCGTTCTCCTCGCTCAGGTCGAACGGCCCGACCTTGGCGTCATTCGTGCTCCACCCCGCGGCGGACAGATACTGATCGTCCTCCAAACGCGTGATACGGACATGGGCCGAAGCCGGCGCGCCGACTGACAGGCCGCCAATGATAACTTTCGCGTAACCGCCAAGGGGATTGGCCGGATCCTTTACGATTTTGATGCTCACGGCTGATCTCCATTCCCGATGTCGTCAAGTACCTTCAAGGTCGATCCCAGCCGAGCATTCTGTTCGATATTGATCGTCGATCCGTCCTCGCTGCGGGCATTGTCGTCGAAAACCTGGAACAGCATCCGGGTCCAATCCTGGAAATAGATCAAATCCCGGCGCGGCGGCGTTTCCGTCAGGGAAAGGGCGTCCTGATGTTCGGGCGGCGGTGTGAACACCGGCCGTTCCTCGTTGGTCTTGCTGTTCTTCAAGGTTGGACGCTTATCCGTTTCGATCAGCGATGCCCCCACGGATTCCACAAGATTGTTGATGTGATGGGCCGCAACCGCGGCAAGGGTCGGAACATCCGCCTGAAGATCGGTCCAGATCTTGATATCCGCTTCGATTTTTGGGGACAGGCCGAACCGCTTTGCCGCACGTTTCATTTCCGACGCCATTTCGGCGACACTGTTGCCCGAGACATACAGTTCGACCTTGAGGCCGTTTCTTTCCGACAGGCGGCGCATATGTTCGTGCCAGGCACCGATTGCGGAATCGGTCAGGAACGCCTCTCGCGTCATACTGACGACGCTGTCGTCACCGGCATCGGCTTCGCTGGCCTCCGCATCCGGCAGGTCCATACCTTCAGGCAGCCAATCAAAGGCGACGGAAGACGGGTCCGTCTCGCCGGTGACAATCTGAACATTGTCCGGCACACGCTCCATTCGCCAGATCAGTTCCGAAGAATCGATGCCGAAGGATTCGATGATTTTGCCGAAGGTCCGATTCTCGAAGGCGACCCGCAATTCCTTCAGAACGGACATCGCAACCGCCTGACGCGCCTTGACCCGCTTTTCGATATCCGAATCCGAATAGAAGGGTTTCAGGTAGTTTCGCACCGTACCGCAAATCGCCTGCAGCCGGGCGTCGATCTGACCTTCCTTGACTTCCGGTTTAGCAACCGGCGTCAGATTGTCGATCAGGTAGCCGACACCGCCGTCATTCAGCGACATCGCGGCCTGCCAGGCCATTTCCGGATCCGCGAAATGGGTCTTTACCAGCCCGGCGGAAACACAGCCGGCACGCAATTCTTCCAGGCGCTGCATTTTGTCGTCACGCAGCGAGTCCTCCACCCCATCCTTGTAGTTGATGACATGTTCCGCCGGAAAATTCGGGTTCCTAAGCCAGAAGCTGTTGTTAAACTGTCGGCCCGGTTTCCAATTCAGCGGCCAACTGTCCTTCAAGCTGCCGAAGGGCGCGATCAGCGACGCCTCGATCCGGTTCATGAAGCGTTGATCGGCGTCCACCGAACCCGCCTTGTCCGCCAGATGCATGTCGAACTTCGTCAGCACCAGGAACAGCAGCGTATCGACCTTTTGCCGTTCCTCCGGCGTGTCGCCCTGCGCCTTGGAAATCCATTCGGAAATGCTTTGCGACAGATCCGCCGCCACATCGACATTGCTGGGCGGCACGCAAAGCAGCATGGATGTCAGATCCTGGCGTTCGACATAGCGTTCGAACAGGAAACCGACCTTACCGCGCAGGAAGAGTTCCTTCTTCGGCGCTTCGCTGTGGCGGATGAAATTGTCCAGCGGCCCTTTCGCGGCACGGCGCTCGCGCACTCCCGGGAAGTCCAGCAGGTCGGCCTCGGCGAAAAGCGGCCACGGTTCCTTTGTCATCGGCAGGATCAATTCCGCCGTCAATGCGGTTACCACCTGCCGCGGCAGCGCGACCTTCTTTCCCGACGCCGACATCACATTGATCGGCCCCGTATCGCCCTTGCCGTCCAATCCGTACAGCGTGGCGACATCGATGATGCTGGTCGTGCGCGGGGTCAGACTTTCGATTCCGGCGAAGACCTTGTCCGCGTGGCCTAGCTTCTCCAGCCCCTGTGCCAGTTCGACATAGAGCGCTGTCAGAGTCTCATGCTCTCCCCATAACAGGGACAGCAGTTTCGCGCGTTCCGCGATCGACAGGGCCGGCAGGATCGTCGACGCCTCTTCCCAGAAGGACATCAACCCGGCCGAATAGGCGATGCCGGAAAAATGCGCTTCGAAATAGTTCTGGATGTCCCAGACCTCTTCCTCGGAAAGTCCGCTTCCATTCCCCATGGCCGCCCGCGCGGCACTCAGTCTTTGGGCGATCTCGCCCGATGTCGGCGGCGCTTCTGTATTGTCGCCGTCGCGCATGAAGGTGTTGGCCAGAATGCGGATCAGGTCGGCTTCCGACAGAAACCGAAGGCTGACCGGATAATCGGGCGGGCAGTCTTCCTTCTGCATCGTAAACCGGGTCACCAGGCCGGTGGCTTCCTTATCCCCTTCCGGGTTGATCTCCTCGATGAAGTCCATGCCCGCACCGACCGCCGCGATCAGACGTTCGTCGCGCGGTTTTGCCAGAACCGAGACCAGATAGGATTTTCCGGCCTGACTGGGACCGTAAACACCGATGCTCATGGTTCGATCCGCCGCATCCGCCAACTGGCGTGTCCGACGTTCATCGCGCCGTAGTTCCTTCACGATCGCGTTGCGTTCGGCACCAACCAATTCGGCATTCTCGGCGTCCGTGACCCAGTCCTGCGCCGCGCGGATCGCCTTCGCGACCGACTCGCAGCGGGTTTTAAGTTCGTCGCTCGACATCGCCCTGTCCTCTCACCCCAATCAAAACTTCAAAAGGCCGCTATCCAGCCAATAGTCGCGTTCCATTCCCAAGGTCTGGAATTTCAGCATCACGTCGCTGGTCTTGCAGGTATCGCCCGCGCCGTCTTCGACCTCCGCCACGACCAACCCTTCTTTCAAGGCCTCGGCACGCAGCGCCTCGTCCGTGCTTTCCGGATCGGTATCGAATTCGCGACGCTCCAGGACGACCCGGAACGGCTTCGGCCGACGTGCCGCCTGTTCATTGGCGAAATCGACCCTGTAGATGACCGTTGTCGTCCATCGTTCATGCGGCAATTGCCGGAACCCGATAAAGGTCGGCGAGAACAATTGAATTTCCGCCTCGGTCGCACTGCCCGGCCCGTCCGAAACATCCTGGAACAGGATATTCGGGTCGCTGATCGCGCCGTTATTGTCCAACTGGCCGATATAGCGGGCGGTCGAACTCATATGCAGCAGGTTCGTGTAGATCATGAAATTGGGGATCCGGTTCTGGGCGATCAGGGACAGCATTGCCCCCACCGCCGCGGTCGATTTCGGATCCTGAACCCGGTTCGTGACGACGTTTCGGTACGGATACCAATCGCCGACCTCGTATTCGTGCAGAGAAATCAGTTGGGACGGACGGACGACCATATGCTCGCGCACCATGTCCCTTATGACCGGCAGACGGGACGGCCGACCGGACAGAAGGACCGCGTCGACACCCAGATAGGATATGATTTCGCACATATCGCTCAGCGGCTTGCGCATGACGTCGCGGATCGCGGCGTCGACCTCCTCGCGGTGCACCGCGATGACGACATCGTGCAGTTTCCAGTCCGCCGCCCCCCGGTTACGGACCGCGTTGATCAGGTAATCGCTGTCGTCATCCATCAACAGCGTTCCGGTATCCAGCCGGTCCAGGACATCGCCAACCCGGAAACTTTCCGAACCGCCGACAGGCAACCCGTTCATCAAGGACAGGCATTCCAGCGCCAGCGGTGCCAGCACACGCAATACATACTGACGACGCTGCTGAGACAGCCGGATATCCCGATCGCCGACATCGCCGCCGAACAGTTCCCGCATTATGTTGCCGGGGTTCTGAACGCCGGCATTCTCCAGGTCTGTGACGATCTGCGACAGGATCACCCGCGAAATGATACTGCGCAGCATATCGTCGCCGGCGACCCGGAAGCCTTCGCGGAAGTCCTGATGCGGCACGATCGCCTGACTGCCCTCGGCGTGATAGGTCATCACCATGAGGTCCGTCGTGCCGCCCCCGATATCGATACAGGCAACCCGCAGTGACGGCTGCGGTGGATCGTTCGGGTTGACCGGCGAGGTCGGCGTCGCCGCGACGCGCTTGCGCTTCTTGCCGTAGAGGTCGAAATAGCGACGGATCTGCCCGCCGAACTTCTGATTGATTTCCGAGAATATATAGACCGCCTGCGTCGCGCTCGCCTCGTCCCAATCGACGCGGATTTCCGGAACCGTGGCATTCAGCGCCATGCCGGAATGCCACTTCAGAACCTTGAACAGCTGCTTCAGCGCCCCCTCGGCCCGCGACCGCATGATCGCCTGTTCCTGAATGGGCGTCGCGGAGGGCAAGGTCAGAATAATCGTTCTGAGCCGCCGGGGAATCGCGCTTTGCCGGCGCGTTTCCCGTTGCGCGGGATCGTTGATCAGAACGAAGGCCTGCAGGAACATTTCCGCCAGCATGAAGCCATAGGTCGCGGAGCGCGAGAACCGAGGGCGCGAGGCCGGGATCATCGAAACGTCACGCTTGTCCCGCAGCTTGTTCTTCACGTCCGCTTCAAGCTGATCGATATTGTCGCCGGCCTCGTTCAACTCGTTCTGTACCGCCCGTGCGACCAATGGCAGCGGTTCGGCCAGGGACGGAGTGAAATTGTGGAACCGCCAATCCTGAATCATCGGCCGGTCGTCCCAAAGATACCGTTTGGGACTCGACAGACCGGAAACCGTCTCGGTGCCGAGATCGTCCCGGGTCAGCCGCATCGCTTCCGGTCCGACACGCACCAGGCTGGGCCAGAAGAAGGACCGTGACCGAGCCGCCCGTCCGTCTCCGAAACGGGCATCCGAGAACTCGATCCGGCTTTCGAAAGTGCCGGTATAGCGGTTCACCGGATCGGAAAGATCGCGCAGCGACAGGGTATAGCAATCGGTCAGATTGACCGATCCGCCATCGGGCGAGGATTCGATCAGGATCCCGCATGTGTTGCTGTTGCCGACATCGAGAACCAAGTCAACATCGATGGGCGTGTACCGGAACCGGTCCGAGATCGGATCGCGCGACATGGTGTCGACCAGACGGATGGTCGGAAACCGGATCGCGCCGTCGAGCAATTTCAGGAAGGCGAAGAACCGCGACCAATGTTCGAACAGGCGTTCCGGCATTTCGTCATCGGAGCGTGGCCGCTTCGGCTTTTTCTGCACGGCCTCGAATTGATCCAGAAGCCATTCGTCGACCCAGGCCTGCAGATCGTGCGTGTTGCCGCTGTCATCCGTTTCGACCCAGCTGACGAACCAACCGACCTTGTCGGAATCGGCCACGAACTCGAACTTCCGTTCGCCGTCCTCCAGGCTGGGAGCCTGGTAGAAGCGCATGTCCTCGACCGTCTCGCAGGTCGTGTCCAGGGCGAGAATGACCCAATGCGTATGGCCGGTCTTGGGATCGGGTTCATCCAGTTCCTTGATGAAAATCCGCGCCCAGCAGGTCGGGCCCGGATCATGCCGATCCTGGGAATCGTGACCGGAACCGTGCCGGACGCGCAGCATCGGGACAGGCGTCCATTTCTCGATGAAGGGTTCCAGCGCCTTGGCCTGGTTGATCTGATACTCCTCGTCGTCCGGCTGGGCTTCGCTGAGGATCGGGGCGTCGAGATCGTCGTCCCCGGTCAGCACCAGTAGGGTTCTCGCATCCCCCTCCGCCGAGCGTTCCGTCGTGCGCTCGATGAAGCTCATCGTCTTGTAGGGACAATCATTGGCGTTGAACCCGAAGTCGAGGAACTGAATGCCGCTGAATGGCACCACCGTCGTCTCGTCTTTCCAGTCGTGCAGCTTCCGATTACGTGTCGAGGTCTTCATCGCAAAACAGATCCCATTAAAACATCACATCCAGGCGCCGCCGACAGCGCCTTCGATCATTGTCGGCGCAACTTAACATCAACCGGTTGAGAGTTCTCTCGTTCCAAATCCACCGACCCGCATTGAATCGACGTCTCAGCCGATGTCCGGCAGACATTCTTTCGCCGGACAATGAAGGAGGAATCGTCGCACTGCATCGGCGCATCGTCGACCCAGGTCATGTCCTCGCCCTGCGTCACCGTGGATTTCAGCGTTCCTTCGCAGACCGTGCCGTTGTCAAAGACAAGCCGTTGCGTTCCATTCTCGCCCGCCTCGTCCAGGCAGACTTGCCAATCCTGAACTTTACGGGGGCGGTTTATGTCGCCGTCGACATAAAGCGTGTAGTTGGAATCAAGTTGCCAACACCCCGCCAGCAGGGAGGAATCGCCTTCGGTGATCGCTTCCTCCACCGTCTTGGCACCGTCCTGCACGGGGGCTTCCGCAGTTGTCCCAGCCCCACCGGCGACGCATTGCCGGTCCAAATCCAGTATCGCGCGTTCCAGGGCGTCGATTTCAGCCTGGATGCGGTCGGATTCTTCATGCGGATCGTCAGCGGCAAGCACCGATGTCTCACACCGGTCGAGGAAAGAGAATGGCCACACACCGCAGGCCGGTATGGCGAGATAAAGGACAATGAAGATCAGAACCGCCAGCAGCAGCCAACCCAGCCACCACAGAATGTCCCAAAAGCGGGAGCGCTTTTCATCCTCCGGCAGAGGCGCGACGACGGCGGCGGCGACGGCCGGGCCGGCATCTCTAGCAGACGGCTCGACTACCGGCCGGGTGGGTGGGATCAGTCGGCTCAACAGCGCCCGCGGCGGCGCATAAACGTCCAGATGGAAACCCCACTGCACGATAACCGGCGCACCGCCCACGCTGAAGATGCATTCCTCGCTGGGGACCTCGACGGCGTTGCGCAAGGCGATTGCGATCGACTGGGCCGCCGGATCCGCCTTCACCGCAAAGTCGTCGGCGACCGCCAATATGTCGGCCACGATCTTGCCCAGCTTGGTTTTCAGTTCTTCCGCCGTGTCAGGGGACAAAGACGAGAGCGGCAGGATTTCACCCGGAAGCTCCGACTGCCAGACAGCGAGCCCCGCCTGATTGGAGGGTTCGGCGAACAGGGCGGCATGGCGGTCGCCCAGGGCCCGCCGGACATTGCCGACGACGAATTCATAGGTCCGCTGGCTGGGTTCCCCAAGCGGCTTAACATTGTCCAGCCGCGTGCGCGCGATTGTCCGTGCGACCATGGCCGTCAGTCTACCTTACCGTCTTGCGCCGCGGGGTCTGAGCCTTCTTCGGCCGGCTCTGCCGGTGTGTCGCCTTCCGGCGGCGTTTCCGGGCCCGGCGGCTGGGTGCGTTCCGCAACCTGAGGCCGGCAGGCCTGATCGGTTCCCGGGATCGTATGCCCCTTGCTTTCCGCGAAACGAACCAATTCCTTGGTATGCAGCGAGAAGTTCAGGAAGCGGCGCGTGACCTCGTCCTGGATACCGAAGGTATTGACGCCGATCACGCGACCGCACTGATCGACCAGAGGGCCGCCCGAATTCCCGCTTGAGATATCGGCGGAGTGGATCAGCGACAGAACCCCTTCTGCGCCGATATTCTGCTGCGCGTTCACGGTACCCTGGGTAATGACCATGTCGGGAACGGCGGCGGATTGCGTATCCTGGATGGCCCGGCCTTCCTGATCGACCTTGAAATAGGCGCTGGGGAAGCCCGCCGCGATGACGGGTTTCAGCTTCACCGATTCCTCGCTGTCCCAGACCGTGAAATGCTGCGCATTGGCATTCGGAACCCGCAACAGGGCGAAGTCGCGCCCGACCCCCCTGGATTGGCCGCTCGACGCCAACAGTTCCGCGCGAATGACCCGGCCAAGGGCCTCGCTCTTCACATAGAGCGCGACCGGCTTCCCGATCTTTGCCTGGTCGCCGGACGCCCCATAAACGACATGGTCGTTCGTCACCAATAGGTCCGGTCCGACGAAAAAGCCGGTCCCGGACCCTTTCCCGCCTTGAAATTCGGTGATTACAAGGGCCGTCCGCGCCTCGATAAAGCTCAAGAGATCGGTTGCTGAATCGGTAGAGCCATCCGGTGGAGGAACCTCCAAACGGCCGGGGGGCGGGGGGACGACGTCTTCGCTGGTGGCCGTACTGCCGCTATCTCCGGCGCCGCCATTTGCCCTCTCGGCAGCTTCGTCAATCGTAGCCGGAAATCTGAGCGATCCGTCGTCCAGACAGACAGCACCGTCCAGCGCCCGCTGCAATTCGTCCCGGCGCCGACGCAGGGAATCGTTCTGCTCTTCGGCGATCCGGGCGGATTCGTCGCCGCTGATCGAAACGGTTTCCGGCGGATAGAGCAGTGTGCCGGGGATCAACAGATAGGCCAACACCAGGCCCATGATCAGCAAAAGCAGGATCAGCGGGATCCAGCGCCACCGTCCGCCACCGCCGTTTCGATCTGTCACGGCGGGCGGTTCGCCCGATCCGCCGCCGCCGCCGGCATGCGATACAACGGGTTCGCCTGCCTTCGGCGCCGACGCGCCGCTATCGGAGACTTTCGGCTCTTCCGGAACCTCCTCGGCCGCAGCCGCACGAGCCCCCAACCGGTCTGAAAGTGCCCCCAACTCCTCCGCATTGATGGGCGGGGCGGACGCAAGCGGCAAATAGGCGCCCAGAGTGGCGCCGTAATGCCTGCCGCGCGCATTCGGCGTCAGCCCAACGGAGGATGGCACCATGCCCCAATTGACCAGGATCGGCCTTCCGCCGACCGCATAGATGCAATTGGCGTCCTTCAGATGCAGGGCCGCGCCGATCATAGGGCCAACCCCGGCATCGGCGATCCCATCCAGCAGCGGCGCCAGGCGCTCCCGAAGCTTGGCTTCGATCAGGTCCCGGTCCTGCCCTTCGCATTCTGACAGCGGGCGGGCGTCATCGGGAACATTGGCGTACCAGGAAATGACTGCCGGTGCGCGGTCGTTGCCGCGCCGGTAGACCGGTTCCGCGAATAGTTCCGCCGCGTCGCGGCCGGCCGTTTGAATTATCGCCGCCTTAAGGGCCTCGAAGTTATCGACGACGGGCGTGCCGCCGAAATCGATGAGGTCCATGTCTTCGACACTTGTCTTGACGATGAAGAAGGTCTCTTCGCTCACCGGTTCGCTCCTTCCAGGCGTGGCCCATTCACGTATTGCGCCGATGTCAGTTTCTGCACACGCCTTCTCCCTCATATCCCGCCGCCTCGCGCATCGACCGCGCAAGATCGGCGAGATCCATCCCATCGGATTTGCGATTGTAGAAACCGCCTGTGATATCGGCCATGCATTTGGCGACTGTCAGGGCCGACAGGTCGACGACATTGATGACCAATCCCGGCCGGCCCGCCTTCGCCGCCCGGGCCGCGGCGCAAGGGTCGCCGCCGCAACTGTCCACGCCATCCGTCAGAACGACCATGTTGACGTAATCGTCCGGCGTCTGACCGCCCTGCATGCGCCGGCCGGCCTCCTGCACGGCGGCCGCCAGCGCCGTCGGGTTCTCGGTGCTTAGATTATTGATCCGCGCGGTCAGTGCGGGTCTTTGCGCCGCAGAGAACGCCCCATGATATTCACCGCGGCATTCGTTGAAGTCGACAAGGCCGATAGTGATGTCTTCCGGTGCCTTCTCGATTGCGTCGATGGCAATTTCACGCGCGATTGTAATCCGACGTTCGCCCGGCACGCGGTCGATCTGACGCTGGATATCCTCCATTTGAGATTGCGCCGCGGCTAAGCCCACTGCCGCAAAGACATTGCCCCGCTCCAGTTGAGCGGCCAGTGCGTCGATCTCTTTGACCTTCTCCGCCTCGGCGCGCTGCAGAGATGCCGGCACGTCAATGGAATCCCGCATGCTGCGCGACGTATCCAGAACGAACATGATTTCAGAAGGACGCACCGCCTTCTGATCCGGTTCGCAAGCCTCGGCGAGGTCTTCCTCCGGCGGAGGCGTCGGTTCAGGTTCTGGAGGCGGCTCGACCTGGGCCTCCTGCTCCGGCGGTGGCTCGGGTTCCGGCGTTGGAGGCGGTTGTTCGGGCGAACATTCCAGCGCGGCAATCTCACGCTCGAGGGCGCGGATCTCTCCTTCCAGCGCGGCACGCTCGTGATCCAGCGCCGCACCGCGCTCCGCCGCGTCCGCTTCCTGCACCGCGCAATAATCGTTCCACCAGGGCAATACAGAAAATATGCCGCATGCCGGCAAAAGAAGGGCGAATCCGAAGAAAACAATCAAAAGCAACGTCAGGGACGCGATGGCCACAACGAGCCGTTCCATACGCACCCTCCCCACATGACGACGGAACCGAGCAGTCTAACAAATCATACAATCTATCTCCTGTCAGGAGAAAAGCCCGGTGTTATACAAACTTCACTTGCTGCGCCGGTCGCCATAATCAGTTGCCCGAGGGACCGGATGATATCCCCCTCCCCCAGCCGACGACGATATCGCAAAGCCATATCGGCCCGACTTACGCCTCACTTCGGGCGACCTAACACGGCACCGTGTGCCTTCTAGAGGCAGGGGGCGTTGGTTCGAATCCGAGATTTTCGGGCAAGAAGCGCCTCACCGCTCTCTGCGGCGACACGATCCATGAGGGACAGATTGGCAGTTGGTTCAATCAGGCGCGGCAGGCCTGATTTCGCCCCTGCTCTTTCGCTTCGTAGAGGGCTTTGTCCGCGCGTGCCAAAATGTCGTCCGGCGTATCGCCGACGCGCGCCTCGGTCACACCGAGGCTGACCGTGACCGCCGCCCCGCCGATGCGGTGAATCTCCGCACTTTCCTCTATCGACGTCCGGATCGTTTCCGCCCTGGCCATGGCAGAATCGACGTCACAATCGCTTACGAGGATGACGAATTCTTCGCCGCCCCAACGGCACAAAAGGTCTGAATCTCGAACCGAGTGACTTGTGACCTTCGCCACCGCCTGGAGAATTCGATCGCCGTTGAGGTGCCCGAGGCCGTCGTTAATCCGCTTGAAGTGATCGATATCGAACAGGATCAGACTGAACGGCGTCGGATCGCGCTTCAGCAGCTTGGTTTCTCTTTCGAGGGACGCGTCGAACACACCGCGATTGACCAGTCCTGTCAGGCTGTCCCTGGTCGCCATCCACTCCAACCGGGAATGGAACCGGTTCACGGCGACGACGACGACCAGCAACGTCACCATAATGACCGCGAGGCCGACGATCAGGTTCGTGAGAGTGGATTGAAAAATCCCCTCCAAGGCATCGCTCTCGCTCTGCTCGACCAGTACGCGCAGCTTCAGTTCGGGAATGTTGCGCGTGCTCAGCAGAAGGACTTCCCCGTCCCGTTCATACTCAAAGCCGCCATGTTCGGTTGCCATGATTTCTTCGGAGATGACCGAGATGCCGGCGGCCGAGGCAATGTTCGCCTCGGTCAGGGTTGCCCCCTCGGATCGAACCAGAATGTTTCCGCGTTCATCCAAGAAGTACACATGGCGTCCAAAATGATCTTTGTATCGGTCGACGATTTTCGACACCGATTGCACATCCAATCCGACGCCGGTTACGGCGAGGAGTTCGCCCGTCTCATCGACGACCCGGTAATTTATGAAGATCGTCAGAGCATCGCCCTGCTCTTCATTGAAATCGACATTCATTTCGTAACTTTGATCTAGCGACCGGACGCGGAAATACCATTCATCCCGGCTGTCATCTTCCGAGACCACCTGTGATATCCCGCTGAAATGATAGTATTTTCGGGATCTCTCAGAAACGAGGAAGCTAGTAAAGAAACCATACTTTCGCCGAATTTCATCGAGATACCGCGTCATCTCGACCGGTGTGAGTTCGCCCTTCTTCAGCCAGCCCTGCACGAATGTGTCGGTGGCCATGACCGAGGACACAAAGACCGGCGGCAGCAAATCACGCTGAATTTCCGAATAGATATTGTCGCTGGTCAACGGCAGTTCGCTATTCGCCAAAGACGCGCGGATTTCCGTCTTGGAAACATAATAGCTGACAAGATTCGTTACGGAGAACCCCACGACGAGAATGACGGATATGATCGCAATCAGCGGCGCGCGCACTGACTTCGGACGGCTCCAATCGACCATATTTTTCTCATTCCACCGACACCAATCCCGGGCGGGGTGTTGAGATCACAGAACCGGGGCGGGAACAACCAAAACTTCATGCCTAATCGACCGATACCAGTTGCCAAAGACCTTAAATACGGATGACGAGAAGCTTCGCGTTACCCCCGCTCGACAGGTTCCACTCGCGCCTCACCAACTCCTTGCCGTCCTCCGTCTCGACCCAGAATAGGGCCGTATTCTTCCCGGAACTCCCCTGATTCAGGGCCTTGATTTCAAGGACATTCTCCCCCTGCTGAAGCGGAATGTCGATCTGCCGGGTCGCATTGGCCAGCGTGAAGGTAAGAACCTCCGCGTTATTCAGAAAGATGGTTACCATATCCCCGTCTTCGGATCCGTGATCCTGCGCGAGGACCCGCAGAATGCGCGACGGCGTCTCGGTGACCCCCAGGAACTGGTCGCTGGAGTTTTTCAGCGCCTCAATTTTCAGGCGCTTGGCCCGGCTTTCCTCCGCCGAGGCGAAAGCGTCCTCCAGGATGCTGGCCCCGGCGGTGGTTTCCGATTGTGGCAATTGGCTGTTCCGGCTGTTTGCGGAAGCGGGTGTCTCCGCGCCGCCGAATGCGCTCTCCAAGGCATTCTCCAGGGCGGAAACCGTTGCCGGCGGGGCTTCCTGCTTCGCCGTCTCCGCCGTCTTCTCGGCCGCCGCCAGGGCCTCCCGGCAATAGTCCCTTGCCGCCGACCTGAGGGCATTGGCGTTGTAATCCAATTCGACCAGCTCAAGGTCTTCGACCTCGAACCCGACCTTGAAGACCGCTTTCGCTTCGGCCTTGCTGTAAAAGCTGCCGTCCTTTCTTTGCAGCAGTTGGTGCCAGGACGGGCTGCTATTCACCATCATGCCAAGCTCCAATGACCGCTTCAGCGTGTCCGGACGGAACCGCACATGCATTCCCGCGACATCGAGGCGCCGGTCACTCAGTACGATCTTCTGGTTCGGCACAATCCGAACGGAGAAAATCGAATCCGACAGCAGCTCCGCCTCGGCAAAGGCCGCCCGGAAGCGTTCCGTCATGTCTAGGCGCACATAGGGAGATGCGGCGGCTGTCATGCCCTCCAGGCCTTTCTCCCGGACAAGTTTCCAGCAATTTTCGGGAACCGCCACGATGGCCGGCGCCCGGAAGTCGTAATTTCCCCGAAAGGACATGACCGGTTCGCCCAACAGAACATCGAATTTGTAATGAATCGTCAGTCGGGACAGTGCGACCGCCCCCTCCCCGCCTGCGAGGCCGTTCAGCTTATCCACAGACAGGTTGAGGGTGTTCAGAAGCGGCAGCTTACCGTCAGGAAGGTCCTTCGCGACGGCGGGTGAAGAGGCCAGGAACAGCGCAAACGCGGTGGCAAGTGCCGGTCGCCCCATCCGGCGCCCGAACCGGTTTCCGACAAGACTCTGAAACATATGTTTTCCCGCGATTGCTGCTGATGAAATGCCGCCAGAGAGTCTTGGCAAGCCGTTGATTTGTCAAATGCCCAAGACCCTTGCCCTCGTTCAGGCAATTACTAAACTTCAATGCCTGGGCGCGTTGCATGTTGAGAGGTTCGAGGGGTTTCCATGACAAGTCTGATCCGTTTCGTTTTTGCAGTTTTCCTTTTCTCGCACGCCCCCTTACCGGCCCAATCTCAGAACCTTCCACCGGAAATCGAGTTCGATTTGAAGGTCCAGGAACTGGCGTCCCACATCGAAAACGAACGATGGGAACAGGCCCTGACGGCGATCAACGGTCTGAAGGACGGGCAGTTCAAACTGCCGCCGAGCTTCCTGCATTTTGAAGGCAAGGCGAATCTCTATGCCGGGAATGCCAATGCCGCCGAGAAGGCATGGATTGCATATCTGCAGGCCGAAGGGAAAGGCGGGAAATACTATACCGAGGCCCTGGCCGGTATAGTCGAGGCGAAGCAGTCACCCCGCTATGTGGCCCTGGCCGAAGGGGAATTTTTCGATTGCGCGGATTGTCCGGTCATGGTGCCGCTATCACCGGGCAAGGTCGAAATCACCAATCTGGGCGCCAACGGCGATCAGACATTGACGCTGAACATTCCATACCCTTTTGCGATCGGCAAAACCGAAGTTACCGTCGGGCAATTCAAGAAATTCGCGCAGGAAACAGGATTCAGGGGCCAGGGCGATTGTCTGGTTCACATCACCAAACTGGCGCAGCACGAGCACAAGTTCGAAAAGCGTTCAGGCCGATCCTGGAGAAACAGCTACGCATCGACAAGCGATCAGCATCCGGTCAGTTGCGTGAGTTGGTATGAGGCCCAGGCCTATGTGTCGTGGCTGTCGAATAAGACAGGACATTCCTACCGCCTGCCTTCGGAGGCCGAATGGACCTATGCCGCGAAAGCAGGGGAAAATATGGCATACCAGTGCGGCGACGATTTCGCCTGCCTTCAACAAATGGCCTGGACGTCCTCAACGGCGCAACGAAACCAACCCGAGCCCGTCGGCACCAAATCCGCCAACGCATGGGGTCTGCATGACATGACCGGCAACGTTTGGGAGCTTATGCATGAATGCTACGACTGGCCATTCAAGGACGTCCCGACCGACGGGAGCCTGCCGGATGCGAGCGGCGACTGTAAGCGGATCTTGAAATCGGGATCCTGGGCGCAGGTCCCGAAATACCTTATCGTGGATCGGCGCTTGTCCTATGCCGGCGATCGCTGGGATTCCCTGACCGGGTTCAGGGTGATGCGGGAATTGCGTTGATCGACGTAACGGCCGCAACGGCTCAATCGACGTCCTTTCAAACAGGACCGAACAGCTCGCCGGAAAGCCGGTAAGCGATCCCGGCATCGGTCCAATGTCGGAACTCGAAGCATGCTGACTTCGTGGCGAATTACACTTTTTAGACCCTTTTTGTTCTGATACCCTCCGTTCGCCGCGACAGGGGACGCGGCGTCCCATTCGCAATCATTCCCAGGAGAATGTCCGGTATGGCGAAGGAAAGGTTCGAACTGGGGGCCCCCTTCTTGAAGCGGGTGTACTTTCGCGAACCGCCGAAGGACAGGGCGGAATATCCACTCAGTCTGCCCATTCTGGACGGCCTCGACCTGACTTTCTCCACGCCTGTAACCGTGATCGTCGGCGAGAATGGGTCCGGCAAATCGACCCTATTGGAGACGATCGCCTACCATTGCGGCTTCAATGTCAGCGGCGGCAACCGGGATCACGTCTATGACCAAACGGCGGATGTCGCCCCCCTCGCGGATGCTCTGACCTTCGCGTGGCGGCCGAAGGTGGCACAAGGCTTCTTCATGCGGGCCGAGAGCTTCTTCAACTTCGCCGGCTATCTGGACGAGATGTCGAGCCATGCGGGCTCCGTCGCCTATGCATCCTATGGCGGTTCGTCATTACACCGGCAGTCCCATGGGGAGGCGTTCCTGTCGCTTTTCGAGAACCGGTTCGGCGGTAAGGGCATTTACATCCTGGACGAACCGGAAGCCGCCCTGTCCCCCCAGCGGCAAATTCAGCTGCTCGCCATTCTGCGGGCATTGGAAGAATCCGGAGAGGCCCAGGTCATCATGGCGACCCATTCGCCGATCCTGATGGCCTATCCGAATGCGGACCTTTACTACCTGCAGGGCGATACGATCCGGTTGGCGGATTACCGGGATACCGGCCATTACCGGATCACCCGGCGGTTCCTGGAAAATCCCGACGCCTATCTGCGCGAAATCTTCGACCGGTTCGATTCCTGATCCTGCCCCAAATGGAAAGGGGCGCCGAATGACGCCCCTTCCCTTCAATCGAAGCGAACGGCCAGGCTAGTTTTTCGGCGCCTCGCCGGTCCAGGCGGTGCGGTCGATGTCCAGATCGGGGAAATCGTCCGGATTGAGAACCGGCCGCTGCACGCCGTTCTGCAACTGCCGCCGGAAATCCTGCAGAAGGCGCAGGCAAGTCGGCAACAGCATCATGATCGCGATCAGATTGACCAAGGCCAAGACGCCCATCATCGGATCGGAGAAGAAGAAGACCGCCGTCGCACCGGGCGCCACCGCGCCCAGGAAGACGATGCCCATGATCACCACCCGCAGCACGTTCAGCGCCATCGGATGTCCGGTGATCGTGGTCAGCGCGTTTTCCCCCAGATAGTAGTTGTAGATGATCGAGCTGAAGGCGAAGAGCAGGATGATGAAGGTCAGGAAATACTGCGTCCACTCACCCAGGTGATAGACCAGCGATTGTTGGGTCAGCACAATGCCGTCGATCGCCTCCTCGCCCGGCGCATAGACGTCGCCCAGCAGGATGACGAAGGCCGTGCAGGAGCAGATCAGGATCGTGTCGATGAAGACCGAAAAGGACTGCGTGATTCCCTGGCTGATCGGGTGGCGGACATCCGCCGTGGCCGCCACGTTCGGCGCGGACCCCAACCCAGCCTCATTGGAGAACAGGCCTCGGCGCAGACCCTGCGCGATGGCGGCACCGATCCCGCCGCCGACCGCCTCTTCGAAGCCCAGCGCATTGGCCACGATCGACCAGATGACGCCCGGAAGGTCGCCGATATTGATCACGATGACGACCAGCGCCATGGCGATATAGGCCAGCGCCATGATCGGGATGACGATATCGGCGACCTTGGCGATGCGGCGGATGCCGCCGAACACGACGAACCCGGCAATGATGGTCAGCAGCCCGCCGGTCCACCAGCGGTCGATGCCCAGGCTTTCCTCCGCCGCGCCGGCGACCGTATTGCCCTGGAACGCATTGAACCCGATCGCGAAGGCGGCAATCAGACAGATCGCATAGAGTACCGCCAGCCAGCGGTAATTTGCCCCCAGCCCATGAATGATGGACCGGGCGGGACCGCCGCGGAACATGCCGTCCGGCTCCCGGCGCTTATAGAGCTGCGCCAACGAACATTCGACGAGGCTGGTCGCCATGCCGACCAGGGCAATCGCCCACATCCAGAATACGGCGCCCGGTCCGCCCAATGTGATCGCAACTGCCACACCGGCGATATTACCGCCACCGACGCGCCCGCCAACCGACACCAGGAGAGCCTGCCGCGCCGAGATCGCGTTGGGATCGCCGCTTTGGTTCTTGGACGACAACACGCGGAACATGCGGCCGAAAAACCGAAACTGAACAAAGCCGGTCAGACAGGTAATGAAAATGCCGAAGACGACCAGAATGGGAATAAGCGACCAACCCCAGGTGAAATCGCCGATGGCCCCGAAGAGCCCTTCGATTAAAGACATACTCCACCTCCAATTCCTTACTATGTTTTGGCGCCGGCCGCCTTTCCGGCTTATCGCCAGCAGGTAGACAGTAAACTAACAAACCTATCGGTTGTGTCGTGACAATTTTTGGCCGACCGCTGAAAGGCCACGGATTTCAGGTCTCGAAATCGAGAAAGCAGAGAATGCGGCTGACGGCGCCGGTTTCATCGCGAAACGGCAGTCCCAGACTGCAATAATGGGATCGGTGCCGATATTCCTCGACATGCCAGGTCAACGGGATGCGGGCGAAGTAAGGAATGCGATGCTCAACAACCGCCGTCAGCCGACGAATGCCGTCCTTCATATCCGCCTCGTCCAGCCAAGTCCCTTTGAGGTCGTGGCCGACCGCCCGAACGACGGATGTGCCCCACAGCCGGATTTGAAATCGCAGCGGGTCATAGACAACGCCGATCAGATCGGACCAAGGCAATGCGGTTCTTGGAATCTTCAACGGGTCGATCGACGCCACGGGAGGCAGCGAACCGTCTGGCATTTCGTGTCGCCAATAGGCCAGGGCGTCCGACAGATGCGCGGCGGGAAATCCATGGTCGCGCAGATAAGCGCGGTCCTCGGCCGCCTCTACCCACAGATCCGTTCCGGAAATGCCGTCGAATATCATCCAGCCTTTTTAGACCAATTCGACGCATACGCGTAAATTTTAGAGATCCCGTAACCTAAAGGTCCCTACGATTGAGGAAGCTTCCGCCTTTCAGGACCGCGCGGATATGTCGTTCGGGCTGTGCCAGGCAGGATATGTCGCTCAACGGATCGCCATCGACGACAATCAGATCGGCATAGAATCCCTGCCTCACCCGGCCGATGCGGTCGGCCATGCCGAAAAGCTGCGCGGCATTCAGGGTCGCCTGACGCACCAGATCGGCGGGCTGAACGACCTCGCTTCGGATCGTGAACTCCTCCGACTGCCGCCGGTGCATCTGACCCAGCAGGTCCGAGCCATAAGCGATATGCACACCGCCGCGATAAGCCTTCTCCAGCGCCACCAATCCGGCGTCGAGGACGTCCCAGGTCTTCTTCACCAGATCGGCGGCCAAGCCCGCGGCTTCGCCCTCCTCCACCAATGAACGGTAAATGATCAAGGTCGGCACCAGGGTCGCGCCATGGGCGTTCAACAGCCGAACGGATTCATCGTCCAGCAGATTGCCATGTTCAATCGATGTGACCCCGGCACGGACCGCGCGGTTGATCGCCCGGGCGGTATAGGCGTGGGCCATGACGGGGATCAATGCCGCCTCGGCCTCGCCCACAATGGCGCGCAATTCGGATTCGGAGAACTGGGTCGAGGTGATCCGGTCGGTCGGGGATGAGACACCGCCCGACGCCATGATCTTAAGATGCGTCGCGCCACGCCGGATCTCCTCCCGCGCCGCGCGCAGCACCTCCGGGACGCCATCGCAGACATGGCCTAACCCGGCACAGCAGAAACATTGATCCAACCCGTCCTCGCCGGGCCCGCGCAGATCGCCATGCCCGCCGGTCTGGGACAGGGCGTGGCCGCAGAACAGCAGGCGGGGCCCGTCGATGCGCCCTTCTTCGACCGCCTTGGCCAGGCCCCAATCCGCGCCGCCGGCGTCCCGCACCGTGGTAAAGCCCCGACTGGCCATACCGCGCAAGGTCTCGGCCGCCCGCGCAGCGACATAAAAGGGCGAGGTCGACTTCAGCTTCGCGAAATCCGCGGTGAAGGCGGTGACATGGACATGGGCATCGCATAGGCCCGGCATCAACGTCCGGCCCTTCAGATCAATTTCCTCAGCGCCATCACATCGAATTGCGCCGGTTTCGATCTCCGCAACCCGGCCGTCCCGCAACAGGACGGAATGCTCGCCCAACAACGCCCCGGCCTCGGTATCCAGGATATTTGCGTTGCGAAGAACGATGTCATGGGGCTGGGTCACGGTGGCTCTCTCCTGCATCAGATCGGCTCATGGGTCCGAATGGGTTCGTGACCGATCTAAGCACCCGGACTAAGGTCGATCCAGCCCTGTACGGAAAATATGGCCAAGCGCCGTATCAGGATTCCGGCGGCGCCCCGCCGCGTGCGGTTCGGTCGGCGATGAACTGGTCGATCCGATCGGCCGCCTCAGCCCCTCCGGACGGCGGTTCGAACCCGGCCAGAACGCTCTGCCAAATATCGGTCGCGCGCTCGGTCGAGGTCAGGCCCCCTGCCTCGCTCCAACTGCCGAAATTCGACAGATCCGCGACCAGGGGCGCGTAGAAGGCCGTCTGATACCGTTCCATCGTATGCGCGGTAGCGAAGAAATGACCGCCCGGCTTGACGTCGGCGATGGCATCGAAACCGATCTCGGCGGCATCCCCGCCCGGCGGAATGCAAAGCTCAGCGAAGGTCTGGAGCGATTCCACGTCGTTGATGAATTTCTCATATCCGAAGCTGAGCCCGCCCTCCAGCCAGCCCGCCGCATGAACCGTCACCGTTGCATTGGCCAGGACCGCACCCCAGGCGCTCATCACCGTTTCATTGGCGGCCTGTGCGTCTGAAATATTGGCGGCCGACCCCGCCGCCCCGCGCCAGGGCAGCCCGATATGACGGGCCAGTTGGCCGGTGCCCAGCGCCGCCTTGATATGTTCCGGCGTGCCAAAGGCGGGCGACCCGGATTTCATATCGACATTGGACGAGAACCCGCCATAGGCGACCGGCGCACCGGGCCGGACATGCTGCGCCAGGGCGATCCCGGCCAGGGCCTCGGCATGCTGCAGCGTCAGCGCGCCGGACACCGTGATCGGCGCCATCGCCCCGGCCAGGCAGAAGGGCGTTATGACCGAAAGCTGGTTGTGCCGCGCGAAATCGATAATGCCCTGGGTCATCGGGCGGTCCAACTGGCGGGGCGAATTACTATTGATGATCGTCGTCGCCCAGACACCGTCTTCGAAACCGGCCTGATCCAGACCGCGCGCGCGCTGGATCATTTCGAAGCATTCCAGGACCTGGGGCGTCCCCCGGGCATAAACGAACATCGGCTTGTCCGTCAGGGCGAGCTGCGCGCGGGTCATGGCGTAATGGCGCAGGGCCACCGGCACATCCTGCGGTTCCGCCGACGGCCCCAGCACGTGAATGACGTCGAAGCTCTGTTGCAGCGTCAGCGTCTCTTCGAAATCTCGCAACGATCCGGGTCGCCGTCCGCGCAGCCGGTCCGTCGCATGCGGGCAGCCCGCCCCCGCCATGAACAACATGGCACCCAGTTCGAAGGTCTGGGCGCGGTCCGGGTTTGCCGCGCGCAAAACGAAGGATCGCGGCGCGGTTTTCAGGGCCTGTTCGATAATGTCCCGACCGATCCGGACCATCTCGGTATCGTCGTCGACGATCGCGCCGGCTTCGCGGAAAACAGCGCGTCCTTCCGGCAAAAGGACCTTCAGACCCAGCTCCTCCAGCACCCGCAGGGCGGTGTCGTGCATCGCCTGGACGGCATCGTCGCTGAAGGCGGGCTGCGGCTGGAACGGGTGGCGAAGATGGGTGTAATCGGGCTTGCGCAACGGCGCCGTCTGGCCGCCGCCCCGTCTGCGTCCCCGTCGTCCGGCGGTGTCCTGAATTCTGGCCATGGCCCTGTCCTCCTTCAACGCGGGGCAGTCTCACAGCGGGACGGCGGAAGAAGAAATGAATTTTTTCGATCCCGAGTTGGGAACCGCCGATCCTACCCGACCGAAACCGCGTCGAATGCCGCCGGGGGCGCGACGAATGCCTCCTGCGCGTCGAGGATCGCCAGTTCGCGCGTGCCCACCCGCGCCGTCGCCTGGAACACTGCCTGAACCGATGCCGACGTGGCAGCCAGGGCGTCCGGTGGGGCCAGGCCGTCCAATAGATTCGCCAGGAAAAGCGCGGCCGTCAGATCGCCGGCCCCGTTCGGTGGCGGGGTCAGATCCAGTTTCGGCGTCGCAACCAGCCAGGCGCCCTCGCCCGTGACCGTCAGCATCTCGATCATGCCGTCCGGTGTGCCTTCGCGCTCCAGGGAGGTCAGCAGCACGGTATCCGGCCCGGACCGGCGCAGCGCCTGACAGGACGCCACCGCATCCTCGAGACGGACAATCGGAATCCCGGTCAGCAATTCGAGTTCAAAGGCGTTGGGCGTCGCGATGTCCGCTGCCGGGATTGCCCGATCACGCATGAAATCCGGAATATTGTCCCGAACGTAAACGCCGGGCGCCGCGTCGCCCATGACGGGATCGCAGCAGTAAACCGCGTCCGGATTATGCTTTCGGACCCGCGCCACGGCGTCCAGCACGGCCTCCCCCAGCGCCGCGTCGCCCAGATAACCGCTCAAGACCGCGCGGCACTGCGACAGGAACCCCTGACGCTCCAGTCCGGCAACCACTTCGCGGATCGTTTCTGGGGAAAAGATCGGCCCGGCGGGCGGTCCATATCCGGCATGCGCGGCGAACATGACCGTGTGAACGGCCCAGACCTCCCACCCCTTACGCTGTAGCGGAAAGGTTGCCGCAGCATTGCCGACATGACCAAAGGCGACATGGGATTGAATCGACAAAATGGCCATGTACGAACGGGCCTTCACTGGACTGGTCTATGGGCGCGGCGGCATCTGTGTTTCACTTGATCGGCCCGAACCGCGCGCATAATCAAGTACGGGACCGCCGCACTCTAGCCACCCCGACCGCCCCTTCACAAGGCGGTCATGCGACCTTCTTCCACCTGAAAGGCCCCGCGCCGATGCCGTCTTCGCCCCCCGCCTTCGTGCCGCCCAAGCCGGACAACATCAAGGGCGCGGTCTATGTGGTGATGTGCTGCATGTTGCTGGCCGGGACGACCTTGATCGCCCGGTCGCTGGGGCCGCAGATTGCAGGTGACGAGGCCCTGCACCCGCTTCAGATCAGCTGGGCACGGTTCTTCTTCGGGGCATCGGTCGTGGTACCCCTGGCCCTGATGCGCGGCCATTCCTTCCGGCAATCCGCCTATGGCCTGCATGCCGGGCGCGTCGCCATGGGCTATGGCGGGGTGGTCGGGCTGTTCACGGCGGCAGGCCTGATGCCGCTGACCGACGCAACCGCGATCAGCTTTCTCAGCCCCCTCTTCGCGATGGTCTTCGCGGTTGTTTTCCTGAAGGAACTGGTTGGGGTCTGGCGCTGGGGTGCGGCCGCCATCGCCTTCATGGGCGCGCTGGTCCTGACCCGCCCCGGCATGGATACGTTCCAACCCGCCGCATTGATCGCATTGGCCGCCGCCGCCTTCATGGGCGCGGAGCTGATCTTCATCAAGATGTTGAGCGGACGCGAACCGCCCCTGAAAATTCTGGCGATCAACAACGGCATGGGCGCGCTGGTCGCAACGGTTCCGGCCGTACTTTTCTGGCGCGAACCGACGGCGGAGCAATGGGGCATGATGATCCTGCTGGGCGTCATGATGATTTCCGCCCAGACGCTGTTCCTCAAGGGCATCGCCCTGGCGGAGGCCAATGTCGCGGCCCCATTCTTCTACACCACACTGATCTTCGCGACGGTTTACGGCTGGCTGTTGTTCGGTGAAACGCCCGGAACCGTGACCGCCTTGGGCGCTGGCCTGATCGTGTTGGGCGCGCTGATCCTGACATGGCGCGAAAATCTGGCGCGGAACCGGCAAAAAGGGAATTGAGATTTCCGAATAGCGGAATATATTTCGCACCATGGAAATTCACCCCATTCATATCTGTTAACGAGGTTCCGCCATGGTTGCCGACGCCCGCCCCCGCCGCTCCGTCCTTTACATGCCCGGTTCCAACCCGCGCGCTCTGCAGAAAGGCCGGTCGCTGGCGGCGGATGCGCTGATCCTGGATCTGGAGGACGCCGTGGCGCCCGAGGCCAAGACGGAAGCGCGCGGGAACATCGCGGAGGCTTTGGCCGAAGGCGGTTATGGCAAGCGGGAAATCCTGGTCCGGGTGAACGGTCTGGAAACGCCCTGGGGCCGGGACGATCTGATCGCCATGGCCAAGACCGGCGCCGGCGGAATCCTGTTGCCCAAGGTCGAAAGCGCCGACAGCGTGCGCAAGGCGATTGCCGTGCTGGACGCGGCCGGCGGACCGATGGACCTGCCGATCTGGTGCATGATCGAAACCCCGATGGGCGTTTTGCACGCGGAGGAAATCGCCGCCGCCTCCCCGCGTGTCGCGGGCTTCGTGATGGGAACATCGGACCTGGCGAAGGAACTGCATTGCCTGCACACCCCGGCGCGCCTGCCCTTCATGACCAGCCTCAACCACACCATCCTGGTCGCGCGCGCCTATGGATTGGCCGCACTGGACGGGGTCCATCTGGACCTCGCCGACGATGACGGTTTCGCGCAAAGCTGCCTTCAGGGGCTGGAACTGGGCTTTGACGGCAAGACGCTGATCCACCCGAAGACCATCGAAAAGGCGAATGAGGTATTCGGACCGAGCGAACAGGAAGTCGCCCGCAGCAAGGAGATCATCGCCGCTTTCGAAGCCGCACAGACGGAAGGCAAGGGCCTCGTCGTCCTTGACGGAAAGCTGGTCGAGAATCTGCATGTCGAGAATGCGAAGCGCATCCTGGCCCTGGCGGAACGGATCGCCGAACTGGCAGCGGACCAAAGCGCAGCGGCGTGACCGAAGCGGGCAGGAATTCCCGCCCGGCGCTTCCATACCCATTTGGAACTGGCTAGTCTTGACGGACCGGGTTGCCCCGGCGCCGTACCGGAACCGGTGGGAGAGCATGCATGACATATTCCGGCCCCGGATTTATCCCGAAGGGTATTCTTCCCGCGCTGCTGATCGCGGCCGCAATCTGGACGGTGAACCCCGTACCGCCCCTTGCCCAATCCGCTTATGACCGCGGCTTCGCGGCATTCCAGTCCGGTGATTATTCCCGCGCTGCCGACATATGGACGCGTCTTGCCATTGCCGACGACGTACAGGCGCAGAACAGCCTGGGCTATCTGTTCAAACACGGATTGGGGGTCCATCAGAGCCATCAGGAAGCGGTCTACTGGTATGAACGTGCGGCGTCCCAGGGCCGAACCGAAGCGATCTATGATCTGGCTGTCATGTATGACGACGGGCTGGGCGTGCCTCGCGACATCGACCGGGCGCAAGCGCTCTACCAGCGCGCGGCACGGAACGGCTTCGCCCCGGCGCACAACAATCTGGGCATTCTGCTGGAGAAAGGGCGTGGCCTGACCAATGACCGCCGCGCCGCCTATTTCCATTATACCCTGGCCGACCGGATCGGCGGCACAGAGAAGGCCGCCGAGAATCGCCGCGACCTGGCAGGGCGTCTACCGCCGGAAGACGTCGCGATCTTGAACCGTATGGCGGCCCGCGCGTCGGACGGGGCGCTTTATCCCGGCTGGCCGCCAAAGGGTTCGGCCGGTTGGTCGCCGCCGCCCGTCGCGGATGCGGCCGTATCGCCCGCTCCGCCCATCCTTTCGGCGGCGGAGGTGAAAGCCCTGCAAGGCGACCTCGCGCGGCTGGGCTACGATCCGGGTCCGGTTGACGGTATTCTGGGCCCGGCAACCCGTCGCGCATTGCGGGCCTTCGCCCAGGACAAGGGACTGTCAGAGACCGGAAGCTCTCTCGACATGTTGGCGGAGGCAGTCGCCGAGGACGCCGCCGCCCTGCCCGATTTTGCGCTTTCTGTGCCAGACACTGTTGTCGGATCCGACCCATTCCTGAAGATCGCCGGTCGGCTGACCGGTGCCGGGGGCATTGTGACCATCGACGGCGAAGCGGTTTCGATCGCCGCCGACGGGTCGTTCGACCACGGCGTCTATGTCATCGACGGCGAAAGAACGGTTACCGTGATCGCCCAGAGCGAAGACGGGGTCGTTCTGTCGAAATCCGTTACCCTTCGGCGCGACAGGCAGGAGACGGACGATCTGGCCGCTTTGGCCGTGAAGTTGATTCCGCTGAATCCGATCCGCACGGCGACGCAATCAAATCCCGACGCCGTCGCCCTGATCATCGGAACGGAAAAGTACCGAACCCTGCCCGACGCGACTTTTGCCGACCGGGACGCCAAGGCCTTCGCCGATTACGCACAATATGTCCTGGGCGTGCCGCCGTCGCGCATCAAAACCCTGGTCGGTGAGGACGCCGGGTTCGGCGCGATCCGCAAGGCGCTTTCGCTGTGGCTTCCGACCCTGGTGCAGAAGGGCCAGAGCGATGTCTATGTCTTCTTCGCCGGGCATGGCCTGACCGATGGCGACGCGGCGGGGGCCTATCTTCTGCCCTATGACGGCGACGCGGAACTGTTGCAGTTTCTGGCGGTGCAGCGGGGCGCACTGATCGACGAATTGGCCGCGATGCAGCCGCGACAGGCGACGGTCTTTCTGGACACCTGCTTTTCCGGTCCCGGCCGGTCGGCTGAAATGCTGGTCGCGGCGCGACCGGTGTTTTCCGTGCAGGCCCCGACCGTACCGCCTACAATCGCCATCCTGTCGGCGGCGAGCGGACGACAGGTCGCGGGCACACTGGACCAACGCCGCCACGGCCTGTTCAGCTATTTCCTGATGCGCGGCCTGGAGGGCGAGGCAAATACCAACGACGACGACGTCCTGACTTTGGGCGAGTTGTCGGACTGGGTGCATGATAAAGTACGTCAGGCGGCGGGCATGCTGGGGCGACCTGCCCAGACGCCGCAATTGGACGGTGATGGAACCGCAATACTGGTGCGATACCGTTCCTAGAACCATTCACGGATTGGGTTGGAAAGGACATACAATGACCGAAACGCCCGCACCGAAATCCACAACCGGCCGGTTCTTCGAAGATTTCGAGCTGGAGCAACGGATCAACCATGCCTCCCCGCGCACGATCACCGAAGGCGATGTCGCGCTGTATCACGCGCTGACCGGCAACCGCTTCACCTTGCAGACCTCCAACCAGTTCGCCCGGCATGTCGGCTATCACGCCGCACCGGTCGACGATCTGTTCGTTTTCAACGCGGTTTTCGGTCTGTCCGTCGCCGATGTATCGATCAACGCCGTCGCCAATTTGGGCTATGCCGGCTGCGATTTCCTGGCACAGCTTTATGTCGGCGAGACAATCCGCGCCCGCTCCACGGTGATGGGACTGCGCGAGACCTCGGACGGTGAGAATGGCATCGTCTATGTTCGGACCGAAGGGTTGGACCATCGCGACGTGCCGGTCCTACGTTTCGTCCGCTGGGTGCTCGTTCCCAAGCGCGATCCGAAGAGTGGAAAATCCAAGCCGGCGACGGTGCCGGACCTACCGGACGCGGTTCGGCCGATTACCGTGCCCCGTCATCGCCTGAACCGGGATTGGGACGATGCCAGCGCGGGGTCTCCGCACCGCTGGGACGATTATGCGCTGGGCGAAAAGATCGACCATATCGACGGCGTGACGATCGAGGAAGCCGATCACATGACGGCGACACGGCTGTTCCGCAATGCCGCACGGGTCCATTTCGACGCTCACGCGATGAAGAAGACGCCGTTCGGGCGGCGCCTGGTCTATGGCGGCCATGTGATCGCGACAGCGCGGGCCTTGAGCTTCAATGGATTGGCCAATGCCTGCATTGTGTCGGCCATCAACGGCGGACGGCATACTGCGCCGGTATTCGGTGGCGATACGATCTTTGCCTGGTCCGAAGTGATCGAAAAGATCGCGCTGGAGAAGCGGGACGATATCGGCGCGCTACGGTTGCGTACGCGCGCCACAAAAAACCATCCGTGTCACGATCACCCCGCGGAAGGCCCGGAAGTCGTCTTGGACCTTGACTACACGGTCATTCTGCCGCGACGTTAGGCGCACAGAGGGGCATTTGGCGTGAAGGAATGCCAGTGTTTCGTGTCGTCTCCAAACTTCTGATCTCGTTGTCCTTGGTCCTGTCCGGGGCTTTGGTTCATCCGGCATCGGCCACAGACCTGCCCAGCCCGGCATCCCCGGTCGTGCTGACGGTATCCGGCGAAATCGCCCACACCAATATGGAAGACGAAGCCCATTTCGATCTGCCGATGTTGCAGGCGATCGGCGCTGAGAAAATCCGTACCGACACGCCTTGGGACGAAGGGGTCGTCACCTATGAAGGTGTCACCCTATCCGCATTGATGGTGGCGCTGGGCGCAAATCCCGAAATCATCGTGGTCCAGGCACTGGACGGATATGAGGCGGAAATTCCGGCGGAGGATTTCAGCCGGTTCGGCGTTATCCTGGCCTGGTCCCGGGACGGCGAATTGATGCCGGTGCGCGGGAAAGGTCCGCTGCGGATCATGTATCCATTCGATTCCGACGGCATCCTAGGGACGGAGAAATACTCGGCACGGGCCGTCTGGCAGGTGGATCGGGTCATCGTAAAATGAAAGGCACCGCCGCCCCGGCCGTTCTGTCGCGACAGGTTTTTGCGATCTCCGCGATCGTGTGCCTGTTGTTCCTGGTCGGGGCGCTGATCGTTCTCTACCGTCAGAACGAGGCACTGACCGAACAATATTTCGAACGCGCTGCCGTCGTCCCGTCCCAGCTGCGCTCGCATTACAATCTGACACGCTACAACTTGCTGCTCGTCGCTCAGGGCGGATCCGGGGCCGACCGGGATGCCGCCCTGTTGGAATTCGACATCTTCTTTGAACGAACCTTCGACATCCGGCGGCGGCCGCCCTATCGCGACCTGATTGGCGGAACCATGTCAGACCGCTATGCCCGCCTGGAGGAATTGGTTCTGGCGGCGGAGCCGGCAATCGACCGCTTGCGGGCCGCGGGACAGGCCGACGCGCCGGCCATCGCGAGGGAAATCCTGACGATCCTTGACGGCTATGACCGGGAATTCGCCAGCATCGCCTCCCGCCTGAACCAAGTCTTCACGGAAAGCCGCCAGGAGGCGGAAGAAAATCTGATCTATACCCTGCGGATCATCATCGGCATGCTGATCGGCGTCGTCCTGGCGGCGGGGACCGTCATCTTCATCCATTTGCGGCATCTGCGGCGGTTGGCACAGGCCAATGCGGATCTGACCCGGCTGTCGGCCGACCTGACCCAGGCGCGCGAACAGGCTGAACGCGCAAACCGCGCCAAATCGGAATTCCTGGCCAGCATGAGCCACGAGTTGCGCACCCCGCTGAACGCGATCATCGGGTTTTCCGACATGATCCGGCAAAACTATGCCGGTCGGGTCAGCGACCGGGCACGGGAATACGCCGCCGATATCAACATGAGCGGTATGCACCTGCTGGCGCTGGTCAGTTCGATTCTGGATACGTCACGCATCGAACAGGGAACTTTCGAACTGGAGGAACAGGTGTTTCCCTTGGGCCCGGTCGTGACCGAGGTTCTGGAGATGATGTCCGTCAGTTTCGAACATCAACAGATCACGCCGTTCTGCGATGCTTTCGATCCCCCCAGGGGCGATATCCGGATTTATGCCGACCGGAAGGCATTGAAACAGATGCTGATTAATCTTGTCACCAATGCAGTCAAATTCACCCCGAATGGCGGTAGGGTCGGCATCGACAGGGGCGACGGATCGGATGGTGGTTTCACCCTAATTGTCTGGGATACCGGCATCGGCATCCCGGAATCGGACCTGCCGCGCATCCAGAAAGCGTTCGAACGCGGCAGCAACCGTGTCACCGCCGACCAGGCCGCCGCCGCGGCCGAAGGGGTCGGTTTGGGCCTGTCGATCACCAAGGCGCTGATCGAGAAACACGGCGGCACGATGACTATCGAAAGCGTCCTGGACAAAGGCACGAAGGTCACATTGAACTTTCCACCGGAGCGACGCGCGGCGATCGACATCGATCAACCGCGGACTTGAGCCACCGCGCGAGACCGCCTAGAACTTCGTCCGGAATTCATCCGATAACCAAGAAATGGGCGGCCCCCCAGCGCCTTGGCGCCCCCGCCTGTGGGAGAATGATTATGGTGGAAACGATCTCGCATTTCGTCGGCGGTCAGCATGTGGCCGGTACCAGCGGCCGCTTCGGCGACGTCTTCAATCCCGCGACCGGCGAAGTCGCCTCGAAAGTCGCCTATGCCAGCCGCGCCGAAATCGACGCCGTCGTCCGTAACGCCGTCGCCGCGCATGAGGTCTGGTCGAACACACCGTCCCCGAAACGCGCCGCCGTCATTTTCCGCATGCGTGAGCTGATGGTCGCGAACAAGGACCGCCTGGCGCAGGAACTGTGCAAGGAACACGGCAAGACGCTGGCCGACGCGGCGGGCGAAATTCAGCGCGGCATCGACGTCGTCGAATTCGCCGCCGGTGCGCCGCACCTGATGAAGGGTGAGTTCAACCATAACATCGGCGGCGGTATCGATCTGTATTCGATCCGCGAACCGGTGGGCGTCATCGGCGGCATCACGCCGTTCAACTTCCCGGTCATGATCCCGCTGTGGATGGGTGCGATGGCGATCGCCTGCGGCAACGCCTATATCAACAAGCCGTCCGAGCGCGATCCGTCGGCCCCGATGATGCTGGCGGAACTGTGGAAGGAAGCCGGCCTGCCGGACGGCGTCTGGAACGTCGTCCACGGCGACAAGGAAGCCGTCGACGCACTGCTGGAACATCCGGATGTTCCGGCGATCAGCTTCGTCGGCTCGACCCCGGTCGGCGAATACATTTATCAGCACGGCTGCGCTCACAACAAACGGGTCCAGGCCTTCTGCGGCGCCAAGAACCATATGGTCATCATGCCGGACGCCGACATGGATCAGGCCGCGGACGCCCTGATCGGCGCCGGCTACGGCTCGGCGGGCGAACGCTGCATGGCGATCTCGGTGGCCGTGCCGGTCGGCGAGGAAACCTCCAAGGCGCTGGTCGACCGCCTCGTCCCGAAGGTTCAGGCCCTGCGCATCGGCCCGTATAACGATCCGGAAGCCGACATCAATCCGCTGATCACCCGCCAGGCGAAGGAACGCGTCGAAAGCCTGATTCAGCGCGGCGTGGACGAAGGCGCCAGCCTGCTGGTCGACGGCCGTGGCGCAACGCTCCAGGGCTACGAGAACGGCTTCTTCGTCGGGGCCACCCTGATCGATCAGGTCCAGACCAATATGGAAATCTACAAGACCGAGATTTTCGGCCCGGTCCTGTCCGTCATGGCACCCTGCGGTTACGAAGATGCGGTTCAGATGATCAACGATCATGAATACGGCAACGGGGTCGCGATCTTCACCCGCGACGGCGATACGGCCCGTGCCTTCTCCAATTCCGTCGATGTCGGCATGATCGGCGTCAACGTGCCGATCCCGGTGCCGATGGCGTTCCACAATTTCGGCGGCGCCAAGCGGTCCAAGTTTGGCGACACCCAGATGCACGGTCCGGAATCGATCCGTTTCTTCACCAAGATGAAGACGATCTCCAGCCGTTGGCCGTCGGGCATCAAGGAAGGCGCGCAGCTTGCCTTCCCGACGAACAACTGACCGTCGCCTGACGAATAGTGTTTGAAGAGCCCCCGGCCGCCGCGCCGGGGGTTTTTCGTTTTAGCCGCCTTGGCCCGGCAGCAGGGATTCGTCGTCGGGTCGGCCCGGGATCATGTTCCGGTCGATGTTCCAGGCGATGCTGATCCGGTGCCCGTCGCCCATATGCGGCGTGACGTAATGGGTCACGAAACTGGGAAATAGCACCAGGGTTCCGGGATCCAGCGGCGGGTAAACCTGTGACGTCACCAGCCCCTGTTTCGTGGGACAGCAACGCTGAACGCGCGGATCGGAAATCCCCAGCGCGCCATTGAACTGTTCCCGGTCGCCCGGTTCCGGCGGCAATAGATGGTAGACCGCACTGACCTCCGTCCGGCGATGGCCGTGCGGACCGATATACTCGCCCTTGCGGGAGACATTGGCCCAGACATCGTCGATATGCGCCGTCTTCGCACCGGTAATCCGGCGAAAGGCTTCCTTCACCCTCTCGTTCAGCAGGGTGATGGTCGGACATTGCCATGACCCGAAGTCGCGGATCTTGGCACCGCCGCCGCCGACCCACCGTCCCTGCTCGGATTCCTGCGCCCGAAAGGCCGCCTCGGCGTCCAGCAATGGCTGTTCCAACAGGGACAAAATCCGGTCGTTGTCCGGAAAGATCGCAACACAGACCAGCGGATCGATATGCTGCAATATGACGTTCTTGGGCCAGACATCGACCTGGGCCGGCCCGATAGGCACCGTCTTCCTCACCCGTTCCCCCCCGGTCAAGAAGCGCTTAAATTTTGCGCAGTATGACCGGTGACCGGCGGGTCGATCAACTATTTGTGACCGACCCGCCGACCGCAGAGGGAATCGGTTGCGCCCCGGCTATGTCCGGTTGATGGAAATCCCACCATCGGTCAGATATCCGCCCCCGGTCAGGAAACTGGCCGAATCGGAAACCAGGAACAGCGCCGCATTGGCGATTTCCTCAGGCGAGGCGCTGCGCTTCAAGGCGTGCAGGCCGCGCACGAAGTCGAGGACTTCCGCCGAGCCGCCGGTGCTCTGAACCGCCATCTCGGTATCGGTCGCCCCGGGGATCAAGGCGTTCACCCGAATGCCTTTCGGCCCGTATTCCGCCGCCAGCACCCGCGTCAGCCCCAACAGGCCAAGCTTCGCCGCGCCATAGGCCGCCATGCCCGGCATGCCCACCGTGTGTCCGGCGACCGAAGAGGTGAAGAGCAGCGACCCTGCCCCGGCTTCCTCCATCACCGGAAGCTGATGTTTGGCGCACAGGAAGGCCCCGGTCAGATTGACGTCCAATGTTTCACGCCAATCCGCCGCCGACATGTCCGCGGCGGGACCCAGATTTCCGAGAATGCCGGCATTGTTGAATCCGATATCCAATCGGCCGTAAGTGTCCGTCGCCTTCTTTACCAGGGCTTCGGAGAAACCTTCGTCGCAGACATCCCCGGCCACGAATTCTGCGCGTCCCCCATCGTCCCGGATCTCCCCGACAAGGGCCGCCAATTCGGTGTCGCGACGGGCGCCGACCACGACCGCAGCCCCGTGTTCCGCGAATAGGCGTGCCGCCGCGCGTCCGATCCCGGAACTGGCGCCGGTCACGATCGCGACTTTCTCTTTCAAGCTAAACATGGATGATCCTCCTGTTGATTGATGCGGCGGAGACTGCATTTTTGGTCCCAACAGCCCCACCCGCTTCTTGCGGCACTGACAGGAAAGCGACGCGATGCAGCGCACAGCCCATATCCGCTGCGGATCCGACATCCGTGAAAGTTTGAAGACGGCCAGTGTAGCGGGTGATTTCTTCGAATGGAGCGACCCGTTAAGCCGTGGACCGGTGCCCGAGGGCCTGGACCGCGACGCCCTGCGCCGCCTGCGGGCCGACTGGATGGCCAGCCATTGGGGGGATGACCCGTCCCAGATCCTGGAAAAGTTGGAAGCGCAGGACGCAGCTTTGGATCGGCTGGATGATTATGACCGCGTCATCCTGTGGTTCGAACACGATCTCTATGATCAGGCGACCTTGATGGGGCTCCTGGACTTAATCGGCTACAGATCGAATCTCTACCTGCTGTCCATCGACCGCCACCCGAACCACGACCAATTCATAGGCTTTGGTCAGCTCCAACCGGGGGAACTGGCGCAGCTTGTCGGGTCCGAAAGGAAAATGACACCGGAACAGGTAATTATAGCGCGCGAGGGCTATGCCCTTTACCGGGGGGCCGACCCGGCGGCACTGAAAGCCTTTGCCGAGCGACCGGATACCGGCAAGGCATTACCCTTCCTGCCGGGCGCACTGATGCGGCATCTAGCGGAACTGCCGTCGGAAACAAACGGCCTGTCCCTGACCGAACGACTGACTTTGCAGGCACTGGATGAAGGCGCGGCAACGCCCGGCGAATGCTTCCGGGATTTGGTTCGGAAACTGGACCCCCAGCCGTTTCTGGGCGACCTGATGTACTGGGAGGATGTCATGCGCCTGGCAAAAGCCGACGCGCCCGCCTTCGCACCCATGCCCGAAAACTGGCGTAGTCCGGTCACGCTTACCGAATTCGGCAGGGCGCTGTTGAACCGGGAAGCGCGTTGGACAGACAGGAACCGACTGGATCGCTGGTGGGGTGGTAAGCAGTTAACCCGGATCTAGACGGATTTGGCCAGTTCATTGGCGAGGGCCCGGATTTCCTTTGCGGCGACGGAAGACCCTTTGGTCTCCAATGCGGTACGACCGCTGACCATGGCCTCGGCGAAAACGACGCGGTTGCCGATGGTCGATTTGGCCACTCGCACCGGATAGTCGCCCAGTTTGGTGATCATCTGGGCGGTCAGGTTCGCCCGCGGCGGCACCCGGTTCAGGACCATCAACGCGGTCGACTTCTCCTTCGCCGCCAATTCCAGTGTCGGTACCGTCGCCCAGACGTCCAGTGGGCTGGGTTGGGCCGGCACGATGACGATATCCGCCGCGCGGACGGCGACACGGGCATCGGTGTCGGCATGGGGCGGGCTATCGATCAGCACGAAATCGTGGTTCTCCGCCAGTTTCTCCACCACCCGGGCGGCCCGCCAGCCCGTGACCGCCTCAAAGGTCAAGCCGGTGCGATCTTCACCGAAATGTTTCTCGCGCGCCTCATACCAGGCGGCAAGGCTTTGCTGAGGGTCGATGTCCACCAGGGCGACCGACTTGCGCTTCAGCGACCAGGCCAGGGCCAGATGCGCGGCCAGGGTCGATTTGCCGGCGCCGCCCTTCTGTTGGGCGATAGTGTAAATCTTGGCGGTCATGGAAATGGGTCTCCCAAAGGCAGGAATGAACCAGCGTCGCACGAAAAAACCGCGCCATGCAATTCCATTTCGCAGGTGCGAAATGACGCGCCCACCACTATCTCCCGGACTTGTCAGCCGCGCCGCCCGGCGGCATAAGCCGGAACATGGACCTGAAACCGAAACGAACGGAAATCATCCCCTTGGATGAAAAGGGATTGGACCGCGCGGCGAAGACGCTGCGGCGCGGCGGCCTGGTCGCCTTCCCGACGGAAACGGTCTACGGCTTGGGGGCGGACGCCACGGACGACACCGCCACCGCGTCGATCTTCGCGGCAAAGGGTCGGCCGCAGTTCAATCCGCTGATCGTGCACTTCGCCGATGCCGACGCGCTGCGCCGCCATGTCGAGGTCACCCCCTTGGCCCAGCGATTGGCGGATCGGTTCTGGCCGGGTCCGGTGACCCTGGTGCTAAAACGCCGTCCGGACAGCAAACTGTCGCGGCTGGTCAGCGCCGGCTTGGATACGGTCGCGGTGCGAATGCCCGCCCATGGCGGTGCGCGTGACCTGCTGCGCCTCACCGACCGTCCCATCGCGGCGCCCAGCGCCAATGCTTCTGGGCGGCTGAGCCCGACAGAGGCGGCCCATGTCGCGGCATCGCTGGATGGACGGGTGGATCTGATCCTCGATGGCGGCCCCTGCCGCGTCGGCGTCGAAAGCACCGTACTGGACGCGACCGGCGACGCACCGATCCTTCTGCGCCCCGGCGGATTGGCCTTAGAGGCGGTGGAGGAGCTTACCGGAAAGCCCGTCATCCACAGCCTGCATGACGAGACCGCGCCGAAGTCCCCCGGCATGTTGTTGAGCCACTACGCCCCCGGCCTCCCGGTGCGGCTCGACGCGCGGACGGCCGCCGAGGGCGAGGCGCATCTGGGCTTCGGCCCGATCGCCGGGACGGTAAGCCTCAGCCCGGACGGTGCGCTGCTGGAGGCCGCGGCCAATCTGTTCCGACTGTTGCACGAACTGGACGATCCGTCGCGATTCACCGGGATCGCCGTGGCGCCCATCCCAGAAACGGGTCTGGGCCTCGCCATCAATGACAGGCTGCGCCGGGCCGCCGCGCGCTGACCGGAAAAAATCTGCGACGGAAGGCCGACGACGACGCGTCCTTGGGGTCACGAACGGGATGGTTCCCCCCTCCCCCGACCTTGAAGGAGCAAGTTCATATGACGGTTACCAAAACCAAATCGATCCTGATCGCCGGTAGCATCGGCATGGCGGCCCTGGTGGCCGGCGCGGGTGTCGGCCTCGCCAAAAGCGGCCCCGGCGGCTGGGGTCATCACGGACCGCACGGTTTCGGCGGCGCGCATTTCGAGCGCATGATCGAACAGATCGATGCGAATGCCGACGGCAGCCTGACAGGCGAAGAAATCGCTGCCTTCCGCGACGCACGATTCCAGGCGATGGACGCGGACGGCGACGGCGAATTGACGCCCCGCGAACTGACCGAAGGGTTCCGCGCCCTGCGCTTCGCGGCCATCGACACCGATGGCGACGGCATGATCTCGCAGGCCGAATTCATGGAATCCGGCAAACATCGCGGCTGGGGCGGCAAGCGCTTCCACCGGATGGACGAGAACGGGAACGGCCGTCTTGACGCGGATGAAATGGGCAAGATGACCGAACACATGATGTCTCGCCTGGATGCCAATGAAGACGGTATCATCGGCGCGGACGAATTGCAGGAAATGCGCGATCGGCATCATCGCTGATCGGGCGGACCGGCGGATCGGACGGAGGCGCGCCATGACGACATTCCTCACGTCAGCGGCACACCTGCCGTCCGGCCGACCCGCGCGGATGTTGGGATATGGAATGACGGTCGAGCGGACCGAAACGGCCTCTTCCGAGGCCGGTGACGGGGACCTGTTAACAGCGGCGGCGCGGGGCGACGGCGCTGCTTTCCGGCATTTGCTGGACCGCTATGCCGGCAGGGTCTTCGCCAATTGCTATCGCGTTCTGGGCGAATCCGACGAGGCCGAGGACGCAATGCAGGAGAGCTTCGCCCGCCTGTGGAAGGTTCTGGGCCGCCATACAGGCGCCGCCGCACCGGACCGGGACGCCGGCGGCTGGCTGATGCGGACGTCGCGCAATCTTTGCATCGACCGCCTGCGCCGGCGAAAGCGTTGGACGACGGACGAAACCGTATTGGAAATGCAGCCGGATCCGACCCCAGGAGCAGAAGAACGCCGCCAGACACAAGATGTCGGCGAGCAGGTCCGTATCGCCCTGAACGACCTGCCGGACCGGCAACGTGCGGCGATCGCAATGGTGCATTTCGAAGGATTGCCTCAGACGGAGGCGGCGGAAGCCATGGGGGTTTCCGTCGATGCGCTGGAATCCCTGTTGGCCCGCGGCCGGCGATCCTTGCGCGCGCGGCTGGAAACCGCCAAGGCGGATTTGATATGACGATGGGACGACAGGCTGGGGCGTTGCCCCGGCGAGGATGGAAATGATGACCGAAGACCGCATCCTGGAACTGATCGAGGCCTATGGCGCCGACCCTATGCGCTGGCCTGTAGACGAGAGAGCGGCAGCACAGACCTTGCTGGCCGCGAGCGACGATCCGCGCCTGCGCACCTCCCTGGCCGCGGCGAAGGACCTCGACACGATGCTCTCAATGGCGACTGTCCCCGCCATCAGCCCGGACGCAAGACACCGCCTTTATGCCGAGGCTGTCGCGCCCACCGCCCCCAGCGCCTGGCTGCGGCGCCTGTTCGATTGGCCGGGCCCGATCTGGCAGCCGACCGGCGCCTTGGCGGCCGCGCTGGTTCTGGGAATCTGGGTCGGCATAGCCAATCCGGAAGCCTCTGCCGATATTGCCGGGCTGGCCGGCGGCACCGTTCAAACGGAAGTGGAATCCGGTGACGATTTCGACAGTCTCGTCGGAATGGAGGACAATCTATGAGTACAGACCGCAAATCCTCCTTGGTTCGGTGGCTGCTGATCGGCTCCTTGGCGCTTAACCTGTTCCTGATCGGCTTTTTCGGAGTCGGCGCCCTGCGTCACCATTGGCATGACGGACCGCCGCATAAGCCGTTCAAGGAAATGATCCATTTCATGCGCGACCGGGGCCCGGAGGATCGGTTCCTGCACCATCTGAGTGCGGCCGACGCCGACATCATGCGGGCCCTGAAACAGCGCCACGGCGCGGCATTGAAAGACTCTTGGCAGGAAAGCCGGGAGGCTCGTAATGCCCTGCGCGATCTCATGCGCGCCGGGGAGCGCGACCCCGCAACCCTCCAGGCCGCAATGGACCGCGCGCGCGAAACCCGGCAGGCGTCCTTCCTGACCTTCGAGGCCCTGATGCTGGACGTCGCCGCGCAACTCTCCGACGAGGGCTACCGTGCTCTTGCCGGCGATGCGCGCGACGAACGATAGTTCCCGGCCAATTCAGGGCACGCCTGCATAAACCGGTACACGGCCTCCACCCGCGCCAATCATCTCCCTCTCCCTCGAGGGAGAGGGCCGGGGTGAGGGGGAAATCGCGCCACCGGCAGCGGCCGCCCCTCACCCGACCCTTCGGGCCACCCTCTCCCAGAGGGAGAGGGAAACACCCATCGCTGAGTTCTCACGAAGTCAGAGACAGCGCCTCCACCCACGCCAATCATCTCCCTCTCCCTCGAGGGAGAGGGCCGGGGTGAGGGGGAAAACGCGCCACCAGCAAAGGCCGCCCCTCACCCGACCCCTCGGGCCACCCTCTTCCAGAAGGAGAGGGAAAAGAGCACGCCTTATGCGGCGGTCCAGGCGGCCAGTTCGTATCCTTCGGGGTCCGTGAAATGGAATCGCCGGCCGCCGGGAAAATCGAAGATCGATTTCACGATTGAGCCGCCCGCCCTTTCCACCGCATCCTGACAAGCTTCCAGGTCTCGGGCGTAGAGGACGACCAAAGCGCCGCCCGACGGGCTGGACTCGCCTCCCGCAAATCCGCCCTTCATATGGCCGTCGGAAAACTCGCAATAGGAGGGGCCGTAATCGGTGAAGGTCCAACCGAAAGCAGATCCGTAAAACGCCTTCATCGCGTCGATATCCCCGGTCAGGAACTCGACGTAATTGATTGTCCGGTCCGCCGGCTCGCATTCCTGGGTCATGGCATCCTCCTGCAAAAAAGAACAGACAGGGGGCAAATTAATAGAACATACCAGGATCGGAAAGAGATTATTTCAAATACAAATACCCCCGATCGGCAGAAATCGGGGGTGTGGTACTATTGTACTGATACGATTAATGGAATTTGTCAGGCGGCGTCCGGCGTGACCCAGGGAGCGGTCTCGGCGCGGGCGGCCTCGTATCCGTCGATCGCGCCGCCCTTCTGAAGGGTCAGGCCGATATCGTCCAGACCGTTCAGCAGGCAATGCTTGCGGAACGGGTCGACCTCAAACGAGATTTCCACCCCGTCCGGGTCGACCACGACTTGGCGCTCCAGATCGACGGTAAACATGGCGTTCTGACCACGGTCCGCCTTTTCCATCAGCGCATTGACGGTCTCTTCCGGCAGGCGGATCGGCAGGATGCCGTTCTTGAAGCAGTTGTTGTGGAAAATGTCGGCGAAGCTGGGTGCGATGACGCAGCGGATCCCGAAATCCTCCAACGCCCAGGGCGCATGCTCGCGGCTGGACCCGCAGCCGAAATTGTCGCCGGCGATCAGGATCGACGCATGACGGTACGGCTCGCGGTTCAGAACGAAGTCGGCCTTCTCGCTGCCGTCGTCGTTATAGCGCATCTCGTCGAACAGGTTCTTGCCCAGGCCGGAGCGCTGAATCGTCTTCAGGAACTGCTTCGGAATGATCATATCCGTATCGATATTGATCAGATCCATCGGCGCGGCGATGCCGGTCAGTTCTTTAAAGGCTTTCATCGTTCGGTCTCCTCCTCTTACCGCCCGCGCCGCTTCAGAAGCGACAGGATGAAGGACGGGTCGACGATGTTGATCAGCTCGTCGTCATTGGCGGGCGCCGGGACGTCGACCTGCCAGCCGGCGCTGCGCAAATCGCGGCCGAACAGGCGGTTGAGATGGTCTTCGGGAAGGTTGGTCGCGGCAATCATTTCAGATACTCCCGGACATCGGCCAAAGTGCCTTTCAGCGCGGCGGCGGCGGCCATGCCGGGGCTGACCAAATGGGTCCGGCCGCCACGGCCCTGACGGCCTTCGAAATTGCGGTTGGAGGTCGACGCGCAGCGTTCCTGCGGCTTCAACTTGTCGGCATTCATCGCCAGGCACATGGAACAGCCCGGCTCGCGCCAGTCGAAACCGGCTTCCAACAGGATCTTGTGCAGACCTTCCTTCTCCGCCTGCTCCTTCACCAGACCGGAGCCCGGGACGACCATGGCGTGGATGCCGTCGGCGACCTTGCGGCCCTTGGCGACCGCGGCGACTTCGCGCAGGTCTTCGATCCGGCCATTGGTGCAGGAGCCGATGAAAACCTTGTCGATCTTCACGTCGGTCAGCGGCATGCCCGCCTTCAGGCCCATATAGTCCAATGAGCGTTGTGCGGCTTCACGCTTGCCACCCGCGAAACTGTCAGGCGACGGCACGGTACCGGTGATCGGCGCAACGTCTTCGGGGCTCGTGCCCCAGGTGACCTGCGGCGGGATGTCGGCAACGTCCAGCTCGACTTCCTTGTCGTAGAACGCGCCCTCGTCGGAGGGCAGCGTGCTCCAATAGGCGACGGCCTTCTCCCAGGCATCGCCCTTAGGCGCCATGGTGCGGCCCTTCAGATAGTCGAAAGTCTTCTGGTCCGGTGCAATCAGACCGGCACGGGCGCCACCTTCGATGGTCATATTGCAGACCGTCATGCGGCCTTCCATGGACAGATCGCGGATTGCCTGACCGGCGAATTCGATGACATGGCCGGTACCGCCTGCCGTGCCGATCTTACCAATGATCGCGAGGATCAGGTCCTTCGCGGTCACGCCGGCCGGCAGCGCCCCATTGACCATGACGCGCATGTTCTTTGCCGGGCGTTGCTGCAGCGTCTGGGTCGCCAGCACATGTTCGACCTCGGACGTGCCGATCCCGAAGGCCAACGAACCAAAGGCGCCGTGGGTCGCGGTATGGCTGTCGCCGCAGACAATGGTCATGCCCGGCAGAGTGAAACCTTGTTCCGGACCGATGATATGCACGATGCCCTGACGGATATCGAACATGTCGAAATAGGGGACGCCGAAATCCTTGGCGTTCTTCGCCAGGGTTTCGACCTGGATGCGGCTTTCCTCGTCGTCGATACCGCCGGCGCGGTTTTCGGTCGGGACGTTGTGATCCGGCACGGCCAGGGTCAGTTCCGGACGGCGCACCGCACGACCGGCATTGCGCAATCCCTCGAAGGCCTGCGGGCTGGTCACTTCATGCACCAGGTGACGGTCGATATAGATTAGGCAGTTGCCGTCATCCTGACGGTCCACGACATGGCTGTCCCAAATCTTATCGAAAAGCGTCTTCGGCTGGCTCATTCCGGCTGACCTCACATCTCCACCACAAAATTCTGGCAGGCGGATACATCAAAAGCCGGGATTTATAAAGAGTATTCCGCGCGTTAGCGCCCCGCGCAGCGGTTTGTCCGCGATAGCCGGGCGGGCTACGCGAAGACGGCGCGAAAGCGTACCCTGCGGAAAACCTTGAATTTCAGTGGCTTCACCATCTTTGTCGATCCTGTCCGCGTCCGGTTGCGTCCAGGAAGGTCAAACAGTGTTGCCGCATAAGAAAGACGGGAACAGCCCCGACCTTGCGGCACCGGCAACGCGCCCCGAACACAGAAAGGCGCACCGGGAGACCTTGCGGCTTCCCGATGCGCGCCCTGTCACGAAGCGTCGTGTGGGACGGGATTAGGCGTCCTTTTTGTCGCCGACGTAACGGCCGTTTTCCATGCCGCGGCCGGAGGTACGTTCGACGATACGGGCCGACTTGCCGGCGCGGCCACGCAGATAGTACAGCTTCGCGCGACGGACCTTACCGCGACGCACGACATCGATGCCTTCGATGCGCGGGCTGTACAGCGGGAACACGCGTTCCACACCTTCGCCGTAGGAGATCTTGCGGACCGTGAAGTTGGAGTTCACGCCGGCATTCTTGCGGCCGATGCAGACGCCTTCGAAGGCCTGGATACGCTCACGCGTGCCTTCGACGACCTTCACGCGGACGCGGACGGTGTCACCCGGGGAGAAATCCGGGATCGCCTCGCCGGCGGCCAGCTGCTTTTCGACCTGTTCGGCGTTCAGCTGTTCGATAATGTTCATGACTGGGTTCCTTTCCTGCAAAATTCCGTGCGTTCAGCACGCAACGTGTTTCGACCCGGTATGGCGGGCCCAAAGATCCGGCCGGCGCCGCTGTGTGACGGCTTCGGCCTGGGCCCGTCTCCAGGCCCGGATATTCTCGTGGTGGCCGGACAGCAGGACGTCGGGCACCGCCCGTCCGTCCCATTCCGCCGGCCGCGTATACTGCGGATATTCCAGCAACCCGCTTTCGAAGCTTTCCTCGTCCAAGGACTCGCGCGACCCGAGATAGCCCGGCAACAGACGCAAGACCGCGTCCAGCATTGCCAGGGCCGCCGGTTCGCCGCCGGACAGAACGAAATCGCCGAGGCTGACCTCTTCGATCTCCCACTTGTCCAGCACCCGCTGATCGACGCCCTCATACCGGCCGCAAAGGATTCGCAGGCCCGGCCCGTCGGCCCATTCCCGCGCCGTCGCCTGGTCGAAGACCCGACCTCGCGGCGAGAGATAGACCATCGGTCCCGGACGGTCGGCCACGGCGGAAATCGCCGCATCCAGCACGTCCGGCCGCATCACCATGCCGGCCCCGCCGCCCATCGGCGCGTCGTCCACCGTCTGATGACGATCGGTGGCGAAATCCCGGATATCCACGGCATCCATCTGCCAGACACCCTTTTCCAGCGCCTTGCCGGCAAGGGATTGGCCGAGGAATCCGGGAAACATCTCCGGGAACAGGGTCAGGGTCGTGACGGTCCAGGGGGCATTCATGGCGCTACGCGTCCCCTTCTTCGTCTTCGACCGATGCCGGCGGCACGATCGTCAGCCGGCCGGCTTCCAGATCGACATCCGGCACCACGTCCGAGGTGAAGGCATAGAGTTCCGCGCGGCCTTCGCCATCGACGATTTCCAGCATGTCGCCGCTGCCGAAATCGTAAATCGCCCGCACCGTCCCCATCGCCTGGCCCTCCGGCCCGACAGCGTCGAGCCCGATCAGATCGGCGTGGTAGAACTCCCCCTCCTCCTCGGTCTCCGGCAGGAGATCGCGGTCGAGATAGAGTTCCGTCCCGCGCAATGCCTCGGCGGCATTGCGGTCGGCGCAGCCTGCGATGGCGGCCAGAATCTGACCCTTCACATCGCCCTTGACCGTCAGGTCGAAGGTCTTGGATCCGGAAGCGTCCGTCAGCGGACCATAGGCGGTCAGGTCGGCGGGATCGGCGGTGAAGCTCTTCACGCGCACGAGGCCGCGCACGCCATGCGCGCCGGTCACGACGCCGATGACGAGTTTACGCTTCCCCATTATTCCGATCCCATCCGGCATGATCCGATCCGTCCGTGTCGCGTGGACCTTACGAGGCAGCTTCTTCGGAAGCTGCTTCTTCAGCCGGGGCTTCCTCGGCCGGAGCGGCGGCAGCTTCGGCGGCTTCCGCCTCGGCAGCGGCCGCGGCTTCAGCAGCTTCGCGGGCTTTCTCTTCGCGCTCGCGGATACGCTCCTGCTCCTTCGCCTTCGGCAGGTTCTTCTTGGTCTGCTCCGTAATGACGGCCTTTTCCAGGACGCCGGCTTCCGCCAGGAAGCGGTGGACGCGCGGCGACGGCTTGGCGCCGACCGACAGCCAATGACGGGCACGGTCCAGGTCCAGCTTCAGGCGCTCTTCGTGGTCACGGTCGACCATCGGGTTGTGGAAGCCGATTTTCTCGATGAAGCGGCCGTCGCGCGGGGCGCGGGAATCCGCGACCACGATGCGATAGAAGGGGCGCTTCTTCGCGCCGCCACGGGACATACGGATCTTAAGGCTCATATGCGTTCTCCAGTTTACTGAAACATCGTACTCGGTTGTCGAAAGGTCGAAGTCGGCTCCGACCGGTTATTTCTTCGGGAAACCGGGCGGGAAGCCGCCCATCCCGGGAGGCAGGCCACCGCCCCCCAATCCACCGCCAGGGCCACCCAGCCCCGGGAGTTGTCCGCCGCCGGGCATTCCGCCCGGCCCGCCGCCAAGAAGCGCGCCCATGTCGCCCATGCCGCCGGGAAGCTTGCCCTGCTTCCCCAGCTTGGAGACCTGCTTCATCATCTTGGCCATCGTCTGGTGCTGCTTCAGCAGCTTGTTCACGTCCTGCACGCTGGTGCCGGACCCCGAAGCGATGCGGCGCTTGCGCGAGGCATGCAGCATCTTCGGCTGGCGCCGTTCCTGCGGCGTCATGGAGGAGATGATCGCCTCCTGCCGCAGCAGCGCCTTCGGGTCGATATTGGCGCCGGCCATCTGTTTCTTGATCTTGGCGACGCCCGGCAGCATGCCCATCAACCCTTCCAGACCGCCCATCTTGCGCATCTGCTTGAGCTGCGAGGCCATGTCTTCCAGGTCGTACTCGCCCTTCTGCATCTTGCGGGCGATCTTTTCGGCTTCCGCCTGCTCGATCGTTTCCGCGGCCTTTTCGACCAGCGAGACAACGTCGCCCATGCCCAGGATGCGTCCGGCGACGCGGTCGGCGCGGAAGGCCTCGACCTCGTCCATCTTTTCGCCGGTGCCGAGGAACTTGATCGGCTTGCCGGTGACGTGGCGCATCGACAGGGCCGCCCCGCCGCGCGCATCGCCGTCGACGCGGGTCAGGACGATACCGGACAGGCCGACGCGGTCCTGGAAACTCTTGGCCACCGTCACCGCGTCCTGACCGGTCATGCTGTCGGCCACCAGCAGCGTCTCGCGCGGCACGGCAGTGTCCCGGACGGCGGCGACTTCGGCCATCAACTGCTCGTCGACATGCAGGCGACCGGCCGTGTCCAGGAAGACGATGTCATAGCCACCCAGCCGCGCGGCATTCAGGGCGCGCTTGGCGATATCCACCGGCTGCTGGCCGGCGACGATAGGCAGGGTGGCGACACCGGTCTGCTCACCCAGGATCTTCAACTGTTCCTGCGCCGCCGGGCGATAGACGTCCAGCGAGGCCATCAGGACCTTTTTCTTCTCTTTTTCGGACAGGCGCTTCGCCAGCTTCGCGGTCGTCGTCGTCTTACCCGAACCCTGCAGGCCGACCATCAGGATGGCAAAGGGCGGCTCGCCGATCAGGTTCAAATCCTGATCATCGGTATGCAGAAGATCGACCAGCGCATCATGGACGATCTTGACGACCTGCTGGCCCGGGGTGACCGATTTCAGGACCTGTTCGCCAACAGCCTTTTCCTTGACGCCGTTGATGAACTCTTTGACCACCGGTAGCGCAACATCGGCTTCCAGCAGCGCGATGCGGATATCGCGCATGGCGGCATCGACGTCGCTCGCCTTCAGCGAACCACGCCGTTTCAGGGCGTCGAAAACACCCCCCAACCGGTCTGACAGCGACTCGAACATCCGTACCTCGAACCCAATTCAAAAACGCGTGCGCGCGCGGATCAGACAGGTCACAACGCAAAACGCGCCGGTGCGCGAAACTCGCGGACCGGCGGGGCCCCTTGGGACCGAGTGCTGCAGCACTGCCTGATATGGCGCGGGTTCTATGCCCAATTTTCCGGCGCGTCAAGCCCGCGGCCCCCAGCAATCCGGCATTTCCGCCCAATGCCCTCCGCGTCGCGCCCCGGCAAGGCCAGCACCCGGCGACTCAAGAACAGATTCATTATTATGCATTGCATTGCCATCGTAGCGCGGGCAATACTCGGTTAGATTTAATTAGGAAAGCATAATGGCTACAAAGAGTAGGGGAAATGCCCGGCAACCGACCGATATTGACCGGCATATCGGCGGAAACCTTAAAAGACTGCGCCGGCAGCGCAGAATGACCCAGGTCGAACTGGGCGAGGCCGTCGGCCTCAGCTTCAAACAGATACGGAAGTACGAAAGCGGTGAAAACCGAATCTCGGCAGGCGTCCTCTTTCTGGCGGCGGATACGTTGAACGTGCGGATTGAGGATTTCTATGCCGGCTTGCCGATGATCGATACGGACGGAGCGGAACCGCGGGACAGCAACGCCGAAGAACTGGGGCTTTTGTTCCAACAGATCACCGACCCGCGCGAGCGCCTCTCCTTTCTGCGACTGATCAAGGAGATCGGCGACAGCGAAATTTTTCGCCAAGCCCGCGCGAACCGGCGGGACCCTTGAGCCACCGGCACCGCCGGGTCAACGCCGGGTCAAAGACTGCGGCAACGGTGAAATTGCGCGAAACGCTCCGCGCCCCTATAAGACGCGTCGGTCCGCCCCATATAGGGGCTTGAATTGGCGAAGATCGATGGAGCCGCGGGCGTGCTGGCGTTTCGCAAGATGCATGGACTGGGAAATGATTTCGTCGTGCTGGACGCGCGCGCCGAGCCCATTCCGCTGCCCGAAGCGCGCATCCGCTTGATCGGCGACCGCCGGCGCGGCATCGGTTTCGACCAATTGCTGGTTCTGGAACCGGCCAATGACGGCAGCGCCGATGTCTTCATGCGCATCTACAACCCGGATGGCAGCGAGGCCGGGGCCTGCGGCAACGGTACGCGCTGCGTCGCCCATCTGCTGATGGAAGAGACGGGCACGGGGTCGTGCATCATCGAGACCCGACGCGGATTGCTGTCTTGCCGCCGCGTCGACGAACTGGTGTCGGTGGATATGGGTGAAGCGCTGCTGGACTGGCAGGATGTTCCGCTGGCCGAGGCAATGGACACCTTGCATCTGCCGATCCAGGAAGGGCCGCTGAGTGATCCGGCGGCGGTCGGAATGGGCAATCCTCACTGCATCTTCATCGTCGACGACGCCGAAGCGCCCAATTTGGATGCGCTTGGCCCGGCCGTCGAGCATCATCCGCTTTTCCCCGAGCGGACGAATGTGGAAATCGTGTCAGTCCGCCCCGACGGATCGCTGCGCCTGCGGGTCTGGGAGCGCGGGGCGGGCATCACCTTGGCCTGTGGCTCTGGAACCTGCGCCACCGTGGTCGCGGCCCATCGCCGGGGACTGGTCAATGCCCGTGACGCGGCCGTATCGGTCCATGTCGATGGCGGGATGTTGGAAATCCAATGGCGCGACGACGGCCATGTCATCATGACGGGCCCGGTTTCGACGGCCTTCACCGGCGAGGCGGCGCTATGACCGCCAAGCCGGAAATCGTCACCTTCGGCTGCCGCCTGAACGCCTTCGAATCCGAAGCCATCCGGGAATTGGCGGAAGGCGCGGGCCGCGAGAATCTGATCGTCGTCAATACCTGCGCCGTGACGGCGGAGGCGGAACGCCAAGCGCGCCAGACGATCCGCAAGCTGCGCCGCGAACGTCCCGACGCTGAAATCCTGGTCACCGGCTGTGCGGCCCAGATCAGCCCCGATACCTATGCCGCCATGCCCGAAGTATCGCGCGTGGTCGGCAACCGCGAGAAGCTTCAGGCGGAAACCTATGGCGGGCGGTCCGAGGAACGGGTGCGCGTCGACGACATCATGTCGGTGCGCGAAACCGCCAATCACCTGATTTCCGGCTTCGGCGGGCGGGCGCGCGCCTTCGTCCAGGTTCAGAACGGCTGCGACCATCGCTGCACCTTCTGCATCATTCCCTATGGCCGGGGCAACAGCCGCTCCGTCCCGGCGGGCGAAGTCGTCGAGCAGATCCGCACTCTGGTCGAAGGCGGCGTGAAGGAAGTCGTGCTGAGCGGCGTCGACATCACGTCCTATGGCGCGGACTTGCCCGGCCAGCCGAGCCTTGGCCTGCTGGTCCGGCGTATCCTGAAGCTTGTGCCGGAACTGCCGCGTCTTCGCATCTCGTCCATCGACTGTATCGAGATGGACCCCGACCTGATCCGTGCGGTCGCCGAGGAAGAGCGTCTGATGCCGCATCTGCATCTCTCGCTGCAGGCAGGCGACGACATGATCCTGAAGCGCATGAAGCGCCGCCATTCGCGCGGCGACGCGATCCGTCTGACCGACACGCTGCGCGCGCTACGCCCCGATATCGTTTTCGGTGCGGACCTGATCGCCGGCTTCCCGACCGAAACAGACGCGATGTTCGACAACACGCTTCGCATCGTCGAGGAATGCGGCCTGACCTGGCTGCATGTCTTCCCCTATTCCGAACGTCCCGGCACGCCGGCGGCGCGCATCCCGAACCAGGTTCCGAAGGCCGACCGCAAGGCGCGCGCGAAGGCCCTGCGCGACGCGGGCGCCCGCGCCGAGGCCGCCTATCTGGCGCGGCTGGACGGCGGCGAGGCCGTTGTGCTGATCGAACAGGACAATAGCGGCCACAGCGAAGGCTTCGCGCCGGTGCGCTTCCCCGGCCAGGTCCAGGACGGCAGTCTGATCCGCGCGCGCCTACGGACCGGTCGAGACGGATCGGTCACCGGCACCGCGCTGGCCGCATAGCCCAGCAACGCCCCCTTCCCTTCAACGCAAATCGGTAGGTTCATGGCCCTCAACTGGTTCCAAAAGATCAAGCAAGGCCTGACGAAGACTTCGTCGCGGCTGACCGACGGCGTCGCCAGCATCTTCACCGGCAAGCGCCGGCTGGACGACGAGGCGCTGGAGGAATTGGAGGAGGTTCTGATCGCGGCCGATCTGGGCCCGGCCATGGCGGCACGCATGACCGCGGAACTCGCCAAGACCCGCTTCGACAAGGAAATCAGCGATCAGGAGGTCCGCGAAGCCTTCGCCGACCATGTCACCTCTGTGCTTGAGCCCGTCGCGAAGCCGTTGGACCCGAAGCCGGATCTCAAGCCGCATGTCGTGCTGGTTGTCGGTGTGAATGGTTCCGGCAAGACAACGACGATCGGGAAACTGGCGAAACGGTACCGGGAACAGGGCCTGTCGGTCATGCTGGCCGCCGGCGACACTTTCCGGGCGGCAGCGGTGGAACAGCTTAAAGTCTGGGGCGATCGGACCGGCGTTCCGGTCATATCGCGGGATACCGGCACCGATGCCGCCTCCCTTGCCTTCGATGCATTGAAGGAAGCCAAAGAGGCGGGGGTCGATATTCTGCTGATCGATACGGCAGGCCGCCTGCACAATAAGGCGAACCTGATGCAGGAGTTGCAGAAGGTCGTCCGCGTCATCGGCAAACAGGACGAAACCGCGCCGCATGACACGATCATGGTCCTGGACGCGACAGTCGGCCAGAACGCGCTGCAGCAGGTCAGCGTCTTCGGCGATATGGTCAAGGTGACCGGGCTGGTCCTGACCAAACTGGACGGCACCGCCAAGGGCGGTGTCCTGGTCGCGCTGGCGGATCGTTTCGGCCTGCCGGTCCATGCCATCGGCGTCGGGGAACAGGCGGACGATTTGCGCCCCTTCGAAGCGCGGGATTTCGCCCGTGGCCTGATGGGGTTGGAATAGGCGGCGAGAGGCCGAACGGCGTCGATTCAGCCGATGCGAAGAACCAACATCGGCAACATGCGCCCGGGGATGACTTCCGACGGTGCCTCGCCGACCCGAACCGCGCCCATTCTTTTGTAAAATGCCTCGGCATCGGGATCGGATTCGATCACCATGCTGTTGCATCCCGCCGCGCGGGCCGTTTCGGCCGCCCAATCGAACAGCGCCCGTCCGACCCCCAACCCCATCGCCCCGGGATCGACGAAAAGTTTCTCCAAAGACGCATGCTTACCCGCCACCGTCACGTGGCACACGCCAAAGAGGTCTTCACTGAGCGTGCATTGCGCCGCCATGACCAGACCTGATCCTATCGTTTCCGGAGAAATGGTCAGGGGGCCGACGCATTTGGCCATGAATTCCGGGCCATAGCCCCAATGTCCCTTGGACCGCAAGGCCAGGGCAGACAACGCGGCGCTTTCCTGCGGTGCCGCAGGACGCAACTTGAATGATGCGGCCATTTCACCAGCCCCCATTTCGCAACAATCTGCTTCCAGATATGTCGCTATGGCTACACTATCCAGTAACAGATGTAAGAATTAGCCATTTCTTAATCTGGTAAAGTTAAAATCACATCCACGACTTGTACGACTTTTTGAATATCAGGGGGACAATTCATGGCGGACACTTCCGCAGACGCCGTCGCGTCGGACCTGGACGGGGCTACCACAAAACAATCCGCGCCGGCCCGTTCCGTGGCTCAGCCGTTCTGGCTGGTCATGGCGGCGATCCTGTTGTTGGCCGCGATCATTGGCGGCACATCGGTCTATTCGAATCAAAAGCTCAGCGCGGCGATGAACGAGATCGTCGAGAAGCGCTATGAGAAGATCGTGACCGGCATGGAGTTCGAGCATGCGCTGACCCGCGTGAACCGGACCGAGAAGAGCATGATCCTGGCGATCTCGCCGGTCCACCGGGAAAAGAACATGGAAGCCGGCGAGCAGGAACTCGCGCTGGCCCGCGAGTTGAAGGACCGCTTCGCGGCCATGCTTTCCCCCGAAGAGGCCGAACTGTTCCAGGAAGTGAACGACGCCTTCGATTCCTGGGTTTCCGGTCATGAAAAAGTCGTCGAATCCGTCAAGGAGGAAGAGACCAAACGGGCGACCCGCGTATCCGACGGCAAGAACCAGAAGCTGATCGAGCGCATGACCGAAATTCAGGCCGAACTGCTGGCCGCGAACCGCGCCGCGATGGATGAATTGCGGGCCGAGGCCGCCGAACTGGGCCGCCTGGCGGTGCGAGGCACCATCATTGTCGCGGTGGTCGGAACATTGGGCGTGTTCTGCTTCATTCTTTGGATCGTGCGCCAAAGGGTGCTGCGCCCGATCCGCAGCATGACCGGGGCGATGCAGGTCCTGGCCGATGGCGACACGGATCAGGAAAGCCCGCGCTTCGGCCGAAATGACGAGTTCGAGCGCATGGCGACCGCGCTGGACCGGTTCCGCGAGTCGATGATCCGCACGTCGGATCTGACCCGCGCGGCGGAAACCGAAAGCGCCCGGCAGTCGGCGCGCGCCCGGGACGTCGAAACCGCCGTTGCCACTTTCCGGGACAAGGTCAGTCAATCCCTGCAGGCCTTGGGTCGCTCTGCTGCCGGATTGGACGGATCGGCCCAGAAACTCGCCGAAAACTCGTCACGGTCCACTTCGGAATCCAGCGTCGCTGTCGAGGCGGCGGATCGGGCCAACGCCAGCGCCAGTTCCGTCGCCGCGGCGATCGAGGAAATGTCCGCCGCCATCAAGGAAGTCAATCGCCAGGTCCTGGACGCCAGCGTGACGACCGATAGCGCGGTGACCGATGTCCGCCGGGCGGCGGAGACCGTCAGCGGCCTGAAGGACGCGTCCCAGAAGATCGGCGAAGTCGTCAAACTGATTACCGATATCGCCGAACAGACCAACCTTCTGGCACTGAATGCCACGATCGAGGCCGCGCGCGCGGGCGAGGCCGGTAAGGGTTTCGCCGTCGTTGCGGAGGAAGTGAAATCCCTGGCCAACCAGACCGGCAGCGCGACGGAACAAATTGCCCGTCAGATCGAGGACGTTCAATCGCGCACGGAACAAGCCGTGGAAGCCATCGGCAGCATTTCCACCGTCATCGAGCGCGTCAACGGGATTTCTGCCGCCATTGCCGCCGCCGTCGAGGAACAGGAAGCGACGACGACCGAGATTTCCCGTTCCGTCCAGGGTGCGTCAGAAAGTGCAGCCACCGTGTCGGAACATATCTCCTCCGTCCGCGAGGGCGCCGCGTCGACCGACGCCGTCAGCCGCGAATTGCTGGAAGCCGCGGAGGGTCTCAACAGCCAGACCGAGGCCCTGAATGCCGAGATCGAGGCTTTCCTGCGTAAGATCGAATCCGACTGATCCCGGACGGCAACCTATCGGACCAAAGAAAAACCCCCTTCCGGCCGGAAGGGGGTTTTCTCGTTCCGTGGCCCGGACGGATCAGTTCTTGGTCTTGTCGACCAGTGCCTTTTCCGAAATCCAGGGCATCATGGCGCGCAGCTTCTCGCCGACTTCCTCGATCGGATGGGCGTCGTTGAGGCGGCGCGTGGCCTTGAAGCTGGTCTGGTTGACCTTGTTCTCCAGCATCCAGTCGCGGGTGAACTTGCCGCTCTGAATGTCCGACAGAACACGCTTCATCTCGGCCTTCGTCTCGGACGTGATGATCCGAGGGCCGGTGACGTATTCGCCATACTCGGCCGTGTTGGAGATGGAGTAGTTCATGTTCGCGATGCCGCCTTCATAGATCAGGTCGACGATCAGCTTCACTTCGTGCAGGCATTCGAAATAGGCCATTTCCGGCGCGTAACCGGCTTCGACCAGGGTTTCGAACCCGGCGCGGATCAGTTCGACCAAACCGCCGCACAGGACGACCTGCTCACCGAACAGGTCGGTTTCGCACTCTTCCTTGAAGGAGGTTTCGATGATGCCGGCCTTGCCGCCGCCATTGGCGCAGGCATAGGACAGGGCGATTTCCAGCGCATTGCCGGAGGCGTCACGGTCGACCGCGACCAGGGTCGGCACGCCGCCGCCACGCAGGTATTCCGAGCGCACGGTGTGGCCCGGGCCCTTCGGCGCGATCATGAAAACGTCCAGATCGGCGCGGGCTTCGATCAGATTGAAATGAATGTTCAGGCCATGCGCGAAACAGATCGCCGCGCCGTCCTTCATATTGCTGTGCAGTTCGTCGCGATAGATGTCGCCCTGCAGTTCGTCGGGCGTCAGCATCATGACGACATCGGCCCAGGCCGCCGCTTCGGACGCGGTCATGCACTTGAAGCCGGCCGCTTCGGCCTTCTTGCGGGTGGCGGAGCCTTCGCGCAGCGCGACGACGATGTCGCTTACGCCGCTGTCCCGCAGGTTCATGGCATGGGCATGCCCCTGGCTGCCGAAGCCGACGATGGCGACCTTCTTGGTCTTGATCAGATTAACGTCCGCATCGCGGTCGTAATAGACGCGCATGATTGAGCGCTCCCCTCTGGTGTGCATATGTCGATTGTCAAAAACGGCGGCAGACCCGCCAAAACCGCGTCTCTCTAGCGGTCTTGGCCGGATGGATCAACGGGGGAATTCGAAAGTTGCGGCAAAACGCCTATGAAATTTACGGAACGAATGTCCGGCGGCATTAAACCGAAAATTTCTTCTTCGCCTCGGATAGACTTTTCAACAATTGCTGACCGACCGAACCGCCGTCGCCTTTGACCTTCTGTTTGGTGACGACCTTGATCAAATCGATATGGGCGTCGATCAGATCCAGAAGCGGTGCCGAGATCTGTGAATCCTCGCCCGTCACATCATAGAGCGACTTGCCGAACTGGGTCATCAGCGGATAGCCGAAAATGCCGCCCTGCCCGCGCAGCTCATGGGCGATTTCGTTGATCGTCTTCAGGTGATGGACGCCGCGTTCCGGCTCTTCCAATGCCCGGTGGTGAGCCTGGGTCAGTTCCTCGATCGAATTCGCGACCCAGTCCGCGTAGTCGCCTTCCATATTGGCGATTTTCTGCTCAGCGGCTTCGATCAATGCCGGATCGAAGGCCGGCTCGTCAGGGTCGCCGCCGGAGGCGCCGGCCAGCTTGCGTTTCAGCTGACGCGGAATCCGGAATTCCCAAACCATCTTGCTGCTGTTCTTCAGCGCCGACATTTCCTTGCCGGAATAGACGGTTTCGACATCGTCTTTGCCCAGAACCCGCCGCTCGCTGGTCACCGGCTTGCTGCGACGGCGTCGGTCGGGTCCGAAATAGCGCGGCGTATAAATATAGGGGCGCGGATGATCGACCACCGCGACCAGCCTTTGCGCCAGCTTTTCGGCCGAAAAAGGTTTGGCCAGGAACTCGTCGACGCCGGCATCGCGGGCGGTGAACAGCACGTCCATGTCGGCTGCCGCGGATACCATGATCGTCGGCAGAAACCGGTCTGGCGACCGTTCCGACCGGCGCAGCCAACGCATGAACATGGCGCCGTCGACGGTTGGCATGAAATAGTCGCAGATCACGACGTCGATGCCGGACATCCCGATCATTTGGGATTTTGCCCCTTGCGCAGGGGCCATGATCTTAATCGCCTGTTCGCCGTCTTCGGCGACGATCAGACGTTCCACTCCCAGTGCGCGCAGTACATTGATGAAAATGGAGCGCATGAAAGCGCTGTCTTCGACCACAAGCACTGAAAGCCGCGAAAAATCCAACCGCGCCATCTAACGTCCCCACTCCACCCGGTTCACCCGATGGGTTTTATTATGTCGCGCAGGTTTCTGAATAATTCGTTTAAACGCAAGTGGGAATATTCCCGCAAACCGACTCGACGGCGGGAAACCGCACAAATCCAGCGTTAAACCAGGATATTCAGATAAAAGCCGCGCATTCGGACGTCCTGGCGGGGTCCCCCGTCCCCATCGAAGGCCAGAAGCGTCCGCAACCTTTGCAATGCGCCATCCAGCTCCGCCGTACCATCGGGGCCGGCCCCGCGGTTTCCCCCGCCGCCGGCACGGCTGCCGCGGCCCGCCGACAGACCATGGGCCGCACCTCCCCCCGGACGAGGTTGAATGCGGGAATTAGTGGAAGAACCGATATCCGTCATGGGCCAATTGTGGACCGCATCGTTTCAGGATGCAATCGGTGCCTCTGCTGGGATAGTGGAAGCCGAGGGCCGGGTCCTCAGGCGTTGACGTCGATCACGGCGCGGCCCCGGACCTGTCCTTTCAGAATCGCCGGGCCGAGATCGAGGACGTCGGACAGGGCATGATCCTCCACCATCGCCTCCAGCTTCGCCATCGGCAGATCGGTTCCAATGCGCCGCCAGGCCGCCAGGCGATCCTCATAGGGGCGCATGACGCTGTCGATCCCCAGCAGATTGACACCCCGCAACAGGAACGGGATCACGGTTGCCGGCAACTTGGCGCCGCCCGCCAGCCCCACGGCAGCAACCGAGCCGCCATAGACGATCTGGGTCAGGACCCGGGCCAGCATGCCGCCACCGACCGCGTCGACGCAGCCCGCCCAGGTTTCGCGCTCCAGCGGCTTCGCCGACGGTTCGGCGATGTCGTCCCTAGCCACGATCTGCGACGCGCCCAACTCTTTCAGATAGTCCGCCGTTTCAGGCCGGCCCGTGACCGCCGCAACCTCATATCCCAGATGCGCCAGAATCGCGGTGGCGACCGACCCGACACCGCCCGCTGCCCCGGTCACCAGAACCGGCAGGCCGCCCGGCTTCAATCCATGGGCCTCCAGCGCCATCACCGACAGCATGGCGGTGAACCCTGCGGTGCCGACCGCCATAGCCTGCTTGGTGGTCAATCCCTCCGGCAGAGGAACCAGCCAGTCGGCCTTGACCCGCGCCTTTTGGGCATAGCCGCCCCACCAAACTTCCCCGACGCGCCAACCGGTCAAGACCACCTTGTCGCCCGGTTTAAAGCGTGAATCGTCCGACGCCTCCACGGTACCGGCGAAATCGATTCCGGGCACATGCGGAAAACTTCTCACCAAGCCGCCGCCGCCGGTGACGCACAGGCCATCCTTGTAGTTCACGGTGCTGTATTCGACCGCCACCGTGACGTCACCTTCTGCGGGGAGTTGCGCATCATCCAGTTCCTTGACCGAGGCCGATACGGCGCCGTCTTCGGATTTTTCGACCAGGATGGCTTTGAACATGACGTCACTCCCTTAAGAAAGCTGTTCGGATCGCCCGCCTCATTCGAACGGCAGGTTGACCACTTCCGCCGGGCGCGGCCCCAGCGGCGTCTCCACCGTGACCGCCGTACCGGCGTCCCAGAAATCGCGTTCGATCATAGCGATGGCGACGGTGGTCTCAAGTCGCGGCGACCAAGCGGACGAGGTAACCTGTCCCGCATCTACTCCCGCCGCCGTCACCGGCCAAGGCTGTATGGTGAATGGCAGTCCCTGGGCGTCGATCCTGAGGCCGCGAATCTGGCGCTGCGGCCCTTCCATGATCACCCGGATCAGGGCATCCCGGCCGATACAGCCGATCGCATCCGCGGTCTGACAAAATCTGCCGAGGCCGCATTCATGGGGGGTGTTCTGGCGCGTCATGTCGTTGCCGTAGGACAGCAACCCGCCTTCAACCCGCTCAATCAGGTTCGGGCCGCCCGCGCGGATACCATGGGGTTCACCGGCCTCCACAATCGCGTCCCACAGGGCCTCGCCATGGGCACTGTCCTGCAGATAGATCTCAAACCCGCCCTGTTTGGAATAGCCGGACCGCGCAACAATGTATTCCTGACCGTCCAGCAGCATGGGTTCGAAGCGGAAGAACCGGATCGACCGGACCTGATCACCGAATACGGCCGCGACGGTATCCTCGGCCTTCGGACCCTGGACGGCCAGCGGCGACACATCGGGCTCTTCGACCGCGACGTCCAGGCGCAGCCCCGCCGCCAGCCCCTTGACCCACAGCAGCAGGTCACTGTCGGCGATCGACACCCAGAACCGGTCTTCGGCCAGTTTCAGGGTGACGGGGTCGTTCAGCATGCCGCCCGTCTCATCCACCATCGGCGTATAGAAACACTGCCCCACCGGCATGTTTGACAGGTCGCGCGGGGTCAGCAGTTGGACCAGGCGCGCGGAATCCGGGCCGCGGATTTCGACCTGGCGTTCACAGGCGACATCCCAGATCTGCACCGCTTCGCGCAGATGCCAATAATCCTCCTCCAGCGACCGGAAGACTGTCGGCAACAGCATATGGTTATAGACCGTGTAAGCCCGGACACCGGCAGCTTCAACGCGTCGGGTAAACGGGGTCGATCGGGTGCGGCGGGAAATGGAAAGCAGCGGTGCGCTCATGAAACCTCCGTGGCGGGACTGGGTTGCCGTCGGGCGGTAATGAACACGGGATCGCGCCGGGATTCCATCCGATAAAATTCACCGAATGGTCAATTCTAGAAACCGGACTCGCGGACCAGTACGGCCCCGACCGCACGCCAGAGACGCGCTGCCAGGCTTTCCGGCGGCGCGTCGATGTGAACCGTTCCCCGCAGGGGCCGATCCAGCGTCACCGCATCTTCCAGTGCCATTTCGATGCGATAGACGGCATTCAGGGGAACCCACCGCTTATCCTGGGCGCCTTGACGCGCCGCGACGCCGCCGCCGTGAGAGGCAGCAAAATGGGGGCTGGAGAGTTGGTCCGCGCCCAGCCCGTCAATCTTGCGGACGGTCCCCTCGACGGCGTCGCGGGTCGGATCCTCCGGAACGAAACGGACCCGCGCGCCTTCATGAATCCGCGGCAGATCGGCCTGGTCGGCATAAGCAAGCATGCGGCGCGTCGGCGCAACGACCCGGCCCACGGGCGTTCCCGCCGCGATCCACTGGCCTGGCGCCAGATCGGGGGGCATGTCCCGCAGAATGCCATCCAGAGGTGCCGCGACGACCAGCCTGTTCATTCGCGCTTCGATCCGCATACGGCTCGACTGCAGACCACGCAGGTCTTCCTCCAGGCGCGCGACATCGCCCCGGTCCAGATCGCTGAGCCGGGCGCGTGCCAGTTTCAGTTCGACCGTTCGTTGTCGCATTGCATTGCCTGCCAGCGCCGACCGCAGCGCAGGCGCATCCAAATGCAGAAGCGGCTGACCGGCGGTGACATCCTGACCCGGTTGGGCGACCACGGCCGTCACGCGTGCCGGCAAGGCGCTCATCACGACCGATTCCGCCTTGGCGTCGATCAGCGCCGGCGCGGTGACCCGGGTCTGCCATGGCGTCAAAAACAACCACACCGACAGGCCGAGCACCGTCAGCGTTACCGCCAAATTGACGGTCGGGCGGGCATGGCGGCGCAATTCACCCCAGGCCCGGATTTCCTTCAGCACCGGCAGCAGGATGAAGTACAGAATTTCAATCACGAACAGCAGGATGCCGAGCGCCTTGAAGAACAGGTGATAGACCAAAAGCGCGATGCCGAGGAACAGGAAGAACCGGTAGATCCAGGTGCCTATGCTGTAGACGATCAACAATCGGCGTGTCGCCGGATCGAAATGTTCCGGTGCCGGAAGGCCGAACCCGAAAAGGGTTTCGCGCATCCACCACCGCGTCAGGGCGAAGGCGCGCGGCTGAAGGTTCGGCATGTCCAACCAGTCGGACAGGATGTAATAGCCGTCGAACCGCAGGAAGGGACTGAGATTGATCAGCAGCGTCGATATCCAGGTCGCGCTGGCCAATAGGAACACCGCTCCGCGCACCGGTCCGTCCGGCAGGAAAGACCACAGAAACGTCGCCAACAGCGCAATCGCCAGTTCGACCCTGATCCCCGCGGTTCCGATCGCCAGACGCGCCCGGCGCGATGTCATGCGCCAGGCGTCCGACGTGTCGGTATAGAGAACCGGATAGAGCACCAGAAAGGCGACCCCCATGGTCGGAACCCGACCGCCATACCGGGTGGTCGTATAGGCATGTCCCAATTCATGCAGGATCTTGGTCAGGGTCAGGGTGATTGCGACCGCAACCGCCCCCTGCCAGTTCAAGTATCCGATGAAGGTCGCGGTAAAGGCGTCCCACTGACGGCTGACCAAAAACAGTCCGATCACGCCCAGGCAAAGAATCATGTACCGGACCGGGGCACTGGCCAGAATGTCCGCAATGGGCTGCGTCGCCCGCAGGAAGGCCGTTGGACGGACCAGAGGAATGCGGATGAACAGGTAATTGTGAACCGCCTGCTTGTACCAGGCTTGCTTCCCGGCGTCCTTGATTCGGCCGAATGACTCCGTTGCCTCCGAATCCGCCCGTTCCAGCAGCGCATTGCTTTGCAGAAATGAAATCAGGCCCGTTATCGCGCCGGGATCGGGCTGATAGACGGATTGCGATCGGACCGCCGCGACCAGCCGCGCGACACTGCCGGCGGACCAGCGAATCAGACACTCGAACGTTTCCGGCCCGATCTGAAAGTACCGGTTCCGGACCGGATCGAAGATCGTCCAGGACGGCTGCCCTGTCCGGTCCGGAGCGGCCGGTAATAGTTTCAGGTCGCGCCGCAATGCCGGCAGCGGCACATCGGTGCCACCCGTCGATCCTGCATTCGCGTCGATCGCCGTCATCGCCTAGATTCCAAGAAACTGCCGCACGGCCGACAAGGGCTTTCGGAACAAGTACAGGCCCAGGGGCACCGGGTCGCCGAATATCCGTGCCGTGCCATGCAGGCCGATGCGGGGCACCGTCTCACCCGGCTCCAAACCTGCCGACGCGCGATAAGCCAGCACCCCGTCGCGGGTTTCCTCCGCCCCATAGGCCGCATGTTCAAGGCGCGCCGAAAGCGGGTTCAGCGGATCAATGTCAAGGAAGACCGCAACTTCCGCCCCGTCCGCCATAGCGACCGCGTCGCCGACCGGGACGTCGATTTCCACCCGTACGGACTGCGGGTCGGCGATCTGCATGATATGCATGCCGGTCTGAACAGGCCGCCCGCGCCAAGCGGACGGATCGCCGAAGATCGCGACTCCCGCCGAGTCGGCCCGCACTTCGACCTGCGATACCAGATAGCGGCCATAGTCGCGTTCGACCTCTTTCAGCGCCAGCTCCGCCTCCTTCAGGGCGACATCGGCCTTGCTGCGCGGGTCTGCGAAGGCCTGCTGCCGGGCGCGCCGCAGATCCGCTTCCGCCGCATCCACGGCACGGTCGGCGATCGCCAGGCTGGCGTCCAACTCCGCCGACACATAGCGCAGCAGTACATCGCCGGGCAGAACCGCCTGATTGGGTTCGACGGTCACCCGTTCGATGACACCGTCCATTGGCGCAGCGATGACGGCCGGATCGCGCGGGACGATCCGGGCCGGCGCGATAACCGATTGCGGGACCGGAATGGCCAGCGCCGCTAAAGCGGCAGCACTCAGGACCCAACCGACGACGCGCCGGATCGAGCGGCCCTTGCCCGCATTGCCGCGTATCCTGCCCAGCACGTCCCACGCATGGGCATGGCAATCGGCAAGGCTGTCCAGCAACAGGCGCTCCGGGTCGGACCAGGTGGGCGACGGCCGGCATACCAGCATGCCGCCGATCCGACGGCCCTCACGGGTCCAAGGCACCCACAAAACCTGACCGGTGAGAAACTCGGTCAATCCGGCCCGGTCCTTGGGATCAAAATCCTCCGCTGACAGCGGCCGGGGATTGTCCCCCGCAGCCTCAGACTCCCGCAGCCGGCGCATCGCCCGCTCGACCCAATCGACGAAAGGGGCATTTCGGTCGATAACAGCGACATTCGAAACCGCTTGAACCCGCATCTTGCGGCCTCCGCCGACCAGCAGAATTGCTTGATCGTAGGCAACGAGCGTACGCGTACGGTTCACCGCAACGAAGGCCAAAGTGTCGTGTTTCGGCGCGGCCCGCGCCTCCTTCTCCAGTTGCAGCAAGAGGGCGGTCGTCCGCGCTGCATTGCTGCCCGCCGCCTGTTTGCTTTCAGTGCCGGATGAGACGCTCATGCCGCCCTAACTACCCTCTTGGTCGATGCTTGTAACCCTCCGCTCGGACGGAAACCGGCGTCCTGGCGCGGTCACTGGCCTTGCGGAAAGATCGCGGTTCCGCTCATCCCCGGCAGCAGATCCTGAGGGGCACTGTCGAATCCCGCGCGGATCGCTACGGTCTGGCTGACCGGGTCTACCTCGGCGCCCAGCTTGGTCACCTTGGCCTCGTAACGATTGCCGGTCTCGTCGATGGCCACCGCGAAAGACAGATCCGGCGCCAGCCACGACAGCCAGGACGACGGCACGATCATTTCGATTTCAAGATTGCCGGCCGCCACGATTTCCACCAGGTCGTCGCCCGGATTGGCGACTTCATGCGGATTGGCATGCCAGGCCACCACCCGCCCATCAAAAGGCGCGCCGATCGTGCAGCGATTGACATCCGATTGGAACAGACGCTGCTGCGCCTCCGTCTTGGCTAATTGCGCGGCTGCGATCTCGACCTCCAATTGGCCGGCCGCGTTCAGGCTGCGCAGTTTCTCAACCGATTGCAGACTTTTCTGCGCGGCCTCGACATCGGCGGCCCCGACGTCGCGTTGGGCGACGAAGCGGCTGCAATCGAAGCGGACCAGCCGGTCGCCCTTAACGAAACGATCGCCCGGACGCGACGGCATCTCTGCGATACGCGCCGCGATTTCGGCCGACAGAACAGCCCGGTCCCGCGATACGACCAGCGCCCGAACCAGGGGGCCGTCGACCACGTCTGTATGAGAATTGTCAGACTGCGCCGCCGCATCCATGCCGGCGGACAGGACCGACAGCGCGACGAAACAGGCGGCGAGGCGCGCCATCAGGACGCCTCATCTTCTCCGGACCAACGGGCGGGCGCCTTGAACTCGCCATTTTCCCATTCCTGCAGCGCCCGTCCGACCGCCCCGGCCAGCACCATCAGACCGTCTTGCTCCGACACGCCATCAAGCTGCGGATCCGCCCCTGACGCCGCGATCAGCCGGCCATAGGCCGCCTGGAGTTCGGCATAGGCCAAATTTCGGCGCAGGTCGGTCAAGGCGGCCAGGACATCGGCCTGAATGACTTCCTGCCCGCTGCCGGTCGCGGCCTGCTGCGAATTGGCGACCTGAGTCTGGATGCTGCCCTGCACGGTGGCAATGTCATTGGCCAGTTCGTAATCGCGCTTGGCCGAAACGAAGCGCAACTGGGCAACATTGACCTGTGCGATCACGGCCATGCTGAGCGCCAGCCGCCGGACCTTGGACATCTCCTGCTTGGTTTCCGCCAGTTCGATATTGGCTGGCCCTTGGAACAGGCTCATCACGTTCCAGGCCAAGGCCATGCTGGCATCGTACCAACGCTGATTGGCCTTATAACTGTCGGAGGTATAGTTGATGCCGGCACTGAAATTCAGACCCGGGATCATCTGCAGCATCGCGACCCGCGCTTCTTGGCGATTGATGCGCAGTTGATACGCTTCCGACCGCAGCTCCGACCGATTGGTCAGTGCCGCCAACTCCAACTCCTCGGGATCGAAGGAGAAAGTCAGGACATGACTGGGCAGTGGCCCTTCGGCGTCGGAAATCGTGAATTCCGAATCCGGATGCACATTCATTAGGACGGCAAGTTCCGCGCGCGCCGCCTGCATATCGTGGCGCAGCCCTTCCAACTGGCGCAGGGTCTCCAGCAAAGTGCGCTTGTAGACCAGCCCTTCCATCAGATTGACCTGCGCGGCGACCTGGGCCTCGACGTCGTCCAGCGCCTTCTGAACCCGCTCCATCAGCGGGCCGAAGGACCGCAGCGCCCGTTCCGCCGCCGCGGCGCGCCAATAGGCCTCGCGCGTGTCCTGTAGGATATTGTGAATGACCTGGCGGCGGCGTTCTTCAACGATCAAGGCCAAATCGGCCTGCTGTTTGGCACGAATATAGCCGATGCCGAAATCCAGGACGTTCCAGGAAATTGACAAATCCGCCGTCTTGACGCGCTTGTCCGACGTCGTCGATGTGGACGTCCGAGCCTCGTTGAAGGTCGTGTCCGCGTGCGACCGTGCGTCATAACCGGCATTGGCCGCGACCGACGGCAGAAGATTCATCCGTGCCACGTCTAGCTCGCGGACACCGACCGCTCGCTCCATCAGCTTCAGGCGATGGTCGAGGTTGTAGGTCAAGGCACGAGCGACTGCCTCTTCCAGCATGATCGGGCCGGAAATCCGTTCCTGATCCGCGAAAAGAGCGTTCAGATCAGATTCGACGCGGGCCGCGTTCTCCTCCTGGGTGAACGGCTTCAGGTCGACAGAACAGCCAGCTACGGCCAAGCTGCATACCAACGCAACCGAACCGACAAATCCATTCGGAACAAAACTCATAAATCCACCCCTGTCGCTCCCATCCGTCGGACCACCCCCACCCGGATGACATCACCGAATTCAACTAAACCGCGATTTTGTATACGCGTACGATTCCCAAGGTTTGGCCAAACTTATGCCGCCGGCGGCAGGTATTCGTCCAGCGCTTTTGCAAAATCGTCCAGCACCGTACCTTCGCCCGCAGCCAGCAACAACTCGCCAAAAAAGTCCGTCACCGCCATTGTCTCTTCCGCGGCGCCTTCGCCTTCCTGGGCACCCCGACCGTCGGCGGCCGCAACGATCAAACCGTCATCCGCGACAGCCCCTTCGTTGCCGGTCGAGGATGCCTGATCGCCCGATCCGGTCCCGCCTTGCGGATCCGCGCCGGGCACACCAAGCCCGCCGTCCAGCCCATTGGAGGGGCCCGTTCCGGGGGTCCCGCCATCGAGGCCACCGCCGAGGCCGCCCCCAGTGCCGCCGCCTAAGCCGCCACCGGCACCTCCGCCAAGGCCGCCTCCGCCGAATCCGCCGCCACCCAGACCACCGCCTAGGCCGCCGCCTGCTCCACCGAATCCACCGGCATTTCCGCCGCCGCCCAGACCGCCATTGGTTCCGCCGCCCAAACCGGCCCCGGCATTGGCGACAAGACCGTTTCCGGTACCGACGACCGAAACACGGACGGGCGTTCCGGTATTCTCAATTGCACTCTGCGACCCCAGGGTTCCGCGGATGGCACTTTCCGCGCCGCCATTGTTTTGCGCCGGACCGCCCGGATTGGATCCGTTGCTCGACCCATCGCGCACCGGCGTGCTCGGCGGCGGCGGGGGCAGCGGCGGGGCCGTCGCGAGAGGCGGCGGGGCCGGCGGCGGGTTCGAATTGGTCGGCGGCGGGACGAAATCGTCGACCGGCGCCGGCGGCCGCAAGGTCGCCGTCAGTGTCTGGGCCGTGCCGCCAACCGTGCCGTCATTGGGGGTCAACTCAATCGTGACCGGCGATGTCGGCGTCGCCGCGTTCGTCGCATAGGTGACGTTCTGCAGCACTTCATTGACCAGCGCCGTTGTCGCCGTGGTCCCGTTACCGCTGGTGAAGGTGATGACCAAACGTCCGGCCGTCGTGGTGTTCAGCGTTGCGATGGTGTTGCCGCCGACCTGCGCATTGCCGCCGACAATGGTCACATTCGCGCTGGACCGCACGGCGAACAGATCGGTCGCGTCGGCCCCGCCGGACCGTTGGATTTGAACCGAGAAGCCATTGTAATTGTTGGCCGCCGTCAGTTCCGGATCCGACACTGTCATGTTGGAATCGAGCACGACCGGCGTGCCCCCCGATGGGTCAAACACAACCGGATTGTCGACGCCGACCAGCCCAGGCGCGTCATTCACGCCGGTGGAGTTGATATTCACCGTTCCCAGGGTCGGGGTCACCGTGCCGTCGCCGGCGGTGATCGTAATCGTCGCCACCGCGTTACCATCGGCATTCGCCGCCGTCGTATAGCGGATATTGGTGGCGGTATCGAGATAGGTGCTGATATCGGCCGCACTGCCGACCAGCGTGATCGTCGTCGCGTTAACCAGGGTCTCGGTAACCCCGGCCCCGACCGCGGCCCCGTCGCCCGGCGTGGCGAAGGTTCCGGCCGATGCCGTCAGGGTCACCGTCAGCGTATCGCCATCGACCTCCGTGAAGGTAATGGCCGACAGGTCGACATTGCTGAGCGTGTCTTCCGTCACCGTGACAGCGGCGGGAATCCCCGTCGCTGCCGGTGCGTCGTTGACCGCCGTCGCGTTGATTTGAACCGTGCCCAGCGTCGGATTGACCGTACCGTCATTCGCGGCAATCGTGATCGTCGCAACGCCGTTCCCCGCCGCGTTCGCCGCGGTGGTGTAGCGAATATTCGTCGTGGTGTCCAAATAGGTGGCGATGTCCGCCGCGCTGCCGACCAGCGTGATCGTCGTCGCATTCACCAGTGTTTCGGTCACCCCGGCCCCGACCGCGGCCCCGTCGCCCGGTGTGGCGAATGTCCCCGCCGACGCGGTCAGCGTGACAGTCAGATTGTTGCCGTCCAAATCGGCGAAACTGACGGCCGACAAGTCGATATTGCTCAATACGTCTTCCGTGACCGTCACCGAGGCCGGAATACCGGACGCCGTCGGCGCATCGTTCACCGGCGTGATCGTCACCGTGACGGAATCGTTGCTGTCCGACCCGGCGCCGCCGGACCCTTGCGCGCCCGAATTGCCGTCGTTGAAAACATAGTTGATCTGAACATTGGCCGGGGGCGTGTCGCTGGTATTCGTATAGGTAATCTGCTGGATCGCGCTGTTGACCAGGGCGGTGGTCGCGTTCGCATTGAAGGTCAGGAGCAGCGTACCGGCCGAATTCGTCGTGACCGTCCCGATCGTCGTCGCCCCGACCGTCAGATTGCCGCCCTGCGTCAGCGCAGCCAGCGTTCCCGTGTGGGCAAATTGGTCTTGTGCATTCGCGCCGCCATTGCGCGACAGGGTCAAGGTCGCCCCGTTATAGTTACCGGCGCCGCCGTTCAGGGCGTCCAGTTCCGCATCCGCGATCGTGGCGTTGGAGTCCAGCACCGTCGCCGTCTGTTCATTGACCGTGGGCGTGCCATCCAGCCCCGTGAAGACCGGCGCGTCATTGACCGCCGAGACCGCGACGGACACGGTGCTGGCCGCACTGGTCAGCCCGTCATTATCGGTCAGGGTTGTCGATACTGTCCGGGTGGCCGTGTTTGGCACCTCGCTGGCATTATCATAGGCAATCGCCTGCACCAAGGTCTGAACCCGGGTCAGGGTCGCATTGGCATTGAAATTGACGACGAGGTTGTTCCCGGCCGCGATATTATTCGCCAGTGTGCCGATGACCGTACCGCCGACGGAGACGTTCGATCCCGCCGTCGTTCCCGCCAGCGCGACGGCCCCTGCCGTGTTGAAAGTCAGGATGTCTTCCGCAGCCGCGGCGTTGGCCGAGACGGTGACTGTCAGATTGCCGCCCCCATAATTGGCCGGGTTGTCCGCATCGGTAACCGTAGCGTTGCCGCCGCTGTCGAGCACGACGGCGCCGCCATTCTCGGTAAAGGTCACACTGTCGCCGCTGAGATTGCTGATCACCGGCAGATTGCCGATGGTCATGGTGAAGTTTGCTGTCGTCGACTGCGCACCGCCATTTGCGGTGCCGTCGGCATCGTTCAATGTCACGGTGAAGGTCTGCGCCCCGGTGCCGGCGGCCGCGCCCCAGCGGATGTTCTGCAGCAGAGTCTGCACCCGAGCATCGGTGGCATTGGAGTTGAAACTGATTTCCAGCGACCGCCCGGCTTGACCGTCATTTGTCGCGCTTACCGTGCCAATATTGACGCCACCGACCGAGATCGACTCGCCCGCCGAAATCGTGCCGTCGCCGCCGGCCGTCACATTGGTGCCGTCGACCGTGAAATTGCCGTTGGCGGTATTGTTGCCGCCATTGTCGGAAATAATCAGCGACCCACCGTTGTAGTCGGCGGCATCCGGGTTGGTGACGGTGACATTGCCGCCATTGTCGATATTGGCGGCGCTGCCCACCTGCAGACTGGTGCTGTCGCCGTTCATATTGCCGATGACCGGCGCATCGTTCACCGCGGTCAGGGACACGGTACTTGTCAGGTTCGGCGCGGCCACGTTACTGCCGCCATTGGCCGTGCCGCCATTATCCGTAATCCCGGTTATGGTGATCACCCGGTTCCCCGCCGTCGTCGGATTGTCCGACGTGTTGCGGTAGGTCATGCCGTCGACCAGAGTCTGGAATTGCGCGGCGGACAGTGTCGCGCCGGAAAAACTGACGGTCGCGGTGCTGCCGGTTACGGAAACCGAAACGCTGAGACCATTGGTCGCCGTCGTGACGTTTGTCCCGTTGGTCAGGGCGACATCCGATCCGTCGAAGCCGAGAATTTCGCTGGCCCCGTCGGATAGGTTGGTGACGGTCAAAGTCATCGACGATATGCGATCGCCTAGTTCGACCGTGCTGGCCGTCACGCCACTGTATAGATCTGCCCCACCGGCGCCCTCGACATAAGTCGGGTTCTGCCCGGTCCCGGTCAGGGTCGGCGCGTCGTTCACATTGGTGATCGACACGGTCGTGGAACCGGTGGCCGTGCCCGGATTGTCGCCTGTCCCCTGGGCATCGGCGCTGTTGCCGTCCGAGAAGGTCCAGTTCAATTGCGCCGTGGCGGGCGGATCGTTCGACGTGGTGGTGTAGCGGATCGCCTGCATCACCTCGTTGACCAGCGCGGTCGTCGGGATCGTGCCGTTGTTCTGGAAGGTGATGGTCACCTGACCGGCCGACGAGGTATCGAAACTGGCGATGACATTGCCGCCGGCAGAGATGTTGCTGCCCGCGACGGTCAGATTGCCGCCGGTCACGATAGAGTAGGTATCGGTCGCATCGGCGCCACCGTTGCGCACGATGACCAGGCTGGCCCCGGCAAAATTGCCGTTCCCGCCGTTCAGAGAACCCAGTTCGACATCCGTGACAGTCACGTTGCTGTCCAATACGACCGCGGCGCCGCCTTCAGTAAAGCTTGGCGTGCCGTCCAGCCCGGCGAGGGCCGGCGCATCGTTCACCGCCGTCACATTGACCTGAACCGTTCCGGCCGCGACATTCCCGCTGCCCTGCCCGTCATTCACCGTAACAGTGATGGTCGCCGCACTGTTGCCGCTGACATTGGACGCCGGTGTGTACCGAATGTTCGACGCCGTATCGAGATAGGTGTTGATGTCCGCCGCCGTGCCGACCAGCGTAATCGTTGTCGCGTTGACCAGGGTCTCCGTAACCCCGCCGCCAACGCCTGCGCCGTCTGCAGGGGTTGCGAAAGTCCCGGCCGAGGCGGTCAGGGTGACAGTGACCGTGTCGCCGTCGACATCGGCGAAGCTTGCGGCCGACAGATCGACATTGCTCAGCGTGTCCTCGGTCACGGTCACGCTGCCCGGGACGGATCCGGTCGGATTGTCGTTCACCGCGGTGATGTTCACATTGACCGTGCCCAGCGCAACGTTACCCGACCCGTCGCCGTCATTCGCCGTGACTGTGATCGTCGCTGCTGCCGCGCCGTTCACATTGGACGCCGGCGTGTAGCGGATGTTCGATGCCGTATCCAGATAGGTGTTGATATCGGCCGGTGAGCCGACCAGCGTGATCGTCGTCGCATTGACCAGGGTTTCGGTCACGCCGCCGCCGACACCGGCCCCGTCCGCCGGGGTCGCGAAGGTTCCCGCCGACGCGGTCAGCGTCACGGTGATCGACGCGCTGTCGACATCCGCGAAACTGGCGGCCGACAGATCGACATTGCTCAACGTGTCCTCGGTCACGGTCACACTGGCCGGAAGCGACCCGGTCGGATTGTCGTTCACGGCGGTGACGTTCACATTGACCGTGCCCAGCGCGACATTGCCCGACCCGTTGCCGTCATTCGCCGTGACCGTAATCGTCGCCGCTGCCGCACCGTTTACGTTGGACGCGGGCGTGTAGCGAATGCTCGACGCCGCATCCAGATAGGTGTTGATATCGGCCGCCGAGCCCACCAGCGTGATCGTCGTCGCATTGACCAGGGTTTCGGTCACACCGCCGCCGACGCCGGCCCCGTTCGCCGGGGTCGCGAAGGTTCCGGCGGATGCCGTTAGGGTGACCGTGATCGTGTCGCCGTCGACATCCGCGAAGCTGGCGTCCGACAGATCGACATTGCTCAACGTGTCCTCGGTCACGGTCACGCTGGCCGGCAGCGACGCGGTCGGATTGTCGTTCGCCGGCGTCACGTTGATTGTCACGGTATCGGCGGTTCCGTTCACGGTCCCGTCGTTCGGTGTAACCGTCAGGGTCGCGGAGGCGGTGCTGTTCAGCGCGGTCGTGTAGCGGATCTTGGTCGTATCGTTCAGATAGGTATTCAGATTGCCGGCCGTACCCTGCAGCGTCATCGACCCGGTGCCGGAATTCGCGATGGTCACCCCGGACGTCGTGCCGTTCCCGTCGATTGACGCGATGGTGCCGGCATCCACCGCCAGCGTGAGGGTGATCGTGTCGCCATCGCCATCCGACACATTGTAGGCGGACAGATCAATCGCCGTCGCGACATCCTCCGTTACCGTCGCGTCAGCAGGCGTTCCGCCGAGGGCTGGCGCCGCATTGGAGACGGCAACAGTGAAGTTGATCGTATCGAAGACCGGTATGAAACTTGTCCCGGAAAGGGAGCCGTTGGCCGTGATCGTAAAACTGGTAACGCCCGTCCAGTTCAGGTCCACATCGGAACCGTTATTGTAGTCTGTGGATGACTGCGTCCGCGTCGCATTCCCCGACCCATCCGACACGGCATAAAGGATATCCAGGGAGGTAGTACCTGAAAGGCGACCAACACGCATTGTGGTCAGATCGACCGCGCTGGAGAAGGTCACAGTGAAAAAACCCTGATAACCGCTATTCTCGAATGCGATAATGCCGTCGGTGCCCTTTAGGCCGCCACCATCCGAGACCGCCAAGCTGCCGCCGGTGATCGTTATCGTAACACCCGAGACAGTCTGGGTCGCAACGCCGTTGTTGGAAGCGCCCGTCGTCCAGTCAAAAACGGCAAGGGTGTGTGCGTAACTTTCCTGGGCCGCGTCGGATATCGCGACGCCGGTTTCAATTGTTCCGATGCTTTCTTCCAGTACCCAGTCGCCACCCAGCGCAGCGGCACCGGTTTCGTCCGACGAAGCGGCGACATCGGCGCCGGTAGCATCCGCGAAGGCGCTAAGAAAATCACCACCGGCACCGTCCGCGCCTATATTGCAGCCATAGAGCAGAATGTCGCCATCCGCCGACAGTGCGTTCCCAATCGTGCGCAGCGCATCGGCATTGGCGTCCAGGGTGTCGAGTGACAGAATCTCACCGCCGAGATTGAGCGAGCCTATGCCGCCATGGCTGATCAGGTGTACGGCATCGATGCCGTTACGGCCTTCAAGCGCCGCGGCGATATCCTCAACCGTCGCGCCTTCCGAAAGAATGATGACCTCAATATTGGGATCCATGCCGGCCAGCAGATCCTGATAGGAAGCGACGCTGGGGTCGACGATCACAACTTCCTTGCGATTCTCTGCGGGGACATGACCGCTGATCGCATCCGCAACCGCGTCGGTATTGGCACCCGCTCCCGCATTTGGGGAATTTTCGGCGGCCGCCTCGGCCTCGGCGGCGGCGTCTTGTGCCGCATCTACGCCCGTTGCCGCACCGGCGGCGTCGAACATGAAGCGCGGCTCCAGCGCCATCGGCGCCTTAAATGCAGGGCGATGCCGAATCTGCGGGCGGGCGGTCGAGGTCATCAATATCTGCCGAATGAATTGCACAACCGCACCTCTAGATTTTCATCGCCATTTCGGGGCTCACGAGCAAAGCACCGCACAACCGGGCGCCGATATTGCTTGCTACATTAAAGCAGCGCAACTCTTCCGCCAGGATCGTACGGAGGTTGATTACAATATACAATGCATTTTAGCTAAATATCTCAAACTTCCCACCCATCGACGCGCAGATACCCTAATTCATTAGTCTCTACATTGGCATAGCAGTGTTAACTTTTCGTAAAAGGTTGATAGAAAATGACCCCTCTAAGCTGCAGCGATAGCGTAACAAAAATTCATGGTCGTTTATCTGAAAACGCTGTTATGCTCGCATTGGGATAAACACTTTCAACACCAAACCGAAACGGTCGCCCGAAAGGAGCAGATCCCGGAGCTCGTTCGGTTTCTTGGAACCAATGCTACAGTTCCGCCGCACCGACCGAGAGTTCGACAACGCATCTTTTCTTCGCAGCCGGCCTCAGAGAACCGAGGCATTCGGGGAGTCACATGGCGACAGAGAAACTATTGAATCCGGCCAACGCCACGGTCGACACCTTAAAGCCCCATATCGGCGGCAACTTCCAGACCACTCTCTTGGCGGGTGCCCGTGAAGATAGGACCGAACCCAATTGGGTAACGGTCGAACTCGAACTGGTCTATTGCGAAAACCAGGGAAAATCCAATGCCCGCAAAGTCAGGATAGCGACGAGATGCCGACCCGCAAGCGGCTTAGCGTGGTGTTTTCCGTACCGGAGAGTTTCCCATCCGTCGATGGTGTCCCTCAGCCGCATCACGACGAGTTGGGGGAAGTTTCCGTCATCGCGCTCAGCCAGGACGCGACAAAGACTGCGGGGTTTACCTTTTTGACCTCGAGTTTTTCCTGATGCCCGGCCGAGTACCTGACTGATTTCAAACCGACGTTATATTTTGGGGGAGAGTAATATGGACGCCTTCACGGGCATGATCGCCGCTTTCGGCTTCGCCTTCGCACCTCAGGACTGGGGCCTCTGCACCGGCCAATTGGTCTCGGTCGAGCAGTACACTGTTCTATACTCCCTGATCGGTACCTTTTTCGGCGGCGATGGGCGGGTGAGTTTTGGCTATCCGGACCTACGTTCCCGCATGGCGGCCGGATCCAGTACGATGGGAGTGGCACCCGGACTCGATTCGTTCCCGCTGGGAAGCATGTACGGCGTGCAGTCCGTCCGGCTGACCGTACTCGAACTGCCGGCGCATTATCATACGGCGACCTTCACTGGGACAGATCAGAACGGTCCGACACTGACTTTCGCCGCCTCGACCAGCGCGGCAGACCTGCGCGCTCCCAACATCGGTGACTATCTCGCCAGCCAACCGACTAGCGGCACATTCTCGGATATGTATGTCGACCACACGTCGCCGGGAACTCTCGTGCCTCTGGGCGGCCTTGAATGGAGCGTGGGCGAACACACCGGTACTGTGTCGCTCCACGAGACCGGCGCGAGCGAGCCCGTTTCAGTTTTGAACCCGTTTCTGGCCGTGAATTTTTGCATCTGCGAGGCTGGAACTTATCCGTCCAGAAACTGATCGAGATAGCGTCCGCCCCCGGGGGCAATGGCACTACTATCCAATAAGGGAGCAGTAAAATGGAAGCCTATTGCGGCATGATTGCCAGCTTTGGATTTAGCTTCGCACCTCATAAATGGGCATTTTGCAGCGGTCAGATCGTTGCCATCTCGCAGAACCCCACGCTGAATTCGTTAATCTCAAACCTCTATGGAGGTGATGGCAGGACGACCTTCGGCTATCCGGATCTTCGCTCACGGGTACCGGTAGGCGCGACTCTAATTGGGACGTTGCCAGGGTTAATGCCCTTTGCGATCGGCACGAAAAACGGCCTCCAGTACCACACGCTGACCGAGGCCCAAATGCCGACACATAGCCACATCGCCAGGTTCACGCCTGGCGAGCCAGCGCCCCTTGACGTAACCGTGAAAGCATCAACCAGTTCCGCGTCCAAACGCGCGCCGTCAGCGGGCGACTATATTGGCAGCCAGCCAGCAATCGGAACCTTCCCGAACATGTATGTTGCCGGTGCAACGCCCGGGACGACCGTCCAGTTGGGCGGCGTGACGGCATCCGGCGGCAAAGGCAGCGGGACGGTAAACGTCGAACCGACCGGCAACAGCGTATCGTTTCCATTGCTGAATCCGTTTCAGGCCATCAACTATTGCATTTGCGAGGATGGCATCTACCCATCCAGAAACTAGCGCCGCTTTCGGCGCGGGCGTACCGGGTTTGGGCGAACGGTGTGGGACAAAAGGGGGGGCCGCGCCGTTCCTTATTCATGATAGCAAGAACATCAGGTTGAGCTGGAACGGAGTGGAACGATGGCGGATAACGAATTGGAAATGGGCGCTGTCCAGGCGCACACTTTCGAACCGCATGTGGGCGAGACCTTCCGGGTCTACAATGACGACGGGGAAATCGAGGCGCGTCTTGTCCAAGTCCGGATTTCAAGCGGGCCAATCCCGGGGCTGCGCGAACGCTCTGCCTTCGCCGCGATCTTCATGACCGACCATGTCCCACCGACGGGCGAATCCATCTGCGTGAATCTGGAGAACGAGAATTTCGGGCTTTTGAAGGGAGTCATGATCACCCCCAACAGCGGCATTCCCGAACCCGAATGGGGTGACGGTCAGCGTTGGTCCGTGATTTTCGCCTGAGCGGCGCGTAGAGCGGCATGCGTTCAGGTGGTTCCATCTGAACGCATGCCGCTCTAAACCGATCCTTCCCCCGAAGAAGACGCCTGCGCCAGCGCGCCCGGCTGTCCGGCCATGGCGTCGCGGCCCGGATACCACACCAGCATGTGATGCGATCCGCTTTCCGGCGCCTGGGTCACCGTAAATCCCTGCGCCAACAGCCACTGATAAAGTGCCGGATTGTTCAGTGCGACGGAAACCGCCAAGGGGCATTTCGACGAACCGCAGGCAGCGATGAGCGCCATCAGGACTGATTGCCCGAAGCCTTTCCCGCGCGCCTTTTTCACGAAGGCCAAATCGACGACGCGGGCCTCTGTACCGCCCCAATCGAGCGTCAGCTTGCCGACGGCATCACCGGTCTTCTCGATCACGAAGTACAGGGCTTCCGGAAACGCTCCGCCATAGCCCAGGGTCTGCGCCCGAAGCTGCATATCCAGAAGTTCTTCGATATAGGCACGGTCGGCGTCGACCATTTTCAGGTCTTCGCGCTGATCGCGATGTAGTTTTTCCAGGAAAGCTTTGTCCCCCGGCCTGGCCGGGCGAATGGACAGGCCGTTCGGCAGATTGGCCAAGCCTTGCAACATCGGGATATTCCTCCGGTAACCGAAAACACTCGCCAGAGTATAAAATCTCCGGAGGCACGATCTCCAGATTATTTTCCCATGCGACGGCGGTTCAGCCGCCCAGCCCTTTCGGACGCCCGACAATGACAAAGAGAAGTCCCTGGGGATCCAGCAAATCGGCTGCCAAGGCGTCGACCGCTTCCTGCGTCACCGCCTCTACCTGGGCATTGCGCGTCTGGAAATAGTCGATCGGAAAACCGTGATACTGCATCGCGTCCAATTGCGACGCGATCTGGGACGAACTGGTGAACCGCAACGGGAACGACCCGGTCAGATAGGTCTTCGCATCCTCGACCTTATCCGCCGCGACGCCATTCTCGCGGATATCCGTCAGAACCTGACGCACGAGGTCGACTGTTTCTCCGGCCCGCGCATTCTGGGTGGCCGCTCCACCGCGCAGCAAAGCCGCATGGTCCATCGGGTGGAGGAAGGAATAGACCGAATAGGCGAGCCCCCGCTTGACCCGGATTTCGTCCGTCAGGACGGAGTTGAACGACCCGCCGCCCAGAACGTAGTTCAAGACCATGCCGGCATAATAGCGCGGGTCGTCAATCGCCATGCCACGCTGTGCGAACAGGATCGTGCTTTGCGGCACGTCCATGTCCAGAACGATGCTGCCGCCGGCGATCCGGGGCTCGATATCGGGTGTCGGGTCGGCACGGCCCGTTTCCGGCAGGTCCCCGAAGACGCGGTCCAACATGGCGCCCAGGGTGTCAGGCTCGATATCGCCGACGACCCCGATGGTCAGACGGTCCTGGGTCAAAGCCTCCTTCACATAGGCGCGCAAATCGTCGACCGTCACCGCCGCCAGACTGGCCTCGGTCCCGTTCACCGGTTCGGCATAAGGATGGTCCCCGAACACCGCCTCGCGCAGGGCTTTCGCGCCGACACTTTCCGGATCGCTTTCCGATTGGCGGATCCCGACCATGATCTGACCGCGGATCCGCTCCACCGGTTCGGAGTCGAAACGCGGTTGCGTCAGAGCCAGCCGCAGAAGTTCCAACGCCTCGTCGCGATAGCGGTTCAGCGTATAGAAACTGCCGGACAGGGCGTCGCGCCCGGCATTGAAGGAAATGCGGATGGACCGGTCCGCCAGTTTCTGCTGGAAGGCCTGACTGTCATAGGGGCCCGCACCTTCGTCGATGGTTGATGCGGCCAGATTGGCGGTGCCTTCGCGCCCATCGGGATCCAGACCAGCCCCACCATCCTTGAAGGTGAATTCAATTGCGGTGACCGGCACGGTTTCGTCGCGCACCAGCCAGGCCTTAATGCCGCCGGGGCTTACGACCTCTTCGACCTCCACTTCCGCCAAGGCGGGCCGTGTCAGCACCAGGGTCAGCGCGACCAGGATCAAAGGCAGCAATCGGGTTCCGCGCGGGATCATTGTCCGGCTCCTTTCTCGCCACCTTCCGGCAACAACCGGCTCACAACCTCGCCCGGCGCCGACAGGTATTTGCGCGCCGCCGCGTTCACCTGATCCACCGTCACCGCCCCAATCCGGTCTGGCCATTCCTCAACATCCTCCAACGTCCGACCGGTCGACAGCGCGCGCCCGATTGTCATCGCCGGGCCGCTCAGACTGTCCCGCGCCGTCGCGGCCGCGTCCTGCAGGCGGATGACCGCACGTTCGACATCGAACTCGGTGACGCCTTTGGTGAGAAGTTTGGCGATTTCCTCGCGCAACGCCGCTTCGGCCTGATCCAGGGAAACACCATCGGCCGGACTGATATAGAAACCGATCGTGCCGGGTCCCCGCCCGTCCCCGTCGTACCAGCCGCCGGCATTGACGGCGACACCCCGGTCGATAACCAAGGACCGATAGAAGGTCGATGTGCTGCCACCGCCGATGATCTGGGACAGCACGTCCAGAGCGTAGGTTTCGGACCGATCCTCTATCGTATTCCAGGACGGGGCCAACTTGCGCACGGTCACGCTAGGCTGGCGGACGCGCGGATCGTAGTAAACGACCTCGGTCTCGACGGTCATCGGCGGCTCACGGTAGTCCGGACGCTCGGGGATTTCACTTGGATCCAGGACACCGAAATACTTCTCGGCCATCGCGAAGACCTCGTTGGCGTCCACATCGCCGGACACCACCAGGATCGCATTGTTCGGCGCGTAGTATGTCCGATAGAAATCCACGGCGTCGTCGATGGACAACGTCTCAATCTCATGCGCCCAGCCGATCACCGGATTGCGGTAGGGATGGTTTCGGTACAAGGACGCCGATACCTGTTCCGACAGGATTGATGCAGGCTCGCTGTCGACGCGTTGGCGCCGTTCTTCCAAGACAACGCGCCGTTCGAGCTCGAACTGTTCCTCGGCGATGTTGAGATTGACCATCCGGTCGGCTTCCAACTCCATCACCAGATCCAGCCGGTCGCTGGAAACGGACTGAAAATACGCCGTATAGTCCTGCGACGTGAAGGCGTTCTCCTGTCCGCCATTGCGCGCGACGATGGCCGAGAACTCTCCCGGTTCCAGCGAATCGGTGCCCTTGAACATCATGTGTTCCAAGAAATGTGCGATGCCGGATCGGCCGGGCGGTTCGTCCATCGCCCCGACCTTGTACCAGACCATCTGCGTCACCACGGGCGCGCGGTGATTTTCCACCACAACGATCCGCATGCCATTGTCCAGAACGGTTTCCTTGGCGCCGAAAACCTCGGCGAGCGCGGGGACAGCCCCGGACATCAGCAAAAAGGTTGCCGCTCCGAGGGCGATGTTCAAGGACCGCATCCCTACCCCTTCTTATCGATGGTCAAAGTTTGACGATAGGCAGATAGGCACAAACGCGGCGGCGTCCAGCGACCGGCACAAATTCTTTTGGAAAAGTGATCGAACGCGATCGATTACCGCGGGACGCTTGAAGGCGAGCCGTCAGAAAGGCCACTCGAACCAGGACTTTTCGCCCTCGCGCGTGATGATCGGCGTTTGGCCTTCGGTGACCGGGACGCCCAGCGCGGAGTTCCCCTGCAGGCGCCGCGTTTCTTCATTGGCGTCGATCACGTCGCCCGCCTTCTCCGAGTCACGCCAGAAAACCAGATCGTCGACGAAGGAGTCCTGCTCCGCCGCCAGCGCCGCGGTTTCTTCATCTACAACCAATCTGATTTCGGGACTGGCCTCGATCGCGCCGGTCCGGTCGAGCAACGTCATCTCACCCTGACTGACCCCCGCGCGGCGCAGTTGGGCTTCCGTATCCAGCCGGCGCTGAATGGCTTCGTCGCCAAACACCGCGCGCTGCGCGTCCAATTGGGGTTTCAGATCCTGATAACGCTGACCGTTGGGATCGGGCGGCCGCAGGCCGTAATCGGGGGGAAGGGACAGGGGCGCGCGCGACACAACGGCGAATTCGTCCGGCGTGGTCTTTTCCAGGCCCAGGATCTTGCCCGTATCGGCCGAACACGCGGCGACAAGCAGCGACCCCGCAAGCATGCCGAAAGTCAGTACTTTTCCACCCAGTTTACGCGGTCCCGTCATTGTCGGTCCCATACCCGTTCGTTTTTGGAACGCCTTGATTGGCCGGCAGTATATCATACTTCCGGGCACCCCTCATCATGTAAGGGGTTTCGCCTTGCCGAACAAGCCGTCAGCGGCGATCAGAACCGCGCCGACCACAATCGCGCAATCGGCAATGTTGAAAGCCGGCCAGTGATATCCGGCGACATGGAAATCCAGGAAATCCACGACGCCGCCATAAAGCAGCCGGTCCAGCGCATTGCCGAACGCGCCGCCGATGATAAGTCCGCAGGCAATCGCCATCAGGCGGGCGCCGGCCTTGCGCAGCAGGAACCACCAGATGCCGAGCGCGATGGCGACCGCCAATCCGGCCAGAATGAACGGTCCGGACGTCGAATCGTTGCTCAACAGGCCGAAACTGACACCGCGATTGTAAACCAGAACCAGGTTGAAGAACGACGTCACCTCAACCGGCCGTGCGCCGCCCTCGAAGACAGACAGAATCCAGGGTTTGGATATCTGATCCGCCGCGAAGACGGCCGCCGCAATCGCAAGTCCCAGACGCTGCATCATTCGGCCGCTTGAACCGTTCCGGCCACGGCGTCGGCGCATCGGCCGCAAGCGCCGGGCGCTTCGGGCCGGCTGCCGACATCCGGCAGGACCTTCCAGCACCGCTCGCATTTCGCGCCCTCCGCCCGGCGGAAGACGACCGCGACACCCGGCACGTCCGACAAGGTGAAAGCCCCGTCCGGCGCCTCGGCCGTCGTGATCTCCGCATCCGACGTGATCAGGATATCCGCCAGGTCCAACCCGTCGAAGGCCGCCTTGATCGCGGCATCCGCGTGGATCACCGGGGCGGCTTCCAGATTGGCGCGGATTTCCTTTTCATTCCGCTTCTGCTCCAGCGCCGTCAGCACGGTGCGGCGCACGCGGCGCACCTTGGTCCAGCGCGCGGCCTCGGCTTCCGGCAGCGTCCAATCGGCAGGCACATCCGGCAGCTGACGCAGATGCACCGAATTCTCCGGCGCGGTTCCGGTTCGGGCCAGCCAGGCCTCTTCCGTCGTGAAGCTCAGGATCGGGGCCAGCCAGGCCGTCAGGCTCTCGAACAGGATGTCGAGTACCGTCAGGGACGCCAAACGGCGCGGGCTGTCCGGTGCGTCGCAATACAGCGCGTCCTTGCGGATATCGAAATAGAAGGCCGACAGATCGACCGCGCAGAACTCATGCAACTCGCGGAAGATCAGGGTGAAATCGTAGGTCTCGATCCCCTTGCGGACGACCTTGTCCAGTTCCGCGATGCGGTGCAGGACCCAGCGCTCCAGTTCCGGCATGTCCTTCGGCTCGACCCGCTTGGACGGATCGTAATGGGCCAGCGACCCCAGCAGCCAGCGCAGCGTGTTACGGAAGCGGCGGTAGTAATCCGTCAATTGCTTCAGCATGCTTTCGCCGATGCGCAGATCGCCGGAATAGTCTTCCGACACGACCCAGAGCCGCAGAATCTCGGCGCCGTACTTCTCGTTCACTTCCGCCGGAACGACGACATTGCCCAGCGACTTCGACATCTTGCGGCCGTCCTCCGCCATGACGAAACCGTGGGTCAGAACGGCGTCATAGGGCGCACGGCCGCGCGTGCCGCAGCTTTCCAACAACGAGGAATGGAACCAGCCGCGATGCTGATCCGATCCTTCCAGATACAGCGATGCCGGCCATTGCAGATCTTCGCGCTGCTCCAGGCAGAAGGCATGGGTCGACCCGCTGTCGAACCAGACATCGACAACATCGCGGACCTGCTCGTAATCGTCGGCCTTGTAATCGTTGCCCAGGAAACGCGACGGATCGCTGGAGAACCAGGCATCGGCCCCTTCCTCGCGGAAGGCCGCGACGATACGGTCGACGACCGCCTGGTCGCGCAGCGGCTCGCCGCTTTCCTTGTGCACGAAGACAGGGATCGGCACGCCCCAGGCGCGCTGACGGCTGATGCACCAGTCCGGGCGCTCCTTGATCATCGAATGCAGGCGCGTCTTGCCCTGTTTCGGATAGAAGGCGGTGTCCTCGATCGCTTGCAGGGCGACGTCGCGCAGGCCGTGGCTTTCCATCGAGATGAACCACTGCGCCGTGTTGCGGAAGATCAGCGGCGCCTTCGACCGCCAGCTATGCGGATACTGGTGGCGCAGCGATCCCTTGGCCAGCAGCTTTCCGGCAATGGCAAGTTCGCGCAGGACCGACGGGTTGGCGTCGCCTTCCTTGCCGTCCTGGGTAATGACGACCTTGCCCGCCATGACGGGCACGAAATCGTAGAAGCTGCCGTCCTCACCGACGGTCTGGGGGATCTCGATCCCGTGCTTGCGGCCCAGATGCCAGTCATCCGCGCCATGGCCCGGCGCGATATGGACGAAGCCCGTGCCGGATTCGTCCGTGACGTAATCGGCATGATAGACGGTGACGTCGAAATCGTAATGGCCGTCCGCCTCGGCATGACCGCGCCAGGGATGGGCACACACCGTGCCCTGCACCGCCGCGCCTTTCAGCTCGGCGACGATCTTGTGGCCGGTGATCTTCGCCTGCTCGCAGGTCGCGTCGACCAGCGCCTTGGCGACCGCCAGTTTTTCACCGACTGCCGCGCCCTTGGCGCCCTCGCCCAGTTCCGTCACTTCCAGGACGACATAGTCGAACTCTTCATGACAGGCGATGGCCCGGTTGCCGGGGATCGTCCAGGGGGTCGTCGTCCAGATGACCACGGACGCGCCGTCCAGCTCCGGACTGGCAGCGGTGACGACCGGGAACTTCACCCAGATCGTCGTCGACTTGTGCTCCATATATTCGGCTTCGGCCTCGGCCAGCGCGGTCTTTTCGACCGCCGACCACCAGACCGGGCGCGCGCCCTTGTAAAGGCTGCCCTGCATCAGGAATTTGCCAATCTCGGCAGCGATCTGCGCCTCTGCGCCATAGGACATGGTCAGATAGGGATTGTCCCAATCGCCCAACACACCCAGCCGCTTGAATTCCTCGCGCTGGATGTCGATCCATTTGTCGGCGAAGTCGCGGCATTCCTTGCGGAATTCGGCAACCGGGACGGCGTCCTTGTCCTGACCTTCGGCGCGGTATTTCTCTTCGATCTTCCATTCGATCGGCAGGCCGTGACAATCCCAGCCCGGCACATAGCAGGCGTCATAGCCGGTCATCTGGCGCGACCGGTTGATGATGTCCTTCAGGATCTTGTTCAGCGCATGACCGATATGCAGATGGCCATTCGCATAGGGCGGACCGTCATGCAGGATGAACTTTTCGCGGCCCTTCGCATCCGCGCGCAGACGGGACCACAGGTCGGTCTCGGCCCAGCGCTGCAGGATTTCCGGCTCGCGCTGCGGAAGGCCCGCGCGCATCGGGAAATCGGTCTGGGGCAGGTTGATCGTGTCTTTGTAATCGACGGATTGCGTCGTATCGGCGCTCATAGGTCAGCTTCCAGTCACATGAAAATCAAGAATCCGGATCGGGGCGGCGCCCAGCACGGCCCAACTGGCCGAACCGACACCGGTCTTATCCCGACACCCGCGCGCCCCGGCCCGCAGGGGTCGGGCCGATAATTCGTATGGGCGCCGCGAAGCACGCCTGGACTTGGGTCATACCGGGTTTCATAGCGGCGCGACTTTATGGTCAGGAAGCGCTTGAATCAAGCTCGCCTTGGCCGGATCGACGGCGGGAACGTCCCGTATCCAAAATTCAGGTCGCGGCGGGATCAGCCAGGTCTTCCGCGACATTCATCGCGGCTCGGATATTGGCCAGGCGGCGGCGCGCCTCCAGACAGACGACGGCGTAGCGTACGGTCAGGTCCGCCCCGGCGATCTTGACCTTTCGCAACCCCGCGTCGCGGCCGAATTCGCTTTCGAAGACCACGCCGACGCCCAGACCGGCGGCAACCGCTTCGCGCACCGCCTCGCGGCTGCCGATTTCCATGCTGGGGCGGAAGATCAGCCGCCGTGCGGCAGCGGCGGTTTCCAGGACGTCGCGGGTGACCGAACCGGTCTCCCGGATGATCAGCGGCCGCTCCAGCAGCAGGGAAAGCGGCACAGGTCCCTCCTCCGCCTCATCGCCGACAGGGACGATGGCGACAAGCCGATCGCGACGAAACGGGACGATCTTCAGGTCCGATGCTTCCGGCGGGTTGGACAGGACCGCGACGTCGCAACGATAGTCCCGCAGATCGCGCAGCACCGACGCCGCACTGCCGACCGAAACGGACAGGGTCAGGCCACCGTGCCCAGCTTTCAATCCTGCCAACAGCGTCATTGCGTGATGCGGGGAATCCGCGCCGATCGTCAACGCACCGCGCGCCGGGTCGCGGATCCCGGCCAGCAGAGCCTCCGCCTCCTCCTCCAACGCAAATATCTGTTCGGTGATTGCCAGAAGATCCTGGCCCAGCGGTGTCAGGGCGATCCGCCGCCCGCGCCGGTCGAACAGCCGGACGCCGAAGCTTTCCTCCAGCGCCTTCACCTGGGCGGACAGGGTCGGCTGAGACACGCGTAGCGCCCGTGCCGCGCGGGTGAAACTGCCCTCGCTGGCGACCCTGTGGAACGCGCGCAACTGGCTGTGGTTCATGACCACCCCCAACTTTCCCCCAAGGCAGTCTGTCACATAATTAAAATCTATCTAGCAGATAATTAGTATGGATTGGACGCCATAAAACGCCCGGCGCTAGAACCACCGCGTCGCATTGCCTACCCGCCTTGGAGGATAACCCATGTCTCTGCCCCGCGCGAAAAGCGAAACCGGCGATCCGTTGCTATTGACGCCCGGTCCGCTGACCACGTCGAAATCCGTCAAACAGGCGATGCTGCATGATTGGGGATCGCGCGATCCGGCCTTTATTGCCCTGAACCGGCGCGTGCTTGAGGGCCTGGCGGAAATCGCAGGCGGCGACGGGCTGGTCACCGTTCCGATGCAGGGCAGCGGCACCTTTGCGGTGGAAGCCATGATCGGCACTTTCGTGCCGCGCGACGGCAAGATTCTGATCCTGATCAACGGCGCCTATGGCCAGCGGGCGGGCAGGATCGCAGACCGCGCGCGGCGCGCCTGGACCGCCCTGGAAACGGCGGAAGACACCCCGCCGGACCTTGCCGCCCTGACCGCCGCGCTGGATGTCGACCCCGCGATAACCCACGTCTTCGCGGTTCATTGCGAGACCACCAGCGGCATCCTGAACCCGATCGCGGACATTGCCGATACCGTCGCGGCGAAGGGCCGCCGCCTGTTGGTCGACAGTATGAGCGCCTTCGGCGCGTTGGAGATCGACGCCGCAGAAGTGCGCTATGACGCCCTGGCCGCATCGTCCAACAAATGCCTGGAAGGGGTGCCCGGACTGGGCTTCGTTCTGTGCAGAGAGGACGCTTTGCGCGCGGCGGAGGGTAATGCCCATGCGTTGAGCCTGGATTTGGCGGACCAGTTCCTGACGTTGGAGAGAACGGGCCAATACCGTTTCACCCCGCCGATCCATGTCATCGCTGCCCTGGCCCAGGCCCTGGACGAACATCGGGACGAGGGCGGGGTCGCGGGGCGCGGGGAACGGTACCGCCGGAATTGCCGGACGCTGATCGACGGACTGCGGGATCTCGGCTTCGAGACATTGCTGCCGGATGCGCTTCAAGCGCCGATCATCGTCACCTTTCGCATGCCGGCCCATCCGAATTTCAGTTTTCAGACCTTCTATGACGCGCTCGCAGAACGCGGTTTCCTGATCTATCCGGGCAAACTGACCGTCGCCGAGAGTTTCCGCATCGGCTGCATCGGGCGCTTGGACGAGCGCGATATGGCCGGCGCGGTCGAGGCCGTGCGCGACGTGATGGCGCAAATGAAAGTGCCGACCGGCGCGGCAGTCTGACCGACGGGTGAAGTGGCCGCCGCCGCAGGCCCCTTCCGATCAATATTTTCGAGGAGCACCGACATGAGTTTTTCCTACATCCGCCGTTATACCGGCCCGGTCGAGGCGGTAATTTTCGACAATGCCGGGACCTTGGTCGACTTCGGCTCGACAGCGCCGGTCATGGCTTTCATTGAGATTTTTCGCCGCCGTGGGGTCGAAGCGACCGTGGCGGAGGCGCGGGTGCCCATGGGCGCGGCAAAGCGCGATCACATCGCCCAGATGTGCGCCATGCCGGGACTGACCGCCCGCTGGGTTCAGGCGCATGGCCAGCCCCCCGGCGACGCGGACATCGACGCGATGTATGCCGAATTTCTGCCGCTGCAGGTCCAGTGCCTGGCCGACTATTCGACTGTCATTCCGGGCGCCCTGGACGTCATCGAAATCCTGCGCGAGGAAGGCCGCAAGATCGGCACGACCACGGGCTATCCGCGCGAGGTGCTGGAGGTCTTGTCCGGCAAGTTGGCGGAACAGGGGCTGGTGCCGGACAACACGGTTTGCGCCTCCGACGTTGCCCATGGCCGGCCGCGGCCGGATATGTGCCTGAAATCGGCGCTCGACCTCGGTGTCGCCTGCGTCCAGGCCTGCGTCAATGTCGACGACAGCGCGCCGGGGATCGAGGCCGGTCTCGCCGCCGGCATGTGGACCGTCGGCCTGGCCTGCTCCGGCAATGAGGTGGGGATCAGCTACGACGAATGGACCGCCCTGCCTGAGGGCGAACAAGATGACCTGCGCGAGAAGGCGGCTGCGAAACTGCGGCATGCGGGCGCGCATTACGTGATCGACACAGTGGCGGACATCGTCGAGGTGATCGACGATATCGACGCGCGTCTGGCGGCCGGCGACGCACCGTAAGTCGGGCCGAGGCAACGGGGTAAACGCAACCGTTTACCCCACTTTAACCATAGCGGCCTTAAACTCCCCCATGCCCTTATCGGCGTTGTGGATATGAGGTCCAATGGAAGCTTATCGAAACGACTTGCCGGACGCCGACCGCCGCGACGCGTTGCGGTTGACTACGGTCCTGCCGACCCTGTCATTGGACGGGCGGCTGCGCGCGCTGCAGGATTTCAGCGGAACCGGCTTTCGCGCCGTTCTGCCGGAAGTCTATCGAAAGATCGGCGCGACCGGCGAAGCGGATTTGCATATGCAGGCGGCGGGCTACCGGTTTCGCAAACACATTGCCTTTGTGGTGCGACATGTCGACGGCGACTCGGTCGGAGTCTCCTATGAGATCCTGGAAACCGTCAATGAGAGCAGCACGGCCCTGTTCTGATCCGTCCCTGCTTGGGATCAATGCCCGACGTGAAACAGGCAGTCACCGCGCAGCACCCGCGCCGGAACGCGGTGTGCCAGGATGTAGCCGTCCCTCGGCGCGATGACGACCAACGGTGCCTTGCCGGGGGTTTCCGGGAAATGGATATATGCGGCCCTCGTGCCCGCATCGACCGAATCCCCGGCATGGCATAAGGGCTCATAGAGCCCCGGTTCCTCAGCAAAGATCAGACTTTCATCCTTGAACTCGCGCGGATGGTCCGGGATCGGTCCCGCCTCTCCTTCATCGTCATATCCCCCGGCAACCCTTAGGGCACGCAGCACACCGTCCCGGGCGCGCCTTCGGATTTCCGGATCGACCGTGCCGCCGCCGCCCAGTTCCAGCGTGAAACCGGCCGCCCCGGCTCGCCATGCCGCGGAACTGGAATACCATCCGTCGCCATCCGGCAGATGATAAAGCGCCGCGTCCAGGCCGAGCGCCGCCATCACAGACCGGCGCAGCGGGTTATGCTCATTGCCTTCGACCCACGACGTCATGCCGAATGGAACGCAATACAGCGAACTGCCGCCGGAATGCAGGTCGATGACAAGATCGGTTTCCGCGACAAGGCGATGTTCGATGAAATGCGCCAGCATTTCCGTCGGCGTCCCACGAGGCTTCCCCGGAAAAGTCCGGTTCAAATTGCCGCCATCGGCGGGCGATGTGCGCATTCCCGCTTCCGCCGCCGGAAAATTCGCCATCGGCAGCAGGGTCAGGCGGCCCGAAATCCGGGCGGGGTCGAGGTCGCGCATCAGGCCAGACAAGACGATCTGCCCTTCATACTCGTCCCCGTGATTGCCGGCCATCAACAGGATGGACGGGCCGTCCCGCGGTCCCACCAGGGAAGCGACGGGAACGTGAATATGACCATAGGCTGATCGGTGGACCGAATGCGGAACCAGCAGATAACCGAGGTTCCGGCCTGGCGTCGTCAGATCCACGGTGCAGGCAATTGGGTTTGTCGTCTCGCTCATCCATGCGTCCAATTGTCGGGGTCTGTGCCGTCGCCGGGTGAAAGACCCAGAACGTCGCCCGCCGTGTCGACGCCCAATCCCAGAACCGTGCGATTGGCATAGGCGAAATAGGCGGTGACCTGATTGATCTCCAGAATCTGGCCGTCTGTAAATCCCGCGTCACGCAGCGTTTGGATGTCCGCCGCCGAGATTTCCTGCGGGGTGCGGGTCAGCTTCTCCGCATAATCCAACGCGCGCGCGGTTTGCCGGTCCAGCGCGTCCGAGGGACGGCCGGCCTCCAGGGCGGACCGGATCCGGTCGGCACGTTCGGCGCCGCGCAACAACCGCTTCAGCCCGGCGAAATGATGATCGACGCAATAGGCGCAGCCGTTCAATAGGCTGACGTAGATCCCGATCGTCTCCAGGACCCATTTCGGCACCTCGTTTCCGAAGTGATGCAAGACCGCCTTATAAAGGGCCATATGCCCTTCCATCGTATGCGGTCGCAGCGAATGCGCCATCATGATGTTGTCGATCTTGCCGCCTGGACCGGAAACGCGATCGTACAACGTCCTCAGCCGATCCGACGCATCGTCATAAGCGACCGTCTTGACCCACGTCATGATTGCTCCTCTGGGCGGGTATCATCCTGCGTGAGTGGATCACGTTCGCATACCCTGTCACAAGCACGACAAACCGCCTTCGCGGATGACATTGGAAGACTTCGTGCTATGTCTAAATTCACAACATGCGGATGACCGAAAGGGCGGCTCGGAACTCGATCATGACAAGTCAGTCCACCGCGCGGAAACAGAACCTTTCAGAACTGCCCGATCCGAATATCCGGATCGTCCAACTGCTTGACGCGTGGAAGGCGGCGCGCGGCGGGCAGTTGGTTCCCAGCAAGCGCGATTTCGACCCGTTGAGCGTTCCCCGACTGCTATCCTCGATCTGGCTCTACCGATGGGAACCGGACAAAAGCGGCTTCGTCTGCCGCCTGGCGGGGGAAGACGTCAACCGGTCCTGGGGTTACAGCATCGCCGGCCACGATGCCCGGCAGGTTCTGGGGGACAAGGATTTCGAAGTTGTCACCGACATTTGGCGGAAAATTCTGACCACGCCCCTGATCCATTACGGCAAGGGGGAGAGGCTGCACGAGAACCGGATGTATAGCGCCGAACGCTTGGTATTGCCTCTGATCGGCGAAGACTCCCCGGATGGTGAGCCGGATCATGTGCTGGGGCTCAGTCTCTACGAGTTGGGCGAAACGGGCGAAACGCGACCGCAAATTATCCTGCAGAACGCCTATCAGGTTCATTGTGCCGACATTGTCTGACAGCCCTCCCTTCGCGACGGTTTACAAAACTTGTAATATAATCGAGATAGTGCTGCCGAACCGCATGTGAGGTCTATCGCGCATGACCAAAATTGCCCCTTTAGGCGCCTCCGTGGAGGCGAGGTTGGCGGGCGCGGATTCTCGAATTTTCGTGTTCCTGCAGGCTTGGCGGATGGCCCGCGGCGATCTGGCTATGCCCTTGCGCAGCGCATTCGATCCGATGACCGTTCGCGGCCTGTTGCCCTATCTTTGGATCTACCGGTTCGATCCGGATCGAGACGACTATGTCGTCCGGCTGGCGGGTGAGGAGATCAACAATGCCTGGGGCCGCAGCATCAAAGGTCTGACGATGCGCGAGATTGTCGGCGATCAAGATTACCCGATCATGCGGGCACGCTGGGACAATATCCTCGGCACGCCCCTGATCCACTACGGCGCCAGTTCAGAGCGCCTGTCTGCCCTGGACACAAGACGGGCGGAACGGATGCTGACGCCCCTGGCTGACAATGACGGCACCCCCAATCATATTCTGGGGATCAGCCTCTATCGTATTTCCCCCACGGATACGTCGCACCCGTCCTTGGAACCGGAAGACATCACGCAGATCCCCTGCAGCGAGGTCTAACCGGTCCATCGGAAGCGTGGTGTTACCGGACCGCGGTCCCTTCACGCTGGCTGGTTTCCCAATTGGGCGCAATCCAGACCGGTGCATTGGATGCAGGCAAGGGGTCCTTGCCGCGAATGATATCGGCGGCCTTTTCCCCCACCATGATCGTCGGGGCGTTCAGATTGCCGTTCGGGATGGTCGGGAAAATGGAACTGTCGACGACCCGCAGATTGCCGATCCCCCGCACCCGGCATTCGGTATCCAGCACCGCCGACGGATCGTCGTCGCCGCCGATCTTGCAGGTGCAGGACGGGTGATAGGCACTTTCGGCATTCTGGCGCACCCAGGCGTCGATCGCGGCGTCTTCATCGATATCTTCGCCGGGCTGGATCTCGGGTCCGCGATACGGGTCCATGGCCGGTTGCGCCATGATCTCTCGCGTCAGACGGACGCAGGCGCGGAAGGCCTCGATGTCCTCCTGTTCGGTCATGTAATTGAACAGGATCGACGGCTTGGCCGCCGGATCGGTGGAATTGATGCGGATATGCCCCCGGCTTTTCGGCTTATTCGGTCCGACATGGACCTGGAAGCCGTGCCCGTCGAAAGCGGCATTGCCGTCGTAACGCATCGCGGCGGGCAGGAAATGGTACTGAATGTCCGGCCACTTCAAGCCGGCCTTCGACCGGATGAAGGCGCAGCTTTCGAAGTGATTGGTCGCACCCAGGCCGGATTTGAAGAAGAACCAGCGCGCACCGATCAGGAATTTGCTGAACGGGTCCAGCTTACCGTTCAGCGTGATCGGCTGGGTGCTGCGGAACTGGAAGTAGACTTCCAGATGGTCCTGAAGATTGCCGCCGACGCCGGGCAGGTCATGCACCACGTCGACCCCCGCCACCTTCAGCGTTTCCGCCGGACCGATACCGGACAGTTGCAGCAATTGCGGCGATCCAACCGACCCGGCGGACAGGATGACCTCCCGGGACGCCTTCACGTCGACGACCTTGCCGCCCGCCTCATACCGGACGCCGACCGCCTTCTTGCCGTCCAGCAGCACTTTATGGGTCAGCGCGCCGGTGACGACCGACAGGTTGGGCCGGTTGCGGGCGGGTTTCAGATAGGCATTCGCGGTCGACCAGCGCACGCCGTCCTTGACGGTCATATGCATCCGCCCGAAACCTTCCTGGCGGTGGCCGTTATAGTCTTCGGTGAAACCGTAACCCGCCTCTTTCCCGGCTTCGATCCAGGCCTTGTAAAGCGGGTTACGCATTTCATTGCCGTTACAGGTACCCAGCGGTCCGTCACCGCCGCGATAGGCGTCGGCGTCGCGGCCGTCCGGATCCTTCCAGGTTTCGGCCCGGCGGAAGTAGGGTAGGCAGTCGCGATAGGCCCAGCCGGCCGCGCCCTGTTCCTCCCATTCGTCGAAATCGCAGGCATGACCGCGCACATAGACCATGCCGTTGATCGACGAGGATCCGCCAAGCACCTTGCCGCGCGGCGTATGCAGACGACGGTTGTCCAGACCCGGCTCCGGCAGGCTTTCAAAGAACCAGTTGAACTTCTTCATGTTCATCGGGATGGACAGTGCCGTCGGCATCTGGATGAAGATGGAGGAATCGCTGCCGCCCGCTTCGATCAGAAGGACCCTGGTGCCCGGATCTTCCGTGAGGCGCGCCGCCAGGACGCAACCCGCCGACCCCGCACCGACAATGATGTAATCGAAAGTCTGATCGCCGCTCATCACGCGCCCTCCCCGTTCAGTCGTGGAAATACCGGGACGAGCCCGTTTGGGATATCATAGGGCCCGCGTCAAGGATGACCGCGCACCAAATGGCATGTCCGTCGCGCAGAGACAAATTCAGGGGGGATTTCGGAAAATGATTGGTTCCATCGACTGGTTGGGCGTGCTGGCGGCGGGTATCGCCGGATACATCTTCGGCGCCGTCTATTATACCGTCCTGGGCACGCAATGGATGGCCGCGCTGGGAACGACGAAGGAGGAGATCGAAAAACGCAAGTCTCCGGCCCCCTTTGTCATTGCGGCTATCGGTCAGTTCGTTCTTGCCGTCACCTTGTCGATCCTTGCTGGTGCGGAAAGCGGCACCGGCCCGATGCTCGCGCTCGCCCTGCTGCTATGGATCGGCATTGTCATGACGACGATGACGATCAATCACAGCTTCCAGGGCAATAAACCCGCGCTGACAATCATCGACGGCCTGCACTGGCTGGGCGTGCTGATGCTGCAGAGCGTGGTTCTGTCCCTGGTCTAGATCAACGGCCCGGATAGAGTTTCTCGATACCGGCCCAGCAATCGGCGTAATCCGTCTGAAGCGGTGTCTCTTCGGCGGCAAAGCGGGTCGGGAATTGCGGGTAACGGGTTTCGAACATGAAGGCCATGGTGTCCGACAGCTTGTGCGGTTTCAGGTCCGCCGTGCTGGCGGCTTTGAACGCCCCAGCATCGGGTCCGTGCGGGATCATGGAATTGTGCAGGCTCATCGCGCCGGGCGGAAAACCGTTCGGCTTCGCGTCATAGGCGCCGCACAGATTGCCCATGAATTCCGACATGACGTTGCGGTGGTACCAAGGCGGACGGAACGTATCCTCGGCTACCAACCAGCGTTCCGGGAAGATCACGAAGTCGATATTGGCCGTACCCGGTACTTCCGACGGCGAGGTCAGAACGGTAAAGATTGACGGATCGGGATGATCGAAAGAAATCGACCCCATCGTGTTGAACCGCGTCAGATCGTATTTCACCGGCACGTAATTGCCATGCCAGGCCACGACATCGAAGGGGCTCTGCGGGATTTCGGCGGCATGCAGCGCCCCGCCCCACTTCATGATCAGTTCCATCGGTTCTTCCCGGTCCTCGAACCAGGCGCGCGGCGATTTGAAATCGCGCGGATTGGCCAGCCCGTTTGCCCCGATCGGTCCACGGTCGGGCAGACGCAGCATCGCGCCGTAATTCTCCAGGACATAGCCGCTGGCAGCACCGTCGGGCAGACGGATCTGAAACGCCATGCCGCGCGGCAGGATCGCGATTTCCAGCGGCGCGATTTCGAACCGCCCCGTCTCGGCGACGATTTCGACCCGACCCTGCCAGGGCGCGATCAGCATTTCCGCGTCGGCGTTGATCAAGCAGCGGTCGGTCATGGACCGAGACGCGCTGAAAACATGGGCCGCCATGCCGGTCAGCATCGGCGCATCGCCCGCGGTCGTCATGGTGCGGATCGCGTCCACGAAATCCATCGCCCCGGCAACGGGTCCGACGGGGTTCCAACGATAAGGTCCCAACGGCAGTTGATGATCCGGTCGATGGGGCGCGGTCTTCCAATAGGGTGCGTCGTACCGGGCGAATTGGCCAGAGTGGCGGACGCTGGGCCGCAGGCGGTACAGCCAGGTCCGGCGGTTCTCCCCATTCGGGGCCGTGAAGGCTGTGCCGGAAAGCTGTTCCGCGTAAAGATCGAAGGGGCAGCGCTGGGGATTGTTGCGTCCCTGCGGCAAGGCCCCCGGCACTGCTTCGGATTCAAACTCGTTCCCGAAACCGCTCAACATTTCCGCTTCGCCGGACATTCGAAAACCCCTTTCATTCCGCAGGTTGACCAACCCGACAGGATCACGGCATAAATTTCATTGCAAATGCAACGACTGTCAAGATTGCCGATGGATCTCAACCTCGATCGTTTCCTGCCCTATCGGCTTTCCGTATTGGCGGACCGGGTGACCCGGGACCTATCGAAAGTCTATGGGCCGCGCGGCATCGGTCAGGCGGAATGGCGCGTTCTGGCGCATTTGGGCGGCGCGGCGGACGGCCTGTCGGTCCGGGACATTCATGACAGGGTCAGCCTGGAGAAATACCGGGTAACGCGCGCGCTTCAGCGTCTGGAAAGCGCCGGGCTGGTCCGCAAGACGCAATCCGATCGCGACCGCCGCCTGATCGCCGTCGCCCTGACCGAGGAAGGCCGCGCGCTGTACGAGCGAATCGTGCCGGACGCTTTAGCGTTCGAAGAATCTCTCCTGACAGTCCTGTCGTCGGAAGATCGCGCGGCACTCGACAGAATTCTGACGCGTCTTTCCGAGTAGCCCACCGCACCGCCGATCCCTTGCCCGCCGACGGAAATCGCTGCACTCTCCCGCCGTCCGCGCCGCGCACAACGGGAGATCCCGATTATGCTGGCACCGCTATACGACCCGCCCTATTTCGCTGTCATATTCACCGCCATCCGAACCGGCCTCGACGAGGCGGAATATGCCCGGACCGCGGCGATGATGGACGAGAAGGCGGCCACCATGCCCGGTTATCTTGGGGTGGAATCGACGCGCGATCTGGCGACCGGTTTGGGCATCACGGTCAGCTACTGGCGCGACGAGGCCTCCTTGTTGGCTTGGAAGCGTGATGTCGAGCATACTGCTGCCCGGGATATGGGCCGCGCGCGCTGGTACACGGCCTATGCCACCAGAATTGCACGGGTGGAACGCGAATACGATTACCGCAATCCCGACCATCCCGCCGGCGAATAAATTTTCTCGGTTCGCCCGGGCCGGTCTTGTAACCCGGTCCGCGCGCCCGATATCGTCGGCGGTCATGCGCGGCAGCGGGCCGCGTCTGCGTCGAAAGACCTTCCATGGATTACATCCTGATTGCCGCCGGGCTTGTCTGCTTGTTCGCAGGCGGCGAGGCTTTGGTGCGCGGCTCCGTCGCCACCGCACACAAACTGGGCGTTTCCCCCTTGCTGATTGGACTGACACTCGTCGGGTTCGGCACATCGGCGCCGGAACTGGTGACCAGTGTCGCCGCGGCCTTCGCAGGCTCGCCCGGCATCGCGGTGGGAAATGTGGTCGGCAGCAACATCGCCAATATCCTGCTGATCCTGGGCCTTACGGCGGTCATCGTGCCCATCGTGACGTCCCGCGACGCGATCTACCGTGACGGATTGGCCCTCATCATCGCCTCCCTGGCGTGTCTGGGGATCGTTTTGACGGGCTTCGCCAACCAGGTGCACGGTATTATCCTGATCGTGCTTTTGGGCGTCTATCTGGCCTACACGATCTATCGGGAACAACGCGTCCAAGATGCGGCGTCGGATCTGCACCGCGCGGAAACCGAAATCGCCGAGCCGGGGCCGCAGCAGCTGCCGACCGCCTTGACCTTGGCGCTGGCCGGACTTGTCCTGACCGTCCTGGGCGCCAAGCTGCTGGTATCCGGCGCCATCGCTTTGGCGGAATCCGCCGGCCTGTCCGAAACCCTCATCGGCCTCACCATCGTCGCGGTCGGTACGTCTCTGCCGGAACTGTCGGCCTCCATCGTTGCCGCTATCCGGCGGCAGACAGACCTGGCGCTCGGCAACATTCTGGGAAGCAACCTTTTCAACACGCTGGGCATTCTGGGTATCACGGCGATCGTCCATCCGCTGGAAATTCCGGTTGAGATCGCCCGGTTCGATATCTGGGTCATGCTTGCCGCCACTGCCGCCATGTTGGCCTTCGCCTTGACCGGCGGCCGTCTGTGCCGATGGGAGGGCGGGGTCTTGCTGGCCGGCTACGGAGCCTATCTGGCCTGGACCTGCCGAGAGGTTTTTGCGGCCTGACCGCGTCTTTGCCGGTTGATCCGCAAAGTTGTGACGTTTCAGGGGCCTCATCTGTCGCGGCGAGGCTTTCAACCGGCGCGGCGATGTCGTAACAGCGGTGTATGATCGCATCACCCTCCCCCTCCCTGCGCGCCTGGGCAGCCTTCCTTCTGGGATGTGCCTGTTTCGGCTATGCCTTCCTGCAGCGCGTTGCGCCCAGCGTCATGACGGACGATCTGATGCGCGCCTTCCAGGTTCAGGCGGGGGCGCTTGGCGCGATGAGCGCATTCTATTTCTACGCCTATGCCGGGATGCAGATGCCGATCGGCGTGCTGATGGACCGGTTTGGGCCGCGGCGGATCCTCAGCAGTGCCATGGCCCTGTGCCTTGTCGGCAGTCTGGTCTTCGCCCTGGCAGAATCGATCACCCCCGCCGCCATCGGCCGAACAATGATCGGCGCGGCGGTCGCCTTCGGCTATGTCGGCACGATGTCGATCGCCGCGACCTGGTTCCCGCCCCAGCGCTTCAGCCTGCTGATCGGCATCCTGCAAAGCGTCGGGATGAGCGGGGCCATCGCCGGACAGGCGCCGCTGAGCCTGGTTGTCGAGGCGACCGGCTGGCGCGAGACGGTGATCGGGATCGGGGTCATCGGCGCCATTCTGGCCGTCCTGATTTTCCTGGTCGTCCAGGAAATCCCCAAGGAACGTAAGGCCGCCGCAAACGGCGCATCCAAAGGCGCCTTCCGGGACGTACTCGCCCGACGGGACAGTTGGTGCTGTGCGATCATAGGCTTCACGTTGACCGCCCCGATGCTGGCCTTCGCCGGCTTGTGGGCCGTGCCGTGGCTGATTCAGGTGCACGGTTTCTCCCCCGCAGATGCGGCGGGATCCGCATCGCTGATCTTCGTCGGATGGGCGGTGGTCGGCCCGATGATCGGGTTGGCGACGGAAAAGATCGGGCGTCGCAAGCCCCTGATCTATGGCGGCTTCGCCCTCAGCGGCACGGCAATGGCCGCGATGATCTTCATGCCGGACCTGCCACCCTGGGCCATACGAACCCTGTTCGTCCTGAACGGCATCGGCGGCTGCACGATGATCCTGACCTTCACCTGCGTGCGCGAGACCAACCGTCCAAGCCGCGCCGGTGCGGGCCTTGGCTTCGTGAACATGTTCGTCGTCGGGTCGGGCGCTCTGTTCCAGCCGCTTTTGGGCGTCATCCTGGACCAGAACTGGGATGGCACCATGCAGAACGGCGCGCCGGTCTATGACGCGGGCGGATATCAATCCGCGTTCAGCGCCTTGCTGGTGGCATACGGCATCGGCCTGATCGCCACATTCCTGCTGCGCGAGACCCATTGCCGGCAGGCGGTCACCGATTGAGTCATACTTGCAAGAATTGGAATGCCCGCTAGTCTGACACCGGCGGGAGCAACCAGATTATCGATGCATTCCCCATGTCCGACAATTTGCAGAGCGGATTGGAACACATGCGTGAGGACTTGGAGCGGACAGGTGCCTTGGCAGCCGTAGAGGCACCGGAACTGGCCGAAATCCTCGATTCCGTACCCGAAGCGATCTGCATCTACGATTCCGACGACCGCATCGTGTTCTGGAATGCCAATTATGTGGAAATGTTCCCATGGCACAGGGACGAGATGTTTGTCGGCCGACGTTATGACGAGGCCTTACGGGTGTTTTTCGAAAGAAATCTGGCGCCGGATGAATTGCCCAATCTGGAGCGGCATCTAGCGGCCGGCCTCGCCCGCCATCGGGAACTCGCCGAGCCCTTTATTTTTCAGACCCGCAACGGCAAATGGGTCACCGTCACGCCGCACCGGCTGAAAAGCGGCAAATACATGAAAGTCTGGGCCGAGCTGACGCCGTCCATGGTCGAGGTCGACGAGTACCGAGACCTTCTGGACACGATCACCGCGATCCATATCGGTTTCTGCTTCTTCGACACCAAAGGGCGTTTCGTTTTCAGCAACAAGCGGATCTCGGAACAGATGCCCGATACGGTCCATCTCTATTCGCCGGGCAGACCATTTGCGGACTTCATCCGGTCCTGCGCCGAGATCAGTTTGAAACCCGAAACGTCCAGCGCCTTGCTGGACATTGCCGACCGCCCCTTTCCGGCCGACAAGACCTTTGGCCCGCTGGCCGTTGAAACTAAGGACGGGACCCATCTGGAATACGAGGAATGCCTGACCGCAAGCGGCGCCTTGATCGCGGTGTGGACCGATGTGACGGATTCCCGGCTCAGCGAGATGCGGCTGCGGGCAAGCGAGGCAAAGGCACAGGCCGCCCGGGCCGCGACCGAAAGGTTGAACTCCGAATTGGAGGAACGCATCCAGGAGCGAACCCGTGAATTGGCGCGGTCCCTGGACATTGCGGAGAAGTCCGACGCCGCCAAGACCCGGCTTCTGGCAAATGTAAGTCACGAATTGCGGACACCGCTGAACGCGATATTGGGCTTTTCCCAGATGATGAGTGGGCAGGCGCCCGGCCGTCTGCCGACCGAAAAGTACCAGGAATACTCAGCCGATATCCTTTCCAGTGCGGAGTACCTGCTGGAACTGATCGACAATCTGCTGCAGATGTCGGCCCTGGAAACAAAGGGTGTCCTGGAGGATATCGGACCGACATCGCTGCAGGACCTGTTCGACAAGACGGAGACCATGCTGACCGCCATGGCGGCCAAGGCGGGCGTCGCCCTGTCCTTCCACGCGCCCCAGAATATCCCACCCGTGCTGGGATCCATGCGGGGGCTGACGCAGGTATTGCTGAATCTGGGATCAAATGCCCTGCGCTACACGGATCCGGGTGGGTCGCTTACCATCACGGCCGAAACGGCACCCGGCCCGCTTGTCGCCATCAAGGTGCGCGATACCGGCCATGGCATGTCGCCGGATCAGCTTGCCAATCTGGGCGATCCGTTCTCCAGCAGTCACGCAACCCGGACGGACACGAAGCGCGGCGCCGGAATCGGCATTCCCCTGTCGAAACTGCTGATCAACGCGATGCGGGGGAAATTGACCTACGAAAGCGCCGTCGGCAAAGGCACGACGGCAACAATCACCCTGCGGATACCTGGCCAGGACGGCTAATTCGTTCAGGAAACCGAGAAGCTCTCGCCGCAGCCGCAGCGGGCGGTTTCGTTCGGGTTTTTGAAGGTGAAGCCGGATTGCAGGCGGCTTTCCTCATAGTCGATTTCGGCGCCGATCAGGAACATGGTCGCCGCCGGGTCAATCAGGATGCGAGCCCCGGCAACGTCGACTTCCTCTTCGAACTGTTTCTTGTCCTTGGCGTATTCGACGACATAGGACAGGCCGGAACAGCCCTTGGAAGACACTCCGATGCGCAGCCCGATCACGCCGTCGCCCGCCTTGCTCATCAGCGCGCGAACGCGATCCGCAGCCGCGTCGGTCAGGCTTACGATGGGTTTGTTCGGATCGAACATCGCTTTCCTCTCAATACCGGTTTCGTCATTCCCGCGAAGGCGGGAATCCAGGACCAACATGCAAGGCCGTGCCTGTCCCCCTGGACCCCCGCCGAAGTTTATCCTCGCGAAAGCGGGGGCGGGGGTGACGGGAAAGGGAAATTGCCCTTCCCTCATTATATCATATCGACCCTAGAACAAATCCAGGGCCAGTTTGGCGTCCTCGGACATCATGTCGGGATGCCAGGGCGGCGACCATGTCAGGGTCACGGTGACCACGCCGATGCCGGCGACCGCGGCGACGGCATCCGCCACCTGTTGCGGCATCTCACCCGCGACCGGACAGGCCGGGGCGGTCAGGGTCATCAGGATGTCGCAATCGCCCTTGGCGTCGACTTCGCAGGAATAGATCAGGCCCAGATCGTAGATGTTCACCGGGATTTCCGGGTCATGAACGGTCCGCAATGCGGCCTCGACCGCGTCCGGCGTGGCGGTACCGACGCCATCGGCCAGCGGTTCGCCCGCCAGCGCCTGCATGCCTTCCTCGGCCGCCGGCCCGTCGCCGAACATGCCCATATAGGGATGCACGATGTCCGATCCGCTCTGCGGCCCATCGGTCTCGTGGGTCAGGTAATCCCTGTCGTCGCGTCCGTCATCCATCTCGGTCTCGTCCTTACCCGAAAATCGCATTCACCTTGTCCAGCGCCTCGCCCAGACGGTCGATTTCGGCGCGGGTGTTATACAGGCCCATGGAGGCGCGGGCCGTTCCGACAACGCCCATCCGGTGCATCAGCGGCTCGGCGCAGTGATGTCCGGCGCGCACCGCCACGCCCTGCTGATCGATGATCGTCGCGATATCGTGGGGATGGGCCTCCCCCATCGCGAAGGAGATCACCGCGGTCTTGTTCGGGGCCGTGCCGATCACGCGCAGATTGTCGACCGCCGCCAGGCGCTGCATGGCATAGGACAGCAGATCGCGCTCATGGGCGGCGATCCGTTCCAGCCCGATGCCGGAAATGTAGTCGATGGCCGCGCCCAGCCCGATCGCCTCGACGATGGGCGGTGTCCCGGCTTCGAATTTGGCGGGCAGTTCCGCCCAGGTCGATTTCTGTAACGTGACGGAGGAAATCATATCCCCGCCCCCCAGGAAGGGCGGCATCGCATCCAGCACCGCTTCCTTGCCGTACAGCACGCCGATCCCGGTCGGGCCATAGATCTTATGGCCGGTGAAGACATAGAAATCGCAATCCAGCGCCTGCACGTCGATCGGCATATGCATGACCGACTGGCTGCCGTCGAACAGCACCTTGGCGCCGACGGCATGGGCCATGTCGACGATCTTCTCGGCCGGCGTGATCGTGCCCAGCACGTTGGAAACATGGGTGATCGCGACCAGCTTCACCTTCTCGTCCAGAAGCTCGGCGAACTTGTCCATCAACAGCTCGCCCTCGTCGGAAATCGGCGCGAAGCGCAGTTCGATCCCCTTCTCGTCGCGCAACATCTGCCAGGGCACAATGTTGGAATGGTGCTCCATTTCAGAAATCACCACGGCGTCGCCGGCTTTCAGCAATCCGCGCCCGAAGGAATGGGCGACCAGATTGATCGCTTCCGTCGTGTTCTTGGCGAAAACGATTTCCCGCTCGCTCTTGGCATTCAGGAAGGCCCGGACGGTCTCGCGGGCGCCCTCATAGGCGGCCGTGGTTCGTTCCGAGAAATCATAGGCGCCGCGATGCACATTGGCATAGCAATGTTCGAAGGCGCCGCGCATCGCGTCGATCACCGCCTTCGGCTTCTGCGCGGACGCGCCATTGTCCAGATAGACCAAAGGCTTGCCGTGCACCGTTTCGGACAGGATCGGAAAGTCCGCGCGATAGGCGTCGACGTCATAGGGAAGTTCGGACGGTTTCAGCACCGCATCGTTCATGCCGTTTCTCCATTCAGGCGCGCGGACAGGACGTTGCGGAAGGTGTCGCGGATCGCGGGACGCGCGATCTTCTCCACCGCCTCGATCAGGAAGGATTCGGTCAGCATCGCCCGGGCGCGGTCCTCCGGGATGCCCCGGGCGCGCATGTAGAACAGCTGATCCGCATCGATCGCACCGACCGTCGCGCCATGGGCGCATTGCACGTCGTCGGCATAGATTTCCAGTTCCGGCTTGGCATCGACCTCGGCATGACGCGACAACAGCAGCGCCTTGTGCTGCTGCTGACCGTCCGTGCCCTGCGCGCCCTCGCGCACCAGGACCTTGCCCTGGAACACGCCGCGCGCATGATCGTCCAGCACGCCGCGGAAGAACTGGCGGCTGGTCGCGTTCTCGGCGCCATGAGTGACGAAGGTCGTGTTATCGATCACCGCATCCCCGGCCCCGAAATAGGACCCTGACAGGGCGGCCTCACCGCGTTCACCGGCCATGGAAAGGCGCGTCTCCCGCCGGGACAGCCCGTCACCGACAGACAGGATGAAGGAATCCAGCACCGCGTTTTCCGCGACGCCGATATCACTGAGCGCCAGTTGCGCCGATTGCGCCCCTTCGCCCAGCAGAGTGTAGAGCCCCAATCGCGCGTCGCGGTCCAGGCTGACGCCCAGACTCGGCACGGAGAACCCGCGCCCTTCGGCGGTAACATGGCTTTCGACGATGCAGGCCTCGGCGCCCGCACCGACCGTGATCGTCACCCGCGCCGCATGGGCGATGGCAGCGTCCTTGTCCGCGCCCCAGGTGACATGGCGGATATGGATCGGTGCCTCAATGGTCCGGCCCGGATCGACCCGGATCGTCAGCTCCTCCTGCGCCAGCGCGTCGCTGAGGCGTTCGGTGAAACCTTCGCCCCAGGCATCGGCTGCCGGACCCGCCTCAACCGACAGGCCTGTGGGCAGATTGTCCAGAGCCGACAAATCGCGGTCCAGGAAACCATTGACCAGCACCAGATCGACCGCGCCGTCCAATTCCAAACCGGTTTCCGGCGGGCGGACAACACCGTGCTCGTCCTCGGCAAGCCAGACGGTCCAGCCGATCTTTTCCAGCCGCTTCAGGTCGGTGTATTTCCACTGCTCCGCCTTGCGGGTCGGCAGCGCGTCGCCGGCATCGAACCGGCCCGGCGCGCCCCGCTGGCGAAGCAGATCCTGAAGGACATTGTCGGTCATGCCGCCTCCCCGGAGAATTCGGCATAGCCGGTCTTTTCCAGTTCCAGCGCCAGGTTCTTGTCGCCGGTCTTCACGATCTTCCCGCCGGACAGGACATGCACCTTGTCAGGCACGATATAGTCCAGCAGGCGCTGATAATGGGTAATGACCAGGAAGGCGCGGTCCGGCTTGCGCAGCGCGTTGACCCCTTCCGACACCAGCTTCAAGGCATCGATGTCCAGGCCGCTATCCGTCTCGTCCAGGATCGCCAGGGTCGGTTCCAGAACCGCCATCTGCAGCGTCTCGTTCCGCTTCTTCTCGCCACCGGAGAAGCCGACATTGACCGGACGTTTCAACATGTCGTCCGGCATGTTCAATTCCTTTGCCTTGCCGCGCACGGCCTTGACGAATTCCAGCGCGTCCAGCTCAGGCTCGCCACGATACTTCCGGCGCGCATTCAGGGCATGCTTCAGGAAGGTCGTATTGGCGACACCCGGCAGTTCGACCGGGTATTGGAAAGCCAGAAAGACGCCTTCGCAGGCACGCTCTTCCGGCGCCATGGCCAGCAGGTCCTTGCCGTCATACGTGACGGAGCCGCCGGTGACCTCATACCCGTCGCGCCCGGCCAGGACATAGGACAAGGTCGACTTGCCGGACCCGTTCGGCCCCATGATGGCATGGACCTCGCCGGCATTCAGTTCCAGGCTCAGGCCCTTCAGGATTTCCTTGCCGTCGACTTCCGCGGTCAGGTTTTCGATCTTCAACAATGACATTTCGAACTCTTTCTTTCTGTCTCCGTCACCCCGGCGAAAGCCGGGGTCCAGGGCCACAATCAACCTTCCCGCCAGTAGCCCTGGATTCCGGCTTTCGCCGGAATGACGGGGGTTGTTCCGTGCCTATCCGACGCTGCCTTCCAGGGAGATACCGATCAGCTTCTGGGCTTCGACGGCGAATTCCATGGGCAGCGTCTGCATGACTTCCTTGCAGAAGCCGTTGACGATCAGGGCCACGGCCTCTTCCTCTCCGATCCCGCGCGACAGGCAATAGAACAGCTGATCCTCGCTGATCCGGCTGGTCGTCGCCTCGTGCTCCAGCTGCGCGGTCGGATTGCGGCTTTCGATATAGGGAATGGTGTGGGCGCCGCATTGATCGCCGATCAGCAGGCTGTCGCACTGGGTGAAGTTCCGCGCGCCCTCCGCATTCGGCATGACCCGGACCAGCCCGCGATAGGTCTGGTCGGCGCGGCCCGCCGAGATCCCCTTGGAGATGATGCGCGAGCGCGTGTTCTTGCCGATATGGATCATCTTGGTTCCGGTATCGGCTTCCTGGCGGTTGTTGGTGATCGCAACCGAATAGAACTCGCCCTGGGAATTGTCGCCCTGCAGGATGCAGCTGGGGTACTTCCAGGTAATCGCCGACCCGGTTTCGACCTGGGTCCAGGACACCTTGGAATTCCGTCCCCGGCAGGCGGCCCGCTTGGTGACGAAATTGTAGATTCCGCCCTTGCCGTTCTCGTCGCCCGGATACCAGTTCTGAACCGTCGAGTATTTGATCTCGGCATCGTCCAGCGTGATCAGCTCGACCACGGCGGCGTGAAGCTGGTTCTCGTCGCGCATCGGCGCGGTGCAGCCCTCCAGATAAGAGACATACGATCCCTCGTCCGCGACGATCAGCGTGCGTTCGAACTGGCCGGTATCCTGCGCGTTGATGCGGAAATAGGTCGACAATTCCATCGGGCAGCGGACGCCCTTCGGAATGTAGACAAAGCTGCCATCGGTGAAGACGGCCGAATTCAGGCAGGCATGCTTGTTGTCCGAATAGGGCACGACGGAGCCGAGATACTTCTTCACCAGGTCCGGATGCGTCTTCACTGCCTCGGAGATGGAGCAGAAAACGATGCCGTGGCTTTCCAGCTCCTTGCGGTAGGTCGTGGCGACGGACACGCTGTCGAAGACCGCGTCGACCGCGACTTTCGGCGCGCCTTCAACACCGGCCAGGACTTCCTGCTCCTTCAGCGGGATACCCAGTTTTTCATAGGTTTCCAGAAGCTTCGGGTCGACCTCGTCCAGGCTCTTCGGGCCGTCCTTCTTTTTCGGCGCGGCGTAATAGTAAAGGTCCTGATAGTCGATCTGCGGCACGTCCGGTTTCTGCCAGGCGGGTTCCGGCATGTCCTGCCACAGGCGAAAGGCCTTAAGGCGCCATTCCAGCAGCCATTCCGGCTCTTCCTTCTTCTGGGAAATCAGGCGCACGATGTCTTCGTTCAGGCCTTTCGGCGCGAAGTCCATCTCGATTTCGGTGGTGAAGCCATAGCGGTACTTCTCCGCCTCCAGCGCGCTCACCTTTTGGACTGTTTCCGTCGTCGCCATATCTTACCGTCCCGCCGACGCGGTTTCGTGCGCCGGTCTTGCCTCGAAACTTGGGATCATCGCGCTGTCCGCGATCAGATCCGCCAGGGTTACGCTGTCCAATGCCGTCTGAACCGCCGTATTGATCCGGTTCCAGCCTCCCGCCATGGGACACAAATTCTCCACCTTGCAATCGTCCGTCGACCCATCGACACAGGCCGTGAGCGCAACCGGCCCGTCCAGGGCGGCCACGATCTCGGACACGGTGACTTGCGTTGCCGGTCGTTGCAGGGCATATCCCCCCTGCGCGCCGCGTTGGGCCGTGATGACCTTGGCCTTGGCCAGGGCCTTCAGGATCTTCGCCACGGTCGGGGCCGGCAGGGTCGTGCGCTCCGCCAGTTCCGGCGCGGTCGACAGAGCATCCGGCCGCCGAGCCATGTAGCTCAACAGCACGACGCCGTAATCCGTCATCCTCGAAATCCGAAACACGTTCCGACCACCCCACGCCTTGCGCAAAGAGTACTAATTTAGTCCTCTTTGTATTTAGCGTTTATGACCGGGATAGCAAGCCCTGAATCTGGAAAGGTTCTAAGTCTATTCGGCCGCATCCGCCCCGGCGCCCAATGCGTCCTGATCGGACAAGGCGTTGGCGACGGCGATCTGATAATCCTCGGTATGCACGATCATGCCATGCGGCGTGGTCAACAGGATGCCGTAAGCCGCCGGTTCGTCGACCGACAGCGACAGATCGTGCGAGTCCAGGTTCATCGGCTGTTGATGACAGGGGCTCTTGAAGACCGAATAAGCGACACCGCGGTGGGCGCCGGAAATTGTCCGGTGCACATGCCCCGCCACAATATGCCGCACATTCCCGAACTGCCCGATCAGGTCATAGAATGCCGCGCCGTTCTTCAGCTTGATCTCATCCATCCCGGGAAAGCCGATATCATGCGGCGGGTGATGCATGAAAATCGCGACCTTCCGGTCACTGGCGGCGGCGAGTTGCGCTTCCAGCCAGGCCATCCGGCTGTCGCACAGATAGCCGCTATAGGCTTCCGGGAAGACATAGGGGGGTGCGTTCAGCGTATCGAGATAGATCATCCGCCAGTCTCCCAGGTCTTCGGCGCTCTGCACGAAGCCTTTCGGATCCAGAGGGGTGTCCGGGAAGCACTGCGCAAAAGTCTCGCGCTCATCGTGATTGCCGATCAGCAGGCGCACCGGCACATGGGATCGGTCAAGAATCTCCTTCAACCGGCCATAGGAATCCGCATCCCCGCGATTGGTCAGATCGCCGGTGCAGACGATCCTGTCGGCATTGGGATGGATGCGCAGCGCATGCTCCACCCCGGCCAGCAGCCGCTCATACGGATCCAGCCCGATGATGGTCTTGCCTTCCGGGACGATATGCAGATCGGTGAAGACGATGATCTTGGCCATGGCACCCTCCGGTCTATGCCCGCAACCTGCCCAAGAACGCCGACGAAGGCGAGTGACATATTTTTGTCGGGCAATCGACGATTTCGAACGCGGTCGGCCCAAAGAGAAAGGGCGGTGCCCGATGGCACCGCCCTTTCCCCAATTCGCCTTGTCGCGGGGCTGTTAGGCCGCGCGCAGGTTCACCGCCTTCGGTCCGCGGCGATCCGGCTCGATGTCGAATTCGACGTTCTGGCCGTCGCTCAGCGTATCCAGCCCAGAGGCCTGAACGGCGGTGATGTGGACGAAAACGTCCTTTTCGCCGCCTTCCGGCGTGATGAAGCCGAAGCCTTTGGTGGTGTTGAAGAATTTAACGGTGCCTTTGGCCATGATCTCGTAGTCCTACTCGTTCTTAGCATCGTGCCGGGGCCGGTCATCGGTCCGCCTGCACGCATTGGTGCCCGACCCGCACATGCGTGGCCGGGGCGCACGTCCCACAAAGCTTAGAGGAAGTCCGTCTCCGGTACGCAATCCAAGGCAAACCCGGAAACGCACCATAGTCATTCGTCACTCATAAACGGCTGCGGGGCCGCCACGCGCGGACCATGCTCCGTAAACATCCGTAACGCAAGGAGATTCTAGCGACAGTCGCGCAGGGAAAACGGATCGCTCAGGATTCATTAACCCAGCGCCGCAGCACGCGCGCCAGGGCGCCGGGGCGCCGGGGCGCCGGGGTCGCGTTCCAATTCGCGGGTGACGGTGTCCAGCGCCTTGTTCAGGCGGCGGTTCTGCATCGCGCCACGGGCCAGGGCACAGTCGATCTCGCGCGGGTCGACCGGTTCCGACGGGCGCGGCGGCCCTAAATCCCTGTCCCTGCCTGTATTCATTCTATCGCTTTCTACATAACCCCGAAGGCCAGCATCGCATCCGCCACTTTGACGAAGCCGCCGATATTGGCGCCTCGGACATAGTCGATACCGCCATCCTTGCCGTGCCCTTCGCCGAACTGGTGACAGGTCTGGTGGATATTCGCCATGGTAGTCTTCAAAAGGTTACGCAATTCCTTATCGGTCCAGCTGACGCGCGCGGAGTTCTGCGACATCTCCATGCCAGAGACAGCCACGCCGCCGGCATTGGCCGCTTTGGCCGGGCCGAACAGAACGCCGGCTGCCTGGAACGCCTTCTGTCCAGCATCGACGGTGGGCATGTTCGCCCCTTCCGAGACCGCCTTGACGCCGTTCTTGATCAGGGCGTTTGCGTCCTCCTCGCCGATCTCGTTCTGCGTCGCGCAGGGCAGCGCATAGTCGCATGGCACGTGCCAGGGGCGTGCCTTGGCGTGGAAGGTCGAGCCGGAGAAATGGTCGGCATACTCCGATATCCGGCCGCCATTCTTCTTCAGTTCCTTGACCCAGTCGATCTTCTCCTGGGTCATGCCGTCCGGGTCGTGCACGAATCCACCGGAATCCGACAGGGTGACCACACGCCCGCCGAGCTGATGCGCCTTTTCCGCCGCATGGGTCGCGACATTGCCGGAACCGGAAACGACGACGGTCTTGCCGTCCATGTCCAGCCCGGCGACGTCCAGCATGTTCTGCAGGAAATAGACGGCACCATAGCCCGTCGCCTCGGTCCGGATCAGCGACCCGCCATATTCCAGCCCCTTGCCGGTCAGCACGCCTTCGAACTTGTTGGTCAGGCGTTTGTACTGACCGAACATATAGCCGATTTCTTTCGCGCCGACGCCGATATCGCCGGCGGGCACATCGACATCCGGCCCGATATGCCGGAACAGTTCGGACATGAAGGCCTGACAGAAGCGCATGATCTCGGCATTCGACCGACCCTTGGGGTCGAAGTCCGACCCGCCCTTGGCACCGCCCATCGGCAGGCCGGTCAGTGAGTTCTTGAATTGCTGTTCGAAGCCCAGGAATTTCAGGACCGACAGATTGACCGACGGATGGAAGCGGCAGCCGCCCTTATAGGGTCCGATGGCGTTGTTGACCTGCACCCGGAAGCCGCGATTGACATGCACGGCCCCGTCATCGGCCTGCCAGCAAACCCGGAACATCACCGTCCTGTCCGGCTCACACATCCGTTCGAAGATCTTCAGATCCTTGTAGATCGGCTTCGTGTCCAGGAACGGAATGATGGTCTGTGCGACCTCATGCACCGCCTGTTGGAATTCCGTTTCCCCAGGATTTTTCGCCTTAAGCGCCGCCATGAAGGCGTCGATGTCCGTCGCGTGACTGCCCATGTTTTTCTCCCCCCGTTTGAGATGAACCGGCCCCACCGGAGAAAGCCTAACAATTGGGTGTTAGGGGACAAAGCAAAAAAGCCCCGCAATGCGGGGCTTGGGGGCCGTCTAATGCCTTGATTAGATAAGGATCAGGTTTCGTCCGGCACGCGAAAACGGATGCCGTCCAGGGCGTCGCTGACACGGATCTGGCAGGACAGACGCGAGGTCTTGGTCAGCCCGAAGGCGAGATCGAGCATGTCTTCCTCGTCCTCGCTGGGCGGGTCCAGACGGTCGAACCAGTCCTGATCCTCGACCACCAGATGGCAGGTCGCGCAGGCCAGCGATCCTTCACAGGCCGCTTCGATCTCGACATCGTTGTCGACGGCCGTTTCCATCACCGAAAGCCCGTTCTTGGCGTCGACGACGGTTTCACTCCCATCACGGTGAACGAAGGTGATTTTCGGCATGAAACGTCCTCTCGTGGCTGACCGGCTTGCGCTAAGACCCGCGCTATTTGGGACAAGCGCCCGGTTAAGTCAATCGGTCAGCTCGGCGGCACAAGCCGGCAAGTCCCGGCCGGGCTTGTCACGGAAACCTCCGATCGTTACCGTTTGTTTTTCAGGAGGACACCAATTTCCGGACGCCAACCGGCGAACCGAAATGTGCTGGACCCGGAAACCGAATCAACGCCATCTATCTATATCTAGTAGGCAACTCTAGATATGGTGGACATGTGGCACAAAGTGGAGGTTTTTATGCACTACGAAGAAGAAGAATAATCAAAACCAACATTCCCAGTTGCGCACATTCACCCCCACGGGCACACTCGTCTGCGGGGGTGATTTTATATGTCTTACCACTATATATCGTCACTCGTTTCCAGGATACTGCGGACGCGGTATCTTGAAATTTCGCTGATCGTCATTCTTTTGCTCATCGCAATGCTTGTCGCATTGTGGTTGGGTTGGTTGATCAACGACGTCCCCGACTATGGCGACTCCCTAAAAATTAACGCAGCCATAACCGCCGGCGTATTGGCCACAATCGGTTGGCTGATCCAATCCGCAATCTCTGTCACCAATCATCGTGCACAACATACGGTGACGACGCTCCAACAGATGCGGAATGATTCGGAGTTCAACCGCCATCGCGACACGATTTTTCGCCGCTTTCCGCCTCGCACGACGATGAGCGAGCAAGAAGCGGCGGAACTGTTCGACATCTGGCGCAGGCCGGATGCACACGCCAACGATCCCGACATAGAGCATAAGCGCGAACTGATCTCGTCCATTCGCTACCTATTGAACTACTATGATTTTATCGCATTATGCATTCGCCTAGGACATATCGATATGGAGTTGTTCGCGGATAGTCAGAGGACCGTCCTGGGACATTTCCATAGGAAAACTCAATACTTCATCGATTGCGCCAGAAACGACTCCGGGTTTGGCGGGGCCCTAAGCTGGCGTCATTTTGTTTGGTTGGTCGACAACCCCAAGTTCAACAAATCCAACCTAAGAAACTAAGTCGACTTTCCATCGCATCCGATCAAATTGGGTGTGCCGCAAACGGCTTAAGACCCGATGGCTGATTTGATCATCTCATGTGCCGCGTCGATATCCGCGCGCGTGGTGAAACGACCGAGACCGATGCGCAAGCCCGCGGCGACCTTTGCCGGGTCGTGGCCCAGCGCCTGCAGCACATGGCTTGCCGCCTGCGCGCCGGAGGAGCAGGCCGATCCGGCCGAAACCGACAATCCGTCCAGCGCCGCCAGCAGTTCCGCGCTTTCCAAGCCTGGCACGGTCAGGTTCAGATTGCCCGGTATGCGCCGGTCGGCATCGCCGTTCAGCGTCACCTGCGGCAGGTCGCGGCGCAGCCTGTCCCAAAGGTCGTCGCGCATCGCGCGAAGCCGCTCGCCTTCCGCCGCCATCTCGTTCGCGGCGATCTCGGCGGCCGCGCCGAGCCCGACACAAAGCGGCGTCGGCAGCGTTCCGGACCGGAGCCCCCTCTCCTGCCCGCCGCCATCCATCAGCGGTTCCAGCGCGACCTTCGGGTTTCGGGCACGGATATAGAGCGCACCGATGCCCTTCGGCCCATAGATCTTATGTCCCGAAATGCTCATCAGATCGATTGAGAGCGCGTCGACATCCAGCGGGATCTTGCCAAAGGCCTGGGCGCAATCGCTGTGAAACCAGGCGCCGGCGGCGCGCGCCAGCCGGCCAATTTCTTCGAGCGGCTGAATCACGCCGATTTCGTTGTTCACGGCCATAACCGACAGGACAGCAACCTTATCGTCCAGGGCCGCCTCCAGCGCCGCCAAATCGATCAGCCCATCCGGACGGACCGGCAGGTAGGTGACGTCGAACCCTTCGCGTTCCAGCCGCGCGGCACTTTCCAGGACGCATTTATGTTCGCTGGCGACGGTCACGACGCGGGTCCGTCCCTCGGTCGCGCGACGGTGACGGGCCGCCCCCTTGATTGCCAGATTGTTCGATTCCGTCGCGCCGGAGGTGAAGACGATTTCCCGAGGCTTCGCGCCGATCAGGGCCGCGACCTGTCCCCGGGCCGCATCCACCGCGGCCTCCGCGTCCCAGCCATGGCGGTGATCGGCGGAATGCGGATTGCCGAAGATCTCGCTGAAAAAGGGCATCATGCGGTCGACGACGCGCGGATCACAGGGCGTCGTCGCCTGATAGTCGAGATAGATCGGTCGGTTTGGCCGGTTGCTGGTCATCCGCAATCCTTCTTCACCCGGCGGTTTTGGCCATGGCGCCGAACCGCCCGGCCATCGCGGCATAGGCGCCGATAAAGGCGTCGACTTCCTGCGCCGTGGTACGCCACCCCATGCTGACACGGATCGACGCGCCGGATACGGCATCCGGCAGGCCCATCGCATTCAAGACGTGGCTGGTCTTGACTTTCCCGGACGAGCATGCGGACCCGGCGCTGACCGCGAATCCCGCGAGGTCCAGCGCGATCACCTGCTTTTCCGACGGCACGCCCGGAAGCGCGGCGCACATCGTATTGGCGACCCGGGGCGATCCGGCCGCAATAACGGTTGCCCCTGCCTCCGCCAGGCCCTGTTCCAGTTGCCCGCGCAATTCGGCCAGGCGCACCTGCTCACGCTCCCGGCTTTCCAGAACGCAAGCGGCCGCCGCGCCGAAGCCGGCTATGCCGGGCGTGTTCTCCGTCCCACCGCGTCGACCCCGCTCCTGGCCGCCGCCCGGCATGATCGCACGCAGGGCGACGCCGCGCCCGAGAATCAATGCCCCGACTCCCGGCGGACCGCCGATCTTATGGGCGCTGACGCTAATGGCCGTCGCACCCAATCCCTCAATATCCAAGGAAATGCGGCCTGCGGCCTGAACAGCGTCAATATGCAGCCTGCCCCCCGCGCCGCGAACGACGTCGGCGATTTCGGCGATCGGTTGGATGACGCCGGTTTCGTTGTTCACCGCCATGACCGACACGAAGTCGCCTTCTGCCACGGTCTCGCGCAGGAAATTCAGGTCCAACCGTCCCTCTGGATCGACCGGCAGCCGAATGGCAGCCGCCTGCGCATTCAGAACGCTGTCATGTTCGATCTCTGAAACCAGAACCCGGCCGGTCGGCAGGGCGCGCAAGGCCAGCATATTGGCCTCGCTGGCCCCTGACGTGAACACGACCTGCGCCGGATCCCCCGCGACCAGCGCCGCCACCCGCCCGCGCGCGGCTTCCACCGCGCCCCTGGCAGCGCGGCCGAAGGCATGGACGGAGGACGGATTCCCACCGGTCGCCAACGCAGACAGCACCGCCCGTTCCGATTCCGGCAGGATCGGACAGGTTGCGTTGTAATCCAGATAGACGGGCGTTTGCGGCATGCCGCTTTGTCTCACGGCAGGGGCGGCGGGAAAAGGTTCTATCCGTTCAATCTTCGCCGACCGCCTGCGCGATGGGTTGCTCGTTGTCCAACGCGTACCGCCCTTCACAGACATCGGCGATACTGACCTGGTCCAGAACCGCCTCGATCTTCGCCGACAGCATGGCCCAAAGCTCGTGCGTTGCGCAGCGGGTATCGCCGGGACGGCAGAGGTTAGGGGACGACGGAACGCAGCGTCCCATTCGGGTTTCATCGTCGACGGAACGCAGGATGTCGGTCACGCTGATCGCGTCGCGGGACTTGGCCAGAATATAGCCGCCGCCCGGCCCCCGGACACTGCGGACGACACCGCCACGCTTCATTTTCGAGAACAATTGTTCCAGATATGACAGGGAGATGTCCTGCCGTTCGGCGATATCGGCCAATGGCACAGGCCGGTCCGCCTTCATGGACGCAAGATCGACGATGGCCATCACCGCATAGCGTCCCTTGGTGCTCAGTTTCACGCGAATCCTCCGCCGTTCGCAGCGTCGCAAACCGCTTGCACGGCCTGGCGCACACGTCCGACCCGATCGCGTCCCCACCCATCCCTGAGCGATATCGGTCGGTCATTCCCAATCGCCAGCCGCAACCAGCGCTTTTAATGTAGAACTTACAATCGCCGTGTAAAGCGCGGCAGGGGGGTTGATTCCCTGCCGCGCTCTTACGTCGCATTTGTTGAATGTTTGGGTTACTTCTTGGCGGCCTGACGGGCGGTTTCGGCATCGTCCTCGACGGCGAAACCGAAGCTCGGACGTTTCTCCGCTTCGGCCAGACGCGATTCCAGATTGCCGATCTGGGCCTTCAGGGTTTCGACCTGCTGCATCAGGCCTTCGATCGCGCGCGCGGCCGGGTCCGGCAAATCGCCAAGCGGCGTTCCATAAGGCGAGAATGCGCCGGTAGCCCGTCCAGCCTTGCCGGTCACCGGTTTGGCAGGGATGCCGACCATGGTCGCACCTTCGGCGACATTCTTGATGACAACCGCATTGGCACCGACACGCGCGCCCTTGCCGACCGTGATCGGACCCAGAATCTGGGCGCCCGATCCGACGATAACGCCGTCGCACAAGGTCGGGTGCCGTTTGGTGCAGCGCTGACCGTCGGAGTCTTCCGCGGGGGAGACGCCGCCCAGGGTCACATCGTGATACAGCGTGACATTGTCGCCGATCTCCGCCGTCTCGCCGATCACGACACCCATGCCGTGGTCGATGAAGAAACCGTGGCCGATCGTGGCGCCGGGGTGGATTTCGATCCCCGTCGTCCAGCGCGCGAATTGTGAGACCATGCGAGCGGTCAGACGCCAATTGCGCCGCCACATCCAACTGGACGCGCGGTACAGCAGAATCGCATGGAAGGCGGGGTAACACAGCGCGACTTCGATCCGGGAGCGGGCCGCGGGATCGCGCGAAATCATCGCGTCGATGTCGGAACGTATCGTCTGGAACATGCTGGTCCGTGCCTTTCCGGCCGCCCGGTCCCATTCCCGGTGCGGCGTGGTCGCGAAGCTCCGTTTGTCAGGAATGCTTGCGCCTGCCCTCAGTCATCGACCGGGATCGGCGCCGCCTTCCTTCCCATCCTGGTTCCGCCCCCTTACCTGCGGAACCGGACTTTCCCGCACCGAAGTGCCCCCTACATATACGGCAGTCAGATTCGGCGTCAAGGAGGCCGCCGAACACTTTGCCGCGATAACGCTTGTGTCCCAAGGCCTTGACGTCTAAAGCGATGGGCCGGACTTGCAGGGGCAAACCGTCCACATTCTCACCGGGGTGATCTGATGCCGGAAGTCATTATCAACGGTCCAGAGGGACGTCTCGAAGGCCGCTATACGCACGGACAGGACGAAAACGCGCCGATCGCGCTGTTCCTGCATCCGCATCCGCAGCATGGCGGCACGATGAACAACCGTGTCGTTTACGAGATGTACCATACCTTTGCGAAGCGCGGCTTTTCCTGTCTGCGGTTCAATTTCCGTGGCGTCGGTCGCTCCCAGGGCGTCTTCTCGCGCGGCGAAGGCGAATTGTCGGATGCGGCGACGGCTTTGGACTGGCTGCAATCTTATAATGAGAACGCCCGCGATTGCTGGATCGCCGGTTTCTCCTTCGGCGCCTGGATCGGTATGCAGCTTCTGATGCGCCGTCCGGAAATCAACGGCTTCATCTCCGTCGCGCCGCCGGCGAACCTGTACGATTTCACCTTCCTGGCCCCCTGCCCGTCTTCGGGCCTGATCGTCCACGGCGATTCCGACGACATCGTGCCGCCGGAACAGGTCAACAAGCTGGTCGACAAGCTGCGCGCGCAGAAGGGCATCACCATCGATTACGATCTGATGGCCGACACCAACCATTTCTTCACCAACAAGGTCGACGACCTGAAGGAAACGGTCAGCGGCTATCTGGATCAGCGCCTGGCCGGCTGACCCCAGGCTCCCGGTTTCAGGATTTCGGGGCGAAGCGGCCGCCGGTCAGCGGCCGCGCGACCCCGGTCGTACCCGGGAAGCTGATCGGTAAACCCATCCGGCTGCGCACCGCCATGAAGGCAAAGGCCTGCGCTTCCAGAACATCGCCGTCCCATCCGGCCTTCTCCACCGGTTCCACAGGCACGCCCAGACGCTGCGCCAAGCCGGACATGAAGGTCGGATTGCGCCGTCCCCCGCCTGTCACCAGAACCTTAACCGGAGGCTTGGGCAGCAATTCGATGCCGCAGGCCACGCTCTCCACCGTGAATGCCGCCAGGGTCGCTGCACCATCCGCCAGCCCCAGATCCTTCACCGGGGCGGGGTCGAACGCGTCGCGATCCAACGATTTGGGATAGGGCTGCGCGAAATAGGGATGGTCCAGCAACGCGGCCAGGGCCGACCGGTCGACCTTGCCCGAACCGGAAATCCGGCCATCCTCGTCGAACGCGCCGGCCCCATGACCGGCGACCCAGTCATCCAGCAACGCGCTGGCGGGACCGGTGTCGAAAGCAACCGGGTCGGCAGCGGCATCCTCCAGAAAGGTGATGTTCGCCACACCGCCCAGATTCAGGACGACCAGGGGCATTACCTGAGCGCCCGCCAAGGCCCGGTGATAGACCGGCGCCAGTGGCGCGCCCTGCCCGCCGGCCGCGACATCGGCGCCGCGTAAGTCGAAGACCACATCGATCCCGACCCGTTTCGCCAGCCTACCGCCCAGCCCCAATTGCCAGGTCCAACCCAGATCGGGCCGATGGTTGATCGTCTGCCCGTGGAAACCGACGATATCGACATCGCCCGCCGACAGCCCGGCCTGTTCCAGAAGGGCCACCACCACTTCCGCATGCCGGTCGGTAATATCCCGTTCCAGCGTGTCGATAGCCGCCGTCCGTGTCTCTGCCCGCAAGACCGCGCGCAGCCGCGCCCGGAACGGCTCGTCATAGGGCCGTGCCAGACTGGCGCCGGTCGACAGAACCGCCTCCCCGTCGGTTTCGATCAGCGCCGCGTCGATCCCGTCGAAGCTCGTCCCGCTCATCAGGCCCAGCGCGGTCATCGTCCTGGCCATTCCTGCCTCCCGAATTCCATTGTACCCGACGCGATCGATGCATGCGGGGCGTCCCACGTTGCCGGGTCCGCAGGTTCATGCTATCCCGCGCCGCGTTCAACCGACAAATCAGAGTTTTGACGACCATGGAACAGCTACGTTCGGATTTCCTGAAAGCCGTCCGCGACCGCGGATTCCTGCATCAGTGCACGGATATGGACGCGCTCGACGCGCGCGCGATGGAAGGTCCGATCCCCGCCTATATCGGCTTCGACGCCACGGCGGATTCGCTGCATGCGGGTTCCCTGGTCCCGATCATGCTGCTGCGCCTGCTGCAGCGGACCGGCCACAAGCCGATCGTCCTGATGGGCGGCGGCACGACCAAGGTCGGCGATCCCAGCGGCAAGGACGAACAGCGCAAGCTGCTGACCGACGACGATATTCAGCGCAATATCGACGGCATCAAGAAGGTGTTCGAAAAATTCCTGACCTTCGGGGACGGGCCTACCGACGCCGTCATGGTGAACAATGACGATTGGCTGTCGCAGCTCGCCTACATCCCCTTCCTGCGCGACTTCGGCCGTCATTTCTCGGTCAACCGGATGCTGAAATTCGACAGCGTCGCCCTGCGCCTGGAACGGGAACAACCGCTGAGTTTCCTGGAATTCAACTACATGATCCTCCAGGCCTACGACTTTGTGGAGTTGCACAAACGCCATGGCGTCTGCCTGCAAATGGGCGGGTCCGATCAGTGGGGGAACATCGTCAACGGGGTCGAACTGGGCCGCCGGACCGACGATGCCTCGCTCTATGGTCTGACCGTGCCGCTGCTGACCACCGCGTCGGGCGCGAAGATGGGCAAGACCGCCAGCGGTGCCGTCTGGCTGAACGCCGAACGGCTGAGCGCCTACGATTACTGGCAGTACTGGCGCAACACGGAAGACGCCGATGTCGGCCGCTTCCTGCGCCTTTTCACCGACCTGCCGCTGGACGAGATCGCGGAATTGGAAAAGGCCGAAGGCGCCGCCATCAATGACGTGAAGATCCGACTTGCCAATGAAGCAACGAAGCTCTGCCACGGTGCGGAAGCGGCCGCCGCCGCAGCCGAGACCGCGCGCAAGACCTTCGAACAGGGCGGATTGGGTGACGATCTGCCGACGGTAGAGATCCCGGCATCGGAACTGGCCGGCGGGATCGGCATTCTGAATGCCCTGACACTGGTCGGCCTGACCCAGTCGAACGGCGACGCCCGCCGCCAGATCAAGGGCGGCGCAATCCGCGTCAACGACCAGAAAGTTGAACACGACGGCCTCACCCTCGGTTCGGATGCAGCCATCGACGGCGTGGTGAAACTGTCCATGGGCAAGAAGAAGCACGCGCTTCTAAAAGTCGTCTGAATTTTCGCCCAGCGTGCTCCTGCGAAAGCAGGAGTCTTCCTTCCCACCGGGTACCGTGCCGGACCATGGAAGATTCCTGCTTTCGCAGGAATACGATAATGCGGCGATCTCCATCGACCGTGCTCCTGCGCAAGCAGGAACACGGCTTTGGGTTGACTGACGGGTTATGCGAATCGCGCGACGACGGCCTCCGCCGTCAGGACTTCCGCATATTCGCCGTCCAGGATCGCCAGGGTCAGATCACGGACCGTCTGTGCATCCCAAAGCCGGCCATCGGCGCCTTTGACTGGCACCGCCGTTGTCGCGTCCGACGGCAACAGGATGCGATAGCCCAAGGCCTTCCCCGCCCGCACTGTCGCGTCCATGCTGTTGTGGATGACGACGCCCGTCAGCACGAAGCCTTCCGCGCCGAGCCCTTTCAGCACCGCGTCCAGATCCGTGCCGATAAAGGCGCAATTCTGGGTCTTCGTCACCACTGTCTCACCGGGCACCGGCGCGACCTCGCGCTTGATCGCGTTCCAGGGCCCGTGCGTGTGATAGGTCGATGTCGGGGTCGCCTCGTCGTGTTTCACATGCACCACCGGCCAGCCCTTCCCCCGCCAATGCGCCAGCAGTCGCTGAATGTCCGACAGGTAATCCGGATTGCTTTTGCCGTTCCAGACGGGCTGATCGATCGCGTCTTGGACATCGAGGATGACGAGAGGCGGCGCGTGCATGGGGGACCTTTCGGGGAAAAGCGTTGCCCCCGAACGGTACGCGTTTTGGTGGAAGGGTAAAGCATTCCAACAAGACGATTATGCTGAGACGAGAAATGCCCCCTGTCGTCATTCCGGCGAACGCCGGAATCCAGGAGCAAGACGCACAAATTATGCCCTTTTCCCTGGACCCCGGCTTCCGCCGGGGCGACGCGTGCATTGCCCTCTTACCGCAGCGCCGCGCGCAACGCCGCGTAGTCCGGCAGTCCGAAGGGCGTTGCCATCATCCGGCGCCACTCGGCATCGAACGCGGCGCGGGTTTCGTCGGACATGATCGGCCTGGCGGCCCCGGCGAGACCGGTGCTGACCTTCGATGCGGAGCCGCCTGGCGGCAGGCCGCAGGCGGCATCGCGGCGTTCGCGCACCAGGTGATCGTCGAACTGCCCGCCATGGGCCTTCATGAAGTCGAAGCCCGCCTGTTTGACGGCGACGTCGAAGGTCGGGCCACTTTCCGGCAGGTCCAGGAATCGCGCCACCTTCCGAACGGCCTTCGGCAGATCGTCTTTCAGATCCTCGAAGCACACCAGCAACACATCGTCCCGGTCCCGCTGCTCCCACCACGAGGCGGTGTGCACCCAGTATCCGTGATCGTCGCCGCGTCCCAGATAGAAGTCCCGGGCGAAGTCTTCGAATTCGATACTGCCGGTCTCGAAGAACCAGCCTTCGAAGAATTTATACAAGGACAGGCAGGCATCCGTCGGATCACGGAAGACGACGATATAGCGCCCGCCCTTCGGTATGTCGCGCCAGGGCAGATGGCTCTTGAAGGCGCGCGGTTCGAAACGCTGCGCCTCCGGATCGAGGCCTAGGTCGTGCGCCATCTCGATCCAGGGCACCGCCTCCGTTATTTCGGCGAAAGCCATGTCTCCACCGCTCCGCAGACCATGGACGATCTGTTGCATCCAGGTCGTGCCGCATTTCGAATAGGGCGAGATGAAGACATCCGTCGGTTTCGGCTGGAAGGCCAGACCCTTTCGGAATCCCTCCCCGGTGTCGAAGCCCGACAGTGCCGCCCGCATGCCGGCCAGTGTCGTGGGGCGGCCCATGGTCACAGACTCGTCGCGCTGCGCGCCGCCTGATCGTAAAGGCCGGACAGGGCGCGTAGGGTCCGGGCGGTGTCGGCGATTTCCTCCGGGTCCAATCCGCCCAGCGCCTCGAACGCGTCGACCAGGCAGGATTCCCGAACTTCACGATAGACCCTGCAGGCCTCCCGGCCGGACTCCGTCGCGGCATAGAAGGCTTCCTTGCCGCGCTTTTCGGATTCGACCAGCCCGGCCTTCAACAGTTTCTTCAGCGCATAGTTGACGGTGTGCGTGTCTTCGACATTCAGCGTGAAACAGATATCGGCCAGGCGCTTGTGCCGGTCGCGATGATTGACCGAATGCAGGACCAGAACATCCAGGGAGCCCAGATCGCCATACCCCGCCGCCGCCATGCAACGGGACACCCAGCGCTGAAAGGCGTGCCAGGCGACGATCAGACCGTATTCGTACTCGCTCAGTTCCGCCGCCTTGTCGGAGACGAGATGCGCCGAGGATACGATGCGGTTTCTGGCCATGCCGATTGCTCCTTCCCAGAATTCCCCTCACCCGGCCCTTCGGGCCACCCTCTCCCCAAGGAGAGGGGGACAAACCATTTCGTCATTCCGGCGGAAGCCGGAATCCAGGGCCGATGGCAGGTTCGTGCCTGCTCCCCTGGACCCCGGCTTCCGCCGGGGTGACGATCCAATCTAACTCCCTCTCCCTCGAGGGAGAGGGCCGGGGTGAGGGGGCCTTCCCCTACTCCGCCGCCTCGGCCTGCCCCTTGCCGAAGCCGCCGCCGCCCGGCGTTTCCAAGACGAAGACGTCGCCAGCCTGCACCGCGCGCATGTCGGTCGCCGTCATGTCCTCGCGGCTGCCGTCGGTGCGTTCGATCCAGTTCCGGCCGACCGCACCGTCCTCACCGCCCGCCATGCCGTAAGGCGGGACGATGCGGTGATTCGCCAGGATGACGACGTCCATATCCTCCAGGAATCGTACGACCCGGCGCACGCCGTCGCCGCCGCGATGCTTGCCATGGCCGCCGGAGCCGCGCCGGATCTCGAACTTCTCCAGCAGGACCGGCAGGCGCCATTCCAGGATTTCCGGATCGGTCAGGCGGCTGTTGGTCATATGGGTATGGACCGCATCCGTCCCGTCGAAATCGGGACCGGCGCCCGAACCGCCGCAGACGGTTTCGTAATACTGATACCGGTCATTGCCCCAGACGAAATTGTTCATCGTCCCCTGGGCCGCCGCCATGACGCCCAGCGCGCCATAGAGCGTGTCGGTCACGATCTGGGAGGTTTCCACATTCCCCGCGATCACCGCGCCGGGATAGCGCGCGTTCAGCATGCAATCTTCCGGCAGGATGATCTCGATCGGCTTCAGACAGCCTTCGTTCATCGGGATGTCGTCCTCGACCAGGGTGCGGAAGACATAGAGCACCGCAGCCCGGCAGACTGCCGCCGGGGCGTTGAAGTTGTTCGGGCCCTGCGGGCTGGTCCCGGTGAAGTCGACGGTGGCGCCGCGCTTCGCCTTGTCGATCGTAATCGCGACCTTGACCTTCTGGCCGTTATCCATCGGGTATTCGAAGGAGCCGTCCTTCAGGACATCGATCACCCGACGCACGGATTCCTCGGCATTGTCCTGGACGTGCCCCATATAGGCCTCGACCGTGTCCAGACCGAAATGGCCAACCATCTTGTTCAGTTCCTGGACGCCCTTCTCGTTCGCCGCCAGCTGCGCCCGCAGATCGGCGACGTTCTGATCGGGGTTGCGGGCCGGGTATTTGGCCGACGCCAGAACCTCGCGCAGGGCCTCTTCGCGATAGGTGCCCTGATCGACCAGTTTGAAATTGTCGATCAGCACGCCTTCCTCGTCGATATGCGCGGAATCCGGCGGGGCGGAGCCCGGGGTGCGCCCGCCGATATCGGAATGATGCCCGCGACTGGCGACGAAGAACAGGATGCGGCTGCCGTCCTCATGGAAGACCGGGGTCACCACGGTAACGTCCGGCAGGTGCGTACCGCCGTTATACGGGTTGTTCAGGACATAGGCGTCGCCCGGCTTGATCGTGCCTTCATTGTTGCGCACGACCGCCCGGACGCTTTCGCCCATGGAGCCCAGATGCACCGGCATATGCGGCGCATTGGCGATCAGATTGCCCTCGGAATCGAAGACCGCGCAGGAGAAGTCCAGACGCTCCTTGATGTTTACCGAATAGGCTGTGTTCTGCAGCGTGTAGCCCATCTGCTCGGCGATGGACATGAACAGGTTGTTGAACACTTCCAGCATCACCGGATCGGCCTGGGTGCCGATGGCGACCTGACGCGGCAGGGCCTCGACACGGGTCAGGACCAAGTTGCCGATGGCGGTCATTTCCGCTTCCCAGCCTGGCTCCACGACATTGGTGCCGGTGCGTTCGATCAGGATCGCCGGACCCTTCACCTTCTGCCCCGCCGACATGCGGTCGCGGTCGAAGACCGGCGTTTCGACGAAATCGCCGGCCATATAGGTGGTGACGGTCTCAACCGGATCCGGCGAGGCGGCGCGCGCCGCCAGATCGTCCGACGCCAGATCGAAAGTCCGGCCGATGCCTTCCACGGACAGGGCGGAGGCAACCAGCCCCTTCCCGCCCATCAGGAACCCGAAACGGGAGCGATAGGAGGTCTCGAACGCCTCCGCCATCTCGTCCAGCGGGCCAAAGGGCACTTCCAACGCGGTGTCCGACCCATCATATCGAATATGCACCTTGCGCAGCAGTTCGATCCGGTTGGACGGCACGTCCTGTTTGCGCAGTTCCGCATCGGCCTCTTTGGCCATATCACCCAGCTCAGTCTCCAAACGCGCCAGCAGGCCGTCGTTCAACGGCTGTTCGACCGACCGTTCGCGCATGGCGCGGATATCGGCCAGCCCCATGCCATAGGCAGACAGAACGCCCGCGAAGGGATGGATCAGCACCTTGGTCATGCCCAGCGTATCGGCGATCAGGCAGGCATGCTGCCCGCCCGCGCCGCCGAAGCATTGCAGGGCGTATTCGGTGACGTCATAGCCGCGCTGAACGGAGATTTTCTTGATCGCGTTCGCCATGTTTTCGACGGCGATCTTCAGGAAACCGTCGGCGATTTCCTCCGGCGAGCGCTTCTGACCTGTGGCGGCCTCGACCTCTTTCGCCAGTGCCTCGAATTTCTCGCGCACCGGGGCGGCGTCCAGCGCCTCGTCCTGGTTCGGGCCGAAGACGGCGGGGAAGAATTGCGGCTGCAGCTTGCCCAGCATGACGTTGCAGTCGGTGACGGCCAGCGGCCCGCCCCGACGATAGGCGGCCGGGCCGGGATTGGCACCGGCGCTTTCCGGACCGACACGGAACCGGGCGCCGTCGAATTGACAGATCGACCCGCCGCCCGCGGCCACGGTGTGGATCAGCATCATCGGCGCGCGCATCCGCACCCCGGCGACCAGGGTTTCGAAGGCGCGTTCGTACTCGCCGTCGTAATGGGCGACATCGGTCGACGTGCCGCCCATGTCGAAGGTAATGACCTTGTCGAATCCGGCCTGTTCCGCCGTCTTCACCGACCCGACAATGCCGCCCGCCGGGCCGGACAGGATCGCGTCCTTGCCCTGGAACAGCTTGGCGTCGGTCAGGCCGCCATTGGATTGCATGAATTGCAGGCGGACATCGCCCAGTTCGCCCGCGACCTGCTGCACATAGCGGCCGAGGATCGGCGACAGATAGGCATCGACCACGGTCGTGTCGCCGCGCCCGACGAATTTGATCAGCGGGCTGGTCTCATGGCTGGTGGATACCTGGGTGAAGCCGATCTCCCGCGCCAGCGCGGCCACCTTCTTCTCATGGTCCGGCACGCGATAGCCGTGCATCAGAACGATGGCAACGGCGCGGATGCCGTCGTCGTAAGCCTTCTGCAGTTTCGGACGCAAATCGTCTATATCCAGCGGCGTCAGGATCTGGTCCTTGGCGTCGACGCGCTCGACCACTTCCTCGACCCGCTCGTACAGCATTTCGGGCAGCAGGATATTTCGGTCGAACAGACGCGGACGGGCCTGATAGGCGATGCGCAACTGATCGCGGAAGCCTTCGGTAACGACCAGCAGCGTCCGGTCGCCCTTGCGCTCCAGCAGCGCGTTGGTCGCAACGGTCGTGCCCATCTTCACGGCGTCGATCTTGTCCGACGGGATCGGGTCGCCCGGCTTCAGGCCCAGCAGATCGCGGATGCCTTGAACGGCCGCATCCTTATAGGCCTCGGGATTCTCGGACAGCAGCTTATGGGTGGTCAGCGCCCCACCCGGTGCGCGCGCGACGACATCGGTGAAGGTGCCGCCCCGGTCGATCCAGAACTGCCATCCCTCTTTGCGCGGTTCCGCTTCGCGTGACGCCGTCATGCCGATATCCTCCGTTGCGTTGGAAGATTATCAAAGACAATTTATCGATAAATTGTCAACGATGATTGGTCGAAAATATATTCCCTCGATGCCGTAACAGGTCTCGTGAATGGCGGGACAAGCGATAGGACGCCGCCAGACGGCGCTGTCAAAACACCAGCCGCAGCGCCACTACGGCGGCGGTGCCGACGATGACCGCGACGATGATCGGCAGGCGCCAGGCGGCGAACAGCGTGACGGCGGCGGCGACCGTCTCTGCCGGACCCGTCGCCAGCGCGGTGGGAACGACCAAAGCCGTCAGCACCGCGACCGGCATCGCCTCCATCGCCGCCGCCGCACGCCCGGTCACGGTGACATAACGGACCAGCAGATAGCCGCCGAACCGCATCGCCAGGGTAACCGCGGCCATGCCCAGAATGGCGGTAAGGTGGATCGGGTCGAAGCTCATGTCCGCGCCTCCAGCTTGGCGTCGCAACTCTCGTCGCGCCCCGACCCCGGGGACCAGAAGGCGGCGGCGGCCAGCATGCCGGAAACCGCGCCGATGAAGATGTACCAATGGCCCGGCAGCAATTGCTGCGCCGCCAGCCCGGCCACCGCCGACGCGCCGACCGCGACCAGCGAGATCCGGCCCTGCCACATGCCCCGGATCAGGCACAGGAACATGGCGACGAACATGAAATCCGCGCCATAGCGCGCCGGGTCGTCGATCAACCCGCCGACCAGCGCCCCGACCAGGCACCAGAACGGCCAGTTCAGATAGAACAGCCCGGTCAGTCCCAGCACATAGCCCGGCGTCAGCGCCGCCGTCTGCGACCGCTTCAGTGCGATCGCCCAGGTCTCGTCGGAATGAATGCCGACGAACCACAGCCGCGCCGGCCAGGACAGGCCCGTCACATGCGGCCGCAACGCCGCCCCCATCAGGAAATAGCGCGCATTGGCCAGCCCTGTCGCCAACACGACGGCCAGGACCGGAACCGGCGTCGCCCAGACATCGATCGATACGAACTGCGCCCCGCCGGCATAGACCGTCGCGCACATCAAAACGATCTCCGCCGGGCTTAACCCTTTCTGGGACGCCAGCGTGCCGAACAGCAGCGCAAACGGCATCACCCCCGCCAGCAACGGCAGAATATCCAAAAAACCGCGCCGAAACTCAGCCCAGAACATCGAACGCTCCCAATCGTCAAAATCTCGTCAGGACGACAGATATGCGGCAGGGGCGACCGAAATGATTGTAGGAAATTGCGGGTTACGCAGACCGGCGACTGCGGCGCCTCCATTCGGTATGCCGACAATGGGAATTTTGCTGCAGGCCACGCAGAAACGGTGCTTACTTCAATCGCGTTGGCGTCTTCGATCCTTGAGGAGGAATCGCGATGAAGATGTCTGTTTCCATGCCAATCTTACTTGCCGTCGCCTGCAACCTTGCCAGTTCCTCCGTTGCCCCGGCCTATACCGTAAAGTTCAGCGTGGGGTGCGAGGCCGTCCTACACGAGGACGCAAACGAACATTATAGAGAATACAACAAGTGGTGGCTGATGGGCTATTTCACCGGACGGAACTATGCGGACGACGCGGAAGTCGGAAACGGCGCAGATGACGATCAAATCTATGCAATCGCCCTGCGATATTGCCATGACGACCCGTCCAAAGACTGGGACGATGCCGCCCTTCACACCTATGATCGCATGCGCTAAGCCAACCGGTGCCAGTTAGAGTTCAGGCTGCGCCGTTCGAAACGGAAACAGCGCCCGCAAGCGTGCGTCGCGCAGCCAGAGCCCGCCCCACATGAACAGTGCCAGATAGACACTGAACAGGGTGTGACTGAACATCGGCATGTCGGCGCGCAGATTGGTCGCGATCGCTCCGCCGAGCAAACCGGTCATCAGGACGGCCCCGAACACGGCGGTACGCGGCACGAGATAGACGACAAGGCAAGCGAGCTCGATGATCCCGATCAACAGCGTGTAACCGGGATTCCATCCGAGGCCGGCCAGAGTGTCGCCCGCGACATCCATACCTGCCAGTTTCGGTGTAACCGACGCCCCGGCAATGAACAGTGCAAACAGGCCCGTCAGGCCCCAGCCGATCCGGCGTTTCAATGTATCGCTCATTGTGCTGTTCCTACTTCCTCTTGTCTTCGGCCAGGGTGTGAGCCACCAGCGCGTTGGCGTGGCCATGACCAAGACCGTGCTCATCCTTCAGCCAACCGACCAATTCCATATGTTTCGCGTCCGGCCGTGTTCGGATCAGTGCCTTCCATTCCGCAATCGGCTTACCGTATTTCTTTTCGATGGATGGGAAGTAGGACGCCGGCCCCTTCACCGGCGCCAGTTTTGCAGCGGTAGTCTTCTCAGTCATTGATGCCCCCAAACAAAAATGCATGCTTAACGCATGCACTCACAAGAATATTCAACCCGTACGATTAATATAGTTTTTTCTTTTGAAAATAGAAAGTGAAAAAGTCGCCACCGAATGGTCGGTAGTCAGATCACAGGAATGCGCCGCGGTACTTCGCCGGGGTCACCCCCGTCACCGCCTTGAAATTGCGGGTCAGGTGGGCCTGGTCGTAGAAACCGCAGGCGGCGGCGGTTTGGGCGGGGGGCGTGCCGGCGGCCATCAATTGCTTCGCCCGGGCGACGCGGCGGTTCATGATCCAGGCATGGGGCGTGATGCCCAATTCGCGGCGGAAGGCGCGGATCAATTGAAAGCGGCTGAAACCGACCAGACCGGCCAGTTCGTCCAGATCCAACTCCTCCTCCAGCCGGTCCTCGGCATAGTCGCAGACCGTGGCGATGGCGCGGACTTCCCTGCCGACCTGGATCGGCGGCAGGTTGGTGTCCGAATGCCGTTCGATCAGCAGGGCGGCGGCTTCCAGAAAGTCGGAATCGCGCTTCAGATTGGTCTCGGCATATTCCATCGACAGATGCGCGCGGGCCAGCAGGGCATAGACATCCGGATCCTTCACCAGGCCCTGGCGGAAATAGACCCGGTCGACGGTCTTGCCCGTCACCTCGGTCGCGATTCGCGCCATCAAGGCCTCGGTCGGATAGAACATGCGGTATTGATAGCCGTCCTCCCCCGGGCAGCCGTCATGCAGTTCCCCCGGATTGACCAAGCCCATATCCCCGGCCCCGGCGGCATAATGGACGCCCTTCAGCGTATAGCGCTCAATCCCGTCCAGTATGACGCCCATGGCATAGGTTTCATGGATATGCGGGCAATAGACATGGTTCAGAAACCGGGCATGCAGGCATTCCAGATCGTCCCAGCGCGGGTCGCGCCAGAAGCACACATGGTCCTGCCGGCTCAACGAATGCCGGTTGACCGCCTGTTCCTGAGTGATGGCGTTCATGATTCCCCCAATGTAGGCGGTCCGGCCGACGCCCGCTTGTACAAAATTGCGGATACCGATCGGAAACCAGAATAACGTTGACAATTTATCGATATATTGTGAACGTTATGTCGCCTTCGTGAAATTCGGACCCAAGATCCGAGGCAGCGGAGGGCAGTGGCGGAAATTGCGGCACTCGCCTAGACTGGCGATCGAAGCCCGCAACCAAAAGGGACGATCGGGCTCCGTTCCCGGCCGAATGGGCGGCCGGCGGCGGTGTGCGACAAGAACAGGGAATACGATACAATGAGCAAGATCACCAAATTCCTGGCCGCGGCGACGCTGGCCATTACCCCCGCCGCGTTCGGCGGCGCCGCCCAGGCGGACAGCATCAACTGGGATATGGCGAACGAATATAACGACACGTCGATCCACGCCGAAGGCGACAAGGTCTTCTCCGAGACGCTGTCGAAGCTGACCGATGGCGGGATCACGATCACGCACCATTTCGGCGGCTCCATCGGCTTCAAGTCGAAGGACCAGTTGGACGCGGTGGGCGATGGCGCGCTACCGATCGCCGATACCTATGTCGGCCCGCTGGGCGGCATTGACCCGATGTTCCTGCTGCCGTCGCTGCCCTTCCTGGCGAAGACGCCGGCCGACGCCCGCAAGCTGTTCAACGCGGCCCGGGACGAGTATGACGCGATCTTCGCCGCCAATAATCAGAAGCTGCTGTGGGCGTCGCCCTGGCCGCCGTCGGGCATCTGGGCCAATAAGCCGGTCGACAGCCTGGATGCGCTGGCCGGTCTGAAAATCCGCACCTATGACGCCAATGGCACGATCACGCTGCAGGAAGCCGGCGGCGCGCCGATCCAGCTGAGCTGGGCCGACGTCGTCCCGCAGCTCTCCACCGGCGGCATCGAAGCCGTCCTGACCTCCGCCGAGGGCGGCACCAACGCCAAGTTCTGGGAACAGCTGAGCCACTTCACCGAAGTGAACTACGCCATGCCCCTGAATATGGTGCATATCAATCTGGACGTCTGGAACGACCTGTCCGACGACCAGAAGGCCGCCGTGACCGAAGCCGCGAAAGCCGCCGAGGATTATGTCTGGGCCGCGGTCGAAAAGCGCGTGTCGGAAAACTATGCCACGATGACGGAAAACGGCCTGACGGTCGTGACCGGCGTCGACGGCGGCTATCTGGACGCCCTGAACGAAGCCGGTGCCAAGGCCCGCGCCGAGTGGCTGGAAAAGACCGGTGCCAAGGGTCAGGCGATCCTGGACGCGTATATGAAGTAAGCGTCCGGATTTCCGGATAGACATCGATCCTAGTACCCTGGAATGGAAATACGCGTGATTAAGAACGGCATTGCAGGTTCGTCGGCTAGGAGAGTGTCGGGTGGCGATGCGGGGCATCGCGAGCGGCGCTCGACGCGGCCCGACGGGGCTGCAATGCCGCCCCTCGGGTCGCCGTCCGGCTTCGTCGGCGGGCGTCAGCGCCGCTTGTCGATACCCGTATCGCCTGCGCGCCGCTTCCTACCCGGCAAAGCCGGACGGCGATTCTTAACCACGCGTATTTTCGTTCCAGGGTACTAGACGAGACTGGGGGCGGTCCCGTGATCCAAGCAATTGACCGGGCGGTAACGGCCGTCAGCCGGCTTGCCGGTGCCGTGGCCGCCCTCCTTCTCGTCTATATCGTCGCGCATATCGCCTACGAAATCGTCCTGCGGACATTCTTCGCCAGTTCGACCTTCGTTCTGGACGAGTTCGTGGGCTATGCGGTGGCGGCGATGACCTTCCTGTCGCTCGGCCACGCGCTGGATCACGGATCGCTGATCCGCGTCGACCTGGCCATCACCCGCATCAAGGGCCGCGCCCGACGCTGGGTCGAACTGTTCTGCATCGCGGTCAGCTTCGCCATGGCCGGGTTCTGCGCCTGGTATGTCGGCAAGAACGCCTTGCGCGAATGGACGCGCGGTTCCGTCTCCGAAAGCATCGCCGAGGTCCCGTTATGGATCCCGGTCGGCGCGGTCTGGCTGGGCCTCGTCCTCTTGATGCTGCAACTCTTCGCCTATTTCCTTCGGATCGCGGCCGGTGGGACGCCGATCGACAGCGTGGAGACCGAATAATGGAAGCGCTGATCTCGGGCCTCGTCGTCCTGGTCCTGATCCTTTTCTTTCTGGGCAGCGGCGTCTGGGTCTTTATCGGCCTATTGCTGGTATCGACCACCGGGCTGGTTCTGATCCTGGACTTTCCGCCCCATCGCATCGGCGCGATCCTGGGCAAGATCCTGTTCCGCAGCGCCAGTTCCTGGGAACTGGCCGCCATCCCCCTGTTCATCTGGATGGGGGAGATGATTCTGCGCACCGATATATCGAACCGGCTGTTCCGGGGACTGACACCGCTGGTCGCCAAGATTCCGGGCGGGCTGATCCATACCAATGTCGCCGGGTCGACCTTGTTTGCGGCCGTTTCCGGCTCCTCGGCCGCGACGACAGCGACGGTCGGCAAGATCACATCGGTCGAATTGAAGCGGCGCGGCTATGACCAGGGCCTGTCCATCGGCTCGTTGGCCGGGGCCGGCAGTCTGGGCCTGCTGATTCCGCCGTCGATCGTGATGATCATCTATGGAGTCCTGGCGGAGGTCTCGATCTCGCGCCTGTTCGCGGCGGGGGTCCTGCCCGGCGTCCTGGTCGCCTTTCTCTATTCCGCCTATATCGCCGTGCGCTGCAGCCTGAAACCGTCCCTGGCACCCAAGGAAAGCGATGGCGAGGCGGTCCCGATGAGCGCCGCCCTGACCGATCTCTGCCCGATCCTGGGCCTGATCGTGGTCGTATTGGGCGCGATCTATTCCGGCCTGGCCACCCCGTCGGAAGCGGCGGCGGTGGGCGTCGTCGGTACGCTGCTCCTGGCCGGCGCGATGCGGCAATTGTCGCTGCCGATGCTGAAAGACAGCCTGATGGGTGCGGTGCGCTCATCCGCGATGGTCTGCTCCATCCTGGTGGCCGCCGCCTTCCTGTCGACGGCGATGGGCTATATGCATGTGCCGCAGGACGTCGCGACGGCCATCGCGGCGATGGATATCGGTCCCTATGGACTGATCATCATCCTGGCGGTGTTCTATGTCGTCCTGGGCCTGTTCCTCGATGGGATTTCCATCGTGGTGATGAGCCTGCCAATCACCCTCGCCCCGGTCGTGGCGATGGGCTTCGATCCGATCTGGTTCGGGGTCTTCCTGGTGCTGATGGTCGAACTGGGCCAGATGACGCCGCCAGTCGGTTTCAACCTGTTCGTCCTGCAGGGCCTTACGGGCATCCCGATCAACCGCATCGCCGTGGCAGCCGCCCCGTTCTTCGTCCTGATGATCGTCGGCGTAGCGCTGATCACGATCTTCCCCGACATCGCCCTTTGGCTGCCGAACGCGCTGTTTGGATAATATGCCGGTCGCGTTCCTGCGGAAGCAGGAACCTTCTTTGCCCAGGCACTGGACGGGCGTTCCGGAAGGCTCCTGCTTTCGCAGGAGCGCGGTCTTCGAATTCCTGAAAATCTATCGCCCGCGACCGACTACACTGGTCGGTTTTCTGACTTGTATTTCCTGCATCAAACCGCATATCCATGAGCCGGGGGAAGGCGTTGGGCACGAGGGGCCCTGGGCGCCGATTAAACACAGCCGGACGGATCGCGGTCCGTCACAAGGTCACAGTCGCGGGGTTTCATCTTGCTGGACATCGTCTACCTGGTCGCCGGGCTCGCAATCCTGTTTGTCGGAGGCGAGCTGACGCTTCGCGGCGCGGTCGGTTTGGCACGGTTCCTGGGGGTTTCCGCTGCGATCATCGGTTTGACGGTCGTCGGGTTCGGCACCTCCGCCCCGGAACTGGTCGTCACGGTTCAGGCGGCACTGGCGAATAAGAACGGCCTCGCCATCGGCAATGTCGTCGGCTCCAACATCTCAAACCTGCTGCTGATCCTGGGGGTCGGCGCCGTCATCGCCCCCCTGACCTGCGGAATCGACGCGGCAAAGCGGGATGCCGGCATGATGGTCGCGGCGGCCATCGTCCTGGTTCTGCTGTCGGTCTACGGTGAAATTACCTGGTACCACGGAATTTTCATGGTCGGCGCCTTGGTCGTCTATCTCGTCCTGACCTATTTGCAGGACAAGAGGGATCGCGCCTCCCGCAATCTGCATGAGCAGGAGGCGGAAGAACTGGAAAACGCGCCGACCAAACTGCCCGTAATTTTGGTTTTCACCCTATTGGGTTTGGCCGGACTGGTTCTGGGCGCCGATCTGATGGTCACGGGCGCGATCGGTATCGCCCAGGATTTCGGCGTCCCGGAAACAGTGATCGGCCTAACGGTCGTCGCCTTGGGCACGTCCCTGCCGGAACTGGCAGCGACCGCCGTCGCGGCGATGCGCAATCACACCGACGTCGCCATCGCCAATGTCATGGGCTCCTGCGTCTTCAACATTCTGTCGATCCTGGGGATCACGTCGATCATCTCGCTGTTGACCTTCGAGCCGGACATTCAGGCGATCGACATCTGGGTCATGCTGGCCGCGACCCTGGTCATCGCCAGCCTGATGTTGTTCCGGGCCGGAATCAGCCGGATCAGCGGCGCAGTCCTCCTGGTCGGCTATGTCGCCTATATCGTCAGCCTGGCGCCGCGCGCGGGGATCTGACCGGCGGCATGGACGCGGCTGGCCAGACAAGGTCATAATTCCGAAACCGTTTCGTGTTGGGGTGGCTTTCTTCCCCTCATCCACACAGCAGAATTCCGGACCCGACCATGGCCGCGATCAAGAACGTCCTGCTTGTCACATTCGATCAATGGCGCTGGGATTGCCTGTCCGCCATGGGCCATCCCCTGCTGCAAACGCCGAAGCTGGATGCGTTTGCGCGGGATGCCGTCCTGTTCCGCAATCATTGGTCGGTGACCTGCCCCTGCGGGCCGGGCCGGACGGCCTTGTTGACCGGGACCTATCTGCACAAGAACCGCGCGCTGCGGAACGGCACGCCGCTGGACCGCCGCTTCACCAATGTCGCGCTGGAAACCCGCAAGCTGAACTACGATCCGGTCCTTTTCGGCTATACCGATATCTCCCCAGACCCGCGTGGGGCCAATCCCCGGGATCCGATCTTCAACAGCTATGAAGGCGTGCTGCCCGGCATGACGCGCATCTGCCGGCTGGACGACGATTTCGGGACCTGGTTCGCCGATCTGACGGCCAAGGGCTACGCATTGCCGGACCACCCCTGGGACATCTTCCGGCCCTCCGCCCAGGTGCCCGGTAAGCGCTACAGTTTCGCGCCCGCCCCCTTCAAGGCAGAGGACAGCAACGCGGCCTTTCTGACGAACCGGCTGATCGACTATCTCGACGCCCGCCAAGGCCAATCCTGGTTCGCCCATGTCACCTATATCAGCCCGCACCCGCCCTTCGTATCGCCGGAACCCTATAACGCGCGGTACGACGCGGCCGACGTGCCGCCGCCGGTCCGGGCGAAGACACCAGAGGCAGAAGGCGCAGCCCATCCCTGGCTGAACTACCGTATCGGCAGCCACGGCAAGGGCGCGAACCAGGGCAGCGGCCTGGTGATCGGCCAGGACATCAATCCTGCCGAGATGGACGATTCGGAAATCGCCCAGATCCGCGCGACCTATTACGGGATGATCAACGAGGTCGAAGACAATTTCCAACGTATCCTGGACCACTTGAAGGCGCAGGGCGTCTATGACGAGACCCTGATCATCCTGACCTCCGATCATGGCGAACAGTTGGGCGATCATTGGCTGTTTTCGAAGACAGGTTTCTTCGACGAGAGCTACCGCATCCCGCTGATCATCCGCGATCCGCGCGCCGAAGCGGATGCCGCGCGCGGCCGGACGATCGACGCCTTCACGGAATCCGTCGACATCATGCCGACCATTCTGGAGCTGTTGGGCGCGCCGATCCCGCGCCAGGTCGACGGTTTCCCGCTGACCAAATGGCTGACCGGCGGCACGCCCGGTGCCTGGCGCGACGCCGCCCATTTCGAATACGATTTCGGCGACCCGACCGCCCGGTCGGCCGAAACGGCGCTGGGCCTGCGGACCGACGAATGCGGCTTGGCCGTGCTGCGCACCGACCGGTACAAATACGTGCATTTCACCGCTCTGCCGCCGCTTCTCTATGATCTGCGGGAAGACCCCGCGCAATTGATCGACCGCGCCGGCGACCCGGCCTACCGCGAGGCCCTGCTGGAAATGACCCAGCGCATGCTGACATGGCGCATGCGCACCGAGGAGCGCGACCTGACTTATTGTCATATCGGCAACGGCGTGTACGAGTTGCCCGATGATCGTTACAGGGACCTTTAAGGTATGACTTCGACCGCCAAACGCACCGACATTCCCCGTATCATCGGCCATCGCGGCGCCGTGGGACATGCGCCCGAAAACACCGTCGCCGGGTTCCGAAAGGCGAAGGAGCTGGGCTGCAGCTGGGTCGAATTCGACTGTATGTTGACCAGGGACGAAGTCGTGATCCTGCATCACGACGATGAGTTGGACCGGACGACGAACGGCACCGGCCTGGTGTCCGAAACCAATCTGGCGGCGATCCGGCGGCTGGATGCAGGCTCCTGGTTCTCATCGGATTTCGCAAAAATACCGGTCCCGACCTTTGACGAGGCCGTCGCGGCTCTGGCTCAACTGGGGCTCGGCGGCAATGTCGAGATCAAACCAGCCTCCGGATACGACCGCATCACCGGCCGCATCGTGGCGGAACGGACCGCCGAATTGTGGCCGGCCACCCTGCCGCCGCCGGTCATGTCGTCCTTCTCCCTAGCAGCGCTGGAAGAAGCCCAAAAGGCCGCCCCGCAGCTCGACCGGGCGATCCTGTGGTGGGAGATTCCGGACGATTGGCAGGCGCATCAGGACCGTCTGGAAGCGTCCGCGGTCCATGTCAGCGTCAAGAAACTGACCGAAGCACGGGCGGCGGAATTCAGGAATGCCGGAATCCCGTTCAGGGTCTATACGGTCAACGACCCGGCAGACGCCGCGCGACTGTTCGACTGGGGCTGCGAAGCAATCTTTACGGACTACCCGGACCGGTTCGCCTGACTGGCCTTCCAATTCGTGATCATGATTCACAGGTAATCCGACGCCCTGCCCTGTACACCGCAGTGCAGCAAGACGGTACAAACGGGTTATGTCTCAATCCGGCCAACTTACCGACACTTCCCCACGAATTGCAGGTTTCGGCGAAGATCAATTCGCCCGAATCCTTCTGTTCGTCGCCCCGGCCCTGTTCTGCACCAATCTTCTGGTCGCGAAGGCAACGGCGGACCTGATCCCGCCGGTCCACCTTTCCTTCTTGCGTTGGGGGGCGACCTTTCTGCTGCTCCTTCCGCTGGTCGGTCCGCGATTGTGGGTCCGGCGCGGTGCCATGCTGCGCGAATGGAAGGATCTGTCGATCCTCGGCGCGCTCGGCATGGGGGTTTGCGGCGCCTTCGTCTATATCGGCGCGGACACGACGTCGGCGACGAATATCGGTCTGATCTATTCCGCTTCCCCGGTCCTGATCATCTTGCTGGCAGCCGCCTTCTATGGCGAGGCCGTCAGCAAGCTGCAGATCGCCGGTATCACACTCAGCCTTTTGGGCGTGATCGTGATCGTTTGCCGGGCCGATCTGGATGTGTTGATCAACCTCGCCTTCACGGTCGGCGATCTGTGGATTCTGGCGGCAATGATCGGTTGGGCGGTCTACAGCGTCCTCTTGCGCCACCGGCCGAGCGAGATGGGTCTTTCAACCCGGTTCGGCGCAACGACCCTTGCCGGCGTTATCATTCTGGCGCCTTTCACGCTGTGGGAGGCATCGACCGGCAATGTTCCGGTCTGGAATTGGGAAACAGCGGGTTGGATCGCGCTTCTGGCCCTCGTCGCCTCCTTCGGCGCCTATCAGGTCTATGCCTATGTGCAGCGGGTTCTGGGCGCCGGTCGGTCCAGCCTTCTGATGTATCTGGTGCCGATCTACAACGCCGTGCTCGCCTGGGCGTTGCTTGGCGAGACGCCGCAGCCCTATCATTGGATCGGCGCGGCGCTGGTTCTGCCCGGCATGATGTTGGCGACCGCGAAGGGTAAAAAGAAGTCCGCTTGAGGGAGCGCCGCCCATGTCGACCGACCTGTTTCCGGGATTTGTCCAGGACCGCATCACCGTAACGCACAGCCACGCCGAAGGATTGGAACTGAACGTCCGCATCGGCGGATCGGGCCGCCCACTCCTTCTGATCCACGGATACCCGCAGACCGGTGCCATGTGGCACAAGCTGGCCCCGGTGCTGGCGGAGAACTTCACGGTCGTCGTTCCCGACCTTCGGGGATATGGCGCGTCGGACAAGCCGCCGACGGACCCGCAGCACTTGCCCTATTCGAAACGCGCCATGGCCGCCGACATGGCCGCGCTGATGGCCGGGCTGGGGCACAAGACCTTCCAGGTCGCGGGGCATGACCGCGGCGGTCGCGTCACCCACCGGCTCTGCCTGGATCATCCGGATGCCGTGGAGCGCGCCGCGGTGCTGGACATCGTCCCGACCCATACCTTGTTCAACACGGCGACCCATGCCGTCGCCCATGCCTATTATCATTGGTATTTCCTGGCCCAGGCCGCGCCGTTGCCGGAAACCCTGATCGGCGCCGACCCGGATTTCTACCTGAACCGGAAATTCGGCGGCTGGAGCGCCGGCGAGACCGGTTTCTTCGATCCCCGCGCGATGGCGGAATACAAGGCGGCCTATGGCTGGCCCGAGACAATCCATGCGACCTGCGAGGATTACCGGGCGGCCGCAACCATCGACCTGGAACATGATACGGCGGATCTGGACCGGCGAGTCGGCTGCCCGTTTCTGGTGCTATGGGGCGCGAAGGCCCCGATGCATGCCAATTACGATGTGCTCGACACCTGGCGAAACAAGGCGGTCGATCCGACCGGCCATGCCGTCGAGGCCGGCCATTTCCTGGCAGAGGAAAACCCGGAACAAACCTTGGCGGCGTTCAACGGACATTTCGTCCCCTGAAGGCTCAACCTTCCGACGCCTCCCGCGCGGCACGGTACCGCGCGGCCGGTTCCGCAATCAACGCAGCATAGTGGGCGGAGACCTTGTCGGCCGCCCGCTCCATCAGCGGCGTCAGTCCGTCGAATGTCTCGACGCCGGCCGTCCTGGCCAGGACGCGCTTCTGACCGTCCGGTGCGGATTGCGCGTCGAACTTGCCAGAGGCCGCCGTCAGCCGGATCGCCGCCTGCATGCCGCGCCAGAGCGCCAGCGCCGACCGCAGATCCTCGAAGGCGGCGGTTTGAAGGAAGCCCGCATCGTGCAGCCTCTCCAGCGCCAGTGCCGTGTTCGGCGACAGGATCGCCGGGTTGTCCGCGGCATGGGTGAGTTGCAAGGCCTGGGCGATGAATTCGACATCCACCAGCCCGCCGCGGCGATACTTGACGTCCCAGGGTGAGTTCGGCGGAAATTCGCGCGCGATCCGCTCGCGCATGTCGTCGACGTCGATGAACAGTTTCGCCGGGTCGCGCCGCTGCACCAAGGCGCCATGGATCGCCGTTTCCAGGCGTTTGCGCAGCTCCGGCGCGCCATAGACGGTCCGGGCGCGGGTCAGGGCCATATGCTCCCAGGTCCAGGCTTCCCCATCAGGCAGGCGATAATATTTGTCGAACCCTTCGAACTGCGTCGCCAGCGGCCCGGCATTGCCCGATGGGCGCAAGCGGCCGTCGACCTCGTACAGCTTCCCCTCCCCGGTCTCGGTCGTGATCGCCGTCACAAGCCGCTGGCAAAGGCGCAGAAAATAGACCTGCGGGCCGATCGGTTTGGGTCCGTCAGACTCCGCCACATCCGGATCGGGATCATAGACGAAGACGAGGTCCAGATCGGACAGCGGCAACAACTCCCCGCCGCCCAACTTGCCGAAGGCGACAACCGCCAGGTCGGCGCCGGGCACCCGGCCATGCATTTCCGCAAATTCGGCCTCGGCCGCCGGCAGGATCGCCGCCAGGGCCGCCTCCGCCACAGCACTGAGCGCCGGGCCGACATGGTCACCATCCGCCAGCCCACGCAGGAAATGAACCCCGACGCGGAATTTGCGGTCGTTTGCCCAGCGCCGCACGGCATCCAGGACGTCCTGGAAATCCTGGGTCAGGCCCAGCGCCGCCGACAGTTCCTCGTCCGGGCCGGTCTCCTTCGGCAGTGGTTCGTAGAAATCTTCACTGATCACGGAATCGAGCAAAATCGGTTTGCGCGCCAGTACCTCGGCGAGGCGCGGCGCGCTGCCCAAGATCTCCGACAGCAGATCCAATAAGGTCGGATGCATCTGGAACAACGAGAAAAGCTGCACCCCGGAAGGCAATCCGGACAGGAAACTGTCGAAGCGCAGGAAGGCATCGTCGGGATTGGCCGTATCCGCGAAAGCCTGCAACAGGCGCGGCATCAGTTCGGTCAAAATCTGGCGGCTGCGTTCGCTGCGCGTCGCCCGGTAGCGCCCATGATGCCAGACCCGGATCCGCCCGGCGATATGGGACGGCTGCGCAAACCCCATATCGGCCAGAGTCTGGAGCGTATCCGGATCGTCTTCCGTGCCGGTGAAAACCAGTGACCCGCCGCCGCCCAGATCCGGGGATTCCTCGAACAGACGCGCGTAATGCCCGGCGACGGTTTCCAGATGGCCGCGCAGGGCCGCCCGGAAGTCGTCCGGGACCGCAAACCCCATGAACCGCGCGATTGCGGCAAGGTCGTCTTCGGTGTCCGGCACCGTCTGCGTCTGCTGGTCCGCGACCATCTGCAACCTGTGCTCAAGGCGGCGGAGAAATTCGTAGGCGATGGTCAGGTCGCGCACGGCGGTCGGATCGGCATGGCCGTGGGCGGCAAGCTGGGCGAGCGCGGCGCAGGTCGCCTTGACCCGCAGGTCCGGCTGCCGGCCGCCCCAGATCAACTGCTGGGTCTGGGCATAGAATTCGATCTCGCGGATACCGCCGCGACCGATCTTGATATTGTGCCCGTCGATCGCGATAGATGCGCCGCCGCGATAGGCATTGATCTGACGCTTGATCGAATGGATGTCCTGAATCGCCGCAAAATCCAGGTACTTCCGCCAGATGAAGGGCCGGATATGGGTCAGAAACTCCATCCCCAGCGCCTGGTCGCCGGCCACGGGCCGCGCCTTGATCATCGCCGCGCGTTCCCAATTCTGACCGACGCTTTCGTAATAACTTTCCGCCGCACGGACGCTGAGCGCCAGCGGGGTCGCGCTGGGATCCGGGCGCAAGCGCAAATCGGTCCGAAAGACGTAACCGTCGCCCGTTCGTTCGTCCATGAACCGCATGATCTGGCGCGTAACCCGCACCATGTCCTGGCGCAGACGGTCCGGATCATCCGCCACCAATCTCTCCGCATCGTACAAAACGATCAGATCGATATCCGACGAGTAGTTCAACTCGCGCGATCCGAACTTGCCCATCCCCAGGATGGTGAACCCGTCCGTGCCCGGCGCGCCGCGCCATTGCCGCAACGCGCGCCGGGCCGACCTTTCCAGCGCGCTTTCCGCCAAATCCGAAAGGGCGCCGGTGATCCGTTCCAGCGGCCAGAGCGACAACAAATCCGCGACAGCGACCGTCAGCGCGACCTTACGTTTGGCCCGGCGCAAACCGCGCATGAATTCCTTCTCGTCCAAATCCTCCCGGTCCAAATCCGGAAGTGCCGACAAGCAATGCGCCATCACCGAATCCGGCCCATCGGTCAGGACCGCCGCCAAAGTCTCGGGCTCACGCCGGAGCAAGGTCGACAGGAACCCGCTGTGACAGCATACAAAGTGCAAAAAATGGACGACGGATTCGTTTTCATGGAACGTCCTTGCGGTGTCGGACGTTCCCTGTGCGTTGAATTCGATCGGTAGATCGGGCGCCGGCGCATCTGCCGGTACGGGAAAGCGGGACGGATCGAAACTGTCTAGAATGGGTAAACTGCGCATCACGGAAATCTTCCCTTGCCGAAGATTTCAAACCTGCGCGAAGCGTCTATGATGGTCAATCCGATCAGATCAGAGCAGAAGAGCGTTCAAGCTTAATGGCCAAGATGAACAGACGCACCTTGCGGATCGTCTTGGAAGCGGTCGCCGCCCTGGTCCTGGGGCTGGTGCTGCTGGTCGGCGCAGGAATCTATGCGCTGTCGACCGGCCCGGTTTCCGTATCGGCACTGACGCCGATTCTGGAAGAGGCGCTGAATGACGGCAGCGGCCCCTATAAAGTGTCCGTCGAAGATACCAGGATCGTTTGGGGCGGATGGGACCGCGCGGTTGACGTCGTCGCCAGCAATGTCCGCGTCCAAGAGCCGGACAAGCCGACTCTCGCGGTCTTGCAGGAAGTTTCCGTCGGACTGTCCTTCAAGGCATTGATGGGCGGCGAGGTTCGTCTGACGACACTGGAATTGTTGCGCCCTTCCCTGACCCTAGTGCGTGATCCGGACGGCCGCATCGCCCTCGCCGTGGGCGATCTGCCCGGCGTGACCGATAGCGAAGGGGATGCGCCCACCCCGGCCGAACGCCCTGACGCGGCATGGATGCCGGTTCCGTCGCCGGACGAAGACGCCCTGCTGCCACAATCGGTTCTGGATGCCCTGACATCGGGCGTCAGCGAAAATTCCCTGCTGGGCGGGCTGCAGCGGTTCAGCATGGTTCAGGCAGAGATCCGCATCATCGACCGCGCATTGGGCGAAACGCTCTGGCTGCATAGCGCGGGTTTGGATTTCGTGCGATCCGACAATGGTCTCGACGCCCGCCTGGTCGGGTCGCTGGAAACCCCGACCGAGAACGCGCTCATAGGCGCCTCTCTCTTCGCCGATCCCGGCGCAGACCGGATCGATGTAACGGTCGCCTTCGATACCTTGGACACGAATCTGCCGATCCGTTACATGCCGGATCTGGTCTTCTATCTGCCGGATCTGACAATCAGCGGCGAAGCCGGCGCGTCCTTCGACCTGCAAGGAAAGCTGAAACGGGTCAGTGCGGACCTGACCAGCGCGGCCGGCGGCATCAAGGCCAGCGCCGAGATCGGAGATGCCCTTCCGGAAGCCAAGATCGAGGCGGAATTCGACGCGTTCGACACGGCGGTTTGGCTGGGCGGTCTCTATGATGCGGAAACGGCGGTATCCTATCTGCCCCGCGTCCCGATCAGCGGTTCCTTGACGGCGGACATCGCGCCGAACGGGACGCCGTTGGCGGCGAGCGCCGATCTGACCTCGACAATCGGGTCTTTCACCCTGACGACGTCGACGCCGGAAGAGACGGAGTTCGCCGAGATTCTATCCGGCAAGCTCACGTTCTCCGATGTCGCCCCTCGCGACGCAGCCCAGACGGCGCCGGCTCTCGGCATGCTGTCCGGGGCGGACGTCACGCTGGACGGTGTTCTGAACTTCAGCCTGACGCCGGACGGTCAATTGCAGTCCAGCACGCTGACGATGACCATCGGCGAAGGTCGGATCGCCATCCCCGACGCATTCGCCCTGCCGCCGCTGAAGCGCGGACGCTTGTCCGCCCGCACCGGCGGCCCCGACGACCCGGTCGTGGTAGAGGAGCTTTTCCTGGATTTCGACAAACCGTCGATCACCGCCAGCGGGATACTAACCCCGACTGAGTCCGGCGCAGACATCTCTATCAACGGGCTGGCCCTGGATCTGGAGATGGGACAATTACCGGAATTCTGGCCGGCGGAACTGGCGCCCAACCCGCGTGAATGGGTTCTGGAGAACATTCCAAAGGGCGACGTGCCCCAAGCAGGTATTGCCCTGACCGCCAGCCTGCCCGGTTACGATCCTGACCAACTGGTTCTGGAAGACCTTTCCGGCAGCATTCGGCTGAATAACGCCGACGTCCATTACCTGCGCCCGCTGGAACCGGTGGTCGGCGTCGACGGATTCGCGACCTTCGGCCCGTCGCGTTTCGATATCGATGTGGAACGCGGCACGGTCAACGATGCCCGTCTGACCGGTGGCCGCATCGAGATCACCGACCTAGACATCGGCAAGGAAAAGATCGACATCGCGTTGAACATCGACACGCCGCTTCAGACGGCACTGACCCTGCTCGACACCGACCCGTTCAACTACATCTCCAAGATTGGCTTGGAGACCGGCGGCATCACCGGTCAGGCCAGAACCCAGGTCCGGTTCCGGTTCCCGCTTCTGGAAGACTTGAATGCGGATGAGGTCGAGTACGAAGCCGACGCCCTGGTCACCGGCCTATCCATGTATCGCGCCGATCTGGATGCGACCATCGCCGCGGAAGAGGCCAATCTGGTGTTGCGGCCCGGTCGAATGGATGTGACCGGCAATGTAACGGTCGATGGCATTCCCGCTTCCGCCGTCTGGAGAGAGAATTTCAGCGACGTCGGCGAACGGCTTCGCTACCTGTCGGTCACAAGCATCACCGATATCGGCGCGTTGGGCCGGTTCGGCCTGACCGTCGGTGATTATGCCAGCGGTCGCGTCGGCATCGGTGTCAATTATGCGGAATACCGGTCCGGCAGCAGCAGTCTCGCCCTGACCGCCAATCTGTCCGAAGCAGTGTTGGCGATACCGCCCCTTGGCTGGACAAAGGAAAGTGGTCTGCCCAGCGACTTGTTCCTGCAGGCGGTTTTCATGCCGGACGGCAGCGCCCGGATCGAGAATGTCATTCTGGACGGCAAGACCGACCATCGGATCGAAGGCAGCGTCGATCTGGTGACAGGATTGGGCGATATCGCGGCAGCACGGATCAAGCGATTGAAACTTGGGGACACCGATGTGTCCGGAACCGTCCAAAATACCGGCGATACCTACCGGATCGATCTGGTGGGGCCGCAGCTCGACGTCGCACCTTTCCTGGCAGAAGAGGAGGATGCAGACACTTCGGAGGAGGAGGTCCTGTCCCCCAAGATCGCGCTGACCGGGCGCTTTCAGCGGATGACGGCGGGACCGGATCGGCATGTGAGCGACGCCACCCTGGCCATCAATGCCAGCGGAGAACGCATCGACCTGCTGTCCCTGTCCGGCTTCGTCGGGGACGGACGCAGGATCGACGTCGACTATGTCCCGAACGAGCGTGGCGGCAAAAATCTCAATGTGCTGGCCGAGGACACCGGCCTAGCCCTGGCGGTGGCTGACCTGACCGGGCGACTGGAAGGCGGCACCCTGCAGATTCAGGGTTTCAGTGACGGCCCCGACGCCCCATTGCGCGGCCGTATCGACATTCGCGACTTCCGGGTTCGTGAAGCGCCCAGATTGGCGAAACTTCTGGAGGTGATCTCCGTGACCGGCATTCTGTCGGCGTTGAGCGGCGATGGGATCGATTTCAATTCGCTGTCCGCGGATTTCAGCGTCTCGGAAGAGACAATCGAAATCTCCGATGGCGCGGCACGGGGCAGTTCCATCGGCATCACCTTTCAGGGCACCGTCGACCGGCTTCAGGACACGTTGAAGCTGAACGGCGATGTCGCCGTCTCCGGCATTTTTTCGCAAACGTTTGGGCAGATTCCGCTGATCGACATGCTGGTGGGCGACGGGTTGATCGGCGCGGCCTATTCGATGAGCGGGCCCATGGAAGACCCGAGCGTGTCGGTCAATCCGTTGTCGGTAATCGCGCCGGGCTTCCTCAGGAAAGTCTTTGAGGGTGGCGGCGTGCCTCAGGAGACCGATAGCGTCAAGGACCCGACCAATGAACAGCACGGCAACTGATCCGCCCTGCCCCGGTTCCGATCCCGGTCCCTTACAGAATACTTGCCACCCAGCCCGTATCGCGGGGCGGATGCCCGCCGAAAACCAGCACGCCCAGAATTTTCCGGCACGCGCCGCTTTCATCCACGAAGGGCAGTAGAATTCGCTGGCACCGCAGATATGCCTTCCCGAGCATGTGGGAAGGACCGTCATAATAGGTCGGAACAGCGAGTTGCGCGACATCCAGGTATTGTTGGATGGAGAGGTTTCGTCCGCGTTCCTGCTGAACCGTAAGGACCCTCACCCCGCGCAAAGACGCGCCACGTGCCGATGTAACGGATTCCCCGGCGATGCGGAATTCGACATCGCCGTCATCCAGAACATCACAGACAACCAGATTGGCGCTGAACCGCAGGAAATGGACCGGGTCGAGCGCTTGCACCCGCGGTATCCGGCCGCCGCTGCGCAGACCGCACCAGATTTCGAAGACCTCCTGAAGCAAAGGCTGCTTCATGTCGGACAGTCCGTAGTCGGAACGAAGGTCCCCCATCACCTCACACAACCTAAGCGGCAAGTTCATGGCTTTTTCTCATTTCTAACAATTTATAAGATAGATTTGCCCCCTTTAGATCGCAAGAAATATTATGATACCTCACCAACTTCCCTATAAACGAGTATCGCAACTTACCTTGTCGGTGTGTGGAACAGCGGCATAAAATGTTCTGAATGGGCCGGAAGCCGAACGGTAGCCTTCGTCGGTTGTTTGCATTCCACCCACCGCGTCATGAAGTGGTTGGCCACCTCCGCGTCAACGGAAAGTCGATACTTTGCCCGGTTCATTGCATCTCAACAGCCATACGGGCCGACCGACACAGCCGGAAGACGCATTTCTGGATACTGTCGCTGAGGCGGCGCGGCGCGACGGCGGGCGTCTGTGCCGGACCCTGATCGACGAAATTGATCGCTTGTCCCCGACTCGCAACCGCTGGCGGCCATCGTTCCAACCAGTGGTGGCGCAACTGGATGGTTGTCTTGCACGGGGACCGAAGGAAACGTCCTATCTGCGCGGCGCGGTGGCGGCAATGAAGCCGCATCTGAACTGGCACCGCGCGCCGCCGAACCCGGCGCTGGGCCGCTTTGATCGCCACCACGCCTTCTGCACCATCGTCGGTCCAACCGACCGCGTGCCGTCCGACAGCCTGATGCTAGGCCTGATGATCGTCGACCGGGCGACCCATTATCCGGGGCATGCGCATGACGCGGATGAGGTCTATCTGCCCTTGTCGGGAGACGCCGTCTATCACGTTGCACCCGCCCGGCCCGGCCGCCCTCGTGACGGACGTTATCTGCCAATTCCGGCCGCCGTGCGCCATGCCCTTTGGACCGGGGATGTCCCGGAATTGATTGTTTGGGCCTGGATGGGGAATATCCGCGGCGGCTACCGGATCGCCGGCGCTGCCCGCTAGGCCGCCGCTTTACCCGTCCGGTCGAAACGCCTATATCGCGCATGGACGAGACAGGAGGCCGGATACGCCATGGCGCGCACGATCGACGATTTGGTGGAGGATTTCGAACTCTTCGAGGATTGGGAAGAGCGCTACCGCTATATCGTCGATCTGGGCAAGAAACTGCCCGATATGCCCGAAGCCGAGAAGACCGAGGACACCAAGGTGCGTGGTTGCATGTCCCAGGTCTGGATGACCTGTCAGGAGGACACATCCGTCAGCCCCGCCGTCCTGACATTTCGCGCCGACAGCGACGCGTTCATCGTCAAAGGGCTGATCGCGATCCTGATGGAACTGTACTCCGGCCGTCCCCCGGCCGAAATCGTTGCGCTTGACGCCACGGAGGCGCTGCGGCGCCTGGGCTTGGAGAGCCATTTGTCGCCGAACCGACGCAACGGATTCGTCGCCATGGTCGGCCGGATCAAGTCCGAGGCCGAATCCCGTCTGTGACAGGCCGCACGGTAGACAAATAACTACAATTCTACCGTGGTCTTTACCGAAGATTAACGGAACCGCATTATGCCGGTAAGCGAAGGTCGTCGCATTTGGCCTTCGAACAGCCCCGAATACCTGAACAGGGAAAGAATAAATGTCCGTAAGCAGCGCAACGGTCGACACGGATTTCGTGCCGGTCCCGGAAAAAAGCTCCAAAGGACTAAGAAGCTACCTCACCATTCGCACGGTTTTGATCGCCGTTGGCATTCTGGTCAGCATCGCCAGCGCCGCCGCGACGCTTTGGAGCACCAATGCGTCCAGCCGGCAGGCCATTGAAATGCTGCGCAACACGTCCGGCGAAACGCTTCGTATCCTGATTTTCGACCGTATCGACGGTGCCTATTCCAAGGAATTATCGTCGATTACCAGCGCCTGGGCGCGCACGCCGACCCTGAACCAGGCTTTCAAGGAAGACGACGTCCCCCGCATGGTCATCGAATCCGACGCCTTCCACAGCGACGCAATGGTCGCCCAGGGTGAGGTGCGGCTGGTTAGCGTCACGATCCTTTCGACCGAAATGCAACCTATCGCTTTCTCCGAAAAGGGAACGCAGGATTCCATCATTTCTCAGGCCCAGATCCGCGACGCCCTCGCAGCCCGCGACAAGGCGGAAATGCGCAAGGTCTCGACATTCCTTTGGACCAACGAGGCCGGCAGGCCATTGCACAGCACCATCGCCCCGATCGGCGGGTTCAAGGCCAGCGCGTTTCTGGAAATCGTGACAGATCCGGTCCTGGCGTTGGAAGGCATCGCCGGTGCCGTCGGCGGGCATGTCCGAATGTTCGACGGCAGCGGCGCGGTCATCCTGGACGATGTCCTCGCAATGCCGGGAGACGAGACGGATTCGGGTGAAGAGGCCGCATCGAGCGACACCCCCGCCGAGGCGAGCGCCGATGCGTCGGCAAAAGATTCAGAGGCGGCCGGGGCCGCTCCGTCCTCCGACATGGCGGACACCTCGAATGAGACGTCCGTGATGGTTGAGATCCCGGATTCCACGGGCGGTGTTTGGGCGCGTGCGGAATTGAGCCGCGATCTGTCGGAGTTCTTCACCGCCGTCGACAAGACACGCATCAATTCGATCATCGTCATCGTCGGCGTTCTATTGGTGCTCTGGGTCGTCGCCTTTCTTCTGTTGAGAATGGTCGTCTTCCGGCCGTTGAAACGCATGGCCGATACGATGGTCCGGATCGGCAATGGCGATACCGATGTCGATATTCCAGCCGCCGGCCGAGACGAGATGGGCGATATGGCCGCCGCCCTCGTTGAACTGCGTGCCAGCCGGAAGGAGTTGGAACATCTGCGGGCGGAGGAAGACGCGAAAGCGGAACAGCGCCGCCGGGAAATCCAGGACCGCCTGCGCAAGATGGCGGACCGCCTGAACTCGGAATCCGACAGCACCGTCGCCGATGTTCAGTCCAGCATGCAGACCTTGCTGGAAGTTGCGGACGATATGGCGCGCTCTGCCGAGGATGCAACCAGCCGGGCGACGCAGGTCGCGAACGCGTCCCGCGCGGCGGCGCAGAGCACGGAGGCCGTGGTCGGTCTGACCGAGGAGGTCGTGCATTCCTTCGAAGAGGTGCGCGAGATGGCCGGCCGGTCGGGACAGGCGACGGACCGCGTGTCCAACGCCGCAAAGGACGCCGCGGATTCGATCCAGTCGCTGGCCGAGGATGCCAAGAAAATCGGCGAGGTCGTGGTCCTGATCCGTGAGATCGCGGATCAGACCAATATGCTGGCGCTCAACGCGACGATTGAGGCCGCGCGGGCGGGAGAGGCCGGCAAGGGCTTTGCCGTGGTCGCCAGCGAGGTCAAATCGCTGGCCACGCGTACCGGTCAGGCCACCGGCGAAATCGCCGACCGGATCGGTCAGGTTCAGTCCCGAACCGAAAAGGCGGTGTCCGAGATCAATGCCGTGACCGAGCAAATTCTGGAAATGGCCGAGATCGCGGACAGTATCTCCTCCACCGTGCGGCAGCGCGCCGAAGCGGCCAGCGATATCATTTCGCATGTCCGAACCGCCGCCGATGGCAACAAGCAGGTCACCGACGAAATTTCGGAAGTGTCCAGTGTGTCGACCCATGTCGGCAGTTTGTCCGCCCGGGTCAAGGAGGGGGCGACACGGGCTGCCTCCGGGGTCGAAGACCTGAACAAGGCCCTGCGCCGCATCGTCGCCGACGCGTAGTTCCGAACCCCACTCCACCCTCTCCCGAGGGAGGGGCTGGAGTGGGCGCCGCTTCTACCGCCGGTCCGGCAACGCCAGATTGACCGCCAGACCGACCAGAACCGACCCGGATAGGATCTGCTGCCATCGCCACACCGACGGGCGTGCCCTCAACCAGGGTCCGACGCGACTGAATGCCAGCGCGATCCCGGACGCGAAGACGAAACCGCCGGCATTGAACAGCGCCCCGAGAAACAGGATCTGAAGCGTCGGGTCACCCCGCGACGGATCCGCGAATTGCGGTAGGAAGGCGAGGAAGAACACCGCGATCTTCGGGTTCAGCAGGTTGACGAAAAGGCCCTGCCGGATCATCGCGGCGGCGGTGTCCGGTCGCTTCGCCTCCACCGCCAGGCCGCTTCGGGCGGTCAGGATGGTCTTAACGCCCAGGTACAGCAGATACGCCGCGCCGATCCAGGTCAGCACCTGAAACAGGTCCGGGTCTGCCGCCAGAAGCGCCGCGAGACCGAAGGCGGCGGCCAGCATATGCACCGTGATCCCGATGCAGATGCCGATATTCGCACAGATCCCGGCCCGGAACCCGCCCCCCATCGATCGCGATGCGATCAGGATCATGTCGGGACCCGGCGCGATATAGAGCGCCAGCGACGCTGCCGCGAAAATCATGAATGTGTGAAGATCCGGCAGCAGCATCGCGATGTCTTTCCTATTGCGCCTTATCCCCGGCCCGGAACCGCCATGCGCGCCAGTTCGTCGGCCCGTTCGTTTTCCGGATGACCGGCATGGCCCTTCACCCAGTCCCATTCCACGCGGTGACGCGCCGCCGCCGCTTCAAGACGCTGCCACAGATCGGCGTTCTTGACGGGCTTCTTCGCGGCGGTCTTCCAGCCATTCCGCTTCCAGCCGTGGATCCATTTGGTGATGCCGTCCCGGACATAGGTGCTGTCCGTCGTGATCCGGACGCCGACCGGCCGCTTGAGCGCCTCCAGCGCCGCGATCGCGGCCATCAGTTCCATTCGATTGTTCGTCGTATCTTCTTCGCCGCCGCTCAATTCGCGCTCGTGATCGCCCCAGCGCATGACCGCGCCCCAGCCGCCCGGACCTGGATTGCCGCTGCAGGCGCCGTCGGTGAAGACCTCCACCGTCTTCGCGTCGCTCATGGTCGGTCCAGACCATAGGCCGCCGGATCCCTGACCGTCCGGTGGAAGCGCAGCTTGTCGAAATATTCCATCGGATCGTGCGGCCGAACCAGGGCGCCGGGCGGACAATTCAGCCAGTCGTAGAGCCGGGTCAACAGGAAGCGAAGCGCCGACCCGCGCGCCAGCACCGGAAGGGCGTCGTACTCCGTCGAGGTCAGCTCCCGGTCAGCCGAGTAGTTCGACAGGAAGGCCCGCGCCTTGGTCACATTGAAACTGCGGTCGCGTTCGAAACACCACGCATTCATGCAGGTCGCGACGTCATAGGCGAGGAAATCCGTACAGGCGAAATAGAAGTCTATGACACCGGACAGCCGGTCGCCGATGAAGAAGACATTGTCTGGAAACAGATCCGCATGGCAGACACCGACCGGCAAGTCGTCCGGCCAGTTCGCTTCCAGAAAATCCAGCTCGTCCCGGATCAGCGCCGCCATGTCATCATGGACTTCGCCCGCCCGTTCTTCCGACAGTTCAAACAACGGGCGCCAATCGCCGATGGTCAGCGCGTTGCGGCGGGTCATGGCGAAATCGGCCCCGGCCTTGTGAAATCCTGCCAGCGCCGTCCCCAATTGTGCGCAATGTTCCCGGCGAATCCGACGGGTCCACATGCCTTCCAGGAAGCTGGTGACCGCTGCTGGGCGTCCGTTCAACTCACGAAGTGCCGTGCCATCCGGCATTTCGATCGGGCGCGGACAGGGTATGCCCTTTTCCGCCAAATGGTTCATCAGCCCGATAAAGAACGGCAGATCCTCGCGCTTCACCCGCTTTTCATAGAGGGTCAGGATGAACGTGTCCTGGGTCGTGCGGATCAAGTAATTGGAGTTCTCGACCCCTTCCGCGATCCCCTTGGCAGAGACCAGGTCGCCGATGCCGTAATCCGCGATAAAGGCCGTCATGTCCTCGTCGGAGACATCCGTATAAACCGCCATTTGCCTGAATGCCCCCGCTTAACTTGCCAGCAGACGCGGCAGTTTGAATTCGACGTCTTCCTCGGCGACGATGATTTCGCCCACCGTGACGTCGAACCGCGCGCGGCAGGCCTCGATCACTTCGTCGACCAGGATCTCAGGCGCGGACGCACCGGCGGAAACACCCAGATTCCGAACCCCGTCCAGCCAGGCCCAATCGATCTCGGACGCGCGCTGGACCAACGTGGCCTTCGGGCATCCCGCGACCCGCGCGACCTCGACCAGCCGGCGCGAGTTGGAAGAATTGGGGGCGCCGATCACCAAGACCGCGTCGGATTCCGCCGCCAACGCACGAACCGCCGCCTGCCGGTTGGTCGTGGCATAGCAGATGTCTTCCCGCTTCGGGCCGGCGATATGAGGATACCGCGCCCGCAGGGCATCGACGATTGCGGCGGTATCGTCCACCGACAGGGTGGTTTGGGTGGCATAGGCCAGCGGCATGTTGTCGGGCAGATTGAGCTTCGCAACATCGTCCACCGTCTCCACCAGCACGATGCTGCCGTCCGGCACCTGACCCATTGTGCCGATCACCTCCGGGTGTCCGGCATGACCGATCAGAACGACGATATGTCCGGCCTTGTGATGACGTTCGACTTCGCGATGCACCTTGCTGACCAGGGGGCAGGTCGCATCGACATAGATCATCTGGCGCGCCTCGGCGTCGGCCGGAACGGATTTCGGGACGCCATGCGCCGAAAATACGATGGGCCGATCGATCGGGGCCTCATCCAGTTCCTCGACGAAGACCGCACCCTTTTCTTGCAGCGATTCGACGACAAAGCGGTTATGGACAATCTCGTGGCGGACATAGACCGGTGCGCCGAACTTCTCCAACGCCTTCTCGACGATCAAAATCGCCCGGTCGACACCGGCGCAAAATCCGCGCGGTCCCGCCAGTCGAATCGTCAATTCCCGCCGTGTCGCCGTCATGTCCGTCAGTCCGGTGTTGCGCTTCCCCTTACGTCGCCCTTTCGACCTGTTCCGTCAACCGGCAAGGCGGTCGCAGCCTTGTCGCAGCGGCACGGGTCGATTAGGTTGCCGGGCATCGAATCGCGTATGACCGACGCGACATTTCCGGGCCGAAGGATGACGGTGTGACGGCGAATGCCATCCCTGCGAAAACGCCGTTTCCGGTGCAGGTCGAACAGGGTCGGACGTATTTGTGGTGTGCCTGCGGCAGATCGTCTAGCCAGCCCTTCTGCGACGGCACGCATGCCGGAACCGGAAAGGCGCCGATCCGCTATACGGCCGAGAAATGCCGGTTGGTCTATTTTTGCGGTTGCAGATTGTCGTCACGCGGACCGTTATGCGACGGCAGCCATTCGAAGATCTAGGAGAGCGCGTTTCATGGGGATCGGTAAGACTGCGGCGCGCGCCGCGTTGCTCGGGGCCGTCGGACTGGCCGTCGCGGCCTGCGGCGGCCCGCCCAGCCAAGTCATCCCCTGTCCTGCTATCCGCATTCCGCTGGATACGGAGCGCGTCACCCGATTCGCCGACGGTCCGGGCCGCGATATCACCGATGTCGTGATGCAGGCGGAAATCAAGTTCCTGTCCGGCGAATGCTCGGTAGACGAGGACGAGATCGAAATGACCTTCCCGGTCGCCATCCGCGGAGTCCGCGGCCCAGCCGACAGGGACGGAATCGAAAAGGTCGATGTGTTCCTGGCCGTGACCACCCGCGACCGCGATGTGCTGCAGCGCCGCGAGCTGCCGATGACACTGCAATTCGTCGGCAATCGGACGTCCATCGTCTCTTCGGACTTCGTGACGATCCAAATTCCGAAGCGCGAGGATCAGTCGTCGAAGGAGTTTCTGGTGTTCCTGGGACTGAAACTGTCCAAGGAAGAGCTGGAATACAATCGCTCGGAAAGCGGCCGATAACGCAGGCTTCGCCTTACATTTTTAGAGATTGGGCGGCAGAGGCCTGCAGCCGCCCAACCGGAATTTCTTCAAACACGCCGATCGGCCCGCCCTGGTGTTTGCTGTCCACGGGCAGGAACCAGGCCCCCGCCAGAATGCTTTCTGCCGGTCCGTCTCGCCCTATGTCCAATGGCAGGCAGAGACAGAGAAGATGTGTGCGGACCTTGGTTTCGGACAAGTATTGCCCGGTAAAGGCTACCGGTACCTTGTCGCTCAGGCATTTGGCGTAGAAGCGGAAGAGCATAACGCGGTCCTCGTCCGGTGCCGCGCCGCCCAGTGCCATGGCGCCCGGCCGCAGCCTCGGTACCGTGTCGCGGACCACTCCCCCAACCAGATCGAAATGCACATCGTCGACGCGCCCCCCCGAACCGACCCGGCGCATGATGTTCAAATGCGGCAGAATGCGCCCGCCGAAGGCCAAGGGATTAAGTGCAGTGCGTGCCTTGGGCGACGGCATGTCCCGCCACAGTCCCAGCAAGGACCGGGCTTGAGCCAATGCAATTGTCTTGGGCCAGGGTGAATCTTCGCCCATGTGATCGGTGCAGGTCGACATGGCGGATGACTCTCCATATCGACATCGAAATGAAAAGAGCGATGTTTTTTGCGGAGCACCACCTATGCGCAACCTTGACAGAAAAGCGGCGTCGTCTAGCATGCGTGCGACATAGTCCGATGACGCCTGTGGGAGAGTGTCGACCCATGGATCGGCCGCCGAAGGAGCAACCGCCCCGGAAACTCTCAGGCACCAGGACCGCGGCGCGGAGGACGATCTGGAAAGTGGAGCGGGTAACCGCTCCCACCGACGGGGTAAGCCCCCGCGCAGCCGCGCGTTGGCGACTCTCTCAGGTTCCGAGACAGAGGGGCGCGTTGTCGAAGCGATTCGACCGCGTCTTTTTTTGTTTGTGAACGGGGGGAAGGCTTTGACCGAAGAATCGCTGAAAACAACACCGTTGAACGCCCTGCATCGCGAATTGGGGGGCAAGATGGTGCCCTTCGCCGGATATGACATGCCGGTGCAATACCCGGCGGGCATCCTGAAGGAACATACCCATACGCGAGAGGCGGCGGGCTTGTTCGATGTATCCCATATGGGCCAGGCTTGGCTGATTTCGGAAGACGGAACCGACCCGGCCATCGCGCTGGAAACCCTTGTCCCCGCCGATGTTCAGGGTCTGACGGCCGGCCAGCAACGCTACTCGCAATTGCTGAATGACCAGGGCGGTATTCTGGACGACCTGATGGTGACCCGTCCGGTCGCCGATTTCGGAACGGACCGCCTCTATCTGGTCGTCAATGCCGCCTGTAAGGATCAGGACCTGACCCTGATCGCCGATGCGCTGAAGGGCCGTGTTCGGGTCGAACGCCTGGAGGACCGCGCGTTGGTCGCGCTGCAGGGCCCAAGAGCCGCCGAGGTCACGGCCAAGCTGTTCGGCGCCGATCTGGCGACCATGCCCTTCATGAGCCAGGCCCGCGTATCCTGGGACGGCGTCGATCTTTGGATCAGCCGCTCCGGCTATACCGGTGAGGACGGGTATGAGATCTCCGTGTCGAATGCCGACGCGGAAAAATTGGCCCGTGCCCTGTTGGCCGAAGACGCGGTTGCCCCGATCGGCCTCGGCGCGCGCGATTCGCTGCGCCTTGAGGCAGGGCTGTGCCTGTACGGCCATGACATCGACGAGACGACGACGCCGGTCGAAGGCGGGTTGACTTGGTCCATCGGCAAACGCCGCCGGGCCGAAGGCGGCTTCCCGGGTGCGGATACCGTGCTGGCCCAGATCGCCGACGGTGCTTCCCGAAAGCGGGTCGGGGTTCAGCCGGAAGGCCGCGCGCCCGCCCGCGAAGGCACGGAAATTCAGAACGCTGCCGGCGATTCCGTCGGCGTGGTCACCAGCGGCGGCTTCGGCCCAACCGTCGGCGGCCCGGTCGCCATGGGCTATGTCCCCAGCGACCTGGCCAAACCCGGCACGGAGATATTCCTGTCGGTCCGCGGCAAGGCCCTGCCGGCCAAAGTCGTGAAACTGCCTTTCGTTCCCCCCGGCTTTTATCGGGGTTAGAGTGCCTCATCATCGACCAAAGATCAGGGAGAAGAAGGATCATGGCCGAGCGTAAATATTCCGAAGAACACGAATGGATTGAAATCGACGGGGATATCGCAACCGTCGGCATCACCAATCACGCCCAGGAGCAGTTGGGCGACATTGTTTTCGTCGAACTGCCGGAAGTCGGCGCGACGCTGAACAAGGATGACGAGGCCGGCGTGGTCGAATCCGTCAAGGCCGCCAGCGAGGTCTACGCCCCGATCGGCGGCGAGATCACCGAAGTCAACGAGGCCCTGACCGACAATCCGGGCACGGTGAACGAGGACGCCGAAGGCGACGGCTGGTTCTTCAAGATGACCATCGCCGATCCGGGCGAGTTGAAGGATCTGATGAGCGAGTCCGAGTACAAGGACTTCATCGAGGACTGACCGGTCCCGGCGGGGCGCGGCCATCCGGCCCTTGCGCCCCGCCCCGGTAACGCGTGAGGCGGTTCCGCGGCGGCAATGCCGTTCGCGGGAAGACAGCGTAATAGAGGAAACAGCGCAATGGCCCAAGAGATCGACGATCGCCTGACACTGGACGATCTGGAAGTGCACCATGACTTCATCCGCCGCCATATCGGCCCCGGAAAACCGCAGATCAAGGATATGCTGGGCCAATTGGGCTACAAGACGCTGGACGAGCTGATCCAGACGGCGGTGCCGCCGTCGATCCGGATCGACGACCCGCTGGATATCCCGCCGTCGATCAGCGAGCGCAAGACCCTGTCGGCCCTGCGCGCCATTGCGGACAAGAACAAGGTCTGCACGACCATGATCGGCATGGGCTATTACGGCACGATCACCCCGCCGGTCATCCTGCGCAACGTGCTGGAAAATCCGGGCTGGTACACCGCCTATACCCCCTATCAGCCGGAGGTCAGCCAGGGCCGCCTGGAAGCCCTGCTAAACTATCAGCAGATGGTCATCGACCTGACCGGCATGGAACTGGCCAATGCCTCGCTGCTGGACGAAGGCACAGCGGCGGCCGAGGCCATGGCCATGGCGCACCGGGTTTCGAAATCCAAATCCAACGCGTTCTTCGTCGATCATGACGTTCATCCGCAGACGCTGGCGGTCATTCAGACGCGCGCCTGGTCGCTGGGCTTCGACATTATCGAAGGCGATGCGGACACCGATCTGGAAGGGGCCGACGTATTCGGCGCTCTGCTGCAATACCCCGGCTCTTCCGGCCGTATCCGCGACATCTCGGAGCCGATCCGAAAGGTCCAGGAGAAAGGCGGCCTTGCCATCGTCGCCAGCGACCTGATGGCCCTGGTCATGTTGAAGCCGCCGGGCGAATACGGCGCGGATGTCGTGGTCGGTTCGGCCCAGCGCTTCGGCGTGCCGATGGGCTATGGCGGGCCGCATGCCGCCTTCTTCGCCACCCGCGAAGCGTATAAGCGCAGTACCCCCGGCCGCATCATCGGCGTGTCGATCGACGCCGAAGGACGCAAGGCCCTGCGCATGGCATTGCAGACCCGCGAGCAGCATATCCGCCGCGAGAAGGCGACCAGCAACATCTGCACGGCGCAGGTTCTGCTGGCAGTCATCGCCGGGTTCTATGCGGTCTATCACGGACCGGACGGCCTGTACCGCATCGCGCGGCGCATCCACCGCAAGGCCCAGATCGTGGCCGAGGCGATGCGTCGCCGGGGTTTCGAGATCGTCCATTCGAAATTCTTCGACACGATCCAGGTCCGTATCCCCGGCCAGGCCCCGCGCCTGCTGGCCAAGGCCAAGGCTGCCGGCATCAACCTGCGTTTCGTCGACAGCGACACGTTGGGCATCTCCCTGGACGAGGCGACCAAGCGACAGGATCTCGACCGGCTGCTGGCCGTTTTCTCCAGCAACAAGGACGAGCCGATGTCCATCGCCGCGCTGGACCGGGAAGTCGCGGACGATGTCATCCCGCATATCCTACGCCGGACGCCGGACGAGTATCTGACCCATCCGGTGTTCAACCTGTATCACGGCGAAACCGAGATGCTGCGCTACATCCGCTGGCTCTGTGCCAAGGATATCGCGCTGGACCGGTCGATGATCCCGCTGGGTTCCTGCACCATGAAGCTGAACGCGACGACGGAAATGATCCCCGTCACCTGGCGCAACTTTGCCCATCTGCATCCCTTCGCGCCGCTGGACCAGGCCCAGGGCTATCAGCAGATGTTCGAGGATCTGGAGAGCTGGCTGTGCGAGATCACCGGCTATGATGCGATCTCGCTGATGCCGAACGCGGGCAGCCAGGGCGAATATGCCGGCCTGCTGACCATCCGGCGCTATCACGAAAGCCGGGGCGACACTCAGCGTGACATCTGCCTGATCCCGTCTTCCGCCCATGGCACCAACCCTGCCAGCGCGATCATGGCCGGCATGCAGGTCGTGGTCGTGAAATGCGACGAAGCCGGCAATATCGACATGGCCGACCTGAAGGAGAAGGCGGAAAAGCATACCGAAAAGCTGGCCGCGATCATGATCACCTATCCGTCGACACACGGCGTGTTCGAGGAGACGGTGGAGGATATCTGCGCCCTGATCCACAAGCATGGCGGTCAGGTCTATGTCGACGGCGCCAATCTGAACGCCATGGTCGGCATCTGCAAACCGGGCAAGTTCGGGGCCGATGTCAGCCATTTGAACCTGCACAAGACCTTCTGCATTCCGCATGGCGGCGGCGGCCCGGGCATGGGCCCGATCGGCGTGCGGCGTCATCTGGCCCCCTTCCTGTCGGAACATCCGATGGTCGACGGGCTGAACCCCTATGTCCATGAGGACGAAGGTCAGGCGGGCCCGGTCGGTCCGGTTTCCGCCGCGCCCTGGGGATCGGCCAGCATCCTTCCGATTGTCTGGGCCTATATCCGGATGATGGGACCGCAAGGCCTGCGTCAGGCGACGGAGGTCGCGATTCTGAACGCGAACTACATCGCCCACCGGCTGAAGGATCATTATCCGATCCTGTATACCGGCCGGAACGGCACGGTCGCGCATGAATGCATCGTCGATTGCCGCGCCTTCAAGGAAACCTGCGGCATCACGGTGGAGGATATCGCCAAGCGCCTGGTCGATTTCGGCTTCCACGCGCCGACCATGTCCTGGCCGGTGCCGGAAACGATGATGATCGAACCGACGGAGAGCGAGGCCAAGCGCGAGCTGGACCGGTTCTGCGACGCCATGATCCGCATCCGCGCCGAAATCCGGGAGGTCGAGGAAGGCAAGGCCGACGCTGAGAACAACGTTCTGGTCAACGCCCCGCATACCCATCACCTGTTGATGGAAACGCCCTGGCCGAAACCCTACACCAAGGAATCGGCCTTCTTCCCGCTGCCGTCCAGCCGCGACGACAAGTACTGGCCGCCCGTCGCCCGCGTCGACAACGTCGCCGGCGACCGCAACCTGGTCTGCACCTGCCCGCCGGTGGAGGCCTATGCCGAGGCGGCGGAGTAGAGACGGCCGCAAACCGCGCCCATACGCCCCGGGGGATTCGGTCCCTTTCGGGGCGTATGTGACGCGAGCGTGTTACATTGACCGGATTTCTATGCTGGCCATGATCTGGGCAGGATAGAGCGTCAGGCCGCCCTTGGCACAGTCCGCCAGCCCATTGGCGCCGGCAATCAGTGCCGAGACATGTGACCGGGTCCCATCCCGCATCTGGAACCGCGTCTCACCATGCACAAGCCGGCCGATCGCCCGCTGTTCGCTGGCGTAATGGGTATCCTTGTAAAGGGTTCGGAAGGCGTCCATATCGGCGATGGCGGCGCCGATTCTCGTCTGGCGGTCCGGTAGAAGCAGGGCAACGTTGAAATGCCGGACACTGGCGCGCGCACGCTCGCTGTCCGACCGGATATAGAGCAGCGCCTCGCCCAGGGCGACATGCGTAAGGACGGTAACAGTCGTACCAGAGCCAGGCTCCTCCGCGCGCTTCAGGGCGCGCACGGCATTGCTGTGCGTCTCCTGGGTCTTGGAGAGCATTTCTTCATTGTGGACGCCAACATGATCGGCGCGGCCGAAGGCGTTTTGCGTTGCGATCGCCCGCACCGCGATATCGCGCTCGTCGACGGATGCCAGGAACCAGTCCCGGCTGCGCAGTTCCCGGACCCCACGGCGCATGATATCCGCATAGTCCGGCACGTTCCACTGAACGCTACCGATCGCCGCCGCCTCCAGAATCAGTGCTACGGCTGGAGCGAGCGCCAACTGAGCCGCCGAGGGAAGTATCTGCTCCGGATCGGTACGATGCGGGCTCCACGCGTTTTTCGCGCGAATCTCGCGCCTGAGCGCAGGGTCGCTGATCAAGTCGCTGCGGGTCAGATGGTCGATACTTCCCCGGATCCAGTTCTGTGTGGCTTCCTCCCGCAATTGGCGATCCGCGAGATATTTGCGTTGCAGGTCTTCAAACATCGCCTACCCTCTTCAGCCATCCGCTTGCCCCGCTGGGCCGGTATCAACGCAGCATGTCGGTCAGTCTAAGCATCTAACCCTATCGGTCGACCGCAAAACCTGGAGACCGGCCATGCCGCCGGAGCATGACGCAGAACTGGTCGGCGCCCCGCGTCGTCGAACAAGAGGCGTGTCCCGCGACCGAAGGAACATGATCAATTGTGATCGCCCTACGCCGTCTTTCCCGCCTTCGCGAGGGTGAACTGCGGAAAGACTGCGGAACCCCCGGCACCGGCCCTGCCTCATTCCCTGGATCCCCGCCTTCGCGGGGATGACGAGTGGGGACGGACTCTTGAGATTTCCCCTCCCCGTCATTCCCGCGGAGGCGGGAATCCAGGGCTACGGGCACGACCCTGCCCATCCCCTCTGAGCTTCCGGCTTTCACGGCGACGAGGCGGCGGTTATCAATAGCCATTGGTATCCCTCCAGCCATAGAAGCGGATCGTTCCCATGATCGTTCTGGACGGCGGCATGAGCCGTGAATTGATCGCCCTCGGCGCCCCCTTTGAACAGCCCGAGTGGTCGGCGCTGTCGCTGATCGAGGCGCCGCATTTCGTGCGACAGGTCCATGACCGCTTCGTCGCGGCCGGGGCGGATGTCATCACGACCAATGCCTATGCGCTGGTGCCCTTCCATCTGGGCGAGGAGCGGTTCCGGCGTGACGGGCGCAGGCTTGCCGACCTGGCCGGCCGGCTGACGCGGGAGGCGGCGGATGCGGCGGGCCACAAGGTCCATGTCGCGGCCTCCGTGCCGCCGCTTTTCGGCTCCTACGAACCCGACAAGTTCGACCCGGCGGGCGCGCGCGAGCTTTGGCCGGACGTGATCGACCCGCAGGCGCCCCATGCCGACCTATTTCTGGCCGAGACGATCTCCTGCATCGACGAGAGCCTGACCGCGCTGGAGCTGTGCGCCAAGCATGGCAAGCCGGTCTGGCTGTCCTGCACATTGGACGATGCGGTCCCGGTTCTGCGCTCCGGCGAGACGATCGGCGACTGGCTGACCCAGGTGAACGCCCATCCGAAAGCGGCGGCGGTCGAGGCGGTCCTGTTCAACTGCTCGCAGCCGGAAGTGATGGAGACCGCCGTGCGGCAGGCCGCGGGTCTGGCGGGAAACCGGGACATCGGCGTCTATGCCAATGCCTTCATTCAGAAGACGGACGAAACCGCCGCCAATGAGGGTATCAGCGACATTCGCCGGGAACTGACCCCCGATCTCTACGCCGATTTCGCCCGCGCCTGGAAAGCGGCCGGTGCCGGTATTATCGGCGGCTGCTGCGGCATCGGCGCAGAGCATATCGCGCGGCTTAAGGCTGTACTCTAGGTCTAAGAGCACCCTGGTGATTGCAGGATGCGTTCCTGAAATGTATGCCGGTTCTGGTTGGGGCAAGGGGATCGGGTATGAGCGCATTGAAATGTATCAAATGCCAACATGACATCGCGACGAGCGACGTCAATGTCGCGGCCGATCTGGCCAAATGTGCGCGGTGCGGATCGGTCTTCAAGGCAAGCGACGCTTTGGATACCGATATTCATTCGGAAGTCGATCTGGCCCATCCGCCGAACGGCGTATGGTTCGCCAAGTCGCCGATGGGGTTCGAGTTGACCGCCACGACCCGCAGTGTCCAAGCCATATTCTTAGTGCCGTTTTCATTTGTATGGATCGGTTTCTCGATGAGCGGCCTTTACATCGCACCCTTGCTCTCCGGCAAGGGCTTCAGCTTCACTTACATTTTCGGACTACCTTTTCTGGTCGCATCAATCTTTCTGGGATGGAAAACCCTGATGACGTTGATCGGGACCGTGCGCGTAAGGGCGAATGGATATGATGGGGAAGTCTTTACCGGCATCGGCCCGATCGGCCGTACCCGTCGGTTTTCCTGGCGGGACGTTAAGCGGGTGACCACTTCAAACAAGAGTCGGTTCTGGGGACGGGGAACGGAAGACGTCATCAGTCTGGAAGGGAAGGAATTCGTGTCCTTTGGAGGGGACATGACCGACGAGCGACGATATTTCGTCGCCATGGCCCTGCAAAAGCTTCTGTTGCAATTGAAGCGTTGACTCCAAACGGATTGATCAGAAGCACGAAAGGTAACGTTTTCAGTCGATCCGTTCCGGCAGACCGCGCCCGTTGTTCCACCAGCGGTGCGGGTTGTCCCGGTTGGGATCGTAGGCGGCGCGGCTGGCCCAAGCCTCTCGGACGAAGATCACCGGCTGTTCGTAGTGGTGAACATGCAGGATCGCCGCCATTACCTTTTCCAACACCGACCGGTTCCGTTCGATCGATATCTTCAGTTCGACCATCGGATAGGCTTCCGTATCGCCCTGCGTGAACGAGCCGACATGCGTATCGGTCGTCGAACCGGCCATGGGCTGCGACGTCTCGTAGCCGGTTGCGGTGACGCTGGCATTGCGGCGGTAGCGGCCGTATCCCAACGGATGCACCGTCATGACCGCATCGAGGATGCGATCCACATCCTCCGCCAGGGTCTGTATCTCAAGTGTCCAGACGGCTTCCAGCGTGCCGGAATCGGTGGAATAGTCGGAAAGGGACATGGCGGCCTCGTTGAATGGCTTCGGGACCAGCACACTAGCATCCGACCTGCTGCCAACAGATTGTCAGTAGCCTAACACCCCCGCCAAAAGTTTCACCGCATAGACCGTGAAACCGACGCCGACGAGTCCGTTCACCGGCCGCGACGCCTTGGCATAGATGCGCGCCGCGTGGCTTGTGGAGAAGACCGTCGCATAGACCGCATGCCCGCCCCCCGCGACGGCAGCACACCCCAGTCCGAAGGCGGCCATGCTGACCCAGGACACGGAAATCTGCGGAAAGATCGACAGCAGCGCGATCCAGGTCGTCAGCGCCTTCGGATTGGTCGCCAGGACCAGAAGGGCCTGGCTGAACGCCCCGCGCGGCGTGACCCCGTCAATGCGCTGAACGGCATCGCTGCGGCCCAGCGCCCGACGCAGATAGCGGTAGGCGAAATAGATCAGGACGAGGGCACCGAGTGCGGTCAGCCCATCCCGCAGTTCCGGAACCGCCGCGAACAGGGCCCCCGCCCCCAGCAGCGCCGCCGCCGCCCATCCGAGCACCCCGATGGCGCAGGCTGCCGCACACCCATAGGCTGCCGCCCTGCCCGATCCCAGGGCCGTGCCGATCGTGTTCAGGACATTCGGTCCCGGTGTCAGAACGTTCAGTGCGAAAAAAATCAACGGTGCGACAAGCAAAAGCGGCTCGAACATGAGGGTTCCATGAGTGAGAGCCCAGCAGATCGACCCTGCGAGGCGATAGGTCCTGTAGGATGATCCATCTGCTTCCGGTTCGTATGTCGAACCTAAAAGAATCTATGGCGATATTCTGTTCGATATTCAGACGAGTGGTGATGGTGGACGTACCAGCCGCAGCCTTAAGTCATTTTAGTTTTCTCGCAGCAGAAGATATTCGCACGATGACACTATGAATTAGTGAAACCCGAAGCGCATCCATCTTGAGATCGTTCCCTGGAATCCTCGCTTGAAAAGTCTAACAGAAACGATCGAACCTATGCGCAAGGTTCCTGAAGACTTCAACGGTGCGATATTGGAGAGGTCGGGACCCTATCTCGGTCAGTGGCGCGCATCATGCTCGGCGCCATCAGCCAAGACGATGCGGCAATCGAGGACGATGTTTCCCCGCGAGAGCACCGCCGGATCGGCGACCGGAACGACAACGGGCCGGGTCGCAAAGGGGCCTGGCCGATCTGCGAAGGCCGTCAGGGCCAAAGGTACAGACAATCCGGCTCTCCCTCTTCATTCGACCGGCCGTCCCGTTCGACGGCCAAACGAAACCCCTGCCTTTCATAGAAGTGCCGCGCGGTCTCGTTCCGCTTGAAGCAGTAGAGGGAAAGACCTTCCGGCCTTACGGCTTTCGCGTGATCGATCAACCGCGTCCCGATCCCGTGCCGGAACCATGCGGGGGCCAGATAGAGTTGGTCGATGAAACTCCCATCGAGCGCCAGCATTCCCGAGACCGTTCCCTCCCCACCCAACTTGGCGAGCCAGACTTCGGTATCGGGAAGAAGGCAAGTGGCAATCCAGTGCCGTACGGCCGAGTCGGAATGGACCCGCCGCAGATCCGGCAGCATGGCCGCCCTTGATGCGAGATAGAGGTCCGCCACGGAATCCGCGTCTGAACGGACGGCCGGGACGATCCGAAGATCGTCGAGCGCCTTATTCGCGGTCAATTCAATTTCAACTCTGTTCCGGGACCGTTCCGTACTGCGGCAGACCATCCGCGATCTCGTAGTAATCGCCCTTATCGTCCACGAAGATGTGGCAATCGGTCCGCAACCCCGTCGGCGTATCCAGGCTGCCCGCGTTGATGCTCATCGCCGGGCCGTCATCGTCCCAGAACATGTTCGATCCGCAGCGCCCGCAGAAGCCTCGCTTGGCAAAATCGGACGATTGGTACCAGACCATCGCGCCTTCCGGGTCGAACAGAGTGAACGCGTCCCGCGCCGTTCCAGTTGCGGCCGTGATATGGCCGCTTTGCCTGCGGCATTGGCCGCAATGGCACATATGGACGGGATCCAGCTCGCCCCGCACTTCATAACGGACTGTGCCGCATAGGCACCTGCCGGTATGGGTTGGTCGCGCGTTCATGGTACTACACCCCTGCAGCTCTCGGTCGGGCCATTCTGCCTGCCAACCGCATCTTCGGACAATCCGCAATTCGCAAGACTTGCGACGCCGCGTTGCCGACAAGGCGCTTTTCTAGGGCTTTTCAGGGCGCTACAACCGCGCGGAAGGAAATCACGAACATCGAGGGAGAGTACCGCCATGGCTTCCAACAAATCGCTTCTCCTGCTGCCCGGCGACGGGATCGGTCCCGAGGTCTGCAACGAGATCCGAAAGGTCGTTGACTGGATGGACAAGCGCCGGGCGGTGACTTTCGACATTACCGAAGATCTGGTCGGCGGTGCCGCCTATGACGCGCACGGCACCCCGTTGACCGACGCAGCCATGGATAAGGCGCAGAACGCGGACGCCGTCCTGTTCGGCGCCGTCGGCGGTCCGCAATACGACAATCTGGGTTGGGACGCGCGGCCGGAAGCCGGCCTGCTGCGCCTGCGCAAGGAAATGGACCTGTTCGCCAACCTGCGGCCCGCCGTCACCTTCGACGCGCTGCTGGACGCCTCCACCCTGAAACCCGAAGTCGTACGCGGCCTGGACATCATGATCGTGCGCGAGCTGACCGCCGGGGTCTATTTCGGCGAACCGCGCGGCATGCAGACCTGGGAAGGTCAGGAGCGCTGCATCGACACCCAGTCCTATACCCGCGACGAAATCGTCCGGGTCGCCGAAGTCGCTTTCGACCTCGCTCGGAAACGCAACAAGAAGGTCGCCTCGTCGGAAAAGGCCAATGTCATGAAGACCGGGGTCTTCTGGCGTCAGACGGTCGCCGAAGTCCACAAGTCCGGCGGTTATGACGATATCGAACTCAGCAACGTCCTGGCCGACAATTGCGCCATGCAGTTGGTCCGAAATCCGAAACAGTTCGACGTCATCGTCACCGACAATCTGTTCGGGGACTTGCTGTCCGACGTGGCCGCCATGCTGACCGGGTCGCTGGGCATGCTGCCTTCCGCGTCGCTTGGTGCCGTCGACGCCACCGGCCGCCGCAAGGCGCTTTACGAACCGGTGCATGGCTCCGCCCCCGACATCGCCGGTCAGGGCAAGGCCAACCCGATGGCGATGCTGCTCAGCTTCGCCATGGCGCTGCGCTACAGTTTCGACCTGGGCGACGACGCCGATCTGGTCGAGAGGGCCGCGCAGGAGGTCCTCAATACCGGCAAGCGCACGCTGGATATCATGACGCCCGGCTGCCAGGCAGTTTCCACCGGTCAGATGGGCGATGCGGTGGTCGCCGAACTGGACAAGCTGGCCGCCTGATCCTTCGCCATTCGGTGAGTTTCGAACGGGCCGTAGCCTTCAGGCTGCGGCCCGTTTCGTTTTGGCACACATGCCGCAACGACGATCTGTAACATTATCCTGATATCCTCCGTCCCGTGAGGACAGGAGTAGATCGTTCATGGCCGATATCGCGGAAAGCCCTTCCGTTCGCCCCCTTCTCCCCATCGGGAAACTAAGCTATGCCCTGCCATCCGACCCCTTGCCGCTACGCGCGGCCGTGCGGGCGATTGAGCGGCTGACCGGCTCCCACAGACTGGAGCGCCTCTACCGGCGCTGGCGGGTTGAGAAATACGCCAAGGGCGCACCCTTCTGGAGTTCCGCCCTGGAGATGCTGGGGGTGGACCTCCGCCTCCACGGAGGCTCCTGGCCGCCCGATCTACGCGCCGACGAGCCGCGAATCATCATCGCCAATCATCCCTATGGCCTGATGGACGGGGTCGCGGCGGCCGCCTTGGCGGAGCGCCTGGGACGGCCGTTCAAGGTTCTGGTGCATGAAGCCCTGCTGCGCGTGCCGGAACCGGTTCCCTATCTGTTGCCGGTCGATTTCTCGGAAACGCGCGAGGCAATGCAAAAGAATCTGCAGCTTCGGCGCGACGCGCTGAAAGCCCTGGCCGAGGGGGAGACCATCGTGATCTTCCCCGCCGGCGGCGTCTCGACCGCGCCGAAGGTACTGGGCGCGGCGGAGGATTTGCCGTGGAAGCGCTTTACCGCCCGCTTGATCCGTGACGCCAAGGCGACCGTTCTGCCGCTCTACTTCCCGGGCCAGAACGGTTTCATGTTCCAGGCCGTCAGCCGGATCAGCATGCGCCTGCGCATTTCCATGATCGTCACTGCGGTGAACCGGCAACTCAACCGGCCATTGGACATCTGCGTCGGCGAACCGCTGCGCTATGAAACCTTGAGCCGCATGGGCAGCGACAGGGACAGCCTGATGGACGCCCTGCGCGCCCATGTCTACGGCCTCGCCCAATTGCAGGGCAGCAACGACCGCTAGGCACCCGACGATTGGGGCGGAGGACGGGTTAATGGGCAAGCCCCTGGATTCCCGCCTGCGCGGGAATGACGAGTATTTTCGACCCATTGAGTTGGCACGAGCGGTCCCGGTAAACCGCTCCCAATTGGCACGGCCCTCCCTATCCCCAAAACCGTCATCCCCGCGAAGGCGGGGATCCAGGGATTAGGGCAAGTCCCTGCCGACGGCCCTGGATTCCCGCCTACGCGGGAATGACGAGCATTATCGATCCATTGAGTTGGAATGAGCGGTCCCGGTAATCCGTTCCCATTTTGCACGCCCCTGCCTAACTCAAAGACCGTCATCCCCGCGAAGGCGGGGATCCAGGGATTAGGGCAAGTCCCTGCCGACGGCCCTGGATTCCCGCCTGCGCGGGGATGACGAGCATAATCGATCCATTGAGTTGGAATGAGCGGTCCCGGTAATCCGTTCCCATTTGGCACGCCCCTGCCTAACTCAAAGACCGTCATCCCCGCGAAGGCGGGGATCCAGGGATTAGGGCAAGTCCCTGCCGACGGCCCTGGATTCCCGCCTACGCGGGAATGACGAGCAATTTCGAGTCATTGAGCTGGCATGAGCGGTCCCGGTAATCCGTTCCCATTTGGCACGCCCCTACCTAACTCAAAGACCGTCATCCCCGCGAAGGCGGGGATCCAGGGAATGAGGCGAAGCGAGTGCCGACGGCGCGGGAAGGACGCATGCAGTCGACCGATCGGGCTGAAACGCGACCGGCGTCATCGCCCACTGTCGGCGAATTGCTCCAACGCCGCGACATCGCCGGCACAGATTAACGGGATCGCCTCGGTGATCCGATCCACCGGCCAATCCCACCAGGCGAGCCGCAGAAGCGTCTCAATGTCCCGGTCGGAAAAGCGTCGCTTGATCGGCTTAGCCGGATTGCCCGCGACGACGGTATAGGGCGGCACGTCGGACGCTACCACCGCGCGCGCGGCGATGATCGCCCCATCCCCGACCTTGACCCCGGGCAGGAAGGTCGCGCCATAGCCAATCCATACGTCATTGCCGATGACCATGTCGCCCCGGCTCGGGAAGTCGGTCTCGCCCTCGAACCGGCCCTGCCAGTCCGCGCCAAAGATCACGAAGGGAAAGGCGGAAATCCCGTCGGTCCGATGATTGGCCCCGTTCATCATAAAGGTCGGCTCGGCGGCGATCTGGCAGAACTTGCCGATGATCAAACGATCGTCCTCGAAGTCGAAATGATAGAGGACCCGATCCTCGAAGTGTTCCGGCCCTGCGGGGTCGTCGTAATAGGTATAGTCGCCGACCAGAATACGGGGGTTTTCGATGAAGTTCTTCAACAGCCCCAGTCTCGGAACGCCCGGCATCGGATAGCGACGGTTTGGGTCCGGGGCGCTCAATTTCGACCCCGGTAACGTTCTGACAAGTCGCGGGCGGTGCTTTCCAGATGCTGCGGGGACTTCTCGACCCGCGCCAGCAGCATTGCCCCTTCCAGAGAGGTGACGACAAACCGCGCCTCGGACGCATCGCCCAGAACGCCTTTCAGCATATTGATATTGGCGTCGAAGAACCCTGCGATCTCCCGCCGTACCGGATCGGACAGATCCGCCGCCTCCGCTGCCAGAATACCGCAGAGGCACATGCGGCCATCTTCGGCAAAGGCGGCCAGGAAAAGGTTCGAATATCCGCGGACCTTCTCCGCCACCGTCTTACCGGATGCGATCACGCTTTCAGCGGTCTCCAGGAACCGTTCGGAATAGCGCTGCGCGAGTACCAACAGGAAATCGTCCTTGGTCGGAAAATGGTAGTGGACGCTGGCGCTCTTTACGCCTACTTGCTCCGCCAAATCCCGGAAGCTGACACCGTTCAGCCCGTGTTGCCGGACAAGCGCCTCGCCCGCCTCCAGAATTCGCTCCCGAACTTCGCCGCGTTTCATCAAGCACCCGTTTCTATCTATCAATCGGTAAAATAATTTTCCCAATCGTCTTGCTCAAGCCCTTCCTTAATTCTATCTATCGATAGATACTTGTGCGATGGAAACGACTAGGCGCCTATCCAGGGTTTGAATCTTCCCCAACCCGAACCCCATCCAAATCGCCCTGGCAGGCTGCGCCTTCAACATCACCATGTTCGCGGCCGTGGGTTTCGCCAAAATATAGGATTTCAGTATCCTCGCGGAGATTGACCATGAAACTGAATGCCGATTTCAGCAAGCCGGTCGTCTCGCGTCCGCAGGACCGGGACTGGATCCGGTCTCCGCAGGCCGGGGTAGACCGCCAGATGCTGGACCGGATCGGCGACGAGGTGGCCCGCGCGACCACGATCGTCCGCTATATTCCCGGCAGCGATTTCAAACCCCATCGCCACGATCTGGGCGAGGAGTTTCTCGTGCTGGCGGGCGTCTTCGCGGACGAGCATGGGCGCTATCCGGCCGGTACCTATATTCGCAATCCACCGGGCACATCGCACCGGCCGCACGTACCGGACGGCTGCACGATCTTCGTTAAACTGCGGCAGTTCGATCCGACGGACCTGATCCCCGTTCAGATCGATCTGTCGAGCGCGAACTGGCAACGGTTAACAGGCGGCCGCAAGTCTCTGCCATTGCATCAATTCGAGTCTGAGATCGTGACGGCGGAGGACTTGGCCGCCGGAGCGGACCTGGCGACCGATCTGCCGGGCGGGGCGGAGATCCTTATCCTTGAAGGGACGCTGACCGTCGACGGCAACCCCCTACCCGCGGGAACCTGGCTGCGCCTGCCGCCTGGGGCGTCATTGAATGTGACGGGCGGTGCAGAAGGGGCGCGATTCTGGATGAAGACCGGTCACCTGCCGCCGAAGAGCGGCGGCTGACGCGCGATCCGGAATAAACTCTTGCGGTGCAATATGACGGGCATTAAGGTTGCGCCGCTTCCACTCGGCGAAGCAAATCTTAAGGACGTAGTCGACATGCGTATGTTCGCCCTGGCCGTCGCACAGACGACCAAAACCACCACGAAGAAAACCACGACCGGTGTCTAGGCGGACCCCGCGCAACCGACTATAGCGAGATCGCTTCATCGGGCCGGGGTCACCCCGGCCCGAAGCGTATGCGGGCTAGGGCGACTCCGACCCAAGGCGACTTGACGACGAGGACCGCCGCCCGCGAGACGCGGCAAGACAGAAAGGACAAGACAATGGGTTACAAGGTTGCGGTCGTCGGTGCCACCGGCAATGTCGGCCAGGAAATGCTGAAGATCATGGCCGAACGGGACTTTCCCGCCGACGAGGTGGTGGCGCTCGCCTCCGAGGCCTCGATCGGCAAGGAAGTCTCCTATGGCGACGACGCGGTGCTGAAGGCGCAGGCGCTGAAGCATTATGACTTCAAGGGCACGGATATCGTCCTGTCCTCGCCGGGCGCCAAGGTCAGCGCCGAATTCTCCCCCAAGGCCGCCGCGGCCGGGGCCGTCGTGATCGACAACACCTCGCATTTCCGCATGGACCCGGACGTGCCGTTGGTCGTGCCGGAGGTGAACCCCCACGCGCTGAAGGAGTTCGGCAAGAAGAACATCATCGCCAACCCGAACTGTTCGACCATTCAGCTGGTCGTGGCGATGAAGCCGATCCACGAGGCCTTCGGGATCAAGCGCTGCGTCGTGTCGACCTATCAGTCGGTCTCCGGTGCCGGCAAGGCGGGCATGGATGAACTGTTCAATCAGACCCGTGCGGTCTATGTGAACGATCCGCTGGAGCGTCACAAATTCACCAAGCAGATCGCCTTCAACGTCATACCCCATATCGACGTCTTCATGGATGACGGGTCGACCAAGGAAGAATGGAAGATGGTGGTCGAGACCAAGAAGATTCTCGATCCGAAGATCAAGCTGCATGCGACCTGTGTGCGCGTCCCGGTCTTCATCGGCCATTCCGAGGCGGTGAACCTGGAACTGGAGAAAGAGGCCGGCGCCGACGAGGTCCGCGAAATCCTGCGCAAGGCCGAGGGCTGCGTCGTCGTCGACCACCGCGCCGACGAAGGCTATGTCACCCCGGACGAATGCGCCGGCGAAGACGCCGTCTACATCTCGCGCATCCGCGAGGACGCGACCATCGATAACGGCATCTCGATGTGGGTCGTCTCCGACAACCTGCGCAAAGGCGCCGCGCTGAACACGGTCCAAATCGCCGAACGCATGATTGCCGACGGCCTGATTTAAGGCCTGTACCGAGGTTCCGAAAAAGGCGCGAAGACGAATGTCTCCGCGCCTTTTTCTTTTTCCACTACCGCTTGCCCGAAATGGCCGTCATCCCCGCGAAGGCGGGGATCCAGGGAACAGGGCAAGCCCGTGCCGACGGCCCTGGATTCCCGCCTGCGCGGGAATGACGTAATATTGCAGGATGAAGCAAGCTTGCGTCTACCTGTTGGCATCCGGTCGGAATGGAACACTGTATATCGGCGTGACGTCCGACCTTGTGAAGCGAATCTCGGAGCACCGGAATGGTGCTGTCGCCGGATTCACGAAGAGCTACGCCGTGCATCGCCTCGTCTTTTTCGAGCAGCATGCGACAATGGAAACAGCGATCACGCGCGAGAAGCAGCTCAAGAAGTGGAACCGGGCCTGGAAAATCCGTCTGATCGAGCAATCGAACCCGCAATGGCGGGACCTTTACGAGGACATCCTCTAACCACCGTCATCCCCGCGAAAGCGGGGATCCAGGGAATAGGGCAAGTCCGCGCCGACGGCCCTGGATTCCCGCCTGCGCGGGAATGACGCGTGATATCGAACCGATAAACAGGAAAGAGCGACACTAATAAGCCGCTGACCGAATAGAACACCCTCCCCACCCCAATGACCGTCATCCCCGCGAAGGCGGGGATCCAGGGAATAGGGCAAACCCGTGCCGACGGCTCTGGATTCCGGCTTTCGCCGGAATGACGGATAGGTCTAGCTGGTCTTACTGCATAGCCGGCGGCGTCACCCCGGCGAACGCCGGGGTCCAGGGGAACAGGCAAGGTCCTGCCTCGTCCGCCGGTTACTCCGCGACCTGAACCGGTTTGAAATCGAGTCCAACAATGACGATCGGACTTAGACCTCGACCACGCCGGCGCCGCGCGCGATGGCGATGACGCCGGAGCGGGCGATTTCGGTGTCGCCCAGGGCGCGCATCAGTTCGATGAAGCTGTCGACCTTGTCGGTCGTGCCTTCGATCTGAAAGACGAAGCTTTCCAGCGTCGTATCCGCCACCTTGGCCTGGAAGACATCGGCGATGCGCAACGACTCGCGGCGGTTATGGTCCTTGGCGCGGACCTTCACCAGCGCGAGTTCGACCTCGACATGGGCGCCTTCCAGCGTCAGGTCGTGGACATTGTGCACCGGGATCAGGCGCTCCAACTGCGCCTTGATCTGCTCGATGATCATTTCCGTCCCGGTCGTGACGATGTTGATACGGCTGACGCTTTCGTCTTCCGTGACGGTCGAGACAGTCAGGCTTTCAATGTTGTAGCCCCGGCCCGAGAACAGGCCGATGACCCGGGCCAGGACGCCCGGTTCGTTATCGACGATGACGGCGAAAGTGTGCCGCCGCACCGACTGATCCGACTTCACGAAGGTGTAGGCCGCCCCCGGCTGCCCCACGGTTCCAGACTTCGCCATACCAAATGTTCCTTCCGGCATAATCCACCCGCCTTCTTTTACTTACACCAGGACCTTGCCGGCCGCACCGATCGCGTCCTTGCCCTCTTCGACCGGGCCCAGAAGCATGTCGTTATGGGCCGCGCCCGACGGGATCATCGGGAAGCAGTTTTCGGCCTTGTCGACACAGATATCGGCGATGACCGGACCGTCATGGGCCAGCATTTCATCGATCACATCGTCGAGTTGGTCCGGCTTCTGCGCCCGCAGGCCCTTCATGCCATAGGCGTCCGCCAGTTTGACGAAATCGGGCAGGGCCTCGGAATAGCTTTCCGAGTAACGGCCGCCATGCAGCAATTCCTGCCACTGCCGGACCATGCCCATATATTCGTTGTTCAGGATGAAGACCTTGACCGGCAAGCGATACTGCACGGCCGTCGACAATTCCTGAATGTTCATCAGGATCGACGCCTCGCCGGCAATGTCGATGACCAGACCGTCGGGGTTGCCCAACTGCGTCCCGACCGCCGCCGGGAGGCCGTAGCCCATGGTCCCCAACCCACCCGACGTCATCCAGCGGTTCGGCTTCTGGAAGTGGAAATGCTGGGCCGCCCACATCTGGTGCTGACCGACCTCGGTCGTGATGAAGGTGTCGCGGCCGTCGGCCAGCGTCTTTTCATACAGGCGCCGGATCGCTTCCTGCGGTTTGATGACGTCCTTGTTGGTCTTGAAATTCAGGCAATCGATGGCGCGCCATTCGTCGATCTTGCCCCACCAGCGGTCCATCGCCGCCGCGTCGTTCTTCTTCTGACGGGCCTTGAAGACCTTGATCAGATCTTCCAGCGCGAAACCGGCATCGCCGATGATCGGCAGGTCGACGCGGACATTCTTGTTGATCGACGACGGGTCGATATCGATATGGATCTTGGTCGATTTCGGCGCGAAAGCGTCCAGCCGCCCGGTGATCCGGTCGTCGAAACGCGACCCGATGGCCAGCATGACGTCGCAGTCATGCATCGCCCAGTTCGCCTCATACGTCCCATGCATGCCCAGCATGCCCAGGAACTGCGGCTCATTCGCCGGAAACGCGCCCAGCCCCATCAAGGTCAAGGTGCAGGGATAGTTGGTCATCCGCACGAACTCGGTCAGCAGCTTCGACGCGTTGGGCCCCGCATTGATGACGCCGCCGCCGGCATAGACGATCGGCCGTTTGGCATTCAGCAGCAGATCCACCGCCGCCTCGATCCGGTCGCGGGCGGGTTTCACCGTCGGCTTGTAGGTCTTGTGCGCCGCGGATTTCGGCATCTCATAGGTGCCGGTCGCGAATTGCACATCCTTCGGCAGGTCGATGACGACCGGACCGGGACGGCCGCTGGTCGCGACATAGAAGGCCTCGTGGACCGTCCGCGACAGCTTGTTCACGTCCTTCACCAAGTAATTGTGTTTGGTGCAGGGCCGGGTGATGCCGGTCGTATCGCATTCCTGAAAGGCGTCGTTGCCGATCAGATGCGTCGGCACCTGGCCGGTCAGACAGACGATCGGAATGGAATCCATCAGCGCGTCGGTCAGGCCGGTCACCGCATTGGTCGCCCCGGGACCCGACGTCACCAGAACAACGCCCGGCTTGCCGGTCGAACGGGCATAGCCCTCGGCGGCGTGAACCGCGCCCTGCTCATGCCGGACCAGGATGTGGCGAATGTGGTTCTGTTTGAACAGCGCGTCGTAAATCGGTAGTACCGCGCCGCCCGGATAGCCGAATACGACATCGACGCCCTGATCCGCCAAAGATTTGATCACCATCTCTGCGCCGGTCATTTGCTTCGTCGACATCGTCTCACGCGTCCTTCATTCGCTCGCTTCGTTTCGATCGCCGCCCGGCAGAACCGGCCGACAGTTTTCCGCCGTCCGCCATATCGGCGGGCGTCGGTAGCATGCTACCCAATGTGCCCTGTTGAGTAAGCCCCTGTTTCAGGGAGTCCAACCAGACAACGCCAGGATTTTCAGACGCCAACGGGCCCGGTCGTTCTACGGCTGGGCCCGTCCGCGTGCGGCGCACAATAGGCAGAGGTCAGAGGCTAATCAACCCGTTTTCTTCAATAAATGAAAAAATTTTTCCCATCAAACTTTCTGAAAATTGCTCGTTCACCTCAAAATCAGCAACATATTGTCCCTTCATCCATGTCATCTGCCGCTTGGCATAGCGCCGGGTCGCTGTCTTCGCATCGGCCACGGCGGCGTCGAGCGGAACCTCGCCCTCCAGATAGGCGATCAATTCAGGGACGCCGACCGCGCGCATGATCGGGCGTTCCGGTGACAGGCCGCGCGCCTTCAGGGCCGCGACTTCGTCCAGCGCCCCCTCTTCCATCATCCGGTCGAACCGGGCGTCGCACCGCGCCACAAGATCGGAACGCGGGGGCCGAAGCGCGATTTTCAGAAAATGCAGATCCGGCGGCGGCCCCTCGGCGGGCAGCGCCTGCCATTCGCTCAACGGACGGCCCGTAGCTTCGAAAATCTCAAGGGCGCGGGAGATCCTTTGGCGGTCCATCGGCTCGATCCGCGCCGCAGCGGCCGGGTCCAAAGCTTCCAGCCGGTCCCAGGCGCTGACGCCCGGCGCCTCCGCAACCTCACGCCGGACCCGGTCGCGCACAGCATCCGGAACCGCCGGCATCGGCGACAGGCCATCGGTCAGCGCCTTGATATAGAAGCCCGTGCCACCGCACAGGATCGGTACCTTGCCGGCCGCGACAGCCGCATCAATCTCCGCCAGCGCCAGGCGCCGCCAGTCTGCGGCCGAACAGGTTTCATCGCCATCCAGGACGCCATAGAGCCGGTGCGGGACAGCCGCCTCTTCCACTTCGGATGGGCGTGCGGTCAGCAGACGCAGATCCCGATAGACCTGCATCGAATCCGCATTCACGACGATCCCGTCCAGCGCCTGCGCCAAGGCTGCCGCCGCCGCCGACTTGCCGGAGGCGGTCGGCCCGAAAATGACGGGACAGCGGATCATTCCAAACCCACGACGACGCGGAAGCCGATGTCATAACCCTTATGCTGAACCTTGGCGCCATAGCGATAGGTGGGTGTGGCGACGGAGGGTTTGAAATACCAGGATCCGCCCTTTCGGGTCCGTTCGGCGCACTCGGCGGACGGCGGGATGAACGGCGCGTCATGCCGGGGGCGCCAGCAATCCATGGTCCATTCCATGACATTTCCCAGCATGTCATAGAGCCCGAAGCCGTTTGGCGGGAACTGGGCGACGGGTTCGGATTTATGGGACCAGCCTTCCCAGCATTTATAGCAGTTCACCCGCCCCTCGACATTGCGCAAGGCGGGGCGGCCGCCCCGGGCGGCGAACTCCCATTCCGCCTCGGTCGGCAGGCGATAAGGCTTACCGGTCTTCTCCGCCAACCAGGCGGCATAATCCATCGCGTCCTGCCAGGTGACGTAGATGACCGGCCGGCTGCCCATGCCCCAACGTCGATCAAACGGCATTTCCGCGCAACCGCCCTCCTCGACGCAAAGGGCATATTCGTCAAAGGTCACCTCGGTCCTTCCAATGGCAATCGGCTCCTCGATCGCGGCCTGAACCGGCGGACCTTCTTCCTCGCGATCCTGAACGTCGCGGCCCATGATGAAATGCCCGACCGGCAGTTCGACCATCTCCGGACAACCGTCACAGTCGTGAAAAGATTCAAGCATCTCCGCATCAGTAGTATTCGGGCCGAGAAACAAGGAAATGCCCAGGATTCCGGCAAAAATTAACGATACGTTTACGGAGCGCTGCATATTACTGATCCAGATGTGACAGGCATCACCGAGGTTTGGAATTTTATATGTAAGTGTACTGCCATGAAGTCCGGGGATCGACCGGAAAGACGGAGGCAGATCAGAACAAGTTGGGATAAGACCGATGAGCGACGACGTCCTATACGATGGTTCCGGCAATCAAATTGCCCAGACCAGCGGTGAGTCAGGCGGCGATCCCATCGGCTTCGTAATGACCTCCACCGGCACGGTGACGGTCGAACGGGCGGACGGGTCGGTCGAGCAACTCAGTGCCGGCGATCCCGTCTTCGAAGACGATATCCTGACGACCGGCGAGGGTTCCACCGTCGGCATCCGATTCCAGGACGAAAGCCGTTTCTCGCTGGGCGAGGAAGGGCGGATGGAGCTGGACACCTTCGTGTACGATGCCGTTGCCGGGACCGGAACGTCGCTGATTGACGTCGCCGAAGGAAGTTTCGCCTTTGTCAGCGGCATGATCGCGAAGACAGGCGATGACGCGATGTCGGTCCAGACGCCGGTCGCCACGATCGGCGTGCGCGGCACCACGGTGGCGGGCGATGTCGGCCCCGACGGCCAGACGGAGGTCACCCTGTTGCCCGATACCGACGGCACGCTGGGCGAGATCGCCGTTTTCAACCAGTCCGGCCTGCAGATCATGTTCGACGCATTCCAGCGTGTCGATATCGGCGGCAGCGACATCGCGCCGACCGCCCCACGCACGATCGAACCGACGGAACTGCGCGGCGATATCGCCGATACGGTTCGTGCTATTGGCGCAGATCCTTCCGGCGGGCGGTCCCGTCCCGGCGAGGATGACGATGGCGGCGGATCGGACACAGTCGACGAAGCCGCCGTTCATCAGGACGGCCCGGTCGACGACATCGATATTGCCGAAGAAATCGATGTTGCCGAGTCGGAAACGCTCGGAGGTGTCGACATCCTTGAGGAAGTCGACATGGCCGAATTGGAGCAGGAGTTCTCCGAAGAAGACCTCGCCGCGATCGACGAAGCTGAAATGGAGCGCGCCGCCGAAGAGGTCGCCGAGATCGATGTATCCGCCGGCGGCGACCGGGCGGTCGTACGCATGGCGGACGGCACCGAAACGGAAATCAACGCGTCCGACCTGGCGGCCGGCAAGTTCGTCGGACCCAGCGGCACTGTGATCGACCTGGACATTTCCTTGGCCGATGCCACCCGGATTCACGAACAATCTCGGAACCGGCAGGAGGAGAGCGAGGAGGAAGAGGACGGAGTCCGCGATGCCCCCAACACCTTCCAGAACGAGATCATTGCCTCGGATCTGGACCCGGGCGCCGTCAATGCACTGGGCAGTACCGAGCAGCCCGCCCCGATCCCTAGCCCGAATCTGCCGCCTCCGCCTCAGAACGCGGCGGAAGGCGATCTGACGGATCCTCTCGACAATCCTGACATCGGCCTCGGCGTTTTGCCGCCCGATCTGCCGCCGGAACTGACCAACCCGAACGAGGACATCACCCTCGGCATAGACCCCATCCCCGATCCGGCACCGGACCCGGTCCTTGCGGTACCGCCGGCCCCACCCCTTGCCGAACTGCCGCCAGAGCCTGCCGAACAGGCGACCGGCATGCCCGAAGACGTGCCGGATTCGGGATTCGACACCGACGTTGGCACCCCTCCGCCACCGCCTGTTCTCGACCCGCCCCCCTCAGAGGACGAAACCGGTTCCGATGCATCGGACGATGATGACGACGAAGATTCGGACGAGGAGGAGGATAGCCTCGCCGTGGCACCATCGGCCGACGAGGATGATGAAGACGACGAAGACGAGGAGGACGACGACGAGGAGGACGACGACGAGGAGGACGACGACGAGGATGGCAGCGGTGACGGTCTGCCGGTCCAGCCCCTCGACGACCTGAACGATACCCTCGACAATGTGGTCGGCGGGGCCGGGCAACTTGTCGCCGGCGATACGTCCTATGACGACGAGGACGACGACGAGTCGGACGATGACGATGACGGTATCAGCGCGGCACCGTCCGGCGACGATGATGAAGACGACGAAGACGAGGAGGATGACGACGAGGATGGCGGCGGCGACGGCCTGCCGGTCCAGATCCTCGACGACCTGAACGATACCCTCGACAATGTGGTCGGCGGGGCCGGGCAACTCGTCGCCGGCGATACGTCCGATGACGACGAGGACGACGAGTCGGACGATGACGGTATCAGCGCGGCACCGTCCGGCGACGATGATGAAGACGACGAAGACGAAGATGACGAGGACGAGGAGGACGACGACGAGGATGGCGGCGGCGACGGCCTGCCGGTCCAGCCCCTCGACGATCTGAACGATACCCTCGACAACGTGATCGACGGAACCGGGCAACTTGTCGCCGGCGATACGTCCGATGACGACGAGGACGACGACGAGTCGGACGATGACAGCATCAGCGCGGCACCGTCCGACGACGATGATGAAGACGACGAAGACGAGGAGGATGACGACGAGGATGGCGGCGGCCACGGCCTGCCGGTCCAGCCCCTCGACGATCTGAACGATACCCTCGACAATGTGGTCGGCGGGGCCGGGCAACTCGTCGCCGGCGATACGTCCGAGGAAGATGAGGACGACGACGAGTCGGACGATGACAGCATCAGCGCGGCACCGTCCGACGACGATGATGAAGACGACGAAGACGAGGATGGCGGCGGCGACGGCCTACCGGTTCAGACACTCGACGACCTGAACGATGACATCGACAACGTGATCGACGGAACCGGTCAACTTGTCGCCGGCGATACGTCCGATGACGACGAGGACGACGACGAGGCGGACGATGACGGTATCAGCGCGGCACCGTCCGACGACGATGATGAAGACGACGATGATGAAGACGACGATGATGAAGACGACGATGGCGGCGGCGACGGCCTACCGGTTCAGACGCTCGACGACCTGAACGATGACCTCGACAACGTGATCGACGGAACCGGGCAACTTGTCGCCGGCGATACGTCTGAAAACGATGACGACGAGGACGAGGACGAGGACGAGGACGAAACCGAGAACGAAACCGCGGACGATCAGGAAATCTTCAATCTCGCCGCACCACAGCAGGTGCTTGACGGCCCGGGCGACGAAGACCCGCTGGACGGTAATGACGACGGGCCCCTGTTCGGCGACGACGATCTGCCGCAGGACAGTGCGGCCAACAGCCCGCTGACCGTCGAAAACGGTCTGAACTTTGGGGACGACACGGCCGACACAGATGACGATGACGATCCGATCGGTGATGAGGATGACGATGGGTTTGACGACGATGACGTCGGGCTCGGCGACGATAATGATGATGACGATGACGATGAGGACGGTGACGAGCCATCGATCATGGAGCAGTTGAATCTGGGCCAAACGGTGGACGACACCCAGAATCTGCTCGACAACTTCCTGCATCCGGAAGAGTCCGACGACGACGACGCGTCGGACAACGACGACGATGAGACCGAGGATGGGGACAACGACGATGATGCGTCGGCCGATGACAATGCCGCCCTGCTCGGCGGTGTTTTCAACGGGATTTTCGGCGGCAATGACGACCCGCCGGATGACGGAAACGGCGTCTATTAGGGCGGGCGGGATCGTTTCGAGGCAGCGAGTCTCATAATTGTCGCTTGCCGCGACCCACGGCGTCCGGTAACCGCAACGCATCATGCAAGTCACCGTCACCCTCGTCGCGGATCGCGACACAAATTCGCTGTCATCGGACCATATCGACGCCGCGCGCGACGCGGCGGCACGGGCCGGCGGCGTTCCGTCCAGGGAAATCCGGACATTGGCACCCGGCTGGGCTGCCGAGTTCCCCGTCGACGGGACCGACGCAGCGGCGATCGCACAGGCGCTGGACGACACCGCGGCGCTGAACGGCATCGACCGCGCGGCGCAGCCTTCCGCGGGTCGGCGCAAGAAGGTTCTGGTGGCCGATATGGATTCCACCATGATCCAGATCGAAACGCTTGATACGCTGGCCGCGGAACTCGGCATCGGCGACAGGGTCGCGGAGATCACCGCCCGCTCCATGGCCGGGGAGTTGGATTTCGTCGAAAGCCTGCGCGCCCGCGTCGCGCTGCTGAAGGGCTATCCCGCGCGAGAAGCGATGGCGATCGTGATGGACAAGGTCGTTCACACGCCGGGCGCCGAACGGGCCGTCAAAACCATGGCCGCCCATGGCGCGCATTGCGCCCTGGTGTCCGGCGGGTTCACCTTCACCACCTCCGTCGTTCATGCGGAACTGGGCTTCCAGGACCACGCCGCCAACACGCTGGACATCGCACCGGACGGCAGCTTCACCGGATTGCTGACCGGCCGTATTGTCGGCCGCCCGACCAAGCTGGAAATCCTGACCGAACTCTGCGGCAAGCAAGGGGTCGGGCTGGATGGCGGTGCGGCCATCGGCGACGGTGCCAACGATCTCGACATGCTGATGGCCGCCGGTCTGGGGATCGGATTTCACCCGAAACCCATCGTCCGATCACAGGCCCGCTTCCGGATCGAACACACCGACATGACCGCCCTCGCCTTCTATCAAGGCTACGGCCAGGAAGACTTCGCCATCTAGTGGCACAAGGCCACTCAGGATTGGCCAATCGGTTCGGATCGATTTCTAGTTTCGTCCCGTGGGTTACCGACCGAACATTTCGACGTCGGCCAAATTTCCATACGCGACGGACGATAAGGATCTCAACCAAGGCATCCGTGCGTCTAACGACACGGCCGTCTTTCGTGTTGACGACCAGCGTCAACGCCAGGTCCTACAAACGGCCCGATCCTGCCCCTATGTGGACCGAGTCCCCGCACCAAAATACGTCCGACTCTATGAGACGGGTTGGAGCACTAATGCGGGGCAGGCAATCCTTATCGGTTGTCTAAACGAGAGGATGCCTCGGTTTCACTCATTACCTTTCCAACGTTCTCAGTGGCCTTAGGGAGTTGTACTAGAGCCATCCTGATGGCTTCAAACGTTGGAACATCGTGAGAATTGAATCCGCCATATAGTACGTCTGCATGTGCTTCGAAAACCTTCTCACCATCAAACAAATCAAATGCATCGCATGAAACGCTCACACCAAAACCTCCTTTATTTGTCATGTATTGCTTTGGCGCAGTATAATAACACTCGATAAGAATATCTGAGTATTTAGTTTTAGATTTCTTTTTACCGATTGATGCGAACAATGGAGACACAACATACCCTCTGCTCACAAGAGCCTCCATCATCATTTTCGTCCGGAAATTCCTAGAAAAAAATATTCCTCCTGGTTCTGGTTGAATTTCACTTAAATAAGCCACCTTGTATTTGAAATTCGATATTTCGGTGAGAACCTTACTGTCAATATTCTCAACTCTCGGGCCGCCACATGACGCTAGAACCAATGACAAAAAAATGATCAAAGCTGGGATGGTACTAAAAAAGCTGCGGTTTTTCTGGGATCGCATATTTTTATTTCCACTGATAGATGGCCGTGAAATCATCTGACACTCAATTCATACAATACATCAAGCTTATTTTCTCTCCCTAAGATAGAAAAATGGAGCCTGCATTTAGGGTGCTTCCCCAAGGTTGTGCGGCAGGATTCGGAGATTCATCATCGCGACGGTCGCTGAACAAACCGACGCCCTTAGTGGATCATTGTGAAGACTATCGTAGACCTAAGTCGATTGCAGCGACTTACGCCCAAGGGAAATCCCAATGTCTAGTAGGCTTGCCCCTGCAATGGCCTCATGGCTACCAAAAGTTCGAAGACTCTCCTACAAGCGGATATTGAAGGGGCTGATGGGGCGATCTAAGGAACCATGCATGCTGCATCCTCCAAAAGTTTTCACCCAGTCATACCTTCACGGAACAAAGGCCGATCTGCGGCCGGGCGATCTGATCGCGGTCGGGCACCGGTCGAATTTCAGGGAAGCCGCGCTGTCATGGGTGTATTTCACGTCGACAATGGATACGGCGATCTGGGGGGCCGAACTGGCACGCGGCGACAGCCCCGGACGCATCTATGTGGTCGAAGCATTGGGTGAGGTCGAGGACGACCCCAATGTGACGGATAAGAAGTTTTCCGGAAATCCGACACGATCCTATCGCTCGCGCGAGCCCCTGCGGGTCGTCGCGGAAGTCGTGGGCTGGCATGGACATACCGACGAACAAGTCCAGCAAATGAAGGATGGTTTGGCCCGGCTTGCCGCGGAAGGCCGGGATCACATCATAGACTGAGGGCGTACCCGCCGCCCCCTCTTCACACGAAATCGGGGCCGTGGATCCAGGCGACGAGGGACAGGCGGGTGCCGGTGACGACCGGGGCGACGCGGTGGATGGTATGGGCGGCGAAGGCGATCAGGGTGCCCTGATCGCGGGGCGCCTGGAACGGGTGGCCGTCGGCGTTCAATTCCAGCTCTCCGCCCAGATAGTCGGCCGGCTCGGACAATTGCACCGACAGGGTCAGCTTGCGCCGGCCGGCAACGGCGCCCCGGCCGCGGTCGATATGCCAGTCATAGTAATGGCCCGGCCCATAGCCGGCGAGTTGCAGCCGCTCCTCGAACCCGTCCAGCACGTAGCGGAAGGTGTCGCGGTTGGCGTCACCCACCAGGCGGGCCAGACGTTGGGATACCCAGCCGAAGGCCCTGCCTTCCTCCGTCTCTCCGTCCGGCAGCCAGACCAGTCCGGACTGGCGCACTTGCGTGTCGAAGCGCCCGGCGACCAGTCCGCCTTTCCGGGCGTTCAGGGCGGCATAGGCCGACCGCAGCGCGGCGCATTCTTCCGGCGAGAACGCGTCCCGGACAATGACCCAATGACGAGGCGGCTTACCGCGCCCCGGCCCGGGCGGAAGCGGAGAAACCGTCGATATCTGGGACATTCGGAACGCAGCCTTTGCGCGACAGGAAGGAGCGGCGGCTCTATAGGCTGAATTCGGCGGTTTGAGGAGAGGGAAAATGCGGGGTGCGGCAACGCTCACAAATGCCGCATGCCCACGTGCTCAAAAGCTCGCCATTCCCGGCTCACAATTCCCAGGCATCGTCCTCCGGTTCGGGTTTCGGTTTCGCCTGGCTGTCATGCAGGGCGCGGCCCTGGCGCAGGGCGAGGTCCAGCTTGGCGCGGACCTGGCCGATCGTGATCGGCTTCAGGACATAGCCCGTCACGCCCAGTTCGCGGGCTTTGCCGACCAGGGCCGGATTGGCATGGGCGGTGACGAAGACGAAGGGGATCGCGCGGTTCAGGGCGACGCCGTCCCGCCGCACTTTGCGCAGCAGGTCGAGCCCGCTCATGTCCGGCATTTCCATATCGGCCAGGACCACGTCGAAAGGGTATGTCTCCAACAGGCGCAGCGCCTCAGCCCCGCCGGACGCCTCCCGTACGCCTGTCAGCCCTTCGCTTTTCAACATTTCGCGCAGCAGCAGCCGGGTCGGCTGGTTATCGTCCACGATCAACAGGCGGCAGGACATGTAAGGGTCCGATTTGGCCATGACGTCTCGATCATCCCATTCAACTGTCGCACCGGGCAGGCAGCGGCGCGACCGGCGCGTCCATGCCCGAAAACGCCCGCGCCCAACCGCCCATTCCGAGGATAGAGTTATCGATGCCGTTCCCTGCCCTGTCAAAGGCCCAGAGCGCCACGGCCGACTGGACCTGTTCCGCTTCATCCGGCCAGCAATCACAGCCGTTCGCCGCACCGCGCCGGTCAACGCGCTCGGCCATCCGCGTGTCGATCGGCGGCAGCCTTCAAGTATTAGAAGACGGCGGGGTCGGCATCGATCCGCTTGAGATGCTCCAGTGAGATTTCCATGTCACCTCTATTGGGGGTGTCCCAAAACTTCTTGAGGATATGCAGGAAAACCGGGCCTTCGGAGAACGTGTCGGGCGTCTGTTTCGACAACAGGCCCGCCATGTGTTGCAGTGCTTGCTCCTTGCGTCTGATCACTTCCAGATTGGTACGGTGTTCCGCCAAAAGCTGCTCTGCTTCCAACACTTTCGCTTCAAGTTTCGGATTGCCGCCCTCCCTTGCAATCTGATCCCGCGTTTCCGCAATTACGCCCGGTCCTATGCGCAGTATTTCATTCAGACGCTCTTCATATCGCCGGTATCCATCCGCAAGCGCCTCGACTTCTCTCCTGCATTGGGCCAGCAGCACATTCTGAAACCCTGCGGCATAGGCGGAAATAGCCGGTTCGTAACCGTTCACACCGCTGTTCTGCTCTCTATTCAAAAATATAAATCGATCCTGCCTGTTCAGAACGATTTCCAAACTTGGGTTTCCGCCATCCTCGTAATGAAAAATCATCGTATCCAGTTTGTACAAGCCCTCCTTCGCCAATTCGTTGTGACGCGCAACGATGTAATCTTCCAACGCGGCCAATAGCTTCCTGTTGCGGGTGTTCAGGAAGATTACTTCGGTATCGACAAACTCGGACGTCCCTTTGGCCCTGATCTCCGCGTATACCGCTTCCCGGCTTTTACTCCCCATGCTGACCCGTACTTCGGCGCTCGCCGGAACGGCCAAACCCGACATCAAGCACAAGACAACACACACCGCGCTCGCTTTAGGAAACATCCGAACCCCTTGCCATTGAACACCCGCCCCGATTGATGCGCGCCCTTGCGACACCCCAATGCAGAATGCCGACAAGTCGACGCACCAGTCAAAGCGCTCAAGGCTGGACCCCTGCGTTAGAGACGTTCGGAGGCACGCGCCCTGCGTTGGGCGACGGTCTATCGCAACCGAATATTCCCGCTTGACCTCAAGTCAACTTGAATTGGCAGGGTCGGGGTCACCGCTGTTTCCGGCGGGCCGATCGCGCCGGTCGAAGGGCCGGCGGTGGCGTTCCGGACCCAACATTTCACGGAGACCATAATGGACAGCCTGGACATCTCTACGGACATGGAGACTCGCATGGGACGGCGCCGCGCCGTCGCGTTCGCCCTTCTCGCCATCGTTCAATCGACCCTGATCTTCACCATCGCCTTGATCATGATCCCCCTGCCGATCATCGCGGAGGGCTTCGCGTTGACGGAGGCGGAGGTCCTTCTGTTGCAAGTCTCCTACGGCTTGCCCTTCAGCGGATTGCTGCTGTTCGGCGGCCGCTTGACCGACCGGTACGGCACGCGGCGCATGTTCGTCCTCGGCCTCGTCCTGTTCGGGGCGGCGTCACTCGGGGCGGCGCTGACGCCGGGCTATGCCGCGCTGACTATCCTGCGCGCCGTGCAGGGGGTTGGCGGGGCGATGGTCGCACCGGCCGCACTGGGTCTGGTGCGCGGCCTGCACCCCGATCCGGCGGGGTTCGGGCGGGCCATGGCGGTCTGGGGCGGCGTGTCCGTGCTGGGTGCCGTTTTGGGCTTCATCACGTCCGGCATGGTCGCGGAATTCGTGAACTGGCGCTGGATGTTCGCCGTGCCAATCGCCGTCTCGCTGCTCGGCCTCGCGGGCTGCGCCGGATTGCTGCCGGCCACCGGGAGAGCTGTCGCCGGCCCGGAAGCGACCCGGCCCGGCCTCGACCTGCCAGGCGCGCTGCTGGCCACATCCGGGATCGCGCTGGCGAGCTTCGGCCTGATCGCCAGCAACGATGCGGGCTGGGGCTCGATCCTGACCGTCGGACCGCTGGCCGCCGGGGCGGTCCTGCTGCTCGCCTTCGTGCTGGCGGAGCGGCGGCGGCGCGATCCGCTTCTGCCGCCGGACTTCCTGTGCAATCCCCTTCGCCTCGCCGGGCTAGGCGGGGTTCTCCTCGCCGCCGCAATCTCGGTACTGATCGAATACGCGCTCCTGGTCTATCTGCAGCAGACGCGCGGCTGGACCCCGTTCGAAACCGCCGCGTCCTTCCTGCCTTTCGCGGTCGCGTTGATCGGAACCAATTCAATCGCCGCCGCCATCGTCGGCCGGATCGGCGCCGAGAGAACCATGGCGGCCGGGTTCCTGACCGCCGCGCTGGGCCTCGCAGCCCTGGCCTTCCTGGAGCCTGGGACGGATTACCCGACCGTCCTGCTGCCCGCGCAGATCCTGGTCGCCGTCGGCATCGCACTGGTCTTCGCCGGGGCGGCGGTCCTGTCCATGGCGCATGTCCCGCCGTGGCAGATGGGTCTGGCAGGCGGCGTCATGAATACGGCGATGGAACTGGGCCCGACGGTCGGCTTCTCGCTTCTGATGGCCGTGGCGGCAACTGCCGCCGACAGCGTCGCGGGTTATGCCAGAGCCTTCGGCACCGCGGCGGCGACCTACACCCTATTCGCCCTCATCGCACTGGCAATCGCAGGTCGTCGTGGACGCGCGCCGGAGTGACCTGCCACCCGGCGCAGCGGGCGCCCCCTCCCGTCGCCTGCGGCAGTGGGAACCTCCACGGACAGCGCGTCGAGCCGGCTCCAGGAAGGTTCCTGCTTTCGCAGGAACACGGAGCGATGCTGCGTCCCGGGCAAGCGCAAACCTCCGCGCCCTCCGCGTTCAGGATAGCCCCCTCAGAACGACCGGGGCAGGCCCAGGACGTGTTCGGCGATGTAGCTGAGGATGAGATTGGTCGAAATCGGGGCGACCTGATAGAGGCGGGTTTCGCGGAATTTGCGCTCGACATCGTATTCGCAGGCGAAGCCGAAGCCGCCGTGGAACTGGATGCAGGCATTGGCGGCCTCCCAGGATGCCTTGGCGGCCAGGTATTTCGCCATGTTCGCCTCCGCCCCGCAGGGCTGTCCGGCATCGTAGAGGCGACAGGCCTGGAAGCGCATCAGATCGGCGGCGCGGACCTCGATATAGGCCTCGGCGATGGGGAACTGGACGCCCTGGTTCTGGCCGATCGGGCGGCCGAAGACCTGACGTTCCCCGACATAATCGCAGACCTTGTCGGTGAACCAGTAGCCGTCGCCAATGCATTCCGCGGCGATCAGGGTGCGTTCGGCATTCAGGCCGGTCAGGATGTATTTGAACCCCTGCCCCTCCTCGCCGATCAGGCTGTCCTCCGGCAGCTCCAGATTGTCGAAGAACAGCTCGTTGGTCTCGTGGTTCACCATGTTGGGGATCGGGCGCACATCCATGCCGCCCTTCATCGCCTCGGCAATGTCGACCAGGAAGATCGACAGGCCCTCGGATTTCTTCTTCACCTCGGCCAGCGGCGTCGTGCGGGCCAACAGGATCATCAGGTCCGAATGCTGCACCCGGCTGATCCAGACCTTCTGGCCGTTGATGACCCAGTGGTCGCCCTTGCGCACCGCATTGGTCTTGATCTTGGTCGTGTCCGTGCCGGTCGTCGGCTCCGTCACGCCCATGGATTGCAGGCGCAATTCGCCCGCCGCAATCTTCGGCAGAAAGGCCTGGCGCTGCGCCTCCGACCCGTGCCGGACCAGCGTGTTCATATTGTACATCTGGCCGTGGCAAGCCCCGGAATTGCCGCCCGCGCGGTTGATCTCCTCCATGATGACCGACGCCTCGGTCAGCCCCAGCCCGGACCCGCCATACTCCTCCGGAATCAGCGCCGCCATCCAACCGCCCTCGGTCAGCGCCTGCACGAATTCCTCCGGATAGCCCCGCTCCGCATCGATCTTGCGGTGATACTCCGCCGGAAACTCGGCACACAACGCGCGCACGGCGTCGCGGATATCCTGATATTCGTCCTGATCGGGGGTCATGGGTGGGGGGTCCTGTACGGTTGGTGAGGCACTCTACAGAAGTCTAATTGACGTACTTAATCAAACAAGGATAGCGGCAAGAATGGATAAAAATAATATACTGTGTTTTTACACATAACACAGAAACTAATTCAAAATAATTAACAGACAATCCAGGACAATCACTAGATAAGCTCACAAACGTTATATATAATACTGCGAGAATCGACAAAATCCAAAAAATTCTTCCGTGATGAAATTCTATTATTCAAAATTCTTTATCGCCGAGATACTATCTTGGATAGCATTTAGAATACCATAACTTTGTGGCACATGAATATGGCATTCAAACGTGAAAACCTTAACCTGATTGGGCCGCTCAACATCAGGAGAACCATGCCACGAGAGCTCATGCAGGCCGTTCACAAGCACTCTTCTGGCGTTGGACAAGTCGTTTGGGCGTGGAATTACTGTCATGGCGCGTTTTGCAGACTGTTTGCGGCTGTCGCTACTCCTGAGAACCTTATGGTTGGGCTCGCTGTTTGGCACACAGCACCAAGCGACAAACAGCAAAGGCAAATGTTGCTTGCGGCCGCAGGTGCGAGATTTTCCAGTAAGACAAATGAATTGAAGGCAATTAGGTGGTCCATTTCTGCCGCTGATAAATTATCCAATTATCGAAACGATCTAACGCACATGGGGACAGGTTTTAGAAATCCATTTCAGAAACCCGAAATTGTTTTGGACTACTCAAGTAACAAGCCCGCGCGTATCGAAAGGATGGAAAACGTGGAAATCGACAAACTGGTCCAACAGTGTTCCGGTGATCTAATCGCATTGGCGGGCTACGTTTCAATCGTAAACGCAGCGATTTCCTTTCCACAGATGCATAGGTTACCGAGAAGACCAAGGCTACTTCTAGTTCCCGGTGTATCGGCGAAGAAGAAACGCCGTTCTTAAGGTGACCGAAGTTTCCCATCTCTTAATTTTGAATTAGGGCGTACCCAAATGCTATCCCCTACCCCTCCCCCGCAATCTCCCCCGACCGCTTGCGGCTCTCGGATAGAGCGTCGGACCAGGGAGTGAAGGCGTCGGCGGTGTCGAGGATGTTGAGGCCGGCCTTGGTGATACCGCCTTCGGTCATCAGGTCGTCCAGCGGGGCGCGGGGGCGGCGGTCGGTCTGGGTGAGGATGGAGGCGGCGGCGGCCTGGGCCATGCGGGCGGTGAGCGCGCGGGCGGTTTCGGCGGGCAGGCCGTTGTCCTGTGCCCAGCCGGCGACCGTGTCGTAGAGCACATGCAGATGGCCGTAATAGGCGCCGAAGATGCTGGCCGTTTCGAACTGCTCGTCGCCGTCCACGGCATGGGCGGAGCCGAGCGCGGCGAAGACTGCCTCGGCCATTTCGTCGGGCGGGCAATAGGCGGTCGGGCTCTGGCGGATGCGGCTGGCGGCGATGGGCATGGAGCGGAGCGCCGTGGCGGGCGCGACCGCCGCGCGGATCGCCGGCAGCGTGATCCCGGCCGCGATGGAGACCGCCCGCTGACCTGCGCGCCAGGGCAGGCCGGTGGCGGTGTCGACGATCTGTTCGGGCTTGGTCGCCAGGAAGACGAAATCGGACCGCGTCACCAGATCTGCGTTGTCCCGGGCGATCTCATAGCCGTGCTTTTCCGCCAGACGGGCGGCGCGGGCGGCGCTGCGCGGCGACAGCAGAACGGTGAAGTCGGATCCCTCCCCGATGGCCCCTGCCAGCCCCTCCGCCAGACATTCGCCCAGATAGCCGACGCCGAGTATGCCGATTGTCGTCATGGTGCCGTCTTCTCCTTCAGTTCCTTCGCCTCGATCAGCGCCGCCAGGGGCGCGTAGAAATCCTCGACCGAGCGGCAGACGATCGCGCCCTCCGCCCCCAGTTCCGCGCCGACATCGACGGGCAGGCTGGTATTCGATGTGTCGGGCACCTGGTTCAGCTTGCCGCCGATGAAGACCGGCACGTCCAGCCCGCGTGCCGCCAGTTCGGCTTTCAGCGCCTTCAGGAAGCTGAGCGCGACACCGTTATAGGTGCTGAGGAAGATCGCATCGGCCCCGCGCGCGACCTCCGCCAGGCGGTCGGGGTCGGTGCTGACCTGCCCGTCCAGGGCAGTGACGCCGAGTTGTGCCAGCATATCGTCCAGCAGGCGCTTGCCGTATTCATGCACGTCGGTCGTCGCGGTGACGATGCGCAGATCCGACGCGGCGATGGCGCTGCGCTGGGCGTCGGGCAGGCGGGTCAGCGCCTGGGCCGCGCGTTCCGATATCTCGTCCAGGACCGGGGACGGCTCGACCGGGCGGCGGCCGTTCGGCGCGCCCGCCTCTTCCCGGCCCGGCCCGTAGAGTTCCTCCAGCCGCTTGGCGCCGATGCGGCGCAGGGACAGGAACATCTCGAACGGGTCGGCGATGTCGATCCCGGCTTCCGTCAGACCGGCCAGGACCGAGGCCTTGAACCGCCGCGCCCCGTCGACCAGCCGGTCGGCCAGCCCGTCCACCGCGTCCGTTCCGGTGAACTGTTCCACGCCCTCGGTCCGGCGGACGCTCTCGCCGCAGAAGATCTGGGCGGCGACAACTTCATCAATGTCTGGGATGCGGATTGCCTCCGTCACCGGGACCGGGTTCACGGCATGGCCCGACGGCATCAGGCGCTGGGCCTGGATATCGACACCCAGATAGGCGCCGAGCGCGGCATAGCTCGCCGCCTCGTTCTCGCCATAGGAGGTCGTGTTGCCATAGACCATGGTGCCGGGCGATTTCGAGACCCGGGCCAGCGCGCGCTGAAAGGCGAAACGGCCAAGCGGGCGCGAGAAGGTGTGGCCATAGCAATGGCTGACCCGCCCGCCGATCAGCTCGTCGACGATATAGGCCTCCAGCAGCACAGCGCCTAGCGCCGAGGCGAGATCGGTGAAACGGGCCGCGAAACCGTCATCCAGATTGGAATGGATCAGGACCGGGACCGGCTGTGCCGCGGCCAGGGCGATGGCGGCGACGGTTGCGCGGGTGGTCGCCACATCGTCGCGCCAGCCCGGCAATTCGAAGGTGAAATACTGGCCCAGATTGCCGATGGCCGTCGATCCGGCGCGCAGGGCCGCGGCGGTGTTTTCCAGCGCGGCCGGCATGCCGATGACGAAATCCCCGAAATGCGCGGCGACCGGGGCGGCATTGGCGAGGCGCGCGAAATCCTCCTCCCCCTGAAGGATCAGCCCGGTGCCCTTCGGCCGGCCGTCGCGCTGCGCCCTTGGATAGCCCATGGACCAGTCCAGGCAGATGCCGTAGCGGTCGGTGCGGTACCCGGCCTCGGCCACGCGGGCATGGATTTCGGCAGCGGCCTCGATACTGCGGTCCAGGCTGCGGAAGCCGATCTGGGCATGCTGCATGATCCGCCCGGCCTCGGCCGCGCGCTGCTTGAAGGCGGTTTCGCTCTCGACACCCTGCGCGGTCAGGAAGGCGGAGGGGCCGACCGTCACCTCTTGCGCCAGGGCCCGCCCCTCGGCCAGCACCTCGGCCCCGGACGGCAGGGTCTCCTCCGGCAGGATCGCCGCGCGGCTCAGCGCATCCGTCATGCGCTTAGTGACCAATGGTAAAGTTGTTGTTCGCTCGGTCCTGGCCGCTGATCAGATAAAGCGGGCGGATGCCATAGCCTTGGGCCGGGTGTTTCTTGCCCGTCTCCGCCCCCAGCGCGTGGTCGTAGAAGCAGGTCGCGGGCATCAGGCGGATGATGAAGGCTGGGCGCGGATGGTCGGTGCGGTTCGGCTTCGACCCGTGGATCATGTAGACGTCGTGGAAGGACACCTGCCCCGCCCGGATGATCAGCGATTCCGCCGTCGCCTCGTCATAATGCTCGGTATCGCAGACGAGGTTGATCGTCTTGTCGCCGCCCTCGACCCAGGAATGGCTATAGAGTTCATGCTTCTTGTGGGAGCCGGGGATGAAGCGCATCGGCCCGTTTTCCGGCGTCACATCCTCCAGCGGGATCCAGACGGTCAGTGTCTCCAGCGGGCGGATCGGGTAATATTCCCCATCCTGGTGCCAGGGCGTCTCCTTGCCCTTGCGCGCCGGTTTGCCGAACAGGGTCGTCCCCCACAGGATGATGTCGTCGCCGATCAGTTCTTGTGCCGTCTCGACGATCTTCGGATGGGTCGCGAATTCCAACCATTTTTCGGATCCCTTGATGCCCATTGACCCGCCATTGGTCTGATGCGGGGCCAGGATGATGTCGGATTCGACATGGCTGTTCCGGGCCAGCAGGTCGGCATATTCGCGGCGCATCTCCGCGATCAGATCCGCCGGCAATTCCCAGCGCGGGACGATCCAGCCCTTTTCCCGGTACTGCGCCCGCTCCGCCTCCGACAGATGGGGCGATGCGGCTGGTTTGGGGTGCGCGGTCATGCCTGGCTCCTAAATTGTCGACAATTCTGTCGGCAACGTTGACGGCATGGCATAGGCCTGTCAAGGATGGTGGGGAAATCGACCTGTTTCCGAGGACAAGACCCATGGCGGGAGAGAAGGCGAATGCGGTCGAACTGGCCTATGAGCAGATCCGCGACCGGGTCATCAGTTTCCGGACGAAGCCGGGCGAGCGCCTGAACGAAAGCGAACTGGCCGCCGCCCTGGCAATGAGCCGCGCGCCGATCCGCGAGGCGCTGAACCGCCTGATCGCCGACGGGTTGGTCCATTTCGAGGCCAAGCGCGGCTTCTTCTGCCGCCGCCTGAGCATCAGCGAGATGATCGATCTCTATGCCGTGCGCCGCGACCTGGAACTGGGCGCGCTGACGGCGACGCTGGAAACGGCGTCCCAGGACGCGCTGAACGATTTCGCCGCCGCCTGGCGCGCCCTGCTTGCCGCAGAGCGCCCCTCGGATCTCGACCTTCTGGTCACCCAGGACGAGGATTTCCACCTCGCGCTGGCCGCTCTGGCCGGCAATCCGGCCCGACTGGATTTCCTGCGCAACATCAACGCCCGTATCCGCTTCGTCCGCCGCCTCAACCTGGAAACCGATCAGCGGCGCGGCAGCACGCTCGACGAACACGCCCGCCTGCTGGACCACATCGCCACCCGCGACACCGCGGCCGCCCGCGCCCTTCTGGAAAAACACCTCGACCGCTCCGCCGACGAGGTCCGGCTCCAGGTCCAGACCGCGATTGCGCGAATTTACGCGGAGGATGTGGCTTAAGTTCTCAAGTCTGGATCAACTGCTTAGACCGACCAGCGGACTTTGACAGCTAACGATATCTTTACGGTTTCCCTGCACAATGACGGTGTCAACCATGCGGGAAACTTGTTCTCAATGCCTCGAGATTCAGCGGCGCCCTTTACGATATCCGGCACGGACGACCCGGCCGGATTCCATGTCGGGAACATTCGAGACTTGCGGCCGATTTGGGGCCAAAAGGTCACGCGCCTGTTCGATTACTGGAAGGATATTCGAAGCGGCAGTGGGTTTCCGTCCCGCCTGGATATCGACCCGGTTGCGATCGCGCCTACTCTGGCCAACGTCTTTCTGGGCGACATCGACCCGAATGGCCCCGAATTCGTCTATCGGCTCGCGGGCGAAGAGATCGTCACCGTTTTCAATAATTATAACGGGCGCCACGGATTCGTGGGCGTAAAACTGGGCGAGAGCCTGCCCCCGGAGAAGGCCGCGCTGATCCGGAACCGCTGGCGGCCCTTGGCGGAGAGCGGGCAAATCATCTACATGCGCGGCCTAGTCTATCTGACGCTCGACCGCTATGCGATCGGAGAACGTCTGGTCTTGCCGCTGTCCACCGGCGGAAAGGGCGTCGACGGATTCTTGGGCCTTACGGTTTGCGCCTGGCAAAGCCTTGAAAAGCTTGGGCATTCGGAAGGGCTGGACATCTACTATATCGATCCGGCGACAGTGTGATCCGCCCGACTCCCCTATGGACCGTCCCCGTCCCGTCCTTTATCTTTAGCAAATAATTCCTTTGGGACGCTGTCAGTCTATGATTTTACGAAACCAAGTAGAATGGGCGCTTCATTGCTGCTCGATCCTTGCGGGACTTCCGGAAGGGCGGTTCATTTCTACGAAAATTTTGGCAGAATTTCATGGGGTGCCGAAGGAATACTTGTCCAAGGCTCTGCAGAGCCTGTCCCAGGCAGGGCTGGTAGAGACGACCCTGGGGCCGCGCGGCGGGTACCGGCTGGCACGGCCGGCGGGGGAGATTACCTTTCTGGACATCGTCGAGGCAGTGGAGGGAAAGGAACCGACCTTCCGCTGTTCGGAGATCCGGGGCAACAATCCCTGTCTGCCCAAGGGCTATTGCAGCCCGGACAAATGCGCCATCGCGCGGATCATGTGGCAGGCGGATCAGGCCTGGCGCCAATCCCTGCGCGAAACCAGCCTTGCCGATCTGTTCGACCTGCTGGGGCGGGAGCTGGACCCCGAAATCTTCAAGGCCACGGCCGCATGGCTGATGGCGCGGACGGGCGGCGGGGATTGAAGACGGGGATTGAAGACGGGGCCGCACCGGCCGTATCCCCCAACGCATCCCCCAAATGCGTCCCTCATCGGAGGCCTGCCAGGAAGAAGTACCTGGAACAGGGCGGGTTATGCGGCGGGACCGGACCGCGCGGCCACCCCTTACTGACCCAACGGGGTGGTCAGGCGGGTCTCGTCCGTGTCGACGATGAAAACCGCCAGCAATTTGGCCGGTTCGGTGTCGCTGGCATTCTCGCTGACACGGTGGATGTCACCGGGCAGTTCGGTGAAATTCTCCCCGGCCCGGTAGGTGCGGACCGGGCCGTCATTGACCGCGCTGCGCACCGCCCCTTCCAGCACGGTGACATAGATGAAGGCGGAGGCGGCATGGGTGTGCCCGGCCGACTTGCCGCCCGGTTCGTATTCGACCAGCACGCCGCGCACCGTCTTGCCCGGCACATTGGGCAGGGCATGTTCATAGACCGGGGTCACCTTGGCCGGCTTATCCCCGGCCCATGCCGCCCCCAGCGGTCCCGCCATCAGGACCCCGACCAGCAAGGTCAGGGCCAGCATTCCGGCCAGAGCCATTCGGATCATCGTCTCTTCCTTTCGCACAGGACCGGAGGTCAGCTCAGGCCCGCCTTGTCGAGGCCCAGGAATTTGTCGGCGCTGCCCGGCACCCGCTTGAAGGCGATCGACAGGCGGTTCCAGGAATTGATCGTCAGGATCGCGAAGGTCAGGTCCGACACTTCCCTTTCGGAGAAATGCGCGCGCACCCGCTCGTAGGCCGCATCGGGAATGCCGCCCTGCGGCAGCCGGGTCACCACCTCCGTCCAGGCCAGGGCGGCGCGTTCCCGCTCGTTGAACAGCGGCGATTCCCACCAGATCGCGACGTGATGCAGGCGCAGTTCCCGCTCGCCGTCGATCTTGCCTTCCTTCACATGCATGTCGACGCAGAAGGCGCAGCCGTTGATCTGCGACGCGCGGATGTCGACCAGATGCCGAAGCTTCGGGTCCAGGTCGGTCGCCCGCGACATGTCGCTGAATTCCATCATCTGCTCAAACATCTCAGGGGAATTGACCATGTAGTTCAGTCTCTCGGTCACGTTCGTCATCCTCTATTGCGGATATTCAGTATCTATAAGGATAATAAATATCCTTAATATGGTGTTTGTAAAGCCCCTTCGAATTGGCCCCCCGTTCCAGGACGGCGGGCGCCTTGCCAAGCAGGTTCGAATGTTCCTAGGCTTTCGCTTTCAGGAACGGCCGGGCGGCCGTGTCAGGGAGGAGCGGGGATGAACGGCGTCCCGAAACTGGACCGGATCGACATCAACATTCTCGCCACGCTGCAATCCCAGGGGAACATCACAAATATCAAGCTGGCGGAGGCGGTTGGCCTGTCGCCCAGCCCCTGCCTGCAGCGGCTCAAACGGCTGGAGAAGGCGGGTTATATCGAGCGCTATCACGCGGTCCTGAATCTGAAGAAGCTGGCCGATCACGTCGTGATCTTCACCGAGATCACCCTGGCCGATCACCGCAGCCAGGATTTCCAGAAATTCGAGGCGGCGATCCGCAAGCACGACAATGTCATGGAGGCGCATCTGCTGAGCGGCGGATACGATTACCTTCTGAAATTCGTCGCCCGCAACCTGACCCAGTATCAGGAGATCATGGAGGATCTGCTGGACCGGAATCTGGGGATCGACAAATATTTCAGCTATGTCGTCATCAAGCCGGTGATGACCCGCAACGCGGTGCCGCTCCACGATCTGGTGAACCGGCCTGAGCCCTGATCCCGCGAGACCTTAGGCCGCGACGGAAGCCGCCGCCTGGCGCTGCTGCAGGCTGATCCGCCACATTTCGCGATAGTGCTTGCGGTCGTCGAAGCCGGTCGCAGCATGCATCGTGCAACGGTTGTCCCAGGTGACGATATCGCCCGGCCGCCAGGACCATTTGACGGTGAACTCCGGCCCAGTGACAAAGGGCAGCAGATTGCGATAGAGCGCCATACTGGCATCCTCCACCCCTTCCAGGTCCCACAGATCCATCTGTTCCTGGGTGATCGGCGCACCCTTGGGTACCAGCGCGCTGGTCGAACTGTTCAGGGCGTAGAGCGCGGGAATGCCGGTTTCCGGGTGGGTCAGCACGACGGGCAGACGATAGGTCGGGTTGGCCGCGCGCTGTTCCGGCGTCAGCACCGGGTATCCGGGGGTATAGAGGCTGATCTTCTTGTCATGATGCGCCTGGGAGCAGACCGCCTCCAGCCCCGCCAGCTTTTCGCGGGTTTCGGCATCCATCCGCGCATAGGCCGTGCGGGTGTCGGCAAACAGGGTCTCGCCCCCGCTGGGCGGGGCGTGGCGGCAATGCATGACCGAGCCGATGGACGGGGTCTCGCTGGTGAAATCGGTATGCCAGACCGGCCGGTGGGTCTTGGTGTCGTAGCGCATGTCGGCGTCGCTGCGCAGTTGCGGCACGTCCGATTGCTGGGCGGTCGCGCGGTTCTGGGCGTCGCGGGCATTGCCGATCCTGAGGATGGGCGTGCCCTCGACCATCATCCGCTCGCGCCCGACGGAGGTCTTGCGCTCGACCGCGCCAAAGGTCTCGGCCCAATCCAGCAAGGCGTCGGGCTGGATATCCGCCAGAGCGTCGCCGCGAACGACCAGCAGCCCGCCATGGGCACCCCACAGACGGTAGGCTTCGTCCCGGAACTGGGAATCCTTCAGATCGGCCGGGCTTACCCCGTCGATCAATGCACCGAAATCCCCGTTCAACGTCTGCGCTTGCGCCGGCATGGCCGATTTCCCTGTCTTGGCGGACCCGGCTCTTGCCGGACGTCCCACGGCGGCAAAGGGCGCGCCGTTTCCATAGGGAATCTTCCAAGGAACCGTCCGCAGCGTCCATGCGATTTTCCCGCCGTTTCGACATTAAATGCCGTAGTCCAGCCACTTTACGGCATTTAATGCTGAGAACCAAAATGGCTACGGCGATCCGGGCCCGGTCCAATCGTCCAATTCAGAGGTCCTTCAGCCCGGATTCGCAAAGTCGGAAATTGCCGATCCATAAGCAAAACGGGATAATCGAGGAAATCGATAACCGAAACGGTATTTCATGAATTTCCGCTATCTAACCCAGTTCCTGGCCGTTGTCGATTGCCGGGGCTTCACGGCGGCCGCAGAGAAGCTGCATGTCGCGCAGCCCGCGATCAGCCGGTCGATCCGCCTGCTGGAGGAAGAGTTGGGCATCACCCTTCTGGACCGCCAGAAAGGGAATGTGCGCCTGACCGCCGAGGGCGAACGCTTTGCGCGCCATGCCCGCGCAATCCTGGCGCAGACCCGCGCGGCGCAGGACGAGATCGCGGCGCTGAAGGACATCCGCAGCGGCCATGTCACCCTGGGCGCCCCGCCCATGGTCGCGGCGCATCTGTTGCCCGACCTGATCGGCGGGTTCCTGCGCACCCATCCTGGCCTGTCGCTCACGGTGACGCAGGACGGGTCGGAAGCGATCCGCGACGCGGTGACGGAGGGCCGGTTGGAGCTTGGGCTGGTCGCCGATTGGCGCTCCTTCGAAGGTCTGACAACGACGCGTCTGGGCACCTATCCGGTCGTTGCCTGCGTCGCGCAGGGTTCCCCATTGGCGGGAAAATCCGCGATCACCTGGCGGGAATTCCTGCAGCAGCCGTTGATCCTGTTCCCGCGCGGATTCTATCAACGCAGCCAAGTGGATGAGGCCGCGCGGCGGTTGGGCGTTATCCCCACTGTCGCGGCGGAGGCGGAGGCCCTGCCGCTGATCGCGAAACTGGTGCGCGACGGGCATGGGGCCGCGACCATGCTGGCCGATGCGGCACACAGCTTCGACGGCGTCCACGCACTCGCCCTACCCGCCGACGCGACCGTGCCGCTGGGCCTGTGCCGCCGCAGCGGCGGCGCGTTGAGCCATGCGGCAACGGCGCTGCACGATTATCTGACGGCCGCCTTCACCGGCGGTTAGTGTCGATCGTTTCAGCAATTCGGCTGACCGGTGACAGACCCGCCCTGTCACATCTACCCGTTGAGACGGGCCGGCACTCGCCACAGCCTTAACCACCTCGCGCGCCCTGCTCCAGGGGCCTACTACGTGATTTGAGACGACAAGCTTAGACGCGCACTCGGCAGCGTTACCCCAAAGGCAATAGATGAATGCCTTTATGGCGATGTTCCTCGTTGATAATGTTTCGATGCGGGTCGTGAACGAGGTTCGGAATGCCGTACAGATATCAGTTCGTTGATGGGAACTCGCTGCTTGTCGCACATTTCGCCGAAACCATTGCGGTTGGGGATCTCGAAGCGCTGACGGGGCTTCTTAAAGTGGATCCTCGATTTGTCCCCGAGATGGATCGGCTGCTTGTCTTCGATCAACACACCGACATGTCGGACTTGAGCCCGGTAGCACTTGCGTCGATCAAGTCGGCCATTCTTCGGCTGGAAGGGTCCGGCAGACCCGATGGCAACCGTGCCCTCAAATTCCGGTCCGCCTATGTCGTGGCAGCCGAAATGCAGGAGATCATCGCTAGGCTTTATGCGGCTACCTGGCAGGCCGATCAGTTGCATCGGCCGCAGATCCAAACTTTCTCCACGGTGACAGATGCCTTGGCATGGCTAGGTCGCGGGGACCTCAAGTTAGACTTGTCAGCCGGATCCTGTCCTTGAACTCAATGCGGCTCCGGACCAGACAGTTTACGAATTGCGCGCCCGAAGTGCATTCGGTTGCCGATTCAAACCTTCCAAACAGGGTGCCATGCGCTCTACCATAGGGGCTCCAATTCGTCAGAAGCTTTGATCGAAGCTTGGGGGAGACGAAACGATGAAAACAGGCACGGCTTGCCGCCTGCCCTCTGCATGCAGGTCGTTGCTGGCTGCCTTCGTGTCTGCATTCGTTTGGCTTCCCGGCCATGCCATCGCTGAATCCGCCAAGTGGGGCCCCTTTCCGATCTACGAATGGGAGACAGCCGACTTTGACGGGCCGCGAAAGGAAAGCACCTATACGCCGCTCGATAGCGCATCAGAGACTTGGGAGATATGCGTACTGATCCCCCATTTGAAGGATGCCTATTGGCTGGCCGTGAACTTCGGACTGGTGCAGGAGGCGGAGCGGCTAGGTGTGTCTTTGTCGATCCACTCTGCCGGCGGGTATGACCACCTGGATCGACAGATCGCGCAGGCGCAGGATTGCGTATCCCGCGACCCGGACGCGATGATCGTCAGCGCCGTCGAGGAATCCGGCCTGAACGGTGTTCTGGAAAATGCCGCCCGCAAAGGTATCCCCGTCGTCGACCTGATCAATGGAGTCACGTTCCAAGGCCTATCCGCACGATCCGCCGGGGATTACTACGACGGTGCCTTCCTGGCGGCCCGCTATCTGGTCGAACGGCATGCCAGTGAAGATCGCGACATCCTGGTGGCATGGTTTCCCGGACCCAAGCTTGCAGCCTGGGCACAGCGGGGCAACCAAGGTTTTGCGGCGGGAATCGAAGGCTCGAATGTGATGATCGTCGCTACGGAATATGGCGATACCGGCAGACAGGTTCAGGGAGACCTGATCGAACAGGTATTGGACCGCTATGGCAGTGTCGATTACATCGTCGGCACCACGGTCTCTGCGGAAGCGGCCGCCAGTATTCTTCGACAAAAGAACCTCGCGGATGTGACCGACATCCTCGCTTACTATTTCGGCCCAGGCGTGTACCGGGGTATTCGGCGGGGCACGATCCTGGCCGCTCCCAGCGACCAACAGGCAATACAAGGGCGTATCGCCGTCGATCAGGCCGTTCGTCTGTTGCAGGGCGCACCGCTACAGCGTTTCGTCGGCCCGAAAGTCCGAATGCTCGACCGGGACTCGCTACAGGATTTCGACCTGTCCTCCACCATGGCTCCGATCGGCTTCAGGCCGACTTTCGATGTGAACTGAAGGGGCTAGGTTATGGAATCAGGAAGCCTGACCGATAAAGCCGCCTCGAAGACATCCATTGCCCGTGCGCCATGGCACGAAAATGCGTGGGCACGGACCCTAATTATCGCCCTGGCGTATTTCGGAACGGGTTATATCGGCCAAGGATTGACCATACCGGGGCAAAACGCGTCCTTCCTTTGGGCGCCGGCCGGAATCGCCTTTGGAACGGCGTGCTGGTTTGGCATACGGGCTATACCGGGGATCACCCTTGGCGCCCTAATTCTCTATCTCTCGACAACGGCGCTATCTCCCAAGTTGCAGGGATTTGCCGAAACGGCGCTGGTGGTTGGGGGGCTGATCCTCGGGGCCACGATCCAGCCACTGGTAGGCGCCTATCTGGTTCGAAGGTTCGGGCAGCGGGATCCGGGACTGAACAGGCGGCACGTTGTGGCGGCTCTGCTGCTCGTACCCCCGTTCATCTGTGTCATCGGCAGTACGCTCGGCAACGCGACCCTATATGCCGCCGACTTTTTATCCGCAGATGAATTGCCCAGCGCCTGGAAGGTCTGGTGGCTCGGCGACCTTCTCGGGATCGCGGTCTTTACGCCGCTCGTCTTTGCGATTCAATCGAAGGCCCGGACGACCGCATTTGGCCTTGTGGCCGTTATCCTGCTGGGCATCGGTGGTTCCTATGCAACGGCGGTACAGATCCGGGATGACACGAAACAGAGTTGGGATGACAGCTTCTCGCGAGAGGCCGGGCGCCTGACCTCAACTTTCCTGCATTGGCTGGAACTGTCGCAAGGTCCGATAAACGCATTGGGCCTGGTCGCCGGCAGATCGGTCGAGATGCGCAAGGAAGAATTCTTCCGGGCGGTCGATGACCTCGAACAGATGCAGCAGGACTTCCTGCCATATTCGATTGCGGTGGCCATGCCGTCTGTTGACGGTGACAGGGCAGCGCTTATCGCCAGCCTGGATCGCGGCAACGCGCAATGGCCAATCCAATTCTCCACGGATGAAGCGACATTTGCGACCGGCGCCAATTTCGCCGGCGGTGATAAGGTTGACCAGGCCGCAGTATTGAGGGCCGCCTTATCGGACCCCGGGCGGTCGGTCATTGCCACGTTCCAGGCCGGACAGGATGGGGCCGGTTACAGCCTGTTCGCACATGCCGCCGCGCGTGGCGACAGTTTCGTCGTGATTCTGGGAATGATCAGCATCGATCGCATGATCGACGGACTGTTCGCGGTTCAGGTGCCCGAAGGGATCGCACTCGACCTGCGCATTCGGGGGGCGGCAACCGACCCTTCCGCCCCCGCGGCAAGCATCTCTTACGGGGCGACCGACCCGCACAAACCGACCCTGCGTACGAACACGGTTCGATCCGAGCTCGGCGGCGCGTCCCTAGAGTTTCATTGGAAGGCATCCACGCGTTACCTGGCCGGGCCGGGATCGGATCTGGCGGATGGGATCGTGATGGCCGGCGTGGTCGCTACGGCGGCGGTGTGCATATTCCTCGCCTACCTGCTCGGGCAGAATGCAAAAATCCGTCGCATGTCCAAGGTCTTCATGGAGGCCACAGACCCGATCATCATTCAGGATCTGTACGGACGGATCATCGACTTCAACCGTGAGGCCGAACAGGCCTATGGTTTGAGCCGGTCCGACATGCTCGGCCGGTCATTCACGACAATTGTCCCCGACGCATGGCGGGAGGAGGCCGAACGCATACGGCAACGATGCCTGTCCGGAGAAGAAGTGCGCAATGTGGAGGGCCTTCACGTCAATGAGGAAGGCCAGCCCGTCGATGTGCTGGTGACCATGTTCCGACTGACCGACGAGACCGGCCGGCCGGTGGCGATCGCCAGTTCCGCCAAGGACATCTCGTCGTTGAAGCAGACGCAGGCCGAACTGACGGCCGCCCGCGACGAACTGGAGGAACGGGTCGCCCATCGCACGCGGGAACTGGCGGAAACCGAGGCCCAATTGCGCCTGACCTTGGACAATATGCCGGGCGCCATCCTCCTGGCGGATTCGGATTTGCGGATCGTGCTGGCGAATGCGCGATATGGGGTGTTCTACGGTCATGACAGCGACAACCTTACCCCTGGCGCCTCGATCGAAGCCTTGCTTCGGGACGAATCCGCCCGCGGCCTGATCCCGCCACAGGACGGACGGGACCAAGAGGAAGAAATCCAGGAACGACTTGCATCCTACCGGGCCCAGGAGACGTCGGTATTCGAAAACCGATCCGTCGACGGCCGCATCATGCAGGTGACAAGGACGCCGGCGCCGGGCGGCTATACGGTGTCCGTTTTCATCGACATCACCGAGCGCCGCTTGGTTCAGGAGCGCACCCAAGCCCTATTGGAATCCGCCCCGGACGCGATGCTGGCCGTGGATCGTCTGGGACGTATCGTCCTGGCCAACAGACAAGTCCAAACCGTCTTTGGCCACAGCCCGGCGGACTTGATCGGTCAGGAAATCGAGATCCTCGTGCCGGAATCGGTCCGCGACGGTCACCGTGGATTCGTAAAGCACTTTGTCCAATCGGCGTCGGTACGTCAGATGGGGGGCGACCGCGACCTGTTCGGGCTTCGGGCGGATGGCAGCGTCTTCCCGATAGAAGTCGCACTGAGCCCCGTATCGGTCGAGGGTGAGGACACCGTCATCGTCGCCGCCATTCGCGACGTGACGGATCGTGTCGAGGCGCAGAACAGGCTTAAACTTCAAATGAAGGAACTGGCCGAGGCGCGGGAGCGTGCCGAGGCATTGCGCGAGGAGGCCTCGATCCAGAAGAGCATTCTGGACAGCGCGGTCGCCAATATGGATCAGGCGATCACCATGTTCGATGCGGACTTGCGCCTGTCGCTGTTCAACGAACGGCTGTTCGAGGTCATGGATGTCCCGCGGGCGTTAGGGAAAATCGGAACCCATATCTCAGAATTCTACCGTCATAATGCGGAACGGGGCGATTACGGGGATGTCGATATCGAGCGTGCTGTGGCGGAGCGAGTCGCCCAGGCCGCGGAGTTCGAGGCTCATGCCGCGCAGCGTGTGATGCCGGATGGCCGAACGGTGGAGATCAAGGGCAATCCGGTTGCGGCAGGCGGATTTGTCACGACATACACCGACATCACGCCCATTCTGGAAGCACAGCGAGATTCAAAGCTTCTCAAGGAAGCGATGGATACCTTCACCGACATGGTCATTCTCTACGATCGTGACGAGAGGGTCATCTTCACGAACGATCGCTATCACGAAATCTATCCGCTGAGCCCGTCCAAGGACGATATCAAGAACCACACCATGGAATCCTTGCTGCGGGTTTCGTTGGAGGCGGGGCAAATTCAGGCCCCCCTCGCTCTCTCAGATCCGGAAGCCTGGATTGCCAAAACTCTGGCAGACCGCCGGCGCGAGGAAGGCGGTTTCGGAGAGACCCAACACGCCAACGGCCGTACCTACTTCTTCCGCTACGGACGGACCACCGAGGGCGGTTTGATCCTGATGCAGAGCGACATCACCGAGCGCAAACGGATCGAAGAACAGCTTCGCACCACCATCGATAACATCCCGGCCGGCATCATCATGTGCGATGGCGAGATGAATATTCGCCTCTACAATGATCTGTTCGGCGAATTGCTGGACCTTCCTAAGGATTTGGTCGATGCGGGTCGTTCCGTAACCGGTATCTGGCGATATCAGCATCAGCGCGGCGACTACGGCGACGTCGATCTCGAAAAGCAGATCGGGAAGATGTGCGAGATCTTCGAGTCGCGCGATGTGTTCGAGTACGAACGCGATATCGCTAATGGAACGACATTGGAGATGCGCTTCTCCCCAATGTCCGACGGCGGTGGTGTCTGGATTGCGTCCGACGTCACGAAAAGAAAGGAGATTCTGCAGGCCCTGCAGGACAGCGAACAGCAACTGAACCGCATCCTCGAAGCGAGCCCGATCGCGGTCGCCGTCTCGACCGACGATAACAGCGACGATAATGGCCTGATCGAGTTCACCAACGCCCGCTTCCGATCCATGTTGGCATTCGATGGTGAGCAGCATGGGATCGCCAGAACCGCCGACTTCTTTTCGGATGAGGCACAACGGTTGGAATACGAGCGCCTGCTGGAAGCCGGTGAGGCCGTCTACGACCGCGAGACCTTGTGGACGCGCAGCGACGGCCGGGATGTCTGGACCCTGACGTCGGTCAGCCCGATCCATTTCAACGACCGCAAATCGGCGCTCGTTTGGCTCTATGACATTACCGAACGCAAGGCGATGGAAGGCGATCTGCTGATCGCCAAGGAACAGGCGGAGGCGGCCACCAAAGCCAAGGATTCCTTCCTGGCCACGATGAGCCACGAGATTCGCACGCCGATGAACGGCGTCGTCGGCATGGTGGATCTGTTGAGCCAGACGCAGTTGGACGGGGATCAGCGCCAAATGGCGTCGACCATCCGGGATTCCGCCTTCGCGCTTCTTACCATTATCAACGACATTCTCGACTTTTCGAAGATCGAAGCCGGCAAGCTGGAGATGGAGAATATCCCTGTCTCGATCAGCAATATCGTCGACGGCGTTGCGGAAACCATGGGGCCGAATGTCAGCAAGAAGAACGTTCGCTTCCATTCCTATACCGACCCGGCCATTCCGCCGCGGATTCTGGGCGATCAGGTGCGCTTGCGGCAGATCCTGTTCAATCTGCTGGGGAACGCCATCAAATTCACCGAGGACGGGGCGGTCACCATGCGCGCCGACCTGGTATCCAGGGATGGTGACAGGGCCACCGTGCGCTATTCGGTACAGGACCAGGGGATCGGCATGACCGATGCCCAGGTGCGGGAACTGTTCAAACCGTTCCAGCAGGCCGAGGCGTCGACGACCCGCCGTTTCGGCGGCACGGGCCTTGGCCTGTCCATCGTCCACCGCCTTGTCACCATGATGAAAGGCCAGGTCACCGTCGAAAGCCGACCCGGTGCGGGCAGCCGTTTCGATGTCACGCTGACCCACCAGATCGTCGCGGACGGTGCCCAGGAAATCATTCGCGACCTGGACGGCATTCGCGTGTTGAGTCTGACCGGGCAAGACGAAGTCCAGCAGCTGATTGTGAAGGACTATCTGGAGAACCATGGCGCCGAGGTCGATCTGATTTTCGATCCGCAGGTATTGGCCGATACCGCCCGCAAGGCGGCCCAGGCCGGCCGGCCTTATGACGTCGTGACTCTCGGCTTCGATATCGCCGATGACAGCAAGTTTGAGCTTCGTCAGACATTCCGGGATGACGACGAACTGAAGGCCATGCGGTTCGTTGTCGGGCGCCCGACCTACGGCATCGGCGCGTCCATCGAACTGCCGGATACGACCATCGTACCGGCGACCCCGCTGACGCAGCGCAATCTGGTGAACGCGGTTGCGGTCGCGGTCGGACGCGCGAGCCCGAACATCCGCTATGGGTCCGAAGCGCCGATCCTGGCTTCGCGTGATGTTCCGTCCGTGGAAGCGGCCGAGGCGAACCGGGAGCTCATTCTGGTCGTCGAGGACAACAAGACCAATCAGGACGTCATCCGGCGTCAGCTGCATCGCCTTGGGTATCAATGCGAAATCGCGGAGGACGGCAAACTGGGCCTCGCCGCCATCGAGACCGGACGCTACTCCCTCGTGCTCTCGGATGTGCACATGCCGAATATGGACGGGTTTGAAATGACAGCCCGTGTCCGCAAATCCGAGACCGATGACGGCACACGCCTGCCGATCGTCGCGATCACCGCGAACGCATTGCAGGGCGAGGCGGACCGCTGCCTGGCGAACGGCATGGACGATTACCTGTCGAAGCCGCTTGAAATGAAGAAGCTGCAGGAGATGCTGCGCCGCTGGCTGCCCCATGTGACGGCGCCAACGGATGCGGTGGCCCCATCGGACGAGGCCCCGGCCCCGCCGGAATCCAAGGAGGATGGCGGCGGCGATCCGGTCGACCTGACCGCGCTGGCGGACATGTTCGGCGACGATATGGAAACGATAACGGAAATCCTTAAGGACTTTGTCGAACCGGCATGGGACATTGTCGGGGAGATCGAGGCCGCAATCCAGGCGGGAGACGCGGCGGGTGTCGGTGCCGCCGGGCACAAGCTTAAATCCTCCTCACGGGCCGTGGGGGCCAACGACTTGGCGGATTTGTGCTTCGCGCTGGAGAAGGCGGGCAAGAGTGGTGACATGGAAACCATCGAAACCGAGGCACCGAAGCTTCGGCCGATGATGATGGCGGTCGCGTCCTTTATAGACGCGGTCTAGGTGAAATCTGAGGGTGGAGATAGATGGATCAGCTGAGAGCCCTGATCGTCGACGACGACAAATTCATGATCAACCTGACGACGCGGATGCTGAACAAGATCGGCATAACGACCGTTTCATCGGCACTGGGTGGGCAGTCTGGATTGGATGCGCTGGCGGATGCGGCGCCGAACGTCATTCTGCTGGATCTGAACATGCCCGGCATGGACGGGTTGGAGTTTCTGCGCCACCTGTCCGAGCGAGAGGTTGCCGCATCGGTCATTCTCGTCAGCGGCGAAGACAAGCGGGTCCTGCAGACCGCCTATCAGCTGGCGCAGGCGCATCAGTTGACGGTCCTCGGGGCGTTGCAGAAGCCGGTCAAACCGGACCCACTCCAGGCCCTGCTGGAAAAGGTGAATGCGGAGCAGGAACGCCGCAAGCGGGGCCCGATCCCCCTGGTTCCGGTCGAGGAACTGGAAGCGGGAATTCATTCCGGCTCGGTCGAGGCCCATTTTCAGCCCAAGGTCAGCGTCACGGACAAGAAGCTGGTTGGGGTTGAAACCCTTGTGCGCTGGCGCGGCGCGGACGGAAAGCTGGTCCCGCCGGTGGCGTTCATCTCCGTCGCCGAGAATAACGGCCTGATCGATGCCCTTACCGAGAAGGTCTTTCTGAAGGCCGTGTCCTGCGCCAGCGACTGGATGCTGCAGGGGTTGGATATCAAGGTCGCGGTGAATTTCTCGGTCGAATCCCTGACCCGCTTCGACCTGGTTCAATTCGTGATCGAGGCGTCGGAAGACGCCGGAGTCGACCTGAGCCGCATTGTGTTCGAGGTCACGGAATCCCGCATCATGGAAGACATCGCCGCGCCCTTGGAGGTGCTGACCCGGTTGCGCATGAAAGGGATCGGCCTGTCGATCGACGACTTCGGAACAGGGGCCTCCTCCATGCAGCAGCTCAAGCGCGCGCCCTTCACCGAACTGAAGATCGACCGCGCCTTCGTCGCGGGGGCGAACCATGACGAAGAAGCCCGCGCGATGCTGGAATCCAGTGTCGATCTCGCACGGCGACTCGGGCTCAGCACGGTCGCGGAAGGGGTCGAGACCCAGGCCGAATGGGATATCGTCGCGGAACTCGGCGTCGATGTCGTTCAGGGTTATTTCATCGCCCGCCCCATGCCCGCCGACGAATTGCTGGATTGGGCACGCGCACGGGGCGACCTGCCGCCCGGAGAGTAAGGGACGGTGTTCGACATTGTCGGAAAACTCCTGGGCCGCAAGAAGCCGGAACCGGTAAAGCCGGATCCCGCGATGGCGGCCTTTGCGCGTTCGAAACGGGTGAAGCAGGAACGGCTGGAAGATTTGAAGCCGAAGATTGCGTTGATCCTGAACCGGGAACCGCTCGACGTCATTGGTCGGGTGGTGCTGTTCGAAATCGTGCCGCCCTTGGAGGAGGGCCTGGAATCCGGACGGATCGATGCGGTTTCCCTGGCCGCCAAGGATATCCTGATCCGGCAATGCGGCAGCGCCGGATTCGTCCGCCGGGTCGGCTGGACGGACTTCTTCATGCGGTTCGGAACCCTGTTCGCGCAAGACGGCCGATTGACCTGCGAAGTGGCCTTGCAAGATCTGAGGGCCGCGCTGGACTCTTTGGGATGTGAGGACTGGTCCCTCCATCTCTCTGCGGCCTTGCCCGGCAGCGGCAAATCCGCCCGGTTCGTGCTGCTGCAGGATATGGAGGCGTTGCGCTCGGTTCTGGCCCCGCTCCTGGCCAGAGCGACATCCGACGGGGGACCAAAACACCGGGACGATGATGCGGGGACCGAGGGCGAAACGGCCTTGCCGGCTGCCTGGCGGGAAATCGCGGCGTTCGGAGAATGGCAGGACGGGCAGACGCTGACGGACTCCCAACCGCCGGCCGTCGAGAAGGCGCCCCCTGCGACCGTCCCGCGGACCCGGCCCAAATCACCGCCCCCGGTCACTGCCGCCGACAAGGTGGCGGCGGTGGAAACGGCGATCCGTCACGACCTCAAGCGTGTGGAAGCGGGCTTCGACGGGATCTGGGATCTGTCCCATAAGACGCTGTCCGGTGTTTTGGCCGTTCCGATGAAGCGCGAGCCTGAAAGCAGGGCTTCATCGGGTTTCGATTTGTTCGGGCGCGGCATCCCGCCGGAAATCCTGGCCGACCTGGACCTGAAACTGTTGGCAGAAGTCGAAGCCGCCGCTAACGCTCTGCCGACGGAACAGGCCTGCCGGATTCTCGTTCCGATCCATTATGGGGTGCTCGCGGCTCCGCATTTCAGGGACCCGGTGGTCCAAAGTTTTCGGGCCCTCGGCGAACGGCTGACCGGCCGGGTTTCGCTGATCGCGGCAATTGTTTCTCTGCCGCGCGATTTCTCCGCCCGCCGGCTGGCCGATCTGGCGGGCATGTTGAAATCCGGTTCCAGTAAGCCCTGGCTTCTGTTTGACTCGCCGTCTGTTCGCCTGACGGAATTGCCGCGAAACCTGTTCGCCGGGATCGGGTTTGACAGCGATCTGCTTCGGAATGAAGTCTTGGATCCATCGGCATTTGTTGAATTCGCAGAAGCGGTCAGGGCCCATGCGGCGCTGCCCTGGGCTCGTACGACGCTGGACAAGGCTTTGTTGCAGTCGCTGCCGGCATTCGGCATCGAAACCCTGTCCGTGCCGCAGGCGACCGGCCTGGAGGCCTGCCTTCAAAGGGGCCGAGAGGGCATGCGCGCCTTGCCGGTCCGTGATTCTTGAACCGCTCGCCCGGCCGGTTTCGTGACGAAAGGAGATTTTCGATGGAAGACCTGAAGCATCTGAAGGTCCTGGTTCTGGATGACGAACCGTTCATGAACCGCCTGATCGCCCAGACGCTGGGAACCATCGGCATCACCTCGATCCTGCAGGCAAAGGGGGTCGACGAGGCAATTGCCCTTCTGAAGGGCGAACAATCCCCGCCGGACGTTCTGTTCGTCGATCTTGAGATGCCCGGGAAGACCGGGTTCGATTTCATAAAGATGCTTCATGCCGGCACCGCCGGCGCCCCGGCCGATACCCCCGTCATCATCCTGACCGGTCGATCGGACAGCGACGGTGTCCTTCAGGCGAAGGAACTCGGCGTCACCAGCTATATGCTGAAGCCGATCTCCCGGACGACATTGGAAAATCGAATTCTCACGGCGGTTGGTCGAAAGAAGTAGCGGGCAACCAGCCGACGCTTAATCTGCCGATCCAATCGGCCCAACCTCAAACCGCCGCGCGTTTCCTCTCGACGGACTCCAGGAATCTCGGCAGGTCGATGCGGTGTCTTTCGTGGCGGCCTGCGCCGATCGTGCCGGCGGCGTCCCAGGCGGTGACGCGGAAGGCCAAATGGCGGCCGGATACGGCCTCCAAAATCACCTCCGCCGTCACCTCCATGCCGACCGGCGTCGCAGCGCAATGGCTGATATCGACATGGGTCCCGACCGTGCGCTCCCCGTCCGAAAGCAGCGGCGTCAGCGCCTCGATACAGGCCCGCTCGATCAGGCCGACCAGGAAGGCGGTGGCAAAGACCGGCGGCATGGCGGCAAAAGACTCGGCGGCCGGGAAAACCGCCGGTACCGTCAGCGCCTCCTCCACCGTCAGGGTCAGGCGATGGGTCAGTCCCGGTTGCACTTCGCAGGTCATTCCGGTCTCCTTTCGGCGCGACGATAGGAAACCGAAACTCATACCGGAAATACATTCTTTCCTAATATCGATACCGTTTTCGCTATAGTTCCCCTAGTGACGCGTCGGCGAGGATGTCCCCGGTCTCCTCCTCGACCGCCGCCGCAAGGACAACATAGCGCATGGGACCGCCCGCGCTGACGGCGTCGAAGGGCCAGCAGGTGACCAGTGCGATCAGGCGCCCGTCTTCCGAACGCGGCACCTGGATGCGGTCCTTATGCATCACGGCGGTTTCCTGAATGCGATAGCGGCGCGGGGCGGAACCGGCGGTCTGCCATTCGATCTCGTCGCCGATCGCCACATCCCGCAGCAGCGTGAAATGCGTGTCGCGGTGACCGAAGAAGGCCGGCAGGGGCGCGTGGGGGATTTGAGTTGGGCCGAAGGCCATCGCGCTGCCGCTGCCGCCGGAAAGGGCAATCCGATCCTGCCCCGTGGCGGGGAAGCGCAGCTTCGCCACCGGCACCATATCCGCCCAAGGCCAGGGGTGGAGATCGTCCCCCTGCGCCCCGTCCTGCGCCTTGGCCCAGGAATGTTCGATCAGAACCGGGGCCAGCCAGGCCTTGGCAAGGACGACGGCGGACTGACCGACCTGCCACATCCCCATCGCCGCCAGAACGCCCGCCAGGAAAATCGCGCATCGTATCCGCATCATCACACCATCCTCCGGTTTCGCCCGCCGCTCAGCCGGCGGGACAGCAGCAACAGGAACAGGGACCCGGCGATCAGGGCGACGCCGATCCGGATATCCGCTTCCCAGCCGGTCGCGCCGGCCGGTCCGGCCAGGCTGCCCATCGCCATGCCGTCAGGAAGATTGTTGGGGACCACACCTTCGCGCAGGGCCTCGCCCTCCGGCCGGCGCGGCGTGGCGTCGACAGCAACGAAACTGGTGTAACGAGTGGCCAGCCGGTGCGGGATCGCGACGTCCAGAACCGCCAGACGGCCCGTCTCCGCGTCCAGATCCCCGGCGCGCATCGTGTCCTGGATCGCCTCAACCTTGCTTTCGGCCCAAAGTTTGGCGACCCCAGCGGCCGGACGCAGGTCGGATCGGTCCAATTGGATCTGCCACGGCCCGTCCGACGTATCCCCCGCGACGGTCAAGGTGCCGTCCCATTCGGTCAACGCGACCGGGATCATCAGGGATTTCGCGCCATACAGGTCGGGCAGCCGGGTCGGATAGACTTCCGCCGTCCCCGCACCCGTCGCCAGGGTCAGATCGACCACGACCGGCTGTTCGATGCCGCGATAGAAGTCGGCCATCCGTTCCGCCGCATCGTCGTCATTCGGGATGGAGACCGTCTGTCCGCGTCCCAGTTCGGCCGCCTTGCGCATGAACCAGTCGTTGGGCGCACTGCCCAGACCGACGGTGAACAGGCGCGCCTTGCCCAGATTGGCCTCGATCATGCGGAACAGGGCGTCTTCATTCCCGACTTGCCCATCGGTAAGGAAGACGACCTGGCGCAGATAACCCGGTTCGGCCCGGTCGTTCATGGCGGCGCGCAGCGGGCCTGCCATCTCGGTCCCGCCATCGGCGGCCAGCGCGGCCACGAAGCGCAGCGCGTCGTCGACGGCCGTAAGGTTCGCCGGGCGGGTGCTGCCGAACAGGCGGCTGTAGTCGTTGTCGAATTCGATGATGTCGAACCGGTCGTCCGGCCGCAGGCCCAGGACCGCCTCGACCAGCGCCGACTTCGCCGCGCGCATCGATTCTCCATCCATCGATCCCGATGTGTCGATCAGGAAGGTGATGTCGCGCGGCCGGTCCAGCTTCTCGGAAATCCGGGCATCGGGCGGGCTGATCATGGCGAGCAGATAGTCCGTCCCGTCTCTGTTTTCGTGAAACAGCGCCGCGCCGGGCATTTCCGCCCGCTCCGTCGCCCAGCGCAGAACGATGTCGCGATCCGCCGGTTCCTCACCGAGACGCAGGCCGATCCGGTACTTCTGCTCGTCGCGCGACACGACCAGATCATGGGTCGGGCTTTCCAGGGACGCTATCTCCGCGCCGGCGTCCAACGCGACCTCCAGGGCCGTCCGGTTGGATTGCCGCGACAGATCGATCGGGAAGCCCAGCCGCGCGGCATCTTCCAATTGCTTGGCAATGGTCGCGCGCAGGGCGGGATGATCGATCGAAGACAGCTCCATATCCGGCAGATAGCGCGGCGCGGAGACCAGCGGCATGCGGAACTCGAACGCATCGCCCTCGCGATTCACCTTGGCCTGAAACTCCAGATCGACCGCGATCACCTCACCCGGCCCGATATTGGCGAGCGAGATCGTGAACAGGTTGGGCCGTTCCTCCATCAGCAGCGCCGCCGTCTGTCCGGCCTCGCGCGCCTGGTCATAGGTTCGCTGCGCCTGTTCGCGTTCCTGGATGACACCTTCGACGACACGATCGTCCACCCGAATGCGCAGCCGGTCCACCGCCGCGTCGCTGGGCAGCGGGAATTTATAGCGGCCTTCGACCCAGCTCGAACTGTCATTGCGGAACAGTTGCGTCACCGATCCGCGCGCCACGACCCCGGCAATGTCCAACCGGATGGTCTGGGCCAGGCGCGGCGCGGCGCGATAGGGACGCTGCGCCGCCTCGCCCAGGGCAGGATCCGCGGCCGCAGGGCTGCCGGCCGCCGGTCCCGCCATCGGCCGCAGAAACAACCCGTCGTCCTGAATCGCCGTGTCGGCGCGAACCGGCGCCGCCAGCGCCAGATAGACGGCCGCCAGCACGACCGCGAAGCACAAGACCGACACCGCCCGGACTAGGATCCGGTCCCGCATCGCCAGGCGATACGCCTGTGTCGGATAGCTGAAAGTCTGAACCTGCATCTGACCGTTCCTCCGTAGCTTGAGGTCATGGTGCAGGCTGCGCCCGGATCGGGGCGCGGACGGGGGCGGGCCAAGGCGCAGGCGCGGTCCTTTTGCGGCGGGATTATGGCGAAGACGGTTTGGCGACCATTCTAAAAAACACGCCATTTTTCGCCGTCTATGGCGTTGCAGCATGGCGAAGACGGGCGTAGGTTTGCCCCGTTCGCGCATCCAAATCCCTAGAAATCAGGAGCCTTGAAGACAATGGCCTTTCTTGCGGACCGTCTGAAACGGATCAAGCCCTCCCCCACCGTCGCCGTCACCGCGAAGGCGAACGAGTTGAAAGCGGCCGGCCGGGACGTCATCGGCCTGGGCGCGGGCGAACCCGATTTCGACACGCCGGAACATATCAAAAAGGCGGCCTATGACGCGATCGCGTCGGGCAAGACCAAATACGGCCCGCCCCCGGGCATTCCGCAGCTGCGCGAGGCCATCGCCCGCAAGCTGAAGCGCGACAACGGTCTGGACTATGACATCAGCCAGATCACCGTCGGCGCCGGCGGCAAGCAGACCATTTTCAACGCCATGATGGCGACCGTGAACCCGGGCGACGAAGTCCTGATCCCGGCGCCGTTCTGGGTCAGCTACACCGATATCGCCGCGCTGATGGAAGGCAATCCGATCCTGATCGACTGCCCGGAGGAAACCGGCTTCAAGCTGACGCCGGACATGCTGCGCAAAGCGATCACGCCGAAGACCAAATGGCTGATGCTGAACAGCCCGTCCAACCCGACCGGCGCCGCCTATACCGCCGCCGAGCTGAAGGCGCTGGCCGCCGTGCTGCTGGAGCCGGGCTGCGACCACGTCCATGTCATGACCGACGACATGTACGAATTCATCACCTATGACGATTTCAAATTCGCCACGATCGCGCAGGTCGAACCGAAACTGTACGACCGCACGCTGACCCTGAACGGCCTGTCCAAGGCCTATTGCATGACGGGCTGGCGTCTGGGCTATGCGGCCGGGAACAAGGATCTGATCAAGGCGATCAACATGCTGAACTCGCAGTCGACGACGTCGCCCGCGACCTTCGTGCAATGGGCGGCGATCGCGGCGCTGGATGGGGATCATTCCTTCATCGAGAAGCACAATGCCGTGTTCAAGGAGCGCCGCGACCTGGTTGTCGGCATGCTGAATCAGGCCGACGGCATCACCTGCGCCACGCCGGAAGGCGCGTTCTATGTCTATCCGTCCTGCGCGGGCGTGATCGGGCGCAAGACGCCGTCGGGCAAGGTGCTGGAAACGGACGAGGACTTCATCGCCTATCTGCTGGAAGACAAGGGCGTCGCGGCGGTGCATGGCGCGGCCTTCGGCCTGTCGCCCTATTTCCGGATCTCCTACGCCACGTCGACGGAAGCCCTGGAAGAAGCCTGTACGCGGATCCAGGCGGCCTGCGGCAATCTGAGCTGATAGGCATTCCATGCCCCTCGACGACCCGCGCATCCGCTTCACCACCGCGCTGGTCGAGGAATTGCGCGGCCGGGCGCGGGAGGACATTGCGCTCCTCCCGTTCCTGGCCCCGCTGATTCAGGGCATGCGGGACGGGTTCGACGACACCCCGGCCGACGCCCCCAACCCACCGCCGCCGACCTTTGCCGAGACGCTGCCGCAGGTCGCAGTGTCCGCGCCGCTGGCGGAATGCCTGCCCGATATGGCCCGCCTGACCAGTTGGAAGACGGTCCTCAGCGAACATCCCGATGTCGACCCGGCCCTGCAGAAAGGCATGTACGCGGCCCATGTCTATGGCGCGCTGGGCATCATGGGCTGCGAGCGCCTGCGCGGCGGGTTCTTCACCTTGGCGCCCAACATCCACTATCCGCTGCACACCCATGTCGCGGCGGAGCTGTATTTCTGCCTGTCCGGCGCATTGACCCTGCACCACGGCGTCGATGGCGACCCGTTCGAACTGACAGCCGGGGGTTATTCGATCACGCCGCGCGAACGTGCCCATTCGCTGACCACGGGCGATGCGCCGGTCCTGCTGTATTTCGCCTGGGTCGGCGATTTCACCGCACCGATCTTCTGGTGGGAGAAGGACGAAGCAGGATCCTGGTACCGGGCGCAATGGCTGCGCGGTGCGACCGGGATTTGGGAACGCGGCACGCGCGAACCCGTCGCCGAAGACCTGATCGCCGCCCAAACCTTGAACCGGGACTAGCGCGCCATGACGCCTTCGACCGATCCAGCCTCCACCGGCGCCGCCCTGGCCGAAGCCCGCCGCAGCGGCAAGAAACTGGCCGCCAAGGCCGGTCCCGCGCCTTCCACACAGGACCGGGCCTATCAGGTGCAGGACGAGATGATCGCGGCCTTGGGCCTACCGGTCGCCGGATGGAAGGTCGGCGCAACCAACCGCGAAGTTCAGGCGATGCTGAAGGTCGACGAGCCCTTCTACGGCCCGCTGTTCGATCGCTGGATCTATCCCGCGCCGAACCGGATTCCGACGCCGGACGGGTCGATGAACATTGTCGAGGTCGAATTCGCCTTCCGCATGGCCGCCGATCTGCCGCCGCGCGGTCAGGCCTATGACGCGGCCGAAATCGCCGATGCCGTTGCTGCCGTGTTTCCAGCAATCGAGATCGTCGACCGGCGTATGACCGGCGGCTTCGACGTCAACGCCAACTGGCTGATCGCCGATGGCGGCGCGAACCATGCTTTCACCTTCGGGCGTGGCCGCGCCGATTGGCGGGATTTCGATCTCGCCGCGACCCAGGTCCGTATTTCCATGGACGGTAAGGAAATGGGCACCGGCAGCGGCGCCGCCGCCCTGGGCGGGCCGCTGAACGTCCTGCACTGGCTGGCCAATGCCTTGAACAGCCGCGGCAAGGGACTGCGCGCCGGCGACTGGGTCTCCACCGGCGTCGTGGCGACGGTCTTCGAAGGCCGCCTGGGCGCCCAGATCGTCGGAGAATTCGACGGCATCGGCCGGATCGAAGCTGTTCTGGCCTGACCCCGAAATCCCTTGTGAGTTTGCACTGAAGCAGCATCACCGTGCTGCGAGGTATCGTCATGCCTCTCCGGGAAATTTTCATTCGAATGTTCATTTGAAACGAAACCGTCACGGGATCGTTGCGCGGATGAAACCGGGCGCGTGTACATCCGACCCATCGACTGGCCGAACCGCAGGGTGGCGCCATCGGGTTTCACGCGATCGGGGATGGGGATGTTCGACGCCATTACGGAGCGGCAGGCGCAAATCGCCGAACGGGTGCGTCAGCGCGGATTCCAGACCGTCACGGAACTGGCGGATCATTTCGACGTCACCACCCAGACCATCCGGCGCGACATCAATGAGTTGAGCGAGTTCGGCATCCTGAAGCGCCGCCATGGCGGGGCCGAAATCCCGGTCCCGCTGGACAATCTGGGCTTCGGTGAACGCCGCATCCTGAACCAGTCCGCCAAGGAAAGCATCGGCCGGACGGTCGCGCGCTATATCCCCAACGGGGCCAGCCTGGCCGTCAGCATCGGCACGACCCCGGAAATCGCGGTTCGCCATCTGAAGCGGCATCGCGATCTCAAGGTCTTCACGAACAGTCTGATGGCCGCGATGGGCGCCTGCGCCGCACCGGGGGCCGAGATTCATGTGCCCGGCGGACCGGTCCGCACCGGCGCCCGCGATGTGGTCGGCCGCGAGGTCGAGGAATTCTTCGACCGCTACAAGGTCGATATCGGGCTCTATGGCGTCGGGGGCGTCGACGCGGACGGCCAGTTGCTGGATTTTCATGAGGAGGAAATCCGGGTCCGCGAGGCCATCCGCCGCAATTCCCGAACGGTCTTCCTGGTTCTGGACGCCAGCAAGTTCGGCCGCCCGGCCCATGTGCGCGGCGGCAGGCTGACCGATGCCGATGTCATCTTCTGCGACCGCGCGCCGCCTGCGCCGATCCGCGCCAAGATCGCCGCCGCCGGCGGGCAGTTGATCCTGTGCGAAGAGGAGACGCTGGTATGACCGGCGTCGAGATCGAAGCCCGCGCGCTGCGCAAATCCTGGGGTGACACCCAGGCGGTGGACGGGATTTCCTTCACGGCCGAAGCTGGAAAATTCACCGTGCTTTTGGGCCCGTCCGGCTGCGGCAAATCCACGACGCTGCGCCTGATCGCCGGTCTGGAACAGGCGACGGACGGGTCGATCCGGATCGACGGCCAGGATGTGACCCAGCGCCCGCCCAACGAACGCCAGATCGCGATGGTGTTCCAGTCCTATGCCCTGTTCCCGCATCTGAATGTCGCGGAGAACATCCTGTTCGGATTGAAAGTCCGCCGTGTCCCGGCGGCACGGCGCAAGGAACGACTGGACCGGGTCGCCGCGCTGCTGGGGTTGAGCGACCTTCTGGAACGCCGCCCGGCGCAATTGTCCGGCGGGCAGCAACAGCGTGTCGCCCTGGGCCGCGCTGTCATCGCCGAAAAGCCGATCTGCCTGATGGACGAGCCGTTGTCCAATCTAGACGCCAAGTTGCGCCACGAGATGCGCGTCGAACTGCGCGCGCTGCAGCGCAAGCTGGGCCTGACCATGGTCTATGTCACCCATGATCAGGCCGAGGCGATCAGCATGGCCGACCGGATCATCGTGATGAATGGCGGCCGCATCGAACAGGTCGGGACCCCGGGCGAGATCTACGATCAGCCCGCGACGGCCTTCACCGCCCGCTTTATCGGCACCCCGCCGATGAACCTGATCGCCCTGTCCCGTGCAGGGCAGTCGCTGCGTGTGCCGGGCGCCGATCCGGTCCTGGCCGAAGCGCGGGGCGCGCTGCCGGACAATTTGCTGTTGGGAATCCGCCCAGAGGATCTGCACCTGTCCGACCGGGGCGTTCCGGTCCAGGTCGAGGCCATCGAATATCTGGGCGCAGACAATCTGGTCGATTGCCGATTGGGTTCCCAGCGCCTGACCGCCCGCCTACAGCACCGGCAGGAGGTCGCCGAAGGGCGGACGATCCGGCTGCGCTGGAGCACGGAGGCGGTGCATCTGTTCGACGGGTTGAGCGGCACGCGACTGGACGAGGCGTCCTGGCGTGCGGTCGAACCCGCGACGGAAAGCATCAACAGAATGAACGCGGCCGTGGTCGACGGTCCGTCATAGAGCGAGGCCGCCCGGGACACGTTGCGACACCGATCCCGGACGGCCCCATAGATCCTCGAGTAACCGAAGACGAAGGGAGCATAAAGCCATGTCCTTGGTACGGAAAGTCGGAGCAACCCTGGGCGCCGCCGCGCTCAGCAGTTTCCTCGCCGGCGGCGCATCCGCCGTCGATCTGCAGTTCTTCTTCCCGGTCGCCGTTGGCGGCAAGGCCGCGGAAACCATCGAAGAGCTGACCAACGAATACGCCGCCGCGAATCCGGGCGTGAACATCGACGCCGTCTATGCCGGCAGCTATCAGGATACGGTCACCAAGACCCTGACGGCCGTCCGCGGCGGCACGCCGCCGCAACTGGCCGTGATCCTGTCGGTCGACATGTTCACCCTGATCGAGGAAGACGCCATCGTCTCCTTTGACGAGGTCAGCAAGGGCGATACGGAATGGCTGAAGGCCTTCTATCCGTCCTTCATGGAAAACAGCCAGACCGGCGGCAAGACCTACGGCATCCCCTTCCAGCGCTCGACCCCGGTCCTGTACTGGAACAAGGAAGCTTTCGCCGAGGCCGGGCTGGACCCGAACACGCCGCCGGCCAATTGGGAAGAAATGGTCGAATTCGGCAAGAAACTGACCAAGAAGGACGCCAACGGCAACGTCACCCAGTGGGGCGTCCGCATCCCGTCCTCCGGCTTCCCCTACTGGCTGTTCCAAGGTTTCACGACCCAGAATGACGTGATCCTGGCCAACAGCGACGGCAACATGACCAATTTCGACGACCCGAAAGTCGTCGAAGCCCTGGACTTCATGATCGACCTGTCCAAGGAACATGGCGTCATGCAGCCGGGCATCATCGAATGGGGCGCCACGCCGAAAGCCTTCTTCGAAGGCCAGACCGCGATGATGTGGACCACGACGGGCAACCTGACCAATGTCCGCGACAACGCGCCGTTCGACTTCGGCGTCGCCATGCTGCCGGCCAACGAACGCCGCGGCGCGCCCACCGGCGGCGGCAATTTCTACATCTTCAAGGACTCCACCGACGAGCAGAAGGCCGCTTCGCTGGATTTCATCAAATGGATCTCGGCCCCGGAACAGGCCGCCCGCTGGACCATCGCGACCGGCTATGTCGCGCCGCGTCCGGACGCCTGGGAAACCGATCTGATGAAGAAATACGTCGCCGACTTCCCGGCCGCACTGGTCGCCCGTGACCAGTTGGAACATGCGGTCGCGGAACTGTCGACCTATCAGAACCAGCGGATCACGACGATCTTCAACGATGCGCTGGAAGCCGCCATTACCGGCAAATCGACGCCGGAAGAGGCGCTGAAAGAGGCTCAGATGCAGGCTGACCGGATCCTGAAGGCCTATCGCTGAGTTGTTCGGAAGGCATCGGCGGTGCGGGGTCCAAGCCCCCGGCCGCCGGTGTTTCCGGGTTGGAGAATTAGATGTCTGTTACCCGAAACCTCCCGTACTCCTGCGAAAGCAGGAGTCTTCGATCGACCGGCACCGCGCCGGACACCGCGAAGGTTCCTGCTTCCGTAGGAGCATGCATGTCCGCCACCCCGGCGAAAGCCGGGGTCCAGGGCCATAAGGCACCGACCGTGCCTGTCCCCCTGGATTCCCGCCTGCGCGGGAATGACGGGGATTGGAGTAGCCCGGCCCGCCACCAAAATCCGTGTTCCTGCGAAAGCAGGAGTCTTCGATCGACCGGCACCGCGCCGGACACCGCGAAGGCTCCTGCTTCCGTAGGAGCATGCATGTCCGCCACCCCGGAGAAAGCCGGGGTCCAGGGCCATAAGGCACCGACCGTGCCAGCCCCCCTGGATTCCCGCCTGCGCGGGAATGACGGGAGAGGAAGCAACCCATGTTAGCCCGGCGGGAATGGATTCACGGCTGGCTGTTGCTGACTCCGGCGCTGATTCTGCTGTTCGCTTTCACGCACTATCCGGCCGTCACCACGGTTTGGGACAGTTTCTTCTCGACCCCGCGTGGGCAGCGGCCGGCGACATTCGTCGGTCTGGACAATTACGAGTTCCTGCTGGCGGATTCGACCTTCTGGCAGGTTCTGTCCAATAACCTTTGGTATGCGCTGGTCACCATCCCGGTCTCCATCGCGTTGGCGTTGATCATGGCGCTCTGGGTCGACGGCAAGCTCCGCGGTCGCGGCTTCGTGCGCATGGCCTATTTCGCGCCGACTGTCCTACCCTTGATCGCGGTCGCCAATATCTGGCTGTTCTTCTACACGCCCGGCTTCGGCCTGATCGATCAGGTGCGCGGGGTGTTCGGCCTGCCGGAGGTCAACTGGCTGGGCAACCCCGATCTGGTTCTAGGGTCAGTCATCGTCGTCGCGATCTGGAAGGAAGCCGGTTTCTTCATGATCTTCTATCTGGCGGCGCTTCAGGCGATCCCGCCCAGCCTGCGCGAGGCCGCGTCGATCGAAGGCGCCGGACGCTGGACCTATTTCCGGCGCGTCACCTTCCCCTTGCTGATGCCGACCACGCTGTTCGTCTCGGTCAACGCGGTGATCAACTCTTTCCGGCTGGTCGACCATATCTTCGTCATGACCGAAGGCGGCCCGGACAATGCCAGTTCGCTGCTGCTGTTCTACATCTACGAGACCGCCTTTCAATTCTGGGACACGGCCTATGCCGCGACCTTGACCGTGGTCCTGCTGATCCTCTTGTCCGTTCTGGCCATCGGCCAGTTCTTTCTGGTCGACAGGCGGGTGCATTACCGATGACAACGCGTTTCGATTTCGACCGAGCCTTGAACACCGTCGGCGCCTGGACCTTGGCCCTGGTCTGGTTCCTGCCCTTGATCTATGCGGTTTGGACCGCGTTCCATCCCGGCGCCTATGCGACCCGCTTCGACCTGATGGCGCCACTGACGGTCGAGAATTTCGTGAATGCGTGGAATGCCGCGCCCTTCGCGCGGTATTTCCTGAATACCGTAATGCTGGTCACCTTCATCCTGATCGGCCAGTTCGTGTTGTGTACGCTGGCCGCCTATGCCTTCGCGCGCTACGAATTTCCGGGGAAATCGATCCTGTTCACGCTGGTGCTGCTGCAGCTTCTGGTGATGCCCGATATCCTGATCGTCGAAAACTACGTCACCATGCGGCGGCTCGATCTGGTCGATACGATCGCGGCGATCGGCCTGCCCTATGTCGCGTCAGGTTTCGGGATCTTCCTGCTGCGCCAGACCTTCAAGACCGTGCCGAAGGAACTGGAAGAGGCCGCGCGGGTCGAAGGCGCCGGGCCGCTGACCGTGCTGTGGAAGGTTTATGTCCCGCTGGCGAAGCCGACCTATCTGGCCTATGGCCTGGTATCGGTCAGCCACCATTGGAACAATTTCCTGTGGCCGCTGATCGTCACGAATTCGGTGGAAACGCGGCCTGTCACGGTCGGCCTGTCGGTCTTTTCAGCCGTCGATCAGGGGATCGACTGGTCGATCATCACGGCGGCGACACTGATGACGTCCGGGCCGTTGCTAATCGCCTTCCTGCTGTTCCAGCGCCAATTCGTGCAAAGCTTCATGCGCGCCGGGATCAAATAGTCACGGTGCGGCGAACAGCATGAACAACAGCAACCGGTCGATCCCTGTCTTCGTCCGCACCGGATAGAGGAAACGCAGATAGCGCACCCAGACCAGATCCGAGATATCGACATTGCCAGTGCTGGCGCGCGGCACGCGACCGGTCAAGGTGGCACCATACTCCTGCAGAATGGCATCTCGATTCTTGCCATGCAGGACTTCCCGCAGGCTGGTCTTGCGCAGGCTTCGCTTGGCGATGGTTTCGAGATTCTGACCGACGAAACGATAGATGTAATCGTCCTCACCCGCGTCGGTCTTGAATTGGTCTAGCGTTGCGATGGAAGGCATCAGGGCCGCGAAAGGCGCGATATCGAACTTGTCCCAAACCACGACGCCGTCGTCGGACATGCCGGTCACGATTTCATGAACCGGTTGGAACTCCGCCAGATCCAACGCGTTATTGAACGGAAGGGACCGGGGCGGGTTGGCACTCATCGCGTCGGCCGGCACCGCTTCCCGGCCGGACGCCAATTCTACAAGCGCTGTGAAATCCACGGAATACATGCAAACGATTATAATTCGAAACTTGGGGCGGCAAAGCGGAATTCAACCCTTTCGGTACTGGCGCCCCCCACCGAAGCCGCCTAGTCTCACCCAACATGCAAAATAGGGGAAACGATATGAGCATCCTGCGCGTTCTTCTTGCCATCTTCCTGCCGCCGATCTCCGTCCTGATGACGGACGGATTGGGCCTTCATTTCATCCTCAACATCATTCTGTGCCTGTTCGGCTGGCTGCCCGGCAGCATTCACGCGGTCTGGCGCCTGGTTCAGGAGCGATGAGCCGACTGGCCGGTCTCGAAACGCCGCGCCTGATCCTCGACAGGTCGCGCCTGGAAGCCAACATCGCGCGCATGGCCGCGGCGGTGGGTGCGCTGGGCGTCGCCCTGCGCCCGCACCTCAAGACCGCGAAATCCGCGGCGGTGGGCGAATTGGCGACGGCGGGTCGGACGCGCGGCATCACGGTGTCCACGCTGCAGGAGGCCGAGTATTTCGCGGACCACGGCTTCACCGACATCACCTATGCCGTGGGGATCGCGCCCGGCAAGTTGGACCGGGCAGCGGCGCTGATCGGCCGGGGCGTCGACCTTAAGGTCATCGCCGATACGGTGGACGCAGCCCGGGCCGTCGCCGACCACGGCGCCGCTTTCAAGCTTCTGATCGAGGTCGATTGCGGCGACCGGCGCGGCGGTGTCGCCCCGGACGGCGACACCCTGCTGGCCATGGCGGAAGCACTCGCCACGTCGAAGACGGCACGGCTCGACGGCGTCCTGACGCATGCCGGGCATTCCTATGGGGTCGCCGATCCCGACGAGATCCGACGCATCGCGGAGGAGGAACGCGTGGCGGTGGTGAAAGCCGCCGACCGTCTGCGCGCCGCCGGCCACGAAATCCGGACAGTCAGCGCCGGGTCGACACCGACCGCACTGTTCAGCCGCGACGCCACCGGGCTGACCGAATACCGCGCCGGGGTCTTCGTCTTCTTCGACCTGGACCAGCAATCGCGCGGTATTTGCCAGCGAGAGGAACTGGCGTTGAGCGTGCTGGCTACTGTCATCGGCCACAATCGCGAGGCCGGGAAGGTTCTGATCGACGCCGGTGGACTTGCCCTGTCAAAGGACCGGGGTGCCAACGCCTTCCGCCCCGAAGTCGGATACGGCGAGGTTTGCGACGCGGCTGGATCCCCGATCCCCGGCGTCTTTGTGACCTCCGTCAGTCAGGAACACGGCCATGTCGTGCTGCCGGACCCGGCCCTGTTCGATCGACTGCCGGTCGGCAGTCTGGTCCGCGTCCTGCCCAATCACGCCTGCATGACGGCGGCGGCCTATCCCGAATACACCGTGCTGGAAGACGGCGCCCCGGACGCGGTCTGGAGCCGCTGCAACGGCTGGTAAAACGCCCGCCCCTCCGCCGACATGGGCCGTTTGTGCGAGAACGCGTCGCTTATCCGGCACTCGTTTGGTGATTTCCGTGGAAAATGCCGGGTTCGTCCGGAGCAATCCGGCAGATTCGGGCTCACCGAACGGAAATCATGGGGATGGAACGGCGCATCGACATTCTGATTGCGGACAAGAACCCGCTGGTCCGGCGCGGGCTGAGCGGCCTGTGCGACGATGACGGGCGGTTCCTCTGCCGGGGCTGCTTCGATTCCGGCGAAGCGTTTCTGGACGCGTTGCTGAACGGCCCGGTGGAACTGGGCGTGATCGGCTGGCTGCTGCCCGACATGCGCGCCGACGAAGTTCTGAAAGCCGTGCGGGGTTCCGGCGCGCGCAAAAAGATCGTCGTCTATACCGGCTCCCCCCATCCCGGCATTCCGAAACGGGTCATGGCTCTGGGCGGCTTCGGCTTCTGTTCCAAAAGCGAGCCGCCGGAATTCCTGCTGGATACGTTGATCGATGTCTCCCACGGCCGGATCAGCTTCCCCTATATCGACGTCCGCGCGCTTTACAGCGACCCATTCGCCGACCTGACCCAGCGGGAACGCGAGTTGCTGAAGTCGCTGTCCCAGGGCTGGACCAATCTTCAGATCGCCCGGCGGTTCGGCATCTCCGGCAACACCGTGAAATTCCATCTGAAGAACCTCTATGAGAAGCTGGACGTCAGCAACCGCGCCATGGCCGTCGCCCTGTTCGTCGAGCGCCGCCGGGATTTCGACTGACACGCCGAATTTCGGCCCGGCCTATGTTTACCCCCCGTGCCTGTCCCCCTGGATTCCCGCCTTCGCGGGAATGACGGATATGGGCATCGTCTACTATGTCGTCATTCCCGCGAAGGCGGGAATCCAGAGCCACATGCGGGATCGCGGGTAGGGAGCACCCTACCCATCCGGCACCCTGCCGCCCCGCCCATAAGAGATCATCCGGCTATCCATCGGAATGTTCCGGCAAAACCGCTTTTGCCCGATCTTAGCTCTCAGAAGCGGATGGGAAGATCCGATACGGTTTCGCTGGACGCCAGATCGTACGGGTCGCCGGGGCCCCATCCGCTTCATTCCTTTCCGAAAGGACGAAGCCGATGCCCGATACCGTCGTCGAATTCGACAGGGACCATCCCAATCCGTTCCGCCTGTATCTGACCCAGCGTCGGACCGCTCGGCCCGAACCGGCCGATCCTTTCGCCTTCCATGACGCCATCCGGACCGTTGAGGCCGAATGCTACGGCCCGACATCGGACAAGTCCTGACCCTTTACCGCTCCGTTATCCGAGGAACAGCACCATGACCGAACCGAAACACCTCTTCATTCCCGGCCCGACAAACATTCCCGACCGGGTGCGGCGCGCCATGAATCTGGCGATGGAGGACATTCGGGCACCGGACTTCCCGGAGTTGACGAAACCGCTGTTTCGGGACCTGAAGACGCTGTTCAAGTCGGAAACGGGTGAGATCTTCCTGTTTCCGTCTTCGGGCACGGGCGCCTGGGAAGCGGCACTGACCAACACCTTATCACCCGGCGACCGCGTCATCGTCGCCAGCTTCGGCCAGTTCTCCATGCTTTGGGCCAAGATGTGCCGCGACCTGGGTTTCGAGACCGAGGAATGGGAGACGCAATGGGGCGAGGCCTTCCCGCTGGAGCGCCTGGAAGAACGCCTGGCCCAACCGGACGCGGCCGGAATCAAGGCCGTTCTGGTCTGTCAGAACGAAACCGCGACCGGCGTCGCGTCCGACGTCGCGGGTGTCCGCCGCATCCTGGATGCCGCCGGCCACCCGGCCCTGCTGATGGTCGACGGGATCAGTTCCATCGCCTGTATCGAATTCCGCATGGACGACTGGGGCGTCGACCTGGCCATCGCGGGGTCTCAGAAAGGCCTGATGCTGCCGACCGGCCTGTCCGTCGTCTGCGCCAGCCGGAAAGCCCTCGCCGCCAGTGAAACGGCGAAATGCCGCCGCAGTTATTTCGACTTCGCCTGGCATGCCGGTGCGAACAAGGACGGATACTTCCCCTACACGCCCGCAACGCAGCTGCTGCGCGGCCTGCGGGTGTCGCTGGACATCCTGGCAGAGGAAGGCATCGAGAATGTCTGGGCCCGGCATAACCGTCTGGCCGAAGGCGTCCGCCGCGCAGTCCGCGCCTGGGGGCTGGATATCTGCGCCGCCCGGCCGGAAATCGCATCGGACACGGTGACGGCGGTCGTCGTTCCGGAAGGGATCGACAGTGCCGATGTCGTCCGCACCGCCTATCACAAATACAACACCTCCTTCGGTGTCGGCTTGTCCAAGGTGGCCGGCCGGGTCTTCCGGATCGGCCATCTGGGCGCGCTGGACGAGGTGAAAATCCTGTCCGGCATCGCGGCCGCGGAAATCGCCCTGCGCGATTGCGGCGTTGGCCTGCAGGCCGGGTCCGGCGTCGGCGCGGCCATTGACTATTACCGCGAAACCGCACCCGCCGCCCTGGCCGCCGCCGCCGAATAGGCCAGCCCTGAAGGGAGACGCGTCATGGATATCCACGAGTATCAGGCCAAGGAATTGCTGTCCGAGTTCGGTGTGCCGGTGCCGCGCGGCGGCCTGGCCTACAGCCCGGAACAGGCGACCTACCGCGCGCGGGAAATCGGCGGCGAGAAATGGGTCGTGAAGGCGCAGATCCATTCCGGGGCGCGCGGCAAGGCGGGCGGCATCCGGGTTTGCGGCACCGACCGGGAAATCTGGGACGCGGCGGACGACCTGCTGGGCCGCAAACTGGTGACGCACCAGACCGGCCCGCGCGGCAAGATTGTCTATCGCCTCTATGTCGAGGAAGCGACCGCCTTCGAACAGGAAATCTATCTGGGTCTCGTCCTGGACCGGAAGTCCGAGCGCGTCATGGTCGTCGCGTCGGCCGCCGGCGGGATGGAGATCGAGGAAATATCCGCCAGTGAGCCCGATTCCATCCTGCGGGTCAGCGTCGACCCGGCGGTCGGCCTGCGCGATTTCCAGGCCCGCGAGATTGCCTTCGGCCTGGGGCTGGAACCGTCCCAAGTGGGTCAGATGACCCAGATCCTGATCGGCTGCTTCCGGGCGTTCAGCGATCTGGACGCGACCATGGTGGAGATCAACCCGCTGGTCGTCGGCCTGGACGGGCATCTGGTCGCGCTGGACGCCAAGATGACCTTCGACGACAACGCGCTGTTCCGCCTGCCGCGCATTTCCGAACTGCGCGACAAGTCGCAAGAGGACGCCCGCGAGACCTATGCCGCCGACCGGGGTCTCAGTTATGTCGGGCTGGACGGGCATATCGGCTGCATCATCAACGGTGCGGGCCTGGCCATGGCCACCATGGACATGATCCAGATCGAAGGCGGAGAGCCTGCGAACTTCCTGGATATCGGCGGCGGCGCGTCGCCGGAACGGGTGGTGAAAGCCTTCAAGGCCGTGCTGGCCGACGACAAGGTCGAGGCGCTGCTGGTCAACATTTTCGCGGGGATCAACCGCTGCGACTGGGTTGCCGAGGGCGTGGTCCAGGCCGTGCGGGAACTGGACCTCACCATCCCGCTGGTCGTCCGCCTGTCGGGCACGCATGTCGAGGAAGGCCGCCGCATCCTGGCCGAAAGCGGCCTGCAGATCCTGGTTGCCGACACATTGGCCGATGCCGCGCGCAAGGCGGTCGGTGCCTGGCGCGGCCTCAGCGCCGCCGCCTGAGGAGAGAGATCATGGCCATCCTGCTGACCGAAACCACCAAGGTCCTGGTTCAGGGCTTCACCGGACGCATCGGCACTTTCCACGCCCAGGAAATGATCGATTACGGCACCCAGGTCGTCGGCGGCGTGACCCCCGGCAAGGGCGGCGAAACCCATCTGGAGCGCCCCGTCTTCAACACCGTGCGCGGCGCGGTCGAGGAAACCGGCGCCGAGGCGTCCATCGTTTTCGTGCCGCCGCCCTTCGCGGCGGATTCCATCATGGAAGCGGCTGATGCGGGCATCCGCTATTGCGTCTGCATCACCGACGGCATCCCGGCCCAGGACATGATGCGGGTGAAGCGCTACATGCGTCGGTACCGGGCCGAAAACCGGATGATCCTGGCCGGTCCGAACTGCGCCGGGACGATCTCGCCCGGCAAGGCGATGATGGGGATCATGCCCGGCCACATCTATCAGCCGGGCCGCGTCGGCATTGTCGGCCGCTCCGGCACGCTGGGCTATGAGGCCGCCAGCCAGATGAAGGAGCTGGGCATCGGCGTCTCGACCTCCGTCGGGATCGGCGGCGACCCGATCAACGGCTCCTCCTTCAAGGACATCCTGGAACTGTTCGAGGCCGACCCCGACACCGACGCCGTGATGATGATCGGCGAGATCGGTGGCCCCCAGGAAGCCGAGGCCGCCGCCTTCGTGCGCGATCATATGACGAAGCCCGTCGTCGCGTATGTCGCCGGCCTGTCGGCCCCGAAAGGCCGCCGCATGGGCCATGCCGGCGCGATCATTTCCGCCTTCGGCGAAAGCGCCCAGGAAAAGGTCGAAATCCTGAAGGAGGCCGGCGTCACCGTCGCGCCGAACCCGGCCGCCCTGGGCCAAACCATCGCAGAAGTCCTCAGCACCTGCCGCACCGCCGCGTAGTTCAGACGTCCCTCCCTCTACCGGCAATGCAGGTGATGCCCTGCCCCCTTCCCACCGGAAGGGGGCTTTTTTTCGGCGCGCGGGTTTCCAATCCATCTGCCACAGCAACAGTCTCCCTCTCCCTCGAGGGAGAGGGCCGGGGTGAGGGGGAAGTCGTGCCGCAATCCACCATCGCAGCCCCTCACCCGACCCTTCGGGCCACCCTCTCCCCAGGGGAGAGGGGAACACGGCACGTCCGATGGGGCCTAGGGCCGCCGGTTACGATGCGGGATCGATCGGCCCCGGATGCGTTCGCGATAGAAGGAGTACATCCCGGTCCCGACGATGATCGCGCTGCCGACCAGCATCCATTCATCGGGATACTCGCCGAACAGGAAGATGCCCAGAAGGATCGCCCAGATCAGGATCGTGTAGCGGAAGGGCGCCACGAAGCTGATTTCGCCCACCCGCATGGTCATGACGCTGAACAGATAGCCGAAGACCAGGAACCCGGCGGCGGCGGCCACCGGCCAGACAGTCGCGACCTCGATCGGGCGCCATTCGGTCGTCAGGCACATCACCCCACCGATCGTGGTGATCGCGATGGACGTCGTCATGGCGACGAAGATCGACGGTACATGCGCCTTAAGACGCCGGGTCGACAGATCGCGCAACACCACGAAGGCAACGGACAGGATGGCCAACATGGAATAGCTGTTGAACCCTTCCGATCCGGGCCGGATGATCACCAGAACGCCGATGAAACCGATGGCGATGGCGGTCCAGCGCCGCCAGCCGACGGGCTCGTGCAGGAAGACCGCGGCCCCCAGGGTCACCGCCAGCGGCAGCGCCTGCAGGATGGCCGTCACATTGGCCAGTTGCATATTGAACAACGCGGTCAGGAAGCACAGCGTCGCCCCGATCTCGCCGATCATGCGCAGGATCAGGACCTTCCAGTCGTCGCGCTGGAACCGGGCGAAGATCTGGCCGCGCCAGGCGGCGATACAGGCGATGATCGCGGTCGCGATGACGCCCCGGATGAACAGCGCCTGGAACAGCGACACATCCGTCGAAGCGAGTTTCATCAACGCGTCGTTCGAGACGAAAGCGGCCATGCTGGCCGCCATGAGGGCGGCACCGCGAATGTTGTCGGATAGAACCATGCCCCCTTATCGGGCATCCGGACCGGATTTGACAGCGCGAAGTTGCCGGCGAAAGGCCTTCGCGGAAACTTCATAAATGGCCCTGTCGATCTTTGGATGCCGGACACTACATTAGAGCCATTCCGCGCGCTAACGGATCAAACTGGAATCTGGTGCCATGAAACGACAGGCGACGAAACTGTCCGTCAATCTGAACAAGGTCGCGTTGCTGCGCAATCAGCGGCATGTCGGCTATCCCGACCCGGTCGATGCCGGACGGACGATCCTGAAGGCCGGTGCGCATGGTCTGACGGTCCATCCGCGCCCCGACGAACGCCATATCCGGCGCAGCGACGTGTTCAACCTGGCCGAGATGATCCGCGAAGAAGGCTGGGCCAAGCAAGGTGTCGAGTTCAACATCGAGGGGAACCCTTTCGACGACTATCTGGCCATCGTCGACCGCGTGCGCCCGGAACAGGCGACGCTGGTGCCGGATTCGCCCGACGCCGCGACGTCGGACAATGGCTGGGACGTCTTCGCCGAGGAAGCGCGCCTGCGCCAGGTGATCGCGACCCTGAAGGGGATCGGCTGCCGGGTGTCCTTGTTCATGAACGCGACCGACGACCCCGAACCCGCGATGCACAAGGCCGCCAGTCTGGGCGCCGACCGGGTGGAGCTTTATACCGGCCCCTATGCCGATGCTTATGACACGGAAGATCGGGACGCCGAACTGCGCCGCTATGTCCGGACCGCCGAGGCGGCCGTGAAGGCGGGCCTGCTGATCAATGCCGGTCACGACCTGACGACCCGCAATCTGCCCGCCCTGGTCCACGCCCTGCCCCGCCTGGACGAGGTCTCCATCGGCCACGCCTTCACGGCGGACGCCCTGTGGATGGGCTTCGACGCGACGGTAAAGTCCTATTTGGAAGCCCTGCGCTTCGCACCGGCCAAAAGCGCAGCCGCCTGACCCCGCCGCCTCCCTGACATTGGCGGCGAGGGTCCGCCCGTTTCCGTCGTTCCCGCGAAGGCGGGAATCCAGAGCCGTCGGCACGCCCGCTGCCCCTCCCCTTGGATCCCCGCCTGCGCGGGGATGACGAGGTACAAACCACCCACCTCCGTGCTCCTGCGAAAGCAGGAGCCTTCGAAGTTAGTCTTCGGTGCCGAACCCAAGGAGGTTCCTGCTTTCGCAGGAACTCGGGCTTTAACCCTCCGGGCCACACCTCTCCCGTCATTCCCGCGGAGGCGGGAATCCAGGGCCGTCGGCACGCCCGCTGCCCCTCCCTCTGGATCCCCGCCTGCGCGGGGATGACGATGTACGTACCCCGACCATCGTGCACCTACGCACATCAGCCTTGAACAGCCCTCTCAATCGCCGCCGATGGCCTGGAGCGCGCCGATGCGCGGGCGGTAGAAGGCGGTGCGGCGGAGGCGGACGGGGTCGATGACGGAGAAGAAGACCGGCTGATATTCGTAATAGACCTCCGTCACGACCAGGGTCTCGTTGTCGCGCAACGGGATGTCCGGCGGCAGCGTCGGGACCCCGCCTTCTATGCCGATCCCCGATGCCTGCAACAGGCTGCCCGCGCCGGTCCGTTGCCAGAAGATGGTCGGGTTGCCGCCGGAATCATTGCCCGCGGCGGTCACGAAGACGCGCGACTTCGCGGCCATGGCGAACGGTTCCATGATCAGCGGCGCGGCGTTGAAGATATCGTCCATCGTCGCCTGATCGATCTCCTCGTCGCGTGTGGTCAAATCCGAGATCGCGACCGCCGTATGCTGCAGTTTCTGGTTCAGCATCAGGAAGATACCGGTCTCGACGATGCCGGTCAGCAGGATCATAAGGATCGGGATCGAGAAGGCGATCTCGATCAGGGCAGAGCCGCGCCGGTCGCGCAGGAATTGGGCGAGCCGTTCCATCAATAGGGCTCGTTTCGCACGGCGACGGCGGCGGTCAATTGCACGGCCTGCGTCGCCCAATCCATGAAGCCGGTCAGGCTTGGCGCGGTATAGCGCACGCGGTAGAGCACGATATCGCCTGACCCGCCGAGACCGGCCGTCCCCATATCGGCGTCCCAGCTGCCGTTCCCGTTGACGTCGGAATAGGTCTCGCCCTCGTCGAAACTGCCATTGCCATTGGCGTCGGCAAAGGGCTCCGGCTTGCCGATATCGGCGAATTGATCGAAGACCAGCGTGTCGATGACCAGATGCTCCGGCGGGATCCGGCCGAATGTCTGGTCTTCGATAATGCCGCGCACCTGCTCCAGCCGCGTCACGCCGGAAGCCGTCGAGCCGGTGATGCCGAAGCGCGAGGCATGCAGCACCGCGTTCTCCAGCGCGACGCTGAGAAAGATCAGATTGGCGATCTCGATCACCCCGATGACGAAGGACAGCAGCACCGGGAATCCCAGCGCCAGTTCGACGGAGGTCGTGCCCTCCCGGGATCTGAGGAAGGCCCGCATCATTGCGACAGCCTCAAATTGCTGAGTTGGCGGCCGATCGTGTCGAAAACCGTCTGCAACTCGTCATTGGACGGCGCATGAAAATAGAAGCCGGTATTGGACGCGCAGGTCCGGTACAGCGACTGGGTCGACGCATTGGGGGTCGACCCGAAGGTGATCGCGAAGATCTTGATGCCGGTCTGCTTGATCGTCGTGCACAATGCCGCGAACCGGTTGTCGATTTCCGCCCGCGCCTGATCCAGCGTCGCATAGCCGAAGACATTCAGCCGGTCATAGGCGGTGTAATCCGACCCCTGCGGCCCGCCGCCATTATGATCGTAGAACTGGTTCTGGCCGTCGGTCAGCACGACGATGACCTTGTCCATGAAGGGCTCGTCATAGGACAGCGGCAGTTCCGAGGGCGTCGCCCCGCCCCACAGCCCCTGCCAGCGCGGCGACAGGGTCCGCCAGCCCCAGACCAGCCCCAGATTGGACGTCGTGCCGCCCCGATGCCAGGGCAGCATCTCGTCGATCGCCGCGATCACCGGACCTTTGGCAGCGGTCAGGGGCGTGATCGCCGGGCCGCAGCCAAGATTGGGGCCCGTCCCGTCATTCTCGGCGCCGTTCGCCTCGTCGATATCGTAGCTGCCGCCGGACTGGATCCAGTCATTATCGCTGGCATCGGCGTAGAAATAGATCGAAAACGGATCGTCGACGGGCGGATCGTCGGTCCGGTCCCCGGTCCCGTCCCGCGCCTCGACGCAGCCTTTCCAGACCGTCGGTCCGAAATCGCCGTCATCGATCGCATCCTGCCCGTCACTGTCCAGCCAGGCGGAGCGTCCGGCCCCGACATTCACCGCCGCGGTATAGGGTATCAGCGAGACCCACAGATTCGGGTTCACCTCCTCGTCGCCATAGATGTTGTTGACCAGGGAACGGGCGGCGTCCTTCATCGCGGTGATCTTGCCGCCGGAACGCATGGAGCCGGTATTGTCCATCACCAGCGCCAGTTCCATGCCGCGCGTCTCGCGCGTGACCTCGGTCGACGCCGACACGGTGATCGCCTCGAACCCGAAGACCGACATGAAGGTCGATTCCACCTGCGCCGTCGCCGTCAGGGTCAGGACCCGGTCGTCGTCGGAAATCACGATGTTCATATCGGTGTTGCGCAGAATGCCGCCGCCCGCCGCGACATTGGCGTTGAAGAAATCGTGGCCGTCCGCGTCCATGTCTTCGACATCCAGCGCGTGGCCCGCCGCCAAACCGCCCGCGTCGACGGCGCGCTGCAATACGTCCTTGGCATAGATCAGGCGCGCGCCGTCCAGGGCCACACCGGCGAACCCGACCAGCGACAACATCATGCCCGCCGCCAGCGGCAAGGTGCCGCCGGACGTCGAATGCCAGAATGCGGCAGCCCTCCCCGAAAGCCCCGCCAAACGTCGAGAATCGCCCATTCCTTCCGCTCCTCCAGGAGCCGGAATGAAATCATGCGCATTCAGGAATGGGAATTAAAACTGCTTTAAAATCAACAATATGGGTATATTTATACGAATTTCTTCAGGCAAATGCGCCACGCATTTATGCTTCATTCGACGCAAGCGCCGCCTTTGTGAAGCGCCTGGACAGGAACAACGCAAAGATAAAGGCGCCGGCTAGAATCACGAATCCCATCAGGAAGGGCGAATCCGGCCCGAATTCGCTGAACGCCGCGGCGCCCCAAGCGGGACCGGCGACCCGGGCCAGGGATTGGGCGCTTTGCGCGTTCCCCATCGTCCCGCCCTTCATCTGGTCCGGCGCGACCTGGCTCAACAGGCTCTGCATCGCCGGATTGTGCAGGCTGATGCCCACCGCCAACAGCCCCATCGGGATCAGGATCATCCAGACATCGGACACGGCGACCACGGCCGCCATGGTCAGCATCAGCAGCCCGACCGCGATCAGGATGACCCGCCCCTCGCCCAGAACCGGGACAATCCGGCGCACGATCCCGCCCTGTACGATGACGGTCACCAGACCGGCATAGGCCAGATAGAAGCCGACCTCCCGCGCGCCCAGGCCGAATTTGACCGCCGCCCAGATCGCGAAGACTCCTTCCATCGCGGTGAAGACCAGATGGACCGTGAAATGCAGTACCAGCAGTTTGGAGATATCAGCGTTGCGCAACACATCGGTGGCGAACCGTACCGTCCGGTCCTCGGAATGGCGTTCCGGCTCACGCACGAAAAACAGGGTGATCAGCGCACAAACCACAGTGCAGACCGCCGCCGCATAGGCCGGTAGCGCATAGGCCGGATTGTCGCCGCCGACGGCCCAGGCCCCCAGAGCCGGACCGATCGTGAAGCCGATGCCGAAAGACGCGCCCAGCATGCCCATCCCCTTCGCCCGGTCCGCCGGCGCGGTGACATCGGCGACATAGGCCATCGAGGCGGCGAACCATCCGGCCATCAATCCGGCGAAGATCCGGCTGGCATAGAGTTCGGTCAGGCTGTCGACATTGGCGAGCCACAGATAGGACAGCGCGGTCGTCAGCGCAGAGGCCAGCAGAACCGGTTTGCGTCCCAACCGGTCGGACAGCCAGCCCCAGACCGGCGCGCCGAGCACAGCCGCCGCCGAGAAGGCGGAAAAGATCAGCGGCGCCACCCCCGTCTCCCCGCCATGGGAGGTGACGTGAAAGGGCAGCCCCGGCACGACCATCCCCATGCCGACGATGTTGAAGATCGTGGCCAGGATGACCGGCAGGATCGGGCGGATGGCGGACATGGTCAGAAGGCGACCTTAGGCTGGTTGGCTCGACATCGGTTTAACCGAGCGCACTGGCCGGGGAAAGGAAATACCCCGTCGGGCGGCATGGAAGGTCACCGGCGGCCGAACAGTTTCTCGATATCGGCCAGCTTCAATTCGACATAGGTCGGGCGGCCGTGATTGCATTGGCCGGAATGGGGCGTCGCCTCCATCTGGCGCAACAGGGCGTTCATTTCGTCGGTGTTCAGACGGCGGCCGGCCCGCACCGACCCATGACAGGCCATGGTGCCGCAAACCTCCTCCAGCTTCTCCTGCAGCGAGAAGGTGTTACCCAGCGCCTCCAACTCGTCCGCCAGATCGCGGATCAGGGCGCGCGCATCGACCTCGCCCAGCAGCGCCGGCGTCTCGCGGACTGCGACCGCGCCGGGCCCGAAAGCCTCGACCACAAGGCCCAGCTTTTCCAGATCGGCGGCGCGTTCCACCAGCCGCTCGGCATCCCGCTCGTCCAGTTCGACGATTTCCGGGATCAGCAATCCCTGACGCGGGACGCCACCCTTTTCCATCTCGCGCTTCATCGTTTCATAGACCAGGCGCTCATGGGCGGCATGCTGATCGACGATGACGATGCCGTCCTCGGTCTGGGCCACGATATAGGTCGCGTGCAGCTGCGCCCGCGCCGCGCCCAGCGGATACTCGGTCAGGGGCCGCTCCGCCCGCGTGACTTCCCCGGTTTCCGGATCGACATGATCGCCCGATGCTGGGCCAGGATCGTAGCTGGGCCGGGCCGCCGGGGCGAAACCGTCCGGCCGCTGCCATTCATAGGACCGTTCCGCCAATCCCGGCGCGGGCGGCGGCGGGGGACGGTAGGCATAGCCGCCGGAGAAGCTGGCTTGGCGCGTATCGGGCAGTTGCGACGGCCGGAACGCGCCCAGCGCGGCGGACGAGACGGTGGTAGACGCGCGGTGTCCGGCCTCGGCCAATGCGTGCTTGAGGGCGCTGACGATCAGGCCGCGCACGATCCCCGGCTCGCGGAAGCGGACCTCGCTTTTCGCAGGGTGGACGTTGACGTCGACGGCCCGCGCCTCGCATTCCAGAAACAGCGCCAGCAACGGATGGCGATCGCGCGCCAGGAAATCCTGATAGGCGCCGCGCACCGCGCCGATCAACTGCTTGTCGCGGACCGGGCGACCGTTGACGAACAGGAACTGCATCATCGCATTGCCGCGATTCAAGGTCGGCACGCCGGCATAGCCGGTCAGGCGGAACCCTTCGCGTTCGGCGTCGATGGCCAACGCGTTTTCCTGAAACTCGCGGCCCATGATCCCGCCCAGCCGCTTCAGGCGCAGGTCCAGCAATTCGCCTTGGGCGGCGCTGAGGCGCAGTTTCTCGCGCCCGTCATCGGTCAGGGAGAAGCCGACATTGGGATGCGCCATGGCCAGCCGGTTCAGGACGTCGGCCACCGCGCCGCTTTCCGCCCGGGCGCTGCGCAGGAATTTCAGCCGCGCCGGGGTGCTGTAGAACAGGTCTCTGACCTCAACCGTCGTGCCCGGCCCGCCGGGCGCCGGTTTCGGTTCGAAGACCCGGCCGCCCTCGATCTCGATGCGCCAAGCCTCCTCCGCGCCCTGCGGTCGGCTGGTGATCGCCATGCGGCTGACCGATCCGATCGACGGCAGCGCCTCGCCCCGGAAGCCCAGCGTGGTAATATGAAACAGATCCTCGTCCGGCAGTTTCGACGTGGCGTGCCGTTCGACCGCGATCTTCAGCTCGTCCGGCGTCATGCCGCGTCCGTCGTCGACGATGGAGATCAGCGCCCGGCCGCCATCGCGGATGGTGACGTCGATCCGCGTCGCGCCGGCATCCAGCGCGTTCTCGACCAGCTCCTTGACCGCCGAGGCGGGACGTTCGACGACCTCACCGGCCGCGATTTGGTTGACCAGGGTCTCCGGAAGGCGGCGGATAACGGGCTGGGCGATGGCGTTCACGACGCGTCTCCGCGCTCCGCCAGGTAACGGCGGATCAGGACCTTGCCGTCCTCGACCGCGGGCTGGTCGAAGGGGTCGACCCCCATCAGATCCGCCGCCAGGACGGTTTCCAGCATGAAATGCATCATCAGCGCGCCCATCGCGCCCTCGTCGATCCGCGCCAGTTCGATGCGGCGTACAGGCCGACCGCGCCGCGCCAGCGTCTCAGCCGTCGCCCGGCGCGATGCGTCCATCAGATCGCCCATCGACCGTCCGACCAGATAGGACAGGCGCGGATCCTCTGCCAAAGCAGGGTCGATCGCGGCGCCGCTCATATCGTTCGGGCCGCCCATTACGGTGAACATCTTGTCGGCCGGCCCGTCGAGCCAAAGCTGAAGCTGGCTGTGCTGGTCGACCGGGCCGGTGGCATAGACCGGCGTCGTGCCCAACCCGTTCTTGCCCAGGCTTTCCGCCCAGAGCTGACGGTACCAGCGCGCCAGGGAGCCGAGGCGGTCGGAATAGGCCAGCATCACCGTCGCCGCGATGGACCGTTCCATCTGCAGACCGACACTGACCGCGGCCCCGACTGCCGCGGGACAGGCCGCCGGATTGTCCTTGGCGGCGAAGGCCTGATCCAGGACGCGCTGCGCCCCTTCGCGGGTTTCAACGGCATCCAGCCCGGCGATCATCGTCGGCAGCATGCCGACCACGCTCAGCACCGAATAACGGCCGCCGACTTTCGGATCGTGGTCCAGGACCGGTATGCGGTAGCGGGCGCCCAGGCGCCGCAACGGGTTGTCCCCCGGCTCGGTAATCAGGGTGACGTGGCGGCGCAGATCCTCCGCGTCCAACTGCTCCATCACGACGGGCAGCAGCGACAGGAACTGCATCATCGTTTCCGTCGTGCCGCCGGATTTCGAAATCACGACGATGCCGGTTTTGCGGTAATCGAGGCGACGGATCAGGCGGTCCCAGACGAACGGGTCCACATTGGTGATGATGTGCAATTGCGGCGCACGGCGCAGGCGGTCTGCCTCACGGTCGGCCATTTCGTACAGCGCCCGCGACCCAAGCGAACTGCCGCCCGTCCCCAGGATCAGAACATCGTCGAACCGGCGCTGATAATGCTCGGCATAGGGTTCCAGCGCTTCCAGATCCGCGCGGGCCGACGGCAGGCGCAGGAACGGTATCTGGCCGCTGGCATGGGCGTCCTGCAGCCGTTCGATCGCCGGCGAAAGGCGACGCAACAGCGTTTCCAGCGTCGAGATCGTCAGCCCGCCCGCGCCAATGCGGTCGGCGCGGCAATCGTCGACGGTTTGGCGATAGCCCAGATGGGCGCACAGGTCAGGATCGGTATCCATATCGGGGAGCATAGCTGATTCCGGCATAGCCCTGTTCATAACGAAGCGCTGTGGTACAGTCCATCCCGTCGCCATGTTGCAATCCAACCCTTTGAGAAGCTTGATGGCTTGCCGCCTCCTCGCCCTGCTGGTCCTGACCCTGGCCGTGCTGGTTTTGCCGGTCGAGTCGCCGCGCGCGCAGAATTCGGAGACCCCGTTCAGCGTCCTTGCCGCCGATTGGAACGGCGATATGGATGTCATCGAGGAGTTATTGAAGGATTCCGACCTGTCCCCGGAGGCGGGCGAGGCGGTCAAGAAAACCCTGACCAAGGTGATCAACGAGGCGACCCAGGCACGCGACCGTGCCGGAGCGACGGTCAGCGAGTTGAACGCGCGCCTGGATGCCCTGGGCCCACCGCCGGAGGGGGAAAACGCCGCTCCCGAGCCGGACCCGGTGGCGACGGAACGGTCGCGGCTCAATCAATCATTGTCGGATGCAAAGTCCCAGTTTTCCCTGGCGGAACTGGCAATCACCCGGGCGACGAACCTGGTCGCCCGCGTCGGGCAGGAGCAACGGACCCGCCTGGCGGCGCATCTGCTCGAACAGGGGCCTCTGCCCTATCTGCCCAGCACCCTGGCGCCGCTGCCCGATACGGTGGGCAGCTTTGTCGCCAATATCGCCCTGACGGCCGTCGGTTGGTGGCAAGGCCTGGCCGACGAGGAGCGCAGCGGCGGCTTCCTGGGTGCAGCGGCGTTCTTTCTGATCGGCCTGGCCGCAGCCTGGTGGCTGCGCCGCTTCGTACTGCGCCGCTTCGGCCCCTATCCGGTCGAAGAACAGCCCCCTTATAGCCGGCGTCTGCTGGCGGCGGTCGCGGACGGGGTCGCGCGGGGAATTTTGCCCGCGGCCATCCTGGGCGTCATCATCTTGCGCACCCAGACCGAAGGATCGCCGTTCTTCAGCGATTTCGGGACGATCCTGGGGCTGGCCGCGCAATGCCTGATGATTTTCGTGCTGGTGACCGCCCTGCCCCATTCGGTCTTCTCGCCCGAGGATCCGAACTGGCGGCTGACCGGGTTGGAACCCGAAAAGGGTCAGCAGATCCTCAATCTCATCCGCCCGCTGGCGCTGTTGTATTGTGTCGACGAATTCGTCCTGCGCGCCGGGGACGCGGTCCCGCAATTGTCCGACGTGCTGTCGCCCGAGTTTCAATCGGTATGGACTTTCGGGCTCAGCCTCGCCCAAGGGCTGCTTGCGCTGGCACTGCTGCGTCCGTCGCTGTGGAAGACGAATGACGAGATCGCACGGGACAACAGCGACGCCCCAGAGGAAGACGATGAAGAGGAGGCCATCAAGACTGCCCGGCGACCGTTCTGGAAGGCGCTGCACGCGCTTCTGGTCCTGGTCACGCTGGTCGGCACCCTGGCCCCGGCCTTGGGGTACACCCATCTGGGCAACTATCTTCTGAACAACCTGCTGGGATCCGCGATCCTGGTGTCGATCCTCTATATCCTGCGCGGCCTGTTCCGCGAGGCGATCGGATTCGTGACCGGCAGCCCCCTGGTCCGCGACCGGCTGGCGGTCCGTCACAAGACCCGCAGTCGCCTGAAATTCGCGACGCGCTTCCTGCTGGACATCGCGATCTTCGTACTGGGCGTCAGTATCATAGCGCCGAATTGGGGCGTGTCGGAAACCGACCTGCTGCATGGTTTGCGCGTCGCGTTGAGCGGCCTTCAAATCGGCAATGTCACGATCTCCCTGACGGACATCCTGCTGGCGGTCTTCGTCTTCATCGTCGCCCTGGCGCTGATCCGCGCCCTGAAGCGCAGCCTGGCCGAAAAAATCCTGCCGGAAACGGAGATCGAAGAAAGCCTGCGCCATTCGATCACCGCCGGGATCGGCTATGTCGGCTTCGTCGTCGCCGCCGCCTTGGCCGTCGCGGTGGCTGGCGTCGACCTGACCAATATCGCGCTGATCGCCGGCGCGCTGTCCGTCGGGATCGGCTTCGGCCTTCAGAATATCGTGAACAATTTCGTCTCCGGCCTGATCCTGCTGATCGAACGGCCGATCAAGGTCGGCGACTGGGTGGTGGTTGGGTCGAACGAAGGCTTCGTGAAACAGATCAACATGCGCGCGACCGAGATCGAAACATGGCAGAAGGCAAGCGTCATCGTGCCCAACGCCGATCTACTGTCCCAAGCGCTGAAGAACTGGACCCACAAGGACAAGATCGGCCGGGTCGATGTCCCTATCGGCGTCGCGCTGGACAGCGATGTCGACCGTGTGTCCGAATTGCTGCTGGAAATCGCCAAAGCCCATCCGCGGTGCCGCCGCTATCCTGAGCCTGTCGCCCTGGTCATGAGGATCGACGACAGCCGGATCGAGATGGAAGTACGGCTGTTCACCAGCGACATCCTCTGGGTGGTCTGGATTGCCAGCGACATCCGCAAGGAAATCCTGCGCCGCTTCCCGAAGGAAGGAATCGTCATCCCCTACGCCCAGCGCGTTGTGCATTTGTTGGAAAACGGCGACCCCAACCGACAGCGTCCGGCGGAGACCGAACCGGCCGCCGAGCCGGACAACGAAGACCCGCGCTAGAGGGTCAACACGGCTTCCAGCCGGTCTTCCACATCCAACGCATGGCGGCCGTGGGATTCGTAGAAATCCTCGTAAATCAGATGATCGCGGTGGATGGTGAGCCCGCCCAGCAGATGCGTGACCGCGCCGCCTTCCCCCAGGGGCAGGGTCAGTCGCTGATACAGAATGCCGCTTACACCGTCGACCTTATAGGTGACGCGGGAGTACCAAGGGGCCGCAGACTGAACGACGCGGCCATAGGACCGCACCGCGTTCTTCAAATCGTGCGCTTCCAGCACCTGTTCCAACCGCTTGCCGGTGACGTCGTGCTTGAAGACTTCTACCATCCGCGTCCCGGCCAGTCGGAAGCGGTATCCGCCATCGGCTTCGACGATGACGATGTAGAGATAGGGCAACAGCGTCTTTGGGATTTCCAGCGGGTCGATATCGGCCCGCCGGGGCATCGCGGCACCCGCGTTCCGGGCCGCGTTCCAATAGTCGAAGAGATCGCGCATTTCCGCGCCGCTCAGACTGTTCCTGAACGCCGAAATATCCAGAGCGTCGGGATCCCGGACGCGTCTGCTGAAAAAGCGACTCACGGCTAATCGGACCCTTTATCCGTAGCGGGTCCCGGTTTGCGCAGCAGAAATTCGCGACCGACCTTGACCCGGCGCTGTCCGTCATACTCGACGATGTCGGCGGTCGCGTAGGTCTCGGACCAGCGGTCGGGCAGATAGCTTCCTGTCCCGATGACGTTGATCGGCGCATCGGCCAGCGCCATGACCTTGCATTTTTCAGGTCCGAAACCGGACGATGCGACGATCTTCACATTCAGGAACCCGGCGCGGTCCAGCGCTTCGCGCATATGCCATACGGCCGCGGCGGATACGCCCGGCCCGATCAAGTGGCGCAACTCGTTCTCGTTGCGGTATCCGCGAATGGAGCGCGGGGCATTACGATCCAGGACCGCATAGGATTCCGCGGGGTCCAGCCCTTCGCAGAACCGCCCGCCCAAAGTGTCCAGCCGCACCCCCAGCTCGCCGGCGCGGGCAAGTTCCGGGAACCGTTCGCAGACCGCCAGCGCATCGGTGACTTCCTGGCCGAAATAGTCGACCAGGACGATCAACAATTTGTCGGGATGCGCCTCGTGGAACATTTCCGCCGCACGGACCGTCGACCCGGCATAGCCGATCAACGCATGCGGCATAGTCCCCATGCCGGCGCTGCGCCCGAAGAAATGGGCCGTGGCGTCGGTCGCATTGCCGATGAAACCGATCGCACCAGATTTCCGCTTGGCCCGGTCCGATCCGACGGAAGCCGCATAGGCCATGATTTCCGACATCTCGGTCCCGGCGCAGTGACGGGCATCCATCGCCAGGAAAGATGCGCGCGGCAGTTCCTGACACATGGTGAAGGCATTGTAGGCGGCGACGCAGGGCGGCCCGATCTTCTGCAACAGCAGCGTTTCCAAATCGCACAATGTCCGGAACGAGCCGGTGACATACATGATCGGCTCACCGGCGCCGACCCAGCGGCCTTCCTCGTAATGCAGATCGATATCGACCGTACCGCCGCGCGCCTCGACCGTTTTGCGCAGCCATTCGATTGCCAGCCGCGGCGCGGACACGACAGGCCGGCGCATGAAGATGGCGTAGGTGACTTTGGAGTCGCCGAATTTCTCGACGATCTCGCGGGTGCGGTTGAAATACGCATCCGTCCAGCTCTGAACGAAGGCGTCTACTTCTGTACGCTCCGGCATGATGCCCCTGCCCCCACGACAAGGATTGAGACGTCGGAAACCCGCCGCGGGACGCTGACGCCCCGCGGCGGTCCGGATTTACTCGGCGGCTTCCGAGGGACGCATCCGCCCGGCAGCGCGGCCGGCCTTCAGTTCCTCGGCAATCAGGAAGGCGAGTTCCAGCGCCTGCGCCCCGTTGAGGCGCGGATCGCAATGGGTGTGATACCGCGCCGACAGGTCGGAATCGGAAATCGCCTGCGCGCCGCCCAGGCATTCCGTAACGTCCTGGCCGGTCATCTCGAAATGCACGCCGCCGGCATGGGTACCCTCTGCCTCATGCGCATCGAAGAACTGACGCACCTCGCTGAGGATCCGGTCGAACGGACGGGTCTTGTAACCGCTTTCCGACTTGATGACGTTGCCGTGCATCGGGTCGCAGGACCAGACAACCTTGCGGCCTTCCTGCTTCACCCGGCGCAGCAGCGCGGGCAGATGATCCTGCACCTTGTCGCTGCCCATCCGGGCGATCAGGGTCAGGCGGCCGGCCTCGTTTTTCGGATTCAGGATGTCGATCAGACGGATCAGCTCGTCCGGGTCCGTCGACGGGCCGCATTTCATGCCGATCGGGTTTTCGACACCGCGGCAGTATTCGATATGCGCGCCGTCCGGCTGCCGCGTGCGATCGCCGATCCAGATCATATGGGCCGAACAATCGTACCAGCCGCCGGTAATGCTGTCGCGGCGGGTCAGCGCCTGCTCGTACCACAGCAACAGGCCTTCATGGCTGGTGTAGAAATCGGTTTCGGCGATCTGCGGCACGCGCTCCGACGTCAGGCCACAGGCAGCCATGAAGCTGAGCGTCTCGTCCAGCCGGTCGGCCAGCGCCTGATAGCGCTCACCCTGGGCGCTGTCGGCAACGAAGTCCAGATTCCACTGATGCACCTGGTGCAGGTCGGCGAAACCGCCCTGCGCGAAGGCGCGCAGCAGGTTCAGCGTCGACGCGGCCTGATGATAGGCCCGCATCATGCGCGTCGGGTCCGGCACCCGGTCGGCATCGGTGAAGTCGATGCCGTTGACGATGTCGCCCCGGTAGCTGGGCAGTTCCTTGTCGCCCTGCTTCTCCGTCGCGGCGGAACGCGGTTTGGCGAACTGACCGGCCATACGACCGACCTTCACCACCGGACAGGCCGCCCCGAAGGTCAGGACCACAGCCATCTGCAGCAGGACCTTGAACGTGTCGCGAATGTTGTTCGCAGAGAATTCCGCGAAACTTTCGGCGCAATCGCCGCCCTGGAGCAGAAATGCACGGCCTTCCGCCACTTCGCCCAGCGAGGCTTTCAGCTTGCGCGCCTCTCCGGCAAAGACCAGCGGCGGGTTCGCGGCCAGTTCGGCCTCCACTGCCTGCAGTTTCGCCGCGTCGGGATAATCCGGCACCTGCAGGATCGGCTTTGTGCGCCAGCTCTCCGGGCTCCAGGTTCCGTGTGCCATTTTCTCTAACTCCAAAAGTTCGCTTACCGCCGGATTTCCGGCCCCGCGCCGCAACAAAACGCCGCGAGCGCCTGTTTTACGCGCTCACAGCAGGCATTTCCACCGGTTATTCGGGAAACAGAGGGATTCACAGTACCGTCGCACTTCCGCCGATTCGGGATAAGATCACGGATTGGGATTTGCGGAGACGCGACCGGATGAAACGCAGCCACCGAATTGCCATCGGCGCCGGAATCGCGGCGTTGTCGGCCTATGCCATCTGGGAGGCTCTGCAACCCGGACCGCCGCAGCCGGGCGATCAACGCTGGTGCCAGGCGATCCGCGACAAGCCGCTGTCCGACTGGACCGCAGATGACGCACGCGGCTTCGCGGAACAAACCTGCATGCGCTGGGATCTCAAGCCTCCCGGCGAAACGAACTGAGAAAGGGCGCCGAACATGAAAAGCAAACTGGTATTGGGCTCCGTCTTCCTCGCCGCCCTGTTACTGGCAGGTTGTGAGCCTGAAATCGGCAGCGAGGAATGGTGCGCCTCCATGAAGGAGCGCAATGCGGAGGATATCACGGCGAAGGAAGCCGCCGACTTCACCAAGCATTGCGTGTTCTGACGCCGCTTACTCCGCCGCCTGCGCCTGCGGTACCGGTTCGCGCATGGTGACGAATTCTTCCGCGCTGGTCGGGTGAATGCCGACCGTCGCATCGAAATCGGCCTTGGTCGCCCCGGCCTTCATCGCCACGCCGAAGCCTTGCGTGATCTCGCCCGCCTCCGGACCGACCATGTGCAGGCCGACGACCCGGTCGCTGGCGCGGTCGACGATCAGCTTCATCAGGCTGCGTTCGTCGCTGCCGGACATCGTGTGCTTCATCGGCCGGAATTCGGAACGGTAGATGTCGACCTCGCCATATTCCTTGCGGGCCTGATCCTCGGTCAGCCCCACCGTCCCGATAGGCGGCTGGCTGAACACGGCGGTCGGGATGTCGCGATAGCTCATCTTGCGCCCGCCCTTGCCATAGGTGTTATGGGCAAAGACCATGCCCTCACCGATCGCAACGGGGGTCAGCGCCACCCGGTCGATGACGTCGCCCAGCGCATAGATCGACGGGACCGACGTCTGGTAATCGTCATTGACGACGATCGCACCGGACTTGGTCAGCTTCACCCCGGCCTCTTCCAGACCGAGATTCCGGGTCTTCGGCGACCGGCCGGTGGCATAGAGGATCGTATCCGCCTCCATCACCGAACCGTCCTCCAGCGTGGCGGCCAGTGACCCGTCGGCCTTCTTCTCAACCGAGGCGATGTTCTTTTCGAACTGAAGGTCGATGCCCTTCTTGCGTACCTCGCCGGCGACGAAATGGCGGATATCCTCATCGAAACCGCGCAGGAACAACGAACCGCGGTAAAGCTGCGTCACCGACGCGCCCAGACCGTTGAAGATGCCCGCCAGTTCGACCGCGATATAGCCGCCGCCGACCACGATCACCCGCTTCGGCAGGTCGTCCAGATAGAAGAATTCGTTGGACGTGATGACATGTTCCTTGCCGGGGATATCCGGGACCGACGGCCAGCCGCCGACGGCAACCAGAATGCGTTCCGCGGTGATCCGGCGGCCGTTCACCTCGACCTCATGCGGGCCGGTCACGGTCGCGCGGCCATTGAACAGCTCCACACCGGCATTCTGCAGCAACGTGCCGTAGATGCCGTTCAGGCGCGCGATTTCTTTGTTCTTGGCGTCGATCAGCTTGGCCCAGTTATGGGCGCGCGGGCCGACCGTCCAGCCGAAGCCGGCGGCCTCGTCGAAATCTTCGTGATAATGCGAGGCGTAGACCATCAGCTTCTTGGGCACGCAGCCGACATTGACGCAGGTGCCGCCGAGATGGAGGTCCTCAGCAATCGCAACCTTGGCGCCCAGCGAGGACGACATGCGGCTGGCGCGGACCCCGCCGGACCCGGCACCGATGACAAACAGGTCGTACTCGTATTCGCTCATGTCGCAACGCGCTCCTATATGTTACTCAAGTCTTGGCCGTTGGATGGGAACATGGGGTAACGAGGACGCTGGCACAATAGGTGCGGTGCAACATCGCAGGTGCGCGCCGGCACCGGGGCACAGCGCAATTCGGTTGATCAAGTAAAGGAACCCATGGCACGTCGTTATAACAAAATGCGCGTCTGCACCAATTTGAGGGCCGGCGATATCCTGCCGTCCTGCGGCGCGCGAGGGTCCAAGGAACTGGCCAAGGCCCTGCGCACGGAATTGGAAAAGCGCGGCAATTTCATCGAAATGGAAACGGTCCATTGCCTCGGGCGCTGTCATATCGGCCCGACGGTCAAACTTCTGCCGGGCGGTCCGTTCCTTCAAGGAGCGCAGCCGGATCAAGCAGCCCGGATGATGGATCTGCTGGAAGCCGAAGATTATGACGCGGCGATCGCGGCCTTTCCCGATGAGCCGCCGCCCTGAGATGCGCCCGATGCTACGCACCGCCGCGACCGTCTTGCTTCTGATCCTCGCCCTGCCGGCGGACCCGGCCGCCGCGCAGAACCGGGCGCAGGAATTCTTGCGCCGGATTCCAGAGGCGGTCGAGCCGGAACCACACGGCAAAATCCGGACCAAGACCGATGGATCGCGGATCAATCTGCCCATCGACCCGGCCGAACTGGATAGAAACCTGTCCGACACGCTGTCGGAAGCCTGTTCCCGCCTGCGCTTCAATCAGCGTCGGCAGGGCAAATACTATGTGATCGTGGAGCGTCCGAACGCGCCGCCGGTCCGTTACGGCTATGCCCAGGGCAGCGGCCTTAACTTGTACGACCCGGAGCGGCTGAGCGGGCCGGAACAGCTCTATCTGTTCTGGCTGGACGGTACGTCCGAATGCCGGGTTTACGTTACGACGACGCCCTAGGCACAAAACGGGGCAATTATGGCCTGGCGCGCGTCGGCGCGATTTAATTGAACCGGTTTGCATCGCGGCATAACATCGCTGCTATGACTCCGCGCCCCGCACTCTGTCTCGCCGCCTTTCTGTCGGCAGCCATGATCCCTGCCGCACCGCCACCGGCGTTGTCACAAACATTTCTGGCGCAATCCGGGACGACTTCAGGCACCGGCCGCGAAGGCAAATGCGGCGCGACGGACCTGGTTATCGCCATCGATACGACCCATTCCATGGCCGCCGCCATCCGCGAGATGAAACGCGAGGCGATCCGCCTGATCGATCTGGTCCGCTTCGTCTCCGCAGGCGATTACCGGCTGGGGCTGGTCAGTTTCCGGGACAATGTGCGGGTCGAGGTGGATCTGGGCTCCGTCGCCGATCCGCAGGAAGCGCGCGACACCCTGACCTGGGCCATCCGGCGGTTGGAGGCCGAGGGCGGCAATGGCGGTCCGGAAGCCAGCGACGAGGCACTGCGCACCGCCGTGGTCGGATTGGCGGCCACCGATCGCGCGCAGGAAGGCGATTTCACCGGCCAATGGCAGGCACGCAGCCGCATTCTGGTCCTGATTACCGACAATTTGCCGGGTGGGTTCGACGATTCCTTCGACGAAGGCGTCGACGATGTGAATGCCCGTGAGATCACGACAGAGGCGCTGCGGCGCGACATCCGCATCTCATCGGTCTACATCCCGACGGCCGGGTTTCAACTGTCCCCGGATCCGCGTGTTATCGAGATCATGCGAGCCTATCCGCAACTGACCGGCGGGGTCTTTTCCGTGACCGAGGAATCCGGACGCGGCACGGCGGAGGCCATTGCCGACATCGTCGACCGCTGCGGCATGCGGCCGATTTCCTGATCTTCCGGCCAAGCCCCGTCAAACGAAAAGCCCCGCCGGCGAACCCGGCGGGGCTTTTTGAACGGATACTTCCGAAAGATCAGGCAGCCAGTTTCAGCGCCGGCTTTTCGGCGCCGAACAGCGCTTCGAACGCTTTCGGATCGTAATGCTTCAGGCACAGGGCAGCGAAATCTGACGCGCCCAGACCCAGTTGCTGGCCCAGGGCCTTGTAGAAAACGGACGGGACCGGACGGCGGCCGGCTTCGACATCGGCGATCCAGCCGACGGAGGGCAGGCCGGCCTGTTCGGCCAGTTCGGATTGGGTGATTTCGCGCGCCTGGCGCATCGCGGCGATCTTATGGCCGCCTTCGGCCCACGGGCCGCGGATATCGGTGTTGTTCATCATGATCGTTCGGTCCTTCATTTCGGTGGCGCGTGCCCTGTCCGGACCGCGCATGTGTCGTTCGATTACCGTGTTGGCACGGATGCTAGGCCGGTGTTCCCAAAAATTCGGTTAACGAAACCCGCCCGGGCGGCCGAAACCGCCATGCGAGGTTTGCAACGTCTGATTTGGAACTAGCGGCCGGGCCATTCCGTTCCCGGTGCTGTGCGACACATTATTGCAATGCACACATAACCGAACTGCAAAGTTTAGGACTCAGGCATGCAACTACCGCATGGCTGGAAAACTCGGCGAGCGTCAGACGATTTCCGGACGGTCGACGACGATGACCGTATCCCGGCCCTGCACCTGTTCCAGCAGGGTCCGGACCGTGTGTCCTTCCGGCGGAACGGGCAGGTCCGGCGCGATATCCGCCAATGGGGCCAAGACGAAGGCGCGCTCCGCGATGCGCGGATGCGGCAGGGTCAAGCGGTCGGTCACCATCTGCGTCTCGCCATGGAACAGAATGTCGATGTCGATGGCGCGGGGGCCGTTCACAATGGACGGGATGCGGCCGATCTTGGTCTCCAGCGCCTTCAGCCGGTCGAGCAGTTCGAGCGGCGGAAGGTCGGTTTCCGCCGCCAGCACCATGTTCAGAAAGGCCGGCTGATCGGTGACATACATCGGCGCCGTCTCATAGACCCGCGATAGGGCGTGCACATCCATGAAGGCGCGCAGTTCCAGGATCGCGGCGGACAAGGCTGCTTCCCGGTCGCCCAGATTGCCGCCCAGGGCTAGGTAAACGCTTTGGGTCATGCGGCACTCCGGGCGGCGCGTCCGGCGGCCAGCATCGCCTCGGTCATACGCACGGTCTTCACGTTTTCCGCAACGTCGTGGACCCGCACGATGGCCGCCCCGCGAATGACCGCCAGCGCGGTGGTGGCCAGGGTCGTCTCAAGACGATCATCCGCCGGCAGGTCCAGAACCCGGCCCATGAAGCTCTTGCGGCTGGCGCCCAGCAGAACCGGATAGCCGATCTCCCGAACCTTATCGATCGCCTCGATCAGCGCCATATTCTGGGACGGCGTCTTGCCGAAGCCGACACCCGGGTCTGTGTAGAGCCGCGCCGGATCGACGCCCGCATCGACCGCGCCGGCCATCATCCGGCGCATTTCCTCCAATGCAGTCTCCAGGAAGCTGGCGCCGTAATCCGGCGCGGTATAACTGCCGCCCAATCGCCGGTCGATATCCGCGTGGCCCGGCTTGCTGCGATTGTGCATCAGGATCGCAGGGCATCCGGCGTCGATCACGACCCGCGCCATGTCCGGGTCGGCCTGTAGGGCCCAGACATCGTTCACGATATCCGCCCCGGCCTCCAATGCCGCGGCGGCAACCTTGGCCTTATAGGTGTCGATGGAAATGGCGATATCCGGCAATTCGGCCCGGATCGCGCGGATCACCGGCGCGACGCGGGCGGTTTCCTCCGCCTCGTCGACGAAGGCCGCGCCGGGCCGCGTGCTTTCCCCGCCGATATCCAGAATATCGGCGCCCGCCGCGGCGAACCGTTGCGCCTGAGCCACAGCGGCGCCCAGGATGTCGCATTCTTTGCCTAGTCCGTCGCCGGAGAAGGAGTCTGGCGTCACATTCACGATACCCATTACGAGGCACCGCTGGGGGGTCGAGTGAAGGACGGTTCTGGACATTCTTAACCTTCCTGAAATCGGACCTTTTCTTGCCTTCCGGCCCGGTATCGGTAGTGTGCCGCTTCGAAATCGGGATTAGCCCGCCCGCACGGCTTTGCCAAGTCCGACTGGCAGAACGCGCAACGGCCGATCCGGACGAACAGTCCAGCGATGAGGGTTAGACAATGCGCGTGATCTCCGACTTGGCCCAGGCCGCCTATACGGTAACGGATCCGGTCCCGGAGTCACAGGACGTGACCTACCGCATCTCGGTGCGCGATCTGGATATCGCCTGGAGCATCGGCGTGTTCGACCATGAGCATCACCGGATGCAGCCGATCCGCATCAATCTGGATCTGGAAGCGACGCCGTTGCGAGACTGGGACGCGGACGATTACGACAATGTCCCCTGCTATGCCGAAATCGCCGAACGCATTCAGAAAATGGCCGCCGAAGGCCATGTGAAACTGGTCGAGACCCTGGCCAACCGCATCGCCGAAATGTGCCTGGAAGACGAGCGGGTTCTTTCCGCCAGCGTACGGGTCGAAAAGCCGGAAGCCCTGTCCAATGCCGCCTTCGTCGGCGTGGAAGTGACCCGGTCCCGACGCCGCTGACCATACGCCGAACGGACCGATTCGCGAAAAAGGCCGGAACCGCCGCGCGGTCACAGGGCGGACGGAAATCCGTCATCGCCCCGTAACTCCCGGATATCCACGGTCTCCAGCGCGCTTGGCCTCCGCGATATATCCGGACCTTGCACGCTTTCCGCCACAACATGTAGCTTTCAGCTGAGGAGATCGCGTCTTTGGAGACGGCGGATTCATATCTGTCGAGGCGCGGAAATCGGGGCAGGAAACCGGCGACGACGCTGCCGGGCATGGATGAAACGGGCGGACGAGAACCGTGGAACGGACTTTCTGGATACAAGGCCGGACCGGGCGCTACTGGCAGAACCTGGAAAGCCTGGACAGCGATCAGACCGCGATCGTTCGGCTCGGCGCGTTGATCAGCGAAGACCGTTATGACGAGTTGCGGCTGATCCAGGCCCAGGTCAACGCGATTACCGGCGAAACCGACTACACGAATATCGTGACGATCCGCGACGGCCAGGTCATCGATTCCCCGATGCTGCGCGCCCAACGCGATGCGGACGCGGCCACCGACGAAGACGATGCGGAGGGCCTTGAGGACGCGCCGGTCGATCCGATGCCGATGTCGGATGGCGACGACACCGTTCCGGAAGCCCACCCGCAGCTTAAATTCTGGCCGACGCCGAAGCCTGAAAACATGCAGGGCCGCTTGGGGCTCAGCGGTGAGAACCACTGGGCACCGGATGTCGAGGATCATGACGGCGCTGCCTTTGCAGAGGAAGGCGCACATCCCGCACGGATGACAAGACCGGCGCCGGAGGCCGAACAGCCCGCTGCCAAGAATCCGCAGCGTCGTAAGGCGACCTTTGTTCCGCATGTCACGGTCCATAGCGGACCGCTGGATGACGAGATCATGGCGGGCGGCTGGAAGATTCCGCGCAATCTGGACGGCAAGGACGCCCCGACGCCGGGCTCGGAACCGGAAGAGCGTGCGACCGAGGAGCGTCTGCCGGACCGGCGGACCCCGGATGCCGATCCTGCCGAGACCGTTCTTCGCGCCGGGCTGACCGCCGACCCGGGCACCCGCGATGCCGCTTCGGAACGTGGTGGGCGACGGTTCGGCCTGTCCCGTTTCGGCGCGTCCCGCCGTACCTCCGCCGCCCCGCGCCAGGAGACGCGCGGCAAGGGGCCCAATCGTGTCGCGCTGATGAGCGGTGTTTTCGCCGGGGCGCTGGCCACCGGCTTGGCCCTATCCGCCATCAACCCGGATTTTGCCGGGCGCTTCTTCGCCGGCGTGTCGGGTCAGGTCGGTGATTTCCTGCCGAAGACGAATTTGATCGACGCCATCGCCAATGGTGATTTGCAGACCGTCCGCGCACGTCTGGCGGAAGGGACGGACCCGAACATGCTGGACAGCGAAGGCAATCCGGCGCTGCTGCGCGCCGCCCGCGCCGGGAACCTGGCCGCGGTCAGCCTGCTGCTTCAGGCCGGGGCCGACCCGACCCTGCCGACCAAGGACGGCCGGTCGGTCCTGCACCGGATCGCCGCCGAAGGTCGCAGCCAGGCGCTGCAGCGCATGATCGACGCGGGCGCACCGGTCGACTTGGCCGGCGGTGTATACGGCTGCCTGACACCATTGGCCGTCGCCTCCGCCAATGGACGGGTCCGGGCTGCCTCGCTTCTCGCGGAACGCGGCGCGTCCTTCGATCCGCAGCGCGGCTGTTCGGTCGGACCGATGGAGATCGCGGCCGGGCATCCGCATGTCCTGGCGCGGCTGGAACAGGTCCGTGCCGAGCGCGACGCGCTGCTGCTGGCCAGCCGGAACGCCGGTGGCCGCCCCGCAACTCAGGGCACGCCCAAGCTGGTGACGGCGCAGATCGAACCGACCGCCCCGGCATCGGCCCCCGCACCAATTGCCGAAGCACCACCCGCCTTGGAGCCGCCGATTGTGGAAGCGCCGCCGGCGAATACCGGCGTGACCGCTGCCGCCCCGGTGGCTGAATATCGCATTCCGGAGACGCCGGTGCAGGAAACGCCTGCATCCGACGGTATGGCGCAGGCCGCGAAAGATCTGTCGGCCGCGGTCAATGAAACGCTGGAACGCGAGGCCCCGCTGCCGCCGCCGGAACAGCAACAGGTTGCCAGCATCGGGTCGGACAGCGTCTTCATGCCGCCGCCCAAGCCGGAGCCGCCGGCCGCGCCGGCCGACCCGCGCGTCTTCACCTCACGCCTGAAGGCGGCGATCGATGCCGGCAACGAAGGCACCGTCGTCGCGCTGCTGGGGTCCCCGCCTCCGGGCTTCTCGTTGGATGACGCGAAATACGCGGTCGAGGACGGGTTCGGATCGGGTGTTCGCACCGCGCTGGAGCAAGCGGCACTGAACGGCCATGCCGAAATCGTCCGGATGCTGGCCGATGACGGGGCGTCGATCCCGCCGAAACTGATCCACCGAGTGGTTCAGCATGCCGACCGGCCGGAACTGGCGAGCATGTTGGGCGTGCTGCTTGAGGAAGGCGCCGATCCGAACGGCCTGTCCGACGGGCTGACTCCGCTGATGCGTGCGTCGCTGCGTGGCGATCCGGAGACCGCCTATATGCTGATGGCCTTCGGCGCCAATCCGGGCGTCGTGTCGGCTGACGGTCGCCTGGCCTCAGACTTCGCACGGGAATCCGGCCGCGCCGATCTGGAAGAGCGTCTGGTCCTGGCGGCCAACGAACCGCAGTACCGCGACCTGATGATGGGGTTGAGTTGGTCCGACAATCTGGCCAGCGTCCGCGACCGGATCGAGGTCTGCAAGGATATCGGCGACGATTTCACGGCGTGCAAACTGCGGGTCGACACATGGCTGAAAGACGCCAAGGTCGTGGTCGCCCAGTTCGACCGCAAGGCATCGGACCGGTTGGTCGCGATCCAGATCGACAGCCACCCCATCGCGGCGGTATCCACCGCCATCGCAAGCTTCGAAACCGCGCGGCGCGCCATTCAGGACCGTGTTCCGGCCGGACATGCCGGCTTCGTGACCGCCGATTTCGAAAGCAACGACACGCTGTTCCGCGATCTGCGGCCGGAAGTGAACCAGGGCCGCTATTTCAGCTATTGGCCCGATCAGGACCGCCGCCGCCCGGTTTTCGTCCATCTGAAACTATCCGGGCTGGACGACAATCGCGGCTTCTACCGTGTCGTCATCGGCAATCCGTTCCGGGCGAGCTGACCGCTCAGCGCCAGCGCTTCAAGGCCTCCGCCGCGGCGGCGACCTCTTCCGTCGTCCCGGCGAAGGAAAAGCGCACCGTGCGGTGTCCGCGCTCGCCATCGAAATCCAGGCCCGGCGTGATGGCGACCCCGGTTTCCCTTAGGATCCGGGCGCAGAATTCCTGGCTGTCATTGGTGCGATCGCCGACATCGGCGTAAATGTAAAATGCCCCATCCGACGGCGCGAGATCGCCGAATCCGGCCTTGGGCAATTCCCGCAGCAGAAGATCGCGGTTCGCCGCATAGCGCCGCAGATTGGCCTGCAATTCGTCATGGCAGTCGAAGGCCGCGACGGCCGCGCGCTGGCTGAGCGTCGGCGGCGATATGAACAAGTTCTGCGCCAGGCATTCGACCGGGCGCGCCAGATCCTCCGGCACGACGAGCCAACCGAGACGCCATCCCGTCATCGAGAAGTACTTTGAGAAACTGTTCACCACCACGGCGCCGGGGTCCAGTTCGACCGCCGTCGTCGCCGCCATGCCATAGGTGATCCCGTGGTAGATTTCGTCCGAAATCACCCTGATGCTGTGCTGCGCGCAGAAATCCAGCAACTCGGAAAAGGCGGCGCGGTCCAGCATCGTGCCCGTCGGGTTGGACGGTGACGCGACAATCAACCCATGAATGGGCCCGTCCCGCATGGCCTGTTCCAGCAACGCCGGGGTCGGCTGAAACCGCTCTTTCGCGCCTGCGGGCATCATTACCGGGACGATATCCAGGGCATTCAGAATATGCCGGTAGCAGGGATACCCCGGCGCGGCCAAGGCGACCCTGTCGCCCGGATCAAAGGCCGCGAGGAAGCTCAAGATAAAGCCGCCGGACGACCCTGTTGTCACGACGATCCGGGACGCCGGGACGGTCACGCCATACTGGCTTCGATAATGGTCGGCGATGGCCTGCCGCAAGGCCGGAATGCCGAGGGCGACGGTATAGCCGATCCGGTCGGTGTCGAGCGCTCTATGAGCCGCTTCTATCACGCCTTTCGGCGCGGATGTGCCGGGCTGCCCTACCTCCAGGTGATAAACCGCATCGCCCGCCTGTTCACGATCGGCAGCCGCGCGCATCACTTCCATCACCATGAAAGCCGGGATGCTGCCCCGGCTTCCGACCTTCAAATCGGCCATACTCAGCTTCCGCCCTCGGAATAAGGCGACAGTCCGTTGCCACGCGGATCGTGTTCCACGCCGCAGACGGCCTCGCGCGTGCGGCCCGGCAGAATGCCCATGGGACAATGGACGGCATTGACCTTCCCCTGCCAGGTCAAACGGGCGACCGGATGCCCCTTCGCCTGAAGGGCCGCCGACAAGTCATCGCCGCCTTCGGTTTCGACCAGGACGGTGTCCGGTGAATCCACCGCAAGCAGCCGCGGCTTCTCGATCGCCAGATCCAGTTTTTCGTTCGCCAACAGCGTATCCGCCATGACCTGGATCATGCCGGCCGGCGCAAGCGGACCGCCACCGGATGCGATGGCGAACTTGAACCGCAGATTGTTGCTGTTGATCGCGATTGCGGGGCCCAGACCCAGCGGATTGCGGCCCCGTAATCCGGGTGCCGCCGCCAAAAGAATGCCCGTATCTCCAGCGATCCGCCCGGTGCCGAATGGATTATAGAGCGATAGATTGCACGACACGGACATGCCGGTCGAATCCACGACGACGAAGCCGGTGCCGGAAATCACCTCGACCAGTTGGCGGGCTTGGGGATCCAATTCCCGGCCGGGGGTCGCGCGGTTCGGATCATATCCGTTCATCAGGCTTCTCACCCTTTGGGCTGAAACCACGTCTTCCAGCGGGATCGAGGTCGTGAATCCGGGCGCGATCCAGTTTTTCCGGTCCGCACCGGCGCGTTTCATGACCTCCGCGAGGATATGCGCGCGTTCCTGCTCGGACGCGTCGGCATAGAAATCGTCCTCTACGAGAATCCGCCACATATTGGCCAGCATCGGTCCGGCCGCGGCGGGGGGCGGCGCAAAATGCATCTCGTCATCGCCAAAGGGCACGATGATGGGCAACCGCAGTTCCGGTGTGTAGGCATTCAGTTCCGCATAGGTCAGCGTGCCGCCGGCCTCTTGAACCCCTTCCACGATGCGGCGCGCCAGACGACCGGAATACACGACCCCCGCGCCACCGGCACGGATCTGCCCCAAAGTTCCGGCCAGGTCCGGCTGAACCAGCTTTTGCCCCTCGCCCAACAGCCGACCGGTCGGCGCGAAGACGGCCCGGACGCTGGGCTCGCGATAGAGCGGATCCGCAGCCCGCGCCAACTCGTTGGCGAAGGCGCGTGATACCTGGAAACCCAGACGTGCAAGCCGTTCCGCCGGGGACACGACACTGCGCCAGGGCAAACGGCCATAACGGGCATGCAGAGCTGCCATACCGCGCGGCAAAGTCGGTATCGCGGAAGGACGGCTTCCCTGAACGCCGCTGCCCGCCGGCGGGATGAAATCGACGACTTCGCTGAGCCCCAGCCGCGAATCATTGACCAGGCAGACGCCACCGCCGCCGATGCTGACCGCGGACGGATAGGTGACCGACAAAGCGAAGGAAATGGCCGCAGCCGCATCAGCCGCAGAACCCCCGGATGTCAGGATATCGCGGCCGATCAGCGCCGCGATCGGCTCGTCCACCGCGAGGCCACCGTAGAATCCTTGGATATAGCCGACATCGCCATACTGCACTTCGTCCGAACCGCCACCGCAGGCGGACAAGGCGAGCGCGCCGGAAAGGACAACCCCAACCTGTAGCGTCTTGAATGCAGGTTTGAACCGCGTGCCCGCGCGCACTACGTTAAAGGCCTGTCGGGCCGCCGCCGCGGCCATGTTCTTAACGGTTGGAGCATCGAACAAGGATGCGAACCCTCCTAAATACCTGGCGCGGGCAGCTGCAACGCATCCGCGCCGCCGCGCTCTTCAGTGTGATGTTGGCAGGCGCCCTCGGCGCTGCGGGCGGGAGTGTGCCCGGATCGACCGCCTATGCGCAAGGCCGCGATATTTCGTTTATCCGCGATACCGAGATCGAAAATACCATCCGTTACTATCTGCAGCCAATCTATGAGGCTGCGGGCGTCGACGCTTCGTCGGTTCAGATTCACCTGATCAACGACGACCGGTTGAACGCGTTCGTCGCCAATGGTCAGCGGATTTTCGTCAATACCGGACTGTTGGCGCGCGCCGACACGCCAGATCAGGTGATCGGGGTTCTGGCGCACGAATTGGGCCATATCACCGGCGGGCATCTGTCGCAGTTCAAGGAAAACATCGCAAACGCGCAGACCATGGCGATCGCCGGCATGTTGCTGGGCATGGGCGCGGCGCTGGCGACCGGCGAAGGCCAGGCTGCGGCCGCGGGGACGATGCTGGGTCAGCAGATCGGCGAACGGTCCTTCCTGCAATACACGCGGGCCAACGAACAGGCGGCGGACCAGGCCGCGGTGACTTACATGGACGATGCGGGGATTTCGTCGCGCGGCCTGATGCAGTTCATGAAGATTCTGCAGGAACAGGACCGGCTGTACAGTGCCGGGGCTAATCCCTATACCCGCACCCACCCATTGACCGAAGACCGTATCACCTTCCTGGAGAATCACGTTCAGACCTCCAAGGTCAGCAACAATGACCTGCCTTTCGAATTCGGCCTCGTCCATGGGCGGATGCGCGCCAAGCTGGCGGGTTACCTGAAGCCGCAGGATACGATCAACCGGTTCCCGCCGACCGACACGTCCCCTCCGGCGCGATACGCCCGGTCAATCGCCTATATGGAACTCTACAAGACCGACAAGGCGATCGAGGAAATCGACGCGCTTTTGGCCGAAAGCCCCGACGACCCGTTCTTCTGGGAGACCAAGGGCGACATCTACCGCAAGGCAGGAAGACTGCCTGAATCCGCCGAGGCCTATCGTAGGGCGGTGGAGATTCTGCCCTGGGCGTCTCTGATCCGGACCAATCTGGCGCAGGTCCTGCTGGAAGGCCGCAGCCCCGACGATTTGGCCGAAGCCCTGGACAATGCCAATGTCGCCGTCGGATACGAGCCCAACCTGATCCGGGCCTGGAATCTGAAGGGACAGGCGCATCAGCGCATGGGCGATGCCGGCATGGTCTATTTGACCCAGGCCGAAGTCGCACTGCGCACCGGGGAAAAGAAACAGGCGAAAACCCTGGCCGGCCGCGCTATGGAAATCCTGGAAGAAGGCTCTGCGTCCTGGCTTCAGGCACAGGACATATCCTATCGCGCCGACGGCAAGTAATCGTCCAGGCTATCGGAACGCCGGGCGTTCAACGGCAATGACGATGCCGTGAGGCGCCCCTTTCACCCTTGGCCGCGCCCGCCGCAGGCCCTATGAACCATTAAACCCTGGACCCGACATCCGACGGAGACCGCAATCGTGTTTCGCCCCATTCGCCTTGCCATGGCCGCCCTGGCCCTTTCGACCTTCTGGACCGGCGCCGCTATCGGCCAGGATGCCGTCGATCCCGCCGAACGGGCGCGCATCGAATCCATCGTGCGGGATTATCTGCTGAAGAACCCCGAAATCATACTTGAGGCAATGCAGGTGTTGGAACAGCGGGAGACCGCCGCAACCGAGCAGCGCCGTCAGGAAGCCATTGCAGGCCTGGTCCCGACCCTGACCGCCAGTCCGCTGACGCCGGTCGTCGGCGGACCCGGCGCCGATGTCACGGTCGTCGAGTTCTTCGATTATCAATGTGGCTACTGCAAGCGCCTGTTTCCGGGGCTGAACAAGATCATGGAATCGGATGACGGCGTCCGGGTCGTCTTCGTCGAATTCCCGATCCTCGGCCCGGCGTCGCTGGTCGCGTCCAAGGCAGCATTGGCGGCCCAGGAACAGGGCTTGTACATGGAATATCATACGGCGTTGATGGAATTTCAGGGCCGACTGGACGACAAGGCGATCTATGAAAAAGCTGCCGAGGTTGGCCTGGATGTCGACCGTCTGAAGGCCGATATGCAGGATCCGAAGATCGCGCAATATCTCGAAATGACCCGGGCAGTCGCGGATTCCCTGAATGTGCGCGGGACGCCCGCCATGGTCATCGGCAACCAGTTCGTCGGCGGGTTCGTTCCCGGCGAGCAACTCGAAGCCGTGATCGAACGCGTCCGGGCGGAGGGATGAGCCTGAAATACCCGGAACCCTTGGTCGAAGCCAGGCTGCTGAAGCGGTATAAGCGGTTCCTGGCCGATATCCGGTTCGGCGGCGGCGATGAGGACATCGCCCATTGCGGCAATCCTGGTTCCATGATGGGCCTGGCCGAACCGGGCAGCCCGATCTGGGTGTCGGCCAACCGCAACCCGACGGCGAAGCTGAACTGGCGCTGGGAAATCGCGACCCAGTCCATCGACGGTGTTCCGGTTTCCGTCGGCATCAATACCAATCTGGCCAACCGGGTTGTCGAAGATGCTGTCACGCGGCGCGCCATTCCGGCTCTGGGCGGCTATGACACTCTGCGGCGCGAGGTGAAATACGGCAGCCGAAATAGCCGGATCGATCTGCTGCTGACCGATCCTGAACGCAGCGATTGCTATGTCGAGGTCAAGAGCGTCACCCTGCGCCGCCCGGACGGCCCCAATCCGGAGGCCGCGGAATTCCCCGACGCCCGCACCGAACGGGGCGCCAAGCACCTGGCCGAATTGGCCGATATCGTCCGCGCCGGCGGACGAGCGGTCATGTTCTACCTTGTTCAGCGCGGCGACTGTGCCCATTTCAGTCTTGCATCCGATATCGATCCGGCCTATGCCGCCGCCTTCGCCGACGCGCGGGATGCCGGTGTCGAAGCGATATGCTATGATTGCGCCGTTACGCCCCACGGCATAGAACTGAAGTCAGCACTGCCGTTACGGATATAGGTCCGTTTCCGGCACGCCAGAAACGAGACAGTGACCGATATGCTCTACGATACCGAAGCCGGCCGCATTAAACTGCACAATGCGGAAGATTTCGACGGTATGCGCAAGGCTGGACGTCTTGCCGCGGAGACCCTGGATTTCATTACGCCGCATGTCCAACCCGGCATCAGCACCGGCGAATTGGACCGGCTGTGTCACGAGTACATCACCGACCACGGGGCGATCCCGGCGCCGCTGAACTATCGCGGCTTTCCGAAGTCGATCTGCACCAGCGTCAATCATGTCGTCTGTCACGGCATTCCCGACGACACGAAACTTCTGAAAGACGGCGATATCATCAATATCGACGTCACGGTCATCCTGGACGGGTGGCACGGCGATACCAGCCGGATGTTCCTGGTCGGCGACAAGGTACCGGTCAAAGCGCGCAATCTGTGCGAAGTGACCTATGAATGCATGATGAAGGGCATTGAAGCGGTCCGTCCGGGCATGCGGCTGGGCGAAATCGGCCACATAATCCAATCCCATGCGGAAGCCTACCGCTTCTCCGTCGTGCGCGACTTCTGCGGACACGGTCTCGGCCGCGTTTTCCACGATGCGCCCAGCGTGCTGCATTATGGCGAACCGGATACCGGCGTCGAACTGCGCGAAGGCATGTTCTTCACCATTGAGCCGATGATCAATGCCGGGCGTTATCCGGTGAAGACGCTGAACGACGGCTGGACGGCAGTGACCAAGGACCGATCACTGTCGGCACAGTTCGAACATTCGATCGGCGTCACGGCGACCGGTTTCGAAATCTTCACTGCCTCGCCCAAGGGCTGGAACTGCCCGCCCTATACCTGACGGCCCGCCGCCGGCCCGAAAAGGACGATCCCCTGTGACCGAACCTATCGAGCCGCCGGATAACGCCGACAAACCTCACTACCAGGGACATAGAAAGCGGCTCAGAACTCGCTTTCTGAACGATCTCGGCGCCAGCATGCAGGATTACGAGCTGCTGGAGCTGCTGCTATGCCAGACGATCCCGCGCAAGGACGTCAAACCGTTGGCCAAGGATCTGATCGCCCGGTTCGGCGGCATCGGGGGCGTCCTGTCGGCGGATCCCGATACGCTGATGGCGCAAAGCGGGCTGAACGAAAATTCCGTCACAGGACTGAAGGCGGTTCAGCAAGCCGCCCTGCGCTTGATCCGACGAGACCTCGACCGGGCCGACCTTCTGTCCTCCTGGCAGGCGGTCATCGATTATTGCCGTGCCCAGATGGGCCGCGAGAGCGTGGAACAGACACGGCTTCTGTTCCTCGACGGTCGCAACCGCCTGATCGCCGATGAGGTCCAGCATCGCGGCACGGTGAACCACACCCCGCTCTATCCACGCGAGGTAGTCAAACGCGCGCTGGAACTGAATGCCAGCGCGCTGATCATGGTGCACAATCATCCGTCCGGCGACCCGACCCCGTCCCGGGCCGATATCGACATGACGGTTGCCGTACGCGATGCACTGGCCCGCATCGACATTCAATTGCACGACCATATTGTCATCTCCCGCTCCGGCCATACCAGCCTGCGCGCGGAAGGACATATCTGATCGGTGCCGACCCGGCTTCCAAACAGATTGGCGTGATCGCCGCCGCGCCTTATCTTGTCCCGCCTGTATGGCTAGATTAGTGGTGAGTTCGGTGCCGGCGCGGTCGGCACGACAGAAAAACGGCGAATGAGGGAGGTCCCATGAAACTGATTGGCAAACTGGCCGCGATCGGCCTGATGACGGCATTGCCGCTGGCGGCGGCGCAGGCGGAAACCCGCGTTACCTATAAGTCGGCGAGTTCCTCGTCGTCCTATTATCAAATGGCGGTTCAGATCGCCGAGGCCATGAAGGCCGGCACAGACGGCGGCGTCATCGTGACCGTCGAAGAAAGCCAAGGCTCGGTTCAGAACGTGATGGAAACCGCGGCCCGCACCGGCAATTACGTCTTCACCACGCCGCCGGCCCTGGTTGGCCTGGCGCAGGGCGGCAAGGCGATGTTCGAAGGCAAGTCGAACCCGCGCTTCGATGAAATCCGCGCCCTGTTCCCGATCCCGTCGCTGACCATGCATTTCGTCATGAGCAGCGACAGCGGCGTTTCCGATCTGGCCGGCCTGGAAGGCAAGACTATCCTGCTGGGCAAGGGCAGCTTCGGTGCCAATGAAGGCGAAAAGTACCTGAAAATGTTCGGTCTGGAAGGCAAGGTAAACTTGGCCGACGTCGAACTGTCGAACGCCGTTCCGGCCCTGAAGAACGGGCAGATCGACGGTTTCGTCACCGCCGGTTCCTATCCGGCGCCGAACGTCATCGAAGCGGCGGCCAGCACCGGCGTCAGCGTCCTGTCGTTGAGCGACGAACAGATCGCCGAAACCAAGCGCCTGCGGATCGTCATTCCGGCCGGAACCTATGCCGGTCAGGAGGCGGACATCGTCACCACCGGTCTGCCGGTCGTGGCGTATACGACGACGGACATGGACGAGGAAACCGCCTATCTTCTGACCAAGACCTATTGGGATCAGAAGACCAAGATGGGCAGCGACGCGGCCTGGTGGAACGGCGTGTCCCAGGACATGCTGGCCAATATCACCGGCAAGATCCATCCGGGCGCGCTGAAGTTCTACAAGGAACAGGGCTTCCCGCTACAAGACTCCCATATGTAAGACCGCGTCCCGAACGGCCGGATCCCCAAAATCGGATCCGGCCGTTCGCTGTTTAGAGTCAGGATTTCGATATGAACGTTCCGGCGCGTTACATTTGGGTCGCCCTCGGCGCAGTCTCGATCGCCTTTCATTTGTGGCTGATCTTTTCGGGTCTGATCCCGAACCTGGTATCGCGCCCGCTGCATATGGCGCTGGCGCTGCCTTGGGCGATGCTATTTATCGCCCGGACACCAACCCAACGCGCCGTCGGTGCCGCTCTGGGCGGTCTGGGCATGGCGGCCTGCCTTTGGATCGTCTGGCAGCATGATGCCCTGTCCGACCAATACGGGTTCCTGGAAGGCGATTTCCAGATGGCCGTCGCCATAGTCCTGCTGGTCACCGTCCTTGAAATGGCGCGGCGTGCCATCGGCTGGCCTCTGCCGCTCGTGGCCGCACTGGCACTGCTATACGGCCTGTTCGGTCAGCATATTCCCGGCGAGTTCGGCCACCCCGGCACGCCGCTGAAAAGCTTCCTGGGCACCCTGACCATCGCGGAAGGCGGTATTTGGGGCAGCCTGACCGGGATTTCGGTCAGCATCGTCGCGATCTTCGTCATCTTCGGGGCCGTCCTGAATGCCGGCGAGGCTGGTCAGGGCTTCATGAATGTCGCGGCCGCCGTCGCGGGTCGGCTGCGCGGCGGGGCGGCGAAGGTTTCGGTCATCTCCTCCGCGCTGTTCGGCTCCATCTCCGGCTCGGCCTCGGCGAACGTCGCGTCCACCGGTGCCATCACCCTGCCGGCCATGACACGGCTGGGCTATCCGCGCTCCCTCGCCGGGGCGGTGGAGGCGGTGGCCTCGTCCGGCGGACAGATCATGCCGCCGCTGATGGGGGCCGGCGCCTTCGTGATGGTCGAACTGACCGGCACGCCCTATACCGAGATCATGGCCGCGGCGTTAATGCCCGCCCTCCTCTATTTCGCCGCCTGCTGGTTCGGAATCGACGCCTTCTCGCTGCGCCACAAATTGTCCGGGCTGGCACCGGAAGACCGGCCGCCGCTGCGTGCCGTCTTGATCACCGCCGCCTTCTTCCTGGTGCCGTTCTCGGTCCTGTTATGGGGCATGTTCGGCGTCGGCTTCACGCCGCAATACGCCGCCTGCCTCGCCATTCTGGCCGGGGCGCTGCTGCTGATCACGGATGGCCGGCTGACCCTTGATTGGGCCCGGACCCTGGGCCGGATCGAAGCCGCCTGCCTGGCCGCAGGCAAGCAGATCGCCACCATCGCATCGATCATCCTGTGCGCGTCGATCATCATCGGCGTTCTGGGCATCACCGGTCTGGGGGTGAAGATCACATCGCTGATCCTATCCGGATCCGGCGGGATGTTGTGGCCCGCCCTGCTGCTGACGGCCGTTGCCTGCCTGGTTCTGGGCATGGAAGTACCGACCACCGCCGCCTATGTCATCTGCGTATCGATCGCCGGACCCGCGCTGATCGAACTGGGGCTGTCACCGCTGCAGGCGCATCTTTTCGTCTTCTGGTTCGCGCTCTTGAGTACGATCACACCGCCCGTCTGCGGCGCGGTTTTCATCGCCGCGGGCATGGTGGAGGAAAACTGGCTGAAGGTCGCCCTGTCCGCCATGGCGCTGGGCATCGGGCTCTATCTGATCCCGCTGGGCATGATCGCCAATCCGGCCCTGATCGAACTGTCCGACGATCCGGCCGGATCGATCCTCGCCGCGATGAAACTGGCTGTCGCCCTCGCCGCCCTGTCCTTCGGATTGATCGCGCCCCTGGCGTGGCTGTGGCGCGGTCTGCTGGTCGTCAACGGGGCGGCGCTGTTGTTCATTCCGCTGCCGTGACGGCTGCTCTAGCCGATCAGCCGCGTCCGCGATAGGTCGGGACACCCTGTTCCGGCGCCCAAACGCCGTCCGGCAAGGTGCCGTGCTGCCAGAAGACGTCGATCGGGATTCCGCCGCGCGGATACCAATAGCCGCCGATGCGCAGCCAGCGCGGCGACAATTCCGCCACCAGGCGGCGACCGATACCGACCGTGCAATCTTCATGGAAGGCGCCGTGGTTGCGGAAGGAATGCATATAAAGCTTCAGCGATTTTGATTCGACGATCCACTGATCCGGCACATAGTCGATGACCAGATGGGCAAAATCCGGCTGACCCGTCACCGGACAGATCGATGTGAATTCCGGGACGGTAAACCGGGCGACGTAGTTCGTGTCGGCATGGGGATTGGGCACCCGGTCCAGAACGGCGTCTTCGGGATTGGCGGCAGTTGCGGCCGCCTGGCCCAGTTGCGACAGGCCGGTCGTATCAGTGGTCATTGCGGGCTCCTCACACACGGTCGCGCCGATTTAGGCGATGCCGCCGGGCAACGCCAGTCAGAAATCAGGATAGAATTGAGCGATCAGGCGGCTTTGGATGCCTGTGCCAGACGGCCGAACTTGGCGAGCAGATAGTCGACATTGTCGGCGCCGAATTCCTCGACGATTTCCTCATGCTCCGTCAGGACGCGTTCCAGCAGGCGGCGCATCCGGTGTTCCGGATCGTCGTCCGTGCGTTCCATCTCCGCGCTGTGAACCATGTCCAGCGCCGACCGATAGGCCGGCAGCAGCGCCGGCGGCATGCCCGCCTTCTGATACAGCGATTTCAGGCCCAACTCGCCCTCATCATGGATCAGCATCCGGGCGTTGGCGACCGGCACACCCGCCAGGGCCGCCAAAGCGTGTTCGAAAAAGCCAAGATCACCGACGCAGAGCGCGCGCAGGATGATCGACGGGGTCAGCCGGCCATTGTTGCGAAGCTGATCGACCAGCGCGGCAATATCATCGGAATTGCCCTGGCCCGCCAGGCCCAGCGTGGCCTTTTCGCGGCTTTGCAGGATCAGGTCGGTCGCCGTCTGTTCCGGCAGCTCGTGATGCTGGACCAGATAGTCCTTCAGATGATCGGCGACCCGGGCGACCAGCTTCTCGGCAATCGTCACCGGCAGGGTCGGACGATGGACCAGCGGATCCTGAACCTGCGGGGAATCACCATAGGTCTCGACCACGCGGTTCAGGGTCTTTTCGCTGATCTCGGCGCCGGAATTGGAAACCAGCGTCACAACGGCATCCTCGTCGCCGTGTTCGACGATGGCGTCGGAAACCTTCGTCGAAACGGTGGGTCGGCCCGCGACCGCCTTGGTTCGCGCGCCCCCTTGATTCCGAACGATCTCCAGCAGGTCGGCGTCGCTCAGTGCCTCGGAGAATTGGATCATCGGCAGCGCGACCTCGTCCGACAGATCGTTCGCCAAGGATTTGGCGACGCTGCTTTCGATGTCCGGCGCGTCTTTCAGATGTTTCGAAAGCGCCGCGCGGACCCGTTCCTCCGCGTCCTTCACCATGATCCGGAAGATGTCTTCGGCGATCCGGCGTTCGGAATCGCTCAGCGCGCCAGATCCGAACTGCGCGGCGATCTTATCCGCCGCGAGAGCACGGTTGTCGGTCGACGGATCCGTCAACAGTTTCTGGACATCGGATGCGGTCAGTTTATCGGCCATGTCTGCGACTTTCTCAAAACACCACATTACGGCGAGTATGCTGCAGCGGCGCAAATACACCAATACAATACGCCTCTAGCCGTTTGACGCCAAGAGGCCCGGCCTCGCGCCGATAGTGAGACGATTCCTTGACTATGCGGCAAGGACGCCGAATGTCATTAAAAAGGTACGCAAAACTGAATGAAACCGCAAATCGACGGAACGGACCATGTCGGGGATTTTTCTCAAAACCGCCGCATTTCTTTGCCTCGCGATCGCCTTCGGGGGCGCTGCGGCGGCGCAGGACGGGGTAATCGATGCACCGACGGCGCTGCGGCTACAATCCGAGGGGTCGATCGCCATCATCGATATCAGACGCCCGGCGGAATGGCGTGAAACCGGCGTTCCAGCGGGCGCCCGCGCGATTACCATGCATCACCCGGACGGCGCGTCAGGCTTTCTGGCATCGGTATTGAGCAGCGTCGACGGCGACAAATCGGCCCCGATCGCCCTCATCTGCGCGTCTGGCGTGCGGTCGACTTGGGCCAGCACCTTCCTGGCACGCAACGGCTTCACCCAGGTCTACAACATCAAGGAAGGCGTGATGGGGCGCGGTAAGCAACCGGGTTGGATCGCCCGCGGCAATCCAATGGACCCGCCGCCTGCGCAGTGATCACGCCGCCCCTCTACTCTGCGGGTTTCAGCTTCGATTCCGTCGGTTCATCGGCCACATCCTTACGCCCGCCACCTTCCAGTATTCTCAGGAACAGGGACAAGAGCGGCGGTATAATCGCCAGGGTCAGGACGGCCGACAGCGACAGGCCGCCGACCACCACGGACCCCAATCCACGATAGATCTCGGAACCCGCGCCCGGCAGGACGACCAGCGGCGTCATACCGAACACACTGGTCAGGGTCGACATGAAAATCGGCCGGATACGGTTTCGCGTCGCCTCGACAATCGCGTCTTCCGGCGCCATCCCCTCGTCACGCAAATGATAGAGGGTCTGGTGCACGATCAGGATCGCGTTGTTCACGACGATGCCGATCAGAATGACAAAGCCCAACAGGGTCAGCATGTCCATCGGCTGGCTGATATAGAGATTCAGGACGGTCAAGCCGCCGACACCGCCCGCCATCGCCAGCGGTACCGACAGGACGATGATCAACGGATAAAAGAAGCTTTCGAACAGAACCGCCATCACCAGATAGACGATGACCAGCGCCAGAAGCAGGTCGAACTGCATGACCTCCCAGGTCTGCTCCAGCTTGTCCGCCGTGCCCGAAAGACCGATATCCACCCCGACCGGCAGACCCTGCGCCGTCAGAGGGTCGATTACCTCCGTCTGCAGCTTCTGCAAGGCAATCCCCAAAGGCATGTCGTCCTGCGGACGCAATTGCAGCGTCACCGTACGCACCCTTTCGGTGTGACGAATCTGCGTCGGCCCGGACGTCACAAGGATTTCCGCCAGAGAGCTTGTCGGCAGGATGGTGCCCGACCGCGTCACAACCGGCAGGCTTGCAACGCCTTGGGTCGCGGTAATGCCGCGCGCATCGCCGCTGAGCGTCAGGTCCATCAGCTTGCCGCCGACCGTGATCTCGGCAACCCGCAGACCATCGTTGAACGCATCAACGGTCTGGCCCAGTTCGGTCGCAGTGACCCCATTGTCCGACAAGCGTATCGGATCCGGCAGGACCCGCACTTCCGGTTCCCCCAGTTCCAGCCCGGGAATAGGTCGAACCTGGTTGCCGCGATCGAAGGGGAAAATTTGCGACACCATGCCCATGGCGCGTTGCGCAACCCCCATGACCTCTGGCAGTTCCGGGCCGCGAATGTCGATATCAATCGACCGCGACCCACCGACGCCGCGCCCGAAGATCGACGGCTGCGTGAAGAAGCCGAAGGTCCCAGGCTCCGTGAAGACCGGACGCTGAAGATAGGGCATCAGATCGGCGACGCGCGGTGCCTGTTCCTGGGTCGTGCTGGCGCCGATGAAGGTGCGCGAATTCAGGGCGACGAAGAAGAAGTTATTCATCGGCGGCGGATCGCTTTCCGCGACCTCCGCGGCAGCTTCCGTCTTTGCCTGTTCCGACACCCAGAGCGGACGGACGGCGGTTTCGACCCGGCCGGCCATCTCTCGCATCGTGTCCAGATTGTAACCCGGCGGCGGGAAGACCATGCCGAAGATGAAGTTCTGGTTGCCTTCCGGCAGATATTCCAGGTCCGGAAGCATTTTATAGGTGGCGAAAGCGGTGCCCCCGGTCATCCCGACGACCAGCAACGCGGCCAGCAGGCGGCTGCGCACGACCGCACGGGTAAGGGTCATGACGACCGACAGGAAGGCGCGTCCGAAATGATCGATACCCGGCAGTTTGAGCGGCGGGTTGTTCGGATCGCTGATCCCGGATTTCAGAAGGCCTTTCGACAGGGCGGGAATAACCGTGACCGACACCAGAAGCGACAGCATCACGGAAACCGAGATCGCGACGGCGATATCGCGGAACAGCTGACCCACCTCCAGATCCATGACCAGGATCGGAATGAACACCATCACCGTGGTCAGCGCGGATACCAGAATCGCGCCCCAGACCTGCTTTGCGCCGAGATAGGCGGCCTCCGCCACCGGCTTCCCTTCCTGGCGGTGGCGATAGATATTCTCCAGCACGACGATCGCCGCATCGACGACCATGCCGACGGCAAAGGCGATTCCCGCCAGACTGACCACGTTTAGCGACCGGCCCAGCGCCGCCATGGCGACGAAGGACGCGATTACCGAGACCGGAATCGCCAGCGCGACCACCAGGGTTGCACGAATGGACCGCAGGAAGATCAGAAGCAGGACGACAGCCAGAAGGCCACCATAGAAGATGTTACCCGTGACCAGGTCGATCGCCGAGTTGATATAGACCGTTTCGTCATAGAGCTGCTCGAGGCGCAGACCGTTGGCGGCCAATATCCCGTCGTTCAGCTCCTGTACCGCGGCGCGGATGCCGACCATCGTCTCGATGACATTGGCACCGACTTCGCGCGTCGTATTCAAGGCGATGGCCTGAATGCCGTTCGAGCGGATATAGGCGACGGAGTCCTTGTAGCCGAACTCGACCTCGGCGATGTCGCCGACCGTCACCCGGGCGACGCGGCCGGTCGATTCGTCCGTAAAGGTACGCAAGACCACCTGTTTCACACGGTCGACATTGCTGAACTCATTGTCGGTCCGCACGACATAGCGGCGCTTGCCCTCGTCGACATCCCCGCCGGTGATCGACGCGTTGGCAGCACGCAGCGTGTTCACCACATCCGAGACGGTCAGATTAAATTCCGCCATGCGGACCGGGTCGACGATGACCTGCATCTCTTCCGCGCCGCCGCCATAGACGTTGGAACCGCCGACGCCCGGCACGCGCTCCAGCCGCGCCTTGACATAATCTTCCGCGAAATCGCCGAAGGTATGCATCGGCCGTTCATTGCCGTCGGCCCGCAGCAGGCGGAACCAGGCGATCGCATTGTCCTCGGACCCGGCGGTATCCAGGGTCGGCTCGTCCGCCTCGGGCGGATAGCTGGACACCCGGTCCAGGCGGTTGGACACCAACAGCAGCGCCCGGGACATGTCCGTCCCGATCGCGAATTCCAGTTCGATCTCGGCCTGCCCATGTTCGGCAGTGCCGGTCATTTTCTCCAGGCCTTCCAGCCCGTAGAGCACGTCTTCCTGTTCGTTCAGGATTTCGCGTTCGATTTCGGCCGGCGCGGCGCCGAACCAATTCGTCGTCACCGTGATGACCGGCTTGTTCACGTCCGGCGCGAGCTGAATCGGAATGGTGGTCAGCGCGACATAGCCAAACATCACCGCCATCAGCACCGCGGCAACGACCGCGGTCGGACGGGAAATGGCGACCTTGATCAAATCCATGATGTCCCCCGATTCCCGGCCTTAGCCCGAGGTACCGCTGCGGGCTTCCGCGCCCGCTTCGTCCGCACCCGGCCAGATAACCGCCTGTCCTGGATGCAGCCGCTCATTGCCGCGCGTCACGACCAGATCGCCCGGCTGTAAGCCGTCCAGAACGACGAAGCGCGTTCCCACGGCCTCACCCAATTGTACCGGGCGCGGCGCAACCGTCCTGTCCTCGTTGACGACGAAAACGGAATTCTGGTCACCGCGCGGCATGATGGCGTCCTTGTGGACAGTTACGACGTCGCGCGCCTCGCCGACCGGCAGGTCGACGGTGACGCTCTGGCCGGCGGCCGGCGACATCGTCGTATTGTCATCGAAATCCGGGATGAAACGCACGATACGGGTTCGGGTCAGGGCATTTTCCTCCGGCACCACCGCACGGACGACGCCGCCATAGCTGATCCCATCCCCGAAATGCAGCCGAACTTCGCGGCCCATCTGCAGACCGCCGATCCGCGATGCGGGGACATCCGCCTCGACCTCCAGATAACGGTCATTGATCAGCGTGATCGCCGGATCGCCGACATTCATATAGGCGCCGCGCACCGTATGCCGTTCCAGGACGACGCCGTCGAACGGCGCGCGCACGATCCCCAGATCGACATCCAACTGCGCTTCCGCCAGCAGTGCGCGGGCGCGGGCCACCTCGGCATTCGCCTCGCCGACCTGGGCGCGGCGCACGGCGACTTCGAAGGACTTGTCTTCGCGCTGCGCCGACGAGAAGGCGGCCGAGCCCTTCAGCTTGTCCAGCCGCGCCAGTTCCTGTTCCGCCAATTGCTGTTGCGAACGCGCGGTCGCGACGGCGGCAAGAGCCGCGTCGACCGCTTCCTTGGCAACATCGCGGGACCGTTCCAGCCGGTCCATCGCCTGGGTGATCAGGATATCGCCTTCATGCACCCGGTCGCCGACCGACACATGCACCTCCAGCACCGGACCGCGCGCCAGGGCAGCCACCGTTCCGCGTTGAATCGCGACCAGACGCCCCAGAACAGGTACGGTCTGAGACAACGGTTCCTCAACCACCGCATCGACCGCAACCGGTGCGGCCTGGTTCTGGGCCATCGCGGGCACGCCGCCAACGCTCATGCCGGTCCACACCGCCGCAACCATCGCCAGTGCGCGCGGTCCCCAGTTTCCATCTACCCCGAACATAGATCCACCCAAATGTCTTAGCGCGGAAAAGCCCGCGCTGCCGAAATCAACACGCCTATACAGCCTTTCAGTGTGGCCTGGCGAGCAAAAAGAGAACATTTAGTGCATAATTCATGTACTCTAGCGCATCAGCGCCCGCACATGAGCGGCGGCCGACCGGCCCAGCGCGTCCAGGTCATAGCCCCCTTCAAGCGCCGAAACCACCCGGCCTTCCGCCGACCGTTCCGCGATCCCAACCAGCTCGTCCGTCACCCATTCGAAATCCGCCTCGTCCAGGTTTTCCTGGGCCAGCGGATCGTCACGGTGGGCATCGAACCCGGCGGAAATGATCAATAGTTCCGGCCCGAAATCCGCCAGCTTGGGCAGGACGACATCGCGATAGGCGGCGCGAAATTCTTCCGATCCCGCATAGGGCGGCAACGGCACATTCACGATATTCTGCGCCACGCCCGTCTCCGACGCCCGACCGGTGCCTGGATAGAGCGGCATCTGATGCGTCGAGCCATAGAAGAACATCGGCTCGTTCTCGAACATCGCCTGGGTGCCATTGCCGTGATGCACGTCGAAATCGATCACCGCCACCCGGTGCAGGTGATAGACGTCCCGGGCATGGGCCGCGCCGATCGCGACATTGTTGAACAGGCAGAACCCCATGGTCCGGTCCGGCTCGGCATGATGTCCGGGCGGCCGCACGGCGCAGAAGGCGCGCTTCGCCTCGCCCTTCATCACCGCATCGACCGCCGCGACCACACCACCCGCCGCGCGCAAGGCTGCCTCGCGCGATCCGGCGCTGACCGCCGTGTCGGCATCGATCTGCACCCGCCCTTCCGTCGGGAAGGCCGCGAACAAGCCGTCGACATAATCCGCCGGATGCATCAGCAAAAGGCGGTCCCGATCTGTCTCAGGCGCTTCGCGGCGCTCCAGCTCCGCGAAATCCGGCCCTTCCAGCGCCGACAGAACCGCCGCCAGGCGCGCGGGCTGTTCCGGGTGCCCGGCGCCCATGTCGTGGCCGGCGCAGGCGGGATGGGTGAAAAGCAAGGTGCGCATCGCTACAATTTCCCTAGAAACATGCCGGTAGATCGTTCCGGTCGCGGCGAAGAGTGGAACCGGATCCATCCATTTGCAACCATCCTCGCCTACGCCCCTTATCCCGGTCCTCCAAATCCCGTTCCTCCAAGCGCCGGTTGCACGGCGGGGCCGGTGCGCCCTACACTCCCTCTTCGAAGGGACACCCATCAGCGACAGGATTGGCATGACCGACGCGACCTCCCCGGATATCGGCGCGCTTTCGTTCGAAGAGGCGATGAGCGAGTTGGAATCGATCGTCCGGAAACTCGAATCCGGCGAGATCAAGCTTGAGGAAAGCATCGACGCTTACGAGCGCGGCTCCAAACTGAAGGAGCATTGCCAGAGCAAGCTGCAAAACGCCAAGGCGCGGATCGACAAGATTTCGATCGGGCCGGACGGGTCCGCCCGCGCCGAACCGGCCGATATGGACTGAGTATCGGCTGCGACGAACTTCGCGCCGGGAAGCCGGCGCGTCCATCGACCCTTTTTGTTAAGGACGAAACGGAATGACCGATCTCGCGCGGGCCATGGCGGCCCTGGCCGCCGGCCTGGAAGATGTCCTGGACCGGCTGCTGCCGAAGGACGAAGCCCCGGAGCGGGAACTTCTGGACGCCATGCGCTATGCCACGCTGGATGGCGGCAAGCGGATCCGCCCCTTCCTGACCGCGCAGAGCGCGGGCCTTTTCGGTGTATCCAACAATTCCGCCCTGCGCACCGGCGCGGCGCTGGAAATGGTCCATTGCTATTCGCTGGTCCATGACGATCTTCCGGCGATGGATGACGACGCCCTGCGCCGGGGGAAGCCGACCGTCCACAAGCGGTATGACGAGGCGACGGCGATCCTGGCCGGCGATGCGCTGCTGACCCGCGCCTTCGAGGTTCTGGCGTCGGATTCGACCCACTCCAACCCGGCGGTCCGCGTCGAACTGGTCAAAGAACTGGCGAAGGCGGCGGGCGCGCATGGCATGGTCGGCGGTCAGATGATCGACCTGAAAGCGGCCGATGGCGCCCTGGATATCGGCGCCATAACCCGGTTACAGCGCCTGAAGACCGGGCGGCTGATCGACTTCGCCTGCCAGGCCGGGGCGATCCTGGGCCGCGCGCCCCTGGCCGCGCGTGAGGCGCTGCGCGGCTACACCCACGATCTCGGCCTCGCCTTCCAGATCGCCGACGATTTGCTGGATGTCGAAGGCGATGCGGAAACCATGGGCAAGGCCGTGGGCAAGGACGCGGACAAGGGAAAGGCGACCTTCGTGTCGATCCTGGGCGTCGAGCGTGCCCGCGACCAGGCCAACCGTCTGGCCGACCAGGCGGCACATCACCTGAAGCCTTTCGGCGACAAGGCCGACCTGCTGCGCGACCTGGCGCGGTTCGTAGTGGAGCGGAAACACTAAAGGCAATGAAGGCTGTAAACCCAAAGCATCAAGGCGAACCGTTTCCGAACGTCCCGCTTATTTGCCAAACAGTCGCTTGGTGCTCATGGAAACTACCTCCCAAGTTTAGACCCGCCTTGGACAAAGACGTTTTCAGTGAGCCGTTCACACCAAAATCGTCCTCGTAAGTTACACTTAGTGTGAAGTCCTTCAGTCCGAATTTCATTCGGCCCTTGGCAATTGTTTGCCATGTCGGCTCGTGCTGAAACCAGATCAGATCATCCGGAGCCATCGGTGCGTCTGTACCGGACAAAGTCGCTTTGTAGAGCATTTCGACTTTTTTGGCTTTCTGGCCTTTCGCCTCGGCTTCGACGGAAGCGGCAGAACCACCCAAAGGCGCACTAATCAGAGAAGAAAACTCCCTACCCCACCCTTTCACGCATTGCACAGAAATCTCTGTCGCCCCAAGGGCCATCAACAATTCCAATGACTCGCAGAACTTCTGCTCAAACATAATTCTGTGGAAATCCGCCATTGGAAAATAGACATTCGGGAGAGAAGGGTGTCCAACGTAAACGATACCGTCCCTCGGGTGGCCGGGCGGAAATCGGAGACTGACCGACTCCTTACGACCAACCGGTAGTACGCGAACGCCGTTCTCGTTAGCTCTTGCCCAGGCGCGGATCGCTTCGCGCGTTACTTCAGCAGCCAACCGTGTGAACGGTATCGGCACCGCATCCAGCACTGCGGTCTCCGCAAGTCGGCGCCAATCCACACCATCTTTTTTCTTGGTGTTCTCGACGTTCTGAACTTCGTCAGTGTATTCAGCCAGCTTGTCCTCTGTGACGACGATCAGTTGTCTATCACTGTAGTGTCTGTCGAGGAGTGCCTCATGTGCCGTCATAACCCTCACCCTTAGCCATATCCGAGATAGTTGTCTTAAAACACAATCTAAAATTCTAGATAAACTCAAACTTTACATTCAACAAAAATCTATGGTTGAAGAGACTTGAATTCGCGGCTGGTAATTTGTGCGGCAATCAAGAGTACAGATCGTCGCCGGTTCAAATGTGATTGAGAGTGAAGACTACGGTGCCCCATGAGCACCGCCGTCTTGCCGCGCCGGATTTGGCTGGAAAACGCCGCTATTACGGGCTAGGTGTTTGCTGGATTGTGACAATTGCTACTAGGCAAGGCAGCGATACAGTGACCGACGCCACGCCCCTTCTCGACCAAATCACCGTTCCGGCCGATCTGCGGAAACTGGATTCCAGCCAGTTACGTCAGGTGGCGGACGAATTGCGCAGCGCGACGATCCGCGCGGTGTCCCAGACCGGCGGCCATCTGGGCGCGGGGCTGGGCGTGGTCGAACTGACCGTGGCCCTGCACTATGTCTACAACACGCCCGCCGACCGGCTGATCTGGGATGTCGGGCATCAATGCTATCCGCATAAAATCCTGACCGGGCGGCGCGAGCGCATCAACACGCTGCGCCAGGGCGGCGGGTTGAGCGGCTTCACCAAGCGGGCGGAAAGCGAATACGACCCGTTCGGCGCAGCGCATTCCTCGACCTCCATTTCGGCCGGGCTGGGCATGGCCGTGGCGCGCGATCTGAAGGGCGGCGACAATCATGTCGTCGCGGTGATTGGCGATGGCGCCATGTCGGCCGGCATGGCCTATGAGGCGATGAACAATGCCGGGGCGACCAATTCGCGCCTGACCGTGATCCTGAACGACAACGACATGTCCATCGCCCCGCCCGTCGGCGCGATGAGCGCCTATCTGTCGCGGCTGCTGTCGTCGAAATCCTATCTGAGCCTGCGCGAGATCGGGAAGCACATCGCCGAACGCTTCCCGCGCCAGTTCGAACGCGCCGTCGAGAAGGCGGAGGAATTCGCCCGCGGCTTTGTGACGGGTGGCACGCTGTTCGAGGAAATGGGCTTCTATTATGTCGGTCCGATCGACGGTCATAATCTGGAGCATCTGCTGCCGGTTCTGAAGAATGTGCGCGGCGCGCGCGATGCCGGCCCCGTGCTGATCCATGTCGTCACTCAGAAAGGCAAGGGCTACGGCCCGGCTGAGAATTCCGCCGACAAGTATCACGGGGTCGCCAAGTTCGACGTTGTGACCGGCGCCCAGCACAAGCCGAAGCCCAATGCCCCCGCCTATCAGAACGTCTTTGGCGAGGTTCTGTCGAAGCTGGCGGAAACAGACGACAAGATCGTCGCCATCACTGCGGCCATGCCGTCGGGTACGGGCGTGAACCTGTTCGAAAAGGCACATCCCGAACGCACCTTTGACGTCGGAATCGCCGAGCAGCATGCGGTGACCTTCGCAGCCGGGCTGGCGTCGGAAGGCTATCGTCCTTTCGCGGCGATCTATTCGACTTTCCTGCAGCGCGGCTATGATCAGGTCGTCCATGACGTCGCGATTCAGAAGCTGCCGGTTCGCTTTGCGATCGACCGCGCGGGCTATGTCGGTGCCGACGGTCAGACCCATTGCGGGGCGTTCGATCTGGCCTATCTGTGCTGCCTGCCGGATTTCGTGGTCATGGCGCCGTCTGACGAGGCGGAACTGGCCCATATGGTCGCCACGGCCGTCGGGATCGACGACCGACCATCCGCCATCCGCTATCCGCGCGGCGAAGGCACCGGCGTCGAAATGCCGGAAACACCGAAGGCGCTGGAGATCGGCAAGGGCCGCATCCTGCGCGAGGGCAAGACCGTCGCCATTCTGTCACTGGGCACACGACTGCAGGACGCGCTGTCCGCCGCCGACGATCTTGCGGTGCGTGGCTTTTCAGCCACCGTCGCCGATGCGCGCTTCGCCAAGCCCATCGACACCGCTTTGGTGCGGCGCTTGGCGGAAACCCATGACGTTCTGATCACGGTCGAGGAAGGCTCCATCGGCGGCTTCTCGGCGCAGGTACTGGATTTCCTGACCCGGAACGACCTGTTGCAGGGCCTGAAACTGCGCACGCTCTATATGCCGGATGCCTTCCTGGATCAGGAAAAGCCCGCGGTCCAGGTTGCCCAGGCAGGACTGGATTCGGCGGGTATCGTCGCCGCCGCCCTGTCGGCGCTGGGGGCCGATCGGACCGACGGTGCCGAAAAGCCCGCCCGCGCCTGACGGGACGCCGACCGGCATTCCGATCGTTCCGGGACCGGCATTCGCCCGATGCGTGAACCGCGACCGTCTCGGATAGACCGGCCCATGCCCCGTTTCGTGTTTCTGATCCTAGGTTTTTTCTTTACCGGGCTTGGCCTCGTCGGGGCCTTCGTTCCCTTGCTGCCGACCGTTCCTTTCCTGCTGCTGGCCTTATGGTGCTTTGCCAGATCGTCCCAGCGATTTCACGATTGGCTGTATAACCATCCGCGCTGGGGACCGCCGCTGCGGCAATGGAATCAATACGGCGTCATTCCGCTCAGGGCCAAGATCGCGTCCTGTTCGATGATGACGCTCAGCATGGCCATCATGCTGTGGACGACCGACCTTCACCCGCTGGGTTATATCGGGATCGGATCGTTCCTTTTGTGCGTCGGTATCTGGATTGCGACACGGCCGGGTCGCGTTCCCGCCGTCGCGGAAGAGCAAGCTTCCCCTCCTCAGTGAAATGGGTCATAAGCCCCGGCATGACCCAGACCCAACGTCATGCGGACGCGCCGGCCATCGGCCGGTGGGCGGAGACCGGCGCGACTCTGTCGCTCGCCGGACCAATGATCATGACCATGGTCGCCGTCATCGCGATGGAGACGGTGGACACGCTGATGATCGGCCGCTTGGGCGAGGAAGCCCTGGCGTCGGCGGCACTGGCGCTGAACGCTTGGTTCATCTTTCTGCTGTTCGGTATCGGCGTGTTGGGTGCGGTGTCATCCTTGGCGTCCCAGTCCGTTGCGATCGGCGACGACCGCGGCGTCCGGCGCAGCGCCCGCCAGGGCCTATGGGCCGGACTGATGATGGGCACCCCCTTCGCCATCATTCTCGGCTTCGCGGAACCGATCCTGATGGCGCTGGGCCAGGAACCGGCGATCGCGGCCGGGGCCCAGGACTATCTGAACTGGATGGGCGCAGCGCTGATCGTCGTCTTCCTGAACGTGCCGCTGCGCCTGACCATGGCATCCTATGGCGTGACGATCCCGGCCATGCTGATCGTCTGGTCCGGCGTGCCGCTGAACGCGCTGTTGAATTGGGTGTTCATGTTCGGCGGGCTGGGCGGTCCGGAAATGGGTCTGGCCGGTGCGGGGCTTTCGACGTTTCTGGTCGATGTCTACATTTTCCTCTGCGCCGCGGTCTATGTGTTACGCGCACCGCTGTTCGCGCGCCTGAATCTGTTTGCGAATTTCTGGCGCCCGGACTGGCAGCGCTTCCGGCAGTTGATGGCCATCGGCCTGCCGGCCGGCGGCACCTCGGTCCTGGAGCACGGCCTGTTCGCCGCAACCGCGATCATGATGGGCTGGGTCGGCGTCACGCAATTGGCCGCCCATCAGGTGGCGATCCAGATCATGTCGATCACCTTCATGCTGCCCTTCGGCCTGTCGCAGGCGGCGACGATCCGCGTTGGGCTGGCCGCCGGAGCGCGCGATCTGGCCGCCGTCCGGCTGCGCGGGCGGACCATCTATTACCTGTCGGCGGTTTCCATGGTCGGCGCGGCGATCCTGTTCTGGACGTCGGGCGAGTTCCTGGTCGGCCTGTTCCTGGCGGCGGACGATCCCAACCGTGCCGAGATCGTCGAGTACGGCACAATGTTCCTGGCCATCGCGGCCCTGTTCCAGCTCGTCGACGGGACACAGATCACGGGCGGCGGAATTCTGCGCGGCCTGAACGACACGATGATCCCGATGCTGATGGCCATTGTCGGCTATTGGGTTCTGGGTGTCCCCGCCGCCTATGTCATGGCCTTCGAATTCGGTCTCGGCGGCGCCGGGATCTGGTACGGCGTCGCGCTGGGCCTGACGGCCTGTGCCATCGGCGCGGTCTGGCGGTTCCACTATGTGACCGGGGGCCCGGACCGGGCGTTCCGGCGTCTGGCGAAGACCGACGCCGGATAAGTCTAGGCGATCAGTCGCGGCAAATCCGAGATCGATTCCAGCACGACCGCTGCCCCGGCGGCGGTCAATTCCGCCCTGTCCGACGTCCCGGTCAGCACGCCGATCCCCGCCGCGCCGGCATTGGCCGCCATTTCCATGTCGTGACGATTGTCGCCGACGACCCAGACCTCCGCCGGGGAGATGTCGGCCGCCGCACAGAACCCATGGACCATGCCCGCTTCGGGTTTGCGCCCATGGCCGCTGTCGAAACCGACCGCAAAGACGAAACGGTCCATGACATCGAACGGCGCCATGGATTGCCGCAGACCGTTCTTGCTGTCGGCGGTGGCGATGCCCAGCGCCAGGCCCAGACCGGATAGCACATCCATCAAACCGGCCAGAGCGCAGACCGCCGTCGGTTCCATGTAGCGCGGAAATGCCTCGTCCAGATAAGCGACGATTTGGTCGATCGGCTGGTCTTCCGGCAGCATCGGCCGCCAGAGCTGTGCGATATCGTCCAGATCGCCTGCCGCCAGCGCCGATCCGGACAGGATGCGATCAGCCGCCGCGTCCCAGCCCCCGGCAACCAACAGGCGTGCCGCCAGATCGTCGTCGCCCCGGGCCAGATCCCGCGCAACGGCCCGGTTCGCCGGCATCCAGGTGGCGTGATAGTCGAGCAGCGTGCCGTCCTTATCGAACAGAATGCCGCGCGGCTTGGGCAGGGTCATGATGGATCAGCCGGCCAGCAGACTGTTCTTCTGAAGCCGAATCCCGCTGAGCGACAATTGGTCGGTCAGTTCCTTTTTCAGGAAGCCAAGCGATTTGTCGTCGGGCGCTTCGCAGCGCGCGACCAAGGCCGGTTGCGTATTGGAGGCGCGCAGCAGCCACCAACCGCCGGTGCTGGACACCCGCACGCCGTCGATATCGTCCATATCCGCCCCGGCATCGCGCAGGCGCGTCTGAACCTCCTCGATCACGTCGAACTTGCGCTTGTCGTCGACATCGATCCGGATTTCCGGCGTGTTCACCATCTTGGGCAATTCGTCCAGCAGGTCCGACGCCTTCTTGCCGCTTTCGGCGACCATGGCCAGGAAACGCACGGCGGTATAAAGCGCGTCGTCATAGCCATAGTACTTGTCGGCGAAGAAGATATGGCCGCTCATCTCACCGGCCAGCGGGGCGTTGTGCTCAAACATCTTCGTCTTGATGATCGAATGACCGGTCGGGCACATGACGGGCTTGCCGCCCAGGCGCTCGATCTCGTCGAACAGGACCTGGCTGGCCTTCACATCGGCCAGAATCGCGGAACCGGGCATCCGGCGCAGCACGTCGCGCGCCAGCAGCGCCAGCAACTGGTCGCCCCAGATGACGCGGCCCTTGTCGTCGACCACGCCGATCCGGTCGCCGTCTCCGTCGAAGGCGAGGCCGACATCCAGCTTTTCGGTCAGGACCAGGTCTTTCAACTGCGCCAGATTGGATTCGACCGTCGGATCCGGATGGTGGGCGGGGAAAGTCCCGTCCACCGTCTCGTTGATCAGAAGATGTTCGCCCGGCAGCCGGTGCGCGAGGCGCAGAACAATCGGGCAGGCCGCGCCATTGCCGGGATCCCAGCCGACCCGCAACCCCTTCTTGGTCGGATAGTCGAGCGACAGACGCGACGCATAGGCACCCAGAGCATCGGTTTCCACCGTGCCGCCGGACGCGCGGGCCCAGACCCCGCGCGACGCCAGATCCCTCAGACGGCGGATCTCGCTGCCATAGAACGGCATGCCGTTCAGTACCATCTTGAACCCGTTATATTCCGGCGGATTGTGCGAACCGGTGACCATGATCCCCAGCGACGCCTTCAGCATCTTGGCGGCGAAGTAGAGACAGGGCGTCGGCACCAGCCCGATCCGCAGGACATACAGCCCGCAAGAGGCCAGACCCCGGCAAAGCTCCTCCTCCAGCATCGGAGAACTCATCCGGCCGTCATAGCCGACGACCGCGATCCGGCCGCTGCCGGCAACGGCGATCGTGCCCATGGTGCGCCCCAAGGCGAGCGCATCCGACGCCGTCAGCGTATTGCCGACGATTCCGCGAATGTCATATTCGCGCAGAATGCTCGGGTCGAAACGATGGCCCGCAGCCGACATTGTCTAACACCCCTTCAAACCCTACCCAGTGGCCAAAACCCGGCCGACGCTGGCATAGGTGAACCCCCGTGCCGCCATGTCATCGGGATCGAACAGATTCCGCAAGTCAATCATCACCGGACGCGCCAGAGTTTTTAGAACTCGGTCCAGGTCCAGTGTGCGGTAAGCCGTCCATTCGGTGACGATTACGGCCGCATCCGCGCCGTTCATGGCTTCATATGCATTATCGGCCCATTCGACCCCGGAGAGAAGGGATTTCGCGGATTCCATCCCCTTGGGATCGTGGACCACCACTTTCGCACCCTGTTCCTGCAGCCCCGCGACAATGTCGATGGACGGGCTTTCGCGCATATCGTCGGTCTCGGCCTTGAAGGTCAGGCCCAGCACAGCAATGGTTTTGCCGTCGATGCTGTCGCCCATCGCACGCGCCACGCGCTCCGCCATCGACCGTTTACGATGATCGTTCGATTCCACAACAGCCTCGACAATCCGGCTCGGCGCGCCATGACGCCGCGCGGTCGCGACCAGTTCCAGCGTATCCTTCGGAAAGCACGACCCGCCATAACCGGGGCCGGGCATCAGGAATTTCGGCCCGATCCGCGTATCCATGCCGATGCCGCGCGACACTTCATGGACATTCGCGCCGGTGCGCTCGCAGACATCCGCGATCTCGTTGATGAAGGCGATCTTGGTCGCCAGGAAGGCGTTGGCCGCGTATTTGATCAGCTCCGCCGATTCCGGATCGGTGACCAGCAGCGGGACCCCACGGTCGGTCAGCGGCTTATAGACGCCTTCCATCACATTGCGCGCCTTTTCGCTGCGCACGCCGACGACAACCCGGTCCGGCTCCAGGAAATCGTCGACCGCCGCCCCTTCCCGCAGGAATTCGGGGTTCGAGACGACTTCGTACTCATCCGGATTGCGGATACGCGCGATGATCTCCGAGACCTCACGGGCGGTCCCGACCGGGACCGTGGACTTATCCACGATGACCGTGAATCCCGTCATCGCGGTCGCGATCGCCTCGGCTGCGGCATGGACATAGCGCATGTCGGCATGGCCGTCTTCCGGGCGCGGCGGCGTGCCGACCGCTACAAAGGCCGCGTCCGCGCCGGGTACCGCCTCGGAGACTTCCGTCGTGAAGGACAGACGGCCCGCCTCGACATTGCGCTTCACCAGCTCTTCCAGACCCGGTTCGTAGATCGGAATGATCCCGGCTTCCAGCTTGCGGATCTTTTCCGGGTCGATGTCGACGCAGGTCACGGTGTGGCCCAGATCGGCGAAACAGGCGCCGGAAACGAGCCCGACATATCCGGTGCCGATCATTGCGATACGCATCATTGTCTTCCTACCTCTCCCCGCCTCGGCGGTTCGATATCGGCGGCTCAGCGAAAGCGCGCCAGGGTCTCACGGGTGGCCTCGGCCAAATCCGGCCGCGCCAAGGAATAGGCGATATTCGCGGCCAGCCAACCGGTCTTGGTGCCGCAGTCGAAGCGTTCGCCTTCGAAGCGCAGGCCGTGGAACGGCTGACGGCCGATCAGTTTCGCCATCGCGTCGGTCAGTTGGATCTCGCCGCCCGCGCCCTTCTCGTGGCGCGCCAGATGCTCGAAAACCTCGCCATCCAGAACATAGCGGCCGATGATCGACAGGGTCGACGGCGCGTCCTTCGGATCCGGCTTCTCGACCAGACCGTCGATCCGCGCCAGGCGTTCGGCCGCGTTGGGCGTATCCAGGATGCCATAACGATTGGTCTGCTCGCGCGGCACGTCCTCGACCGCGACGACATTGCCGCCTGTCTCCGCATGGGCGTCGATCAGCTGCTTGATGCAGGGCGTTTCGGACAGGACCAGATCGTCCGGGGAAATGATCGCGAAGGGTTCGTCGCCGATCATGTCGCGCGCGCACCAGATCGCATGGCCCAGCCCCAGCGCCGCCGTCTGACGGACATATTTGATGCTGCCGGGATCGGGCAGGAAATCCAGGATCTGGCCCAGCTCTGCGGTCTTGCCGCGCGCTTCCAGCGTCGCCTTCAACTCGAAGGCCAGATCGAAGTGATCCTCCATCGCCTGTTTGCCGCGCCCGGTGACGAAGATGAACTCCTCAATCCCGGCGGCGGCGGCTTCTTCGAAGGCGTATTGGATCAGCGGCTTGTCGACCAGGGTCAACATTTCCTTCGGGATCGCCTTGGTGGCAGGAAGGAAACGGGTACCGAGACCGGCGACCGGGAAGACGGCCTTTCTGACGGGTGCGGGCATGACTTTCTCCCGAAGGCGGCAGGAACGCCGGGAACGGCGGAACCGGGGGTCCGCAGCGTATTGCCATACGCCGCCCGGTCTGGGCAAGCGTCCCGGCATTCCGCGGCCCCGGTGTCACCGAAAGGTCACGTAAGCTGCCGGCCCGGGGCGCAGATGGTAAGACATTTCGCCCATTCATTGATCATACCTATGAAAACCAATTCAATATCGGCCATTGTTATGTCTTGTTTGGGAACGGGTAGACGCGGGCGCGGACTCCGCCTAGGAGACAGGAATCGCGCCATCGGGAAATCAGGGGTTCAGGCATGTTGGACATCATTTGGACCATTGCGCCGATCTTCCTGCTGATCGTCCTGGGCAATTTACTGCGCCGGAACGGCATTCCGTCGGTGGAATTCTGGAACCTGAAAAGCAAAAACTTGCTGTCAGGCGCAGAAAACTTGGCCTTTCATCGGGGCGGTACTTCGCTAGGACAACACTAGGACAATTTCGGGCCGGACCGTTGTTCTATCTGTGGTCCTGGCCGGGGCAATGGTGGTCGGTCGGTAAATACCCTTCGAATCGAAACGAAGGGAACCCACAATGGCCGGACGCAAAAAGCTACAAATCTCCCCCGAGGTACACGGCAAACTAAAGGCCCTGACCTCCACCTATCTGGAACAGGAAATCCAGGCGCTTGAGGCGCTGTTCGATCAGCCGCCGCCCGACCCCTGGGATGGCGACTATCTGAAGAAGTCGAAGTTCCGAGATTCGGCAATCGCTCAGGCTCTGACGAAGATCAAGCAGCATGCCGCATTCGCGTCCGGTGCGTTCCATCCCGCCGGGAACAACGACCAGGACGATGTGGACGGTTTGCAGGCGATCATGGATAAGGTCAATGAGAGGCTAACCCGCGATGGCCAAGACGGTTAGCTTCCGAGAATTCCTGGAGGTATTCAACGTCGTCGAAGACTTGGATACGCCCCAGGTTCACGCCGATATCGCGGATTGGCTGGAAACGACCCAGGACGATCCGCGCCGAACTCTGATGGCTTTCCGACACTGCGGGAAGTCGCACTTGGTTTGCCTATACGTGGCGTGGCGACTGTACGTCGATCCGAATCTTACAATCTTGGTAATTTCCGCCAAGCAAAAGCTGGCGACCCGAAATGCGCAGATGATGCGCAAGGTAATCGAAACCCATCCGCTCACGAAATCGCTGGTCCCCGCCGGGGATGCGCAATGGCAGACCACCAGCTTTACGGTGAACCGTCCGAAGACCCTGCTGAACCCCAGCGTGAACACCACTTCGATGGATTCCGACTTCATCGGGATGCACGCGGATTTGATTATCGGTGACGATATCGAGACCAAGGATAGCGTTGCGACCGAGGACAAGCGCCTGTCGCTGCGCGAGAAGCTGTATGAGTTCCCGAACCTAGCGGACCACCACCTATTCGTCGGTACCCCGCACCACGCGGATTCGATCTATTCGGAACAGATCAAGCGCGGGTACAACGTGGTTCAATTCCCGATCTATCGCGAAGACGAAGACGGGAACCGTACCTACCTTTGGCCGGAGAAGTTCGGCGAGAGGAAGACCGCCGCGCTCCAATCCGACATGAGCACCGCGCACTTCGAATCCCAAATGCTCCTGATTCCGCGTTCGGTATCGGACAGCCTGATCATGGTCGAGATGATCAGGGACTATGATGAGGAAATCGAGTTCAACACCATCGAACGCGCCAACGATCTACCGCCGCTGCACTACGCGATGTTGATGGACCAGAAAGTGGTCGATCTGGTCGGGTACGTCGATCAGGCCAGCGGGAAGGCCGGTCGCGACCGTGCGGTTCTATCCGTCGTCGCCCGAGACCAGGAGGATCGCACCTTCGTGGTTCGCGTCGTGGAGTTGCCGCCGATTGACGAACTAACCGGGTTCGAACCCCAAGCCTTGGCGATCATCGAAACCCTGAAGGAAGTCGAGTGCAACCGCGTGGTGGTCGAAACCGGCCAGCTTTCCGTCATGGAATCGGAAATCCGCAAGGCCGGGAACAAGCTGAAGTACCGCGTCCATATCCAGACGTATGCCCGCCGCATCAATAAAGTGACCTTCATCGCCGAGATTCTGGAACCCATCGTCAAGGGTGGTCGCCTGTACCTGCACCGTCAGGCCCGCGACGAATCCCACTTCATGGAAGAGATCACCGACTTCCCGCATGGGAAATCGGACGACTGTATCGACGCCACGGCGGGCGCTATTTTCCACCTAACGAAGGTGCCGACCCGCTGGCTACCGCAGTCCCGAATGATCGACGGTATCCACCGTGGGAACCGCAGCAGTACGCTAGTCCGTTCCGGGTCCAGTCGTCGCCAGACTATCGACGCGCTCAGGAAGAAATTCGTCCAGACCCGCCGTTAGGCCGCGTTGCGGTCCGGGGCACGATGCGGGTTCGCGGCGTCTCTCCACTTCGCACTACCGACCTGCTCATCCAGCATATCGTACGCATCGTTGATCCAGACCATTTCGTCCCTTTTGTTCGTGAAGAATGAATCGGCGCTCAAAGGGCGCAGTTTTCCGCGACAGTTGGCGGCGATCCATTCGACGGCATTCGTGATCGCGTATCCCTGGACGGCGAAATCCAGTTGGATACCCATCCCGAATAGCGACCGAAGTTGGCACGGCGCGCATTCAAAGGTCGGGTCCGGGAGTTCGAAATTCTCGACACCCCGGTTGACCAAGCGGACCTTGGCGGGTCCGTCGATGCGGTCCAGGTATCCGTCGAAGTACCATCGCAGATCGCCGGGTCCGCGTACCGCCGGACCTTCGTCGGCATGTGCGAAGCCATTCTTCAGGTTGATCCATCCGTCGCGCAATCCGACTCGGCCCGTGTGGTTCCCGGCACGGAACCTGGAACCCAATCGGGCCACGGCTTCGTTCACGGCTGACCCGGCGATTTGGTGTAGGTCGGTGCCGTGGGGCGGATGGCGTTTGCCAGTAGCTAGAATTTTCATCATTCGAAGTCTTCCTTTCTTGCCTTATAGGGTTCCGGCTTGGCCTTGCTTTCGCGGAACTCGAAAAACTCATCCAGTTCCATGTCTTCGGTCGCCAGCATGGCGTAGGAACGGATGTGGTTGTTGTTGATCTTGAACCCCGAACGATCCGGGTTATCGACCAGGGCGCGGAAGTGCCATCGCAGAAACCCGATGATATCGGACGCCGAATAGCGAGTGCGGCCTTCCGCCTGTAGCGTCCTGACGCACTCCTGGAACTCCGCATAGACCGCCGGGTTCGCACGGTGGAATTCGAAGAAGGCGCGTTCGATTTCCGATGCGGGACGATTCGCGTCCAGACGCCCGCGTAGCGTCTCGGGGATATCCCCCCTGGCGGTGCGTGCTCGTTCCCTCAGCGCCTTGATGAACCTTCCGACATTCTCCTTTTCGTACTGTTGCTGTTGCATTGGTTTTCCCCCCATTTTTGCAAACTAAGCTTTTTCAACCTTCCTTTCTGTAACCATCTCAGCCACTTACCCCCTAGCCGAGTAACATAGTAGAACCACCCCACTTAACACCTCACTCCATAACCCCACTTCAGCCCCACCATACCGGCACCACGAATCATCTCCGTGAACTCCACCGTGTTAATCATTGCCGTTACCGGGCAGTCACACTGTTTGAAGTCCGGGAGTATCTTCCTTGAGTACATCCAGAAGCGTTCCAGGTTCTCCTGCACCGAACGATCCGCGCGAAGCGCCTGAACACGGACACTTCCACCGCCACGTACTGACCACTTACGGAGTAGTTCACGGAAGGCGCGTTCAGGCATATCCCCGAGTTGGACCAAGCCATGCATGTGAAACATCACCCCCTGGGTACCGGCTTCCGGCAGGATCAACCCGCACTTCCTATTGGTTTTCTCCGACACCGTTTCCGGGGCGAATTCAAACGCGACCATCACCCTGGTGTTTCCGGTATCCCGGCGCTTATCCAGTTCATTCTTCAGATGCTTTTTGGTGGCGCTCAGCGTGTGCTGCACCATCCTTTGTGGCGTACCGGGTCCGAATACCGCTACGTTCACCGTGAACGCCCTGAGACCCGAATCCGGACCGTGCAGCAGCGGCTGGACTTCCTTCCTGGCCTTCTCCTGCCACTTTCCGCGACACACCTCACAGTACGGGCTTCCGCAGCGGTTCCCCGGCACACACTGACCCAGGAGTTCACCGACCTGATAGGCCGCGCTGGTCCAGTCCGCCTTCAGCAGCGCCGAAGACAGGCGGCGTGTGTACTTCTCCGCCTTGGCCGTCTGGACAGGCGAGTCCAGCGACCACGCACGGCGGGCCTGACGGTATTGCAGATTGAGTAGTAGTTTGCTTGTCATCTTTGCGTTCCTCACTGCGGGGCACGCTTGCCAATCCCCGCTGGAACCTACTTACCGCGTGTTGCGGAAAAGCCTGTCCCACGGGGTAATCTGGCGGGAAATCGACTTCCCGCAAGGTACCGGCAAGAAGAAACCCCGGACGGGAACGAATCGTCCGGGGTTTCAGATCGAGTAGGGTGTTGGCTCACCCAGGGCAGGGAAAATGACAGAAACCCCGCCCGGTTCTATTTACATATCCTCGCCGGTTTTGCCGTCAAGGTATCGGCGTCCGGAATCATCCCGGACTATCCATTCCATTTATCAGAAACAAAAACAGGCCCGGAACCGCTTGGGAACCGGGCCTGTCATTGGAACCGCATCACCGTGAAATGATGCTGATCCGTCTGTAGCACGACCCCGGTCCCGACGTAAACGGCGCTGATTCCCCGGCAGGTAAATACTTGCGGAGGAAGCGCCGAATGACACTCAGCATCTACGACCTAGTAACCCGCGCCGGTTTCCTGCTCGGTATCGAAGAACCGATCCAGAGTTTCAACGACGATACCCGCGAGAGTATCGTCTTCGGGAACCTTTGGGAGCATGTCCTTCAGAACCTGCTGACCGGCGGCGATTGGGCCTTCGCGACCAAGACGGCGGAACTCAGCCGTTTGTCGGACGAACCCGCCGACCCGAACTGGCAGTACCAATTCCAGCTTCCCCACGACTACCTAGCCGCCCGATCCGCGATGGACGAAGGCGGAAGCCGCATCGTCTACACCATTGAGGGTGACCGTGTTCTGGCCGATTCCAGCCGCGCCTTCCTCAAGTACATCTTCCAACCCGAGGTGACGGTCCTACCCGCGTATTTCGTCACGCTGTACGTCGCCGCCCTGGCCTATGCCGCCGCCGAACCGCTTGTCGGGGTCGGTACCGTCAGTGAACGCATGAAGCGCGACCTGGACATGGCGATGCGCGAAGCCCGCATCCGCGACGGCAAGAACGAACCCAGCCGCAGTGTCATCACACCCAGCCGCTTCCTGAAGGCCCGTTGGACGGAGGGTTCCGCCCATGCCCGTCGTTAACGTTGCCCAGCATTCCTTCGGTCAGGGCGAACTCGGACCGAACCTGCTGTACCGCCCGGACGAACCGACCTATCGCGCCGGGGCGCAGACTGTCGAAAACTATCTGGTCCTACCCACGGGCGGATTGTGGAAGCGTCCCGGTTTCAAGTATCTGGCCGATCTGGACGGCTATACCCGACTGATCAACTTCTCGTTCTCTGACGAACAGGAGTACGTCATCGCGTTGGGCGCGGGCGTCATCAAGATTTTCCGTGACGGTGCCGAGGTGTATTCGGCGAGTTCCCAGGCGTGGACCACCACGTCGATTGTCCAGCACCTTCGCTATACCCAGTCTTTCGATACCCTGTTGCTGTTCCACCCAGACGTGGTGCCGCAGAAGGTGGTCCGTGGTGGATCGCATACTAGCTGGTCGATTTCGGATTGGACCGTCGAACAGTACCCGATGAACCGCTATTCCGATGCCGGAACCATCACGATTACCCCTTCGGCGACTACGGGGTCCGTGACGTTGACCGCATCTTCCGCCCTGTTCACCGACGACTGGCATTCCAAGCAGCTTCGAATCAACTCGGGATATGCGACGGTGCAGGCCAGCGGATTGACCGGCACCCCGTCCACGACCTGCACCGCTACGGTCACCACTACCCTATCTGGTACCGGGGCGGACGCGGCATGGGAGGAACAATCGTGGTCGGCCCATCGCGGCTATCCACGATCCGGTACCTTCCACCAGAACCGCTTGGTCATCGGCGGGTCGAAGTCGCTACCTCAAACGATCTGGGGAAGCCGTACCACGGAGTTTTTCAACTTCGACGCCACCGACCCGGACGACGATTCCTATGGGTTCAACTTCGAGATCGGATCGGACAAGGCGAACGTCATCCGTGCGGTGTTCTCGCTTCGCGGACTTCAGATTTTCACGTCCAGCCGCGAGTTCGTCGAAAGGTCCAGCCCGATCACGCCCAGTTCGGTGAACTTCCAGGCGCAAACCTCTTACGGCATGAACCAGAACGGGGTTACCCCGATCATTCTGGATGACTTCACGGTGTTCATCGAGTCCACCGGAAAACAGCTTCGTTCGTTCCGCTACGACTTCGGTACCGATGCGTTCAGCGCCGACAACCTGACCCTGAAGGCCCACCACATTCTTTCCGATCCGGTCGATATGGTTCTGCTGCGTTCGTTCGCGGATACCCAGGCGAACTACATCATCGCGGTCAACGACGACGGGGAACTGGCCGTACTCGCCATCCACGGATCGGAATCCGTGCTGGGATGGTCCCGCTTCACCACGCCGGGCGGCGACTTCAAGTCCGTCACCGTCGTGGACGATACCCTTTACGCCATCGTTGACCGCGACGGATCGTACTTTTTGGAGTGCATGGAGGACGTGACCGACGCCACCACCGGGAAGCGCGTCTACGTCGATCACTGGGTCAAGGATACCGGATCGGCAAGCGCGACCTGGACCGTGGGGGAGTTCCTGTCGGATACCGTCGATGTGGTCGGTGACGGCTATTCCTTCCTGAACATCGCGACGGACGGAAGCGGTAACCTGGACCTGGGCACCGAGGTCGAGACCATCTACACCGGCTATGCCTACACCGCGACCATGGAGACCATGCCGATGGTAGTGGCCTTGCCGAACGGCCTGACCAAGGGCGAACGCATCCGCAAGCTGAAGTCGGCGATCCGAGTCCGCAACACCGCCGATCTGACCGTGGATAACAAGATCGTGCCGACCCGCCGATTGGGCACGTCGCTTCTGGACGAGGATACCCCGACCGTCGCGAAGACCATCGTCGTGCGTCTGGCCGGTATTGGGTTCGACCCGACCGTTACGATCAAATCGACCGAACCCCAGCCCCAAACCCTGCTGGGTCTCAATACCGAATTGAAGGTCGGGAACTGATGGACCTACGTTTCGAACTCCTGACCGAACAGACCCTGGATTATCTGTGGCGGAACTTCCGCGACATTGACCGTCGCGAGTGCGAAGCCGTGGGGATCACCGAGGACAATTACCGCTATTACTATCTGGAAATGGCACCGGAACCCTGGATCGTCGCGCTGGTCGATGGCGTTCCGGTCTGCATGATGGGGTGTTGGCCGATCAAACATTGCGTCTGGTTCTGTTTGTTAGGAACAGAACAGATGGATCGCTATTGGGTTCGACTGACCCGCAACGCACGTTCATTCATCAAGAACAGACTGGACGACTATCTCGGTTGCCGAGGGATGGTTGTCATTCTGGAAGAGGCAACCCAGGCCCGAAGGTGGCTCGAATACTTGGGGTTCGAACAGACCGGGCAACCCTTCTGGTCCGGTGTGGGGGTTAAACACCTGCTGTACGAATTCAGGAGGTAAATATCAGGGAACCCCGGAGGGAAACCCTGCATGTGCAACCCCGCTCTAATCATCGTCGGTATCATCGGTGCGGCCATGGCCGCGTCGAAAGGCAAGGCGCAAGAGAAGCAGCTTGAAACCCAAGCGGAGATCGCCCGCAACAACGCGACGGCGGTTCGTACGGAAGGCGCGCTGAAGCAGTCCGATACCCGCCGCCGTATCCAGATCGCAATGGGCCGTCAGCTTGCCGCATATGGCGCGGCTGGTCTGTCCAGCATCTCGGGCACCCCGACTGACGCCCTGGCCGGTTCCCAGGCCCGTGGCGCTGAGGATTTGTTCAATATTAATTTGGCCCACGAACGCCAAGCCTACAACTTCGACGCCCAGGCCGCGAACCTTCAGGGTCAGGCGAACGCCGCCTTCCGCATGGCGATGATGGAATGGGCCGCGTCCTTCGCGACCAGCGCCATCGGGGGAATGGCCGGAGGTGCCGGGGGTGCCGCCGGGGCGTCCCAAATGAACGCCGGAACCTACGGCAACTACAACTTCGTTCCCCAGACCAGCACCAATCCGTACGGCGGGTATACCCCCAGTGCGAGCACGAGGTAATCAATATGCCACGCATCCAGGGATATCAGCGCCAGACAACGGCGAGTGTACCGACAACTTCCGCCCAGGGTATCGGCATGCCGACCGGCGTTCCGGCGTTTTATGACACACTTATTGACGCGACCTTGAACATTGCGGATCGCGAGTCGCAAAGGATCGCGGAGAAACGCGGCGTTGAAGACCAGCGTGCAGCGGGTACCGGAGAGGCCGTCGATGCCGGGTTCCTCGGTACGTTCACAAATGCCGGTGCCGCATACAATCGTGGTGCCCAACGCCAGTACACGGTTTCCAAACAGTTGGAGTACCAGCGTGAGTCCACGGCGCTGATTCAGCAGTACGGTTCCGACCCGGAACGTCTTCGCACGGCCCTGGATGGGTTGCGTGAACGCTGGATGCAGGGGGTACCGGACGCGCTTCAGACCAACTTCGGTCAGTACGCGGAGGAAGTCACCCTGAAGGCGGAAAGCGCCGCCTATCAGCAGCAGCAGCGCGAACAGAATGAGGCCCGCGCCGTCCAGTTCCAGACCGATACGGAACTACTTCGCACCCAGACTTGGGATGCCATTACCAACGGCATGGAACAGGAGGTAATCGAGGATCGAATCGTCGCCCACGAACAGATGATCGTTGCGGCGGAAGAAATGGGGTTCCTAGATCAGGCCGGGGCGCTACAGATGCGTACCGACTTCGCGAAGTTTCTGACCAAGGCCCAGACAGTTGCCGATTACAACGCGGCGGGTTCCATCCAGGACAAGCGCGCCTTCCTGGACGCGCTGATCGCGGGTAATCAGTTCCCCGGACGCATGCGCGTTCGCAATGAGGATGGATCGTTCAGTACCGAACGCACGACCACGGTCCAGACCGAATCCGGGAAGTGGGTCAACATCCCGACCATGTTTGGCGGTCAGCAGGTGGACGAAGCCGAAGCCCATCGCATCATGGCGGAGAACGGTTATGTGGACCCGGAAACGGGGCGCACCATCGAAGAGTTCGACACCGTTGACGATGCGGTTGCCGCCGCCGAAGCGCGTTCCGATGGGCTGGCACAGTCCAGCCTTGGCCAGTTGAACCTGGATGAACGCGGCCAACTCGCCAAGTTCCTGGAAAAGCAGTTCACCGCCGAAGTTAAGGCTCAGCAGGAAGCGGTTGCGGCTGAGGTCGGGGAACTGGAAGACGGTATGGCGCTGATGCGTTCCGGTACCGGCTTGGACCAGAATTTCGACACGATCTACGCGAACCTTCGTGAACGCGGGGTATCGGAGACGGATATCCTGGACCTGAAGCGTCAGGTGGAAGACGCCCGCGACTTCGGCGCGGAATGGTCCGTCATCAATGAAGCCGACTTGCCCGCCGCCCGCGCGAAGGTCGAAAGCCTGACCGCTGAGGCCCGCGCCATTGAGGATCAGTTGAACGCCGGGTCCATTGGGACCGGCGACGCCCGCGACCGTCTGGTGGAAATCCAGGATTTGCAGGGTGCGTATATCAGCCGCGTGAAGTCGGAGGATTCGAACCTTCGCACTACCCTGAAGCCGATCACCGACGAACTCGACACTTTGCTGGAACTGAAACTGTCCGGGGAAGCCTTGTCGATGGACCCGGAACCGTGGCTGAAACAGTTGGCGGATGCCGGTGCCCCGCCCCAGATCGTCGCCCGATACCGCGAGTTGTTCGCGGATACCCAGGTTGCCGGTGAACGTATCGGACAGGCCGGTGCGACCGAGGATGTCGATAAGCTGCGCGGGTTGCGCATCGATAACGAAGTGGATCGCGCCGAACTGATCGGTCAGATGGAAACCGGACAGCTAGCGCCGTCCGAGTATGCGGCCCGACTTGGCCTGCTAGATACCGCCGGGGCGTCGATCAACGCCAACTTAAAGGCGGCGGTTGAGCGCGAAGAAGCCGAGACCAAGGCCAAGATGGAACCCATTGTGGACGAACTGAACGCCCTTCTGGACCTGAAGGTAGCGGGTGAAGCCGTTGGGTACGAACCGGACCAGCTACTGTCCGATCTGAAGGAAGCCGGTGCGTCGGACGAACTGATCGCGGAGTATCGCAAGCTGTTCGCGGAGGTTCAGCCGACCGGGGAAGCCATTCGCGACGTGACCGATGCCGAGGGGGAATCCGCTGCGGAACTCGAAGGCATGCGCCTGGGGGTATCGGCGGAACGTGCGGCACTCGCTGCGGAATTGGAAGCCGGTGACATTACCCCGGTCGAGTACAAGCGCCGTCTTGGCCTGTTGGGTCAGGTCGAAGGCACCGTTCTGTCCGCGTTGAAGGCCCAGACCAAGGCCGAGAATTCGGAGAACGCGGCAATCATCGACAAGACCACCACCACCTTGGAACAGTTCGCCAAGCTTTTCGAGAACGGTAACGGTTTGGAAGCCGACCTACTGCCGTACTACGACCGTCTGGAAGAGGCCGGGGTATCCCAGGATCGTCTGGAGGAAATCCACCAATTCATGGAAGGAAAGCGTGCGGTCGGTCGCGGCATTACCGAGGCCGGTCAGTCCGACGCCTTCACGATCCGCGATCAACAGGCCCGCCTAGCCGCCGGTCTGATGGAGATCGATTCCGCCCTGAACGCCGGGACGATTGACCCGCAGGAAGCGGCCCGTCGCATGGAGAATATCGGGGCGCTGATTGAGGCGCAGAATGCCCGTTTGGAACAGATCGCGGAAGCGCCCCATGCGGTTGTACTGGACGGCGACGAAATCGACTACGGCACCCCCGAGGGGATCGCCCGCGCCCGCCAGCTTGTCGTGGAACGTGCCGGGGTTCACCCGAATACTGTCCCTGCCCTGCCGAAGACGGTTGCCGATCAGGTAGTCGCCGAACTTCGCAATGCGGAAACCACCGATGATCGCGCCAAAGCCTTGCTGGGTCTTTCGGAACGTTACGGCGCGGAGTGGAACCGCGTTGCGGATCAGCTTGAACTTACCGAGTTCGAACGCATGGCCATCGGGACCGGATCGCAGGAAGCGGCAATCCGCCTGTTGCGTGTCGAGGAAAACCGCGACGCCTTCAAGGGGCTGATCAAGGATAACGAACGCGATATTCAATCCGAGTTCGACGCCCATTTCGGCGATCTGTACCAGGGCGATCAGGTTCGCCGTTCGCAGCTATTCGATGCCTTCGAAACCCTGTATGGCTTCTATGCCCAGACCAGCAGCGCGCCGGGCCGCTATGCGTACCGCGATCTGGTCACGGCAAGCGGTCGCCGTATCGTGGAGGTCAGCGGGTCCAAGCTGATGGTACCGGCGTCCGCCAACGTCCAGGCGATCCAATCCACCATCGATCAGGTTTTCCGCAACCCGGCCAAGTTCGGCCTGTCGGTAGCGCCGTTCGAACTCTGGTCGGATATCGGCCCCGATGCGTTCCGTCCGTCCTACGTGAACGGTCACGTCATGTTGGGCACGAACGATACCCTTCAAGGGTTGCAGGTTCAGACCGGCGGCGGGTTGGCCCAGCCCCTGGCCATCGGGTTGGATGGAAAGATCAAGCCGTACGACGGCCCGATCCTGGAACGCCCGGAACTCTGGCAGACCGAAAGCCTGACCCTGGACCCGGCCAACTACCAGGAGGGGATCGAATGGATCGACGCCCTGGCGGGGGAAGCACGTACCCGAATCCTCAGCGGGGAACTCGGGGTGGATGACTTTGCCCTCCTATCGGTTCGCATGGACGGTCCAATCGAGAATGCGCCAATGGACTTCTGGCGACTTCAGGGACTGTCCCACTACCTCAAGGATAAGGACGAGGTTCCCGCCTTCGCACAGGCTTACCTGATGAAGAACCTGACCGGCTATACCGGGGCGAGTAACGCCATGGGGCCGAACGGTCCGGTCGGCGGTCGCGACGTGGTGAATTACTTCTGGAAGCACCGCACCCACGGCGTCACCTACGGCGGCGTGGAAATGTCGCCGCTCGCCACCCTAAGCCACACCTTGCAGGAACGCGCGGACAGTCCGTTCCGAGGTATCGGCGGTTTTGGAGCGCAGTAACCGATGGGAAATCACTCGCCATTCGTCAACACTGGCCCGGTATCAGGATTCAGCCGGAAGGATATCGGGTTCGGATCGTCCTTCGGACTCGGCTTCCGTGAGGGGTTGAGGAACACCACTGTGGGCATGGCCCGCAACACCCTGTTGCGCGACCGTGCCAGCCTGAAGTTGGACCCGGCCATTTCCGAAGACGATTGGCGCAGCAGTATCTATTATCGCCCCGGCTTGGAGTACAAGCCGAGGATGACCACGATATGGGCACGCGCCATCGCGGAGAATTACGACCGTGAACGCCGCAATGCCGTCCGACTGGAATCCATGTCCGGGTCATCTAAGGCCGGTTACTTTTTGGGTGCCCTTGGCGGCGGGGTATTCGACCCGATCAACCTCATTCCGTTCGGAATCGGCGCGACTTCCGTCAAGAGCCTGGGCGGGGCGATCCGTGCCGGTGCGGCGACCAACGTAGCGGCGGAAATCGCGATCACCCCGATGAAACTGGCCAGCGACCGCACCTTGCAGCGCGACGTTGACCTGGACGATTACATGATCGATTTGGGCTTCGCCGCGACCCTTGGGGGTATCTTCGGCGGTGCCGGTCATGCCTTGGGATCGGCGACCCGCGCCCTTCGTATTCGTCACCGACTGACACCGGACGCCCAGGCCAGCCTGGATCAGGTCATGGCACCGCCCGAGGGCGTCGATACGCCGAACCTGGACGTGCCCGAGGTTCGCCCCGAGGGTATCCGTGAGACCGTCCAGGATCGCCCAAACGTCCCCGAGGGGGCGAACCAGGCCCCCGTCGATTTGGACCCGCCCCAGCCGCGTCCGCGCCTTGTGCTGGACGATGGAACCGAGGTCGGCCCGGTCCAGGGCGATACCGCCGTTGGCCGTACGTTTGACAGGAACCAAACACCCCGCGTGACGTTCGACCAGATCGGCCCGCAACCCGCGCCGGGGCGCTTCGATGCGCCGCCGCAGGTTCAGCCCGTTGAGAGGATCGGCGCGTCGATCCGCCCGATCATCCTGGAAAGCGAGTCGGTAAACGGGATGCTGGATGTACAGTCCGGCGCTTTCCATTCGGCCCGCCGTACGGTCGATGGCACGACCACGACCCGCAAGTTGCCCGACATTGCGGAAGCCGAGTTCGGTACCAGCTTCACTGGCGCAATCGAAGCCGGTACCGCCGTCAGTCTGGCGAAGCGCAAGGACCGCGTAACGATCACCGGCAACCCGGATTCGCTTTCCCGACTGGCGGACACGATTGAAGACTTCATCCGAAACGACGAACTTTCTGTCGAAGTCGTCGTGCAAACCCCCAAGGGGAAGAAGACCCTACGCCTGGACGAAAACGGAGACCCCGAGGTCCAGCAGCTATCGGAGTTCCTGGACCTAAACCGTGAGGCCGCTTCGGCGGGGCCGCGCCGTGAATTCGTCGTGGAGTCGGAAGGTCAGGCCGTGGAAGCGTCCGATCTGATCCTGGAAGGCGTCGGACGTTTCGAACGTACCCGCATCCGCATCGGCGATGACGTTCATGACTTCGATGATTTCGAGGCGCTGCGCGTGTTCCTATACGGGCTGGGCAACCGCAACCGCATGGCCAACGTTCACGACGTTGCCGCCAAGCTGCAAACCGGCGACGCAACCCCGGCGGAAATCAACGCCGCCTTGGAATCGCCGGAAATCGATTACGCCGATGACGCCGCCCGCGTCCTGGAAGAAACCCAACGTGCCCAATTCGAAGCCGCCCAGGCCCGCGTCGGTACGGAAGCCGCCGAGGTGACGACCGCCCGCGAAATCCTGGGGGATAAATATGTCGAAGACGAAGACGGCTTAGCCGGTCTGTACGCGGACGCCGATACCAGCCGCCCCGAGGTCAAATCCATTCTTGATGAACGAGACCAGACGGTGGAGCGCCTGAAGACCAGCCGCAAGGCGCTGAGGGATGTCTTCGCCTGTATGTTTGGGGGCAAGTAACCGATGAACCAATGCGTACTCGACTTCTACAAAACCCCCTTGGGAAACCTTGGAGAGGAAGTGTCCGACGCTGAAATGGCGGCGGTGGAAAGCCTGATCCGTGCCTGGGAAGGTACGCTGAAGAAGAACGGCATCGACCCGAGTGACCGAACCGTCATCGATGAAGCCGCATTCAATCGCTTCTCCCAGGCCGCAAGGGACGCGGAAACCGCCGGGGAATACGCGGACGCCCTGGACCAACTAATCGATATCCAGATCAGCAAGCAAACGACGGCGGAAGCCTTGAAGTTGGCCCGTCGCTACATGAGCACGAAGGCGCGCATCGGTCTGCTCGAAAGGGTTCGCGGACTGGCCGAAACCTACAAGGGGAAGACCGAGGAAGCCGCCCGCAAGGCCAAGGGCAAGGCCCTGAAGGATATCGTATCGCGTTCTGTCGGATCGAAGGTCGATATCACCCTGGAGGAACTAATCCAGGCGACGCATCGCGATTCGTTCAACCTGGGTCTGCTACCCCGCCTGGACAAGGTGTTGGGCGGACCGAACCGCTACGCCGAACTTCGCGACCCGGAACTGTCTCAGGATGTGGTTCGCGAAGCCATGGCGCTGATGGCCGGACGTACCGACCGCGCAACCCGAAGCGATAAGGCGTTCGACGTGGCGAAGGTTCTGGTGGAGGAACTAGACTTCCTGCGCTTCAAGAACAACCGCGCGGGCGATCACATGCAGCCCAAGCGCGGCATGATTCAGCCCCTCCATGACTGGACAAGCATCCGCGATAACCGCGACGCTTTCGTCACGACCCTAGCCGAGTCCCTGGACGAAAGCGTCCATGGGGATATTGGACGCCGCCGTGCCCTGGCCGAGAAGATGTACCGGGATATCGAAATGAACCACGGGATCATCGACGTGAACGCCATGGGCGATACCACGCCGCGTACCGACTTCGGCGACCCGCTCCTGTCTGAGGCGCTGAAGGACGGCAGGGGGATCGACCCGGTTCTGGTCTTCAAGGACGGCGATAGCTGGATCAATTACAACAACCGCTTTGGCCAGCGTGATTTCATGGCGACCATCCTGAGCCAATTCGAATACATGAGCCGCCGCAACGCGCTGATGACCATGTTCGGCCCGAACTGGCAAACCACCTGGAATGAATTGGTCAAGTTCGCCAGTTCCACGGATGGAACCCGCAATGCCAACTCGACGCTGCGAAACCAACCCGACCTGAAACAGGCCGAATATCAGTTCCGCCGTCTCGCCTTGCCGACCATTCCGCAACGTCCGGCCTGGACCGCCGCGATGCAGACCGGGCGCAACGTGGAGATCGCATCCAAACTCGGATCGGCGACACTGGCCGCGCTTCTGGACGTGCCAACCGTCATGGCGTTTGGGTCCCGCATTCAGGATATGCCGGTCATGCAGAACATGGGCCGTATCCTCTCCGGCTACGGAAGTGGATCTTCGGAGGCAAGAACCTATGGGCGATACCTTGGTACTGCCGTGGAAGCGATGAACGGTTCCATCGTGGATCGCTTCATGGCCGGTGCCGATACCGCCGTGGGGAAACTGTCGAACGGTTCGTCCCGCATGGCGCATTTCGTCATGAAGGTTTCCGGTTTGGAATGGTGGACAGATAGCCTTCGTGCCGGTGTGACCGCGATGATGCGTTCCGACCTGGGCGACAAGATCGCGCAACGAATCGCGTGGTCTGAACTGACGCCGAAGTACCGCGACACCCTGTCCCGAACCGGAATCGGGGAAGCCGACTGGACCCGCCTGCTTAGGGAACAACCGCTGGACGCCGAAGGTAAGTTCGATCCGCTGGTCCTACGTGAGGCCGATACCCTGGACCCGAACGCGGAACCCGGCGTTACCCTGACGCACCGCCTGTTGGCTTGGTTCGATGAAGGCGCGACTTCCATGGTCATCGGACCGGACGCCCGCGACGTGGCGGCAACCGGTCTGTACTTCGAACCCGGTTCGGCGTCCGAACAGGTCGCCCGTACCCTGCTCGGGTTCAAGACGTTCCCGATCACCTACACCCGCAAGGTATTGGGGCGCACCGTCCACCAGCGCACGACCGTGGCGGATAAGGTCAACACCATCGCGACACTGACCGCGCTTACCGTCCTGAGCCAGTGGGTGGTGATGAACGCCCGCGAAGTCAGCAAGGGCAACCAATTGCTGGACCCGGCCCAGGCCGGTAACTGGCTGGAAGCCTTCACGTCATCCGGGGTGTTCGGACTGATCGGGGATTTCTATGCCGATACCGGGGGTAAAAACTTCTTCCGCATGCTGTTCAACGGCGAAATGCCGGAGCGCGTGGACGCATCCCGCCTGTTCCTGGGACCGTTCTTCACCGATGTAATGTCGATCATGGATAGCGGTGCCCGTACGGCTGGTGCCGGTGGACGCCTTCTTTTGGAGGAAGCCGGTCTGGTGGATCGTTCCCAAGAGGATATCGAAGGCGCACTGCGCGGCGGTACCCGCGATCTGTTCCGCACCATGTCGGGAACCGTACCGGGGCAATCCCTGTGGTTTGCCCGTGGCCTGTACCGCTCTGCCATCTACGACACCATGTTCGACTTCGTGGACCCGGAAGCCTACGACCGTGCCCAGCAGCGCGCGGAAAGGCTGGCCGAGGACAAGAACCTGAACGGCGAACTGCGCGGTCCGTACGGTCGATGGCTGGATCGCGCGTTCGGACGTTAATCAGTCAGGTAGGTCGGTAAATACCCTCAGCTACTGAGGGCACCGACCTATGACGATTACGACCACCGCAACCCGAATTGCCTATTCCGCGACTGGCGGCGCAACCTACAGCGTTCCGTTCGAATTCTTCGATGATTCGGACCTTGACGTTTTCGTCGCGGGAACCCAGCAGACCCTGACGACCCACTACACCGTTTCAGGCGGCGACGGTTCGAACGGCAGCATCACGTTTACCAGCGGCAACATCCCCACGGCGGCTACCGCCATCGTTATCGCCCTGGACCTTCCGCTGAAGCGCGACACCGATTACCAGCAATCCGGCCCGTATCTCGCTGATACCGTCAACCTGGACCACGACCGCGCCTGGGTCGCGATCAAACAGCTTTCGGAGGGGTTGGAACGCGCGATCCAGGTTCCGATCACCGATGGCAGTTCCGGTTACGATTGGCCGACGCCGACCGCTTCTACCGTGATCGGATGGAACAGCGCGGGCACCGCCCTGGAAAACGTCACCCTGGCCAGCATCGGTTCGGCAATCTTTCCGGGATCATCGACCGACAACGCGGTGCCACGATTCGACGGAACCGGCGGGCAATCCTTCCAGGGTTCGGGCGTCACGATCAGCGACGGCGACGACCTGACGGTTCCCGGCGTGATTGCCGACGCCGTGTTCACGTCGAACGACTCGGTCGGTACGTCGTCCCGCCTGAACTTCATCTCTTGGAACTCCAACTTCGGCCCGATCATCCGCGCAACCGGGGCCAGCAACTCGGGTCTCAACTTCGATTCTAACGGCACCGGCCCGTTCCGTTGGACGCATTCCAACGGCGTTACCACGCTGGCCACGCTGAACGCGACCGGCCTAACCCTGACCGGGAACCTGACCGCGAAGACCGGATACATTCCGTTCACGACGGACAACGACGGCACTCTCGATATGAGCGCCGCGCAAAACTTCAAGGTTACCCCGTCCGGCAACGTGACCCTGCAATTCAGCAACGAAGTGAATGGCCAATCCGGCTGGATCATCCTGGATAACAGCGGCGGTCACACGATCAGCTTGGGGGCCGAAGTGAAGGTACCGGGCGGCAGTCTGAGCCTGGGAACCGGCACGCACATTCTGAGCTACGTCAGTGACGGAACCAGCGTCTATGTGACGGCGGCAACGGAGGTCAGCTAATGCCGATCTTTCCCGCCGCCGCTATTGCTTCCGGTCAAGTCTGGGACGCCGATACCGTCGCCGCATCCGCGTGGTTCGACGGTAGCGCCGACTATCTGGCGAAGACATGGGGGAGCGCCCCGAACGATGGGTCGAAATGGATCGTGTCGGTTTGGGTCATGCGAACCGGGTTTGGTTCGTCGCCATTCATCTTCGAAAGCCGCACGGGCGGTCCCGGTTCTGGTCGCATCAATCTATACTTCAATTCGAACGCAATCTCGGTATCCGAGGATTCCGGCACGGCGATTACCACGAATGCGGTTTATCGCGATACCGGCTGGTTCCATCTGGTTCTGTCCCTGGATTCCGACGACGCTACCGCCGCCGATAGGCTGAAACTTTGGGTGAACGGGGAGGAAGTCACCAGTTTTGCATTGGACAACCGCGCGGCCAACATCGCATCCGGTGCGACCTACAACTGGATGGCCAACGGCGTTGAGAACGTCATCGGCACCTACAACAAATCGACGTTGTTCTTCGATGGATACATGGCGCAGTTCACCTCGCTGGACGGCGTATCGATCCAGAACGGCGACTACTCGATTACCGACTTCGGCGCGTTTACCGCCGCCGGAACCAACGGTTCGATCTGGTCGCCCATCGCGGATAGTGCCGCCGTCGCCATGGCGAGTGCGACCGGCGGCAACAGTTTCAGCCTAACCTCGGGAATCGGTGACGGCACCGACGCCAGTTCCAACTCCAATGACTTCACCCCGACCAGCATGTCTCAGGCGGCAAACGGTTCGGCCAACAGCCCGTCCAACCACTACGCCGTAATGAATCCGAATATCACCGGGGAACATCCGGCCACCTTCGCGGAAGGGGCACGCCGCGTAAGCCGTGCCAGTGCGGACGCCAGTGTTACACCTTCAACTCTGGCCTTTCCCGGTACCGGCAACTTCTACGCAGAAGCGCAGATCATTGCGGATGCCACTACCGGGCAGGCAGCAGTGGGTATCGATTACGCGCCGCAGATCGGCAACTACAACGTCACGGCCAACAACAACTATCTGGGCCGCACGGCAACCGCTTATGGTCTGACCTCCAACGGATCGCAAACCAACTGGCGCAACAACGATAGTTCAACGCAACTCGGTTCCGGGGCGGGATGGGCCGACAACGATATCATCGGCCTGCACTACGATAGCGGCGATCTGACTGTCTATCTGAACGGGGCGTTGGTCGGGACGATCAGCAGTATCGATACCTCGGTACACTGGCATTTCGCATCGGCATGCGAGTCCGGCGGCGATGTTCGCTGGTACTTCCAGGAAGACGAATGGACCTACTCGGCCCCGTCCGGCGCGAAGGCGCTTTGTACGGCGAACCTGAATACGGCGGCGTATCAGGGCGCGGACTATTTCAATGCCGTGCTTTACACGGGGAATGGTGCAACTGGACAGGCCGTTTCAGGTTTCGGGTTCCAACCGGACTTAGTGTGGGGGAAACACCGCGACCTAGCGGAGAACCACAACATTTTCGACGCGGTTCGCGGTGCGGATAAACGCCTGCGAACAAACGCAACAGATGCTGAAGCCACGACCTCGTACTTCGATAGCTTTGATAGCGATGGATTTACCCTGGACGGAACCGGCGACATTAACGCCGCCACCTACGCGGCTGTTTCCTGGGGCTTCAAAGCCGGTGGATCAGGTGCCGCAAACGCGGACGGTTCGATCAGCAGTACCGTTAGTGTGGCGGACGCCGGTCACTTCAGTGTCATCACCACGACTATGACGGGAGGCACAGACCAAATCGGTCACGGGCTCCCGGATGCGCCAGAATTGGTTATTATGAAGGACCTCTCGAACGCAACCAATTGGTACGTTTACCATAAGGATGCCGGGGAAACTAACGAGCTATATCTGAACCTTACTAACGCCGCGTCGGCCTCTGGACGTTGGGGTAATCTAGCTCCGACCTCGACGATAATCTACGCGCTGCTCGCCGCCTCTGATGCGGTCCTCTACGCATTCCGCTCCGTCCCTGGCGTCTGCAAAGTCGGATCGTACATCGGTAACGGCGCGGCGGGTGGTCCGTTCGTGTGGTGCGGGTTCCGCCCGCGTTTCCTGATGATCAAGGTCGCCAGCGGCGGCACCGGCAACTGGGAACTCTGGGATACCCAACGCCTCGAATACAACCCGCATACCGATAGCCTTCGTGCGAATAGCAGCGCCGCCGAGGTCACGTTCGCAAGTGGCGGACTGGATATCCTATCGGATGGCTTCAAACACCGCCAAACTAGCGGCGACATGAACACCAGCGGATACACCTACGTCTACCTAGCAATAGCCGACGTCGCCGGGGGTGGGAACCTGCCGCCGGTACCGGGACGATAAATAACAATAACAACGAGGGTACCCGCCATGTTCGCCGAAGTCAGAGACGATTCCGTAGTTCGCGTATTCCGCGCCGCCCGACCGATTGAGGTAGAGGGCGTGCGTTACCCCGCGTCGATCTTCCGGGACTTCACCAGGGCGGCACTCGCATCCCTTGGGTATCACCCGATCCAGAAGCAACCGGAGCAAAACCGCGCGTTCCACTTCGCAAATTCACCGACCTACGCGCTGGTCGATGGTGACGTTGTGGAAACCATCACCTTCACCCCCTGGCCGCTAGATCGCGTTCGTGACAAACGAAAAGCCGACGTGAAAGCCGAGTTTTCCGGGCGTATGGCGCAGGGGTTCGTCTACGACGATACGATTCCGGTTGATATCGACGCGAACTCGCAGCGGGATATCGACACCGAATTCACCGCCGCGACCGACCTGACGAACTTCCCGACGTGGCCGGAAGACTATCAGTGGCGCGGGTACGACAACGCTTTCTACGGCCTGGACCGCGCCGGGGTAGTCGCCATGGCGAAGGCCGCACGCGACCATAAGCGCGCCATGTACGCCGCAAAGTGGACCCATGAATCCGCCATTGATGCGCTGAATTCTATCGCCGATCTGGCCGCGTATGACGTGACCACGGGCTGGCCCGAAACCGCCGCCGAATGGTTGGCCGACCAGGAGTAACTGACATGCCCGAATTGGAAGTCCGCGTCACCGTCCTGGAAACCCACGAGAAGTACCAAGACGAAAAGATCGACCGCAACCAAAGCAGCTTGGCCCGCCTGTATGTCGGACTCGCATCCATCGGGATCAGCGCCGTTGGCGTGCTGGTCTACTGGGTCATGACCAAATCGGGGATTCCACTGCCATGACCAACACGCTTGAACATCGCCTATTTTACTGCACCCCGATGCGCCGCATTTTGACGGCGCTGATCGCCGGGCTATTCATCGCCTGGGCCTTCATCATGGTGACCCGAAACCCGGTCGAGGTACTAGCCGTCACGGTGCCGGAAGGGACCTATTCGGCGGGGGATTATCTAACGGTTGAATACACGGTGAACCGTCGCGAATCCTGCCCCAGCGATATCGTTGAGTTTTGGGTGGATCACGACGGGATTGCGCGAGTTCGTGCCACCATCGAAGGCGGCTACAGCCCGGTCGGAACCACGACGGTGCCGGTCCGATTGACCATTCCGGTAGAGATGGCGGGTTCCGAAACCGCAACATACTTCGGCTTTATCGAGAGTTACTGTCACGGCTGGTTCGGTCTGAGGAAGTCCATCACGACGTTCCCGGCGTTTACGGTCAGGCTAACCGACTGAGTTCCGTAAATAGGTTCGAACCGAAACGAACCGAACGGAACCTATCATGACGCGATGGACGCATAATCCAAAGCCGGACCCCAATACCGGCGACTCCGACCGAATGGACGAACGCTACGCGATGGTCTTCGGTTCGGAACAGGGCCTGAAGGTCCTAGACGACCTGCTAAAGCAGGTCGAATTCCCCAGCATCAACGACCGAGAAATCAACGCCAATACCTGCATCTGGAAAGAGGCGCGTAGGGCGTTGCTTTTGTATGTGCAGAACCGCGTCAAGCGCGGCACCCCAAAGTAGGAGGAAACCCCCAATGCCCGAAGCAGAGACCGCCCAGGCGGATAACGCGGCAACAACCGGCAATCAGACCGAAGGTGCCGCCGATACCCAGGAAACGCAAACCGATACCCAGACCCAGGAACAGCCCGTCGATATGGGTTTCCTGAACGGTATGGATGACGACGCCGAACAGGCCGAGTCGCGGGAAACGGATATCCAGGACAAGGATGATTCCGAAACCGATACCCAGGAAGACCGCCCCGAGTGGTTGCCCGAGAAGTTCAAGTCGCCGGAAGACATGGCGAAGGCTTATGCGAACCTGGAAAAGAAACTCGGCGAGAAACAGCCTTCCGCCCCGGAAAGCTACGACTTCGATACGGCGATCCAGGAACACGGTTTGGCGGAACTGTCCGACGATGAACGCACCATGATTACCGATGGGTTCAAGGAACTGAAGATGACCCAGGATCAGGTCAACGGGGTCATCGGGATGTACAAAACCCAGCTTTCCAGCTTCGCGGCCCAATACGGCCCGCCCGTCGATCAGGAAGCCCAGGCGAAGGCGCTGAGGGAATCCTGGGGTGACGACCTGGAGGATCGCCAACAGGCCGTCAGGTCATTCGCCCGCACCCTGGACCGTGACGTGCTGACCCATCCCCTGGGCAAGACCGCCAAGGGGATGGAACTGCTGTACTCCATGATGAAGGACCGTCGCGGCGTGGAAATCCTGAACTCGGATACCGCCGGGTCCGCCGATATCGAAAGCCGCCTGAGCGAAGTCGTGGCGGACCCGGAATACTGGGCGAATACTCCGCGCGGCAAGAGGCTTCAGCAAGAGGCGAGCGAACTGTCCGGGAAACTATCCCAGGTCAAGTAATACGGATAACCGAGTATCCGCACGGAACCCCCCGCAGAAATGCGGGGGGTTTGTCGTTTGTGGTCGGTAAATAAAGAAGACAACCCCGTACGGCCCGATCACGAGGCGCAACTCTGGCCCGCATCTAGTGCGGAGAACCGGATTCCAGACGACCTTACTCATACGGATAACCGACGCGGTGGATTGGCGAAAACCCAAACCATCTAGTCGGAGGAATATCCCGATGAGTACCACAATCGATAATACCTTCATTACCCAGTGGACGGCGGAAGTTCATCACAACTTCCAGCAGTTGAACTCGAACCTGCGTGGCGCGGTTCGTACCGTCAACAACGTCGTGGGTGAAGCCTACAAGTTCCCGGTGATCGGTACCGGATCGGCGACCAAGAACAAGGCCCGCCATGCCGACCTTCAGCCGATGGACGTTTCCCACAGCATCAAGACCGCAACCCTGTCGAACTGGCACGGCGTCGAATGGATCGATGACCTGGATCAGTTCAAGACGAACGCCGACTACCGCCGTGAGTATCTGACAACGGTGACCGGCGCGATCAACCGTGGCCTGGAGGAGGAAATCGTCACCGCGATGGCGACGACCACCAACTCTGCAACGGCGGGCGCGATGGACACCGATCTGGTCGCGGAACTCCACAAGGAACTGACCAAGAATAAGGTGCCGATGGGAGACCGCTATCTGATCATTCACTACGGTGCGCTCGAAGACATGCTGAACGACGCCAAGATCGCGTCCAACGACTATCTGTCGAAGGAAGCTTTCACGACCGGCTTCGTGAAGGGCGTCATGGGCTTCAATGTCATCCTGATGGAAGACGCCGACCTTCTGCCGGTCGATACCGCATCGAAGCACACCTGCTTCGCCTTCCATAAGTCCGCGCTCGGACTGGCCATCGGCAAGGACATCTCGCTCCGCGTCGATTACCGCTCCGACAAGGACCTCTGGCAGGTCATGGGCAAGCTGTCGGCTGGTGCCGTGGCGGTTGACCCGGCTGGGATCATCTCCGTGGAAGTCGATGACTAAGCGGTAACAGGAGGATAAGAACAATGACCCAGATTACCTACAGCGACTTCCAGGTCATCAAGATGACCGCAACCCTTAACGCCGTGGCGGATAGTACCGGGGAAGTCACCCTCGGTACGGTTCCCGCCGGATTCGTCGTGGTGCAAGCCTTCGTCGATATCGAACAGTTGACGACAAACAACGAAATCGATATCGGCCCGGACGGCGGAAACCTGGATGCGATCTTCGACGGTCTGGACCCGAGTTCCGGTGCGGTTGCCGCATCCTGGAACACGGCGACGGTTCCCGGAGTGGACGCGACCACGCTGAACCGTTACGCGGCTGACACCGTTCTGGTGGCAACCAACGTCGGTTCCGCCGCAACCCCGTCCAGCGACAAGACCCTGAATCTGTACCTGATTGGGTACCGCGACTACACGGTCTAACCGGACGCGCAAGCAGAAGCTAGAAGGGCCAGCCTTAACCGGGCTGGCCCTTTGCGTTGATGGGTAAATAACTCCAGGAACCAAGGAGGATACCCGCAATGTGTGCAGGACCACTAGCCCCGCCGAAAACAAACCTTCCGCCGCCGCCGCCGCGTCCCGAAGAAGCCGTGGAGCAGCGCGAAATGGAAGCGAAGCGTGCCGCTGAAGCTGAACGCCAGCGCCGCGCCAAATCCCGCGCCAAGAACACCACGCTGAACCCCGGAACCGGGTTCCTCGGCCTGGACCAGGAAAGCGACGGTCTGGGGCTTTAATCGATGGATCAGACGAAGGCCGCTCAGATCAAGAAGAGGTACAAGCTTGCGTGTTCCAAGAAGGAACATCACGCGGAGCATATCAACGAATCGTACCTCTACACATACCCGGCACGCGAACCAAAGCGTGAAGCCGGTGAGTCGGTCTACCGTGAACTCTACGATAGTACGGCAACCAAGAGTGCGGATCAGCTAATCAGTACGATCCTGTCATTCCTTATCCCGAACGATTCGAAGTGGGCCGTCCTGGACGTGGAACCCGAGTTGGTGAAGAACCGACCGCATGGGGAACTGCGTCGCCAACTGGCTGGACAGACCACGATACTGTTTCACCACCTGAACCAATCGAACTTCTACATTGCCGCCGCTGAGGCCCTGAAGGACGTGATCGTCGCCGGGTCCGCATGTCTAGCCGTGGAGTACGACGATAGCGGACTGCGCTACACGGCGGTCCCGGTGCAGGAACTGGCCTATATGGACAACGGTCGCGGCGACGTGGACACGGTGTTCCGCGATCACGAACTGCCCGCCCGTACGCTGGTCGAAATGTACCCGGACGACGCCCCGCAGGAACTCAAGGACATGGCGCGCGACAACCCGGACAAGCCGGTGCCGGTAATCGAGTCGATGACGCCGAACGGAAAGCGTTCCGACTACGCGCTGCACCTCAAGAAGGGGTGGCACAAGCTGTTCATGAAGACTGTAAATTATATGCCGTTCGTCGTGTTCCGCTGGACGAAGGGCGCGAACGATACCTGGGGCGACTCCCCGGTTCGCCAAACGCTGGCCCATATAAAAACCGCAAACAAAATCGTGGAATGCATGCTGGACCACGGCGACTTCGCCGCGCATGGGGCGTGGTTCACCGACGACGAAGGCATGAAGGACCAGACTCTGTATCCGGGCGCGGTTCTCTACACTTATGGGGAGGGGCTGAAGCCAATCCCGTTCCCCGGCGATCTGCGCGTGGATAACGCCCTGCTGGAACAGACCCGCGCCCAGATCAGGGAAGGTTTGTACTCGGATGCGCTTCCGCCGCCCGATCCGGCCAACCGCATGACCACGGCGGAAGTCACCGTAAGGCAGGGGCAGTTCCTTCGCAGCATCGGGCCGAACGCGATCCGCTTGGAAAAGGAATTTCTGAAGCCGATTGTCCTGGCGACGATTCGCCTGCTTCAGAATGCCGGGGTCATGGAATCATTCAAGGTGGACGCCAAGCCGATTACGCTGCTGACCTACTCGCTGGTCCGTCGTCAAATGGCGATGGAAGAAATTACCCGAACGGTCGAAATGATCGGACTGGCGACCAGCCTGTTCGGGCCGATTGGTCTGGCCAACATCGACGTGCCGAAGCTGACCCGACATATTCTGGAAGCCGGTGGGGTATCCCCCCAGATGCTGAAGCCGATGGAGCAGGTCGAGCAGGAAATGCAGGCCATCAACACGGTCCAGGCCATGATGGGCGCGCAACAGGCGCAGTCCGGTCAGGGCAACCCGGAAACCGCGCAGGCAACCGGACAGGCATTGGGCGGGCTGGTAGCCGGTCAAGGCTAAGCCGTAACACCGTTCGGATTGTCAGGAATAAACCGAAAGACCCATCTAGGAAACCCGGCTGTTCAGTCTGCCGGAACCTGAACGGAACGCCGGACAATACCGGAACATCCGTTCTCTTTAAACCGGATCGAAATCCACCCCGGATTTCCGCCCGGTTTCGCCCGATCCTGCACACTTGGCACGAATCGACGCGGTGCGATACTCGGGTTCCCGGATTTCAACTCTACACGCTGGACGGGCACCCAAGGCGCGACGGTCGGTATATGGAAGGATCGGAACCGATTCCCCGTCGCACGGATATTTACCCGAATGTGTCTGGAATCCTGTCCGCCTCAAGGTGTGCCCAGAAATGGCCTTGTTTCGCCAATGGCACCGCGCCGCCTACAATGGGGTTGCAAGTCGCTCCGATACCATGTTAGAGAAGTTCAGCCCGGATGGTCTGGGCTGTTATTGGAACTGTAAATGCGCCGAACCCCGGACGGTAACCCCGTCCAGGCCCTAGGCGTATCATCATCGTGAAAACAGAGGAGAGTATGACAATGGCGAAACAAGCTTCGATCCTTGCCGGTCTGACCGCGACGGACGTTACCAAGCCGAAATCGACGAAGACCAGCAGCATTGCGGACGCCCGCGAAGTGTTCGTGAAGGCCGCGAAGACCCAAATCGAGACCATCGATAAGGAAATCGCCGACCCGGAAGCCACCCAGGGCATGCGCCGCTGGTACTTCGAAAAGGGCGGTGCCTACTTCGTCGCCCCGTACTACGGGAACCGGCAAATGCCCGTGAACGGTTCGCCCAGCTTCCAAGCGGGGGATTCCCTGGCCGCATGTAAGACGGTCCTGGAAACCCTGATCAAGGCCGCTGAAGCCGGGGAACTGGACAAGGCAATTTTGGACGCCAAGGCGAAGGGAACCCCCAAGGCGAAGTAACCCAAGTCGATACCCCGAACGAGAACCCCCAGGCTAACCCCCTGGGGGTTTTTGTTTGTCCGGGTTGTCGCCATCGGTCCCGCCGTGATATAAGGGCGAATCGCCAATGGCGACAAATAGCGATTGGAACCGCTAGAACCGTGAAAGGAAAAGGAATGTCACAACTCGCATACGGAACCCTAGAAGCGGTCCGGTCTATCGGATCGGATTGGGGATGGTGCGCGGCTTCGAATATCGACTTGCCGGATATCGGAACGGTGCCCCGAAAAGATATCGACTGGAAAGGATGCGACCCGGTAACGGACGAAAACACCGCCTGGGAAGTCTTCGAAGTCATCGCCCAACACTATCAGGAAACCGCCCGGTTATTCGGAACCGAGTTCAAGGGGTACGTTCAGGACATCGATTCGCGCCCGGATACGGCCCAGGCATGGGAAGCTTTCGAAGCCGGGGTATCGGATGGGCTATACCAGAATTTCGAAGAAAGGGTGAACCGTTCCGGGTTCTATCAGGGGGGAACCGACAATGCATAATCGACTGGACGCGGAAAGCTTCGCCCTGAATGAACTACTGGAATGTCTGAACTACCAGCCGGACCTGGAATCGGCACGGGAAGCCGCAGAGAACAATCTGTATGCTACGGAGTTCGCCTTCTACGATCTGGACGACATTTTCAGCGACTACGAACAGGACCACTATTCGGACGCGGACGAACTGACCAGCGGAACCGAGTACAAGGCCGGTGATTGGCGCAGCGCACGGGAAGCCTACGCCAACGCCCTGGCACTGTCCGCATGCCGTGCCGAACTGGACGACGCGGTAACGACCATCAAGGAACGCCTGGACGATCTAACCGAGACCGTCGCCGAATACACGGACCAGGAACCCAAACCGGAAACCGGATGGGGTTGCACCCATGGATGGGCCGCACACGACCTGGAAACCGACTCGGGGGTATGCGTGTGGAAGTCCCGCCAACTGGACGGAGTGAACGGCGCGGCGGTGCAGTTGGGTTGCGGCTACTGGGCAAGCGTCACCTGGAACCCGGACGCCTAGCACGTCGCACCCTGTAGAGCCTGAGAGAACCCCCTAGGATCGCCTGGGGGGTTTTCCTTTGCCTGGACGCCTGAGAGCCTACAGCCAAGCCTGGACGGGCCGTAGCGGCTTCCCTGGCGGTGCCACACCCTCACGGCCTGGACACACCCCAGCGACGCCTGGACGGTCTACCAGGGCGCGGCAAGTGTCTACCAGGGCGCACCATCCTATGAGGGTATCGGAGCCAAACCCATACAACCCCACAAGATCACGCATCGGTAACGGTCTGGGTACGCATGGTCGGACGCCTGGGCGGATAGTCGGGTAAATACCTGGGCAAACAGGGCACGATACAAGGATTCCCTAGGCTGTTCGGTACTTCCATAAATAGTTGCGTATCGTGCCCCGCTTTGTCCCCTCGACAATGCGGCTTTAGGTATGCTCAAACCCCAAGACCCTAGCCCGATCTGTTCTCATCCCGTACACACGAATGAGAACATCAGGCGTGTTCTCGTTCCCCCAACCCGATAGACCCTCAATCGCACCACGAATCCGCGCCGTACGTTGTCCTAGTGTTGTCCTAGCCTGGGATGTACGTGCGCAAACCATTGGAAAACCTATGTTTTTCCCCGTGGTGTACGTTCTGGCATGACAATTCGACTGTTCCGAGGGTACCCCCCGCCCGGTACCCGGTTCCCCTTTGTTCTCTTTTCGCGCCGTGGGGGGGTGCCTTTAAAAACACGCGCATTTTTCTGAGAATCGTACTAGGCGTCGCTTATTGTCCACCGAACCTGGGACCACGCGATGGGTAAAGAACCGTCCGATAAGCCGTCGATAGAAGTCTCTGCGATACGAGAACCGACCCCGGAAGAATGGGAACAGGGAAGGCGGTTTTTAGAGCAGGAAACGGAAGCCGAAAAAGATGCCGACGAGGCACTACAGTTGGCAGTTCAGTCTCTTCAGTCTGATATCGCGGAGGATGCCCGCCGCGCTATGCGGAACCTGACTGTCAGTTCCCTGACGGTGATTCTTCTTAGGTATACCGGTTGGCCTATGAACCAGCTTAATCTGTTAGGCATTGCGTTGCCCAAGGAACACCTCTCAACCTATCAAATTCTCATGCTGGTAGGGGTGTCCTATTTCATGGTGGGTTTCGTTGTTCGGTACCTTCGGTCTTTTATGTTCCGGTACTATACTAGAAACCTAACCAAAACCGGGGTTGCGATTGCATTCTATGATATTGCACCGATTTCAACAGTTAATAAGATATTCTTTTATCTGCGTCGCCTAGACGCGCTGGTAGCTTTTCTAACCGGCGCATACGCGATCTGGATATTGGGTTACGCTATTTCCTGATACTATTCCTGCCGATTACTTCTGCGGAAACGATTCGTCCTTCCTTCGCCGAAACCCGGCGAACCCTGGAACTGTTACCCAAAGTGCATACCTTTTGGTCTAGTCGGGTAAGTAACTCGGCAACCAATAGATCGAGAGGAAAAGGCAATGACCGAATCCTTACTATCCGAAGCCGAAGCCAGGGCGTTGTTCCCGATGGGTACGATGGTCCTGGACATGGGCTGGTACGCGCTATTGCCGCCGGTTCTCGTCGGGCTGGTCCTGTTCGGGGCGCTGTACCTCTACACCCACCTAAGATGAACCCCAGGTCGATAAGAGGAGGAATAACCCCCATGACCGAAATCACCGATACCTACATCCGAACCGTTCTGGAACAGTCCGGTATCCCCGTGGACGAAGACGGATTGCGAGAGGCCGTCCACCGCGTCAATTGGATGAACGAGAACGGTTACAGCCGGATCACCCAGGGTGTGGCCGACCGTCTGCTGCTTCTGCATGCCGAACGCCTGTTCTACTATATGAATCCGAGTTCCTACCGCTGGTACCAACGTATCGGCATGGCCCTGTACTTCCTGTTCGGATCGATGACCGGGAAGGTCCGCGCCTTCAGGCAGAACCAGCGCATCGGAATTGCGCCGTTCACCCAGGTGTAACCCCATGCCGATTCGAAACGGACAACAGGATGAACCAAAATGACGGTAGAAGAGCACCTAGAAATTTTTTGGGCGGGCGTGATCTGTGCCGGTGCGGTCTTCATTTGCATCACCGATGATCCGACCGTTCATACCGTTGCCATAATCAATGTCGCTGTCTGGTTCTGGTACTACGTCACCAAAGCGGGCGTCGAATTCAGCAACAAGGTCACGAACCCAGTGGTAGCGAACGCGCTAACCCCAGTCTTGTTGGTTCTGACTTTGCCGATGTTGATCGTTTCGTATGTCCTTTACCGACTCGGTTCGGTTGTCCGCAGAACCGAAAGGCTCATTACCCGGTCCTAACCGGACCCAACAATAAGAGGGAAAATCCCCATGACATTCCAAGTTCCGCAAACCAATCGCATTGTCGTCACGGATGACGAATACCGCTGTGAGGTGGAAATCCTTGACCACAACCTGATCATTCGCGTCGAGACACCTTACTTCCATGCCGCCCAAGGCAACGTACAGAAAGGCGGATTGGGCAACTATGGCGGAGTCGAACTGTTGATCGACGGGTTTCTCGAAGACAGCCGTAAAATGATCGATTGCCCAAACCCGGACGGTGTTTTGGAGCGCATCCGATACATGCTCCATGAAGCTTTGTTCCAACTCGCCATTAATATTGCGGTCATACAGTTCCGCGATTTGGACGAAGCCGAATTGACCGGATGGACGCATGGTTTCAATTCAGCATTCGGGTTCCGCGTCCGAAACACATTATCCCCACTGTACAATTCGGAAGGAACCCCATGCCAGTCCGCAAACTGGAATATGCCCCATGCCGGTCCGCAACGCTGATCTTATTCGGGAACTTGACCTGAGCCGGGACCGGCTTGACCGGAACCCCGATGCTGGTCCTGGGGCGGCGATGACGCCGGAACTCGCCCGGATGCTCGACCACATGGTTTGGAACTATGCGCGCAAGCCGAACTTCAACGGCTACTCCTATCTGGACGACATGAAGGCCGATGCCTTGGTCAACCTATGCCGGGTCTGGCCGAAGTTCGATCCTTCCCGTCAGAAGTACCCGAATCCGTTCGCCTACTTCACGACCTGCATTCACCGGGCGTTTCTCAGCGTGATCGAACACGAGAAGAAGGCCGCGACCATTCGGGATGACCTGATGGAGCAAAACGGCTTCCAAGGTTCCTATAACCGTCAGGTGGAGAACGCCACCGTGTAGGACCGATGGCGACTATCCATGTTGCCAATGGCGACACGCCGCCTGTACAGTGTCACCGGAAGGAGATCGACCATGCGTGTACTCATTGCGGCCCTGGGCCTGTCCGTGGCCCTCTCAGCGCCGGTCATGGCTCAGACCGCGCCCGAGACCGTGACCGAACCGTCCGGGCCGACCGAACTGGAACCCTACTTCTGTGGTTCGTTCATCTGCTACCGTCCGAAGACGCCCGATCCGACCCATCGTTGGCTTTGGGATGCGCAGACCGAGTATTGGTCGGGACGATTCCAGACCGATCCGCAGACACCCCCGATGACGCCGGAACAGTCCGACCGGAACCTGGACGTGCTGTTGAACGGTGCCCCGCCGTTGCGATCCGAATGAACCCCGAGGAATTTGCCCTGCTGGTCGCCCGGAACGTCCGGGCCTGTCGGGTTCGGTCTGGACTATCCCAATCGGAACTCGCTGATCGCGCCGGTCTGGAATCCGATTGCCTTGCCCAGGTCGAAGCCGGGTCCGTCCCGGTCAGTTCCCACGTGCTGTTCGAACTCGCCCACGCCTTGGAGTGTCCCGTCCAGGGTTTCGTCCAGGAAAACCAATCCGAACCTAAATACGCCGGGGGAAGCCCGCCATAGCGTTCGCGACGTTGGCTATGGACAGGCCCTCTGTTTCGTTTGGCCCCGGCGGTGACCCCTTTCCCCCGCCGGGGCCGTTGCGTTCCGCCCTCTTGAGTTCCCGTCAATTCCCGCTACATACCCATGCAGTACCGACCGCGCCCGCTTGGGCGCTCCATCGGGCGGGTCCGTCCAACATGGCGGCGGCTAGGGGTTCGACCCCCCTGGGACCCTCTGAGGCTCAATCCTGAGCCCGCCCCGGCATGACGCCGGGGAACCGTATGGAGTGTCCCGATATGGCCGAAGTAATTCTGTTCCCCGTACCCGCCCCGCAACCGTCTGTCCCGACCCCGATCCTGGATCGGCTGGTTCCGTCCGGTGAACGTCACCCCCTGACGTTTGACCGTTTCCTGGACCGGCTAGTGCCTGCCGTGGTCCGTCCCGTGGAGGAAGCGGCATGATCTACCAGCATGGCGAAGACTTCCTGAACACGGATTCGTCCGAATTGGTTGGGCGCGTCTGCTACTCACACCCGAAGGGGCAGCGCGTGCTGGAACTGCACACCGACACCCAGGGCCGTTTCTGGAAGGTCGATATCGGACAGGCCAAGGGGAAGCCGTATCACGAAGCGGAACTGCTCACGCTCAATCAGTTCGCCTACTACGTGACGAAGTGGTTTTCCCATACCGGCGTCCGCGAAGACGAATACAGAATCGAGGTCATGGAAGCCGACATGGTGGAAACGCTGATCGAAGCCGCGCCGCATCTCGGGGCGAACATCTCGTCCGAATCCATGCAGAAGGTGGCGCTGATGTACGACCTGCACCACGCCGAATAGGTCATTCCACCGGGTTGGCCAGATCGCGGGCCGTAACCGGGGGGAGGATCGCACGCATGGTCTCGAATAGCACGTCCGCGTCCGCCTGGGATTGGGCGGGCCAAGTGACGTAGCGACCATTGACGTACCCGACGTAGATACGGGGCGGTGACGATTCGTCGCCCTCTACCGGCTTGCCGAAGTCCGGGTCCAGACCCGCCCTTTCATTCGCCTTGCGACGCTGAGCGCACCAATGACGCGCAACCCATTTGTCGCGGTCGAACTCCTTTTTGCAGAACACGCACTTCTTAACCTTCTTCAGAGTCATGGTCGCTACCTCCTGGGGTACTTACCCCGGAAACTAAATACTCCTGCACCAAGCGGGAGTTTTCATCATGTCGTTATTCGCACTAGCAGGAACCCTTCTGGGCGGTATCTTCTCGGTCATCGATAAGTCGGTAGCCGACAAGGACGAAGCGGCGCGACTGAAGGCGGAACTCCAAACCCGCTACCTGGAAGGCAGTCTGATCGAGTACAAGGAAGCCGCCAGCATCATCCGTGCGGAAGCCCAGTCCGAACACTGGCTGGCCGCTACGTGGCGTCCGATCCTGATGATGGTTATCGTCGCGATCATCGCGAACAACTACATCCTGGCACCCTACGTCGGCTTGTTCGCCGGACCCGAATACAGTCTAACGCTGGAACTCCCCGACGTTATGTGGGAAACCATCAAGATCGGCCTGGGCGGATACATCGTGGGCCGATCTGCGGAGAAGGTAGCCAAGGAATGGAAGGGGCGTGGTGAAGGATAGGCCGACGAATAGGGACTTCCGGGAGTTGGTCGCCGAATCCGGTATGGACCGCGATCAATTGTCTGAGGTTCTGGGCCTGGACCGGAAGACCGTGTACCGCTACCTCACCGATATCAACCTACCCAGCGCCCGCCGGGTACCCCATCCTGTTTACCGGCTGTTGTGGCTATACTTGCACGCCAAGAAGAACGGCGTCAGTGTTGGCTTTCCGAAGTAGCGACCGCGTGGATATTGATCCACCGTTCCAAGTCGCGGCGGCGGTATCGAATCTGACGCCCGAAACGGATGAACTTCGGCCCCTTGTTCAGGCAACGCCAGTTTTCCAGTGTGTGGGCTGAGAAGCCGAGTTCCCCCGCCGCTTCTTCCGTCGATAGCAGATTCGTTTCCATTCCGATTACTCCAAGAAAATACCGGGCACCTTTCGGTACCCGGTATGTAGCGGGAATACGACCGGCGTCAACCCGCCAGCGACAACCCCATGGCCTGACCGACGCGATTACCGATCTTGGTCTGGGCGTCGGTACGGCGTTCGTCGCGGAACACCTGATAGTGTTTGCGAGTCGTTTCGGTCTTGGCGTGGTTGATCGCCTTCGACACCGTATCCAGGTCCAGGAGTTCCGACCCGACGTTGATCCACGTGGATCGCAGCGAGTGCAGTTTGTAGTCTTCCAGGCCCACCGCAACGCGCAGCTTCTTCCAGACGTTCGAGAAGGTCGCCGCCGGAACGTCTCGGTACATGCCGGTGTATTTCAGTTGGACGAAAAGGTAGTCCGTATCCAGGTTCTCCTGCTGGTGGACGTTTCGGACCTGCTGGATGATGAATCGTACCGGGTCGGTAAGGGCCGTCGTCTTCGTGCCGGTCTTCTTCGCGGTCTTATGGTCGGTCCATCGGATCAACCCGGCTTCTTCGTCGATCTGGTCCCAGCGAAGGGTACGCGCTTCCCCGTGACGTGCCCCGGTGACGGCAATGAACAGGATACCCAGCAGGAACATCGGATTTTCCTGACGGCGCTGAACCCAGTCCAGGGTCACTTCCCCGAGAGTCCGAAGCTGTTCCGGCGTGATATCGCGCTTGTGCGACCCGGCGGGGTACTCCTTCACGCGGCGCGTCGGCTTGACGTAATCCTCGGGAAGGTACCCGCTATCGATGGCGTAGTTGTAGGCCGTCGCGATGTACCCCTTCATGGCGTTGAACGCGCCGGGGGTATCCGCCATGTCGCGGCGCAATTGGAGCATATCGGATCGCTTGAAATCGACCGCCTTGTATTCGGCGTAGTCCGAAACGTAGTGGTCGAACTGATAGGTGATCTGCTTGACGATAAGCGGCTTGGACTGTCCTTCCAGCTTCTCCGTGACCCAAGCCATGTAGAGTTCGCGCAGAGTCATCGAATCCTTGCGCTGGTTGCGCACCGCCGCCGGGTCGATACCTTCGACACGCGCCGACTTGAATTCGTAAACCTTCGTTCGGGCCGCTTCCAGGTCCATGCCGGGATGGTCGCCCAGCTTCATGCGCTTGGACTGACCGTTCGTTCCACGGTACGCATAGACGAACGATTTGTTCCCCTTCGGCGTCACCTTAACCCCGAACGCGGGTAGGTCCGCATCCCAGTAGATAACGTCCTTCGATTCGCCCTGGACAGAAGCCAGCCACTTCTTGTTGATCTTAGTCTTTGCCATTTCTCGTTCCTCACGGTGAAAGTTCCAACTACGCGGATATATCCCGATTTCCCATGTCCGCAACCCGCGCCAGTACAACCTCAGTACAACAAGACAATACATGATGCGGTAACTAACGGTATTTACCGGGAAGTCGATATACCGCTGACTCGCAACGGTTTCGCCACAATTTCAAAGCGTTGTCTTTTCAATCAATGGCTTACCGAAGCGGCTGGAATCCTAGAACGTTTTTTGGAACCTGAACGACAAGATCGTCTATTGGGTGCTGTTCCCGGCCCTGTTGTTCCACACGACATCGACCCTGCAGCTTTCCAGCGGCATGTTCGGATCCTATGCCGCGATCATATTGTCGGGTTTCGGCGGGGCGGTGATCTTCAGCTTGATCTCGGCGCGCCTGTGCGGCATGCCGGGAACCATCGGCAGTTCGGTACTGCAGGGCGCGGCGCGGCATAATACGTTCATTGCCCTGGCCGTGGCCGACCGGGTCTTTGGAACCGACGGCCTGGCGCTCGCCGCCCTGGTCACGGCGGTACTGATCCCGGTCACGAATATCGTCATCGTAACGCTGATGGTCGGGATGCTGCCCCAGAAGGAGGACCGCAGCGTCGTCCGGGCGATCCTGCGCGATCTGGCGCGCAACCCGCTGCTGATCTCCGTCCTACTGGGCGTCGTCTTCAACCTGTCGGGAATCGGTCTGATCCCGGTGCTGCACGATACGACCGACATTCTGGGCGGCGCGGCGCTGCCCATCGTGTTGCTCTGCATCGGTGCCAATCTGCGGCTGACGCAGATGAAGGCCAGCACCGTGCCGGTCGTCCTGTCCATGGCGGGCAAGTTCCTGATCTTCCCGGCCGCCATGTTCGCCGCGATTCAGATCGTCGGCATGCAGGGACTGCCGGCCCTGATCGCGATGATTTTCGCCTGTGTGCCGACGGCGGCGTCCAGCTTCACCCTGGCGCGCCAGATGGGCGGCGACGCGCCGCTGATGGCGGCCATTGTCACGCTTCAGACCCTGGTATCCTTCATCACCCTGCCGATTGCGATCGTATTGCTGGGCCGCGTCTTCGGCGTCTCATTCTGACGGCAGTTCCGCGTACCATTGGCGTTGCAGATCCTCGTCCACATCCGGATCCGCCAGGACCAGACGGATCGTATCCTTCTCGTAATCCTCCAGCCGTACCGTCAGATCCGGCTCCCAGACGCGCAGATAGGAGCCGGAAAACATGGCGTTGCGTTTCGCCACATCCGGTTCGCCGAACCGTTCGCGCAGGCGCGCGTCCACCGCTTCCAGATCGAACCCATTGGGATACTTGTCCTCGACCTCAATGCGATAGACGGTGCCGTCATCCGGCCGCACCGTGAAGAAGATGCCGAAATGGTATTCGCGGTACCGGCACAGGGTTCCATGATGGCGGCGGTATCCGTGCTGGATCGCCGGTTCGCAGAAGAACCGGAAATGGCTCAACGTCTCCAGCGCCGCCTCGCGCGACATGCCCAGCGTCAGGCCGCGCAGGTTGCGGACCGCCTCCTCCGCCTGAACCGGCCCCGACAGACAGAGGCAGGCGGCAAACAAGGCGGTCAGGCGTGTCAGCATGTCAGGCCGCGTTTCTCATGCCACTCGGCCAGAGATTCCGACGGGTACTCGTCAAATCGCGGGTCATTGTCCTTACCCTCCGTTTCGCACCAGGGCGCCTTGTAGCGGACCATCAGATGGACATATTCCGGTGGCGTGGGCAGCGGTGTGTCGATGGCCGATGCGAAGGGATGGACGAGGTCGGGCCAGCGCGGGTCATAACACCACAGGCCGGATCCGCATTTGCCGCAGAAATGCCGGCGCAGAGGACTTAAGCCGTCTTCGAAGTCGTCGTTTTGCGCCTGATAGACGGTCACCGCATCCCGCCCCTCGACGGTCAGCGATTCCGACCGCGCGCCCAGATTGACGGCAAAGCCACCCCCGCCCTGCGTCTTGCGGCAGATCGTGCAGTAGCAGCGGTTATAGGGGTAGGGTTCCGGCGATTCGACCGTGAATCGGACCGCGCCGCAATGGCAGCTTCCTTCCAGTTTCATCGGGCGGCCTCCGGCTTACTCATGACCGACCGGGTGATAGTCATAGGGGCCGATCCCCTGCACCAGGATCAACCGCGCCTTGTCGGACCCGATATTGCGCACCTCGTGGGCGACTTTCGGATCCATCGCGCAGGAACCACCCGCGGTCAGCCGGTGCATCGATTTCGGGGCACGGGATTCGATCTCGACTGTGCCGTCCAGGCAATAGAAGCGGTCGACGATGTTGGAATGCCAGTGCCAGGGCACCTTTTCCCCCGGCGCCAGCGTCATTTCCAGGACTCGAAGGGTCGGCGTTTCCTCGACGACTTCGATCCGTTCCACATGGAACTGTTCTTCCCAAGGTCGGGTATCGGTCATGGCGCATTCCTAAACCGGAGGGACAAACCTTATGGTCGCGCCGATCCGCGCCGAATGCAAATTCGGACCGATCCCGTCTTCGTGAACATTCGGCTATCGCAGGTACTGGGTATCCCCGTCGACGCTGAGCGCCTGGCCGGACAAGGTCCCGCAATCGTCCGACGCCAGGAACATGGCCATGGCGACAATGTCGGACGGCGGGATCAGCCGGTTCATGGAGGCAAGACCGGTATACATCTGCTTCATCTCGTCGAAGGGCACGCCCCGCGCGGCGGCCTTGGCGGCGATGACGCGGTCGATCCGCTCGCCCTCGACCGCGCCGGGCAGGATCGCGTTGACGCGGATATTGTGCGGACCCAACTCGGCCGCCAGCGACTTGGTGAAGCCGACGACGCCCCATTTCGACGCCGAATAGGGCGTGCGCAGCGGAAAAGCGAATTTGCCCGCTGCCGAGGACAGGTTGACGATCGCCCCGCCGCCATTCGCTTTCAACAGCGGCACGACCCGCCTTGTGCACAGGAAATGGCCCATGACATTGATCTGCAGCGTCCGCTCGAAATCCGCCGGATCGATATCCTCCACCGCGCCGGTCGGCCCGGCGATCCCGGCGTTGTTGACCAGCACGTCAACGCCGCCCAGGAATTCGAAACCAGTATCGATGAACCGGTCGACCGCCGCCCGGTCAGCGACGTCCGCCTGAATTTGACCTATCTTCGGCCGCGCCTTGGCCAGGTCGGCCAGCGCCGCGTCATCAATGTCGCAGACGTAGACCTTGGCCCCGGCGTCGGCCATGGTTTCCGCCATCAGGCGTCCGATCCCCGCCCCGCCGGCGCTGATCAGAATGCGTTTGCCGCTCAGGTCATAGCTCATTCTTCGGTCCTCCCTGCAAGGCTTGTTCATAAAGCGCCATCGTTTCTCCGACGACGATCGCTTCGGCAAATTCCGTTTCGACGGCGCGCCGCGCCCCGTCCGCCAGTTTCCGGCGCAGACCGGCGTCCTCCGCCAGGCGCTGCAACGCATCCGCCAGCGGCGCGACGGATTTCAGCGGCACCCGGATGCCCGTTTCACCGTCGCGGCAGATTTCGCGGCACCCAGGGACATCGGTCGCCACAACCGGACGGCCACACGCCGCCCCTTCCAGCAGCGATTTCGGCAGTCCTTCGCGATAGGACGGCAGCACCGCGATATGGGCATCGCGGTAGGCACCGGGAATGTCATCGGACGGTCCGGCGACCTCGACCAATCCTGAATCCTGCCAGGCTTTCAGCGTCTCGACCGGTATGCTGGCCGGGTTGGCATCGGTCGGACCGACCAGACGGATGCGGATGGACACGCCGCGCTGTTGCAGGATGCGGGCGGCCTCGACCAATTCGCCGATCCCCTTGTCCCACAGCATGCGGCTGACGCAGACCGCGACCGGCACGCCCTCCGGTTCCGGTCCCGGACGAAACCGGTCGATATCGACACCGGACCCGCGGATTACCCGAATCCGGTCGCGCGCCACGCCGATGCGATCCGCGAATAAATCCGCATCGTCGCCGTTCTGGACGATCAGAACCGTGTTGCGGCGATTGCCCAATTTCCGGAACGACCATTCCACAATCGGCCGGATCACCCGGATTTTCAGCCCATCGGCGATGAACAGGAAACCGAGACCGGCCATGGCGTTGATCACCGCCGGAATCTTCGCCAGCGCCGCCGCGATGCCGCCATACAGGACCGGCTTCATGGCGACATGGTGAACCAGATCCGGCTTTTCCCGGCGATAGAGGGACAGGATGGCGCGCACGGTCTTAAGATCGCGCAGCGGGTTCAGCCCCGAGCGGTCGAAGGGGATATCGGCGGCCTGGAACCCTTCGGCCAGGATGCGGTCGCGATGCGCCGCCATGCGGCTGGCAACGATCACGCGGGCACCGGAATCCCGCGCGGCGCGGGCGAAGGGCAGGCGATGGGACCAGAAATACCAGTCCTCGGTGACGAGGTAGAGAACGGTCTTGCCTGTCAGCGCCCCGCTCATGCCCGACCGATCCAGCGTTCCGCCCAGGCCTCCAGCATGCACACGCCCCACAGCGCCTCGGCCCGGGCCCCGCGCCCGTTCAGATGATCCCGCCAGGCACGGCGAACCGGCACCGGGTCGATCCAGCCGCGCGCCTTCAGGCGGTCCTCGGCCAGCAGGGTCTCCGCCCAGTCGCGCAACGGCCCCGACAGCCACTCGCCCAGCGGAATGGCGAAGCCGGATTTCGGCCGGTCGACCAGTTCCTTCGGCACGTGCCGGTATAGAACCTCGCGCAACGGCCATTTGGTGACACCGTTACGGATTTTCGCATCGGTCGGCAGGGTCCAGGCGAATTCGACCACCCGGTGATCCAGCAGGGGCACCCGCGCTTCCAGGCTGACCGCCATGCTGGCCCGGTCGACCTTGGTCAGGATGTCATTGGGCAGATAGCCGACCGTATCCGCCCAGGCCGCCCGCGCGGCCGCGTCCCGGTCCGGCGCGCCGTCGGGCATCGCCGTCGCGCGGCCCAGGCCGGTCAGGTCTTCCGGCCAATGGGTGATCAGGTCCAGATAGCGCGCATCCGACGATTCGGCCGCCAATGCCCGCGCCAGTTTCTGCGCCTTCGTCCCGGCCATGCGGGGGCGGTATTTTGCCGGGATGGCCTGCGCCAGACCATTCCACAAGGCCGGCCCCGGTGCGGCCAGCGCGCAGCCGGCCAGTCGCCGCAACGGGCCCGGCACGCCACCCAGCCGCCGTTCCATCGCATTCAGCGCGCGATGCCGGTTATAGCCGAAAAAGACCTCGTCCCCGCCATCGCCGCTCAGCGCCACGGTCACGCTCTGCCGCGCAAGACGGCAAACCAGGAAGGTCGGCAGGGCGGAGGAATCCGCGAAAGGTTCGTCAAACCAGTCCGGCAGATTTGGGATCAGGTCGCGGGCCTCGTCGGCGGACAGGCTCAATTCGGTGTGGTCCGTGCCGATATGGGCCGCCACGGCCTTGGCATGCTCCGCCTCGTCATAATCCGCGGCGCCGAAGCCGATCGTATAGGTCTTCACCGGACGGTCCGACGCCTTCTGCATCAGGGCAACAACCGTCGAGGAATCCACCCCGCCGGAGAGCAGCGCCCCCAGCGGCACATCCGCCACCATCCGGCGCCGGACGGCATCGGACACAAGCTCCTCCGTCCGGTCCACCAATTCCCGGTCGCCAAGGTCCTGGACCGGCTGGCGCCCGACATCGGTCATCGCCCAGAAACGCTTGCGGGAAATTTCGCCATTGGCCTCGATCACGGCGTAGCCACCCGGATGCAAGGCCTCCATGTCGCGATAAATGCAACCCGGCGCCGCGACGGCGTTGCCTTTCAGGAACCCGTCCAGCGCCAGCGGATCGACCTCCGCCCGAAAATCGGGATGGGCGCGCACCGCCTTCAGTTCCGAGCCCCAGAAGACCTGCCCGCCCTGACGCCCGAAATACAGCGGCTTGATGCCCAGCCGGTCGCGGATCAGGGTCAGACGCCGTTCCTGACGATCCCACAGGGCGATGGCGAACATACCGATCAGGCGCGGAAGCGTCTTCTCCACCCCGTCGCGGGCGAACAGTTCCAGCATCACCTCGGTATCGGACGAGCCCCGGAATGTGTGGCCACGCGCCGCCACATCCTCGGCCAGTTCGCGATAATTATAGATCTCGCCATTATAGGTGATGACATAGCGCCCGTCGGCGGAATGCATCGGCTGATGGCCTGCGGGCGACAGATCGATGATCGCCAGGCGGCGGAAGCCCAGACAGATTCCGGCCGCTTCGTCGCCCCAGACATCACCCATATCCGGGCCGCGATGATGCATGGCATCGGTCATACCGCGGCCGATCTCCGTCAGCCGCCGCGCGTCGGTCCGTTTACCGGTATCGAAGAAACCCGCTATCCCGCACATGGCGCCGGACGATACAGCGCTTCACGCCCATCGTCATCCGGGTATCGGTACCGCATCGCCTTCTTTCACCGTTTCCATCGCGACATAGGTGGCCGTCGAGATCACGCCCGGCAGGCCGTTCAGCACATCGCCCAGGAACCGGCGGAAGGCGTCCATGTCCTTGGCGCGGACTTTCAGCAGGTAATCGAAGCCGCCGGCGACCATGTGGCATTCGGCGATGCCCGGCACATCGGTCACGGCATCGCGGAACTGATCGAAGATATCGCTGGTGGTCCGGTCCAAGGTGACCTGGACGAAGACGGTCAGCCCGGCGTCCAGGCGCATCGGGTCCAGCCGGGCCGCATAGCCGCGAATGAAGCCTTCCCGCTCCAGCCGCCGCACCCGCTCCAGACAGGGCGTCGGGGACAGGTTGACCTGCTTCGCCAGGGCGACATTGGTCAGCCGCCCATCGGCCTGCAGGGCGCGCAGGATGTTGCGGTCGATGCGGTCAAGCGGGCGTACCGGGTCGGCATTCATAGCATAACTCACTACTAAAATGACGTTTGACTGCAGGATATATCGTTTAAATCGGAAAATCAGAAGCACATTCGGCTGATTTCGGCGTAGATTCCGCCCGTCCGATTGATGGGAGACCTCGACATGTTGTTGACCGACGACCAAGCCAAACGCCACGCCTCCGTTTCCGAATTGCGCGCCGCTGTCCGCGATGCTTATCGCATGGACGAGCCCGATTGCGTCGAAGCTCGCCTGTCCCAGGCCAATCTCAGCGCGTCGGCCCGCGACCGGATCGAAGAGCGCGCGCGGCAATTGGTCGTCGAAGTGCGCAAGGACCGGGTCAAGTCGTCGGGCATCGACGCTTTCATGCATGAATACGAGCTGTCGTCCCGCGAAGGCGTCGTCCTGATGTGCATGGCCGAGGCGCTGCTGCGCATCCCCGACGCGGACACCGCCGACGCGCTGATCAAGGACAAGATCGGCGGCGCCAACTGGGAATCCCATCTGGGCCATTCGGAAAGCTGGTTCGTCAACGCGTCGACCTGGGCGCTGATGTTGACCGGCCGGGTCGTCAATGTCGACGAACAGGGCGGCGACCGCGACTGGCGCACGACGATGCGCAAGCTGGTTCACCGTTCCGGCGAGCCGGTTATCCGCCAGGCCGTCACCCAGGCCATGCGCGTCATGGGCCGCCAGTTCGTCATGGGCCGCAAGATCGACGAGGCCTTGGACCGGGCGAAGAATTTCGAAAGCCGGGGCTACCGCTATTCCTATGACATGCTGGGCGAGGCCGCCCGGACGATGAAGGATGCCGAGCGGTACTTCAAATCCTACGCCGACGCCATCGACCGGATCGGCAAGGCCGCCAAGGGACGCGGCGTGATCGAAGCGCCGGGCATTTCCGTCAAGCTGTCCGCTCTGCATCCGCGTTATGAATTCGGGCATGAAGACCGCGTCTTCGCCGAACTGACGCCGCGCGTCATCGACCTGTGCCGCAAGGCCAAGGAATACGATATCGGCCTGTGCATCGATGCGGAGGAAGCCGACCGTCTGGATATCTCCATGGACGTGATCGAGGCCGTGGCGGCCGACCCGTCCCTGGCCGGCTGGAACGGGCTGGGCCTCGCGGTCCAGGCCTATCAGAAACGCGCCTATCCGCTGATCGAATGGCTGGCCGATCTGGCGAAACGCACCAAGCGGCGGCTGATGGTGCGCCTGGTGAAGGGCGCTTATTGGGATACCGAGATCAAGCGCGCCCAGGAACTGGGCCTGGCGGATTATCCCGTCTTCACCCGCAAGGTGTCGACCGATGTCTCCTATCTGGCCTGCGCGCGGTTGCTGCTGGAAGAACAGGAAGCCTTCTATCCCTGTTTCGCGACCCACAACGCCCATACGCTGTCCGCCATCGCGGAAATGGCCGGGAACCGCAGCGATTTCGAATATCAGCGCCTGCACGGGATGGGCGACGCGCTATACGATCAGGTCGTCGGCAAGGCGGGCAGCGGCGGCTACCCGGTGCGCATCTATGCCCCGGTCGGCAGCCATGAGGATCTGTTGGCCTATCTGGTCCGTCGCCTGCTGGAGAACGGCGCGAATACCAGCTTCGTGAACCGCATCGTGGACGAGAAGCTGCCGATCGCCGAGATCGTGTCGGACCCGCTGCGCGAGGCGGAGCGCCTGAACCCGGTGCGCCACCCGCAGATCCCGATGCCGGAAGCACTGTTCGGCGAGGGCCGCCGCAACTCCGAAGGCCATGACGTCACCGACGCGCCGACCCTGCTGCGCCTGCGCGAGGGCATGGCACGGGCGTCGAATGAACCATGGCTGGCCGCGCCGCTGGTCGGCGGTGCGCCGGTGAAGGGCGAAACGCGCACTGTCTATGCGCCCGCCGACCGCGGCCGCCGCATCGGCGAAGTAACGGATGCCACGGCCGATACCGCCAAGGAAGCCTTCGAACGCGCCTTGCGCGCCCATCCGCTGTGGGACGACACGCCGGCCAATGACCGAGCTGCCGCCCTGGAACGGGCCGCCGATCTTTACGAAGAACACGGATCCCGCCTGATGGCCATCGTCATGCGCGAGGCAGGCAAGACCCTGAACGACGCCATCGCCGAACTGCGCGAAGCCGTCGACTTTCTGCGCTATTACGCCGCCCGCGCCCGGATGGAATTCGCCGAACCGACAATCCTGCCCAGCCCGACCGGCGAAATCGACACGATCGCCCTGCATGGGCGCGGCGTCTTCCTGTGCATTTCGCCCTGGAACTTCCCGCTGGCAATCTTCACCGGGCAGGTTTCGGCCGCGCTGGCGGCGGGCAACGCCGTCCTGGCCAAGCCGGCGGAGCAGACGCCGCTGATCGCTTATGAGGCGGTTAAGCTGTTGCATGCCGCCGGGGTGCCGGTCGATGCCCTGCACCTGCTGCCGGGCGACGGGCCGACCATCGGCAATGCGCTTTTGTCCGACCCGCGCCTGGGTGGCGTCGCCTTCACCGGGTCGACCGACACGGCGCGGCTGATCAACCGCAAGCTGGCGGAACGCGACGGTCCGATTGTCCCGCTGATCGCCGAAACCGGCGGCCAGAATGCGATGATCGTCGACAGTTCCGCCCTGCCGGAACAGGTCACGCGCGATGTCGTAATCTCGTCCTTCCAAAGCGCCGGTCAGCGCTGCTCCGCCCTGCGCTGCCTGTTCGTTCAGGAAGACGTGGCCGACAAGCAGATCGCCATGATCGCCGGTGCGATGAAGGAATTGCGGGTCGGCGATCCGGCCTGGATTTCGACCGATGTCGGCCCGGTCATCGATTCGGAGGCCAAAGCCGCCCTGAACGCCCATATCGCGGAAATGAAAAAATCCGCGAAACTGGTCGGGGAAACGCCGCTTGGCACCGCCTGCGACAAGGGGACTTTCGTCGCGCCGACCGCGTTCGAAATCTCCGGCATCGACACGCTGGATCGCGAACATTTCGGCCCGATCCTGCATATCGTGCGGTTCAAGTCGCATGAACTGGATGCCGTGGTCGACGCGATCAACGCCACCGGATACGGCCTGACCTGCGCGCTGCACAGCCGGATCGACGACACGGTCGCCCGCGTGCTGCGCCGCCTGAAGGTCGGCAATGCCTATGTGAACCGCAACCAGATCGGTGCCATCGTCGGGGTTCAGCCCTTCGGCGGCGAAGGTCTCAGCGGCACCGGCCCGAAAGCGGGGGGGCCGCGATACTTGCATCGTTTCGCTGCAGAGCGCACGATCTCGATCGACACTACCGCCGCCGGCGGCAACGCGTCCCTGATGACTTTGGAGGCCTGATTTAGAGGCCCTTCACGGAAAAGGAAGGAACGCGGCGCGGCCGGCATTCTTATGTCCGGCGTATTCGAGACGAGACCCGTGCCGCGTTTCCTTACCGTCCTTTTCCTGATCCTGACTTGTGCCATTGGCGGGTCCGCCGCCGCCCAAACGCGCCCCGCCGATCCGCTGGCCCCACCGGACGGAATCGGCCCCGATCTGCGCGCAGCCTATGAAACGGGCCGTTTGATCTTCAACGGCCATTGGCGGCCGTCCGGGACCGACGGACCGGATAAGCTGGAGGGGCTGGGACCGCTCTATAACCGAATTTCCTGCGCCTCCTGCCACAGTGCCGGCGGCCGCGGGAAGCCGCCCGGCGGGCCGGGGGAGAATTTCCTGACCGCCCTGGTCCGCATCGGCGTGGTCGGCGAGGACGGGTCGGTCGAACCGCATCCCCTCTACGGCCAGCAGATTCAGGACCGCGCAATCCCCGGCATGAAGCCCGAGGCGGAATTGTCCCTAACCTGGCGCTATGAGAAGGGCCGCTTTCCGGACGGGACCCCCTATGAACTGCGCCGGCCGGACCTGACCATCACGCCGGATCCGGGCCCCGACGCGCGCTGGTCGATCCGGGTCGCCCAGCCGCTGCACGGGGTCGGGAAATTCGCCCATGCGGTACCGGGTCCCGACGATACAGGCCGCTTCGGCTGGAAGGCGGCGATGCCCAGCCTGGCGATGCAGAACGCTTCGGCCCTGTCCCAGGACATGGGTGTCACCAACCTGTTCTTCCCCGACCCGATCTGCCCGCCCGCCCCGGAACCTTGCGGCGGGAACCGGAACGAAGCCGGTGGTGTCCGGCTGATGTCCCTGACGTTGTTCACCGAATTGCTGCCGCCGCCGGACCTGTCGCAACACCGGAACGGCAAGGGCGAGATGCTGTTCATGAAAATCGGTTGCGGCGGCTGTCATAAGCCGGAAATCGCACTGCGCACCGGACCGGAACGGATCATGGCCTATAGCGACCTGCGACGCCACCGGATGGGCGAAGGGCTGGACGACGGCCTGCCGGAAGGCGCGGCGGCCAGCGATGAATGGCGGACCGCGCCGCTATGGGGCCTGGGCGCGGTTCTGGCGGACGATCCGCGCGCGCCGCTGCTGCATGACGGCCGGGCGCGCGGCGCGGAGGAGGCGATCCTGTGGCATGGCGGCGCGGCGGCGCGGGCGCGCCACGCCTTCGTCAACCTGTCGCGGGAAGACAGGGGCTATCTGCTGGAATTTCTTGGCGGTCTGTAAGCAGGGGCGGTCTGTAAGCGGGATCAACCACCCCGGCCTGCCCCGATCCGGCGCAGCGCGGCATTCATCAGGATAACAGGCCCGATCCCGGCGGCGACGATCATCAGGGCCGGCAGCGCCGCTTCCTCCAACAACTCATCCTTGGCGTATTGATAGACATGGGTCGCCATGGTTTCGAAATTGAAGGGCCGCAGCAGCAGGGTCATCGGCAATTCCTTCATCACATCGACGAAGACCAACATGCCGCCCGCCAGGATGGAGGTGCGCACCAGCGGCAGGATGACATGGCGGAAACTGCTGGCGAATCCATGCCCGAGGACCCGGCTGGCATTCATCATGTTCGGCGGCAGACGCTGAACGCCTGTGGTGATCGCACCATAACCGACGGCCATGAAGCGGACGGCGCAGGCGAAGAGCACCAGACCGATCCCGCTGGACAATAACGCGCCGGACGGAACCCCGGTCAACACCTCTACCGAGGCGGAAATGCCTGAATCCAGTGCCCCGATGGCGGTGACGACGCCAATCGCCAGGATCGTGCCGGGAAAGGCATAGCCGACAGCCGCCATCGCCGCCAGGATCCGCATCCAGCGCCCGCCGCGATAGACCGAAACGAAGACGATCAGCGCCGCGACCGCCATGACCGTTGCGGCGGTCGCCCCCGAGATCAGCAGGGAGTTCAGGACCGCATCCAGTGCCGCGTCTTCCAGCGACAGGGAATAACCGCGCAGGACGAAACTCAACAACACCCCGACCGGCACGACGAACCCCACGACGATCGGGGTCAGACATGCCGCCAGGCACCAGGCCGTGCCGGCCGGACCGGGCTGGATGGCGGTCTGCGCCACAGCCTTGCGGCCGGTATCCGAGTATTGCCGCCGGGACCGGGCGTAGCGCTCCAGGATCAGCAGGGCCAGGACGAAGAAGAAGGCCAGACAGGCGATCTGCGCCGCGGCGGGCAGGTTGTTCATACCCAGCCAGACATTGAAAATGCCGAGCGTCAGCGTCTCGACCGCGAAATACTCGACCGTGCCGAAATCCGAAATCGTTTCCATCAGCACCAGTGCCAAACCGGCGACAATCGCCGGCCGCGCGATCGGCAATCCGACCGACCAGAACAGGTTGCGGTTGGCCAGGCGTCCGGCTTCGAACAACGATGCCGGGGTCAAGGTAAAGGCGGTGCGCGCCATCAGATAGACATAGGGATACAGCACCGCCCCCATGACCAGGGACGCGCCTTCCAAAGAGCGGATTTCCGGGAACCAGTAATCGCGGGCGCTGGACCACCCGAACAGGTCGCGCAAGGCCCCCTGCACCGGCCCGGCATATTCCAGGAAGTCGGTATAGGTATAGGCGATCAGATAGGCCGGGACCGCCGCGGGCAGCAGCAGCATCCATTCGAACAGCCGCCGTCCGGGGAACCGATAGCGCGATACCGCCCAGGCGCCCGGAATACCGAACCCCAGCGCGACCAACGCCACCCCGACCATCAGGCCCAGCGTATTCGCCACATAGCGCGGCAGGACCGTCTCGAAGAGATGGCCCCACAAACCTTCCGCGTCCCCGGTGGCTGCGACGAAGACGAACAGGATCGGCGTGATGCAAACCAGGCAAAGCAGGATGGCGGCCCAGGACCACGCGGCGCCCCGGGATCGGGTGCCGCGTAAAATGCTGGTCGCCGCCGGTGTGTCTACCATCCTACCCGATCAATGATCATCTGCGCCTGAGGCGCCAATTCCGCGATCCGCGAAATCGGCATGTCGTCCTCTTTGAACGCGCCCCAGGACTGCAATTCCTCGGAAGCTGGCACGTCCGGATTTACCGGATACTCGTAATTGACTTCGCCGTAAAGCCGCTGCGCCTCCTCGGAGACCAGGAATTCCAGGAAGCGGACGGCCTCGTCCTTGTTCTTGGAATGGATCGCGACGCCGCCGCCGGAGATATTCACATGGGTGCCGCGCCCGTCCTGATTGGGGAAAACCAGCTCGGCGGCCTCCGCCCATTCGCGGTGTTCCGGCGATTCAGAGGATTTCAGCTTGCCGAAATAATAGTTGTTGATGACCGCGACATCGCAGACGCCTTCGAAGATCGCCTTGACCTGTGCGCGGTCGTCGCCCTGCGGCCGGCGGGCCAGGTTGTCGACCACACCCTGGGCCCAGGCCTGGGCGGCTTCCTCGCCATCGGCATGGATCATCGACGCGATCAAGGCCCGGTTATAGACATGGCTGCCGGGGCGCGAGCAGACGCGGCCCTGCCAGGTTTCCGACGCCAGATCCTCGTAGGATTTCAGCTTATCCAGGTCTTCCAGCCCCTTGCGGACCGCGAAGATACGCGCACGTTTGGAAAAGGCGAACCAGCGATTGCCGGGATCGCGCAGATGTTCCGGCACGCTTTTCGCCAGAATTTCGGATTCGACCGGGGCCAGCAGATCCTTGTCGGCATAGACGCTCAAACGCGCGATATCGACGGTCAGGATCACGTCGGCCGGGCTCAACTCCCCCTCCGCCTGCAGCCGCTGCGCCAGTCCTTTGGAGGCGTAGACGATATTTACCTTCGTGCCGGTCTGGGCGGTGTAGGCCTCGATGAACGGTTCGATCAGGAAGGGCTGGCGATGGGAGTAGATATTCAGTTCCTGCTCCGCCGCCGCGCGCGCCGGGGAGAGAAGCAGCAACGCCGCCACCGCGGCGGTCAACGCGAGTCCCAGCCGGAACGCGGACAGGGCGCGGGTCGTAACCAGATTTTGCATCGCAATCCATCCTTTGGACATATACGCGCGGAGGCATAGCGCCGCCTCCGCGAAGGGAGAGAGGTAGAGGGCGCGAAGCCGGTGATCAACCGTTGCGCCGTCGCCGAGGCCGAAACGGATGCGTTCCCGCGCGGCGGACACATGCAGGGTTCCGCCGATCCAATCCCATACCGCCAGAGCCGCACCGAAATTCCGGTCGAAATGCCGCACGGCGTCGGAATGGTGGATCTGATGTTGACGCGGCGAGATCAACACGCGCTCCAGCCAGGCCGGATAGGAGAAAGGCACATGGGAATGACGCAAATTCGCGCCCATCGCATTGAAGGCGAACAGAAAGACATTCGCACCCAGCACCGTCGTCAGGGTCGCCCGGTCACCGAAGAAGAAGACGAATACGGCCACGCAAACCGCCTGACTGAGCGCCGATCTCAGCGCGAAAAGCACCCCCTCCACCGGATGGGTCCGGAACACCGTGAACGGCGTCAGCGTCTCGGCGGAGTGATGAACCTTGTGGAAGGCCCACAGGACCGGCCAGCGGTGCAGCCATCGATGCAGAAGGTATTTCGAGGCATCGTCGGCGAGAAACTGGCTCAGCGTGAATAGGATCGCCACCGCCCAGACAGGCGCGCCGGTCCACACCGCCGGGCGCCCCGCGAACCAGACATGCAGCGTTTCGAAAAGCAAGGTTGCGACCGTCAAGGTCGACAGCAGCCGGGGCGCAAGCCCCATCATGATGCCCTGATTTATCGCGAAAAGCCGGAAATCGGCCTTGGACGATCCAGACAGCCAAACCGTTTTTCGGAAGAGATGCCCGATCAGCGATCGGGGCGACCGGCGTGTGCGCCACCAGAGGACGGCGAAACCGATCAGCGCTGCGGCGACCAGATAGCCGACAAAAATCCGCTTTGTCGGATCGATGAAGAGACCCGCGAACTGTTCCAGATAGTCCGTCGCGAATGTCGGCATGGCCGCCCGAAAAAATCCGCGCCGGGGGACAGCCCCCGGCGCGGCGCAAGGTGGTTAGTCGTTTTCGGCGCTGCTGCCGCCGCCCAAAGCGTTGGACAGATCGGCCATGTCGCCCATGACATTGTTGTCCTGTGCCTTGATGCCGAAGGAATCGATCATCAGCTTCTGGACCTTCAGCATATGCAGCATGTATTCGCCGAAGCTCGGGCCCTGGTCGCGCAGGTAATTGCCGTCGCTGTCGATATCGACGACCTGGCTGGCATTCGGCAGCAGCGGGCCGAAACCAATCAGGCGGTTCAGGCGGACAGCGGTTTCACCCAGATTGTCCTTGCCCGTCTGCAGCGCCAGGCTGAAGCCCTTCAGCTCACCCCAATGCTTGACGTAGTCGCCCAGAACTTCCGCTTCGTTCCCGCCGGATTCGACGACGGCCTTCAGCTTGGTCAGGTCCTTGTAGACCGACCCGGCATATTTGAAGACCGCTTCCGCCAGCACCTTTTCCCAATTGTCCGAGATCACGGCCGCATAGCCGCGCAGTTCGGTGCGCTGTGCGTCGGTCAGCTTCTCGCCATTCGCGGCGACCAGCAGCTTCCGGCCGTCCAGGAAGGCCTGCACGATGGTGTGCAGATAGTTCGTGGCGTTTTCCTTGCCCGCCGACGATTTGTCCGCGCCGGCTGCGTAATAGGCCGGGCCGAAGACCATTTCGGTCTTCAGATCGACCACGCCGTCCTTGTTGTAATCCGCCAACGCAAAGGCTTCTTCCTTCATCTTGGCGATGTCATAGACCTGCGCGGGCGTCAGGGTCAGGGCATGGGCCGGGGCACCGAAATAGCCGAAGGCCTCATCCCAGGAATGTTCCTTGCCGGTATAGGCCGCGCCATCGCTATAGGGCTGGTCGTTCGGCTTCTTTTCCGCCGACAGGTTTTCGTCCAGATAGCCGTCGACCGCCTGGTTGTAGAAAACCGCACCCATGATGAATTTGGAGATGAGCTGCGGATAGTCGTAGCCATTGACCAGATCGGCGCCACCTTCGGCCGCGGCTGCCTTTTCGATCCAGAAATTGACCAGTTCTTCACCGGTCCGGTTGTTCGGCATGCCGGTGATGGTACCGCCATAGGTCTTGCCGGACAGGTTGGTGTCGCTGATCTCGCCAATCGTCGTCTGTTTGATGACGAAGGCGCCCTTGCTGGCCGGGGCCAGGATCTCGCGGTCTTCGCCCTTGCCGGAGTAGTACAGGTTCAGCGCCGCCAACAGCTCTTCATTGGCCGCGCCATTCCCTTTGCCCGCCAGCTTCTTCAGCGAGTCGTGCAGCGCCTGGCGGCCGATCTGACCGGAATAAGCGACGGACGTCGTCTTGTCGCCCGCGTAGCCTTTGACGGTGATCGGGAAGCCAGCATAAACCTTGTCGTCCGCCAGGGCCGATCCGGCCAGCAGCGTCATGGTCAGGGCGGCAGTTCCCGCGAAGACATGTTTCCTCATAGCATCCCTCTCTTGATCGGATGGGTGATCTCCGCTAATGCAAGTCATTAGCACCGGCCTTGCTTAATATGCCGCCAGTTCCTACGCAAGGAGAATGCGTCGCAGTTTCATTTACTGCGCACGGAATCACGGTTTGTACCGGAAATGGGCGAAAGAAAACCCGCCCGCGCCTGGATCGGCGCATGGCGGGTTCAGTCGGGTACTCACCAGGAGGAAACGGGTTCCTATTCCGCAGCGTGCGCGACCGGACGAAGACGGTCCTGCGCCTGCCGGTCGGCGGCGATATGCGTCGCGACCCCGTCCCGCTTCGCACGGGCGAAAATCCGGGTCAGTGTGTTCGCGATGCCACCGATATGATCGAAGGCCGCCTTACGGTCGAAATTCGGGCCTTCGTGATAGATGTGGATCACGCCGCCCGCATTGATGACATAGTCGGGCGCGTACAGGATCCCGCGTTCGGCCAAACGGTCGCCATGGCGGTCTTCGGCCAATTGGTTGTTGGCCGCACCGGCCACAACGCTGGCCTTGATCCGGTCGACCGTGGCGTCATTGATGGTCGCGCCCAGCGCACAGGGCGTGTAGACATCGACATCGGCGTCATAGATCGCATCCAGCCCCACGGCGGTCGCGTTCAGTTCGGCCTCCGCCTTCTGTACCGCCGCGCTGTCGATATCGGTGACGGTCAGTTCCGCGCCGGCTGCGTGCAACTGGCGGGCAACGTCATAGCCGACATGGCCCAGACCCTGGACCGCGACGCGAATGCCCTTCAGGTCGGCCGCGCCCAGGCGCTCGCGAACGCTGGCCTCGATCCCCTTGAACACGCCATAGGCCGTACCCGGCGACGGATCGAAGCCGACGCCTTTCACACCGCGCACATGCTTGGTTTCCTTCGCCATTTCGAACATGTCGTCCGGCGAGGTTCCGACGTCTTCCGCCGTGATATAGCGGCCGCCCAAACTGTCGACGAAACGGCCCATGGCGCGCATCATCGCGGGCGTCTTGTCGGTTTTGGCATTGCCGATCAGGACAGACTTGCCGCCGCCCCAAGGCAGGTCGGCCAGCGCGTTCTTGAAGCTCATGCCGCGCGACAGGCGCAGGACGTCGGTCAACGCCTCCGCATCGCTGGCATAGGCCCACATGCGGCAGCCGCCCAGCGCCGGGCCCAGAACCGTGCTGTGCACCGCGATGATCGCGCGCAGGCCCGTTTCCGCGTCGCAGCCGAACGCGACATGTTCGTGATCGTCGAAACTCTCGGATGAAAACACGCTCATGGCTACCTCCTTGCTCGATGGCTGAACCGTGGGCTTTCCGAGCCGCATCGGCAGCGAACGAAATATTATTACTCCCAATATGGTCCTATTTCGGGACTTTCGGAAGCGGGATTCGCGACGCAAACAAAGAAAGACCGAATATCTCGAAGCACTGCCGAAAGGATGAAATCTTCGTGCGCGCCAAGGCGTCGAATGATAATTCCGATACTGGATCGAACGGGGGCCGGGGCGATGGAACGGAAGCGAATTTGGCTGGATTGCGATCCGGGGCTCGATGACGCGGCGGCCTTGTTCATGGCGCTGGGTGCCGCCGACCGGCTGGACCTGGAAGGCGTGTCCACAGTCGCAGGGAATGTCGGGATCGACCCGGTGACCCGCAATGCCCGGGGTCTTCTGGCCTTGGCAGGGCGGGAGGATATCCCCCTGCATGCCGGCTGTCCGCGCCCGCTGATGACGGCGCCGGTCGACGCGGCCGCCGTTCACGGCACGGACGGGATCGGTGGCGTTCCCCTGCCCGCCCCGACGGTGCCGCCGCAGACCCTGCATGCCGTCGACGCCATCGACGCCTTCTGCCGTCGTGGCCTGACCGGGGCGAAGGGGACTTTGGTTCTGACAGGGCCGATGACCAATGCCGCCCTGGCCATCGTGCGCGCGCCGGACATGTTGGCCGGGCTGGACCGCATCGTGTTCATGGGCGGCGTCGCTTTTGGCGCGGGCAACATCACCCCGGCGGCGGAATTCAACTTCGCCAGCGATCCGCATGCGGCCAAGATCGTCTTGGGCAGCGGTCTGCCCTGCATCATGATGGGTCTGGACGTGACCCGTCAGGCGGAAATCACGCCGGCGCGCATCACTGCCCTGGCAGATATCGGCAGTCCGGTCAGCAAAAGCCTGGCCGCGATGATGACCGCCTATCAGGGGCGGGTCGGCAAACCCGTGCTGCACGACCCCTGCACCATTGCCTGGCTATTGCAGCCGGACCTTTTCACCGGAACCGACTGCCACGTCGATGTCGATTGCGAAAGTTCGCTGAACCTCGGCCGCTGCGTCGCCGACCCTTATGGCGCAACCGGCAAACCGGCCAATGCGACCGTGATGACCGGATTGGACGCGAAAGGGTTTTTCGATCTGCTGACGGATTGCGTCGGGCGGGTTTAACCCGATGGCATGGCGCGGTCCCAGTAGGGCGTGTCACCGCCGAAACGCTCCCGCATGAAGTCGATGAAACTGCGGACCTTGATCGGCAGATGCCGGCGTTCCGGAAAAACCGCATAGAACGCCTGTTCCGGGAAAGCGAAGTCCGGCAACAGTCGGACAAGCCGCCCGGCCGCCAAATCGCCGGAACAAACGAAGGTCGGTATCCGGCCAATACCCGACCCGGCCAGGACCGCCGCCAACAGGGCCTCGCTGTTGTTGACGCAGTATCGCGCGGCGGTCGCGACCCGGACCTCGCCTCCCGGGCCGGTCATGACCCATTCCCGGCCGTCGCTGGCGTTCGAATAATGCAGGCAGTCGTGCTGTGCCAGATCCGCCGGCACGGCGGGGCACCCCATCCGTTCCAAATAGTCGGGCGATGCGCACAAAACGTTACGGATCGGGGCGATGCGGCGCGCGACCAGACCGGAATCCGACAATGTTCCGCCCCGGATCGCGATGTCATAGCCGTTGGCCACGATATCGACGACCGTATCGTCCATGACCATGTCGACGTCGATCTTCGGAAAGCGTGCCAGGAACTGCGGTATCAGCGGCGCGATGTGCAGTCGCCCGAAAGACATGGGCACGTTCAGGCGCAGGCGTCCCTGCGGTGTCGTCTGCATTTCGGATACGGAATCCTCCGCCAGTTTGGCCGCCGCCAGCGCCTCGACCGCATAGGCGAAATACCGCTCCCCGGCTTCCGTCAGGCTTAGTTTGCGCGTGGTCCGATGCAGCAGGCGCACCCCCATACGCTCCTCGGCGTGGGAAATGCGCTTGCTGACCGCGGATTTGGATACCCCGAGAAGCCGGGCCGCGGGCGCGAACCCGCCCTGTTCCACAACGGCCACAAAGACCGGTATCACACCGATTGGATCGATCATACTAGCGTCAACCTTAACTCAACGATGAATTTCATTCTGAGATTATTATCATATTTTTAGAAACGATTAAATCTCTTCGCATCGGCCCCCCAATCAAAAGGAGACCCCCGATGCAAAGGCTCGAACATGTGAATCTGGTCGTGAAGGACATCGCGTCGACCGCCGATTTCTTGATGACCGCATTTCCGGAATGGCGCGTGCGTGGCGCAGGAACACAAACATGGCACGGCAAGCCGCGCCATTGGTCGCATATCGGCGACGACGACACCTACATCACGCTGAACGACAATGGCGAGGGCGAGAACCGGGATCTCGCTGGCCACAATCCCGGCCTGGCGCATATCGGCTTTGAAGTCGACGACCTGGACGCTGTCCTCGCCCGGTTGCTGGGCGCCGGGTACGAAATCGACATCGACGGGTTCGAACATCCCTTCCGACGCAACGTCTACTTCGTCGACCCGGCGGGGTTCCAGTTCGAATTCATTCAGTATCTCAGCGAGAAACCCGAGGAGAAAAACCGCTATGACTGATCGAGAAACGCAGGTCCGGGCCCTCTACCATACGGTCGACCGCCGGGACGCCCCCGCCCTGGCCGAATTCCTAACCGAAACCGTCCGTTTTCAACTGGGCAATTATGACCCGATCATCGGCCGCGACGCCGTCATCGACGCGAATGCCGGCTTCTTCGGCACGATCCAGGACATGCGCCACAGTCTGAACGGGATCTGGAGCGTGGCAGAAACAACGATCTGCAATGGCGAAGTCCACTACGTTCGGAACGACGGGTCGACGCTGACGCTGCCCTTCGCGACCGTCCTGACTTTTGAAGACGGGCGCATCGCCGACTACCAAGTCTACGTCAATGTCACGCCGCTCTGAAGTCCGGGGTCAGCGTGCGGCCAGAGTGGCCTCCAGGAGGTCCAGGCGGTCCTGGCCCCAGAACCCTTCACCGTCGAGGGAATACCAGGGAACGCCGAAACAGCCGGCGGCCAGCGCGGCCTCGCATTCCGCCAAGGCCGCCGTCTGAACTTCCTCCGTCTGGGCTTGATCGACCAGCGCCGCACCGTCCAATCCCAGGCCGTCGGCGATGGCTTTCAACTCGTCCCAGTCGGCGACATTGCGCTCGTCCTGCCAGACGCCCTTAAGGATGGCATAGGACAGGTCGGCGAAGTCGACGCCGGCCGTCCGCGCGGCATGGGTCAGATACAGGGCGGGCCGATCGTCGGCAGGAAAGAATTTCGGTTCGAAATTGATCGCGACGCCCAGATGCTTCGACCAGCGCTTCAGTTCGACCATGCGGTAGGCCCGGCGTTCCGGCGGCCGCTTGGCCAGCGGCAGACCGCCGGTCTTCGGGAAGACTTCTGCGACGGTGATCGGACGAAAGGCGATGGCCGCACCATGACGAGCAGCGATATCGATCAGCCGACGGTGGCCCAGAAAAGTCCAGGGCGAAACATGGCTGTAGAAATAGTCGATGGTCTTGGTCATGGATTTCTGCCTCCCTCGGCGATTGGCTTCTAGTCGGTTGGGTCTTAGTCGATCAGGCTCAGATAGGCGGCGGCCAGGGCGGCGCATTCCGCATCCGCCTGCCCGTCGATCCGGCCGGGCCGGAACCGGCGCTGAAACGCCGCGATGGCATCGTCCGCATCGGGGTCGTAGCCGACATCCGCCAGCAATCCCGGAAGAGGCCGGTCGGTCGGCACGCCGCGTTCAGGATAGGCCCCGATTCCGCGCGCGGCCAAATCCCACCAGGGAAACAATTCCCCCGGATCGGTCTTGCGGTCCGGTGCGATATCGGAATGGCCGACGATCCCGCTAGCGGCGATCGGATGCCGCGCCAGGATCGACAGGCATAGGGCCGTCAGGATCTCGATCTGCGCCTCCGGAAACGCGCGATAGCCGAATTCGTGTCCGGGATTTTGAAGCTCGATTCCGATCGAATGAGAATTTACGTCCCTTATGCCGCGCCAGTAGGATAAACCCGCATGCCAGGCACGCTGCGATTCGTCGACAAGTTGGTGCAGCGTCCCGTCCTCGTCGATCAGGTAATGGGCGCTGACCTCGGATGCCGGGTCGCATAGACGTCGCAGCGACTCCTCGGCGCTGCGCATGCCGGTATAGTGCAGGACCAACAGGGTCGGCCGCTCGACGTCCCGGCGCGGTCCGAAATTCGGCGACGGCGTATCGACGATCCGCATCATGACGGCACTTTCGGCTGGTGTGGTGCCGCGCGCATTGCCTGGCGCAGGGTGACAATACCGACGCCGATCATCACCAGGATGCCCCCGACGATCATGTAAGGGGTCAGCGCCTCGTCCAGGATCAGGACACCGCCGGCAACCCCGACGACCGGCAACAGCAGGGTCAACGGAATCACGCGGCTGATCGGATAGCGTTTGATCAGCCCGTACCAAAGGCCGTAGCCGACGATGACGACCATCACCGACTGGAAGAAGATCGCCCCCCAGCCCAGCCAGGACAAGTTGGTCATGATCTCCCACTGGCCGTCCTCGACCATGAATGAAATCGCCAGCAATTGCGGCGCGGCCATCGCCGCCATCCAGCCGTTCAGCGCGAAGGGGCCGATCTCGCCGATCTGCTTGATTTGAACCGCCGCGACGGCCCACAGGAAAGTGCCGCCAACGACCAGCAAGGCGGGCAGCAATCCGCCTTCGAACCGGGGTTCCCCCGCAATGACGGCACAGCCCGCGAAGGCGATGACGATACCCAGAATCCGCCGCCAGCCCGGATAGTCCTTGAACACGATCGCCGCCAGAATGACCGCCCAGGGCGTATTCAACTGGCTCAGCAACGCGACCGTCGCAGCGTCGGCCAAATGCATCGCGTTGAACATCATCGCAAAATGCAGCACGCCCAGCACAATCGAATAGGCCAGCAGCGGTCGGAACTGACCCTTCGGCCAGCGAATGAAAGGCAGAAGAATCGCCGCGACGACGACAAACCGCATCGCCATGAACAGAAAGGGCGGCATTTCCTGAACGCCGACCTTCACGACGACGAAATTCAACCCCCAGATCACAATGACGAAAAGTGCGGTCGCCAGGTCCAGCGGCTTCATTGCGGCGCCCCGGCGCGCATCTGGCGAATTCGGTCATGGGCGGCATTGATCTTTGCCACGCGTTCATTGGCGACGGCGACGAATTCTTCCGGCATGCCCTTGGCGATCAGGCGGTCGGGATGGTTCTCGACGACCAGCGCACGGTGCGCCTTCTTGATCTCGTCATCGCTGGCGTCCTTGGACACACCCAGGATCTGATAGGGGTCGGCCTGTCCGCCGTCCAGTTGCAGCGCCGTCACCCGTTCGAAAGTCGCGCCGTCGAAGCCGAAAATCTCGGAAACGCTGGTCAGGAAGGCCAGTTCCCCCGGATGGATAATGCCGTCCGCCTTGGCGATATGGGCCAGGCACCACAGCAATTCCTCCAGCACTTCCGGCGAATTGCGGAACATGCCGGCGACCTGTTCGGCATAAGGTTCGAAGCCGCGGGCGTCCTTGCGCGCCTGGTTGAAGACCCGCGCGACATTCTTCATCTCGGATTCGGGGACTTGGAAGACTTCCTTGAACGCGTCGACCTCGTCCGGGGTGACGACCCCATCCGCCTTCGCCATCTTCGCGCCCAGCACGATGACCGCAATGGTAAAGCCGACGGACCGCTTCGCGCGCTCCGGATCCGGCTCCTGATCCGGGCGCAACCGGTCGACGAAATGCCCGCCAACGGCCCCGACGAGCAGGCCCAGCGGACCGCCCATCGCGAAGCCGGCGGCACCGCCGACGATTTTGCCCCAGATACTCATGTCGCTTGATCTTTATATCGAACCGTTTCGCAGCGCACACACTCTAGTCATACAGCCCCTAGCGGCAAGCCAATCGGCAACGCCCGCGCGGTATTGCGGTCCGTTGCGTTCAGGGGCGCGCCGGATTGGGGTCCGGACCGATCCGGCCGATTCCCGGCAACGACAGATTCATGTCCAAGGGATCGACCCCCAGGCTCAACCCCAGAATGTTCACTTCCAAACCCTCCCGGGCGGCGGCGGTGATGCCCAGTAGCCCCGCCAAGTTGAACTGCAATCCCGTATGGCTGGGCGTGAAATCGGCGAAGCGCGTCCGTCCCAGATAGTCCTTTCCGACCGCCAGCGGCGGCATTTCCAATTCCAGTTCCGGCACCGACCGGCCGACCCAGGCAATGAAGGTGTTGCTGTTCGGCCCCGGCCAGGCCCGGTATTCCTCCGCGAAAGGATAGCTGGCAACGGCGTCTTCCACCTTGTCGATCAGGTCTTCCGTCCCATCGCCGCGCATGTCCAGGACCAGACTGGGCGCCGCACCGTACCAGTAGCGGTCGGGAATGTCGGTCCGGCTGCGGACCTTGTTGCCAGAATACCACCCGATGACGTGATGCGTCCGGTAGCTGTCGGCATAGGCGCGCTTGGTCGCGATCCAGGTATGGACCGCGAAGGCCCCGCGCCAGCCGAAGGTCCGCGCGGCATAGACCTGGATCACCGCCCCCCGTTCGGCATCCGGCGACGGGGCCAGGCCGGCACTGATCCGGCTGGCGGTCGACCAGCTGACCGGCTCCTGGCGGTCCGACAGAAATACATAGCCCGGCCCGATCAACAGCAGCAGAACCAGAAGGCCCGCGCGGATCGACCAGCGCAGAATTGTTTTGAATACGGTCGCGATCATGGCGGCCAGTCTAATCTCCTAATAGGCAAAAAAACGGCGGGGGCGTGTCAACACCATGTAGCTCGCTCAATCGCCCGTTCCATGGGCGCTTAGCCGTCCGGGGTCAGTGACGGATCGCCTTCCTGGACCCTGACGGCGCGCACCACCGTTTCCGCCTGACCGTCGGTCAGCGTTTCCCCAGGTGCGGCACAATAATAGCCCAAGAGATGCCGGGTGACGGCCCCTTCCTCCGGATCGACATTCTGGGTGAAGAGGACACAAACCTGCGGCCCCATGACGAAACGCCGCCACAGCACCGGTCCGACCGCGTTGCGGCTTTCGTACAGAACCTGGAAATCCAACTCCCTTATCCTCAGCCGCTCCCAGTACTGTCGTGCGTCCGACGGCGTGGGGGCAGGTCCGATCGGGACATATTCCAAGTGCCGGATTTCGATCAGCGAGGCCTCCACCGCGTTGCCCGGCGGTCCGCGCCAGGATCTGCGGCGGACCAGCAGTGCCTGTTCCAGATCGCGCCGTTCGTCATAGAAGGACGCGCTGTCGTTCAGGGTCGGTAAATCCATTTGCAGCAAGACCGGCGGCGCGGGCACGACGGTCCGATTCGCGGAAAACGTATCCGGGCTTTCCGGATCCAACGGATTCCAACCGAATTCGTCGCAGCCCGCCGGAAATGCGCAAGCCGCTAAAAACAATAGTATTTTAGTCAAATTTTGCATGCTATCATCAGGGTCGCCGGCCCGAGGCGCTTGTGTCGTACATCCAGGACGCCCAGAGTGAGGTCAGAAACCTTACGAGTCCAGTATCCGACGCGTCAGGGAATGAGCGGCAGGGAATGGAATTTCGGACGGCGGCCGGGGGGCCGCAAGGTTTTCGAAAGCGGGGCGGCATGGCATGGTCCGGCGTAAATTGGATGGTTCGGCACGGCCTGATCCGACGGCAGGGTCCGGCCGTTTCGGCGAAGGCGGTCACCGCCCCGGCGGTAAAATCCGCGCCCGCATTGAGAATAGCGACATCTAATACGAAGGGTACAATGGCGGACCAGGGTACAGCGACGAACCGGACCAACGATCAGGACGGCACGCAGTCCGCGTCGGCCGCGCCGAAGACGCGCGGCGACGCGCGGATCGTCGTTATCGGCAATCAGAAGGGCGGATCCGGCAAATCCACGACGACGATGCATGTCATCGCGGCGCTGATGGCCACCGGCGCGCGCGTCGCCAGCATCGATTTGGATGCCCGCCAGGGCACGCTCTCACGCTATATCGAAAACCGGCATTCCTATATGACGCGGACCGGCACGGAACTGCCGATGCCGACCCATCGCGCGATCGAACCTTCGACCGTGGCGTCGATCGACGTGGCGCGCGCCCATGACGCGCATGCCGTCGAAAAGGCGGTTACGGACCTGTCGACCCGGCACGATTACATTGTGATCGACACGCCCGGTACGGACAATTTCCTCAGCCGCGTCGGCCATTCCTACTCCGACACGCTGATCACGCCGCTGAACGACAGTTTCGTCGACCTGGACGTCCTGGCGACCATCGATCCGGAAACCTATGCCATGGTCCGGCCCAGCAAGTATGCCGAGATGGTGTTCCAGGTGAAGATGCAGAAGGCCCGGCGCGACAAGTCCAACCGGACCTTCGAGTGGATCGTCATGCGCAACCGGACAGGCCAGTTGGATTCCCGCAATCAACGCGCCATGGACGACGCGCTGGGGAAACTCAGTGGCCGCATCGGGTACCGTCTGGTCGCCGGTTTTTCAGAGCGCGTGATCTTCCGCGAATTGTTCCTGGACGGCCTGACCCTTTTGGATCTGCGCAATCCGGGCACCGATATCAAGATGAACATGTCCCATCTGGCGGCCCGTCAGGAAGTGCGCGACCTGATGGCGGCGATCGGCCTGGACAAGGCGGAAGCGATCGGCGCGTAGCGGGCGACAGCGATCCTATTGGCGCGGTACCAAGGTCCGTGTAGGGTCGCCGCCATGTTCGATTTTTCCCTTCCCGGCGCGACCCGCGAAATCATGGATGGCGGCCAGATCGTCCCCGTCATGTCGCCCGACCCGTCTCTGGGCGAGCGCTATTTCAATCCCCTGCCCGCCTACCGGGAAAGCTATCCGCTGACACAGATCGTCACGAAGAACGACCTCTTCTGGGGCGCGACCAGCGGCACCAATCAGCCCTATTCAATCCGCGAAGGCCTGCCCGATCCCGTCGTCCTGGCTTATACGAACAGCGCGCCGATCTATGCGACCTTCGTGATCCAAGGCATGACGGAAGCGCTAGCGGAAGGCGGAAGGCGCGTTCGCCTGGCACCGCTGCACCAATATCAACAGTTCAAGTTCCTGGTGCGCCGGAATGGGCGGCCCGTCTGGGATGGTGCGAATCCCGGCGACACGGCCGCCTTGCAGGCCGCGATCGAAGAAGGCTGCCACTACCGTGTCGTGATGGAAATCGAGGACGGCACGATCCTGTCCTTGCCGGTCGACATCCCGATGTATTTCCCGCAAGACAACAGCCTGAACATCACCACACATCCCGGGACCTTGCCGGCCTTCTTCGGCGATCCGCAATCGCTGATCGACGGGCTGGCGGCGCATAATGCCGGCATGCTAACCGCCGAGAGTGCGGCGGCGGAATCGGCGGTGGTGACCGTTTCCCTCTTTCCCGTCTTCTTTTCGATCCGATCCGACGGCACCTATTACGGTGTCGGCGAAATCCTGTCGGGCGAGCCCAAGAAATGGTCCCAGGTGCGATTGTATGCGTATTAGGCTGCGTAGGTGAAACTCGACCCAGCCCATGGCATATTAGTGTAATGGCCAAATCCCCGACGCGCCCCAACCCCAACCGTACCGAAATCGACGCTTTCCTGGCGAAGGTAGCGGCAACCCCGGCCCCTGCTGCGGGCGGGCGCGGCAGGCTGATTTTCGCCCTGGACGCAACGATGAGCCGGGAGCCGACCTGGGATACCGCCTGCCAGATCCAGGCGGAGATGTTCGAAGCCACACGGGCGATCGGCGGGCTGGACGTCCAGCTGGTCTTCTTCCGCGGCTTCGGCGAATGCAAATCCGGGAAATGGCAGCCGAACGCCGAGGGTCTGGCCGCGCAGATGGGCAAGGTGCGCTGCCATGCCGGGCGTACCCAGATCGGCAAGGTCCTTGCGCATATCAAACGTCAGGCGGAAAAAACCAAGATCGGCGCCGCGATTTTCGTCGGGGATGCGTTTGAAGAGGATATCGATTCCGTCTGTCACACCGCCGGGGAGATCGGTCTTCTGGGCGTTCCGGTCTTCGTGTTCCAGGAAAACCGCGACCCGCTGGCCGAGAAGGCATTCCGCGAAATCGCCAGGCTGACGGGCGGTGCCTGGTGCCCGTTCGATCTGCAGAGCGCAGCGATGCTGAAATCCCTGTTATCCGCGGTCGCCGTCTACGCCACGGGCGGTATGAAGGCGCTACAGGATTACAGCGCATCCGGTGGACGGCGGGAGGCCGTCGCCTTGATCGAGCAGATGACCCGTCCCGGCAAGGGTAGCGGACAGCGATGAGTTTTTTCTTCCTTGGCCTCGCGCTTCTGATTGGAGGCCTGCTGTTCGTGAACTGGTTCACGACGGCCAACCCGAAATCCGTCCTGAAAGGCGCCAAATGGACGGCCATCGCGATTGTCGCGGGTGTTGTTCTGTTGGTTCTGCTGACGCGCAATTTCCATCTGATCTGGGCCGGGCTGCTGGGACTGTTGCCATGGATTGCGCGGTTTCGGATGCTGCGGAATCTCTGGAAGACGATGCGCGGCCCCAGCCCAGGACAACGGTCGGCGATTTCCTGCCGCTTCTTCGACATGCATCTGGACCATGATTCCGGCGCGATGGATGGCCGTATCCGGGAGGGCCAATTCGCCGGGTCGCTGTTGTCGGAATTGTCGCTGGACGAATGCCGAACCCTGTTCGACGCCATTCGCGCCGCCGGCGACCAGCAGTCGCTGCGCCTCATGGAGGCCTATCTGGACCGCACGCATGGCGCCGCCTGGCGCGAAGGCAGGGAACAAGACGATCAGGCGGACGCGAAAGACGCTGGCTTCGGCGACGGTGCGATGACGGAGGCGGAAGCGCTATCGCTCCTAGGTCTGGAACGCGGCGCGACCGAGGCCGACATCAAAGCCGCTCACCGGCGGCTGATGAAGCAGGTTCACCCCGATGCTGGCGGGTCGGCCTATCTGGCGGCGAAGATCAATGCTGCCAAAGACTTCCTGTTGAAGCGCAGCTAACGTGCGGGCGCCATTAGGTTCTTTTCAAAGGCGGGGCCCGGACGGTAACATCCGGGCACGGGGGCGGTTGATCCATGCAGCACACCAGAAGCGGTTCCAAAATTGAAGCCGGCGGCGGCCATGTCGCAGGATGATCGTGCCGTGACCGATCCGGACGATGCGGCAGGTCCGGCGGGGCGGGATGCCCCCGCCGCCGAGACGGCGCCCGGTCCGTCCGCGCCGGTGAAGACAGTGACTGTGAAGGCGAAACCGCGCAAAGCCGCGAAACGCAAGGCAAAGGCCAAGAAGGCCAAACCGCCCGTATCGACGCCCGACGCCCCGCCGAAAACCGCCTCTGAACCCAAAACCGCCGCCGTGGCGGAGGCCCCTTCGGAAGTGCCGATTCCAGCCAGTTTGCAGCATATGCCGGCTGGCCTGTTCGGGGCCGGTCTGGGTATTGCCGGATTCGCGACGGCCTGGCGTGAGACATTGGTCGCCTTCGAGCTTTCACCGGTTCCCGCCATTATCCTGGCCGGAATCGCCTGTGGCGTCTTCATCGCCCTGCTGGCGCTCTATGCCGTGAAGGTCTTGCGCCATTTCGACGCCGTGAAGGCCGAATTCCGACATCCGATACAGGGGAATTTCTTCGCCGCGGCGACAATGACCGCGATGATCCTGACCAGCAATCTGGTGACCACCTTGCCCGGCATCGCGACCGTGATCTGGGCGGTGGCGGCCATCGCCAATCTGACAGTCACAATCGTCATCATCTCGATCTGGATGTCGCGCGACGGCCATATCAGCCATGCCGCGCCTGTCTGGTTCATTCCGGTCGTGGGCAATTTGATCATCCCGATCGTCGGGGCACCGCTGGGCTATACCGACATCGGCTGGATGATGTTTGCGGTCGGTCTTTTGTTCTGGGTCGTCCTGTTCACGATCGTCTTCTACCGGCTGCTGTTCGAATCCCGGTTGGAAGGGCCGCTGCGGCCGTCTCTGTTCATCCTGATCGCGCCGCCGTCGCTGTGTTTCATCGCCTATGCCGTACTGAACGGCGGACTGGTGGACGGGCCCGCCGTGATGTTTCTGGGTCTGGCGCTCTTCACCCTTCTGATCCTGTTGCCGCAGGTGCCGTCGCTGTTGCGATTGCCCTTTGGCCTGGGATGGTGGTCCTACACATTCCCGCTGGCGGCGTTGTCCGTCGCCTGTACGCTCTATGCCGACGCCGTGGGGGGTGTCGTGCCGGCGGCCTTGGCCCTGGCCGCTATCGCGCTCGTCACCCTTGCCGTCACCGTCGTAACGGTGCAAACGATCCGCTACATCCTGGCCGGCAAGGTCTTTCTTCCGACGGAATCCCCCTTGCCCAAGCCCTGACCCGATCCAGATTGCTGACCAACAAGGCTGATCCGAATGACGCTTTCCCCCGCCCGCATCACCGCCCGCATCCTGATCGAAACAAAATCCGTTCTGTTTCGGCCGGAAGATCCGTTCACGCTGACCAGCGGACGGGCCAGCCCGGTCTATGTCGACTGCCGCCGGTTGATCGCCTTCCCGCGCGCGCGGCGGCGGTTGATGAAAATGGCGGCGGCGACGGTTGAGGAGAAGGTCGGCTTCGAGTCGCTGGACGTGGTGGCCGGGGGCGAGACGGCCGGTATTCCATTCGCCGCGTGGCTGTCCGATCATCTGATGCTGCCGATGTGCTACATCCGCAAGAAGCCCAAGGGGTTCGGCCGCAACGCCCGGATCGAGGGCAATCTTGAAGAAGGCCAGCACGTTCTTCTGGTCGAGGACATGGCGACGGATGGCGGGTCCAAACTGTCCTTCGTCGACGGTATCCGCGAGGCTGGCGGCGTCTGCGGCCACACATTCGTGATTTTCCATTACGGCATTTTCCCGGAAGGGGAGAAGATGCTGGCCGAGGCCGGCGTGGCACTGCACAGCCTGGCGACCTGGTGGGACGTCATCGCCTGCGCCAAGGAGGAAGGCTATTTCGCCGAGGGTCAGGCGGAACAAGTCGAAGCCTTCCTGCACGATCCCAAGGGCTGGTCGAAGGCCCATGGCGGCAAGGAGGACTGACCCGTCGACGGGGGAGACCGGATGGCGACGACGCATACCAGAGTGCCGGCCGCGCGCGCGATTGCGGCGGCCCTGACGATCATCGCGGCCGCCGCGATCTGTTCCATCCCGTTCTGGTCCACCCCGTCCGGCGCCGCCGACAAATCCCGCCTGACCATCGGGATGAGCCAGTATCCGGCGACACTGAGCCCGGTTTTCGAATCCATGATGGCGAAGGCCTATGTTCTCGCCATGGCGCGGCGGCCGATCACCGTCTATGACCAGGACTGGCGCCCGACCTGTCTGGTCTGCACCAAATTGCCCAGTCTGGAAGACGGGACCGCCGTCTGGGAAACTGCGGAAAACGGCGATCCGGGCATAGCCATTTCCTATACGCTGAACCCGGCGGCGGTCTGGGGGGACGGGACGCCGGTCACCACCGATGACGTGTTGCTGTCGGTCGAAATCGGCCAGGATCCGCAGACAGGTGCGCTGAACGCCGAGCTGTTCCGCCGGATCGACAAGGTCACGGTGCAGGATGACAAAAGCTTCACCCTGCACATGAACAAGCGGACCTGTAACTTCGAGAACATCGCCGGGCTGGCCCTGCTGCCCAATCATATCGAACGGCCGATTTACGAGGCGGATCCGCAATCCTATCGCCGCCGCACCGCCTACGATGCCGATCCGACCAATCCGGGCCTGTGGTTCGGCCCCTATCGTGTGGCGCGGGTCGCGGTCGGCCAGAGCATCCTGTTGGAACGCAATCCGTCCTGGTGGGGCCCGGAACCCTATTTCGACGAGATCGAAGTCCGTGCGATCCAGAACACATCGGCCCTGATTGCCAACCTGCTGGCCGGGGATATCGACATGATCGCCGGCGAATTGGGCCTCGCCGCAGACCAGGCGCTGGGGTTCGAATCGCGCAGCGGCGACGATTACCAGTTCCTCTATAAATCGGGGCTGGTCTACGAACATATCGACGTCAATCTGGACACCCCGTCCCTAGCCGACCTGCGCGTCCGGCAGGCGCTGATTCACGGCATCGACCGGCAGGCGATCAGCGAGCAGCTGTTTCAAGGCAAGCAGCCGGTCGCACATGGCAACGTCAATCCGCTGGACAAATGGTACGATCCCGACGTGCCTAAATACGATTACGACCCCACAAAGTCCGTCGAACTCCTGAAAGAGGCCGGATGGGACGCGGGTCCGGACGGCATACGGGTCAAAGATGGCGAACGCCTGACCCTCACCTTTCAGACCACCGCCGAAAACAAGACCCGCGAATTGGTGCAGCAGGTCATCCAAAATCAATGGCGGGCCATCGGCGTCGAGGCGGTATTGAAGAACGAACAGCCGCGCATCTTCTTCGCCGAGACGATCACCAAACGCGCCTTCGATGGCGTGGTCATGTATGCATGGCTCAGCGCGCCGGAATCGATCCCCTTCTCCACCCTGCATTCCAGCCAGATCCCGACCGAGGAGAATGCCTGGCAGGGCCAGAACTATCCCGGCTACAACTCCCCGGAGATGGACGAGACCATCGACCGACTGGAAACCGATTGCGCGGACGAGGTACAGCGCGTCCTGTGGTCCGACCTTCAGGCCCGCTATGCCCGGGACTTGCCGGTGCTGCCGCTTTACTTCCGGGCGGAACCTTATGTCCTTCCGAAGAACATGACGGGTTTGCGCCCCACCGGCCATCAATACCCGTCCTCGCTCTGGGTCGAGGAATGGCGCCTGACGGAGTGACGGGGAGATGTTGAGCTATACGGCGCGGCGTCTGGCGGAAAGCCTGCTCGTGCTGCTGGCCGTGTCTTTCGCCAGTTACATTCTGATCGGATTGATGCCGGGCGACCCGGTCGATCTGATGTTCGCGGACGATCCCGAAATCACCGCCGAGGATATCGCCCGCCTGAAGGCGCTTTACGGCCTGGACCGGCCCCTGTTGGAACGCTACGGCCATTGGCTCGCCAATGCCGTCTCAGGCGAGTTCGGCTATTCCAGGCTCTATCAGCAGCCGGTCGGCGATATCCTGATGCCCCGCCTTCTGGCGAGCCTCCAGCTCCTGGGCACCAGCACGGTTCTGGGACTGATGCTGGCCATCCCGCTCGGCGTTCTGGCCGCCGCCCGCGCCAATTCCGCCACCGATTACGGCATCAACCTGTTCTGTTTCGCCGGAATTTCGGTGCCGCCCTTCTGGCTGGCGCTGATGTTGATCGCCTATATCGCCGTGCCGGTCGCCTGGATCCCCGCCGGCGGTTCGGCGGAGCCGGGCAGCGGGTTGCTGGAGACCCTGCGCCATATGCTGCTGCCGGTGCTGGCGCTGACCCTGGCCGAAATCGGCGGCTTCACACGTTTCATGCGCGGCGCGATGCTGCAGACTTTGGGACAGGACTATATGCGCACCGCGCGGGCCAAGGGTGCCTCTGCGCGCCGGCAATTGTTCGGTCATGCGCTGCGCAACGCCCTCCTGCCGCTGGTCACGGTCATCGCGCTCAGTTTCGGCACCCTGTTCTCCGGCACGCTGATCACCGAGGCGATCTTCAGTTGGCCCGGCATGGGGGTCATGATTTACGAAGCGATCATGGGGAACGATTACAATTTGGCCCTGATCGGCCTGATGATCGCCACCGCCTTCACGCTTCTGGCCAATATCGCGGCGGATATTGCCTATGCCGCGCTGGATCCGCGCATCACCGCGCGCGGCGGGGATGACGGGCCATGACGGCGGGGGTCGGGCGCGGGGCGCGGATCCGGGGCCGGTTTCTGGCAAACCGCATGGCAATGGCGTCCGCTGCGGTCCTGACCTGCCTTGTCGCCATTGCCGCCTTCGCGCCTTGGATCCTCGATCTCCTGGGTTTGGACGCACAGGCAACGAACCTGTTCGCGCGCAGCCAGCCGGCAGGCCCGGACCACCTCCTGGGGACGGATGAAGCCGGAAGGGACATTCTGGCCCGGCTGATCCTCGGCAGCCGCGCCTCGCTGGCCGTCGGCCTGACCACGGCCGTGACCGCCGCCGCGATCGGCACCCTCATAGGCCTCTTCGCTGGGTATTTCGGGGGTTGGTTGGACCGGGTCTTGATGCGCTGCACCGACGGCGTCATCAGCCTGCCGCTGCTGCCCCTGTTGATCGTCCTGTCCGTGATCGATTTTGACAAGCTGGGGATCGGCTGGATCGATGGTGGTTCAGGCCTGACGCTGATCGTCTTCATCATCTCGCTGGTCGCCTGGCCGACGGTCGCGCGGCTTGTCCGGGCCGAGACGCTGAGCCTGAAATCGCGCGAATTCGTCACCGCCGCCCGCGCACAGGGCGCACCGCCGCTCTATGTGATCCGGCGGCATATCCTGCCGAACTGCCTATCGCCGATCATCGTCGCGACGACCCTTTCGGTGGGCAAGATCATCCTGCTGGAAAGCGTGCTGAGCTATCTGGGCCTCGGCATTCAGCCGCCGACACCGAGTTGGGGCAATATGTTGACCAACGCCCAGGATTATCTTTTCTCGGCGCCGGAACTGGCACTTTGGCCGGGCCTCGCGATCCTGACCGCGGTGGTCGCGTTCAACTTTTTGGGAGACGGCCTGCAGGACGCCTTCGACCCCCGTCGGGACCGGCGCTAGGTCCACCGAACGGGCCTTCGTACGAATTAGATCAAATGCTGCCTAATCATTGAGTTTTCCGCCGAATTCGCCTATATTGCCGAGTATCCAGATGTCCAAACACCGGCTTCTCCGGTCGCGACATTCCGGATGGCGCGGCAAACCCGTTCAGGCGGGGCCGCATGACGAATGAGGTGACGGTATGGCCGACATCGGTGGTATTGGCGGATTTAACCTGGCGACGACCCGCAGCGTCTTCGATACGGAAGCCGCGGCGCAACGGCGCACGGAAGAGGCCCAGCGGCAGGAAGCCCTGCGTGAAGAGCAGCGCGTGGAAGAGGCGGCCGATGAGGAAGCCCAGGTCCAGGAAGCCGCTGCGGAAGAAGAGGGTGCGTCTCAGGCCGCCCAGGAAGATCAGGAAGACACGATCGTCCTCAGCAATGCCGCCCAGAGCTTCCTGGTGCAGGCGCAGGACGATGCCGAGGCCGCCAATGATGACGGCACGGTCGGCGGCGTCGGCGCGACCGGCGGTGTCGATGCTGTGGTACAGACCACCCAGGTGGGCGGCGTGAACGGCACCAATCAGCAGACGGCGGACGAAGAGAATTCGTCAACGGTCAATGGCAACCAGGACCAGCAGTCGGAACAGACTCGGGCGCTGGGACAACTGGTCGATCAGTTCGCCTGATTGCCCGCCAATAGGATCTTCTCAGGACCCGCCCCGGCGGGTCCTTTGTTTTTGACGCCTATTTGTCTGAATCCTGAATCGCGATAGGACCGGCCGACCACAAGATTGGGAGGCTCAAGCATGGCGCGCGTGTTCATGATTCTTGCAGGATTGACCGGCGCCGCCGGTGTCGGCTTTTCCGCGATGGCCGCCCACGCGCTGCAGGATCAGTTGACCGCGCAAGCTGTCGATTGGGTCGAAACCGCCGGGACCTATCTGCTACTGCACGCGCCGGCCTTGGCGATCTGCGCGATCCTAGCCCATCGGCGGCCGCATCGGATGCCCCTCGCAGCCGGAACCCTTTTCGTTCTGGGTCTCGCCGGGTTCAGCGGGGGCCTATTACTTCTCGCCCTTGCGGAGTTGCGGCCGGCCATCGCCGTCGTGCCGGTGGGCGGCACACTCCTCCTGCTCGGCTGGCTCGCACTGGCGGTCATCGGCTTGACTTGGCCGCGCAACCGCCAAGATTCGTAAAATATACCTTCCGAATCGGGTGCGAATCGGTCTATCGACTCCACCGGGCAGGTCTAATCTGGAGCGAGGGCGGAGTATGGGCATGGCAACCAATGGAGCGCGCAAGTCGAAACACGCGCGGTACATTGCTTGGGCGGGAACCCTGGCAATCGGCCTGACTGCCGCCACCGGCTCGCACGCCGAAGAAATGGCCGAAGCGAAAGCCTGTTATCTGGCCCAGAACACGGAAGGCGGCACAAGTTCCGCCCCCAGTCCGGAAGCGCTGGACGATGCCTATGACTGCTTCGAGGAGCAGCTCCTGGCCGGTTATGCCAAATCGAAGCACGTCCTGGCGCGCGTCTTCGGCGACTGGGACCGGTCGACCTATGCACCCTTCCAGTATGACGAAATCGGATCGCGCTATCTGGTGGTCTATGGCAATGACCGCGCGGTCGGCGAAGAATCGACCCTTTGGCTCGATCGGGACCTGCCGGTCGGCGGGACCGTGGCGGCGGCCGGTTTCTCAATCGCGGAGGACGGCAAACTGATCGCCGAGCCGCTGATGATCTATGAGAAGATGACGCAGGGTTATACTTTCGGACGCGGCAACTGGCGACAGACCATGATCGGTCCGGACGGCGCCATCATCGGCGTTACCAAAGGACCGGGCGCCGACGCATTGACCGTTTGCCAGGATTGCGCCGCGCCGTCGGCGGACCGGGTCTATCTGGCACTGTTGAACGACGGCATGATGCCGGCCAACGCGCCGGAACCGTCGGCCCCGATCACCGATAACGAGTTGCTGGATGGCGGCGGCGCGACGCTGGATCCGGGTGCGATCCTGTCCCCGACGAACAATTCCGCGCCGCTCGACCCGCTGGCGCCGCTTGATCCGTTGGCACCGCCGCCGGCGGAAAGCTTCGATCCGAACGCGACGCTTCAGCCGAACATTTCGTCGGATCCGCTGGCGCCACTCGACCCGCTGGCTCCGCTCGACCCGATGCAGCCGCTGGACTCGAACGCGCCGCTCGACCCGCTGGCGCCGCTGGAGGACAGCGAGCAAAGCGGGCTGGGCCCGACGCTCGCGCCGCCGCCCAACACGGCGACCGTCGACCCCGTCCCGTCTCTCGACAAGGAAGAGACGATGGGCGAAATGCCGTCCGACGATACCGAGGTGACGGAAGCACCGGCGCCGAAAACGCCGGTGACCGGGCTGGACCTGGAATTGTCGGAAGCAACGGATCCGCTGTTGCCGATCCCGCAGTTCGAAGTAGAGCCGCCGCCCTTCCTGGAAAATCCCGAGAACGGCGCCGGAATCTAATTCGCTTCGTCTATTCCCGGACAATCAAGACGGAACAGGTCGCACGAGATACGACACGGGACGCGACCGATCCCAGCAAGGCATGATCCATGCCAGGCCGGTGCGATCCGATGACGATAAGGTCGGTCGGAACCTCTTTCGCCGTCGCCAGAATCTCCTCCGCCGGCGCGCCGTGCTTCACGATATGCTGGACCTTGGTGCCGGCCGGAACATGGTCCGACACGAAGGCGTGCAAGCGGTCATTCGCTTCCTTCAGCGCCTTCTTTTCGTAATCCTGCGGAAAGAAGGACCCGACGATTGTCATGCCGAAATCCGGCACCACGGTCATGATGTGCAGCACACCCGACCCGCCTAGAACGGTCAGCGCCTCCGGCAGCGCCCGTTGCCAGGACAGATCCTCACCCAGGTCGACTGCCAGTAGAACATTCTTATACATCTCGGGCCCTCCCTATGCCGTTGCCAGAGCCTTCTGGCGGCGCGATTGAAGCAGCGCCACCAGGATCAGGACAACGATGGCCGGAATCCAGATCAACTCCTTCGGCGGTTGATCCGACGCCACCATGACATCGACGATCTTCTGGTCCCAATCGAAGACGCCCTGCGCCTCGGCCGGGCTGTCGAAGGTGACATTGTCGATGACGACGTCATTGCCGTCGATGATCAGTTCCAGGCCGAAATTGGCGATCCGCTCTTCCCCGGTGGCACCTTCCGGCACTTCGACGATGGCGGTGAAGGACAAGGGCTCGCCGACACTGTCCAGACCATCGACAAGCAGCCGCAGTTCAGTGCCTGGTTCGGCCCTTTCGAACTGTTCGACGATGCTGCCGGGCGGGACGCTGGTCGTCGGATCGACGATCATATCCATCCAAAAGCCCGGCCTGAACAGAGAGAAGGCAACCAGGATCAGCAGCACCGATTCATAGATCCGCGACCGGGCGAAGAAATAGCCCTGGAAGCCGGCCGTGAAGATCAACATGGCGGCTGTGGCCACGATGAAGACCAGGACCGCCTCCACCGGTCCCACGTCGATCAGCAGCAGATCGGTGTTGAAGATGAACAGGAAGGGCAACAGGGCCGTCCGCATCGAATAGAAGAAGGCGACAAAGCCGGTCTTGATCGGATCGCCGCCCGACACGGCCGCCGCCGCGAAGGATGCCAAGCCGACCGGCGGTGTCACATCCGCCATGATGCCGAAATAGAAGACGAAGAGATGGACCGCGATCAGCGGCACCACCAGACCGTTCTGCTGCCCCAACGCCACGACGACGGGCGCCAGAAGCGAGGAGACGACGATATAGTTCGCCGTCGTCGGCAGGCCCATGCCGAGGATCAGGCTAAGCACCGCCGTCCAGATCAGGATCAGGATCAACTGCCCCTGGGACAGCAACTCGACCAGATCGGCCAAGGCGCTGCCGATCCCGGTCTGCGAGACCGCGCCGACGATAACGCCGGCAGCCGCTGTCGCAATGCCGATGCCGATCATGTTACGCGCACCGGAGATCATGCCGTCGACAAGATCGCGGACACCCTGCCCCAATTGGCCGCCGGTCTCGCCCCGGAAGAAGGCGAACAGACTGCGTTGGGTCACCAGGATGAACATCATCAGCGCCACCGCCCAGAAGGCCGATAGGCTGGGCGACTTGCGCTCCACCATCAGCATCCAGATCAGCAGGAGGACCGGCAGCAGGAAGTGCAGACCCGACATGATGGTCGGTTTCGGCAGCGGCAGGGACACGATCTCGGAATCCGGATCGTCCGGTTCCAGGTCCGGATAGGTCGCGCAGATGCGCACCAGGAAGACATAGACCAGGATCAACAGCGCGCCGACGACCCAGGGCAGAAGGAAGCTCATCCCGGCACCGTCCAAGCCCTGCTCCAGCGTATCCAGCAGATACATCAGGAACACGCCGCCGACGATGCAGTAGCCGACGACCATGGTGAAGGTGGAGAAGACCGCCGCCTTCGTTCCCTCAGATGCAGAGGCGGAAATCACCTTACACAGCACGATGATTGCGGCCAGCGCGACGCCAGCGGCAATCATCAGGGACGGCGCGGATTGCAGCGCCAGATACGCTTCGGAAAGCCAGGCGACGCCGCCGCCGATGGCGACGAACATGGCGGCCGACATCAAGAAAGACAGCAATTGCAGTTTCACCGGCTTCGCGACGGTGGCACGCGGCAGGGCCTGCATGTCCTGCTTCATCGCCTCCAGATGGACGATGTAGACCAGCGCGATATAGCTGATGATCGCCGGCAGGAAGGCGTGTTTCACCACGTCGAAATACGGAATGTTGACGTATTCCACCATCAGGAAGGCGGCTGCGCCCATGACCGGCGGCATGATCTGCCCGTTCACAGAGGAAGCAACCTCGACCGCGCCCGCCTTTTCGTTGTTGAAGCCGACCCGCTTCATCATCGGAATGGTGAAGGTCCCGGTCGTCACCACATTGGCGATGGACGAACCGGAGATCAGCCCGGTCATGCCCGACGCCACGACCGCGGCCTTGGCGGGTCCACCGCGCAGGTGCCCCATCAGCGAGAAGGCGACCTTGATGAAGTAACTGCCTGCGCCGGCCTTATCCAACAGCGCGCCGAACAGGACAAACAGGAAGACGAGATCGGTCGACACACCCAGCGCGATGCCGAAAACGCCCGACTGAGACAGCCATTGGTGATAGGCCATGGCGCCGAAGCTGGCGCCCTTCCACTGCAACAGGCCGGGGAAGTACGGCCCGAAATAAGTATACAGCAGGAACAGGATACCCAGGATCGCCAGCGGCGGACCCAGGCTGCGGCGCGTCGCTTCGAACAGGCAGAATATGCCGACGCAGAAGACGACGATATCGAACGTGTTCGGATTGTTCGGCCGATCGCTGAGGCGGTCGCCGAAGATTTCCCCAACGATCGCCAGATCGGCGACGAACAGGTAGAAGGCACAGAACGCCCCGGCGATCAAAAGTATCCAGTCGGTGACCGGGATATGATCGCGCGGGCTGCGCTTGAAGGCCGGATAGGCCATGAAGCAAAGAATAAGAGCCAGCCCCAAGTGAATGGATCGGGCCTCGCGGCTGGAAAAGACGCCGAAGCCGACTTCGTAAGGGATCGGTGAGGCGATCCAGACCTGGAACAGAGCCCACAGGAAGGCGATGATCGCCATCGCCTTGAGGATTGCCTTATTCGAGGGGTTCCGGCCGCCCGTGTCGCTGGACGCGACGAGATCGTCCAACTCCTCCTGGCTCAGCCCCGAACCGCTGTTCTGCTCGCTCATGCCCAATCCCCCTGATCGACCGACTGCGTTTTTCTAAATGTGCAACACATACCAAAGTAACGAACGAATGAGGCGAAGGGGCCGCGGCGCCAATGCCGGCGCCGCGGCGCCCCCTTACTCTATCGACAGAACTTGAGCCGGATTACATCCAGCCCCGTTCCTTGTAGTACTTGACCGCACCGTCATGCAGCGGAGCGGACAGGTTGTTCTTGATCATCTTCGCTTCTTCCAGGTTCGCGAAGGCAGGATGCATCTTCTTGAACCGATCGAAATTGTCGAAGACGGCCTTCACAACCTGGTAGACGGTTTCTTCGCTGGTCGCGGTGGACGCAACGAAGGTCGCGCCGACGCCGAAGGTCGTGACGTCATTGTCCGTGCCCTTGTACATGCCGCCCGGAATCGTCGTCATCGCATAGTAGGCGTTGTCGGAGGCCAGTTTCTGGACAACGTCGTTGTCGACGTCGATCAGCACGGAATCACAGGTCGTCGTGGCTTCCTTGATCGTCCCGGCCGGGTGACCGACGGTGAAGACGATGGCGTCGACCTTGTTGTCGCACAGCGCCGCCGCCTGTTCCTTGGAGTTCAGGTCGGAAGCCAGCGAGAAGCTGTCCATCGTCCAGCCCATCTTCTCCATGACGACTTCCATCGTCGCGCGGGCACCGGAACCCGGATTGCCGACATTGACGCGCTTGCCGACCAGATCCTCAAACTTCGTGATCCCCGAATCGGCACGGGCAACGACCGTGAACGGCTCCGGATGGACCGAGAAGACGGCGCGCAGATCGCCGAAGGCGCCTTCCGGGAACTTGTCCGGCGCGGTGCCGTTATAGGCGTGGTACTGCCAGTCGGACTGGGCGACGCCCAGATCCAGGTCACCGTTGCGGATACCGTTGATGTTGGCCACGGAGCCGCCGGTCGTGTGCGTGCACTTGATGTCGTGATCCGACGTGCCGCGATTGACCAGACGGCAGATTGCGCCGCCGACCTGATAATAGACGCCGGTTTCACCACCGGTCCCGATGACGATGTTTTCTTCCGCGGTTGCGGCGGTGGAGAACATGGCGGCGCCCATCAGAGCGGCCGTCACGCCCAATTTCTTGATCATCATTTGTAGAACTCCCTTCTTGTAAACACTCGCTGGATTTCCCCGTTCGGGTTCCCTGTACCTTTTTCGCGGGTTTCGTCCCGCTTCTCTTTCTCGTTGCGGAACCGGCCGGCCGATGCCGTGCCGATCCCCTTTCCACACCCGCCGCCGATCCGACGACGCGTATTCCAATCCCCGGGACCGCGCTAGTTTCGGACCAGTCCGACCTCCCGGTAATACTTCTCAGCCCCCTGGTGCAGCGGCGCGGACAGACCGTCGGCCACCATGAATTCGGGCCGCAAGCGCGACAAGGCATCGTGCTGAACCTTGACGCCCGCCAGATCGGTGAAAACCGCCCGCACCATGGCATAGACATCGTCTTCACTGGTCGAGGCCGAGGTTACGACCGTCGCAAGGCCGCCGAAGGTCTTCACCGGATCACCCGCCCGGCCATACAGGCTGACATCGATGGTCACGGCGGCGAAGTTCCGATCGCTGGCCAGAATCGCCGCGACTTCCGGTCCGTCGACCGGCACCAGATAGCTATCGCAGGTGAAAAGCGCCTCGCGGATCGATGCGTTGGGATGGCCGACCATGAAGACGATGGCGTCCACCTGACCGTCGCACAGCGCCTGGGCCTGGTTCCGCGAGGTCAGTTCGCTGGCCTGGGCAAAGCTGGCGGAGGTCCATCCCAAACCCGCCATGACCGTTTCCATCACACTGCGCTGACCGGAACCCGGATTGCCGATATTGACGCGCTTGCCTTCCAGGTCGCGCAGATCCGCAATCCCCGACCCGGCACGGGCCACAACGGTGAACGCCTCCTCATGTAGCGAGAACAGGGCCCGCAGGTCCTTATGTGCCTTACCTTTGAAGGGACCATCGCCACGATAGGCCTGATACTGGACGTCGGATTGTACGATAGCCAGGTCAAGATCCCCATTCATCACCGCGCCAACGTTGTAGACCGAACCTGCGGTCGCCTCGACCGAACAGCGGATACCGTGGTCCTTGCGCTGATTGTTGATGACACGGCACAAAGCGCCGCCTGCCGGGAAGTAGACCCCCGTCACGCCACCGGTGCCGATCACGACAAATCGTTGTGCTGCCTGGGCGCTTTCGGAAAGGGGAGCAATTGGGGACAAGCCGATCAGCACCAGCGCCAAAATCGCGAAGATTCGGCGCAATTCACGGCCAAAGCCATTATTCCCGCCTGTAATCCAGGCGTTGTCGGCGAGACTGTTCACCCTGTTCCTTACCCGCGCCGCTTGTCCCAAGGGAAAATCCCGATCCAGGCCGGACGCGGCAAATTATCGTCTTCTTGGAAAAAGTATGCCGCGCCGCCCGAAGGTCGTCAATCGACGCGGGCCGAGGAACAGCAGGTCGGGTCGGTTACTGCCCGGCGACACCGAGGGCCTGTGCCGCGGCGGGATGCAACGGCGCGAAACTGGCAGCGGTGGCCAGGTCGTCGATTTGGATCGTCGCAAAGGCAGGATGGGACGCATTCAGCCTGTCCAACCCACGGGCGATCGCGGTCGTCAGGGCCCCGACAATAGCCGGATCGGCATCGACCGTCGTCGCCAGGACCGGTCGCAGCCCGACTGTGCGCACCGGCACGGTCTGACCCGGATAGGTCTTGGCCGGGATGATGACCTCTGCATAGCCCAGAAGCGCGCTCAGCATTTCCGAGACCTCACCATCGGTGAAGGACAGGGGCGCGATCCCGCAGCGCCGGCCTGCCGACGTCAGCAGTTCCGCCGGGTGCACGGCCATCACCACCACCGCATCCGTGCGCCCGTCGCACAATCGCTCAATCGCGCCGACGACCGGTTCACCGCTTGCTTCCGCCAAGTCGTCGCGGTCCAGACCTCCGGCATCCAGCGCCACATCGGCCATGATACCGCGATAGCTGCCGGCTGGCCCGACACTGACGCGCTTGTCTTCCAGGTCCGCCAGGCTGGTGATCGGTCCGGTCGCCTTGACGAAGATCGTGAAGGCTTCGGTATAGAAGGCGGCAATGGCCCTCAGGTCTTCCGAGGGGCCGGTTTCCTGATACCGACTGGTACCTTGCACAGCATGATGCAGCCAGTCGCTTTGCACGATGGCGAAGGGCATTTCACCCGATGTCAGGGAGTCGATGGCGGCGGCACTGTCGGCCAGGCTCGCCACGGCGCAGGGCTGCGGTGCGGATCCGGTTTCCAGCAGACGGCACAGCGTCCCGGCCATCGGGAAATAGAGGCCGAAGGGCAGGCCACCGCCGATCAGCAAGCGCTCGCCCGCACCCGGCAGGGCCAGATCGACACTGGTCGACGGTGATTGGGCCGCGGCGCTTCCCGCGCCTAAACCGCCCAGCACCAATCCCGTCGCGGTCAGGGCGCCCAGCGCCAGTTTACGAATGCCCAACATCCTTCCCCCTCATTCCATCCCAAGTACAGTGCGCGCCGCGTCCGGGTCTGCGAGGACCCGGCCAGCCATGCCGGCTTGTTCCGCGACTTGCGAAATCAGCGCCGCATTGTCGGGCGCGACCTCTCCATTCGCAAGGTAGAGATTGTTCTCGAACCCGATTCGGCTATGTCCGCCCAGCGCCGCGGCCGTCAAGGCACAGGCCGCCTCTTTCGGCCCGAAGGCGCAGACCGACCATTGCACGTCCAGTGCCTCTTCCCGCGCGGCGGTCAGAAACGGCAACAGGTCCGCCGGCTGCGAGCGCTGACCTTTGCTATAACGGCCCAGCACATAGAGCACAAAAGGCGGGTCGTCCGCGATCAGCCCGCGCCGACGTAGATCGGCATAGCGCCGGACATCGTCCGCATCATAGAGGATATATTGTGGCGCGATCCGCTCCGCCTTCATCCAGGCCGCAAATTGGGCGAATTCCGGTTCCGCCGCCGCATCCGGCACCAACTCGCGGATGGCCAAAGAAACCGCTTCCGGGCGCAAATCGCGCACCATGGCACGCTGTTGTTCCGGCGCGTAGATTCCGACCGCTTCCGACGTGACCTGAACGATCAGCCCGTCGCCCGCCTCGCGCCGAACGGCCGCGATGGCATCGCGGTACAGATCGACATCGAGGGAATGGGTCCCTTCGGCATTGCGAACATGTAGGTGGATCAGGGAAGCCCCTGCATCTTTGCAGGACGCGGCGGTATGTCCGATTTCCGCCGCGCCCATCGGCAGGGCCGGATGGTCGACCTTGGTCTTACGCGCGCCGTTCGGGGCGACCGCCAGGATCAGCGGCGGTAAATCCGCCCTATCTTCTGCCTTGTTTGCCTCTGCCGTCATCGGTCAGGCTAGGCCCGCATCGGCCAGGGCCGCATCGACCGCATTGCCCAGTTTCTCGACGATCTCCTCGACATGGCTGTCGTCGATGATGAAGGGCGGTGCCAACAGGATGTGGTTGCCCCGCTTGCCGTCGATGGTCCCGCCTCCCGGATAGCACATCAGCCCCTGAGCCATGGCGTGCTTCTTGATCGCCGCATGGATCTTCAGTGCCGGGTCCAACGGTTCCTTGGTGCCGCGATCGGCGACCAGCTCGATACCGATGAATAGCCCCCGCCCCCGGATATCACCGACCAGCGGATGGTTGCCGAACCGCGCGGTCAGCCGCTCCATCAATTGCGCGCCGCGTTTGCGTACATTTGCCAGCAGGTCGTCTTCTTCGATTACCTGCTGCACCGCCAGGGCCGCCGCGGCCGCGGTCGGATGGCCCATATAGGTGTGGCCATGCTGGAAAAAGCCGGACCCGTCGCGGATCGTCTCATAGATTTCCGTGGTGCACAGCATCGCGCCGATCGGCTGATACCCGGCCCCCAGCCCCTTTGCTGTCGCCAGAATATCCGGCGCGATCCCGTCCTGCTCGCAGGCGAACAGGGTCCCCGTGCGCCCCATACCGCACATCACCTCGTCCAGGATCAGGAGGATGCCGTGACGGTCGCAAATCTCGCGGATACGCTTCAGATAGCCGGGCGCCGGGACCAAAGCGCCCGCCGTCGCGCCCACCACCGGTTCCGCGACGAAGGCGACAACCGTCTCCGGACCGACTTCCTGCAGGCTGGCTTCCAGTTCGTCCGCCGCCCGGCGGCCGTATTCCTCCAGGCTCTCGTCATCGCGCTTTTCGCGATAGGCATAGCAGGGTGAGATATGCTGTGCGTCGATCAGGATCGGGGCGAACTGATCCCGCCGCCACATATTCCCGCCGACCGCCAACGCCCCCAGCGTATTGCCGTGATAGCTCTGACGCCGGGCGATGAAACGGCGGCGCTGCCCGTCGCCCTTCTCCCAGAAATATTGATAGGCGAGTTTCAGCGCCGCTTCCGTCGCTTCCGACCCGCCGGACACGAAATAGACATAGTTCAGATCGCCCGGCGCGCGCTCGACCAGGAAATCGGCCAGCTTTTCGACCGGATCATTGGTAAAGAAGCCGGTATGCGCGAAGGCGATCGCATCGACCTGATCCTTGATCGCTTGAATGACCTTCGGGTGAGAATGGCCCAGACAGCTGACCGCTGCCCCGCCCGACGCGTCCAGATAGCGCTTGCCGTCGGCATCGACGATGTAGCAACCGTCCCCTTTGACGGCGGTCGGCGGTGTCGCGCCACAGGTCCGATGGAAAACATGCGTCATGGCTGCTGGTCTCCCAACCAAAGGCTTCAGGTGTTCTTCGCGCTGTAGATACGCTGTCCTTCCTCCAGCGTCCAGCCGACGATCCGTTTCAGGGTCTTGCCCAGTGCCTCGTCAAAACCGGCAATGATGTCGACCATGCCGGGCCCTGGCGCCTGGATAACATATTCGATGGTGCGCGAACCCGCGATGGTCCGGTGGGGCATCCTTACCAGTTTCGCATTCATCCTGATGCGGATATTCGGGGGCGACCCGGCCGGCAGGGGATTGCCATTGTCGTCCATGTATTCCGCCTGGAACTCGCGCAGGTCCGACTTCAGGATGAAATCGGACCGCAGACCGATGGCCTGGCGGCCGACCGAAACGATCTTCTCCGAATTCTCAAAGCTTTCGATCAACAGGGTCTGGATCATCAGCGGCGCGCTGTCGGTCCAGGCCGCCCGTGCGAAGTACTCAAGCTCGATCAGCGACCGGCGCAGGGCGATCCGCGCCGACGATATGCCGGCTGCCGCCTGGGGCGGTTCGATCAGCAATTGCCAATCGACGCTGGGCAGATCGTCGCCGAATGTGCTTTTCGGTGTCAGGACGTAAATGCGCGGGGGTTCGCCGCTGCCCGGAAGAGCGACGGAACAACCGCCGAGCATCAGCGCCGCCCCGGCGCCAAGCCCGAAGCCGCGCCGCGTCGGCGCAAAGGTCTCAACCGGACCGAAGGGTTTTCGGGAACGCGTCATTGAACCTCGTATCCTTGCTGCGAGTCGCCGAAGAAGAACTGCGCCGGGTCCCGTTCGATCTGGTTCGTGATCCGTGTCAGCGACGAGACAAGGGTGCGCATGTCGGCCAGCAACTGGGTGAATTCGAAAAGCCCGGTACTGGTAAAGCTGGTCACCGGATCCCGGTTCTCGGCGATCAGATGCTTCGCCTCGTCCGCCGCGGCCGCGATATTCGTGGCGGCCAGACGCAGATCGGCGGAAATCGCGCTGAAATTGGCGACCGCCGAAGACGCGTCGCGGGCGACGCCTTCGACCATCGGCGCGACATTGCCGGCGAGTTGCGAATAATCCCCCAATGTGGCTTCCGCCGTGTCGGCAACGTCATTGATCCGATTGTCCGCTGTCTTCAGGGTCGAATCCACATTGGCGAGAGATTGCTGGGCACGTTCCAGCAGCATGCCGATCCGCGTGTCGGTCTTGCCGATCATCCCGTCCATGCGGTCCAGCGTGTCGGACAATTGGGTGGCCAGCCGACCGACCTCGCCGCGCATGTCCTGTCCCAGATCGGCATAGCCCTTGACCATGGCGTTGGCGTTGTCGAGCACCGGGGTCGCCTTCATCGCCAGCGTGTCCAGCCGCTGGGTGAAGGCGCGCATATCCTGTACCATGGCCTGCGCCTCCAGCACCGTCGTCTCGGCCGCCCCGGCCAAGGTTTCCGACCGGTCGGCGAAGGCGCCGACGAAACGCTCCGCCTCCACCGCCGTGCGCCGGAATTGCTCCATCGTGCTGGCGCCTTCCTGCAGGATCATCGCGACGTCTTCCGAACTGTCCCCCAGCGCGTTGGAGAACCGGTCGATATTGGCCAGAGTGTTCTGGATATGGGCGACATTCTGATCGTTCAGCAGCTTCGTCGCCTGTTCCGCCAGGATTTCCAGATCGGCCATGATTTCGGGCGCGGAATCGAACACTTGCTGCAGGGATGATTTCTCCGACCGGATTTCCGCCCGCTCCTGCCCCGCCTTCGCTGTCAGGGGAGCGGCGGCTTCCGTGCCGCCGTCGATCTGGATAAAGCCGACACCCGTGATGCCCTGATATTCCAGGCTGGCCACAGCGTCTTCGCGGATCGGCGTGTCCTGAGGCACCTCGATCACGACCTGGATCTCGCCGAACCGGTCCTGGCTGATCCGCATATCGGTGACGATGCCGATGGGAATACCGCCGTAACGCACCGGATTGCCGACGGACAGGCCGGAAACCGATCCTTTGAAGAAGACGTCGTACAGCACGACATCGTCGTCGATATCGACATCGGCCAACCAGACGACGGCCATGACGATCGCAACGAAAAAAGAAAGGACGAAGGCCCCGACTATGACGAAACTGGCACGTGTCTCCATACGCTTAAGCCGTCCCCCGTCTATTCGGCCGCGATGCCGCCGGCTGCCCGGGCGCGCGGTCCGTGAAAATATTCCTTCAGCCACGGATGGTCGTCGCGCATGAGCTCCGCCATGGTACCGACCGTAACTTGTTTGTCCACAAGGGCCGCGATGCGGTCGCAGATGGCGGCTAGGCTGTCCAGGTCATGCGTGACCATATAGACCGTCAATCCCAGGCTGGTTTGCAGCGATCGGATCAACTGGTCGAATGCGGCCGCCCCGATCGGGTCCAGCCCCGCCGTCGGCTCGTCCAGGAAAACGACATCGGGATCGAGGGCCAGGGCGCGGGCCAATCCCGCACGCTTGCGCATCCCGCCCGACAATTGCGACGGCAGTTTCGACCCGGCCTCCGGCGGCAGGCCGACCATCGCGATCTTCAAGGCCGCCAGCTCGTCCATCAGGCTTTTCGGCATGTCGAGATGTTCGCGCATCGGCACCTGGATGTTTTCCGCCACGGTCAGCGACGAGAACAGCGCCCCATCCTGGAACAGAACCCCGATCCGCGTCCGCATCCGGGTGCGTTCCGCGAAACCGGCATTCCAGACATCCGTACCCAGCAATTCGATGCGCCCGCCGCTGGGTCGCTGCAACCCGATGATCTCACGCAGCATGACCGATTTGCCGGTACCGGAACCACCGACCACGCCGATTACCTCACCCCGCCGCACATCCAGATCCAACCCGTCATGGATGACCTGGGCCCCGAACTGGGTGCGCAGGCCGCGTATGCGGATAGAGATCGCGTCGTCGGTCATGCGCCTAGATCCCCAGGGCCGAGAACAGGATGGAGAACAACGCGGTCGCGACGATCACCAGGAAAATGGATTCGACGACGGATGTCGTGGTCTGCCGCCCGACACTTTCCGCCGTGCGCTGAACCTTCAGCCCTTCGTAGCAACCGACCACCGCGATGATGTAGGCATGGACGGGCGCCTTCACCATGCCTACGAGGAAGTCGTTCAATTCGATGGCATTCTTCAGCGCGGTCACGAATTGGGTCGGGGTCAAATCCAACGCCAGAACCGTCATGACCCCGCCCCCCAGCACGCCCATGATATCGGCGAAGAAGGTCAGGACCGGCAAGGTGATCATCAGCGCGATGATGCGCGGCAGGACCAGAACCTCGACCGGGTCGAGGCCCAGCGTCCCCATGGCGTCGATTTCCTCGTTCACCTTCATGGTGCCGATCTGGGCCGTGAAGGCGGATCCGGACCGACCGGCGATCATGATCGCGGTGATCAGGACCGCGACTTCGCGCAGCATCGACAGTCCGACCAGATTGACGGTGAAGACTTCCGCCCCGAACTGACGCAACTGATCCGACATCAGATAGGCCAGGACCACACCGACCAGAAAGGACAGTAGGCCGACGATCGGCAGCGCATTCAGACCGGTCTGTTCGATCTGGGTGACCAGCGCCTTGGGACGGAACCGACCCGGCGAGGTCAATGCCCGCAGGAAGACCAGCGTCACCATGCCGACGAAGTTGAGCAGCTCCAGACCCTTGGTCGCCGCCCCCACGGCGCCGCGCCCGGTCCGGTCCAACAGCGCGATCAGCGCGTTCGGCCGTTCGTCCCGCACGGCCTTCGCGCCGCCGCGATCTTCAACGATCTGAAGCAACGGCCCGTGGCGTTCCGCGACACCGGTAAAGTCCGTCTCGATGCCTTCGTCCCGCAGGCGGGCGGCGGTTTTGAACAGAAGCCAGGCCCCGGCGCTATCCAGGCGGTCGATCTGGGACAGGTCAAAGACGACGCGACGCGCCGCCCCCGGTTTCAGACTGTCGACGATTTCATTCAGAGAGGCCGAGCCCGCGACCGTCCATGCGCCGCCGGCGAGGACGGTCAAAGCGGACCCGCCGCTTTCCGTACGCATCCAGCCTTCGGCAGCCATCGTAACCCCCTCTGCCGCGCGCATTGCAGCACCCTGGCGCTGCCTATAGGATGCGCGCGTTTTGCTCCCCACTTAAGCGGACTTTAGAGGCAGCGATGGACATTGCGCAACATATCCGAACCGTGCCGGATTTTCCGAAACCCGGCATTTTGTTCTATGACATTTCAACGCTGCTGGCGCATCCCGGGGCCTGGCGGTCCTGTGTCGACCAATTGGCGGAGGTTTGCCGCGACTGGAATCCGGACATTCTCGTGGGAATTGAAAGCCGCGGCTTTCTGACCGCCGCACCCCTGGCCCTGGAATTGGGCCTGGGCTTCGCCATGGTCCGCAAACAGGGTAAACTGCCCGGCCAGACGGTCAGCCATGTCTATGAACTGGAATACGGCACCGATACGGTCGAGATCCAGGCGGACGCGATTGCGAAAGGTCAGCGGGTCGTCGTTCTGGACGATCTGATGGCGACCGGCGGCACGATGAGCGCCGCCGTCGACCTGATCCGCAAAGTTGGGGGTGAGGTCGTAGGGGTCGCCTGCATCATCGAACTAGACGGGCTGGGCGGCGCGGACGAAATCGACGTGCCCTTCCATTCCCTGGTGAAGTTCCCCGTCTAACGGCAATCTCAATCCTTCATCGGCGCGAGACCATCGACGGCACTGCCGCAGCAAGCTTCTGCCAAGGCCAACAAGGTCTCGTCCGATCCGGGGGCGCCCATCAGCGACAGGGCGACAGGCATCCCTTCCACTTTCGCGACCGGCAAAGAGATTTGCGGAACCCGGGCGAGCGGCGCGATCCCGGATAGCCGGATGATCTTGGCCCGCACGGTATCGGACGCGACCGCGGCCTGACCGGCGGGGATCGCCGGGCCCGGCGCGACCGGCATGACCAGAACCCCGCCATCGCGTGTCACCTCGGCGACCCGATCCGAGATACGGGCGCGTTCCGCATCCGCCGAAACGCGCATTTCCGGGCCAATGCTGGAACACCAGCTCAGGCGCTCCTTGATGCCCGGTCCGATTGTCGGCCCTACCGATTCGATCCAATCGCCCAGGGTCTCCCAGATCTCCGCCCCTTGCGCGACCCGGAACGTTTCGAACCAGCGATCCAGTCCGGCCCCTTCCGAAAGGGAAACCGGCTCCGCCGGACCATAGAGTCGCTCCAGCCGCTTCAGGGCGTGCCCCAGCACCGTCCGTGTCTCCGGATCCGCCTGATCCCACGCGTCGGTCGGATAAAGCAGGCGAACCGGCGCAGCGGTTTCCGCACCGGCCGCGTCGTCCAGGAGGATCTTCCCGATACGCCGCATCAATCCAGGTTCCCGTGCGAACCAACCGGCCGTGTCGAAGGAAGGGGCAAGCGGGAACACGCCCTGAAGCGAGACGCGGTCATGGGTCGGGCGCAGCCCGAACAGGCCACAGAAGCTGGCCGGCACCCGGACCGACCCGCCGGTATCCGTACCCAGTGCAAAATCGGCCAGCCCGCCCGCGACGGCGGCCGCAGACCCGCTGGAAGACCCACCGCATACGCGGCCGGGCGCGTTCACATTTTCCGGCGTCCCGAAATGATGGTTCTCGCCGACGATGGAGAAGGCAAATTCGTCGGTGATGGTCTTGCCGCGCACCGAGGCTCCGGCCGCCAGCAATTGCTGAACCGCCTCCGCCGTTTGCGCCGCCGGGCCATGTGTCCGCCCCCAATCGGGATTGCCGCAGTGAGCGACCATGCCTTCGATGTCGTATAGGTCTTTCACGGCGAATGTCGTGCCGCTCAACGGACCACCCGCGGCGCCATCCAGCGACAAATCTTCATCCGTATAGGCGTTCAGCCGTCCGGCCATAGGTTCCCCCGGGTTCATGTGGTTTGGTTGGCCTGAAACCGCCTTACCGTTCGTTCAGGGCGTTCTCACGCGCTTTCAGGATCGGCTTCAACAGGTAATCCAGAACGGTCTTCTCGCCGGTGATGATATCGACAGTGACCGTCATGCCTGAGATGATCGGCTTATCCGGCCCGAGGCTGGTTTCGTTTGTGGTCAATCGGACGCGGTAATAGGGCTCGCCTTCTTCGTCCAGGATCGTATCGGCGGAGATATCGACCAATTCGGCGTCCAGCCCGCCATGGATCGAAAAATCATAGGCGGAGACTTTCACCACCGCCGGCAGGCCGGGATAGAGTTGGGCGCGGTCCGACGGGCGGATACGCGCCTCGACCAGCAGGGAATCCTCCAATGGCACGACTTCCGCGACAGGATCGCCGGGCTTCACGACCCCACCAATCGTGTTGATCAGGATCTTGTTGACCGTCCCACGCACCGGCGACGTGATCTCCGTCCGGCGTGCCCGGTCCTGTCCGGCGCTCAGTTCTTCACGCAAGCGTTCGGCGTCGGCGCGAACCTGGCTCAGTTCCTGCTGCGCCTTGGCGCGGAAGGCGGACAATTCCTGCTGGATCGTCGTCGTCGCTTCCTGAATCTGCGAGCGAATTCGCGGAATCGACAATTGCACGTCTTCCAATTCCGCTTCCAACTGGATCACGCTGCGTCGGGATGTCAGCAATTCCTGCTGGGATGCGGCGCCGCTGGCGACCAGCGGCTGGACCAGCGCCAGTTCCTCGCGGGCGATCGACAATTGGTTTTCGATCTGCGCGACCTGGGCCGTCTTCTGACGCAATTCCTGCAGGGCCTGGGTCCGTTGGGTTTCGCGAATGCGGATCTTGCCCTGCAGTTCCGCCAGATTGGTCTGGAACACGTCAAGCTGATCGCGGGCCCGGTCGGGCGCGCTTTGCTGCACATCGCCAGGGAAGCTGACACTTTCCGCACCTGTCGCCTCCGCCTGAAGCCGGGACGCCTGGGCCTGAAGGCTGAGATACTGCTTCGTCTTTTCCGCCAGTTCGGCCTCGGCGAGACGGTTTTCGACCCGCATCAGAACCTGGTTGGCGTCAACGATCTGGCCTTCGCGGACAGGGATCTCGGCAACGATGCCGCCTTCGAAGTGCTGCACGATCTTGGTTTGGCCGGATGGGATAATTTTACCCTCACCGCGCGTCACCTCGTCCAGGACCGCCTGATGCGCCCAGACCAGGAAACAGACGAAAAAGCTGGCGATCAGGAACAGCAGGATATGCGCCCACATCCGCGCGCCGCGCCCGACGCCCGATTTGCTTTCGGCCTCAAATATGCCGTCGTCCCAACTGCCAGCAGACATTTCTTTCGTCCGTCTAAAATCCTACCCGAAAAACTCTGGGCTCAACCGTGCCGGAAGTCTAGACCTTCGCCGCTTGGATCCGGCCGGAGGCCAAGGCTTCCATGACGATTTCCTTCGGCCCGTCGGCCACGATCCGCCCGCCATCCATGACGATCAGCCGATCCACCAGGGTCAGCAGCGACCCGCGATGGGTCACCATGATCAGCGTCTTGTTGGTCAGAACCGTGCCGAGCCGCGCCTTGAACCGGCCCTCAGTCGTGTTGTCCATCGCGCTGGTCGGTTCGTCCAGCAGCAATATCGGCGGGTCCAGCAACAACGCGCGCGCGACCGCGACCGCCTGACGCTGACCGCCGGAGAGTGTCATGCCGCGCTCCCCGACCGGCAGGTCGAGACCCAGCGGGTGTTTCGAAACGAATTCGTCCACGCCGGAAATCCGCGCCGCGCGCAGGATCGCCGTATCGTCGGCATAGGGCGCACCAATGGAAATGTTCTCCTTCACCGATCCGAAGAACAGATAGATATCCTGCGGCACGACACCGACGGCACGGCGCAGATCCGCCGGATCGATCTGGCGCACATCGGTGCCGTCGACCAGCACCGATCCCTGATCCGGGTCGTAGAGGCCCAGCAGCAACCGTTCAATGGTCGACTTGCCGGACCCGATCCGGCCGATGATGCCGACCTTCTCCCCTGCCTCGATCTTGAACGACACGTCGTTCAGCGCGGCGGTCTTCGCTTCGGGATAGGTAAAGTTGACGTTCTTGAATTCCAGCGTGCCGTTGAATTCCGGCCGGTGAACGAAGGTTCGCCCTTCCGGCCGTTCGACCGGCGTCTGCATCATCTTGTCCAGTGCGATCAGCGATTCCCGCGCCTGGTTGAAGCGCGTCGCGATGGCCGCGATCTGCCCCAGCGGCGCCATGGCGCGCCCGGACAGCATGGTGCAGGCGACCAGCGCACCGACCGACATATTGCCTTCCTGGATCTGATAGACGCCGACGAAGACGACGACGACGGTCACGAACTGCGTGAACAGACCGCTGAGATTGGTGGCGAACTGGGAATAGCGCGTCGCCTTCATCGACGAATGCGCGGTCTTGCCGACAAAGGTTTCCCAGTTCCGCTGCATCCGGCCTTCCGACGCGGTTGATTTGATGGTTTCCGCGCCGGAAATCGCCTCGATCAGGATGGCATGCTTCTGCTGTGCCTCGCGGGTGGTTTCCTGCACGATCTTGCGCATGCGGATCTGAACGATGAGCCCGACCAGGATCGCGGTGATCACCATGACCGCCGGAATGGCGACGATCTGCGGCGTTCCGACGATCGCGATCACGCCCAGGAACAGGAAGATGAAGGGGAAGTCGATCAGCGCCGTCATGGTCGACGAGGTGAAGAATTCCCGCAGACTTTCGAATTCCCGCATCGTATTGGCCATACCACCCGCCGATGGCGGCCGATTGGCCATTTTCATCCCCATGACCTGCTGGAACAGGCGCGAGGCGATCTTGGTATCCGCCGTCTTACCCGCCACGTCGACGAGGTAGCCGCGGATCAGTTTCAGCAGGAAGTCGAAGCCATAGACGATGGATATGCCGAGCGCGAGCACCCAAAGCGTCGCCTCCGCGAAGTTCGGCACGACGCGGTCATAGACGTTCATGACGAAGAGCGGGCTGGCGAGCGCGAAACAGTTGATCATGATCGCGGCGATGCCGACCTCGATATACAGCTTCCAGGACGACAGCAGCGTGCCCCAGAACCAGCCTTTCGGATCGGCAACCCGGTCGTCCTGGGCGCGCTTGTCGTATTGGAATTCCGGCCGCGCGAACAGGGCGTAGCCGACATATTCTTCGCTGAGTTCCTTGTAATCGACATCGCGCGTCCCGGCGCCCATCTCCGGCAGGATAATGGTCGCGCGGCCTTCGTTGCGCTTGATGTCGGTCAGAACGCAGGCGCGCTGACGGCTGAGCAACAGGACGCAGGGCAGCGACAGTTTTGTGATCCGGTCCAGATCGCGCCGTTGCAGGCGAGACGACACGCCCGCCCGCTCCGCCGCGCGCTGGAACAGTTCCGGCGTCAGCATCCCGTCGACCAGCGGCAGGCCCGAGGTCAGCGCCTCCGAGGAAATATTCCGCTCCAGCAAGGTACACAGGATCGTCAGACAGCCCAGAAGCGGGTCGTCCTTGGTGCCCGGGGTGGGACGAATTTGCCACCCGGTGCCGCGCTTGCGGCGATCCTTGCCGTCGCGCCCGCGCGTGCGCCGATCCTTGCTGCGCCGTTCCGCGGCCATTGCTTCGGTGCCGTCGCCTTCGTCCGGCGGCGGCGCGCGCCGTGTCGCGCCGGCGGCCTCCGCGCCTTCCCGCGCGGCGTCGCGCAGGACCTGGGCGGTGTCATTGGCGGCATTGGATGTATCGATGTGGCGCTGCAACGCCTCGGGCGACAGTAGGTCACGCTCGGACCGGCCAGCATTTGGATCGTTCCGGGATTCGTCGACAGGCGCCAACAACCCAGCGCCCTTGGGCACATCGCCGCTATCGAGACGGTCTGGCGGCGCGGTCTCGGCGCCCTTTCCGGCGGAGTCCGCCGAATAGGTCGGCGGGCGCTTGGCCCTGCGCCGCGCGTCGTGTTCCGTTTCACTCGCCATCTATTGAACCGCTACCTCCGAGGCGCCTAGCCTCTGCCACGCCGATCGCGGCGCTCCAGCAGCGCACCGCCCCGAACACTTAAGCATGATTCAGGCCAAAGTTCACCCCGGGAAGGAAAAAAAGAAACGGCGGGGTCCGGGCTGGGACCGCCGCCGTCTCGTAACGAGGGGTACTGTATTTAAGCGAGGTCGAAGCTTACCCGTTCTGGGGGTCTTCGTTCCCGCCGGCGTCGGTCAGACCGGGTTCAACCGGCGCGACCATAACGATACCGGCGTCTCCGGCGCTCGGCGGGGCGCTGCCGCCCTGCCCACCGCCATCGGCCAGCACGTCATCTCTCAACTCCATCAGCTCGTCGATGCTCAGCGCGCCGCTGCCGTCGGTATCGGCGTCGTAGCTGGCAATGTTTTCGTCCGTGCCGAAGAGATCTGCGTCGACACCGACCAGTTTGATCGCGCCGCCATCGCCCAGGCTGATGATCGTGTCGTTCCCTTCTTTCAGGATCGTCATCTCGCCCCGGTCATAGCCGCTGATGAACAGCTGGTCCGTGCCCATTTCGAAGTCGTGGATCGTGTCGACGCCGTCGCCGCGGGCATAGAAGAAGGCATCCTTGTCGCCATCGCCCGTGCCGCCGACTTCGCCGCCCCACAGTTGGTCGCCCGCCTGGAAGTCCGCCGCGGTCGGCGCCGGACGAACCGACAGGATGGCGTCGTTGTAGTCCTGATCGCCACCGTTCAGCAGGTCTTCGAAGCCGATCAGCGTCTCGCCGGAGCCACCCACGACCACTTCCGGATCGCTGGAGGACTGGAAGCCAGACACCGTGCCGTAGCTGAGGTCGTTGCCGTTGCCGGAAACATCCTCGACCGTCTTGCTGCCGCTGTCATAGCCGCCGAAGCGATAGTCGGCGACGACATTGTCGGCGTCATCCGGCAGGGGCTCGCCCGCATTCTGGGCGATTTCGACCGGGTCCCGCAGATCGTCGAACAGGCGCGCCTGGGTATAGGTACCCGAGAAGACCTGATCGCTGTCGTAGCCGCCGCCGTTGCTGTCCTGCTCCTGCCCGAAGACCAGCGTGCCGCCACCCTGGATCGACTGACCCTGGGCGATGCCCGTGGTCGCGAAGCCTTCCACACCGTCGACATAGACCTTCAGGTTGCCGTTGGTGCCGTCCCAGCTGGCCGAGACCATGTGCTCGTCCCCATCGAACAGGCCGGAGGCCAGGATGTTCGTGGCGACGGAGACACCGGCGACGAGGATCGTCAGGACACCGTTCTGCGCCCCGATGGTGAACTCGTTCCCGTTGTTCCGGCCGGCCGAGTAGGACAGCAGCGGCGTGAAGTCGCTGCCCAGCTCCGTCGACTTGAAGCCGACTTCGACGGTGACCTTCTGACCCGAGAAGCCGACATCGTCCGTGCTGAGCACGCCGTTCTTGCCGTCGGTGTTGATGGTCAGGCCGACGCCGTCCGCGATCTCCGTGATCTGGGTATGGTTCACGCCGTCGGGGTTCAGGGTCGGCGGGTTTGAGAAGTACGCATTCGCGTCCTGCCCCTGCAGTGCCTGTCCGTCGGCATAGACCGTAACCGATCCGTCCGTATTCTCGCCGAAGGTCACGACCGTCCCGTCCGCAAGGCCGGCATTCATGTCGCCACCATCCGGGATCAGGAAGAAGCCGATATCATCCTGGTCGAAGCCGTCCAGCAGGATCGTATGGGTCGAGCCGACATCGGTCTGATGCAGGTTGGCCCAGATGACCTCACCGGTTTCCGGCGTGCCTTCATCGTCCAGGACATAGTAGCCGACCGAGTTGGAATAGCCGGCATCCGTGCCCTGGAAGGTGACGGTGATCGCCTGCGGCGCCGTGCTGGCGGAACCGCTGTCCGTGCCGCCCATGATCCAGTCACGACCCGCGCCGCCCGCGACGATGTCGTTGCCCGACCCGCCCTGCAGGAAGTCGTTGCCGTACTGGCCATGGATCTGGTCATTGCCCGTGCCGCCATGGATGACGTCGTCGTAGGACACATCCCCATCCGGCGTATCCGGCACATCCGACCCGACCGGCACCGCCACGATCCCCTTCAGCAGGAAGTCGGAATTGTGGCCGCTGTGACCGGCGCCGTCATCGACCGGCGTCAGTTCCAGCTTGGTGATCGGGAAGTCGGTGTCGATCTTGGCACTGACCAGACCGTTCACCGTGCCGTTGATCACGCCGGTGGCGGACTGACCGTCGGGGCCATAGGCGACCCAGCGGGCCTGTTCCAGGTAGCCCGGATCGAACGGACCATGGTCCGCGGTGATCTGGGATTCGCCGTCGAACAGGGCAGACAAGGTGACCGTGACGGAGTCCATCGCCGTGTCGAAGGTCATCCGCATGACCTCGGTACCGGTGCCGTCACTGCCGTCCTGGGTGTCGATCTCGCCACCGTCGATGCCGCCCCCGACCGCGATCCCGGCGTAGTTATACGTGCCGTGGATGCTGGCGTCGGCAGTATGGCTCGAATTGATGGTGAAGCTGACATTCTTCGTCGAGAACGGCGCGTCGGTATAGCTGTCGGTGCCTGCATTGTAGCGCAGCGCCTGCAGCGTGACCCCAGCGTCGTCCCAGGCCGAGACAACGGCCGAGGTATTGACGTTGGTGCCGGTGATGTCGAGCGACAGCGTCTCCGTGCCGCCTGAAGCCAGATCGTCGATATTCTCGATGAAGTAGCCGGTGCCGTTATCGACCATCGACGCCACCTGATCCGCGGTCAACGCCCCGTCGAACAGCGCCGGGCTGTCAATTCGGCCGCTCAGATAGTCGCGCAGATTGTTCGCGGTATCGTCGCCGCTATGCGTCTGCGATGCCGCAAAGGTCCACGGATTCTGGTTCGAGGCCATGTTCCAGTCAGAGGCAACGCTGTCGACCAGATTGCCGTCGACGTAGAGCGACACGGTCGTGCCGTCCCAGGTCACGGTGGCGTTGTGCCAATTCTGGTAGTCGATGCTGCCGCCTTCCAGATAGAAGGTCTCGTCCTCGGTCTGGATTCGCAGCTTCACCTCACGGTCGCTGTCGATTTCCATATTGAAGTGACCGCCGTCGTCGTAGCCGCTGGAGTCCTTGGACGCCAACGTGCCGTTGTTCCAGGCCAGGAAGTCGATGGTGAAGGTCCCAGTCTGGGTTTCCATCGAGGCATGGTGCGGGACTTCGATATAGTCGCAGTCGCCGTCGAACTGGGCCGCGCCGCCATCCGGGCCGTTGGTCGAGCCGGTACCGCCCTTGGCCGTGCCGGTCAAACCGTTGACATTGTCGGTGACGGTTTCGTTGCTGCTCCAGGAGACATCGTCCAGACCGAAGTGGAAGATGGCATTGACATCAGAGCCGGTCTCGCCGCCCCCGACTTCGCCACCAACCATGCCGGTCACTTCGATATCCTTGAAGCGAACCGTCATTTCCTCGCTCTTGGTCGTCTTGGCATTGTTGTAGCCGCCCAGCGTGACCGAATGTGCGCCCGGCGACAGGTTGCCGATATCGATCGTGACCGTCTGCCAGCCACTGTCGAAATCATCGCCGCCATTGCCGTTGCCGCTGACTTTCTGGATGTAGTCGTTGCCGTTCAGCACGACTTTCTGGCCGTCGATGGCAACCCAGACCTCGCCGTATTCATTCGATTCATAGTCGCGATCGAAGGTCATCCGGTAGGTGAATGTCAGGGTCCCGTCGGTCGCGGCATCGTCCACCGTGAAGTTGGTGGTGTAGCCGCCGGCCATGTTGCAGATGTCGCAATCGTCCTTGCCGCCGATCTTGACGACATAGTCGCCACTATCGGTGTAGCCCTTGGCGTAGGAGTCGCCGTTGTTGGGATACAGGTTCAACGGGTCGTCCGAATAGCTCGGCGTGGTCAGACCGAAGGAGACTTCAACCGGTTCCGGCGGAGGCGGAGGCGTGCCGCCACCGGGGGCCTGCATGCCAGGACCGTTATCGCCATAGATGATGTCGTCGCCCTGCTGACCGTAGATCGTGTCCGCACCGCTGCCGCCGTGGATCGTGTCGTCGCCCGGGACGCCGGTTCCGCCCGACGTGTCCGGAATGTCGATATCGATCGTGGCCGACACCGTGCCGGTATCGGTCTCGCCCCGGTCCGGATCGGTATCCAGCGACGTGACTTCGACCGACAGGGTGAAGTCGCCGGTGCCGTTCGGCACGCGAATCTGCAGCCCTTCCAACTGATCCGGCGTCAGGACATGGACCTGCGAGCCCGAGAAGGTGTCGCCCGCCGTGTTGAACAGCGTCGCACCCTGCGGAACGTTGCCGATCTCGACCGTCAGGACTTCGGACCCGTCGATATCGTTGTCGCCGACGGTGATCGACACCGGCGCCGTGAAGCAGCCGTCATAGTCCTGACCCAGCGGGTCATCGCCATAGATCACGTCGTCGCCCTGCTGACCGTAGATCTGGTCGTTATCGGCACCGCCGTAGATCGTGTCGTTGAAGCTGTCACCCTCGATATCGGACACGATCTTCGTGCCGGTATCGGTCAGGATGATGTTGTCCAGCGACATGCCGCGGCCATAGGCCTGATCGTTGTCGGAGTTCTCGACGAACATGATCCGCATCGGCGAGCCGTTGCCGGTGAAGGTCACCGTCACCGTCTGCCAGTCGTGGTTCGTCTGGTTCTCCATGTCGTGGCTGTAATCGCCCAGCGTGTTGCCGTTGACCGACACCAGCATCTTGTTGACGGTCTCGTCATAGCCCGGCCGGCCGGAGTAGCTGAAGGTCAGTTCATAGACCTTGCCCGCTTCGGTCGGAACGTCGCGGTAGATGCCGTCCGAGTCGGAATAGACATCGCTGGTGACGTTGTTCAGTTCGACGAAGTTGTGACCGTCCGCCGCCGAGGTCTTGCCGTCCGGCTGATCGCCCAGATCGCGGACCAGATTGTCGGTCCAGATCTCAACGTCTTCCGCCGTGGTGGTCCAGCCTTCGATGCTCTGCGCGAAGTAGCTCGGATTCGACTGCTGGACATCGCCCGGCATGGTCTCGAACGACGTCTGGAACACGACGGTCGGCTGACCGACCACCACGACCCCGTCGCCATCCGCATCCGGACCGCCATCGCCGTACAGGACATCTTGACCGCCCTGACCCAGGATCGTGTCGTCACCGCCCATGCCGATGATGGTGTCGTTGCCGTCACCGCCGGCGATGACCTCGTCATCCGCGGTACCGGTCAGGACATCGTCGCCCACCGTGCCGGAGATATCCGCCGTCACGCCGCCATTATCCGGCGCGTCGATCGTATACCGCTCGACATCCATGTTGACGTCGTTGAAGTCGTTGTCGCCGCCGCCCGGGATATCCTCCCAGTTCTGGTTGCCGACAACGGCGTTGTCCTGGGTGTAGTCGAAATTGCCTTCGTTCAGACCCGGCGTCGAGAAGATCACCGGATCGCCCTGACCGGACAGCGGGCCGTTCGCCGTATGGGCAACCCAGTTGCCGCTGCCGTTCTGCTGGAAGGTGATTTCCGTCCCGTTGGCCAGGCCCGGGTTCAGGCTGGCGCCGTTGGAGATCACGAAGAAGCCGACGCTGTCCGGGTCTACGCCTTCGATTTCCTTGGTGACGCCGATTTCCTGCTTCGTGTTGGCGAACAGGATCTGACCGACGGTCGGGACGCCGCCCGCACCGATGATGAAGTAGCCGTAGCTGTTGTTATAGGCGGCGCTTTCCTGACCCATATTGGTCACGCGCAGCCCTTCGCCCGGCTCGGTCGGATCGTCGCACGGCGCCGCCGTCGCGTCTTCGACTTCCAGATCGATTTCGTCGACGACCGGGGCCACGAAGACCGTGAAGGTCTCGCTGTCGGAGGCGGTGTCGCCGTCGACATCGGTGGTATCCGCGGTCAGCGTCAGAGAAATCTCGCCGGAGAAGTCTTCCGTCGCCCGCAGGGCCAGACCGTCCAGATCGGCTTCGGTCAGGCTCCAGACGCCCGCCGAAACTTCCGTACCGGCATTCAGGGTCGCCCCGGCCGGCACGCCGGACAGGGTGAAGGACACATCGCCCGGACCTTCGCCCGTCGCGGTGTAGGTGATGTCCAGCGGGACCCACTGATCCTCGAGGCCGCCGCCCGACGCCGTCACATCCAGATCCGGATTGGTATCCGCGATGTTGATGGTCGCCGTCGCGGTCGACATGTCGCCGTCGCCGTCGGTGATCGTGTAGGAGAAGACCTCCTGCTCGGTCTGACCGTTCGTCGAATGGTCGATGCTGGCATTGGCCGTGAAACTGTACGTCCCGTTGGCCTGAACCGTCAGCGTCCCGGTCTGGGTCGTGACCGTCGAGCCGGGCACGCCGGTCTGCTGGTTGCCGTTCGCATCCGTATAGGTGAACGAGGTCAGGGTCGAGCCGTCGGCGCCCAGATCGTCATTCGCCAGCAGGTTGCCGGTGACGGCCTGACCGCCTTCGACCGTGCTGTTGACGTCATTGACCGCGACCGGAACCGTGTCGCCGACATTGATCGTCAGCGTGGCATCGTCGCTGCCGTACTGGTTGGTCACGGTGTAGGTGACGGCCTCGCTCAGGCCGCCGCCGCTGTGATCCTCGGACGGGTCGGACGTGTAGGTGTAGCTGCCATCTGCCTGGACCGTCAGCTGACCATAAACCGTGTCGACCGTGTCGCCCGCCGACGCCGTGCCGGTGGAGCCGTCTTCCTTCGTGTAGGTGAAGGACGTGATCTGACCGCCGCCGGTGTCGTCGTTGCTGAGCACGTTGCCCGTGACGGTCTGACCGCCTTCGACCACCGAAGCCGTATCGTCGTTCGCATCCACCGGATCCGGCAGCGGCGGGCCGTCGAGCTGGACGTCTTCCCAATCCTGGACGGTGATGCCCAGGGCGGAGAAGGTCCGCTCGGCCCCGCTGTCGGTCAGCGGGTTCGAGTTGTCGGCGATGAACTGCTGAATTTCGCGCAGTTCCTGAACGATGGCCGGGTTCTCCAGGTCCGCCGCGCTGTACTTGATGCGCAGCGTATCCGTACCCGTGCCGCCGTCATACCGCTCCCCGACGCCGCCTTCGCCGACCGTGAACAGGCCAAGGTCGTCTTCCGACCCGGCATGGACATCGTCGATGCCCTTGCCGCCGTCGACCGTGTCGCTGTCGGCACCGCCGCGCAAGATGTCATTGCCCTTTTCGCCATAGAGCTGGTCGTTGCCTTCTTCGCCATAAATCGTGTCGTTGAAGGTGTCCGCCGGCGTCTCTCCGCCACCGGTCTGGACCAGATCGGCGTTGCCGACGATATGGCCGTCCGCGAAGGCGATGGCTTCAACATTGTTCACCGTCAGCATCTTGCCGGTGTCGAGGTCGATGACCTGCGTGTTGATGGACCCGTTATTGTTCGTGAAGTTCTGGAACTGATAGGACGTCGACGCCTTGCTGAGATACAGCACGTCGTCGCCGGCCCCGCCATCGACCGCGGTATTGCCCTGGATGTTCTCACCCGGGTTCACGCTGTCGTTGCCGTCGCCCATGTTCAGGTTGTTGCCCTGATTGGTGTCGCCGTTGACGATCAGAACGTCGTTGCCGTCTCCCATCTGGAAGTTTTCGTTCATCTTCAGATCGCGATCGACCACGAAGGTATCGGAACCCGACGTGCCGTGATGGTTCATGCTGCCATCGTCGACGAAATCGTTCTCCCCAACGGTCAGGCCGCCGCCCGTCGTACCGCCCGAGGTCGGAACCGTCGCCGTGAAGGAGAACGGATCCGGCAGCGGCGCGCCGCTGGCACCGTGATCTTCGTCATGGTCGGACGTGTAGCTGAAGCTGCCGTCGGCATTGACCGTCAGCATCCCATACTTGGTGTCGACCGTGACGCCGTTGGTCGCATCGACCAAGGCCGTCAAAGCCTGGCCGCTTTCGGCGGTATAGGTGATCGACGTGACCACGCCCGCGCCGACGCCGCCCAGCGTACCGGTGATCGTGAAGCCGCCTTCGGAGACGTGACCCGCCTCGCCCGGTTCGCCGATATCGCCCGAACCGCTGTCCTCGCCAATGGAGAGGAACGGACCCCGGTCGGTGACATAGACCTGCTGCGAGCCGTTGACGATTTCATGATCCGGCGGGCAGGCATCCGGCCCGTCGCCATACAGGACATCGTCACCACGGTTGCCGTAGATCGTGTCGTCGCCGGCCCCGCCGGTGATCGTATCGTCCCCGTAGCCGTCGCCGCCCGGCAGGCTGACGCTGATGGTCTGGACCACATCCGCCGACGTGTCGGTGGTGCTGTCATCCGCATCGGTGTCGACCGTCCGCGCCGCGACCGTGATGTCGAACGCGTCCGTCCCGGCCGGGAAGGTGACCGTCAGCCCCTGCAGGTCCGCGACGGACAGCTGCGCCGTGCCGTTGGTGACGGTGATCGCACCGTTGTCGGAGCTGAGCGTCGCACCTTCCGGCAGGCCGCTGAGGGTCAGGGAGGCCACTTCGGACCCGTCCTGATCGATCAGGCCGACGCCGATGTTGAGCGCGGCGGACATGAAGCCGTCATACTCGTCCCCGATCAGCAGGTCGTTGCCGCCCTGGCCGTCGATCGTATCGTCGCCCGCGCCGCCCAGCAGCGTATCGCTGCCGGCGCCGCCGATCAGGATGTCGTCGGTGCCTTCGTCGCCCACCGCAACCACATCGGCGGTCACGCTGAGGGTCGGGCCGTCGGCGATCTCATGGACCGTGACCGGCAGCGGCATCGGATCGGTGGTGAAGGTTTCGCCGGTGACCGAATGGGTCGCCGTCGCCGTCACCGTGATCCCGAAATCGTCCGCCGAATGCAGGCCGGCCTGGATGGTCAGACCTTCCAGATCGTCCGGCGTCAGCGTGTAGCTGGACGAACCTGTCAGGGTCTGGCCCGTTCCGGTGACCAGCACCGCGTCGGTCGGCACATTGCCCAGCGTGACACCCACGGTCACCGCATTATTGGCCTGGGCCAGATCGGCCGAGATGGACAGGCCGATCGGCTGATCCTCATAGCCTTCCGCCGGGCCGATCTGCAGCGACAGTTCCGGCAGCGTGTCTTCGATTTCGAAGCTATGCGTCGCCGAGGACGTATCGCCGTCCGCATCGGTGATCGTGTAGGTGATCGCATCCGTCACGGCATCGCCGTTCGGATTATCGACCGACGTGTTGGACGTGTAGCTGTAGCTGCCATCCGCCTGAACGGTCAGGGTACCGTGTTCGGTCTGAACTTCCTGACCGACGGCACCGGTCTGCGTATCGCCGTTGACGTCGGTGTAGGTGAAGGAGGTGACCGATGCGCCATCCGCGCCCGCCACGTCATTGCCCATCAGCTGGCCGGTGACGGTCACGCCGCCCTCGTCCAGCGTGACCTGGCCGTCATCGACCGCCAACGGCACGTCGTCGATCACGTTCACCTGGAAGCTGTGGCTGAACTGCACCCCGTCGAAGGAGGCCGGGTCGAAGTCGAAATCTTCGGCCGAGGCCGCCGCGGCGGCGGTCGGGATCCCGATCAACCCGAAGGTCAACGCCTGGACGTTCTGACCGGCCCCGTTCTGATGGTCGATCGACCCTTTCAGCGTGAAGGTGAATGTGCCGTCGGCATTGAGCTGGACCGTGAAGACGTCGCGCCCGCCGGCCGTGGCCGTCAGAACGTCGCCATTCTGCTGATACGTGACCGCATCGCCCTGAGAGGTCAGGCCCGCCGGACCTTCGATCGTGAAGGTCAGGTCGCTGTAGCCCAGGCCCGTCGGAGCGCCGGCCGCGGCACCGTCGGCGCCGTAGTCGATGCTGATCAGCTCCTCGCCCGCCAGGCCAAGGTTGCCGTTGACCGCAAGGGCACCGGCATCCGGGCTGCTGCCGTCGGCCAGGTCGTCTTCGTCGACCGTCGGGATCGTCGTCGTGGTGATGACCTCGACATTGATGTTGACGTCGTTGAAGTCGTTGTCGCCGCCGCCCGGGATGTCTTCCCAGTTCTGGTTACCGGCAACTTGGTTGTCGACCGTGTAATCGAAGTTGCCTTCGTTCAAGGACGGGTCGTCGAACAGGACCGGATCGCCCTGGCCGGACAGACGGCCGCCATCGGCAACCGCATGCCATTCGCCGCTGTTGTCCTGCTCGAAGGTCACCGTCATCCCGTTCGAGATGCCGCCGTTCAGCGACGCCCCGTTCGAGATCACGAAGAAGCCGATATCCGCCGCGTCGTGACCTTCGATCGTGTAGGTCTCGCCGATATCCTGCTTGGTGTTGGCGAAGATGATCTTGCCTTCGGTCGGTTCGCCGTTCGGGCCCTTCACATAGTAGCCGTAGGTGTTGTTATAGGCCGCGCTCTCCTGGCCCATATTCGTGACCTGGATGATCTGCTCTTCATTACCGCCGACCGGAACGGTGTTCGCGGTCGCGACCGGCACATCATCCTTCACGTCGACCAGGATCGAGCCGGAGGCCGCATCCCCATCGCTGTCGGTCACCGTGACGGTGAACGGCAGGTCGGCAATCAGGTTCTCGCCCTGGCCCGCGGCATGGTCGAGATTGCCCGTCAGATCGAAGGTCCAGCCGAAGCCGTCCGTCGCATTGCCCGTCAGGGTCATGGTGAAGACGGTCTCGCCATCGGCCGACGCCGTGATGGTCATGCCATCGCCCGACACTTCGTAGCTGACCGGCTGGCCGCCCGAAGTCAGATTCCGCCCCTCGAGTTCCGCCGGAACCGACAGAGCGATCGACCCGAAGCCGTCTTCGCCCAACGTCAGCTGGATATCGCCACTGACCGAAGAAGGCTGGTTCTGATCCGTGCCCTGGTCGGTATCGCCGGCCTCGACGCCCAGATCGTCCTCGTCCACGAAGGCACCGTCCGGTCCCATGTTGGGATCGTCGTCGCCCGGATAGAAGATTTCGATTTCCGGCTCGTCATCGTCGGTGATCGTGACACTCAGGGTCGCGGAGGACGTGTCGCCATCCGCATCCGTCAGCGTGTAGCCGAAGTTTTCCACATGGGTGTCGCCGCCGCTCACCACATCGCCATTGGCGGTGAAGGTGTAGCTGCCGTCGGCCATCACCGTCAGCGTGCCGGCTTCCGTCGTCGCCGTCCCGCCATTCTGCGGATCGACGGTGACGGACACGGTCTGGCCGTTCGCATCCTTGTAGGTGAAGGACGTGACCGTCGCGCCATCGGCGCCTTCCGTGTCGTTCGACGTCATGACGTTGCCCGACACCGAATGGCCTTCTTCCACCGGACCGGCGCTGTCATCCACCGCCGTCGGCACGTCGTCGACCACATTGACCTGGAAGCTGTGCGTGAACGCCACCCCGTCGAACGAGGCCGGATCCAGATCGTAGTCGGTGATCGCGCCCGCATTCGGAACGCCCGTCAGGCCGAAGGTCAGGGCCTGCACGTTCTCGCCCGCACCGGTGGCGTGGTCGATCGTGTCCTTCAGGGTGAATGAGAAGCTGCCGTCCGCATTCAGCGTCACCGTGAACACTTCGCGGCCACCCGCCGTCGCCACCAGTTCGCCCGGCGTCGAATTGTCATAGGTGATCGCTTCGCCTTGCGACGTCAGGCCCGCAGGACCGTCGATGGTGAAGGTCAGGTCGCCATAGCCCAGACCCGACGGCGCTCCGTCGGCCGGACCATCCGCGCCGTAATCGATCGTCACCAGCTCCTCGCCCGCGAGGTTCAGGTTGCCGTTCGCCGTCAGACCTTCCTTATCCAGATCGGACCCGTCGATCAGGTCGTCTTCGTCCAGCGTGACCTGCTCGGCGACAACGCCACCGCCGGTAACGGTCTGCTGGAACTGCACCGAATGGACCAGGAAGTCGTGCCCGCCGCCGCTCGGCGCCGTGAACACGATGCTGTCGAACGGACCGCCGTCATCGGCCGTGGCCGTGAAGGCCGCGTCGATCTGATCGGTCACCCCGTCCACCGTGGCCGTGCCGACCGGCTGGCCGTCGCGGTACAGGGTATAGGTGCCGTCTTCCTGGCTGTTCATCCAGGAATAGGAGATCGTGACCTCGGTGATCGGCGTATCGAAGTCGATATGCAGCTCTTCCGAGATGCCGTGGTTGTTGCTGTAACCGATTTCGGACTGGTCGCCCGACGCCGCGCCCGTCACGCCGAAGCCCGGCGGGTTGGCATTGGTCGACACCAGGGCACCCGACTTGTCGGTCAGCGTGCCGTCCGGATTGATCTGGCGGCCCGTCACCGTGAAGCCGGTGTCGGTTTCGCTGTAATTCTCGGCCGTGATCGTCACGGTGACAATTTCCGGCTCGCCGGACAGGTCGTTGGCCGTGGCAACCGGCACGTCGTCGACAACAGAGACCGAGATCGTCTGCGTCACGCTCGCCGTATCCAGGCCCTGGACCGGGTCGCCGTCACCGTCGACCGCCGCTGCAATCGCCGCCGCGCTCGGCACGCCGGTCAGGGTGAAGCCCAGATCCATGGCGTTCTGACCCGCGCCGTCGGCGTGGTCCAGACTGTCCTGCAGGTCGAAGGTGAAGCTGCCGTCGGCGTTCAGTTCGACCGTGAAGACCGTGCGGCCGCCCGCTTCGGCGGTCAGCACGTTGCCATTCTGGCTGTAGGTCACCGCTTCGCCCTGCGAGGTCAGACCCGCCGGACCTTCGATGGTGAAGTCCAGATCGCTGTAGCCGATCCCGGCCGGGGCGCCTGCCGCCGGACCGTCCGCGCCATAATCGATGGCAATGACATCGCCCGAGCCGAAGCCCAAATCGCCGGACACTGAGGTCGACTGGCTGCCGTCCGTGCCGTCCGCCAGATCGTCCTCATCGACCGAGACGGATTCCGCCTGTCCGATGACGGGCGCGTCATTGGCGACCGCCGGGACGTCGTCGACGACCGACAGGGAGACCGTGCCAGAAGCCTGGCTTCCGTCGCTGTCGGTGATGGTGATCGCGACCGGCATGCTCAGCACGTTCTCGCCCGCACCCGCCGGATGGTCCAACTGACCCACCAGATCGAAGGTATAGGCCATCGTGCCGCTGGCCGGATCGCCGCTCAGGGAGACGGTGAATACAGTCTCGCCATCCGCACTGGCCGTCAGGGTCAGGCCGTCGGCGGACACCGTATAATCGATCGCCGTGCCGCCTGATGTCAGCCCCATATCCTGCAGCGCCTGCGGCGCGGACAGGACAATCGGGTCCGTCGTGGCCGGACCGTCGGAGCCATATTCGACGTCGAAGGACTTGGTAATCGTCGACGCCTGCGCACCGTCAGTGCCGTTGACTGCATCGCCGGCCGCCGTCGTCAGGTCGTCCTCGTCCAACGTCGCCGTCGCAGCGGCGCCCAGATTGAGGTTCAGGCAACCATCGGTAATGACGATTGTCTGGCTGGCCGACGACGTGTCGCCGTCGCCATCCGTCAGCGTGTAGGTGAAGGTGTCGCTGGCATCGCCCGCATCGTTCGCCACCTGCTGATCGACCGTATAGCTCCAGGTTCCGTCCGAATTGACCGTAAGGGTACCGTGGATCGTATCGACGGTCTCACCCGCCTGGGCTTCATGCTGCTGACCGTCCTCACCCATGTAGGTGAAGCTAGTGATCGCGCCGCCATCTGCGCCCAATTCGTCATTGGCCAGCAGATTGGCCGAGCCCTGATCCGTTCCGACCGTGACCGACACCGTAGCGCCATCCGACAGCAGGCTCGGATTGTTCGGGCCGATATACATGCCGTTGAAGGCATTCGCGGCGGTCCATTCGACATCGGCATGCGCCGCCGTCGGCAGGTCTCCAGCGGTGTAGCCATCGTCGGTGATGAACAACTCGCCCTCACCCGGACCGTAGCCCGGCGTCTTGTTGTTCCCCGCCTTGACGGTCAGCCCCGCAACCAGCGTCGAGTTCGGGTAGTTGGCATCGACAAACTGCTGGATCGGCAGATGATCCGGATCCCGGACCCCATCCATCTGGTCGAAGTCTTCGATCTTCACCTTCGTGATCTCGCCGGTCGTATTGTCGGCGAGATAGAGAACGATGTTCGAGATATCGTGGCTCATTTCCGGCAGATCGCCGCCGCCGCCACCGGTCGAGCACTCCCCGACCGTGACCACACCGTCGTCATGCGCCACCGGCACATCGTCGACGACATCGATTTCCAGCGTCGCCGTCGCGGTACCGCCGTCGCCGTCGGTCACCGTTATATCGAAGGGCAGATCGTTGATGACGTTCTGACCCTGGCCGGTCGGGTGATCCAGCACCCCGGTCAGATCGAAGTTGAAGCCGTAACCGTCGGTCGAATTGCCGCTCAGCGTCAGCGTGAAGACAGACTCGCCCCCTGCAGAGCCGGTAATCGATTGACCGTCCTGCGACAGCGTATAGGTCACCGAGGTGCCACCCGAGGTCAGATTCATGTCGATCAGACCCTGCGGAATGCTCAGCATCACGCTGGCAATGCCGTCGGCACCGCCGTCAATGTCGAGCGTACCGGAAGTCGAGCTGTCCTGGCTGCCGTCGGAACCGGTCACCAGATCGCCGGCTTCGCTGCCCAGATCGTCCTCGTCGACCAGGAACTCACCCGCTCCGATGGACGGATCGTTCTCGTCGCCCGTCGGCGGCGTGGTCGGCGGGGTCGGCGGGGTGATGGTCGGGCCGTCATCGGTAATCGTGAAGGCCTGGACCGCCGACGAGCTGTCGCCGTCATTGTCGGTGATCGTGTAGGTGAAGCCTTCCGTCAGCGGCTGGCCGTTCGTATGGGTCTCGTTCGCATCCGACGTGTAGGTATAGGACCCGTCCGCCGCGATGGTCAGCGACCCGTATTGCGTGTCGACCGTGACCCCGTTGACCGGGTCAACCGACGCCGTCACCTGCTGGCCGCTTTCGTCCGTATAGGTGATCTCCGTCACCGTCACCGGATCGTCCGCACCGCGGATGTCGTTGTCCATGACGTTGCCGGTGACGGATTCCCCGCCCTCTTCCAGCGTCTTGGTCGCGTCGTCCACCGCCGTCGGGACATCGTCCACGACCGAGATGTGGAACGTGCTGGACGCCGTCGAACCGTCGCTGTCGGTCACCGTCACCGTGAACGGCAGGTCGACTTCGTTCGCGCCCTGGCCTTCCGGATGATCGATCTGGCCGACCAGCTCGAACGCATAGCCCGTGCCGCCGCCCGTCAGCGTCATCGTGAAGATGGTCGTGCCGCCGGCCGTACCGGTGATCGTGCCGCCATCGTTCGAATAGGTGATCGGAACGCCGTTCGACGTCAGCGCAGGCAGGTCGCCCTCGCCCGTGAACGCAACACCGCCGGGGCCGTCATTGCCATAGTCGATGTTCAGCTCGCCCGTGACCGTCGTGCTTTCCTTGTCCGCATCCGACCCATCGGCCAGATCGTCCTCGTTCACGCGGCCCGCATTGATGCCCAGCTCCGGATGGTCCGGATCTTCCTCACCAACCGGCGGCTCGCCCGGGGGCGGCGGTTCCGGCGGGTTCGGCGGCGTCGGCGTCGGCGGGTCGATCGTCGGACCCGTGTCCTTGATCGTGAAGGCCTGGACCGCCGACGAGCTGTCGCCGTCATTGTCGGTGATCGTGTAGGTGAAGCCTTCCGTCAGCGGCTGGCCGTTCGTATGGGTCTCGTTCGCATCCGACGTGTAGGTATAGGACCCGTCCGCCGCGATGGTCAGCGACCCGTATTGCGTGTCGACCGTGACCCCGTTGACCGGGTCAACCGACGCCGTCACCTGCTGGCCGCTTTCGTCCGTATAGGTGATCTCCGTCACCGTCACCGGATCGTCCGCACCGCGGATGTCGTTGTCCATGACGTTGCCGGTGACGGATTCCCCGCCCTCTTCCAGCGTCTTGGTCGCGTCGTCCACCGCCGTCGGGACATCGTCCACGACCGAGATGTGGAACGTGCTGGACGCCGTCGAACCGTCGCTGTCGGTCACCGTCACCGTGAACGGCAGGTCGACTTCGTTCGCGCCCTGGCCTTCCGGATGATCGATCTGGCCGACCAGCTCGAACGCATAGCCCGTGCCGCCGCCCGTCAGCGTCATCGTGAAGATGGTCGTGCCGCCGGCCGTACCGGTGATCGTGCCGCCATCGTTCGAATAGGTGATCGGAACGCCGTTCGACGTCAGCGCAGGCAGGTCGCCCTCGCCCGTGAACGCAACACCGCCGGGGCCGTCATTGCCATAGTCGATGTTCAGCTCGCCCGTGACCGTCGTGCTTTCCTTGTCCGCATCCGACCCATCGGCCAGATCGTCCTCGTTCACGCGGCCCGCATTGATGCCCAGCTCCGGATGGTCCGGATCTTCCTCACCAACCGGCGGCTCGCCCGGGGGCGGCGGTTCCGGCGGGTTCGGCGGCGTCGGCGTCGGCGGGTCGATCGTCGGACCCGTGTCCTTGATCGTGAAGGCCTGGACCGCCGACGAGCTGTCGCCGTCATTGTCGGTGATCGTGTAGGTGAAGCCTTCCGTCAGCGGCTGGCCGTTCGTATGGGTCTCGTTCGCATCCGACGTGTAGGTATAGGACCCGTCCGCCGCGATGGTCAGCGACCCGTATTGCGTGTCGACCGTGACCCCGTTGACCGGGTCCACCGACGCCGTCATCTGCTGACCGCTTTCGTCCGTATAGGTGATCTCCGTCACCGTCACCGGATCGTCCGCACCGCGGATATCGTTGTCCATGACGTTGCCGGTGACGGATTCCCCGCCTTCTTCCAGCGTCTTGGTCGCGTCGTCCACCGCCGTCGGGACATCGTCCACGACAGAGATGTGGAACGTGCTGGACGCCGTCGAACCGTCACTGTCGGTCACCGTCACCGTGAACGGCAGGTCGACCTCGTTCGCGCCCTGGCCTTCCGGATGATCGATCTGGCCGACCAGCTCGAACGCATAGCCCGTGCCGCCGCCCGTCAGCGTCATCGTGAAGATGGTCGTGCCGCCGGCCGTACCGGTGATCGTGCCGCCATCATTCGAATAGGTGATCGGAACGCCGTTCGACGTCAGCGCCGGTAGGTCGCCCTCGCCCGTGAACGCAACACCGCCGGGGCCGTCATTGCCATAGTCGATGTTCAGCTCGCCCGTGACCGTCGTGCTTTCCTTGTCCGCATCCGACCCATCGGCCAGATCGTCCTCGTTCACGCGGCCCGCATTGATGCCCAGTTCCGGATGGTCCGGATCTTCCTCACCAACCGGCGGCTCGCCCGGGGGCGGCGGTTCCGGCGGGTTCGGCGGCGTCGGCGTCGGCGGGTCGATCGTCGGACCCGTGTCCTTGATCGTGAAGGCCTGGACCGCCGACGAGCTGTCGCCGTCATTGTCGGTGATCGTGTAGGTGAAGCCTTCCGTCAGCGGCTGGCCGTCGGTATGAGCCTCGTTCTCGTCGGAGGTATAGGTGAAGGAGCCGTCGGCATTGACCGTCAGCGTGCCGTATTGCGTGTCGACCTGGACACCGACCGAACCGGTCTGCGTCGAGCCGTCCTCCGCCGTGTAGGTGAAAGAGGTGACGACCGCGCCGTCGGCGCCTTCGACATCATTCGCCATGACGTTGCCGGTGACGGATTCCCCGCCTTCCTTGAGCGTCAGCGTGGCGTCGTCATTGGCAACCGGGACGTCGTCGACGACATCGACCAGGATCGTGGCACTGGCGGCGTCGCCGTCGGCATCGGTCACCGTCACACCGAACGGGATGCCGGCGATGATATTTTCGCCCGCGCCCGCCGGATGATCCAGCTGACCCGTCAGATCGAAGGTCCAGCCGAAACCGTCGGTCGGATTGCCGGTCAGGGACAGCGTGAAGACGTCTTCACCGTCCGCCGTTGCGGTGATCGTCTGCCCGTCGCCGGACAGGGTATAGGTCACCGCCGAACCGCCGGAGGTCAGGCCCATGGCCTGCAGTTCCTGCGGCACCGTCAGGGCGATGGAGCCGAAGCCGTCATCGCCGGTATCGATGTTCAGACCGCCGCTGACGGACGAACCCTGGCTCTGGTCGGAACCGTCGACCAGGTCGCCGGTTTCGCTACCCAGATCGTCCTCGTCGACCACCGCGCTGTCCGCATTGGCGCCGGGATAGGAGATTTCGATCGTCGGCTCGTCATCGTCGGTGATGGTGACCGTCAGGACCGCCGTATCCTGATCGCCGTCGCCGTCGGTCAGGGTGTAGGTGAAGCTCTCCGTCACCGCCTCGGAGCCGGTGACCGCGTCTTCGGCCGTCGTGAAGGTATAGCTGCCGTCGGCCTGGACCGTCAGGCTGCCGGTCGGCGTCGTAACCGTGACGCCGTTGACCGGATCGACCGTCGCCGTCGCCGGATTGCCGTTGACGTCGGTATAGGCGATGTCGGTAACCGTCGCGCCGTCCGCACCCGGAATGTCGTTCGGATCGATCAGGTTGCCGCTGACCGATTGGCCCTCTTCGACCGGGCCGGCATTGTCGTCGACCGCGGTCGGCACGTCGTCGACCACCTGGACCGAGAAGCCATGTTCGAAGACCAGACCGTCCAACGCGGCCGGATCGAGGTCGAAGTCTGTACCGCCGATACCGTCCTTCGGCACGCCGAGGATCGAGAAGTCGAAGGTCAGGACGTCTTCCGCCGTGAACTGCGGGTGATCCAGCTGATCCACCAGTTGGAACGTATAGGTCGCATCCGGGTTCAGGGTCACGGTGAAGACCGGGCGCTCATTGGCCCCGCCCGCATCGGCCGTCGCCGTCAGCACGCCGTTCTCTTGCGTGAAGGTGACGGCGTCGCCGGCGGCGGTCAGGTCGGTCGGCAGGCTCGCCATGTCGAAGCTGAAGTCCAGATCGCCGTATTGCAGCGCCGTCGGGGCGCCCGGAGCCGGGCCGTCCGCGCCGTAATCGATGGTGATCAGGTCCTCGCCGGCGAGGTTCAGATCGCCGATCGCCGACAGGCTTTCCTTGTCCGTGTCGGAACCGTCGGACAGATCGTCCTCGTCCACCACGACCGTCTGGCCGGTGACTTCGGAACCGCCCGTGCCGGTACCGTTCGGGTCGATATAGCTGAAGTCGATCCCGGTGATCCAGTAGTCGGAGCTGTCCTGGGTCGTCGTCTGACCGTCTTCCGCATCCGGAATGCCCTGGGCATACGGGGTCGCAGTGAAGACCAGCTGATCGATCGTCACACCTTGCGGCAGGCTGATCTCATAGCTGCCCTGGTTGTTACCGATATTGGCGGTGAAATCGCCCTCCGCGACCAGCTGACCGTCCTTATAGGCCGCCCAATGGCCCTGTTCGACGCCTTCGCCTTGACGGAATTCGTTGTTGTAGAGGTTGGCGACCGTGAAGGTGACACCGGTGACGTCGTAGTCGAAGTCGACCACCAACTGCTCGGAAACCGCCTCGGTCGGGTCGTAGCCAAGCTGACCCGCGACGCCGGATTCCGGGGTCGCCTTGACACCCAGGCCGGGCCCGCCGGTCGAATTGCCGACCGACACATTGTTCGCCGACAGGGTCGTCAGATTGCCGTTGCCGTCGATCTGACGCGCCGAGACGGTGAAGCCGGTATTCGGATCGTCGTAGGTTTCGGTGTCGATCCGTCCGGTCAGGATGGTCGGTCCGCCGGTCGTCAGCTCGTTGACCGTCGCCACCGGCACGTCGTCGACAATTTCGACGCCGAAGCTCTGCGGCACAACCGCATCCACCAGACCGTCGATCGCATCCTGATCGAAGTCCTTCTCGGCCAGCGCCGCCGCACTCGGACGGCCTTCGATGTTGAAGGTCAGGCCCTCGATGTTCTGACCGTTCGCATCCTGGTGATCCAGCGCATCCTGCAGCGTGAAGGTGTATTCGCCCGTCGCCGCGTCGATCGACACGGTGAAGACCGGACGCGCATTCGTGCCGCCCGCATCCGCCGTCGCCGTCAGCACGCCATTGGCTTGCGAGAAGGTAATCGCGTCGCCATTGCTGGTCAGACCGGTCGGCAGGTTGACGAAGGTGAATTCCAGATCCGCCGCCGTCAGACCGGTCGGGGCGTTGGCGTCCGCCGGCCCGTCCGCGCCGTAATCGATGCTGATGAGGTCGCCCGTGCCGAAGCCCAGATTGCCTGTCGCCGACAGGCTTTCCTTGGTGTCGTCCGTCCCGTCGGCCAAGTCGTCCTCGTCCAGCGAGACAGACTCCGCCCCTTGAACGCCCGAAACGTCCACGACGGCCTCCGGAACATCGTCCGTCACGTCGACGCCGAAGCTCTGCGTGATCGTCTGACCCGACAGCGCGTCGGCGGCGTCCTGATCGAAGTCTTTGACCGCGTCGATGGCCGCCTGGCTCGGCACGCCTTCGACCGCGAAGGCCAGACCTTCGACGTTCTGACCGTTCGCATCGGTGTGATCGATGCTGTCCTTCAGCGTGAAGGTATAGGAACCGTCGGCGTTCAGTTCGACCGTGAACACTTCGCGACCGCCGGCTTCCGCCGTCAGCGTGTCGGTGCCAGCATCATAGCTGTAGGTCACAGCATCGCCCTGGCTGGTCAGACCCGCCGGGCCCGTCACCGTCCAGTCCATGTCCGCGTAGCCCAGAGCCGCAGGAGCCCCGGCTGCCGCGCCGTCCGCACCATAGTCGATGGTCACCAGATCCCGGCCACCGGCCAGACCCAGATCGCCGCCCGTCGACAGGCTTTCCTTCGTATCGTCCGTCCCGTCCGCCAGATCGTCTTCGTCGACCGATCCGGTGACAGCCGTTCCGACCGCGGACTGGTTCGCCATCGCTTCCGGCACATCGTCCGTCACGTCGACGCCGAAGCTCTGCGTGATCGTCTGACCCGACAGCGCGTCGGCGGCGTCCTGATCGAAGTCTTTGACCGCGTCGATGGCCGCCTGGCTCGGCACGCCCTCGACCGCGAAGGCCAGACCTTCGACGTTCTGACCGTTCGCATCGGTGTGATCGATGCTGTCTTTCAGGGTGAAGGTATAGGAACCATCGGCATTCAGCTCGACCGTGAACACTTCGCGACCGCCGGCTTCCGCCGTCAGCGTGTCCGTGCCCGCATCATAGCTGTAGGTCACCGCATCGCCCTGGCTGGTCAGACCCGCCGGGCCCGTTACCGTCCAGTCCATGTCGCCATAGCCCAGAGCCGCAGGCGCACCCGCGGCCGCGCCATCCGCGCCGTAGTCGATGGTCACCAGGTCGCGGCCACCGGCCAAACCCAGATCGCCGCCCGTCGACAGGCTTTCCTTCGTGTCGTCCGTCCCGTCCGCCAGATCGTCTTCATCGACAGAACCCGTCACGGCCGTACCGACCGCAGACTGGTTCGCCATCGCTTCCGGAACATCGTCCGTCACGTCGACGCCGAAGCTCTGCGTGATCGTCTGACCCGACAGCGCGTCAGCCGCATCCTGATCGAAGTCTTTGACCGCGTCGATGGCCGCCTGGCTCGGCACGCCTTCGACCGCGAAGGCCAGACCTTCGACGTTCTGACCGTTCGCATCGGTATGATCGATGCTGTCCTTCAGCGTGAAGGTATAGGAACCGTCGGCATTCAGCTCGACCGTGAACACTTCACGACCACCGGCTTCCGCCGTCAGCGTGTCCGTGCCCGCATCATAGCTGTAGGTCACCGCATCGCCCTGGCTGGTCAGACCCGCCGGGCCCGTCACCGTCCAGTCCATGTCGCCATAGCCCAGAGCCGCAGGCGCACCCGCAGCAGGACCATCCGCGCCATAGTCGATGGTCACCAGATCCCGGCCGCCGGCCAGACCCAGATCGCCACCCGTCGACAGGCTTTCCTTCGTATCGTCCGTACCGTCCGCCAAATCGTCTTCGTCGACGGACCCGGTGACAGCCGTGCCGACCGCACCCTGGTTCGCCATCGCTTCCGGCACGTCGTCAACGACATTCACCTGGAAGCCGTGGCTGATCTGGACATCGCCGGCCGAAACCGTGTCACCATCCCCGTCCGTCACGGACTGGTTGGAGGTGACGGTCCCGGAGACGCCGAAATTCAGGGCGATGGTGTTCTCGCCGCTACCGGCCGCATGGTCGATGCTGCCCTGCAGGTTGAACGTATAGGTATCGTCCGAATTCAGCGTGACGGTGAAGATCGTCTCGCCATTGGCCGAGCCGGTCAGCACATTGCCGGTCTGGCTGTAGGTGATCGCTTCGCCGTTGGAGGTCAGCCCCGCCGGGCCGGTGATGGTCAGATCCGCCGGATCGTAGGTGACCCCGCTGCCCGAGGCCTGTGCCCCGTCGGCATCGGCGCCGAGCGCCGCCGAGAAGGCAATGCCGCTGAGACCCAGCGCACCGGTGGCGGAGGTCGACTCGCTGCCGTCCGTACCGTCGGCGGTGTCGTCCTCGTCCACGGTCACGGACTGTGCCGCGATCGGGCCGGAAACCTGCACCAGTTCCGGAACATCATCGACGACATCGATATTGATGCGGCCGACCGCTTCGGAGCCGTTGCCGTCGGTGACGACGACGTCGAAGGGCAGATCCTCGATGACATTCTCGCCCGCACCCGCCGGGTGGTCGAGATTGCCGGTCAGATCAAAGGTATAGCTGTAGCCGTCGGTCGGATTGCCGTTCAGGCTGAGCGTGAAGACCGTATCCGTGCCATTCGACGCGGTGATCGTCATGCCGTCGGACGACAGGGTATAGGTGACCGTCTGACCGTCGGAGGTCAGGCCCATATCCACCAATTCCTGCGGGATGCTCAGGACGATCGGATCGGTCGCCGCTGCGCCGTCTTCGCCGAAATCGACATTGATGTCCTGGCTTACCGAAGACACGCCGGTCTGGTCGGTGCCACTGTCGACATCGCCCGGCTGGGTGCCCAGATCGTCCTCGTCGACCGAGCGATTGCCGGTCGGCGCGTCCGGCTGGCCAGGCTCCTTGAAGGTGATGGTCGGGACGTCTTCGCCGATCTCGATCCGCTGGGTCGCGGTATCGGTGTCGCCGTCGCCATCGACGATCGTGTAGGTGAACGGGTCGATGACGTCGTTTTCGACGTTATTCGGCACGTCCTCATTGGCCTGATAGGTCCAGGAACCGTCCGAATTGACCGTCAGCGTCCCGTATTGGGTCGAGACGGTATCGCCGGCATTGGCCACCTGCGGGTCGCCGTTGACGTCGTTGTAGGTGAAGCTGGTCAGCGTGATGCCGTCCGCCCCGGCGATGTCGTTGGTCAGGACGTTGCCGCTGATCGGGTCGCCGCCTTCTTCCGCCTTGACGCTGTCGTCGTCCTTGGCTTCCGGCACGTCGTCCCGGACGTCGATTTCGATCACGCCGCGCGCCGTCGAGCCGTCACCGTCGGTCGCGACCAGAGCGAAGGGAATGTCCTCGATCAGGTTCTCACCCAGCCCGGCCGCATGGTCGAGCTGCCCGACCAGATCGAAGGTATAGGTGTAGCCGTCCGTCGGATTGCCGTTCAGCGCCATCGTGAAGACGGTCTCGCCGCCCGCAGACGCCGTGATCACCGTGCCCGACGCATCCAGCGTATAGCTGAGCGCCTGGCCGCCGGAGGTCAGGTTTTTGCCGATCAGACCGGACGGATCGCCCGCCGTGTTCGGATCTTCGAACAGCAGCGCATCGCTGGCCGCCGGGCCGTCATTGCCGAAATCGACCGCGACCGGACGCGTCACCAGGGACGCGTCGCTTTGATCAGACCCATCGACGGAATCCGTCGGGGTGGCCAGATCGTCCTCGTCGACCAGGCCGCCGCCCGTTGCGGTCGGCTCGCCCGAGCCGCTCGGCGGCGGGAAGTAGATTTCCGGACCGTCATCGCCGATGACGATATTAACCGTCGCCGTGTCGCTGTCGCCGTCGCCGTCGGTCAACGTGTAGTTGAAGTCGTCCGAGACATCCTGGCCGCCGACATTCACGACGTCGAGATCGGCCGTATAGGTCCACGCGCCGTCTGCACCGACGGTCAGCGACCCGTGCAGCGTATCGACGGTGACACCGTTGACCGGATCGACCACGGCGGTCGCGGCATTGCCGCTTTCATCCGTATAGGTGATCGCGGTGATCGTCGCGCCATCCGCACCCTGCGTATCGTTGTCGATCAGAAGGTTGCCGGTAACGGAATTGCCCGTCGTCTCACCCGCCTGCTCCAGGCGGTATTCGCCATCGTCCTTCGCATCCGGGACATCGTCGCGGACGTCGATTTCGATGACACCCGTCGTGGTCGAGCCGTCGCCATCGGTCGCGATCAGACCGAACGGGATATCCTCGATCAGGTTCTCGCCGTCACCCGCCGGGTGATCCAGATTGCCCACCAGATCAAAGGTATAGCTGAACCCGTCCGTCGGATTGCCGTTCAGCGACATCGTGAAGATGGTCTCGCCGTTCGCCGTGGCGGTAATCGTGTTGCCAGCCAGCGAATAGGTCAGCGCCTGGCCGCCAGAGGTCAGGCCCTTCGCGATCAGACCCGTCGGGTCGCCCGGTGCGTTCGGATCCTGCAGCACCAGCGGATCGGTCGCCGCAGGACCGTCTTCGCCGAAGTCCACCGCGACCGGACGCGTGACCAGGGACGGATCGCTCTGATCCGACCCGTCGACCAGATCGCCGGGCTGGTTCAGATCGTCTTCGTCGACCAGGCCGCCGCCCGTTGCCGTCGGCTCGCCCGAACCGCTCGGCGGCGGGAAGTAGATTTCCGGACCGTCGTCGCCGACCACCAGATGAACGGTGGCAGTGTCGGAATCCCCGTCGCCATCGGTCAACGTGTAGTTGAAGTCGTCTTCGACATCCTGACCGCTGACATTCACGATGTCGGTGTCGGCGGTATAGGTCCAGGCGCCGCCGGCATCGACGGTCAGCGTACCGTACTGCGTATCGACGGTGACACCGTTGACCGGATCGACCACGGCGGTCGCGGCATTGCCGCTTTCGTCCGTATAGGTGATCGCGGTGATCGTCGCGCCATCCGCACCCTGCGTGTCATTGTCGATCAGCAGGTTGCCGGTCACCGTGTTGCCGGTGCTGTCGCCCGCCTGTTCCAGACGGTATTCGCCATCGTCCTTCGCATCCGGCACATCGTCGCGGACGTCGATTTCGATCAGACCCGTTGACGTCGAGCCGTCGCCGTCGGTCGCGATCAGACCGAACGGGATATCCTCGATCAAGTTCTCGCCGTCACCCGCCGGGTGATCCAGATTGCCCACCAGATCAAAGGTATAGCTGAACCCGTCTGTCGGATTGCCGTTCAGCGACATCGTGAAGATGGTCTCGCCGTTCGCCGTCGCCGTGATCGTGTTCCCGGTCAGCGAATAGGTCAGCGCCTGGCCGCCAGAGGTCAGGCCTTTCGCGATCAGACCCGTCGGGTCGCCCGGCGCGTTCGGATCCTGCAGCACCAGCGGATCGGTCGCCGCAGGGCCGTCCTCGCCGAAGTCCACCGCGACCGGACGCGTGACCAGGGACGGATCGCTCTGATCCGACCCGTCGACCAGATCGCCGGGCTGATTCAGATCGTCTTCGTCGACCAGGCCGCCACCCGTTGCCGTCGGCTCGCCCGAACCGCTCGGCGGCGGGAAGTAGATTTCCGGACCGTCGTCGCCGATCGCCACCGCAACATTCGCGGTGTCCTGATCGCCGTCGCCGTCCTGCAGCGTGTAGGTGAAGTCGTCGCGCACATCCTGGCCGCCGACATTCTGAACATCGCCGTCGGCGGTGTAGCTCCAGGTACCGTCTGCATTGACGGTCAGCATCCCGTGCTGGGTGTCGACAGTGACACCGTTGGTCGCATCGACCGTCGCCGTCTGCGTCGCACCGTTCTCGTCGGTATAGGAGATTTCGACGATGGAGGCGCCTTCGCTGTCGGCGCCGACCGTGTCGTTGTCGGTTAGCAGGTTGCCTTCGACCACATTGCTAGTCGTGCCGCCGGCCTGCTGGACGCGGTAGACACCGTCGTCGCGCGCTTCCGGCACGTCGTCGATGACATCGATCTCGATCGTGCCGGACGCCGTCGACCCGTCACCGTCGGTAACCGTCACGGTGAACGGGATGTCGGAGATCAGATTCTCGCCAGCACCCGCCGAATGATCCAGGTTGTCCACCAGATCGAAGGTCCAGCCATAGCCATCCGTCGCGTTGCCGGTCAGCGTCATGGTGAAGACCACCGCGCCGCCGACACCGGCCGTCGCGGTGATGGACTGACCGCCCGGCGCGGTCGAGTAGACCAGGCCGACGCCGCCGGAAGACAGATTCATGGCGGTAAGCTCGGTGGGGACCGACAGTTCGACCGCCGAGACGCCATCCTGGCCACCGTCGATGGTCAGCGTGCCGGACACCGCGCTGCTGCCCGCGCCGTCCGTCCCGGTTTCGCCGTCGCCTTGGGCCGGGGACAGGTCGTCCTCGTCCACAAACGCGCCGTCCGTGCCCAAATTGGGGTCGCCGGGAGGCGGCGGGTTGACGGTGATCGTCGGCTTGTCGTCACGCACCTTGATCGGCTGTTCCGCCGATGCGGTATCGCCGTCGCCATCCGTGATCGTATAGGTGAACCCATCCGACAGGGCCGTGCCGGTCGGAGCATGATCGGCCTCGTTATTCGGCGTATAGCTCCACGTGCCGTCGCTATTGACGGTCAGTTGGCCATACTGGGTCGTCACCGTATCGCCGGCCGGCGCCGTCGCCAGTTCGCCATTGGCATTGGTGTAGCGGAAGGCCGTCAGGCTCGCCCCGTCGCTGTCCGCGCCGAAGCTGTCATTGGCAAGGACGTTGCCGGCAACCGTCGAACCGCCCTCGGTCGCGAAGACCGTCGCGTCGTTCTTGGCCACCGGGATATCGTCGGTCACGTCGACGCCGAAGCTCTGCGTGATCGTCGCCGCATCCAAGCCCTCGATGGTGTCCTTATCGAAATCCATCGCGTCCAGAACGGAATCCTTGACCGTCCCGGTCAGACCGAATTGCAGGTTCAGGGTGTTCTGACCCTGGCCGGCCGGATGGTCCAGCGTGTCCAGCAATTCGAAGGTGAAGGATCCGTCGCCGTTCAGCGTGACCGTGAAGACATCGCGGCCGCCCGCCGTACCGGTCATGACATTGCCGGTCTGGCTGGTCGACACCGCGTCGCCCTGGCTGGTCAGCTGGGCCGGGCTGGTGACGCTGATCGCGAAATCGAAATCATCGTATTGCAGGGCGGTCGGCGCGCCATTGGCGGGCCCATCCGCACCATAATCGATGGAAACCAGATCGCGTCCGGCCAGACCCAGATTGCCGGAGCTCACCAGATCGTTGCCGTCGCCATCCGCGACATCGACCGTCAGGCTGTCCTTGCCGGAAATGAGGTCGTTTCCACCGTTCAGATCGTCTTCATCGACCGCCGCGGTATCGGCCGTGCCGACCGCGTTCTGCAGGAAGGTCGCCACCGGAACATCGTCCGTCACGTCGACGCCGAAGCTCTGCGTGATCGTCTGGTTGGCCAGCGCGTCGGCGGCATCCTGATCGAAGTCTTTGACCGCATCGATGGCCGCCTGGCTCGGCACGCCTTCGACCGCGAAGGCCAGACCTTCGACGTTCTGACCGTTCGCATCGGTGTGATCGATGCTGTCCTTCAGCGTGAAGGTATAGGAACCGTCGGCATTCAGCTCGACCGTGAACACTTCGCGACCGCCGGCTTCCGCCGTCAGCGTGTCCGTGCCCGCATCGTAGCTGTAGGTCACCGCATCGCCCTGGCTGGTCAGACCCGCCGGGCCCGTTACCGTCCAGTCCATGTCGCCATAGCCCAGAGCCGCAGGCGCACCCGCGGCCGCGCCATCCGCGCCGTAGTCGATGGTCACCAGATCGCGGCCACCGGCCAGACCCAGATCGCCGCCCGTCGACAGACTTTCCTTCGTATCGTCCGTCCCGTCCGCCAGATCGTCTTCGTCGACCGATCCGGTGACAGCCGTTCCGACCGCGGACTGGTTCGCCATCGCTTCCGGCACATCGTCCGTCACGTCGACGCCGAAGCTCTGCGTGATCGTCTGACCCGACAGCGCGTCGGCGGCGTCCTGATCGAAGTCTTTGACCGCGTCGATGGCCGCCTGGCTCGGCACGCCCTCGACCGCGAAGGCCAGACCTTCGACGTTCTGACCGTTCGCATCGGTGTGATCGATGCTGTCTTTCAGGGTGAAGGTATAGGAACCATCGGCATTCAGCTCGACCGTGAACACTTCGCGACCGCCGGCTTCCGCCGTCAGCGTGTCCGTGCCCGCATCATAGCTGTAGGTCACCGCATCGCCCTGGCTGGTCAGACCCGCCGGGCCCGTTACCGTCCAGTCCATGTCCGCGTAACCCAGCGAGGCCGGAGCCCCGGCCGCAGGACCATCCGCGCCGTAGTCGATGGTCACCAGGTCCCGGCCACCGGCCAGACCCAGATCGCCACCCGTCGACAGGCTTTCCTTCGTATCGTCCGTGCCATCCGCCAGATCGTCTTCGTCGACCGATCCGGTGACAGCCGTTCCGACCGCAGACTGGTTCGCCATCGCTTCCGGAACATCGTCCGTCACGTCGACGCCGAAGCTCTGCGTGATCGTCTGACCCGACAGCGCGTCAGCCGCGTCCTGATCGAAGTCTTTCACCGCATCAATGGCCGCCTGGCTCGGCACGCCCTCGACCGCGAAGGCCAGACCTTCGACGTTCTGACCATTCGCATCGGTGTGATCGATGCTGTCCTTCAGCGTGAAGGTGTAGGAACCGTCCGCGTTGAGCTCGACCGTGAACACTTCACGACCGCCGGCTTCCGCCGTCAGCGTGTCCGTGCCCGCATCGTAGCTGTAGGTCACCGCATCGCCCTGGCTGGTCAGACCCGCCGGGCCCGTTACCGTCCAGTCCATGTCCGCGTAACCCAGAGCCGCAGGAGCACCCGCCGCCGCGCCATCCGCGCCGTAGTCGATGGTCACCAGATCCCGGCCACCGGCCAGACCCAGATCGCCGCCCGTCGACAGGCTTTCCTTCGTGTCGTCCGTCCCGTCCGCCAGATCGTCTTCGTCGACCGATCCGGTGACAGCCGTTCCGACCGCGGACTGGTTCGCCATCGCTTCCGGCACATCGTCCGTCACGTCGACGCCGAAGCTCTGCGTGATCGTCTGACCCGACAGCGCGTCGGCGGCGTCCTGATCGAAGTCTTTGACCGCGTCGATGGCCGCCTGGCTCGGCACGCCTTCGACCGCGAAGGCCAGACCTTCGACGTTCTGACCGTTCGCATCGGTGTGATCGATGCTGTCTTTCAGGGTGAAGGTATAGGAACCATCGGCATTCAGTTCGACCGTGAACACTTCGCGACCGCCGGCTTCCGCCGTCAGCGTGTCGGTGCCCGCATCATAGCTGTAGGTCACAGCATCGCCTTGGCTGGTCAGACCCGCCGGGCCCGAAACCGTCCAGTCCATGTCGCCATAACCCAGAGCCGCAGGAGCCCCGGCTGCCGCGCCGTCCGCGCCATAGTCGATGGTCACCAGATCCCGGCCACCGGCCAGACCCAGATCGCCACCCGTCGACAGGCTTTCCTTCGTATCGTCCGTGCCATCCGCCAGATCGTCTTCGTCGACCGATCCGGTGACAGCCGTTCCGACCGCAGACTGGTTCGCCATCGCTTCCGGAACATCGTCCGTCACGTCGACGCCGAAGCTCTGCGTGATCGTCTGACCCGACAGCGCGTCAGCCGCGTCCTGATCGAAGTCTTTCACCGCATCAATGGCCGCCTGGCTCGGCACGCCCTCGACCGCGAAGGCCAGACCTTCGACGTTCTGACCATTCGCATCGGTGTGATCGATGCTGTCCTTCAGCGTGAAGGTGTAGGAACCGTCCGCGTTGAGCTCGACCGTGAACACTTCACGACCGCCGGCTTCCGCCGTCAGCGTGTCGGTGCCCGCATCGTAGCTGTAGGTCACCGCATCGCCCTGGCTGGTCAGACCCGCCGGGCCCGTTACCGTCCAGTCCATGTCCGCGTAACCCAGAGCCGCAGGAGCACCCGCCGCCGCGCCATCCGCGCCGTAGTCGATGGTCACCAGATCCCGGCCACCGGCCAGACCCAGATCGCCGCCCGTCGACAGGCTTTCCTTCGTATCGTCCGTCCCGTCCGCCAGATCGTCTTCGTCGACCGATCCGGTGACAGCCGTTCCGACCGCGGACTGGTTCGCCATCGCTTCCGGCACATCGTCCGTCACGTCGACGCCGAAGCTCTGCGTGATCGTCTGACCCGACAGCGCGTCGGCGGCGTCCTGATCGAAGTCTTTGACCGCGTCGATGGCCGCCTGGCTCGGCACGCCCTCGACCGCGAAGGCCAGACCTTCGACGTTCTGACCGTTCGCATCGGTATGATCGATGCTGTCCTTCAGCGTGAAGGTATAGGAACCGTCGGCGTTGAGTTCGACCGTGAACACTTCGCGACCGCCGGCTTCCGCCGTCAGCGTGTCCGTGCCCGCATCATAGCTGTAGGTCACCGCATCGCCCTGGCTGGTCAGACCCGCCGGGCCCGTTACCGTCCAGTCCATGTCCGCGTAACCCAGCGAGGCCGGAGCCCCGGCCGCAGGACCATCCGCGCCGTAGTCGATGGTCACCAGGTCCCGGCCACCGGCCAGACCCAGATCGCCACCCGTCGACAGGCTTTCCTTCGTATCGTCCGTGCCATCCGCCAGATCGTCTTCGTCGACCGATCCGGTGACAGCCGTTCCGACCGCAGACTGGTTCGCCATCGCTTCCGGAACATCGTCCGTCACGTCGACGCCGAAGCTCTGCGTGATCGTCTGACCCGACAGCGCGTCAGCCGCGTCCTGATCGAAGTCTTTCACCGCATCAATGGCCGCCTGGCTCGGCACGCCCTCGACCGCGAAGGCCAGACCTTCGACGTTCTGACCATTCGCATCGGTGTGATCGATGCTGTCCTTCAGCGTGAAGGTGTAGGAACCGTCCGCGTTGAGCTCGACCGTGAACACTTCACGACCGCCGGCTTCCGCCGTCAGCGTGTCGGTGCCCGCATCGTAGCTGTAGGTCACCGCATCGCCCTGGCTGGTCAGACCCGCCGGGCCCGTTACCGTCCAGTCCATGTCCGCGTAACCCAGAGCCGCAGGAGCACCCGCCGCCGCGCCATCCGCGCCGTAGTCGATGGTCACCAGATCCCGGCCACCGGCCAGACCCAGATCCCCGCCCGTCGACAGGCTTTCCTTCGTGTCGTCCGTCCCGTCCGCCAGATCGTCCTCATCGACAGAACCGGTGACGGCCGTGCCCACGACCGCCTGGTTGTTCGTCACCGCCGGGACATCGTCCACGACATCGACCGTGAACGAACCCGTTGCGGTTTCACCGTCGCCATCGGTCAGCGTGACCGTGAATTCCAGATCGTTGATGACGTTCTCGCCCGAACCCGCCGGGTGATCCAGATTGCCCACCAGATCGAAGGTCCAGCCAAAGCCGTTCGTCGCGTCGCCGGTCAGCGTCGCGGTGAATACCGTCTCGCCGTTTGCCGTCGCGGTGACCGTCGTCCCGTTCGTCGCATAGCTGATCGGGTGACCGTTCGAGGTCAGACCCATCGCCGTCAGCGACGGCGCCGCGTCGATCGTCAGCGACCCGAAGCCCGCATTGCCGACATCCAGCGTGATCGGACCCGACACTTCGGACGCACCCGTCCCGTCGGTCCCGACATCGTTGTCGCCCTGCGCCAGGGTCAGATCGTCCTCGTCGACGAAGGCCCCGTTCGCGCCCAGATTCGGATCGCCCGGATCCGGCGGGTAGACCGTGATCGACGGACCCTTGGTCACCGTCAGGTCCAGAACCGCCGTATCGGTGTCGCCATCCGTGTCGGTGATCGTGTAGGTGATCCCTTCCGTGACCGAATTGGCCCCGTTGAAATTCACCACATCGTTCGGTTCGAACGTATAGCTGCCGTCCTGGTTCAGCGTCAGCTTGCCGTATTGCGTGTCGACCGGCGTGCCGAAAGTCCCGGCAACCGGCGCCCCGCCGCCAGCCGGCGTATAGGTGAAGCCCGTCACCGTCAGCGTACCGTCGGTATCCGCGCCCGACAGATCGTTCGTCAGAACGTTCCCCGTCAGATCCGCACCGCCCGCCTTCGTGCTGCCGCCATCGTCATCCGCCGCTACAGGAACGTCGTCGACGATCGAGACACCGAAGCTCTGCGTCAGCTTCGCGCCGGCCAATCCGTCGATCGCATCCTGATCGAAATCCTTTCCGGCCAGGGCCGCCGCGCTGGGCACGCCCACGATGTCGAAAGTCAGGGCTTCGATATTCTGACCGTTGGCGGTCTGGTGATCGATATTGTCCTGCAGCGTGAAGGTGTATTCGCCTGTCGCCGCGTTGATCGAAACGGTGAAGACCGGACGCGCATTCGCGCCGCCCGCATCCGCCGTCGCCGTCAGCACGCCATTGGCTTGCGAGAAGGTAATCGCGTCGCCATTGCTGGTCAGACCGGTCGGCAGCGTGCTGGCGTCGAAGCTGAATTCCAGATCCGCCGCCGTCAGGCTGGTCGGGGCGTTGGCATTGGCCGGCCCGTCCGCGCCGTAATCGATGCTGATCAGATCGCCCGTGCCGAAGCCCAGATTGCCCGTCGCCGACAGGCTTTCCTTGGTGTCGTCCGTCCCGTCGGCCAGGTCGTCCTCGTCCAGCGAGACAGACTCCGCCCCTTGAACGCCCGAAACGTCCACGACGGCCTCCGGCACATCGTCCGTCACGTCGACGCCGAAGCTCTGCGTGATCGTCTGACCCGACAGCGCGTCAGCGGCGTCCTGATCGAAGTCTTTCACCGCATCGATGGCCGCCTGGCTCGGCACGCCTTCGACCGCGAAGGCCAGACCTTCGACGTTCTGACCGTTCGCATCGGTATGATCGATGCTGTCCTTCAGCGTGAAGGTGTAACTGCCGTCGGCGTTCAGTTCGACCGTGAACACTTCACGCCCACCGGCTTCCGCCGTCAGCGTGTCCGTGCCCGCATCATAGCTGTAGGTCACCGCGTCGCCCTGGCTGGTCAGACCCGCCGGGCCCGTCACCGTCCAGTCCATGTCGCCATAGCCCAGAGCCGCAGGCGCACCCGCCGCAGGACCATCCGCGCCGTAGTCGATGGTCACCAGGTCGCGGCCGCCGGCCAGACCCAGATCGCCGCCCGTCGACAGGCTTTCCTTCGTATCGTCCGTCCCGTCCGCCAGATCGTCCTCATCGACAGAACCGGTGACGGCCGTTCCGACCGCGGACTGGTTCGCCATCGCTTCCGGAACATCGTCGGTCACATCAACGCCGAAGCTCTGCGTGATCGTCTGGTTGGCCAGCGCGTCGGCGGCGTCCTGATCGAAGTCCTTCACCGCATCGATAGCCGCCTGGCTCGGCACGCCTTCGACCGAGAAGGCCAGACCTTCGACGTTCTGACCGTTCGCATCGGTGTGATCGATGCTGTCCTTCAGGGTGAAGGTATAGGAACCGTCGGCATTCAGCTCGACCGTGAACACTTCGCGACCGCCGGCTTCCGCCGTCAGCGTGTCGGTGCCCGCATCATAGCTGTAGGTCACCGCATCGCCCTGGCTGGTCAGACCCGCCGGGCCCGTCACCGTCCAGTCCATGTCGCCATAGCCCAGAGCCGCAGGCGCACCCGCAGCAGGACCATCCGCGCCATAGTCGATGGTCACCAGATCCCGGCCACCGGCCAGACCCAGATCGCCGCCCGTCGACAGGCTTTCCTTCGTATCGTCCGTGCCGTCCGCCAGATCGTCTTCGTCGACAGAACCCGTCACGGCCGTACCGACCGCGGACTGGTTCGCCATCGCTTCCGGAACATCGTCCGTCACGTCGACGCCGAAGCTCTGCGTGATCGTCTGACCCGACAGCGCGTCGGCGGCGTCCTGATCGAAGTCTTTCACCGCATCGATGGCCGCCTGGCTCGGCACGCCTTCGACCGCGAAGGCCAGACCTTCGACGTTCTGACCGTTCGCATCGGTGTGATCGATGCTGTCTTTCAGGGTGAAGGTGTAGGAACCGTCGGCGTTCAGCTCGACCGTGAACACTTCGCGACCGCCGGCTTCCGCCGTCAGCGTGTCCGTGCCCGCATCATAGCTGTAGGTCACCGCATCGCCCTGGCTGGTCAGACCCGCCGGGCCCGAAACCGTCCAGTCCATGTCGCCATAGCCCAGAGCCGCAGGCGCACCCGCAGCAGGACCGTCCGCGCCATAGTCGATGGTCACCAGGTCGCGGCCGCCGGCCAGCCCCAGATCGCCGCCCGTCGACAGGCTTTCCTTCGTGTCGTCCGTCCCGTCCGCCAGATCGTCTTCGTCGACAGAACCGGTGACGGCCGTGCCCACGACCGCCTGGTTGTTCGTCACCGCCGGGACATCGTCCACGACATCGACCGTGAACGAACCCGTTGCGGTTTCACCGTCGCCATCGGTCAGCGTGACCGTGAATTCCAGATCGTTGATGACGTTCTCGCCCGAACCCGCCGGGTGATCGAGATTACCCAACAGATCGAAGGTCCAGCCAAAGCCGTTCGTCGCGTCGCCAGTCAGCGTCGCGGTGAATACCGTCTCGCCGTTTGCCGTCGCGGTAACCGTCGTGCCGTTCGTCGCATAGCTGATCGCGTGACCGTTCGAGGTCAGACCCATCGCCGTCAGCGACGGCGCCGCGTCGATCGTCAGCGACCCGAAGCCCGCATTGCCGACATCCAGCGTGATCGGACCCGACACTTCGGACGCACCCGTCCCGTCGGTCCCGACATCGTTGTCGCCCTGCGCCAGGGTCAGATCGTCCTCGTCGACGAAGGCCCCGTTCGCGCCCAGATTC